>CAYNGJ010000004.1:0-247658 GCA_964396895.1 uncultured Hydrogenophaga sp. | reverse complement strand
TGCCGCCGCTGGGGCTGGTTACCAACGCCGCTTTTTGAATATTTCAGGGCCGACTTGGTAGTGCACCACATCGGGCCGCCCCAGCCGGGGGGTGACGATTTGCATGGGCTCCGGGTGGTCGCGCCAGCCACCCACCACGATGCGGGTGATGCCACTGCGCCCGGTGGGAAACAGGGCGGCATGCCAGCCAAACAGGCGTTCGGCGCTCAGAGGGTCGGCCCAGTGTTGGACGGCGGCTTCCACCACGTCCAGCGTGGCTTCAACCCGTATATCTGGTGGCTCCCGCTGGCTCAGCATGGCGCGGCTGCTTTGCGTGAGGCCCAGGCGACGGGCGGCTGAAGCGCGCACCGAGTTGATTTGCAGCGCTTCCCCTTCGATCTGCGCGGTGGCCACGGCTTCGTCGGCCCATTCGGCCAGTTGCAGGTCGCCCAGGTCCACCAGCTGCAAGCCGCTCACCACGCCCAGCATGCGCCCCTGCGCCAACCGCGCTGCCGCCAGCGCAGGCTGGAGCGCCTGTGCGTCCACCTGAAAATTGGGCCAATCGGGGGCTTGCCAGATCCACATGAAGCGTATTTTAGGCGTTTACGCTTCAGGAGTGAAGCGTAAATAGGCTGTTTGCGCTTCACCATCGCCGTTGACGCGCCATGCAATCCCGCCGTTGGTGGGCTATCAGGTCAGTTTGTATTTTTTGCAACTGCCAACGGCTGACATGGCCATTGAACGCGTGCGGTTGCGGGTGTCCCAAGGCGGGCATAACATTCCAGACGCAGTGGTTCGGCGGCGGTTTGATGCGGGTCTGAACCAGTTTGAAAACACCTACAAGCCCATCATCAACGCCTGGTTTCTGTACGACAACCCACACCGCCAGCCCACCCTGCTGGCACAAGGAGCCAACCCATGAGCGCCATTGTCAACCCAGCCGACGTCTCGCTGGACCCCGCCCAAGCGGCACTGGCTGCATTGGCACGCGCCGGGCTGCGTGCTGCAGAAGATGCCATACGCACCAACACCAAGATGGTGCTGGCAGAAAACGGGCAAGTGGTGCATGTGAGCCCGCATGAGTATTTGCGCTTGCGTGCCAAGCAAAATTTGCCGCAAACCGCCAAAGACGGTACCTGAGCGATGTAAGGCCATGAAAATGAGTGACGCCCATGCCATGAAATCCACTTATTTTGAAGACGACGACATCCTGCAAATTCGGGTGTCTGACAAGCCCATCGTGCGTGAAACCTCGCAGGGCTGGCACACCAACATCAGCTACGCAGAAGACGGCACCATCGTGGAGATCGTATTGCTGGATGCGAAGAAGGAAGGGCTGCTGCCGCTGGAATACAAAAAAGGCGGCATGACACACATGGGTGAATCTGGCTACCAATCCGTGCCGCACGATGCGGCTTCCAGCGATGCGCTGCTGGCTCAGCCCGGCATGCAAAAGGCGTTTGACGCGCAGCAAGAGACATACGCGGCGCTGGATGCGCTCTGGGCCAAAGAGGCTGACGACCGCCTGGATGCATACAAGCGCGGAGAGCTCAAGGCTGTGGCGTTGGCCGCCGTGACTGCGAAGTACCCCAATCTTCTGACGCAAGCGGTTGGCGCAAGTGACTGAACCAGATTTTCTTAATCTTTTATGCCTCTAGCGCTTTATTTATAAGCGCAAGCAGCTATTCAATTTGATTATCTCTGCGTTGCGCAGCCGTTTCATGCGCCGTCATCCAAGAGGTCAATCGGCGGTCACTTTGTTTCTCATAGTTGACAAAACTGGCATTTTGTTCATGATGAGAAACAAATGAACTCGCAACCACCCAATTCCACCCTCCCAAGTGCAACACAGTTGCAGGCCTTGGGCCAGCAGCTTCGTGCTCGCCGCAAGGCTTTGCGCGTCAGCAGCACGGCAGCGGCTGAGGCGGCGGGCATGTCGCGGGTCACGCTGCACCGCATCGAAAAAGGTGAGCCAACGGTGGCAGGTGGTGCCTGGGCGCAAGCCATGGCGGCGCTGGGCATGATGCTGCAGGCCCGCAACACCGAAGAACAGCCCACCAACGATGCGAGCCAAGGCAACCCTGCCAACTTGGCCGAGTGGATACCGGTGCAAGTGCGCTTGCAAAACTACCCACAGCTCAAAGCCCTGGCCTGGCAGGTGCACGGCACCGACACGCTGTCACCGGCAGAGGCGTGGGGCATTTACGAGCGCAACGCGCGGCATTTGGACATGACCGCCATGTCGCCCACCGAACTGGCTTTGCTGCAAGCTTTGCGCACAGGCCTGGGTGGCGGCACCGAAACAACAGGCACCGCCCATGTTTGAGCGGCCCCACCACCAACGCATTGCGCATGTGCTGGCCGCGCTGAACGGTGACCTGCTGCGCCAGCACGGCTGCTTGTTTGGTGGCGGCACCTGCATTGCGCTGCGCCATGGCGAGTACCGGGAGTCGGTGGACATCAATTTTCTGGTGTCTGATGCCACTGGCTACCGCGAACTGCGCCAGCTGGTCACAGGCACCCAGGGGCTCAACGCCCTGCTCAGGCCCGGCGCAGAGCCACTGACGGTGGGGCGCGCGGTGCGCGCCGATCAGTATGGGTTGAGAACCCAGGTGCAGATGGACGGGCAAGCCATCAAGTTTGAAATCATCCGCGAGGCGCGCATGGCGCTGGAGGCACCGGGCAAGGGCGATGTGATTGGTGGCATTGCCACCCTCACCCTGCTGGATTTGGCGGCTTCAAAGTTGTTGGCCAATTCAGACCGGCAGGCGGACGACGGTGCGTTCAACCGTGATGTGATTGACCTGGCCATGATGGACCTGCGCTCGCCGCTGCTGCAAGCGGCCTTGGCCAAGGCTGAATTGGCTTACGGTGCCTCCGTGGTGCGCGACTTGGCCAAAGCCATTGACCGTTTGCAAGAACGCGCTGGCTGGCTGGAACGGTGTATGCAGGCCATGGCCATGACACTGCCCAAAGCGGTGGTGTGGCAACGGGTGCGCGCGTTGCGCAGGCTTTTGAAACCTGTTTGATGGGCCGCAGCTCCACAGCGGAAGAGTTGGCGTTTTTGAGCGTGCCGGGGGGCTTCGTTCTGACTGGCTCAGCATGGTTTATGCATAAAAATAGCTGCTACCGCTTATATTTAAAAGCAAGACAGCTATTGAATTGGATATTTTTTGCACGACACAGTCGCGTCATACATCGCCCACGAACACCACGAAACCGCGCGCGGCATGTACGGCGAGCAGGCGCTGGGCGCATTTCGCGTACGCTGCAAGCCCCGCCCACATCCAAACAGAACACCCCATGCCCCAACTCAAACTCAACTACTTCGACTTCCACGGTGGCCGCGCCGAGCCTGCGCGCCTGGCCTTGCACATGGGCGGCGTGGCCTTTGAAGACCACCGCTTTACGTTCCCTGAGTTTGCCGAATTCCGCCAATGCACACCCTTTGGCCAAGTGCCCACACTGGAGGTGGACGGCGCGCACATCACGCAATGCGACGCCATCCTGCGCTACGCAGGCAAGCTGGCCGGGCTGTACCCCACCGACCCGCTGCAAGCCCTGCTGTGCGACGAAGTGATGTACGTGGTGGAAGAAGCCAGCGTGCGCATTGGCCCCACTTTCCGCATGAGCGGCGAAGAACAAAAAGCCGCCCGCCTGGCGCTGGTCAACGGCTCCATGCCCGTGTACTTGGTTTGGCTGCAAACGCAGTTGCAGGCGCGGGGTGGCGAATACTTTGCCGACAACCGCCTGACCGTGGCCGACCTGAAGGTGTTCGTGGACGTGCGCGGCCTCAACTCGGGCCGCCTGGACCACATCCCCACCGACTTGGTGGAGCGCGTGGCCCCCGCCCTGAACGCCCACATGCAGCGCGTGGCCAACCTGCCCGCCGTGCAGGCCTACTACGCCCAATTTGCCGCGGCATAAACGCCGAGCGAACCACGCGGCAGCGCCACCCGGTTGATGGGGCGTAGCCACCATGGCCCGCCGTGCCCACCACCATGTGTACGTGGTGGAACCCTCCAAAAATGTGCTGCTGGAGCCCCAAGTTCAGACGCTGCAACCCTGGCCACATCTGCGGCCAGCCCCGCGTTTGTGTGGGCATCGACCTGCGCTCAGCCAGGTTTGGGGTGTGGCAGGCCTGAGCCGCCTCAGGTGGGCAAGGCCAGGTCTTCCCACTGCGTCAACACCGTGGCCTGGCGCTGCAGGTAATCGGTGGGCATGGCCTGTGACCCCCACACCGCGGTGCGCCCTGCGTACTCGCCCAGCAGCCAAAACTGGCGCACCGCCATGAAAGGGGAAATGGCCATCAAGTCTGCCTGGCCCACGTCGCGGACGCTGCGGTAGGCGGTCAAAAAGTGCTGCCAGCGGGTCAAGGTTTTGTCGCCCAAGGGGGTGTCGGGCAGGTGTGGGTGCAGGCTCCAGGGGTAGACGGCCAGTTCGTAGGCCAGGCAGCCGGGGCCGGCTTCGTCAAAGTCAAAAAACACGGCCTGGCGCTGCCCGTTGGGGTCATCCACCACAAAGTTGTTCTGGCCATGCGCGTCGCCGTGGCACAGCACCTGGCTCAATGGCCCCAGGGCCAGTATCCGGTCGTTCAGGCGTTGGCCAATGGCCTCGAAGCGGGGACGCAACGCCGCCGTCATGGTGGGCGCTTGCAGCAGGCGTTGCAGAGGGCGCCACAGCAAATGGGCCAAGTCCAGCGTGTAGGCGCTGGCCACGCCGCTGTAGCTCTGGCCGGCGGCGTGCAAGCTGGCCAAGCCACGACCAAACGCCTGTATGTCGGCGGGGGCTTCGCTGGTGTAAGCGCCATCCACAAAGTCAAACAGCATCAGCGGGCGCACGCCCTCTGGCAGCGGCACGTCTACGCTCACCTGCCCGTTGGCGGTGGGCACGTTGTTGGCCACCAGGACACCCTGTTGGGCGAGGTGCCCCAGGGCCGCCGCCTCGAAATGCACGTTGGCCGGGCCACGCGGTCGGTCGGCGCTCAAGCGGGCCACCACCACCCGCCCACTGGCAAAGGTCAGCCGATACACCTGGTTGAAGCTGCGGCGCAAAAACTCGCTGGCCACCACGGGGCCCAGGTCGTAGTGGGCCTGCACCAAGGTGCCCATGGACTGTGCGGTGGGGGTGGACTGTGCAAATTCCAAAGGCATGCGGCGGTTCTCTGTTGCGGGTAAGAGGGGCGGGTACGGCGGCACTGGTTCACCCGGCTGAATGCTGCTGGGCCACCACAAACCCGATGGCCGCACACACGGCCGCCACCTGCGCGGCCACGCATTGCTCGGGCGTGGCACGGGGGCTGTCGGGGTACACCTCGGTGGTGGTGGTGCAACGGGCACCGGTGATGCCAGGGCACAGCCCCCACGCCTTGAACGGGTAGCGAATGACGCCGTGCGCCACGGCGGGCGAGCCAATGAGCTGGCCCTGTCCGTCGGCAGGCGCAATGTGCGTGACCCGCGCCACCGCGTCGATGATGGCCTGCTGAAACGCTGGCTGGGGGTTGTCGGCGTCGTCCACCAGGTAAAAACCGTCGGGGATGCTGCCGGGCTCAAAGGGCTTGCCATCGCGCGCGGCCAGCGCGGGGCGGTAGGTGGTTTCGTCGGTGTCGGTGGTTTCGTGCAGGTCAATGTGGGCGGCAAACTGGCCCCACCCCTCGGCCTTGGCCTGCGCCACCAACCGCATCAGCGCCGCCGATTCTGGCGCGGGGCTGGGCTGGCGGAACGAGCGGTTGGGGTCAATGGCGTCAAAGTTCCAGCGGTGAATGCGCTCATAGGCCCAGGGGCTGACGCAGGGCACCACCAGCAGGTTGGCCTTGCCCGCCCAGGCCTGCGCGGAGTCAGCGGCAAAGCGCAGCGCGCCGTGCACGCCGCTGGTTTCGTAGCCATGCACACCACCTGTGACCAACACACTGGGCAAGCCCGGCTGCCAGCCAGGGCTGCGCAGGGCGCGCAGCGCAAAGTGCTCAGCACCCTGCACCACGTCGCCGTAGGGCAGCACCGTCCACTGTGAGCGCAGGTGGTTAATGGGTGCCAGCACGTCGTCGGCGTAGCTGCGTTGGCGCACCTGCTGCGTGCGCCACTGGGCCACTTCGGTGGGCCCCCAGGGCTGGCCGGGTGCGCCAATGCGGTGGCAAGGCGGTGGACGAAGGGCGTCGCGCGGTTCTGGTTCTGAATGCTGGGTCATGGGTTGAAAATACCTCAACGGCGCACGGGGCCTGGCAGCCATCAAAATATCAATAAAAATAGGCTTTATCGCTTACCAATAAACACTTGTCAGCTATTTAATCATGAATTTCAAAGACCGCCTTCAACAGCTTCCCGCCGTGACCCACGTGGCCGCCTTGCAACTGCTGGCGGCCAATGGTCAACCCCTTACCACCCTTGAAAACAAGCCCGGCCAAGCGGGCTCGGTGGCGGTGTACCACGCGCTGGCTGCGCTGTACGGCGGCACCCTCACACCCGCAGCGGCCACGCTGGGCCTGGAGTGGTTTGCCGAGCACACCGCCCATGCCCGCGCCCACCCCGGCTCGCACCCCAACATCGACCGCCTATTGGCACTGGCACAGGGTGGCGAGCCGTTGCAGGTGCTGACGGTGCCGGTCTGACCCCATGGTCAGGTGCACGCCCCGGCACCGCTGCAACGGCGGGTGCCCCCCTGGATGACGTGCGGACGGTGCACCGCACGGTGGCTTCAACGGCGGCGCTTCAACCCCACCGCCAGCGCCTGCGCCTGGTCCAGCCACGCGGCACGCCGGGTGGGCGTGGCCCCCAGCACCGGCCCCAGCGCCAGCGTGGCCGTGGGGCGAATGCCGCAAAACGCCAAGGTGGTGCGGGCCATCTGGTGCAAGCCCGGTGCCCGGTACACCCACCGAAAGTACCAGGGCGGCGTGTCCATGGTCACCAACAGGTGCGCCGTGCGCCCGTCGAGCAAGGGGTCTGGCAAGGACTTTCCGGGCCGAAACTTGAAGGCAAACCCCGGCAAGAACACACGGTCTAAAAAACCCTTCAACAGCGCGGGCACGCTGCCCCACCAGATGGGATAGACCCACACCGTGTGTTCGGCCCATCGCAACGAAGCCTGGGCGTGCACCAGGTCGGGCTCCAGCGCTTGAACGCTGCGGTAGCCCTGGTGCAGGATGGGGTCAAACGCCAGTTCGCCCAGGCGCAACACCTGCACGGCGTGCCCGGCCTCGCGGGCAGCCTGGGCATAGCGACCGGCCAGCGCGGCGCACAGGCTCTCGCCATCGGGATGGCCCAGCACGATGAGGACGCGCAGTCCGTCCGTGGTTGCTGGGTGGGCATTGGTATCGGCATCGAAAGACGCCGGGTGGTGTGTGTGGGTAGTTGGCATGGGCAATTTCCATAAAAGTAAACCGCACGCAGGCTAAGTCTGCCCCCAGGGGCAAGGTCAAGGGGTGCACACCCGGGGCAGCGCAGCGTTGGGTTCGCCGCTCCCGCAAGTCAGCAAGTCCTGCCCAATGTCGTGCAGCACTCGGTCCAGCGACTGCAGGCGCTTCACTTCGACGGCCAGCGCTGCGCGGTGGCGATGCACCAGCTGCGCCAGTGCGACCCAGTCGGGCTCACGACCGCGCACGCCCAGGGCTGGCGCGAGGTCGGCCAGCCGAAAACCCAAACCTTGTGCCTGGCGGATCAGGCGCACCCGCTCCACCTGCTGGGCCGAATACACGCGGTACACGCCCTGCCTCGCCACGGTGCCCAGCAGGCCCAGAGACTCGTACAGGCGTATGGCCTTGGCCGATGCCCCCACCTGCGCCGACAGGGCGCCGATGTAAATGGGCGGCTGCGCCTCCCCGCGCCTGAGACCGTCGACAAGTGGGCTGAGGTGGTGCGGGTCGAGCGGGGGGCGAGGGTTTGGCATGGTGTTCGTTGCAAAAGGGGCGGGCCAATCGGCGCAGCGACCTCGCCCATGCCCCTACGATAACGGGTGCCGCCCACGCGGAACCTCCACCCACTCTGTTTGGCACCCCATGGCTTTACCCACCCCCATTGCCGTCATCGACTTTGAAACCACCGGCATGTCGCCCGACATGGGCGACCGCCCCACCGAGGTGGCCATCGTGCTGAGCGAAGGCGGGCGGGTGGTGGACCGTTTTCAGAGCCTGATGAATCCGGGCATTCATGTGTCGGGCTTCATCACCCAGCTCACGGGCATCACCAACGCCATGGTCAAGGCCGCACCACCGGTGGCGCAGGTCATGGCCGACGCCGCCCGTTTTGTGGGCAACAGCCCCCTGGTGGCGCACAACGCCTCGTTTGACCGCAAGTTCTGGCAGGCCGAGCTGCAGCGCCTGGGCCTGCCCGCCGCCCACCCGTTTGCCTGCACGGTGCTGCTGTCGCGCCGCCTGTTGCCCCTGGCCCCCAACCACCAGTTGGGCACGCTGGCGCGCTACCTGAGCCTGCCCACCACGGGCCGCGCCCACCGCGCCCTGGCCGATGCCGAGGTGACGGCCGAGCTGCTGCACCACCTGGCCCAGGTGCTGCAAGCCCAGCACGGCATTGCCCAGGCCGACCACGCGCTGCTGCGTGGCCTGCAAACCTGCGCCAAAGCCGCCATGCCCGCGTGGCTCAAACGCCAGGCAGCGGCAGCCAGTCAGCCCTGAACGCCCTCGCCCGACACCTACACCGTGGGGCCGTGGTTCATGAGCCGGTAGGCCTTGTCCAGCGCAACGGGTTGGGCATGGGGTGGCAAAGTGATGGACATGGTGTTTGTGCCAAAAATATATCCAAAAATTCCATCTATCGCTTTATTTTAAAGAGATGACAGCTATTCATTTTTAAACCCCAACGCCCGCCGAACGGGCCGACCCGCCTGGGCCAACAGCCCAGCCTGAAGCCCCCATGCCAGCCCAAGACATCCTCCAATTCTGGTTTGAAACCCTCACGCCCCAGCAGCAATTTGCCAAAGATCCGGCGCTGGACGAGCGCATTCGCACCCAGTTTGGCCCCACGCTGGCGGCAGCGGCGCGCTGCGAACTGTGGGCCTGGCGCAGCACACCCGCCGGGCGGCTGGCCGAGATCGTGGTGCTGGACCAGTTCTCGCGCAACGTGTCCCGCGACACCCCCGCCGAGCTGGCGTTTTTGAAAGAACCGGGGTCGTCGTTTTGACATACAACGATACAATTAGTCAACCACAACGACCAAGAGGCGATACAGTTGCTGGACGATAAAGATGCCCTCATCCTGAGCACCGCACGGGAAACGCACCAACTGGCCAGCACCGCCGCCGAGCGCACGGGCTTGTCTCGGGTGGCGGTGTCGCGCCGCATTAAAAAGCTGACCGAGGCGGGCTACCTCAGCCGCCACGGCACGGGCACGCGGCCCACCTACACCCCTGGCCCCAGCCACTTCTGGCTGACCACCACCACCCGCGAGGCAGTCACCCAGGCTGGCGGTGAATTTGGCGTGTGGGAAGTGCATGTGGCACCCCTGCTGCAAGGCCAATCAGAGCAAGTGGTCAACCTGGCCAACATTGCCTTCACCGAGATGCTGAACAACGCCCTGGACCACTCCCAGGCCCAGCAGTTGGTGCTGGGTGCGCATGTGGCGGCAGGCCGTTTGCACATGCTGGTGGCCGATGACGGCGTAGGCATTTTTCGACAGATTGCGCAAGCGTTGGACTTGTTCGATGACCGCTTGGCCCTGCTGGAGCTGGCCAAGGGCAAGTTCACCACCGCGCCGGAGGGGCATTCGGGCATGGGGGTGTTTGTGTCAGCTCGCATGCTGGATGGCCTGGCCATTCAGTCCCAAGGTTTGACGTTTGACTTGCACACGGCCCCTCAGGCCTTGGCCCCATTTGACTGGGTGGATGTGTTTCCCCTGCTCAAGCAAGGCACCGTGGTGCGCATGGACCTGGCACTGGACACCACCCGCACCACGCAGGACGTGTACCAGCGCTACTTTTCACCCGACGAGGTGGGTGGCGATGCTTTTCACACCACCGAGGTGCCCGTGCGTCTGGCCCAGCTCAGCAGCCACCTGACCTCTCGCTCGCAAGGCAAGTGGGTGGTGGAGCGGGCGACCCAATTCAAGACCGTGGTGCTGGACTTTGCGGATGTGACTTTGGCGGGGCAAGGCTTCATTGACGAGGTGTTTCGGGTCTTTGCCACAGCCCACCCTGAGGTCCGCCTCAAGCCCATTCACCTCGCCCCCGCCGTGGCCCAGGCCATGGCCATGTTTGCCCCGCATGTGAAATTACCCGTTGCCGACTCCCCATGAATCTGCCTGACCTGCCCTATCCACCGCCCCACCAGAACCAACGCCGTCTGACCCTGAAACTCGCCGTGGCCGGGCTGCTGCCAGGGTCACTTGCCACCGCCCACGCAGCCACCGCCGCCACCGGCACCCACACCGCTGCCTTTCAGGTGTGGCCCAACGCCCTGGCCGTGCCCGGTGGCGTGGTGAGGTTGTCGTTGGGACCGTCGGCCACGGCTCCGGCGGTGTTCAGCGGCGAGGTGCCCGTGCTGGTGCTGGGCGATGCCATTGAGTGGACGGCGGTGTTGGGCATTCCCCTCTCAGCCCCACCAGGCGAGGCCAGCGTGACGGTGGTCGCCAGCGGGCACACCGATGGGGCCACGCCCGCCACGCCCGCTGTTCCAGCCAACTCAGCCAACCGAGCCACCGGGCCCACCCAGCCACCCCGCACGCTGCGCTACACCGTGGCCGACAAACGCTACGCCGAGCAGCGCCTGAAAGTGGCACCCCGCACCGTGGACCTGGCCCCCGAAGACTTGGCCCGCTTCGAGCGCGAGCGCGACCACCAGCGCGAGGTCATGGCCACCTTCACCCCACCGCCGCCCGCTTGGCACACCCAGCCCCAGGCGCTGCGCATGCAAGTGCCCACGCCAGGGCGGCGCTCCAGCTCATTTGGGCTGCGGCGGGTGTTCAACGGGCAGGGGCGCAACCCGCACAGCGGCATGGACATTGCCGCGCCCACGGGCACGCCGGTGGTGGCCCCGCTGGCGGGCCGGGTGATTGACACGGGCGACTATTTTTTCAATGGCAACACCGTGTGGCTGGACCACGGCGGCGGCCTGCTGAGCATGGTGTGCCACCTGAGCGCCATCGCCGTGCAGGTGGGCGATGCCGTGGCCGCCGGTCAGCGCGTGGGCGACGTGGGCGCCACAGGCCGCGTGACCGGCCCGCACCTGCACTGGGGCGTGATGCTCAACCGCACCATGGTGGACCCCGCACATTTTATATAAAAACTGCCTCTAGCGCTTACTGCACAAGAGAAGTCAGCTCTCAATAAATAGGTTTTGGCTTGCTGCCTTTTTTCTCCACCGGGTTGGCCAGCAGCCAGTTGGCCGGGTAGGCGCGCAAAAACTCTTTGGCTTTCTCGGGGTGGGCGCTCAGCCAGGCGTCGTAGGCACCTTCATTCAGGATGGCGGGCATGCGCTTTTCGGCCCCGCCCTGCTGGTAGCGGTGCATGAGGGCGTGGCTGTTGGCGTTGACGGTCAGCAGCGTGTAGCTGTCAATGACTTCACCGTCCTTCTCCCAGCGCTCCCACAGCCCGGCCAGGCCCATGGGCTTGCCATCGACCCGCGCAATGCGCGTGGGCACCGCCTTGCCGCTGCGCCAGTCGTCCTCAAAAAACGCCATGACGGGCACGATGCAGCGCTGCCCATTGAGCCAGGCGTGGCGGAAATTGTTGGACGTGGTGACGGTTTCCGACCGCGCCACCACCAGCTTGGTGCTGCGCAGCTTGGCGTCTGACGCTGACTTGACCCAAGGCGGCACCAGGCCAAATTGACCGCTGGCCCATTCGCGACGCAGGGTTGGCGGGGCCCCTGCCTCTGCCGTCACCTCGGGCACCAGGCGTAAAAACACCCCGGGCTTGCGTGGCCACAGGTCTCGCGCCAAGGCAAATGGGGGGGCTTCCAGGTGAAAGGCTTCGGTGTACAGCGTGTCGGGGTGCACGCATTCGGTGTGGCTGCTCATGGGGGGGATGCTATCCCAGGGGTGCAGCGGGTGCCCGTGTAAGAAAACCCGCCGCCCGGGCGACCCAAGTCATGAGCAACACATTTTCCGTCCTGTTGGCCGCCGGTTGGCTGGGCCTGGCTGCGCTGACCCCGGTCAAACCCAGCCATGCCATGGCCTTGCACGCCTCACCCAGTCCGCAGCACTGCGAGCCAGCCGCCCCCACGGTGGCGCCCCTGCAACCCCTCCCAGCAGCAGCCACGCAACGCATTCCCGACAGCCAGGCCGTGGCGGGTCAGCGCGACGTGGCCTGGGCCTGGTTGGCCTCGCCCACCCGCCGCTACCCCCATGGCGCGCTGGGTTCGGGCGTGCATGCCGGCAGCGTGCAGGCGCTGGTGCGGGTGGCGGGTGGCCCCTGGCACACCGTGACCCACACCTTGCCCCTGAACCGCGTGTTTGAAGACCGTGTGCCCCGCCTGCACGACCTGGACGGCGATGGCCGCGACGAACTGCTGCTGATCGAAGCCGACGCACAGCAAGGCGCAGCCCTGGTGGTGTTGGGCGTGCGCGCAGGCGCCAACGGCATGCCCGAACTGGTGGAGGTGGCCCGAGGGCCGAACGCGGGCTCCAGCTTTCGCTGGCTCAACCCCGTGGGGGTGGCCGACTTCGACGGTGACGGCCACCTGGACGTGGCCAGCGTGACCACCCCACACATCGGCGGCGTGCTGACCCTGCACCACTTTCGTCCACCCCAGCTGGTGCCCTATGCCAGCCACCTGGATGTGTCCAACCACCGCATGGGCGCACTGGAGCAGCGCCTGGCCGTGGTGGTACCGGTGGCCGGCGAGCGCCCCACCACCGTGCTGCCCGACATGACACACCGCGCCCTGCAGGCCGTGCGCTGGCAGTCACCGGGCCAATGGCAAACCCTGGCCGAACCGGTGCCCCTGCCCGAACGCGTGGCGCGGCTGCTGCCACTGCCCGGTGGCGCCTGCGCCGTGCTGGTCGACGGCACCCACTGGCGCGTGCGGTTGCAACCCTGACGCCCGGGGCCATCTGGCCGTGGGCCGCGCCGGCAGACCCCGCTATCGTCCAAACCCCTCCATCGCCTCCACCACCTCCGCCATGGTGGGCCGCTGTGCTGGCACGGGTGCTTGGCAGGCCTGTGCCAACCCGTTGACGGCTGACAGGTGTGCGCGGTTCGGCAAGTGCAGCGCATCATCGGGCGACACCAGCGGCAGCAACTCTTGCAGCCAAAGCCCAAACGCCCGCGCATCCAGCGCCTGCAGCGCACGGCGCAAGGCCGGGTCGTGCACGGGCAGCAGGGTGGCGGCACCGAAGTCGCTCAGCGTGGCCTGCCCGCTGACCGGGTTCCACAGCATGTTGTGGGCGTAAAAGTCACCGTGCAGCACGCCCTGGGCGTGCAGGTGGGCCAACGCCCCAGCCATCTGGCGGGCCAGGTGCAGCGCGGCGCCGGGGGCCAAGCGCAGGTCGTTGGGGTACACATCGCGGGTGCAGCTGTCCAGGCTGGGCGGCCCAGCCAGGTTGGTGTGGCTGGCGGGAATGAGCGGCAGCAGCAAACCGGCCAGGCCTTGCGGATGCCCGACCAGTTCAGCATGGGGCGTGCACAGCGCGGGGTGCTGTCCGGCGGCGCGGCAGGCGGCCAGTTCGTGCTCGGGCAGGCCGTCGCTGGTGACCGCGCCTTTGAACAGCTTGAGCGCACTGGGCACTTCGGCACCAGACGCCGAACCGGTTGGGTGCACGCGGTGGATGCGGCCCGACGCGCCCTCACCCAGCACACCGTCCAGCCGCAACTGCGACCACGCCACGGTGGGCAGGGGCTGGGCTGGCGCCACGGTCGACCAGCCCAGCGGGTTGCCCGACAGCGCGAGCCATGCCAGGGCGGGCAGTTCGGTCAGCCAGCCGGGAAGTTGCGTGAGGCGGTTGGCCGACAGGCGGATCAGCTCCAAGCGGTGCGCCTGCGCCAGGCTGTCGGGCAGGTGGGTGAGCTGGTTGCCAGCCAGCATCAATTTTTGCAGCAACGAATGATTGCCCATGTTGCTCGGCAGCGTTGAAATGCAGTTATCGGTCAACGTGAGCCAGCGCAGCTTGGGTGGCAGAGCCGCCTCGGGCACGTGCTGAACGCGGCAGGCCTTGAAGCCCACCATCTCCAGCAAAGCGCAATCGCCCAGCACCTCGGGCAGGTGGGTGAAGGGGTTGTCAGATGCAAACACCACCTTCAGGCGGTGCAGGCGTGGCAGGTCGTGGGGCAGCTCGGTCAGGCGGTTGCCGCTGAGGTTGAGCACCTCCAGTGTGTCGGCCAGGTCAAACACTTCGGGTGGCAAGGCGGTCAGGCCACAGGTCAGGTCGAGACGGCGAATGCCTGCCAGCGCGCCACTGCGCAATTGTTCAAGGGTGTGCATGGGCGGCATTGTCTGTGCTGGCCAACAGGGCTGCCGCAGTGGGCGTGCAGATTGGCTATGGTGTGGCCCATGAACACGCCCGACCCCCTGCCCTTCAGCCCCGCCGCCGAGCGCAACCAGCACGCCATTTTGGACACCCTGCGCCGGGTGCTGCCGCCCCAGGGCCATGCGTTGGAGGTGGCATCCGGCACCGGCCAGCACGCCGCCTGCTTCGCCCAAGGCCTGCCCGGCTGGCACTGGCAACCCACCGATTTCAATGCCGACATGCTGCCCGCCATCGCCGCCCGGGCGGCCCAGGCGGGGCTGGCCAATGTGCGCCCACCCCTGCGACTGGACGTGCTGGCCCCGCCCTGGACTGGCAGTGCGCCGACCTTTGACGCCATTTTTTGCGCCAACATGCTGCACATTTCGCCCTGGGCCACCTGCGCCGGGCTGATGCGGCTGGCCGCCCGCCACCTGGCCCCGGGCGGTGTGCTGGTGGTGTACGGCCCGTTCCTGGAAGTCGGCGTGCCCACGTCCCCGGGCAACCTGGCGTTTGACCAGAGCCTGCGCGCGCAAGACCCCACCTGGGGGGTCCGCCACCTGAACGACGTGACCGAACACGCGCAGCGCGCAGGCCTGCGGGGGCCACAGCGCCATGCCATGCCCGCCAACAACCTGCTGCTGGTGTGGGCACAGCCCGATAATCCCGCCCCATGACCCCATTGCTTTCCCTGTTTCCCCTCGGCTGGCAGCACTACCTGCTGGGTGGCCTGCTGATTGGCACCGGCGTGGCGTTGCTGTTTGTCTTCACTGGCCGCGTGGGCGGTATGAGCACGGTGTTCTCCAGCACTTGGTCATTTGTGGTGCAGCGCCCGTTCTTCCAGCAGCCACGTTTCGTGGGGTCCCGCGGCTGGCGTCTGGTGTACGCCGCTGGTCTGGTCCTGGGGGCCACCGTGTGGTGGCTGGGCTGGGCGGACGCCGCACCCCAGTCCACCGGCTTGCCCGCATGGCAGTTGCTGCTGGGTGGGTTTTGGGTGGGCTACGGCGCACGGCTGGGCAATGGCTGCACCTCGGGCCACGGTATCTGTGGCCTGGGTTGGCTGCAGTGGCCCTCGCTCATGGCGGTGCTCACTTTCATGGCCACGGCCTTTGTCACGGCCAACGTGTTTGTCCGGCTGATGGGAGGCCAGGCATGAGCCCCGCACTGGGCAAGGGGCTGGTCACGCTGCTGGCCGGCGCGCTGTTTGGCTTTGGCTTGTCGTTGTCCACCATGGTTCAGCCACAGGTGGTGCTGGGCTTTCTGCTGTTTCAGGACCTGGGACTGATGCTGGTCATGGGCGGCGCGGTGGTGGTGGCGCTGCTGGGCTACCAACTGGCACCCCGGCTGATGCGCCGCCCATTGCTGGACGACCACTTTCACCCCCACCCCGCCACCTGGAACCGCGACACCGCCAGGGGCGCCGCGCTGTTCGGCGTGGGCTGGGGCCTGTGCGGCGTGTGCCCCGGCCCCGCCATTGCCGGACTGGGCACCGGCAACTGGGATTTGCTGTGGGCGCTGGCCGGCATTGGCCTGGGTGCCCTGGTGCAAGGTTGGCGGGCTGACGCCTGAAACTTTGCTGGTCGCCACCCACCCATGACACCCGCCCCTGCCCAGTCCCCCCAGCCAGCCACGGCGAGGCAGCGGCTTTACACCATCATTTTCGAGGCCGACACGCGCGCGGGCAGGCGGTTTGACGAGTGGCTGATCGCGGCCATCCTCATGTCCCTGGTCGTGGTGGTGCTGGACAGTGTGGCGTCCATCGCCCAACAGCACCACACCCTGTTGTGGGGGCTGGAGTGGGTGTTCACCGTGATTTTCACGCTCGAATATTTGGCGCGCCTCTGGTGCGCCCCCCACCCTTGGGCCTATGCGCGCAGCTTTTTCGGGGTGGTGGACCTGCTGGCCATCCTGCCCACCTACCTGGCTTTGTTGGTGCCGGAGTTACATGCGCTCATCGACGTGCGGGTGTTCCGCCTGCTGCGCGTGTTTCGGGTGTTCAAGCTCACGCACTACGTGGCGGAGTACACGCACCTGGGGCGGGCGTTGCGGGCCAGCCGCCGAAAAATCCTGGTATTCCTGTCGGCCGTGCTCATGGTGGTGATGGTCATTGGCACGCTGATGTACGTGGTGGAAGGCCCGCAGAACGGCTACACCAGCATTCCGGTGGGCGTGTACTGGGCCATCACCACCATCACCACCGTGGGCTTTGGCGACATCACGCCCAAGACAGACCTGGGGCGCCTGCTGGCCTCGGTCATGATGCTGATGGGCTGGGGCGTGCTGGCCGTGCCCACAGGCATTGTCACCGCCGAAATGGTGAGCGCCCAACACACCGGCCAACCGGTCACCACCCGCAGTTGCCCCCAATGCCTGGCAGAAGGCCTGGCCCCCGATGATCGCTATTGCAGACATTGCGGCCACGCCTTGCCGGAATACCGCAGAGACACCGAACCCGCCGCGCACGCGGTGACACCACACCCACCAGGCCCCCCATGAAAGCCATCTGGAACAACGTCATCATTGCCGAGAGTCCCACCACAGTGGTGCTGGAAGGCAATCACTATTTCCCCGAAGCCAGTCTGAACCGCGACTACGTCACCTTCAGCAACCACCGCACAACCTGCAAGTGGAAAGGTCAGGCTCACTACTACTCGCTGCTGGTCAATGGCGAGTTGAAGGCCAATGCCGCTTGGTATTACCCCGACCCCAAACCCGATGCCGAAGAAATCAAAGGGCATGTGGCGTTCGTCCAGGGGGTGGACATCGAACACTGAGGCTGGCACGCTCCTGCGGCAGCGACACCTGCGCTCCCTGCACATCAGTGCCCGTCAGATGTACCATTCACCTCCTGACTGCTGATTCAGCATTGACCAACCCGATATTCCTCCCGGAGGCACCATGGCAAAAGGCGAACAACGCAGCGAAAAAATGTCCAAGAAGCCGAAAAAGGACACCTCGCTCCCCAAACCCCCCCTGGCCTCTGACCGCCCAGTACCGCCCGTCACGTCCGTGGCGGTCAAAGGCAAGCTGAAGAACAAACCGGGAGCCTGAGCCGCACGCTTGCGCCACATCGGCTCCCCGTGTATTCCCCCACGGCGCTGCTGCCGTGACCTGTTGTGCGTCCCACCACCGAAAGGCTCTGACATGACCACCGTTACTCGAAATCCCGTTGGTTGGTTCGAAATTTATGTGAGTGACATGGCCAGGGCCAAGGCGTTTTACGAAGCGGTGTTCCGCCAGACGTTGACCCCCCTGGTCACCCCGCCCGGCATGGACATGGAAATGCAAGCCTTCCCCATGCTGGACGCACCGGGGGCGACAGGCGCCTTGGTCAAGTCGGGCATGAAGCCGCCCAGTGACGGCGGGACGCTGGTGTATTTTTCCTGCGCAGACTGCGCTGCAGAGGCTGGCCGTGTGGCTGGCGCGGGAGGTGTGGTCTGTCAACCCAAAATGGGCATCGGTGAATACGGTCACATCGCCATCGTGCAAGACACAGAGGGCAACACCATCGGCCTGCATTCCATGGCCTGAATCGTCGTTTGCGCCAGTACCTCCTTACCCTCAGGCCTGTTCTTCCCACACCCCATGCGTTTTTTCTGCCTGATCTCATTGACTTCTGCGGTGCTGTCGGGTTGCTTGGTCAGCACAGGTGGCCAGGCCATCCCCAGTGCACCACCCAACACACCCACACACATCTCGACCAGCCAGCCCATCCTGGCCACGGGATATGCCAAGCTGCCGGCCCCCCCAGGCACCTTGCCCTACTTCGTGAACCTGAAACAGGGTGACTTGGTCAGTCGCCCTGTCAAGATCAAGGTGGGCTTGTTGCGCATGGGCGCGGCACCAGTGGCTGCCAGCACGCCCTCGTGGCACCACCTCCTGCTGGTCAACGTGCCAGCGGTAGACCTCAACGCCACACTGCCCGTCGATGCCAATCACCAGCACTTCGGCGCGGGGCAAACCGAAATCCAGCTGGATCTGGCCCCTGGTGCCCACACCCTGCAGCTGCTGCTGGCTGACCCCAACCACATTTCTTACCACCCCGCCGTGATGAGCGAGCGCATCACCATCCTGGTGCAGTGACGTCACCGACCCAGACCGAGCGGACGCGACAGTGAACAGGCCCCATTCAGCGGCGATATATTCAGCAGCAAATCAATCTCACCCCTCAACGTCGTTGAACGGTGAGGCCAACGCCACAGACGCCGAAAGTGCTGGCAGGGTGACTTGATGGCCAACGGTGAACAAAGCAGCGAGAGAACATCCAAAGAAGGACCCCACGCGCGCCGGCCTCTGAGCGCCCGTCACCTCCGTGGCGGCCAGAAGCAAACTGGGGAACAAACCTGAGGCCTGAGTCCCGCACCACATCTCCAGGGGATGACAAGGCATGCTGTGATCATGGGTATTGCACAGCGCGCACACTGCGTGTGTCCATCACCACTTTCAGGAGACTCTCATGATCCGCGCTCGATTGTCAGTCTTGGCCGCCATCTCCGTGGCACTGTTGTCGGGTTGCGGTGCCATGCACGGCCACCGCCACGGCGCTCAGCACGCCAGCATGGGCGGTGGTGCACCCACAGCACCTGCCCAGCTCAGTCCAAGCCAGCCCATGCTGGGTTCGGGGTATCAAAAAGTGGCGGCCCCTGGCATGGCCAAGGTGTATTTCATCAACCTGAAAAACGGTGACGTGGTGGGCAACCCCGTGCGGGTCCAGTTTGGCCTGAGCGGCATGGGTGTGGCCCCCGCCGGGGTCGAAAAAGCAGGCACGGGCCACCACCACCTGCTGGTGGACGTGGCGAATATCGACACCAACGCCCCCTTGCCAGCCGACAACAGCCACCGCCACTTCGGTGCCGGCCAAACCGAAACCACCCTGGAATTGCCGACCGGTCCCCACACCCTGCAGCTGCTGCTGGCCGACCAAAACCACATTCCCCATCACCCAGTGGTGTTGAGTGAACGCATCACCATCAATGTAAAATAAAAGTAGCGTACTTTTTATTCATGACAAGCGTTTGAAGGTTATTTGACCAACAAATCCATCCCCAACAGCTCCTCACAGTGACCGGCACCGTTCAAGCCGATTGAACGGTGCCGGCAAAGTGGACTGGACTCACCCGGCAGACGAGGGTGCACCATCATGGTCGCAGCACACACCATGAAACGACGCACCACCCTCCAACTCGTCGGCGCACTGGGCGCCACCATTGCCATGACACCGTTCTTGCACGCCACCGGCCCCGCCGCCAGCGGATTGGCCTCTCCCCTCAGCCTGAGCGCCCTGCCCCCGTTGCGCCCCAGCCCCCGCCTGCCGGTGGTGTTCCTGGGTCACGGCAGCCCCATGAACGCCATTGAAGACAACCCTTGGCGGCGCGCCTGGCAGGCCTTGGGTCGCCAGTTTGGCGACGGTGGCCCCTACCCCACGCCGCAACTGATTCTGTGCATTTCGGCCCACTGGCTCACCCGTGGCTGGCAGGTGACTGGCATGGCAAAGCCCGCCACCATCCACGATTTCGGCGGTTTCCCCCGCGCCCTGTTCGACGTGCAATACCCCGCCCCTGGCTGGCCCGAAGTGGCGGAAAACCTGAGCCGGGTGATGCGCAGTCCGACAGTAACGGTGGACGATCACCAATGGGGACTGGACCATGGCGCGTGGGCCGTCCTGCAACCGATGTTTCCGGCGGCCACCATCCCCGTCATGCAGCTCAGCATGGACTACAGCCGACCTCCCACCGAACACTTGGCCCTGGGGCAACAGTTGCGGGCGCTGCGCGAGCAAGGCGTGCTGATCGTGGGCAGCGGCAACACCGTACACAACCTGCGCGCTGCCATGCGCACCGCAACAAACCACCAAGCCCCCGACTGGGCGCTGGAGTTTGATGCCATCACCGCGCGCCACCTCACCCAGGGCAACCATGCGGCGCTGGCCGATTTCCTGAATCTGGGTGCCTTGGCCCAAGCCGCCCATCCCACACACGACCACTACCTGCCCTTGTTGCACACCGCGGGCGCGGTGCACGCGGGCGAATCCCCCCGGTTTTTCAATGAAGGCTTCCAGATGGGGTCCATTGCCATGCGCTCGGTGGTGTGGGGCTGAATCCACCCAGTCGCCAAGCCACTGACACCCCCGACCACGCCATGGGGTCGCTGGCTTTGACCTGCGTCAACACCTCGGCACCCCCGCACCGTTAGCCTAGTCCGCCATGAATGCACCAGTCCAAACCAATCACCCCACCGCGGCTGCCCAAGCCGCTGCCACCGGCCTGACCTGGGGGCCCAACATGGTCCTGGGCGATGCGCGCATGGACGACACCCACGAAGAATTTCTGGCCATGCTCAACCGTGTGATGGCCACCCCCTTGCGCGACCAGTTGCCGCTGTACCGCGAGATGCTGGTGCACACCGAAGCGCACTTTGCCCAGGAAGAGCGCTGGATGCTGGCCACCGGCTTCACACCCGACAACTGCCATGCGTCGCACCACGCCACCATCCTGGACACCATGCGCGCCGTGGAAAAGCACTACCTGGACGGTGACAACGAAATCATCCAGCGCCTGGCAGAGGCCCTGATCGAATGGTTGCCGCAACACGCCGCCACCATGGACGCAGGACTGGCCCTGCACATGAAAGAGGTGGGTTTTGACAGCGCCACCGAAACCCTGACCGACCCCAGCCGCGTGCGCCCCGCCACCATGAGTGGCTGTGGCAGTGTGAGCTGCAGCTGATCCGCCAGGTCTGAACCCCCTGCCGGGGCCTCCGCTGCCAACTGCCATGGCGCGAGATGCGCCAGCCCTGCCAGCCAACTTTCCCATGGCGGTGGTGATCGCCACCGCCTTCACAAAAGGCCACTCGATAGACCGTGCGCTGGCACCTGGGCGAACTGGCATTTGGACGGCCATTCTCAATTTATTTCACACGGCGACGGCCCGGTTTCACAACCCGGTCATGGGGCCTGAAGCTACCATGCGTGCCACCCAAGGAGACACCTGCATGACCGTCATCACCAACATTGAAGACCTGCGCGTTCTGGCTCAGAAGCGCGTCCCTCGCATGTTCTACGACTACGCCGATTCCGGCTCGTGGACCGAGAGCACCTACCGCGCGAACGAGAGCGATTTCCAAAAGATCAAGTTCCGCCAGCGCGTGGCCGTGAACATGGAAAACCGCAGCACCGCCACCACCATGATTGGCCAAAAGGTGGCCATGCCAGTGGCCCTGGCCCCCACTGGCCTGACGGGCATGCAGCATGCCGATGGCGAAATCAAGGCGGCGCGTGCCGCCAAAAAATTTGGCGTGCCGTTCACCTTGTCCACCATGAGCATTTGCTCCATCGAGGACGTGGCCGAGCACGCAGGACAAGGCTTTTGGTTCCAGCTGTACGTGATGAAGGACCGCGACTTCATCGAGCGCCTGATTGACCGTGCCAAGGCCGCTGGCTGCGGCGCACTGGTCATCACCCTGGACCTGCAAATTCTGGGACAACGCCACAAAGACCTGAAAAATGGTTTGTCTGCCCCACCCAAGCTGACCATTCCCAACATCATCAACATGATGACCAAGCCGCACTGGGGCTTGGGCATGCTGGGCACCAAACGCCATGGCTTTGGCAACATCGTTGGCCACGTCAAGGGCGTGGACAACATGGGATCTTTGAGCGAATGGACGGCCAAGCAGTTTGACCCGGCACTGAACTGGGATGACGTGGCCTGGATCAAGAAGCGCTGGGGCGGCAAACTCATCATCAAGGGCATCCAGGACAACATCGACGCCAAACTGTCGGTGGACAGTGGGGCCGATGCCCTCATCGTCAGCAACCACGGTGGCCGCCAGCTCGACGGGGCTGAAAGCAGCATCCATGCGCTACCGCGTGTGGTGGAGGCCGTGGGCAAGGACATTGAGGTGCACATGGACGGCGGCATCCGCAGCGGCCAGGACGTGCTGCGCGCCTGGGCACTGGGCGCCAAGGGTGTGTACATTGGCCGCCCCTTCCTGTACGGACTCGGTGCCATGGGTGAGGAAGGCGTGACCAAATGCCTGGAAATCATCCACAAAGAGCTGGACCTGACCATGGCCTTCAGCGGCCATACCCAACTCGAAAACGTGACCCGCGACATCCTGTTGCCGGGCACTTTCCCCACAGGGGCGTGACACTTCTCACACCCGACACACCCAGGCCAGCCACCGTGCTGGCCTGGGTCGTTCTGGGGTACGATGATTTGTGCCCAGGTCCATGAGGGACAGGCATCCCGGTGGTGAAACCCCCGTTTTCAGCCGCATATTGATCCCTTCTCCCCTGAGGAAGCCCATGAGCCACAAGACGTTCCGATTGGTGACCCGCAGCGACTTCGACGGCCTGGTGTGCGCCGTGCTGCTCAAAGAGCTGAACCTGATTGATGACATCAAGTTCGTGCACCCCAAAGACATGCAGGACGGAAAGATCGACATCACCGGCCGCGACATCACCACCAACTTGCCCTACGTGGCGGCTGCCCACTTGGCGTTTGACCACCACGAGTCGGAAACCATCCGCAACACGGGTGATCGGCCCAACCACATCATCTCGGCCACCGCACCGTCGGCGGCGCGGGTGGTGTACGAGTACTACGGTGGTGCCAAGGCATTCCCCCACGTCACCTCAGACATGATGGAAGCGGTGGACAAGGCCGACTCCGCCCAGTTCAGCCGCGATGAAATCCTCCACCCGAAAGACTGGGTGCTGTTGAACTACCTGATGGATTCACGCACCGGCCTGGGACGCTTTCGCGAATTCCGCGTCAGCAATTACCAGTTGATGATGGACCTCATCGAATACTGCCGCCGGCACGGCATCGAAGACATTCTGCAGTTGCCCGATGTGCGTGAACGCATCGACATCTACAACGCCCATGCCGAACAGGCGCTGGTCCAGCTCAAGCGTTGCAGCACCGTCCACCACAACCTGGTGGTGCTGGACCTGCGCAACGAAGAAACCATCTGGGCCACCAACCGCTTCATGATCTATGCGCTGTACCCGCAGTGCAACATCAGCATCCACGTGCTGTGGGGTGTGCAAAAGCAGAACACCGTGTTCGCCACGGGCAAATCCATACTGGACCGCAGCAGCAAGACCGACGTGGGCGCGCTGATGCTGCAACACGGCGGTGGCGGGCACAACGCGGCTGGCACCTGCCAGGTCGAGAACGACCGCGCCAGCGTCGTGCTGGCCGAGCTCATTCAGTCCATCAACGCAGACGGCTGATGCCTCACCCGCAGCGCCCCACCCCAGGCGCAGCGGTCACCGTTTTCAATGCGGGCCATTCATTTTCAAAGGAAACACCATGGGCATGATGCAGGAATTCAAGGAGTTCGCGGTCAAAGGCAACGTCATCGACCTCGCCGTGGGCGTGATCATTGGCGGCGCCTTTGGCAAGATTGTCGGTTCACTGGTCGAAGACGTGATCATGCCGGTGGTGGGTCGGGTGGTGGGCAACCTCGACTTTTCCAACCTGTTTGTGGTGCTGGGCAAAGTGCCCGAGGGCACGGCCATGTCGCTGGCCGAACTGAAGAAAGCCGGTGTTCCTGTGCTGGCTTATGGCAACTTCGTCACCGTGGCGGTCAACTTTCTCATTCTGGCGTTCATCATTTTCATGCTGATTCAACAGGTGAACCGCCTCAAGCGCCAAACACCCGCCGAGCCAGAAGCGCCCGCCGCACCGGCCCCCACGCCCGAAGACATCACACTGCTGCGTGAAATCCGCGACAGCCTGAAAAAATAAATAGCAAACTATTTATATCCCAAAAGCGCCAGGGTCTGATTTTTCATAAATCAGACCCTGTTGGTTTTAATCCACAAGCTGACTGGGCCCAACGGATGGCCGCCAGCAAGCTGGCAGGGTCGGCCCGGCCGGTGCCCGCCAAGTCAAATGCCGTGCCGTGATCGGGGCTGGTGCGCACCAGTGGCAGGCCCAGGGTCACGTTCACCCCCTGCTCCACCCCCAGGTACTTCACGGGAATCAGCCCCTGGTCGTGGTACATGGCCACCACCACATCGAATTCGCCAGTGCGCGCCCGCATGAACACCGTGTCGGGCGCGAACGGGCCGTGCACATCCATGCCCTCGGCGCGTGCCTGGGCAATGGCGGGGGCAATCACCTGCACCTCTTCACGCCCGAACAAGCCGCCCTCACCCGCGTGGGGGTTGAGTCCCGCCACCGCCACCTTCAGGCGGGCACCCGGCACACCCGGTGCGGTGCGTCTGCCCAGGCTGGCCTGCACAATGCGCAGCGTTTGCAGCACGTTGGCAGTGGTCACGGCCTCGATGGCCTGGCGCAACGACACATGGATGCTGACCAGCACGGTTTTCAGCTCGGGGTTGGCCAGCATCATGCGCACTGGCACATCGGCCACGCTGCGCCCCAGGTGCTGCGCGGCGAGCGCCTGCAAAAACTCGGTGTGCCCGGGGTGGCTGATGCCCGCCGCGCTGAACGCCTCTTTGTGGATGGGTGCAGTCACCAAGGCCGCCGCCTCCCCGCGCAGCGCAGCCTGCGCGGCCCAGGCAATGCAGTCTGCCGCCACCCGTCCAGCCACGGCGCTGACCTGGCCCCACACGGGCAGCGCGGGCGCACCTGCCGTCTGATCGTCCAGCGTCTGGCATGCCTGAATCACCGGCACACAACGCGGGGGCGCCTGCGCCACGTCGGCCAGCCCGTCCAACACCGCCAGAGGCAGCGCACCACCCACACACTGTGCGGCGCGCTGCATCACGGCCACATCACCCGCCACAACGCAGCCGGTGAGCAAACCAGGCTGATCACGGAAGGCCTTGGCAATGATCTCCGGGCCAATACCCGCCGGGTCACCCATGGAAATGACCACAGGCAAAAGGGTTGCTGGCGTGATCATGCGGGGTTGTCGATGTCAATGAAGGTGTGCTGCAGGCCCAAGGTGCTGGCCAGGTGCTCGCCCAGGGCCTGCACGCCGTAACGCTCGGTGGCATGGTGGCCGCAGGCCAGGTAGCCGACCCCCATTTCGCGGGCCAGGTGGGCTTGAGGCTCTGAAATTTCGCCTGTGATGAAAGCGTTGGCACCCGCCGCGACCGCAGGCTCGAAATAAGACTGCGCCCCACCGGTGCACCAGCCCACGGTGCGCAGCCCCATGCTGGGTTCACCCACGCAGGTGACCGGTCGGCCCAGGCGCTGCTCCGCCCGTGCGGCCAGCTCGCCCAGCGTGGCGCACTGGCTTGCCCCCAGGAAACCCAGGTCTTGTTCGCCAAACCGTTCAAATGACGGCGCTTGGTCTGGCGCCAGGGGCGCTGCGTTGGCGTGAGCCAGCGGCTGCAAGCCCAGCACCCGCGCCAATTGGGCGTTGTTGCCCAGGGTGGGGTGGGCGTCCAGCGGCAGGTGGTAGGCCAGCAGGTTGATGTCGTGCTGCAGCAAAGCCTTGAGTCGCCGGTGCATCCAACCGATGACCCGGCCGTCCTGACCACGCCAGAACAGGCCGTGGTGCACCAGCAGCGTGTCAGCCCCGGCCGCCACAGCCGCTTCAATGAGTGCGAGGCTGGCCGTCACGCCCGTGACCACATGGGACACCGCTGCCCGGCCCTGCACTTGCAGGCCATTGGGCCCGTAGTCCCGGAAATCCGAGGCCCGCAGCGTCTGGTTCAGCGTGTGCTCCAGTTGGGCCACAGGCAGACCCTGGGTACGTGGTTCGGGCGCAGGGTTTTGGGGCGACAGACCGGGAAGGGATGAAGGTAAGGCCATGCGTGGGGGTGGGCGAACCCAGAATGCCGGTGCCAACCACCGACGGCTGCCCATTTTGCCAGTTGCCCGCAGCGGTGCACCGCCCCGCGCAGACCTTCAGCCGTTGGCCTGCGCCAGCAGTCGGCGCAGTGCGGGCAATGCCCGCTGGCCCGCGAGGTAACCCGCCTCGATCAGGTCTTTGCGCTTGTTGAAATCGGCGCTATCAAAACGGTCGGTGTCCACCTGGATCAGGAAATCGGCCTGCTGTTGCTCCAGGGTGGACAGCGCACGCCCCATGATTTCAAACGACTGCAGGATGATTTCGTACAGGCCCGCACGGGGCGACTTGGAGGGGCGGCTGCCCACATCGATGGCGATGACCCAATCGGCCCCCAAGTTGCGCACGGTTTGAATGGGCAATGGACTGACCAAGCCCCCATCCACCAACTCCCGGCCAGCGTGCTGGTTGGGCACGAACACCCCCGGTATGGAGCAGGACGAGCGAACGGCCGCTCCGGCATCGCCTTGCGCCAGTGCGACGAGTTCACCGCTGGAGAGATCGGTGCACACGGCCGCAAAGCGGCGTGGCAGGGCCTCGATGGGTTTGTTGCCCAAGTAGCCATTGACCAGGCGTTGCAGGGCATACCCCGACACCATGCCCCGGCGGTTGCCGCTGGCCATGTCCACCACGTCGATGTCGCGCACCGTCAGGGCCAGCTCCTGCATGCGCCAGGGTGACAGGCCTGCGGCGTACATCACGCCCACCAGGGAGCCAGCGCTGGTGCCCGCCACGGCGGAGGCGGCAATGCCCGCTTCATCCAAGGCCTGCAACACCCCGATGTGGGCAAACCCCCTGGCCGAACCGGAGCCCAAGGCCAAGCCAATGCGGCGCGCCCCGGAGCCAGCGATCGAGCGCCCTGCACGCGCGCCGGCATTGGTTTGGGCCGCTGCCGTGCCTGCGGCCAGCGCGCCCCCCCAAGCCAGCAGCTGCCGACGGTCCAGGCTCATTCTTTGCCCACCGGTTGCACTTGGCCCTGTTCGATCAGGGTTTTGAGTTGGGTCCAGGCCGAGGCAAACGCGTTGGCGGGTTCACCCCGGGTGATGTTTTCCACCTTTTCGTCCAGCACCACCACCTCCACCCGGCGGTTCAGGCGCCGTCCGGCGTCGGTGGCGTTGGACGCCACGGGGCGACGCGACGAAAAGCCCGCAGCAGACAGCCGCTGGGTCGTCACGCCGCGCTCGGCCAGCGCCTTGGACACGGTTTGTGCCCGCTGCAGTGAGAGTGCGGTGTTGATGGCATCCGTGCCGGTGCTGTCGGCGTGGCCTTCCAGCACCACCGTTTTGTCCGTCTTGGTTTTCAGGAGGTGGGCCACCCGGTCCAGGTAGGGGTCGGCTGCGGCATTGTCCAAGCTGGCTTTGCCCACCTCAAACAGCACCGAACTGGGCAGGAAAATCTGTACCCCCCGGTCAGACTGCTCAATGGGCAGCACAGGCCCGCTGTAGGCCGCTGGTGCGGCTTGGATGGGCGCGGGCTCAGGGGTTGTCTGGCAGGCGGACAGCGCAACAACCGCTGCGGCGGACAGCAGCCACACGCGGGCGCGGATGGGAAAGGACATGGTGGACATCCCGGTGAATTCGGATACCGACCATGGTACCCAGGTTACCCACCACGTCGGTCCTGCCATACCCGAGAAACCGTGCAAATGCCACGGTCAACGGCCAAAAGATGGCCTGTGCGAGGCTCACTGGCCAGCTTTGGCGGCGTCTTCGTCCATGCGGCGGTTGAAGTAGCGGTAGAACCACACCCCCATGCCCAGCGTGAACGCGATCACGCCCACGCTGAACAAACCGTAGTCGGTGGAAAAAAGGTCTACAACTGCTTTCATGGTCACTCCTCTGTGTGGGAAACAGTGACCATTGCACCGTGATTCATCACCGTGCCAATTGACGGATGTCAACCTCGCGTCAGTCTGGCTTGACCCAGGTCAACAAACCCGCTGTCAGGCAGTGGGTGCAGGTGGTGCCCGACAATCGGGGCATGTCACAGTTTTTTGAAGTTCACCCCGACAACCCCCAGCCCCGCCTGCTCAAGCAGGCCGTGGCCTTGTTGGCCAAAGGCGGTGTGCTCGCCGTGCCCACAGACTCCAGCTACGCGCTGGTGTGCCACCTGGACGACAAGGCGGCAGCCGATCGCCTGCGCCGCATCCGGCAGGTGGACGACAAACACCACCTGACCCTGCTGTGCCGCGACCTGTCGGAGTTGGCCAACTACGCCCGGGTGGACAACCGGCAGTACCGGCTGCTCAAACTGGCCACGCCGGGGCCGTACACCTTCATCCTGGAGGCCAGCAAAGAAGTGCCGCGCCGCCTCAGCCACCCCTCGCGCAAGACCATTGGCCTGCGCCTGCCGCAGCACACCACGCTGCAAGCACTGCTGACAGAGCACGGCGCCCCCCTGCTGGCCACCACACTGATAGCCCCAGGCGAGACCGATGCGCTGAACGACCCGCACGACATCCGCGAGCGCTTTGAACACGAACTGGCCGCCATCATCGACGCGGGCGCCTGCACACTGGAACCCACCACCGTGATCGATCTGGTGCCCATGGGCCAGGGCGACGACCCGGTGGTGGTGCGCCAGGGCCAGGGGCCATTGGCCCCGCTGGGCCTGGGCTGAGCCCATGCGTCTGGGACAATGGCCCCCATGGACATTGCCAACCTGATTCAGACCGTCGCCATCTACGCCCTGCCGGTGCTGTTTGCCATCACCGTGCACGAAGCGGCGCACGGCTATGCCGCACTGCACTTTGGCGACCCCACGGCGCACATGCTGGGGCGCATCACGCTCAACCCCCTGAAGCACATCGACCCGGTGGGCACGCTGCTCATGCCGCTGGTGCTGTATTTCGCCACGTCGGGGGCGTTTCTGTTCGGCTATGCCAAGCCGGTCCCGGTCAACTTCGGGCGCCTGCGCAACCCCAAGCGCGACATGGTGTGGGTTGCGCTGGCTGGGCCAGGCGCCAACCTGGCCCAGGCCGTGGCCTGGACATTGCTGGCCTACCTGTTGGTGGCCATGGGCAGCGAGGAGCGCTTCTTCCTGGAAATGGCCAGGGCTGGCGTGCTGGTCAACCTGGTCATGTTTGCATTCAACCTGTTCCCTCTGCCGCCCCTGGACGGCGGGCGCATTTTGGTGGGTTTGCTTCCCATGCGGATGGCCATGGCCGTGTCCCGGCTGGAGCCTTACGGCTTTTTCATCGTCATGGCGCTGGTCATCAGCGGTGTGGTGGGCACGCTGTGGCTGCGCCCCCTCATGGGGTTGACGGCCAATGCCATTGAGCTGCTGCTGGCACCCTTGCGCCTGCTGCTGTTTTGAGCGCAGTCATATCAAATAAAACAATAGCAAACTTTTTACATCAATAAAGCGCTAAGGCACTTTTTCATTAAAAATTATTTTCCCATGACGACACAGCGCGTTCTCACCGGCATCACCACCTCGGGCACCCCCCACCTGGGCAACTACGTGGGCGCGGTCCGCCCCTCGGTGCGGGCCAGCACGCGACCCGGGGTGCAGAGCTTTTACTTCCTGGCCGACTACCACGCCCTCATCAAAACCGGTGAACCGGCCCGGGTGCAGCGCTCCACGCTGGAAATTGCCGCCACCTGGCTGGCAGCAGGGCTGGACCCGGCCAAGGTGGTGTTCTACCGCCAGTCCGACATCCCCGAAATCCCTGAGCTCACCTGGTTTCTCACCTGCGTGACCGGCAAGGGGGTGCTCAACCGCGCCCACGCCTACAAGGCCAGCGTGGACAAAAACACCGCCACCGGCACCGAGCCCGACGACGGCGTGACCGCCGGCCTGTTCATGTACCCGGTGCTGATGGGGGCCGACATCCTGATGTTCAACGCCCACCAAGTGCCCGTGGGCCGTGACCAGATTCAGCACATTGAAATGGCGCGCGACATGGCCGCCAGCTTCAACCACGTGTACGGCGAACACTTCACCCTGCCCGAGGCCGCCATTGACGACAACGTGGCCACCCTGCCGGGGCTGGACGGCCGCAAGATGAGCAAGAGCTACGACAACACCATTCCCCTGTTCGCCCCGCGCGAACAGCTGAAAAAGTTGGTCATGGGCCTGCTGACCGACTCGCGCTCGCCCGGCGAGCCCAAAGACACCGAAGGCAGCGCCCTGTTCCAGATTTACCAGGCCTTTGCCACCCCCGCCGAAACGGCCGCCATGCGCCAAGCCTTTGCCGACGGCATTGCCTGGGGTGAGGCCAAGCAGCAGTTGTTCGAACGCCTGGACGCCGAAATTGCCCCCATGCGTGCGACCTACGAGCACTACATGGCCCACCCCCAGGAGGTGGAAACCATTTTGCTGGCCGGTGCCGCCAAAGCCCGCGCCATCGCCACCCCCTTCACCGCCAAGCTGCGCCACGCCGTGGGACTGCGTCACCTGGCCAGCGCCACCGCCACGGCCCAGCCGACCAAGGCCGGCAAGGCGGCGTTGCCCACCTTCAAGCAGTACCGCGAAAAAGACGGACTGTTTTACGTCAAGCTGCAAGCCGCCGGCGGCCAGCTGCTGCTGCAAAGCACAGGCTTCGAACAGCCCAAGGCGTGCGCAGCGGCCATTGCCCGCCTGCAGGCCGAGGGCAGCGTCGCCCTGGCCGCACTGGGCCAGGTGCTGCACCACGGCGTGAGCCCCACCGAGTTCGATGCTGCCATGGCCGCGCTGCGCGAAGCCAAGGGCTGAGCGCAGGCCTGCGCCACCTCCCGCACACGCCCCCGCCTTGAAAAAGCCACCAATGGCTTCAGGTGAGGGCGTGCTGTTTTTCCAATGCCTCCTTTCCCCATGCAAGGCGGACCCACATGTCGCCTGAGGTCGGCTTTGGCCTGTTGAGCTTGGCCGTGCTGGGGCTGCTGCTGGGCGGGCCACTGTGGCGGCGCTGGCAACGCCAACGCTGGGGGGCGCGCCCCTTCCCCACCGCCTGGCGCAAGCTGCTGCAGCGCCAGTTCCCGCTGTACAACCACCTGCCCCACCCGCTGCAAAAGCGGCTCCAGGCCATGGTGCAGGTGTTTGTGGCCGAAAAGCCCATCATCGGCTGCCAGGGCCTGCAGGTGACAGACGACATGCGTGTGCTCGTGGCCGCTCAGGCCTGTGTGCTGGTACTGGAGCTGCACCGCCAGCCCGGTGCCGATCAACCACACACCGCCCTCAGCGTGGCGCCTTACCCCGAACTGCGCGAGGTGTTGCTCTACCCCGGTGCGTTTCGGGTGGATGCCCAGCAACACCACCCCGGCGGCGTGGTGAGCCAGTCACCCGAGGTGAGGCTGGGCGAATCGTGGCAGGAGGGGCGCGTGGTGCTCTCGTGGGCAGACGCCCGCCAGGGCGCCCGCTCGGGCGCCTGGACAGGCCTGGGCCGCAGTGGCCCGGCCAGCCCGTCGCCCAACCCCGCCACCCACTCAAGCACGCACCTCAGCCACAACGTGGTCATGCACGAATTTGCCCACCAGCTGGACCAGGCCACCGGCCCGGCCAACGGTGCCCCCCCCTTGCGCAGAGGGCAATCGGCCCAGACCTGGGCCCAGGTCTTTCAGCGGGCCTACGAAGACCTGCGTTGGCTGGCCGATGCCGGTGAGCACACCCTCATCGACCCCTATGGCGCGACCGCCCCGGAAGAATTTTTTGCCGTGGTGACCGAAACCTTCTTCATGCAGCCCCGGGCCCTCGCCGCCCAGCACCCTGAGCTGTACCGCCAGTTGCACCAGTATTACCAGCTGGACCCACAGGCCTGGTGAGCCACCCTTGCCACAGACAAGGTTTCGATACCCGCCGGACAATGTCGGCATCCCCGTTTTCAGGAGCACACCCCATGACCACGCCCTTGCGCATTGACTTTGTGTCCGACATCTCCTGCCCCTGGTGCGCGGTGGGCCTCTCGGCGCTGAACCAGGCACTGACCCACCTGAAGGACGAGGTGAGCGCGGAGCTGCACTTCCAACCCTTCGAGCTGAACCCGCAAATGGGCGCCGGGGGACAGGACATTGCCGAACACCTGACGCAGAAGTACGGCTCCACCCCCGCACAGCAGGCCCAGATACGCGACACCATCCGTCAGCGGGGCGCCGAAGTGGGCTTTGAGTTCAACCCCGATGGCCGCGGCCGCATCTACAACACCTTCGATGCCCACCGGCTGCTGCACTGGGCCGGGGAATTCCACCCCACCCAGCAAGCGGCCCTGAAAATGGCGCTGCTCAACGCCTGCCACCGCGACCGCCAGCCCATGGAGTCGCACGAGGTGCTGCTGAGCGCGGTGGCCGAGGCCGAGTTGGACGTCCAGCGCGCCGACGCCATTCTGGGCAGCGACGAATTCGCGCAAGACGTGCGCGAGCGTGAAGCGTTTTTCACCCGCAGCGGCATTCAGTCCGTGCCCGCCGTCATCATCAACCAGCGTCACCTCATCTCCGGGGGGCAGCCAGTGGCCGTGTTCGAGCAGGCGCTGCGCGAAATTGCCCAGCAAGCCGCCCAGGAGAGTGCCACCGCCACCTGATGGCGGACAATGGCCACCTCTTTTTGCCCGGCCGCCGGGCTGTTTTTGACGGGAGATGTATGCCAACAGTCGTGTTCAACCAAAAAGGTGGGGTGGGCAAATCCACCATCACCTGCAACCTGGCCGCCATCAGCGCCAGCCAGGGCCACCGCACGCTGGTCATCGATCTGGACCCCCAGGGCAACTCCAGCCACTACCTGCTGGGCCATGCGCCCCACGCCGACCAGCCCACGGCAGCCAGCTTTTTTGACCAAACCCTGAGCTTCAGCTTCAAGGGCGTGTCGCCCACCGAGTTTGTGGTGAACACCCCGTTTGAGCACCTGGACCTGATGGCCTCCAGCCCCGACCTCACCGAGCTGGTGGTGAAGCTGGAGTCACGCCAAAAAATCTACAAGCTGCGCGAGGCCCTGCAACAGCTGGGCGAGGTGTACCAGCACATCTACATCGACACCGCACCCGCGCTCAACTTTTACACCCGCGCCGCGCTCATTGGGGCCTCGGGCTGCCTCATCCCGTTCGACTGCGACAGCTTCTCGCGCCAAGCGCTGTACACCCTGCTGGAGAACGTGCAAGAGATTCAGGCCGACCACAACCCTGCCCTGAGCGTGAAGGGCATTGTGGTCAACCAATTTCAGCCCCGCGCCAACCTGCCCCAGCGCATGGTGGCCGAGCTGATTGCCGAAGGCCTGCCGGTGCTGCAACCGTACTTGCCTTCGTCGGTGCGCATCCGAGAGTCGCACGAGCAGTGCCGCCCCATGATCCACCTCGACCCCAACCACAAAATCACCCAGGCCATGGTGGCGTTACACGACGGGTTGCAGGGCTGCTGAACAGCACCGTCACGCCGACGTTGCGACTTTGGCGGATGGACAGGCATGCGGCACGCGGACCCATCCTCCCTGCATTTGATGCAAAATGATGCTTATTTTGATGCTCGGAGGCACCCATGCGAACCACCGTGACGATTGACGATGTGCTGTACGAAAAAGCGCTCGAAGTGGCAGACCCCGACATGGACAAGTCTGATCTGTTCAAAGAGGCCATCAAGATGTTTGTGCGCGTTCAGGCGGCCAAGCGCTTGGCCGCGCTGGGTGCCGCCAAGCGCGACATGCCTGACATTCCCCGCCAACGCGAGAACACCGCATGAGGAGCGTGCTGGTGGACACCTCAGTGTGGGTGAATCACTTTCGAGAACACAACCCAGCACTCGTTCAATTGCTTGAAATGGACGCTGTGGTGGTTCACCCGATGGTCCTGGGTGAACTCGCGTGCGGCACGCCACCCGAGCGAACCAGAACGCTGTCTGACCTGTCTGTGTTGCAGCTCACCCGGCAAGCCCAATGGCAAGAAGTCATGGGCTTGATTGAGCGAGAAAAACTGTTTGGTCTGGGTTGTGGCTGGGTGGACGTGAGTCTGTTGGCCTCTGCCCTGCTGTCACCGGGCCTGGAGTTGTGGACGATGGACAAACGCCTGAGCGCATTGGCCGATCGTTTTGGTGTGATGCACCGCGCCCAACTTAACTGATCTGGCGTGATCCAATAAAAAAGCGCCCTGATAGGCGCTTTTTTATTGGATCACTGGCGGAAAGAGAGGGATTCGAACCCTCGGTACAGGCAAACCTGTACGCCGGATTTCGAATCCGGTGCATTCGACCACTCTGCCATCTTTCCTGGGTGGGTCGTTATTCAAAAGAGCCGCGATTCTAGCAGCCGTGCGGCACCGGGTTTTCGGGTCTGGCTTCAGGCCTTGAGCAGCGCCAGCCCGCCCATGTAGGGGCGCAGCGCATCGGGCACGGTGATGCTGCCGTCTTCGTTCTGGTAGTTTTCCAGCACGGCCACCAGGGCGCGGCCCACGGCCAGGCCGGAACCGTTCAGGGTGTGGACCAGTTCGTTTTTGCCCTGCGCGTTTTTGAAGCGCGCTTGCAGGCGGCGGGCCTGGAAGGCTTCGCAGTTGCTGACCGAGCTGATTTCTCGGTAGGTGTTCTGCGCCGGCACCCACACTTCCAGGTCGTGCGTGCGGGTGGCACCAAAACCCATGTCGCCGGTGCACAGCACGATGACACGGTAGGCCAGGCCCAGCTTTTGCAGCACGGCCTCGGCGTGGCCGGTCATGGCCTCCATGGCCTCGTAGCTGTGGTCGGGGTGGGTGATTTGCACCATTTCCACCTTGTCGAACTGGTGCTGGCGAATCAGGCCGCGCGTGTCGCGCCCGGCGCTGCCTGCCTCGGAGCGAAAGCACGGCGTGTGCGCAGTGAGCTTGATGGGCAGGTCGGCCTCGGCCACGATTTCGTCGCGCACGAAGTTGGTCAGCGTCACTTCGCTGGTGGGAATGAGGTAGAGCGCCTGGTTGTCTGGCACGGGCTCGCTGTCCTGTCCACCCTTCTTGGCGGCAAACAAGTCGCCCTCGAACTTGGGCAACTGCCCCGTGCCGCGCAGGGTATCGGCGTTGACGATGTAGGGCGTGTAGCACTCGGTGTAGCCGTGCTCATTGGTTTGCACATCCAACATGAACTGCGCCAGCGCGCGGTGCAGGCGGGCCACAGGGCCTTTCATGACGGTGAAGCGCGCCCCCGCCAGCTTGGCGCCGGTCTCGGGGTCCAGACCCAGCGGCAGGGCCAACTCCACATGGTCTTTGGGGACGAAGGGCAGTGCCTCGGGCGAGCCGCCCAGGCCTGCCTTGGGGCTCCAACGGCGCAGCTCCACGTTGGCTGCTTCATCGGCCCCCACCGGCACACCCTCGTGCGGCAGGTTGGGCACGGCTTGCAACAGGGCCAGCAGTTCAGCCTGAATCTGCTCCAGGCGGGTGGCAGAAGCTTCCAGCTCGGCCTTGGCCGCCGCCACCTGGGCCATGACGGCTTCGGCCTCAGCGTGCAGGCCCTTGCCCTTCAGGCCACCAATTTGTTTGGACAGCGTGTTGCGCTGCGATTGCAGCTCTTCGGTCCGCACTTGCAGGGTTTTGCGTTCGGACTCCAGCGCGGTGAAAGCGGTCACGTCCAGGTAGGGCTGGGGGGATTTGCGGGTGTTCAGGCGGGCAATGACCTGGTCCAGGTCTTTGCGCAGCAGGGTGATGTCGAGCATGGGAAGTTTTTGCGGTTAATTTTTAAGCTTTTTTGTATTCCAACGCTTGATGCGAATGAATTTGCAGCTATGAATAATGATCAGTCTTGAGCGGCGACTGGGCCATCCAGCCGCAAGCCTTTGGGCAGCGGAAACTGGGTGGTTTCCTGGATGCCATCCATTTTGCGCACGGCCACCGCGCCCAGCTCACGCAGGCGCTGCACCACGCCTTGCACCAGCAGCTCAGGCGCAGAGGCCCCGGCGGTGATGCCCACGCGCTGCTTGCCCTCGAACCACTCGGGCTGCAACTCGCTGGCGTCGTCCACCATGAAAGCGGGTGTGCCCAGCTTGGCCGCCAGCTCGCGCAGGCGGTTGCTGTTGGAGCTGGTGGGGCTGCCCACCACCACCACCACGTCCACCTGGGGGCTCATGAGTTTGATGGCGTCCTGGCGGTTTTGCGTGGCGTAGCAAATGTCTTGCTGTTTGGGCGCACGGATGCTCGGGAAACGCGCCACCACGGCGGCAGTGATGTCGGCGGCGTCGTCCACGCTCAGGGTGGTTTGGGTGACCACGGCTAGGCGCTCGGTCTGGCGGGGCTGCACGAGGGCCACATCGGCCACGTCTTCCACCAGGTGAATGCCCTCGCTCAGCTGGCCCATGGTGCCTTCCACCTCGGGATGGCCCTTGTGGCCGATCATGATGAACTCGTAACCCTCTTTGGCCAGCTTGGCCACCTCGACATGCACCTTGGTGACCAGCGGGCAGGTGGCATCAAACACCTGAAAACCCCGCTGCAGCGCCTCGTGCTGCACGGCTTTGCTCACGCCGTGGGCCGAGAAAATGAGGGTGGCGCCGGGGGGCACATCGGCCAGGTCTTCAATGAAGATGGCACCGCGCGATTTGAGGTCGTTCACCACATGGGTGTTGTGCACGATTTCGTGGCGCACATAAATGGGCGAGCCGAACTTGGCCAGCGCCTTGTCCACGATCTCGATGGCCCGGTCCACCCCCGCGCAAAAGCCGCGCGGCTCGGCCAGCAACACCTCGGCACCTGGCTGCAGTGCAGGTCCGCTCATCACAGCACCCCAATCAGTTGCACTTCAAAGCGCACGGCTTGGCCCGCCAGGGGGTGGTTGAAGTCGAACAGCACCGCGCCGTCGGCGCGCACCTCGCGCACTGCGCCGGCGTAGCTGCCCAGGCCGTCGGGGGTGGGGAACTGCACCACATCACCGGCCACATACTGTTCTTTGGGGTCGCCCAGCTCGTTGAGCAGCTTGCGTGCCACCCACTGCACCATGTCGGGCTGGCGCTCGCCAAAGGCTTCGCCGGGGGGCAGCTCAAACGTCTGTTGTTGACCCTCCTCCAGCCCCAGCAAACGCTGCTCCAGCGCGGGCGACAGTTGGCCCGAGCCCAGGCTGAGGGTGGCGGGTTGGCCCTCGAAGGTATTGACAAAGTCTTGCCCCTGCAGGTTGGACAGGCGGTAGTGCAGGGTCAGGAAGGAGGTGGCATCGACGATGGACATGGGCGGTGGCAGGGCGATCAAGGCCTTGATTAAACTGGCCCTATTGTAGAAAACAGGGGGGTTGGGGCCATGAGCATGAAATTGATGCCCGCCGATTCGCGCCCGCGCGAAAAATTGCTGACGCGCGGACCGGGCGCGCTGAGCGATGCCGAACTGCTGGCCCTGCTGCTGCGCACGGGCATACCCGGCAAAAACGTGGTGGCGCTGGCGCAGGAGCTGCTGACGCAGTTCGGCGGCATGGCGGGCTTGCTGCACACACCGGCCGAGGCCCTCAAAACCATCAAAGGCCTGGGCCCGGCCAAACGAGCCGAGGTGGTGGCGGTGCTGGAGCTGGCCCGGCGCGCCTTGGCCCAGCAACTGCAAGAAAAACCCTGTTTCGACGGTCCGCAGGCTGTGCGCGACTATTTGCAACTGCAGCTGGGCGCCCGCACGCACGAGGTGTTTGCCGTGCTGTTCCTGGACAGCCAGCACAAGCTGCTGGCATTTGAAGAGCTGTTTCGGGGCACGCTCACGCAGACCAGCGTGTACCCGCGCGAGGTGGTGCTGCGCGCCCTGCACCACCAGGCCGCTGCCGTGGTGCTGGCGCACAACCACCCCAGTGGCAGCACCCAGCCCTCCAGCGCCGACGAGGCGCTGACCCGCACCCTCAAAACCACGCTGGCCCTGGTGGACGTGCGGGTGCTGGACCACTTTGTGGTCACAACCCACAGCGCCACCAGCATGGCCGAACTGGGGCTGGTCTGAGCGGGTCAACCCATGGGGCCGAGCGCCCCGGCAGGACATGGGGCTGACGGGTCTCTTGCACAATGAAGCCCCTTTGCAGCCCTTGCCATGACCGACTTCCCCGTCAGCCCAGCCCATGCCCAGCTCGCCGCCATCCGCCGCGTGCTGCAGGTGCGCGAACGCGAGCGGCAAGCCGCCCAGGCAGCGGCCGCTGAAGCCGCCCGCCTGGCCAGGGTCGAGCGCCAGTTGTTTGCCCTGACGGTGGGCGCGGTGCTGCCGCTGCGGGCACAGCGGCGCGCCCTGATCGAGCAGGCGCGCGCCCTGCCCCACGCCCGTCAACGTGAAAAAGACGAGCGCGCGGTGATGGCGGAGGCCATTTCCGACGACTTTGACGTGGAAAGCCTGCTCGACACCGACGAGGCCCTCAGCTACCGCCGCGCCGGCATCGGGCAGGACGTGGTGCGCAAGTTGCGCAAAGGGCAATGGAGCCTGCAGGGTCAGATTGACCTGCACGGCTTGCGCAGCGACGAGGCCCGCAGCGCACTGGCGCAGTTTCTGCGTGAGGCACACAAGGTGGGCTGGCGCTGCGTGCGCGTGGTACACGGCAAGGGCCTGGGCTCACCCGGCAAAACACCGGTGCTCAAGGCCAAGGTGCAACGCTGGCTGGTGCAAAAAAACGAGGTGCTGGCCTTTGTGCAAGCACGGGCGTCCGACGGGGGCGCTGGCGCGCTGGTGGTGCTGCTGGCACCTGGATGATCAACAAAAAAGCCATTCAGCGCTTTTGAATACTGAGCAGTTTGCTATCCACTCATTCCCCCCGGTTGCGCATCCAGTCGGCGGTTTTGAAAAAACTCTCGTTCAAGCGGCGGTGCAGTTCGGGGTCCAGTTCGGTTTCAGTCATGGCCTGGTCCATGCAGGCCAACCACTGGTCACGCTCTTGGATGCCAATGGAAAACGGCATGTGCCGCATGCGCAGGCGCGGGTGGCCAAAGCGCTCCACATAGTGGTCTGGTCCACCGAGCCAACCGCACAAAAACCAGAACAGTTTTTGGCGCGCGTCGTCCAGCGTATTGCCATGGCTGGCGCGCAGTTCGGCATACCCTGGCTCCAGGTCCATCAGGTCGTAGAACCGGTCCACCAGGGCGCGCACACGGGCCTCTCCGCCCACCCAGTCAAACGGGGTGGCCGGTGTGGCGGTGACGGCAGCGGCCTGGGTGTCAGAAATGTCGGTCATGGCGGGGCTCATCCGAGAAAGGTGCGGGGAAATGGCTGCTTTTGGTCAGTGCAGCAGGATCCGGGCCAAGGCGTGTCACAGGCTGGCCCGGCGCAGGGTGGCCACCACGGGGGTGTTGAGCACGCTGCGCAAGCCCCACCAACCGGCCCCCAGGGCCAGCAACGCGCCCACCAGGGCCCCCAGCAGAGGCACCCAGGGCGAGGGGTTCCAGGCAAATTCAAAGGCATAGCGGGCCAGTGCCCAACCCACCACCGAGGCCACCGCCGACGCCAGAAAACCCGCCAACAGGCCCACGCCGACCAGCTCGGCGCGCTGCACCTGGCGCAACAGGCCAGACCCGGCCCCCACGGCCCGCATGATGGCAAATTCGCGCTCCCGCTCGGTGCGCGTGGCGGTGACGGCGGCAAACAGCACCACCAGGCCTGCGGCCAGTGTGAAGCCGAACAGGAATTCCACCGCCCGAATCACCTGGCCCAGCACGGCCTGCACCTGGGCAATGGTGCTGCTCATGTCCACGTTGGTGATGTTGGGGAATTCGCGCACCAGGGTGTTGTCGAACTGGGCACTGGCGGTGGCGCCGCCCTCGGGGGCCCGAAAGGCGCTGATGTAGGTGGCGGGCACGTCGGCCATGTCGGCCACGGGAAACATGACAAAAAAGTTCACCCGCATGCTGCCCCAGTCCACCTTGCGCAGGCTGGTGATGGTGGACTCCTTCACCACCCCCGCCATGTCAAACCCCAGGGCGTCCCCCAGCTTCAGGCCCAGCTCGTTGGCCAGGCCCTCTTCCACGCTGGCGCCGTTGGCCTGGTCGGGCACCCACTGGCCCGCCACCACGGTGTTGTGTGGCGGCTGGGCGGTGGCGTGCGACAGGTTGAACTCGCGTTCGGCCAGGCGACGGCCACGCTCGGTGGCGAAGTGGTCGGGGTTGACGGGCTGGCCGTTGACGCTGACCAGCCGCCCCCGGATCATGGGGAACCAGTCGAACTGCGACACCCCGGCGGCCCGCAAGCGGTCCTGAAAGGCCTCGCTCTGGTCGGGCTGGATGTTGATGACGAAACGGTTGGGCGCGTTGGGGGGCGTGGCCTTGCGCCAGGAGTCGATCAGGTCGGTGCGCAGCAGCACCAGCAACACCAGGGCCAGCAGGCCCACCGCCAGCGAGCTGACCTGCACCACCGCATAGCCGGGCCGCGCGCACAGCTGGCGCGTGGCCAGCATGAGCCAGCGGGGTGCGGTGGCTTCGTTCACGGCCACGCGCAGCAGGCGCACCGCCACGTAACTGGCCAACGCAAACACCGCGATGGCCAGGGCAAAGCCCCCCACGGCCAACAGGCCCAGGGTGAGGTCGCGGCTGACGGCCAACAACAGCACCGCAAAGCCCGCCACCCCCAGCGCCAGCACCGCCAGCGAGGCCGGCTTGATCTGCCCCACATCGCGGCGGATGACGCGCAGCGGCGGCACCTGGGCCAGCTGCAGCACGGGCGGCAGGCCAAAGGCCGCCATGAGGGTCAGCCCCAGCCCCACACCCACACCCACCGGCCACAGACTGGCGGCGGGCAAGGCCACGTTGAGCAAGCCCCCCAGCAGCAGCACAAACACGTGGTGCACGGCAAAGCCCAGCGCCACGCCCAGGCCACTGGCCACCAGACCCACGGCCGCAAACTCGATGACATAGGCCCAGGTCATGGTGCGCTGAGGCAGGCCCAGCACGCGCAGCATGGCGCAGTCGTCCAAGTGGCGAGCGGCAAACCCGCGCGCCGCAATGGCCACCGCCACCGCGCTGAGCAAGGCCGCCAGCAAGGCGACGAGGTTGAGGAATTTTTCTGCCCGGGTCAGGGTTTGCTGCATTTCCGGTCGCCCGGCCTCCAGCGACTCCAGCCGCGCGCCCCGAAAGCCACCCCGGTCCAACTCGGCCTGTACCCAGGCGCTGTAGCGGCGCACCGCGTTGTCCGCACCCGCCACGGCGTAGCGCCAGGAAATGCGGCTGGCCGGTTGCACCAGGCCGGTGGCGGCCAGATCGGCCTGCAAAACCATGACCCGGGGGGCAAACGATAAAAAGCCTGCGCCTTTATCGGGCTCGTTGGTCAGCACCTGGGTGATCTGGAAGCTGGCATCGCCCAGCAACAGGGGTTGGCCCACCTGCAACCCCAGGGCCACCAGCAACGCGGGCTCCACCCAGGCGGTGCCCGGTGCGGGCAGGTCACGGGTGGGCTGGCCGGGGACATCAGGACCGGCTGCCACCGACAGCTGACCGCGCAGTGGGTAACCCGGCTCCACCACCTTCAGCGCCACCAGCCGCGCTGCGCCGCCCTGCGCCTCCGAGGCACGGCCCATGGTGGGAAAACTCAGCGTCTGCGCCGCCTGCAGACCCAGGCGCCGGGCCTCTTCCTTGAAGGCATCGGGCGCGGCATGGTCGCTGCTGAGCACCACATCGCCACCGAGCAACTGGCGGGCATCACGGCTGAGGCCACCCTGCAGACGGTCAGCAAAAAAGCCCACCGAGGTCAGCGCCGCCACCGCCAGGGTCACGGCCAGCAACAGCAGCCGCAACTCGCCGGCACGGAAGTCGCGCCAGAGCGAACGCAGGGCCAGCGGCCATGGCCCAGGGGGTTGGATGGGCAAGGGGGCAAGGGGAGAATTCATGGGACCACCATAGCGCAAGCGGCTTGCCCCAGCAGGCCGGGTGGACTTAGGGGTCGTGGACACGAAATTTCTAATTAAATAGGCATACAGCGCTTGATGCCATTGAGAAGTTTGCTATATCCATTGCATAACGGGTGGTGCGACACCTTGCCCGCCATGGTTCGGCGTCACTTGGTGCCGAAAATCCGGTCCCCAGCGTCACCCAGGCCGGGCACGATGTAACCGTGGCTGTTCAGGCCCCGGTCCACCGCCGGGGTGTACACCGGCACGTCGGGGTGGTGGTCGTGGAAGGTTTTGAGTCCTTGCGGACAGGTCACCAAGCACGCGAAACGGATGGAGCGCGGCTGGCTCTGCTTGAGCCGGTCCACCGCCGCCACCGCCGAATTGCCGGTGGCCAGCATGGGGTCGAGCACGATGACGTCGCGCTCGGCCATGTCGCTGGGCATTTTGTAGTAGTACTCCACCGCCTGCAGGGTGTCGGGGTCGCGGTAGAGCCCGATGTGGCCCACTCGGGCACCGGGAATGACGTTGAGCATGCCGTCCAAGAACCCATTGCCCGCGCGCAGGATGGAGGCCAGCACCACTTTCTTGCCGTCGATCACGCGTGAGCTCATGGTCTCCAGCGGGGTCTCGATTTCAATGGTCTGCATGGGCATGTCGCGCGTGATTTCGTAGGCCAGCATGGCGCTGATCTCGTGCACCAACTCCCGAAAACTCTTGGTGCTGGTGTCCTTTTTGCGCATCAGCGTGAGCTTGTGCTGCACCAGCGGGTGGTTGATGACGTGAACCTGGCGATCGGACATGGCGGTGTTTCCTGCAATTGAGAGCGATGGACCGAGTTTAGAACCTCAGGCCACGGCCGCCAAAGGCTCGGGCACGGCGTCCAGCACCAGGCGGTGCGGGTGCGTGAAACACAGAAACCGCCGGTGCGTGGCCCGGCCAATGGCGCACAGGCCCACACGCTGCGCCACTTCCAGGCCCATCTGGGTCATGCCGCTGCGCGACACCACCACGGGCACCCCCATTTGGGCCGACTTGATGACCATCTCGCTGGTCAGGCGACCCGTCGTGTAGAACACCTTGTCGGCCCCGCCCATGGTCTGCGGTGCCAAATCACCGGGCGGCGCCTCTTGCTGCAGCCACATCCAACCGGCAATGGTGTCGACCGCGTTGTGGCGGCCCACGTCTTCCACAAACAGCAGCAACTCGCCACCGCGGAACAGCGCACAGCCGTGCACGGAGCCCGCCGATTTGTAGGTGCTCTCCTGCAGGCGAATGGCGTTGACGATGCCCAGCAGCTCGCTCTGGCGCAGGGTGGCCTGGTCGTTCAGCACCAGCCCGTCCACGTCCTGCATGAGGTTGCCGAACATGCTGCCCTGCCCGCACCCGGTGGTGACCACGCGGTGGGCGGTTTTTTCTTCGATGCGGTCAATGCCGCTGCGGGTCTTGACGGCGGCGGCCCCCACCTCCCAGTCCACGGTGATGGATTCGATGTCGGCCAAAGACTCCACCAGGCGCTGGTTGCGCAGGTAGCCCAGCACCAGCCACTCGGGGTGGCCGCCCAGGGTCATGAGGGTGACCAGCTCGCGCCTGTCCACGTAGACCGTCAACGGGCGCTCGGCAGGAATGGAAATGCCGTGGCGCTGGCCAAACTCGTTCATGACCTGCACCTGACAGGTCAGCGGCGCGCGGGCCGAGGTGAGGGTGGGGCGCAGCCCACTGGCGAGGGGGTCAACAGACATCCGGTGTTTCTCTCAGAGTTCGGGGTTGCCATGGTGCCACGACCGTCCACCAGCAAAAAAGCCGCCCTGGGCGGCTGGGGGGTGAGCGCAGGGCAATCGCGCTCACCGGTCTGGGCCCGTTGGCTCAGGATTTTTTGGCCGGGTCTTTGGCAGCCGGGGCTGGTGTGGCGGCCGGAGCGGGGGTGGCGGCCGGAGCGGGGGTGGCGGCCGGAGCGGGGGTGGTCGCCGGAGCGGCGGCTGGCGCTGCGGCCATGAAGGGGCCGGGATCGGCACACGCTGGCGTGGCCACGGCAGGCTTCACGTCCTTTTTGGCCGCGGCGGCGGTCTTGAAGTAGTGAGCAGCGGCCTTGTCCATGGCTTTGCAGTTTTTGTAGGCATCGACCTTGCCACCGTGGGCGGTCTTGGCGGCTGCCTCGGCGGCCTTGGCCTTGGCTTCGTCGCTGGGAGCGGGCAACTTGGCCAGGGCCGGCAGGGCCAACGAACAGGCCAGCAGGGCTAGCAAACGGGTGTTCATGGATGTGTCCTTCTGTGTAGAGGCGTGTTCGAGCCGATTCAGGCTGGCGTGGCGGGTTGGTGGGTGACCGGGGTGGTGGCACCCGCTGCCGGTCCACTGCGCTGGGCGGGGATCTTGCCCGCCTTGATGTCGTCGTACCACAGCTCGTGGTGTTCTTTGGCCCAGCCCTCGTCCACGTAGCCGGTCTTCATGGCGCCGTAGGCCCCTTTGACCCCCACCGTGCCCATGTAGATGTGACCGACCAGTATGCTCATCATGATGAGGGCGGCGACGGCGTGCACCATGTGGGCCACCTGCATGTCACCGCGCACATCCCCAAAGCCGGGCACCAGCTTGTTCAGCACCAGGCCCGACGCCACCACCAACAGGCCAGGAATGCAAACACCCCACCAAAACATGCCTTTTTCACCGGCATTGAAGCGGTGGGAGGGCACCTCGTGGTCGCCCAACATGCCACCGGCGCGTTTGAGCCAGACAAAGTCGGCCGCGTTGGCGATGTTGTCTTTCACGAAGGCCACCAACACAATGACCAGTGACACCGCAAACAGCGGCCCCACAAAGTTGTGCAGATTCTTCAGGGCATAGGTCAGCCAACCGAACAGCGTGCCACCGATGACGGGCAGGAGGAAGAACTTGCCAAACGCCATCACGATGCCGGACACCGCCAGCGCCACAAAGGCACCGGCATTCGCCCAGTGGGCGGCTCGCTCGAATGGGGTGAAGCGCTCAATTTTCTTGCCGGTGTCGGGCAAATGCCCCCCCAGCGGCCCCTTGGCTTTGTAGAAGATGGCCAACGCCAGCAAGGCGATCAGCAGCAGCGAGCCGCCATAGGGCAGGATCCACTGGTTGCGCACCTGCCGCCAGGCTTCACCCGCGTTGGTCAGTCGTGAGCCGGGGTACTGCACAAAGGGCTGTATCAGGTTGCCCGCTTCGGGCGCCTGGGTCACGGGCAGGCTGCTGTAGCCCGTCACGCCGGCCCCCACTTGGCGCCACATGGGCGCGTTGTTGCCGGGCTGGACCTTGGCGCGCTCGCCATTGGTCTGATCGGCGTAGCCCGCCACCTGGCTGGCATCGGGTTTCACCTCGAAAATGTTGGCGCTTTGCACACCGGGCGCAGCGGCCTGGGCCATCACCACGGGGACGTGTGTCGTCGGGATCTGGACGGAAACGGAGACGGCAGGTGCGCTGGTGGCACCGGCAACAACCGGCAACACACACCACAAGCCGCTGAGCAGCAAGGATTGACAGACTTTCATGGTTGAGCCCCCGCGTCACGGTGTGACCACACGCTGGTGGTCGTTCATGCCGTATTGGGCACGGGTTTTGAGCTGTTGGGCCCAACTGTTCGCATCCCCGGCCTTCCAGCCGTCTTTGGTGAACGCGGCGGCAGAGCCACCGGTGTGGGGTGCGGTGTCCCGCTTGGCAGCGGAACGCTCCCCATGGGTTTGTGGGCTTTCGCCACAGGCGCTCAGTGCCAAAACAGCGGTGGCCAGCAACAGGCCGGAGAGGTAACGGGCGCTCATGCAGCACCGCCTTCCTTGGTGGGCGCGGGCGTGGCCGGTGGTTGGCCCGCCTGCTTGCTGCCGTAGGCCGTGCCCCAGCCCCAGACTTCGGCACCCTTGCCCCGCATCACCACGCGGTTGCGCAGGATGTCGGCCACCACATCGCCGTCACCGGCCAACAAAGCTTTGGTGGAGCACATTTCGGCACAGGCGGGCAGTTTGCCCTCGGCCAGGCGGTTGCGGCCGTACTTTTCAAATTCAGCCTCGCTGCCGTTGGCCTCGGGGCCACCGGCGCAGAAAGTGCACTTGTCCATCTTGCCGCGCACGCCGAAGGTGCCCTGGCTGGGAAACTGGGGCGCACCAAAGGGACAGGCGTAGCTGCAGTAGCCGCAGCCGATGCACACGTCTTTGTCGTGCAGCACCACACCTTCGTCGGTGCGGTAGAAACAGTTGACAGGACAGACCGCCATGCACGGCGCGTCGCTGCAGTGCATGCAGGCCACCGAGATCGACTTTTCGCCGGGCAGGCCATCGTTGAGCGTGACCACACGGCGGCGGTTCACACCCCAGGGCACCTCGTGCTCGTTTTTGCAGGCGGTGACGCAGCCGTTGCACTCGATGCAGCGCTCGGCATCACAGATGAATTTCATGCGGGCCATGGATGTTCCTTACGCTTTTTCGATGTTGCAGACGGTGGTCTTGGTTTCTTGCATCATGGTCACGATGTCGTAACCGTAGGTGGTGGCCGTGTTGACGGCCTCACCGCGCACCACAGGCATGGCACCCTCGGGGTAGTAGGCCTTCATGTCCTGCCCCTGCCAGCGGCCGGAGAAGTGGAAGGGCAGGAACACCGTCTGCGCATCCACACGCTCAGTCACCAGTGCCTGCACGTTGATGCGTGCACCGGTGGGCGTGACCACCCAGACCCGGTCACCGTTGCGGAAACCCCGTGCCGATGCAATGGCGGGGTTGACCTCGACAAACATCTCCTGCTGCAGCTCGGCCAGCCAGGGGTTGGAGCGGGTTTCCTCGCCACCACCCTCGTACTCGACCAGTCGGCCGGACGTCATGATGAGCGGGTACTTCTCATGCACCTTGTCGGCCACGTTTTTGTCTTGCAGCGACTTGTACAGAATGGGCAGGCGCCAGCGGTTTTTCTGGTCGTCGTGCGTGGGGTACTTGGCCACCAAGTCGGGGCGTATGCCGTAGATGGGTTCGCGGTGCTTGGGGATGGCATCGGGGAAGTTCCACACCACGGCCCTGGCCTTGGCGTTGCCAAACGGGTGGCAGCCGTGGGCCATGCACACGCGCTGGATGCCGCCGGACAAATCGGTCTTCCAGTTCTTGCCTTCAGCTGCGGTTTTTTCGGCGTCGGTCAGGTCATCCCACCAGCCCAGCTTTTTCAGCAGCAGGTGATCGAACTCGGGGTAGCCGGTGGTGATTTCGGCCCCGACCGAGTGCGAGCCGTCCTCGGCCAGCAGGCTGACGCCGTCGCGTTCCACACCAAAGTTGGCGCGGAAGTTACCGCCACCATCCATGACGTGTTTGCTGGTGTCGTACAGGTTGGGCGAGCCAGGGTGCTTGATGGCAGCGGTGCCAAAGCAGGGCCAGGGCAAACCGAAATAGTCGCCACTCATGTCGTAGCCGGTTTCCTTGTCCACCACTTTGCCCTTGCACTTGAGGGACTTGATGTCAAACGCCCCCATGTGGCGCATGTGGGCCTTCAGTCGCTCGGGGCTCTGGCCGGTGTAGCCAATGGTCCAGACCGACGCATTGATTTCGCGCAGGATGTCCTCAACCACGGGCTCATCCATGCCCTTGACCTTCTGCATCTTGAAGTTCTTGGACAGCTCCTTGCCAAAGCCCAGCTTGTCGGCGAACTGCTGCATGATCATGTGGTCAGATCGGCTCTCCCACAGCGGCTCAATGACCTTCTCGCGCCACTGGATGGAGCGGTTGGAAGCGGTGCACGACCCACTGGTTTCAAACTGGGTGGCCGCAGGCAGCAGGTACACCGCGCGGTTGGGGTTGAGGTCTTCGGCCTTGCCAGGCATGGCGGCCATGGCGGCAGTGGCCGATGGGTAAGGGTCCACCACCACCAGCAGGTCCAGCTTGTCCATGGCGCGCTTCATTTCCAGACCGCGGGTCTGGGAGTTGGGCGCATGGCCCCAGAAGAACACGCCGCGCAGGTTGGCATCCTGATCAACCAACTCGTTTTTCTCCAGCACACCGTCGATCCAGCGCGAGACGGTGATGCCGGGCTTGGTCATCATGCCGGGCGCGTATTTCTCTTTGATCCAGTCAAACTCCACACCCCACACCTTGGCAAAGTGCTTCCAGGAGCCCTCGGCCAAGCCGTAGTAGCCGGGCAGGCTGTCGGGGTTGGGGCCCACATCGGTGGCGCCCTGCACGTTGTCGTGGCCACGGAAAATATTGGTGCCACCGCCGCTCTTGCCAATGTTGCCCAGCGCCAGTTGCAGGATGCAAGAGGCACGCACCATGGCGTTGCCAATGGTGTGCTGCGTCTGGCCCATGCACCACACAATGGTGCCGGGGTTGTTGTCGTGCAGCATCTTGGCGATCTTGGCCATTTGCTCTTCTTTGACGCCGCAGGCTTCTTCGACCTTGTCGGGTGTCCACTGCGCCAGCACTTCCTCGCGCACCTTGTCCATGCCATAGACACGGTCGTTGATGTACTGCTTGTCTTCCCAGCCGTTCTTGAAGATGTGGTGCAACAGACCAAACAGGAAAGGAATGTCGGTGCCCGAGCGGATGCGCACGTACTCGTCGGCCTTGGCGGCCGTGCGGGTGAAGCGCGGGTCCACCACGATCATCTTGCAGCCCCGCTCCTTGGCATGCAGCATGTGCAGCATGGACACAGGGTGGGCCTCGGCGGCGTTGGAGCCAATGTACAAAGCGACCTTGCTGTTTTGCATGTCGTTGTACGAGTTGGTCATGGCCCCGTAACCCCAGGTGTTGGCCACGCCAGCCACCGTGGTGGAGTGGCAAATGCGCGCCTGGTGGTCGCAGTTGTTGGTGCCCCAGAAGCTCACAAACTTGCGCAGCAGGTAGGCCTGCTCGTTGTTGTGCTTGGACGAACCCACAAAATACACGCTGTCGGGGCCGCTGGCGGCGCGCAGCTCTTTCATCTTGGCGGTGATCTCGTCCAGCGCCTGGTCCCAGCTGATCTTCTGGTACTTGCCATTGACCAGCTTCATGGGCGTGCGCAGGCGGTACTCGCCGTGGCCATGCTCGCGCAGGGCCGCACCCTTGGCGCAATGGGCGCCGAGGTTGATGGGTGAGTCAAACACCGGCTCCTGGCGCACCCACACGCCGTTTTCCACAATGGCATCGGTCGCACAACCCACCGAACAGTGGGTGCACACGGTGCGCTTGACTTCCACTTTGCCCAGCCCATTGCCCGTGCCAGCGGGACCAGCGGCCTTGGCTTTGCGCATCAGCGTGAGTTGGGTGGCGGCCAGGCCCACACCCACACCCAGACCAGAACGGCGCAAAAAGCCGCGCCTGTCCATGGTGGGCAGCGCATTGGCCAGGCCACGACTGAGGTGGTGCACCATGGACACGGGATTGGCACCACGCGTGCCGGGCGATTTTTTGGTCAACATCATGTTCGCAACTCCTGCCGGACTCAGACGCGGGTGGTTTGGTAGTACTGCTTGACGTGATCGGTCAGCGCATAGCCGCCACCACGCTCAGGGGGCGCCTTGGGAGCGGCCTCGACCTGGGGAGCGTCGACGGGGCTGGAGGGCAGCAATGCGGCCACGGCGGCCAATGCACCCGCCGTGGTGGCACCGGCAAACAGGGTGCGGCGATTCACAACGCCCTGCAGAGGGCGAGAGGCTTGGCTCATGGGTGTCTCCTTCAATATGCGAGTCGGGTCGATACCCGAATGGCCGCGAATCTACGCGCTCGTCTGGCTCGCCGCAAGGACCCCAACCCGCAGGATCAAACGCCTGGGTGCCGCCAGCTGGGGGATACTGCCCACACGCGGCAAGCCCGGTCCGCAAAGGCGGCCGTGGCAATCAAAATCCATGCCATAAGCACTTACTTATCTATCAGCAACCGCACCGCCAGACCGCCCCAGCGCCCTCCATGACTTATGCAAGACTGCACATAGCTGGCCCCGTCCATCCCCGCGCCAAATTCACGTGGACACGGTGCGTGGGCTCAGCCAACTGGGCGTCCCCCAGGGTCCAAGGGTGCTCAACCCCTGACAATTTGCGCAGGGCAGCGACAATTTGTCGCCCGCATGGCGGAGGACTCAGGGGTGGATGAGACCTTTTTTTTCAGTGCAAAATTTCGTCAATATCCCAGTAATTCAGTGGGATAAATGTCACCCCTTTCGCCCCACCACCCCTGCCATGAACCACCCCACGCACGCCCATTCCGCTTCCGAAGGTTGGCCAGACTGGTCCATTCTGATCGTGGATGACGAGCAGGGCATGCGCAACTTCCTGGTCAAAACCCTGGCCCCGCGCTGCCATTTCGTGATGAATGCGGGCAGCGCTGAAGAAGGCGGCGAGTGGTTGCAAAGCCACCATGTGGACCTGATCATTCTGGACATTTCGCTGCCCGGAAAAAGCGGGGTGGTGTGGCTGAAAGAGCTGCGCGACAAAGGCTTTTCGGGCGAGGTCATCCTCATCACCGCCTTTGCCGACTTGGACACCGCCATCGAGGCTCTGCGCGCCGGTGCGTCTGACTTCATCCTCAAGCCGTTTCGGGTGCCGCAAATCCTCAATGCCGTCAAAAAGTGTGTGGAGCGCTCGCGCCTGCAACGCGAAAACTACGTGCTCAAGCGCCGACTGAATGAGTCCAACGCCGGACAGGGCTCACTGGTGGGGCACTCCAGTGCCATGGTCACGTTGCGCGAAGCGGTGGCGCGCATTGCGGCCGTGCCCAGCAACGTGCTCTTGCAAGGCGAGTCTGGCACGGGCAAAGAGCTGGTGGCGCGCGAGCTGCACGCCCTCAGCCCCCGCAGCCAGGGCCCCTTTGTGCCTTTGAACTGCGCCGCCGTGTCGCCCGAGCTGCTGGAGCGCGAACTGTTCGGCCATGTGCAGGGCGCCTTCAGTGGCGCCAGGCAGGCCCGCGACGGCCTGTTTCACTACGCCCAGGGAGGCACCCTGTTTCTCGACGAGGTGGCCGAACTGCCACTGCGCCTGCAAGCCACGTTGCTGCGGGCGATTGACGAGCTCAACATCCACCCTGTGGGCAGCGAGCAACGGGTGCCGGTGAACGTGCGCATCATCGCGGCCACCAACCGCGACCTGGCCCAGGCGGTGGCACGTGGCGAGTTCCGCGCCGACCTTTTCTACCGCCTGAAGGTGGTGGACGTGACCTTGCCCCCTCTGCGCGAACACCGGGAAGACCTGCCCGATCTGGTGTCCCATTTCCTGGCGCAACTGGCCCCCAACCTGGGCCTGCCCCCCATTGCGCTGAGCGCCGATGAGCAGGCTTTTTTGCAGAGCTACCACTGGCCAGGCAACTGCCGCGAACTGCGCAACCTGATGGAGCGTTCGCTCATCTTGGGCGGATTGAACGTGTCAGCCCTGTACCCCAGCGCCCCGCTCCCCGCTCACGCCCCCCTGGCCACCACCGACCTGCACACCCTGGAAAAGCAACACATTCTGGCGGTATTGGCCTCGGTGGAGGGTGACAAAACCCGTGCGGCCCAGTTGCTGGGCGTGTCCCGGCGCACCCTGGAAAGGCGGGTGGCCGAATGGGGGCAAACCTGAACCCGCTGGCCTGGCCCACACAAGCCAAAGACTGGGTGGGCCGCTCGGTGCGGCACAAATTGCTGGCCATGGCACTGGGGCCCTTGCTGGTGGTGTTCCCCTTGCTCGTGGTGGCCCTCACCCTGTGGGGCAATGCCGCCTATGACCGCTTGCTGATCACCAAGGTGCGCAGTGACCTGGCCGTGGCCCATGGGTATTTCGACAAAGTGCTGGGCGACGTGGGCCTGGGCACCCAGGCGGTGGGCACCTCGCACCGGTTGCTCCAAACGCTGACCACCGTTGCCCTGCCTCCCGGCCCACCGACGTCCGACCCGCGGGTGGCCCGCCAGAGCCTGGCCACCCAGCTGGCCCCCTTCCTTGCGGAGGAAAAACAACGCCTGGGGCTGGATTTTTTGCGGCTGTACACCCTCACGGGTGAGCCGATCGATGCGCCAGAGCCCACCCACACCACCCTGCCCGGCAGCCCCCTGCCCCACCGCTTGGCAGCTCGGCTGCAGGCACAGGCCGCCTTGGTGCAAGGGCAGCTGGTGCTGCTGCAAGCCGAGGAATTGGCCAGCCTCGCCCCCCAACTGGTGGAGCGCACCGGCCTGCCACTGGTGCCCACCCCCAGCGCCACCCCCACCGAGCGCACCCGCGAAGACCGGGCCATGGTGGGGCTGACCGTGATGACCGTGCGCAACCTGCAGGGTCGGGCCCTGGCCATCCTGACCGCCGGGGTGTTGCTGAACCAAAACCTGGACTTCATCGACCACATCAACCGCGTGGTCTACCCCGAAGGTTCCTTGCCCTTTGGCAGCCAGGGCACGGCCACGCTGTTTCTGGATGACGTGCGCATCACCACCAACGTGCGCCTGTTCCAGGACCAGCGGGCCATCGGCACGCGCGTGTCCAAGGCCGTGCGCGACGCTGTGCTGGGCAAGGGGCAAACCTGGCTGGACCGCGCCTTTGTGGTCAACGACTGGTATGTGAGCGCCTACCAACCCCTGCTTGACTCCGACGAGCAGCGCATTGGCATGCTCTACGTGGGCTACCTGGAAAAGCCTTTCCGTCTGGTGCGTTACGCCATGCTGGGGGTGATGGCGCTGATCTTTCTGGGGGTGATGGCACTGGCGTCGGTGCTGTCGGTGCGTTGGGCGCGCAGCATCTTCAAACCCGTGGAGCGCATGAACCACGTCATGCAGCGCGTCGAGGAAGGCCAGGCCAGCGCCCGCGTCGGCCCCCTGGGCGTGCGCGACGAACTCGGCGCCCTGGCCGGCCACCTGGACCAGCTGCTGGACGTCGTGGCCGACAAAACCACCGCCCTGGAAAAGTGGGGCCAGCAGCTGGACCAGCGCGTGACCGAGCGCACCGCCGAACTGGCCGCCAGCAACGCCTCGCTGCGGCTGGCGCAGCAGCACCTGGTGAAAAGTGAGAAGCTGGCCGTCATGGGCCAACTGGCCGCCAGCGTGGCGCATGAAATCAACAACCCCATCGCGGTGATGCAGGGCAACCTGGACCTCATGCGCGAGACCCTGGGCACCTCCGCCGACCCCGTGCGGGCCGAGATGCGGCTGCTGGACGAGCAGGTGGAACGCATCCGCCTCATCGTGCAGCAGTTGCTGCAGCACGCCAGACCCGAAGAGTACGCCGGTTACGTCGAAGCCCTGGATGTGGGCGACACCCTGCGCGCCTGCCTGGTGCTGGTCAACCACCGGCTGGTCAACGCGGGCATACAGGTGGTGGTGGACGAAACCGCCAGCCGCAGCGCTGCGTTCAACCGGCAGGAGTTGCAGCAGGTCGTCATCAACCTGCTCATCAATGCAGCCAATGCCATGCCACAGGGCGGGGTGCTGACGCTGCGCACCCGCGACTGCGACCTGCCCCCCGACGCCGCCCAACCGCCTGGCGCGGCACCAGTGCCTGGGGTGTGCATCGAAGTCCAGGACACCGGCCCCGGCCTGAGCCCCGACACCCAGGCCCGCCTGTTCCAGCCTTTTTTCACCACCCGCCACGACGGCAACGGACTGGGCCTGTGGATCAGCCTGGGTCTGGTGGAGCGCTACGGCGGCAACATCAGCGCCCGCAACGCCCAGCCCGGACCGGGCGCGGTGTTTGGGGTGCAGCTGCGCACAGAGTTGGCAGATGCCTCACAAGCAATGAGTTTTTTCAATAGCTGAAATGTCAATGGCAGAAAGCGCTGGAACACCATTTTGTTTGATTTTCCGCCCCACGCCTACCCCGCCGTGGGGTGACGCGACCCACCGATCAGCGCAGCGGTGCATCCGCTTCGCCCTTGGGCGGCGCGCAACCCGCACAGGTGCCGTGGATGGACACGTCCACCCGCTGGCCCTGGTGACCCAGGTTGGCCAGGGTTTTCAACCAAGCTTCGGCCACGGCCTGGGTGGGTGAACTGGCGTCGGTCAGCCTGAACTGGCGGTGGCAGTCGTCGCACTCGAAGCGGGGCACCACCCCGGCATTGTCACCGGCCGACTGGGCGTTCAGGGTGTAACGCCAGGTCCGGGCCGCATCATCGGTGTGACGCGCCAGCAGGCCGACCACCACCAAACGATCCAGCAAACGGTAGAGGGTGACGCGGTTCACGCCCTGGCCCAGGGCCAGCAAGGCGGCTTCCACATCGGCATGCGCAGCCGCTGTGCCCGGATGCGCCACAAACCATTGCAACACCGCCCGTGTGGCCTGGGTGCGGCGCAAACCCGCCTGCGCCAGCCAAGCGTCCAGAGGGTCGCCCGGGGCCGCGTCGGCATCCGGTGGGTTCAGTGCGTCGTGGGTGGCAAGGGTTTCGGGCATTTGGGCGAGGTCGAACTGGGCGTGTGCTGAGGGCGTCCGCCATGTGGCGAACTGTACGGCATGGCAACGGCCCCATGCTCACATGGCAAAAACGCAACTTAGTTGCGATATGATGCACGTCACAAACGACATTCAGTTGCATTAAATCATTGATCGTGCGATCCGTCGCGCCTTGCCCGCCATGCCCCAGTCCACGCCACGCGCCCATGCTGCACCACGCACCAAACGTGCGCCAGAGGCCACGCCCCCTTCGCTGCTGCAACGTGCAGGCACGCAACGCTTGGTGTGGGCCCTGGCCGCCAGTGCGCTGCTTTGGCTGGCACTCTGGGCCGCCATGTCACCCGAGGGCTGAGCGACACCATGCAAACATTGGCCATTGAGCTGAACAACGTCACCCTGGGTTACGAGCGCCACCCCGCCGTGCACCACCTGAGCGCTGCGTTACCGCCGGGCTCGCTGGTGGCGGTGGTGGGCCCCAACGGGGCGGGCAAATCCACCCTCATCAAAGCCTTGGCGGGACTGCTTTCCCCCATGCAGGGCGACGTCAAGGGGCTCACCGGCCAGCGCATCGCCTACCTGCCCCAACAAGCGGACATGGACAGGCGTTTTCCCATCACCGTGCAAGACGTGGTGGCCATGGGCCTTTGGCACGAAGTGGGCGCACTGGGTGGCCACAGCCGCGCGCAGCGCGAACGCTGCGCGCACGCCTTGGCGCAGGTGGGGCTGCAGGGGTTTGCCCAACGCACCATTGCCACGCTGTCGGGCGGTCAGTTTCAACGGATGTTGTTTGCCCGCTTGGTGCTGCAAGATGCCCCGGTCATTCTGCTGGACGAGCCCTTTACCGGCGTGGACGCCCGCACCACCCGTGACCTGCTGACCCTGCTGCAGCACTGGCATGCGCAAGGCCGAACCGTCTTGGCCGTGCTGCACGACACGGCTCAGGTGCGCGAGCACTTTCCGCACACCTGGCTGCTGGCGCGAGAACTGGTGGCCGCCGGCCCCACCGCAGATGTACTGAGCGCCAGCCACTTGGAACGGGCCCGCCACCTGACGGAGGCATTTGACGACGACGCACCCGAGTGCGAACGGTCGAACACAGCCACAGCGCTCCTGCGGTCCATCGACCACAAAAGGGTCACCCCATGACCGCCCTGCCCGACCTGTGGTGGGCACTGCTGGTGCAACCCGTGGCCGAATTTGGTTTCATGCAACGGGCACTGGCCGGGTGCCTGGCGCTGTCGATGAGTGCGGCCCCCATGGGGGTCTTTCTGATGCTGCGGCGCATGAGCCTCACCGGTGATGCCATGGCCCACGGCATATTGCCGGGTGCTGCTCTTGGCTACCTCGTGGCCGGCTTGTCGCTGGGCGCCATGACGGTGGGAGGGGTCCTGGCCGGGATGGCGGTGGCGCTGGCTTCTGGGCTGGTCGCAAGGCACTCTGTGCTGCGCGAGGACACCAGCCTGGCGTCGTTCTACCTGCTGTCGCTGTCGGTCGGCGTGCTGCTGGTGTCACTCAAAGGCAGCAGTGTGGATTTGCTGCATGTGCTGTTTGGCACGGTGCTGGCGCTGAACAACGACGCCGTTCTGCTCTTGGGCGGCACGACCACGCTGACCCTGGTGGGGTTGGCCCTGCTCTACCGCCCACTGGTGCTGGAATGCCTGGACCCCGGCTTTCTGCGCTCGGTCAGCCGCTGGAGCCCGGTGGCACACCACGGCTTCCAAGTGTTGCTGGTGCTGAACCTGGTGGCGGGCTTTCACGCACTGGGCACGCTGATGGCCGTGGGATTGATGGTGTTGCCCGCCGCTGCCGCACGCTTCTGGGCACACCGGCTGCCCCACATGCTCGGCGTGGCCACCGGCATCGCGCTGTTCGGTGCGGTGGGTGGACTGCTGGTGTCCTACCACGCTGACTTGCCCACCGGGCCCGTGATCGTCCTGTGCCTGGGCGTGCTGATGCTGTCGTCTCTGGTATTGGGGCCACACGGCCTGTGGCGCAGCCGCTGGCAGACAAGGCCTCACCGCACGGGCTGACACCGGCCGAGCGGTGGTCGCTTCACCCCACATCCATTTTCCAACCATCCACACAAGGATCAACCCATGTCGACACACCCACACGCCGAGCGTTCAATTCCACACTGGCCTGCGGCCAGCAGGCAATGCATGGCACGCGCCACGCTGGCCGTGACGCTGCTGTGGACCGCTCTCTCTGGCACGGCCTTTGCGCAGGCCACCGTGGTGGGAGAGCCTGCCGTCCGTGCCGTGGCCAGCTTCAGCATCCTGGGCGACCTGGTGAATCAGGTGGGCGGTGGCCGCGTGCGGGTGGATGTGCTGGTGGGTCCAGGGGCCGACGCGCATGTGTACCAGCCGACACCCGCGCAGGCCAAAACCGTGGCGCAGGCGAATATCCTGTTTTCCAGCGGCTGGGGGTTTGAAGGCTGGATGACACGGCTGCTGAAATCGGCCAACTACAAAGGCCTTCAGGTGGTGGCCAGCCAGGGCAGCGAAAAGGTCGTGACCGGCGATGACCATGGTCACAGCCACGGCAGGCTCGATCCCCACGCATGGCAAAACGTGCGCAACGCCATGGTCTACGTCAAAAACATAGTCAAAGGGCTGTGCAGCGCTGATCCATCGGGCTGTGACAGCTATCAAAAAAATGCCTCTGCATACACCGAGCAGTTGCAAACCCTGGATGCCGAGGTGCGCGCGGCCTGGGCCAACATACCCGTGGCACAGCGCAAAGTCATCACCAGCCACGATGCATTTGGACACTACGGCAAAGCGTACGGGGTGACTTTTTTGTCTCCTCAGGGCATCAGCACGGACAGCGAGGCCTCCGCCAGAGACGTGGCCAAATTGGTGCGCCAAATCAAAAAGGAGCAAGTTCAGGCACTGTTCGTGGAGAACATGTCCAACCCCCGACTCATCGAGCAAATTGGCCGGGAAACCGGTGTGAAGCTGGCCGGTGCCCTGTATTCAGATTCCCTGTCGGCGACCGGTGGTCAGGCCGACACCTACCTGAAGATGATGCGGTTCAACACCCTCGCATTGACCGTGGCGGCCGGAGGCCGTCGGGGCCAGTGAGTCAGGCCATCATGTCAAACCCCTGGGCCTCCACGCTCACAAACGCACGGGTGAGCTCGGCCAGAGCGGCGTAAAAGTCGGCCTTGGGGTGGGCGGCCAAGGCATCGCACAACTGCGGCAGCCAAGGTTGCACATGGGTGGCAAAGAAGCGGCGCTGCTGGGTGAGGTTGGCCACGGCCACGTCGTCGCCGGCGATGAGGTAACGCATCACCTCAAACACGCAGGCCACATGGTCTTCGGTTTCGGGCAGGTTCTCGCCACGCGCCAGACCCAGCTCGGCCAGGTCACCGCGCAAGGCGGCCAGCGGCTTTTCGTTCAGGAAGCCCGACAGGTAGTGGGAACCGTACAGCGCCACCTCGGGTTTGCCCACGCCGCCAAAGAGCGCGTCGAACTCGTCGGCAATCTGCGCGGCGTCCAGCCGCCGGGCCACACCCACCCACTGCTGCCAGGGTTCCTGCAAAAAACCGCCGGGTGTGGGGGCCTCGGTCACGGCCACGCGCAGGTCCTCCAGCCACTGCGGCGTGGGCGGCGCGTAAAACGCGGTGGCCAGCACACCGTACAGTTCGGCGCGCGCCACCTCTTCGTCCAGGGTGGTGGCAGTGTTCAGGGGGAGGTCGGTGGTGGTCATGGGCGCGGCATTCGGTCGGGGGCTGGCGGGAGAGCGTGACGGCGTGAGTGTGATCACTCAGAGGTCGGTGATGCGGGTTTCGTTGGGTGCGGAGTAGATGTCCACCACCCGGCAATCACCGCACATTTTCAGGCGTTCCAGTGCCTCGCCCTGGAACATGGCGTGACCCGTCAGCCGGCCCAGCATGGCCTCGATGCCTTTGGCGGTGCCAAACGGCTTGCTGCAGCGCACACACTGGTAGGGCTGGGCTTCGTTGATGACGCGGGCCCGGCCACGCTGCTCGTCCACCCACAGGCGGGGCTGCAGGCTCAGCGCCTTTTCGGGGCAGGTGGTGACGCACAGGCCGCATTGCACGCAGTTCTTCTCGATGAACCGCAGCTGCGGGCGATCGGGGTTGTCCTGCAACGCCGAGGCCGGGCAGGCGCTGACACAGCTCAGGCACAGCGTGCAGGCGCCGGCATCGACCACCACCGTGCCCCAGGGCGATGCTGCGGGCAAGGCGATGGCGTGGCTGGCCCGCTGGCGGTGGGGGGCGTTGGCCGGGGCTTGCTGCACCAGGTGGTCCAGCGCCAGGTGGAGTGTGGCGCGCTTGTCGGCCTGCACCGCAAAGCTGGCCGCTTGGGCCACGCCTTGGGCAGCGGGGGCGGCCAGGGCGGTGTCCAGCTCGGCCAGGTCGCGGGCATCGCGCGCCTGCAGCAGGCGCAGGTGCTGGCCGCTGTAGCCCAAGCCGGTCATCAGGGCCTGGGCCACGTCCATCTGGGCCTGCACGGCCTCGCGGTACTCGGGGGCTTCGGCATCGGTCATCAACACCCACACCTGCGAGGCCCCCTGGGCCAGTGCGGTCAGCCACACCTCCAGGCCCAGCGAGGCGGTGTGGTGCAGGGCCAGGGGAATCACCCGGGCGGGCACGCCGCGCACTGACGGGTCCAATGCCGCCGCACGGCCCAGGTCCCCGATGAGGGCCTGGCCCGCCTCCTGGCTGTGCAGCAGCAGCGCGGCCTGCCGCCCACCGGCTTTGGCGTAGGTGCTGAGCAGGGTTTTGATCTTCTGGCCCTGGTCGGGCGCCCGGGGGTAGGCGTAGGTCAGCGCGCCGGTGGGGCACACCGTGGTGCACGCGCCGCAGCCCACACACAGGTGCGGATTGACGCGGATTTGCTGGCGCGCGAGATCGCTCTCGATGGCCGAGGCCGAGCACACCTGCACACAGGCGTCACAGCCCACGCGGGTGTTGCGACCATGGGCGCACACCGAGGCTTTGTACTGGAAGAACTTGGGCTTTTCGAATTCGCCCACGGCGTCCCGCAGGGCCACCACCGCCGCCATCAGGGCAGCAGGATCGACACCTGGCTGGAGGTGCCAGTAGCCCTGTGGCAGGGCATGCTGCGTGAAGGCGGGGTTGGCCCGCAGGTCCAGCACCAGGTCAAACGTGTCGGTGTGCTCGGTGGCGGTGCGGTCAAAGCGGATGGCGCCGGCCACTTCACACTTGGGCACACACGAGCGGTGGCCCTGGCAACGCGCCATGTCCACCTGGTAGTCCAGGCCAATCGCGCCTTCCGGACAGGCGGCCACGCAAGCGTTGCAGCGGGTGCACAGATCCAGGTCAATGGGGTTGCGGGTTTCACGCCGCAGGGTGAACGCGCCCAACCAGCCCGTGAGTTGTTTCACAGACCCAGCCAGCACGGGGAAGCGCCGCTGCTGCATGCCCGCACCGCCGGTGGCCAGCACGGTGACGTCCAGCGTGTCGGCCACCAACTGGGCGATGCGTTCGGCCGCTTCCAGCTCGCCCAGCACCAGCAAACGCCCCTGGCTCTGGTAGCTGACGGTGGGCACCGGCTCGGGCTCGGGCAAGCGGGCCATGGCCAGCAACGCGGCCATTTTGGGGGTGGCCGCCTTGGCCTCGCGCGACCAGCCGCCGGTTTCGCGGAGGTTGACGAACCGAATGGGGCGCTCCGCCAGGGGCAGCACACCCTCGGTTTGCTCGGCCAACTCGTTGAACAAGCGGCTTTCCTGGGTGCAGGCCACCACCAGGTCATCGGGACGGCGCGCCGCCTGCTGGAAGACAGGCGCCTCGCGTCGGCAGAGCGTGCGGTGCAGCGTCAGCGGTTCATCCAGCGCCCGACCCAGTGCCACCGGATCGAGGGGCATGGTCTGGTTGCAATTGCAGATCAAGGTGGTCATGGGCAGTGGCGGTCGGTGTGGGCGGTGCGGTTTCGGGGTCGACGGTTGGGGGCAGCGCGTCCTGGGGGGAGGCGGAGGACGCTGGTTCCGGTGGGGGCTCGACCACTGGTGCCAATGCGGGTTCCGGCGCCAGTTCCGGCTCCACCAGTTTCATGAACTGGGCGCTGACCATTTTCTTCAGCAACTCGGCGGGCAAGGGGCTGGGCTTGCTGTAGTCGTCGATGTAGATGTCCAGTCCGTCCATCACATTGAAGTGGGGATCGGCAAACAGCTTCTTCATGGCCGCGTTGCGCACCTCGGGGGCCACGGCGCGGCCCACATACGGACTGAAGTCGGACTCGTGGGTGAGCTGGACCACGTCGTCCAGGGTGGGGGGTGGGGGAGCATCCGGCGCCGTGGCAGCGGTTGGCGCATGGGGCACCGGCGGCTGCGGCGCCTCGGTGGCTTCGCCTTGCTCACGGACCGCAGCTGGCGTGTCTGTCTCCACGGGGGGCTTGCCGGTGGGTGCTGCGTTTTCCGCTTTGCGTCGGGACCATCGGCCGAAAAAACTGCCGCTCTCGTTGCTCATGGCGTAGCGGGCGGTTTGGCGCGCTGCGCCTGACCATCGGCCGGGGAGCCACCGCCGCGCCGGGTCTTGTCGGTGCTGACGCTGGCGGGGTTGCCAAAACGGTCGCTCAGCGGGCGAAAACTGTCGGGGCGCTGGCGGCGCTTGGGCTCGGGCTGGTAATGGGCATCGGTGAAGGCGCGCAGCCACACCAGCACCTCGGGCGGGGCGTCCACCCGGTCCACGTTTTCCTGGGCGTCAAGCCAGCGGCCCGCGTCGTGGTAGCTCAGGGTCACGATCTGGGGTACGGCCACGGTGTCGTCGGTGCCGGGCACGGGGTCGGCCCGCCACATCACCCAGAAACACGGCGTGTCGGTGGACAGGTTCAGGTGGTAGCCCTCCACATCGTCGCGGTGCAAGCTGACCTGAAAGCCCATGTGCCGCCAGAGGCTGTGGTCATCGGTGCGCTCCACGCACACCGGCGCGGTGGCTGGCCCCTCGGCCCCGGTCGGGCCAGCCGGCTGCACACCGGCCAACACCCAGCGCCAGGGTTGCCAGCGTGCCATGGCACCGGGCACCCGCTCGTGCCGCATGAGCACACTCACCGCCAGACTGGGTTGCTGCGCCATGGCGATCGCCGCTCAGGTGTCTTTGGAAATTTTGATGGACGGGAACTTGGACGAAAAGTCCTTCGCCCGCGCCGCGATCTTGATGGCCACCTGCCGCGCCACCGCCTTGTAAATGCCGGCCACCTCGCCGTCGGGGTCGGCCACCACGGTGGGCTGGCCGCTGTCGGCCTGCACCCGTATTTGCATGTTCAGCGGCAACGCGCCCAGGTAGTCCATGCTGTATTCAGCCGCCATGTGTTTGCCGCCATCAGCGCCAAAAATGTGCTCAGTGTGACCGCAGTTGGGACAGCAGTACACCGCCATGTTCTCCACGATGCCCAGAATGGGTACGCCCACTTTTTCGAACATCTTGATGCCCTTGCGCGCATCGAGCAGCGCAATGTCTTGCGGCGTGGTGACGATGACCGCGCCGGTCAGCGGCACGCGCTGGCTCAGCGTGAGCTGAATGTCGCCGGTGCCGGGGGGCATGTCCACCAGCAGGTAGTCCAGGTCTTGCCAATTGGTCTGGCGCAGCAGTTGCTCCAGCGCCTGGGTGGCCATGGGGCCGCGCCAGATCATGGCCTCGTCCTTGTCCACCAGAAAGCCAATGGACATGACCTGCACGCCGTAATTTTCCAGCGGCTCCATGGTCTGGCCGTCCACGCTCTCAGGGCGACCCTCCACGCCCATCATCATGGGCTGGCTGGGTCCATAGATGTCGGCGTCCAGAATGCCGACCTTGGCCCCCTCGGCGGCCAGCGCCAGGGCCAGGTTGGCGGTGGTGGTGCTCTTGCCCACGCCGCCTTTGCCCGAGGCCACAGCCACGATGTTTTTCACATTGGGCAACAGGGCCACACCGCGTTGGGCCTGGTGCGCCACGATTTTGGTGCTGAGGTTGGCCGACACGTTTTCCACCCCGGCCACGGTGCGGGCAGCGGCAATCAGTGCCTTGCGCAGGGTGGGCAGCTGGCTTTTGGCCGGGTAGCCCAGCTCCACGTCAAAGGACACGTCGCCGTCGTTGACGTGCAGGTTTTTCAGGGCCTTGGTGGAGACGAAATCTTTGCCCGTGTTGGGGTCGATGACGGTTTGCAGCGCGGCCAGCAGGGCCTGGTTATCGGTGGGCATGTGGTGTCTCTGGGGATGTTGTAGCGTTCGGGCGCGGGGACAGGCGCTGGGTCGGCGGCAAGTCTAACGCCAGCGTTGGCGACAAATTGTCGTGGTGGGCAATCCCCGCCAGTCTGTAAGTCCTTCGGCCCGAGCGCCGGTGGCCCAAAGCCGGGGCAAAGCCGACTCACTAAAATCCGTCCCTTGCCCCACAGGATTCTCCCCATGACCGCACCCACCCCCCGCCGACTGTTTGTGACCACCGCCCTGCCGTATGCCAACGGCAATTTCCACATCGGACACATCATGGAATACATTCAGGCCGATGTGTGGGTGCGCTTCCAGCGCATGCAAGGCCACGAGGTGCACTTTGTGTGCGCCGACGACGCCCACGGCGCCCCCATCATGATCGCGGCCGAAAAAGCGGGCATCACGCCCCAGCAGTTTGTGGCCAACATCGCCGCCGGGCGCAAGCCCTACCTCGACGGGTTTCACGTCGCCTTCGACAACTGGCACAGCACCGACGGCCCCGAGAACCACGAACTGGCCCAAGACATCTACCGCGCCCTCAAGGCCAATGGCCTGATTGCCACCCGGACCATCGAGCAGTTTTTTGACCCAGAAAAGCAGATGTTCCTGCCCGACCGCTTCATCAAGGGCACCTGCCCCAAGTGCGGCGCGGCCGACCAGTACGGCGACAGTTGCGAAAGCTGCGGCGCGGTGTACGCGCCCACCGAGCTGAAAAACCCCTACTCGGCCCTGTCGGGCGCCACGCCGGTGATGAAAAGCTCGGAGCACCACTTCTTCTCGCTGTCGGACCCGCGCTGTGCGACCTTCCTGCAGGAGTGGACCCACACCCCCGGCCGCCTGCAGCCCGAGGTGCTGAACAAGATCAAAGAGTGGTTTGCCAAAGACGAAGAAGGCAACGGCGGCCTGGGCGACTGGGACATTTCGCGCGACGCGCCCTACTTCGGCATCGAAATCCCCGATGCGCCGGGCAAATACTTTTACGTGTGGCTGGACGCGCCCATCGGTTACCTGGCCTCGCTGAAAAACCACTTTGCCAAAGCCGGGCGCGACTTCGACGCCTTCATGGCCGACCCGCGCACCGAGCAGGTGCACTTCATCGGCAAAGACATCACCTACTTCCACACGCTGTTCTGGCCAGCCACGCTGCACTTCAGTGGCCGCAAAACGCCCAACGCGGTGTACGTGCACGGCTTTTTGACCATCAACAACGGCGAAAAGATGAGCAAAAGCCGGGGCACCGGCCTGGACCCGCTCAAGTACCTGAGCCTGGGCATGAACCCCGAGTGGCTGCGCTACTACCTGTCGGCCAAGCTCAACGGCAAAAACGAGGACGTGGACTTCAACGCCGCCGACTTCATGGCCCGCGTCAACAGCGACCTGGTGGGCAAGTTCGTCAACATCGCCAGCCGCAGCGCTGGCTTCATTGCCAAGCGTTTTGCGGGTCAGCTGGGCACCATGACCGCCGAGGACCGCGCACTGGTGGACACGCTGGCCGCAGAAGCCGCCCGCATCGCCGAGTGCTACGAGCAACGCGACACGGCCCGCGCCCTGCGCGACACCATGCTGCTGACCGACAAGGTCAACGCCTACGTGGACCAGCACAAACCCTGGGAACTGGCCAACCCGAAAAACGAAGCCCGCTTTGCCGAGCAGGGCCTGTCGGTGGCCGACACCGCACAGCGCCTGCAAGAGGTGTGCACCACCTGCCTGCAGGCCTTCCGACTGCTCAGTCTGTACCTGAAGCCGGTGTTGCCCGCGCTGGTCGCCCGGGTGGAAACCTTCCTGAACGTGGCGCCCATGACGTTCGCCGATGCGGCCAGCCTGCTGCCCGCTGGCCACACCATTGGCCACTACGAGCACCTGATGCAACGGGTGGACCAGAAGCAACTTGACATGCTTTTTGAGCCTCCAGCGCCTGCTGCCATTGAGGTCTCAGCTACAACAAAATCATCATCCCCTGAGCCTGCCCCAGTGGCGTCGACCCAGGCCGTCGACGCCGCCTGTCAGCCCGGTGGCGAGGCCATTGCCCCCACCATCACCATCGACGACTTTGCCAAGGTGGACCTGCGCATCGCCAAAATCGTGAACTGCGAGCGCGTGGAAGGCAGCACCAAGCTGCTGCGCCTGACGCTGGACGTGGGCGAAACCGACGCCGCCGGTCAACCCACAACACGCAACGTGTTCAGTGGCATTGCCAGCGTGTACGCACCCGAACAGCTGGTGGGCCAGCTCACCGTGATGGTGGCCAACCTGGCCCCGCGCAAAATGAAATTTGGCCTGAGCGAAGGCATGGTGCTGGCCGCCAGCCACGCCGACGACAAGGCGCAGCCCGGCATCCATGTGCTGACGCCCTGGCCGGGAGCCACGCCCGGCATGCGCATCCACTGACCGGCTGGGTCGACCACCCCACCAAACCCCACCATGTTCGCGCCCATTCGCGGTTTCACCAGCCTGCAGCGCACCCCACAAACCGACCTCAAGCTGGGCACGGTGCTGGCGTTTGTGGCGGGTGCGGCCAATGCGGGTGGGCTGCTGGCCGTGGGGCAGTACACCTCGCACATGACGGGCATTGTCTCGGCGGTGGCCGACCACCTGGTGCTGGGTGAACTGGGCCTGGCGTTGACCGGCGTGGGCGCACTGCTGTCCTTCGTGCTGGGGGCCATGACCACGGCGTGGCTGGTCAACTGGGGCCTGCGCCGCCACCTGCGCAGCGCCTACGCCCTGCCGCTGGTGCTGGAGGCTTCGGCCTTGCTGCTCTTTGGCCTGGCCGGTGCGGCCCTGACCGGACTCACCCCCGTGTTTGTGCCGCTGACCGTGGTGCTGCTGTGTTTCATCATGGGACTGCAAAACGCGGTCATCACCAAAATTTCCCGCGCGGTCATCCGCACCACCCACGTCACGGGGTTGGTCACCGATTTGGGCATTGAGCTGGGCAAGCTGCTGTACCTGAACCACCGCACCGACCCGCAGCCGGTGCGGGCCAACCGCGCCCGGCTGCGGGTGCACGGCCAGCTGATTGGTGGTTTTTTTGCCGGGGCCTTGGCCGGTGCGCTGGGCTTCAAACACCTGGGCTACATCAGCACGGTGCCCCTGGCCGCCCTGTTGTTGTTGCTGGTGCTGCGCCCGGCACTGGACGACTGGCAGCACTGGCGCCAACCCGCCTGAACGGCCACGCCGCCGCGCCCCTCAGCGCCCGGACTGGTAGACCAATTCGGGGTCCACCACCGTCTCGGTGCGCAGCACGCGCAGGTCGGGGTTGAACACCACGGTGAAAATTTTGGCGTCGCTGGCGTTGGGGCCGTCTTGGAAGCGCCAGTCATGGTGCACCTCACCTTTGAGGGGCCAGGGCGTGACGGCCCGCGGCTTGCCCAGGCGGCGGCGCACGTCCTCCATGGCCATGCCGGGCTGAATGCGGGCGAAGTTGGCCGTGTTCAGCACCTGGCGCAGCGCGCTCATTTTGCCGTCCGCCCCAATGCTGATCATGTAGTTTTGGTGCCCCGCGGGTTGGCGGTTGTACTCAAAGACGCGCTCACCCCCATCGCCCTCCCACACGGCTTCGGGTGGGCCAAAGCGCTGGCGCACGTCGGCCTCGGTGGACACGCCCTCCTCCAGTTCGCGGATGTGCTGCACATCGCAACCCACCCCCAGCCCCGCCACCACCAGCGCCAGCGCACCCAGCCAACGCCGGGCGGCGGCAGGGGCCATGGGTTGGCCCTTCATCGCCTGCTTTGACATCCATTTCTCCCCAAAAACATGAAAAATCGGTGAAAACCCTGTGCCATTGGCGGGGTCTGCACCCCGGTTTTGTCAGCTTGTGTCAGCGTGGCCAACAGTACCATTGCCGCATGCTGCCTGCACTCCCGCCACTGGCCCCGTTCAAACCCCGTTTGTTGTCCGAGCTGCGCCAGTACTCCATGGGCAAACTGGCCAAGGACATGGGCGCCGGGGCCACCGTGGGCATTGTGGCGTTGCCCCTGGCCATGGCCTTTGCCATTGCCAGCGGGCTCAAGCCCGAGGCCGGGCTGTGGACGGCCATCATTGCGGGCTTTCTCATTTCGGCGCTGGGCGGGTCATCGGTGCAAATTGGCGGCCCGGCGGGCGCGTTCATTGTCATCGTCTACGGCATCGTGGAGCGGTATGGCGTGGCCAACCTGCTCATTGCCACCGCCAGTGCAGGGGTGCTGCTGTTCATGTTGGGCCTGTTCAAACTGGGCTCGCTGGTGCGCTATGTGCCGGTGAGCGTGGTCATTGGCTTCACCAACGGCATTGCGGTGCTCATTGCGCTGTCGCAGGTGCGCGACTGGCTGGGCCTGGACATCGACAAAATGCCGGGCGACTTTTTCAGCCAGATCAAAGCCCTGGCCCTGCACCTGAGCAGCTTCAACGTCCATGCCTTCGGCCTGGGCACCCTGTGTGTGCTGGGCCTGTTTGTGTGGCCCAAGCTGTTTGCCATCGACTCACAGTTCCGCAAGCAGCTGGAAAAGGTGGACACCCTCAGCGCGCTGGACGCCACCTCGCGCGTGCCCGCCCCGGTGATTGCACTGGTCACGCTGTCGTTCGCGGCCTGGGCGCTGTCCATGCCGGTGGAGACCATCGGCAGCCGGTTTGGCGGCATTCCCCAGGGCGCACCCAGTTTCGCGTTGCCCGAGTTCTCGTGGGAGACCGTCAAGCTGCTCGTTGGCCCCACGCTGACCATTGCGGTGCTGGGGGCCATCGAGTCGTTGCTGTGCGCCCGGGTGGCCGACCAGCTCAGCGACTTTCCCAAGCACGACCCCAACCAGGAGCTGATGGCCCAGGGCGTGGCCAACTTTGTGGTGCCGTTTTTTGGCGGCATGCCCGCCACCGGCACCATCGCCCGCACAGTCACCAACATCCGCTCGGGGGCCGCATCGCCCGTGGCGGGCGTGGTGCACGCGCTCACGCTGGCGGCGGTGGTGCTGGCCGCGGCCCCGCTGGCGGCCCACATTCCCTTGGCTGTGCTGGCGGGTGTGCTGCTGTTCGTGGCCTGGAACATGGGCGAGTGGCGCGAATTTGCCCGCCTGCGCCAGTTCTCCAGCCACTACCGGCTGATGCTGCTGTCCACCTTCCTGGTCACCATCGTGTTCGACCTGACCGTGGCGGTGGAGCTGGGGCTGGTGCTGGCCGTGGTGCTGTTCGTGCGCCGCCAGCGCGAGCTGTTTCAGGCCGAGGAAGTGGCGCGCAGCGAGGGCCACATCACTTTTCGGCTGTACGGCTCGCTGTTTTTTGGTGCCGTGGCCAAGGTGGATGCGCTGGCCGCCCTCGTCGAAGCCACGCCCCACGGCACCCACGTCGTACTGGACGTGGGCATGCTCATCTCGCTCGACACCACAGGGCTTGACGCACTGGAGCAGCTGCTGAAAGTGGTGGAGAAACACGGTGGCCACCTGAGCGTGAGCCACCTGCAGCCACAGCCCCGCTCGCTCATGGAGCGCTCTGGCTTCATCGGGCACCTGCACGCCGTGATCTGACGCTGGCCCACGGCCCTGCGCCACACCGGCCGGGTGCGCCCAGGCACTGCCCGTAAAATTGCGCCTTTGCTGTGTTGCGAGACCCACCCCATGCCCTTCTTTGCCCGCGCCCACTACACCTCGGAAGCGACCGATTTCATTGACTCGCTGAAGCAGGCCAACCCCGCCATGGAAGCGGGCCAGCGCCAGGGCCGTGCACTGCTGTGGGACAAGCAGATCGACCGCAGCGTGCACAAAGACCTGCTCGACGGCCAGATTGCCCAGAAGCCCTACCCCTACCAGACCTCCCCCACCGAACAGTGAGCGCCACTGGCGAAGAGACCCTGCCGGGACTCGCGCCCGATGAGCCCATGCCTGGTCTGCCCGACGTGGTGGACCAAGTGGCCTTGGCCCGCCTGTACGGCGAGCCCCTGTTTGCACTGCCGCAGGACCTGTACATCCCCCCGGATGCGCTGCAGGTGTTTCTGGAAGCCTTTGAAGGCCCGCTGGACCTGCTGCTGTACCTGATCCGCAAGCAGAACTTCAACATCCTCGACATCCCCATGGCGGCCGTCACGCGGCAGTACCTGCGTTACGTGGACGACATCCGCGCCGCCAACCTGGAGCTGGCCGCCGAATACCTGCTGATGGCCGCCATGCTGATTGAAATCAAATCCCGCATGCTGTTGCCCCCGCGCGCCAAGGCGGACGGCGAAGAAGCCGAAGACCCCCGCGCCGAGCTGGTGCGCCGCCTGCTGGAGTACGAGCAGATGAAACTCGCGGCCTTCAACCTGAACGAACTGCCCCAACTGGGCCGCGACTTCTGGCGCGCCCAGGTGCCCATGGAGCAAGCCCTGCAGCAGCGCCTGCCAGACGTCAACGTGCTGGACCTGCAACAGGCCTGGGCCGACATTGTTCGCCGGGCCAAGCTGGTGCAGCACCACCACATCAGCCGCGAAGAACTGTCGGTGCGCGAGCACATGAGCATCGTGCTCAAGGCCTTGCAAGGCCGCCGCTTTGTGGAGTTTGCCGATCTGTTCGACCCCGCCCGTGGCGTGCCCGTGCTGGTGGTCACTTTCATTGCCATGCTGGAGCTGGCCAAGGAAACCCTCATCGAGCTGACGCAGGCCGAGGCGTTTGCCCCCATTTACGTGCGCCTGGCCTATATTCCAAACTAAAATGCCATCCAGCGCTTGCGTATAAACACTTGATTGCTCTTTTTTTGAGAAACCCACCGTGAGCTCTTTGCACTTTGATGTCGTGATCGTGGGCAGCGGGCTGGCCGGTCTGTCCGCCGCCCTGCAACTGGCCCCCACCCACAGTGTGGCCGTGCTCACCAAGCGTGGTCTGAACGACGGCGCCAGCGCCTGGGCCCAGGGTGGCATTGCCGCCGTGATGGACCATGAAGACGCCTTTGACAACCATGTGCAAGACACCCTGGTGGCGGGTGCGGGCCTGTGTGACCTGGCCGCCACCCGCCATGTGGTGGAGCACGCGCCCGAGGCCATACGCTGGCTGCAGGCATTGGGTGTGCCGTTTTCCACGGAGCATGGCGAGCTGCACCTGACCCGCGAAGGCGGGCACAGCCACCGCCGCATCGTGCACGCCACCGATGCCACCGGTGCCGCCGTGCAGGACACCCTGCTGGCGCGCGTGACCCGCGAACCCAACATTTCGGTGTTCGAGCACCACATGCTGCTCGACGTCATCACCGACCGCACGCTGGGCAAGCCCACCACCCCGGGCAACAACCGCTGCCACGGCGTCTATGCGCTGGACGAGGTCAGCGGCGAGGTGGGCACCTTCAGTGCCCCCCACACCATCCTGGCCACGGGCGGTGCGGGCAAGGTCTACCTGTACACCACCAACCCCGACACCGCCACCGGCGACGGCATTGCCGCCGCTTGGCGCGCTGGGTGCCGGGTGGCCAACATGGAGTTCATCCAGTTCCACCCCACCTGCCTGTACCACCCACACGCCAAGAGCTTTCTCATCAGCGAAGCGGTGCGCGGAGAGGGCGGCCACCTGCTGCTGCCACAGTCTGCCGGGGGCGGGCGCTTCATGCCCCAGCACGACCCCCGCGAAGAACTGGCCCCGCGCGACGTGGTGGCCCGCGCCATTGACTTCGAAATGAAAAAACACGGCGTGGACTGCGTGTACCTGGACATCAGCCACAAAAGCCCCGCGTTTCTGGAGGCGCACTTTCCCAACATCAAGGCCCGCTGCCTGGAGCTGGGCATAGACATCACGACCGACCCCATTCCCGTGGTGCCCGCCGCGCACTACACCTGTGGTGGCGTGGTCACCGACCTGCAAGGCCGCACCGACCTGGCGGGCCTGTACGCCGTGGGCGAAACCACCTGCACCGGCCTGCACGGGGCCAACCGGCTGGCCAGCAACTCGCTGCTGGAGTGCATGGTGTTTGCCTCGGCAGCCGTGAAGGCCATCACCGTGAGCCCTTCATCCGAGCGCCCCCCCCTGCCCGCCTGGGACGACAGCCGCGTGACCGACCCCGACGAAATGGTGGTGGTGACGCACAACTGGCACGAACTGCGCCGCTTCATGTGGGACTACGTGGGCATTGTGCGCACCACCAAGCGGCTGGAGCGCGCGGCCCACCGCATCACGCTGCTGCAACGAGAAATTCAGGAGTTTTACGCCCAGTTCCAGGTCACGCGAGACCTGCTGGAGCTGCGCAACCTGGTGCAAGTGGCTGACCTCATCGTCATGTCGGCCCTGATGCGCCGCGAAAGCCGTGGCCTGCACTACAGCCGCGACTTCCCCCAAACCGATGCCGTGGCCAAACCCACGGTGCTGGTGCCACCGCCGAGGTGACCAGACGGCGTGCTTTGCCCAATGGTTCAATTCAACCGTGGCGCAGCACCCGATACAGGCCATCGAAGTATTCGGCGTGGTTGGGTGGCACAGCCCTTCAGACATGGCTTAGCTTGGTCCTGTTTGCGTGAACTTCCGAAGTCAAAAAAACGAGACCCCAACCACCATGCGAATTTTCATTTGGACGATTTCCTTCCTGGCGATCGGCGCGCTGTGCTTTCAGTGGTCGATCCTGGCGTCACTGGTGTTTTTGGGCATGGGTCTGGTTCCCCTCTGGTTGCTGGCGCAGGACCCGCAAATCCATTCTGGCGGCAGCCGCATCACCCGAGAAACAGACAAGCTGACCGCTGAGAACACTGAGCCGAAGGAACTCATCTCTTTTGAGTCTGCGTTCTTTTCTGTTGTGTTGGACTTCGCCACGCAGCATGTCATCCTCCAAACGCGCAGCGATTGGCGATCCAGATTCATGGCCTGCCTGCAAAAAATCCCCGTCCCGCGCACCACGGGTGACCGCTGGTCTGGATGGGACATGAAACGCACGGCGTTCAATGAGGTCATCAGCCAGATCTCAATTCCAATGGATGCTTTTGAATTCAAAAGCATCAACAGCACGCGCTACGTTTCAGGCACTTCCTCTGCCACCGCCATGGGCACGGGACTCGCCCTTGTCAAAGGAAAATATGTGGCGGTGACGGCCTCCGTCCAAGTCCCGACGGGGCACTACGCCGGGGCCATAGAAACAGGGAACAGCAATTTCAAATTCACCCACACCCAAGCGCCTCACATCGCAACCTTGTCGAAGTGGCGGCGCGAACAATGGCAAGAGGCCATTGCATGGGAAGCAGATCGGAAAAATTACCCTGGGGAAGAGATCTACATCCGCCCTGTTCATTGGAAAGCGGCCAGAGACCTGGTCGGTCTGCTGGCGTCCGAGTCCGTGAAAAGTCAACTTGCCGCCATTGGAAAATCGGCTCGAAACCGGGCCATCGAGACGGCCATGGAACAGCATCGGCAACAAGTAGCAGTTGCTGCACGCTCGTGTCTTCCCTGATGCCTTCAAAGCCCGCCGTTTGGCAGCCGCATTGACAGGCCCCATTCCATTGGGCTGAATTTTGAGCTGCGAATCACGCCTACAATCCACCTTGCTCCGGGGTGCAACCTGCCAATGGTGGTGGTGTTGCTGAGATGGCCAGGCCCAAACCCGTGAACTTGAATCGGTTCGTACCGACGTAAGAAGAGCTGCCAGACACTGCCGCCCCCACCGTTGTTGACGTGGGTTTCGCGTGCGGACCGGCCCCTCCCTTCGGAGCACCTGTGGAACCCTTCCACACCGAACAGGATGGACCCGATGAACGCTCCCGACAAACTTGCCCAGTTGCTCTCGCTGACCCGCGAGCCCTTTCCGGCCTCCCGCAAGGTGTATGTGCCGGGCGTGCAGCACACCGACATCCGCGTGCCCCTGCGCGAAGTGCAGCTCACCAACGGCGAGGTGGTGAGCCTGTACGACACCTCCGGCCCCTACTCCGACCCCAGCGCCGACATCGACGTGCGCCGTGGCCTGCCCGACCTGCGCGGCCCCTGGCTGGATGCCCGCGCCGACACCGAAACCTACGCAGGCCGTGCGCTCGAAGCCCTGGACGACGGCCACCGCCGCGCCCCCGACGCCACCGACCCCGAAGTGCAGCGCATTGCCGCCCTGCGCGCCGAAGCCGCCGCACTGCAACGCCAGCCCCGCCGCGCCAAGGCCGGTGCCAACGTGACCCAGATGCACTACGCCCGCCAAGGCATCGTGACCCCCGAAATGGAGTACGTGGCCCTGCGCGAAAACGCCCGCATGGAGTGGACCGCCGAATACCTGGGCGATGCCGAGCGCGCCCAGCGCCTGCGCGGCAACGCCATGGGGGCCAGCCTGCCCGCCGTGGTGACGCCAGAGTTTGTGCGTGACGAAGTGGCCCGTGGCCGCGCCATCATCCCGGCCAACATCAACCACCCCGAGGTGGAGCCCATGGCCATCGGGCGCAACTTCCGCGTCAAGATCAACGCCAACATCGGCAACTCCGCCGTCACCTCCAGCATCGAGGAAGAAGTCGAAAAGCTGGTGTGGGCCACCCGCTGGGGCGCCGACAACGTGATGGACCTGTCCACGGGCCGCAACATCCACACCACCCGCGACTGGATCGTGCGCAACAGCCCCGTGCCCATCGGTACCGTGCCCATTTACCAGGCGCTGGAAAAGGTGGGCGGCGTGGCCGAAGACCTGACCTGGGCCATTTTCCGCGACACCCTCATTGAGCAGGCCGAGCAGGGCGTGGACTACTTCACCATCCACGCGGGCATTCGCCTGCCCTTCATCCCGTTGACCGCCAAGCGGCGCACCGGCATCGTCAGCCGGGGCGGCTCCATCATGGCCAAGTGGTGCATTTCGCACCACAAAGAGAGCTTTCTGTACGAGCACTTTGAAGACATCTGCGACATCATGAAGGCCTACGACGTGTCCTTCAGCCTGGGCGACGGCCTGCGCCCCGGCAGCGGTGCCGACGCCAACGACGAAGCCCAGTTTGCCGAACTGCGCACCCTGGGCGAGCTGACCCAAGTGGCCTGGAAGCACGACGTGCAGACCATGATCGAAGGCCCCGGCCATGTGCCCATGCACATGATCCAGGCCAACATGGACGAGCAGCTGAAGCACTGCCACGAAGCGCCCTTCTACACCCTGGGTCCGCTGACCATCGACATTGCGCCCGGCTACGACCACATCTCCAGTGCCATTGGTGCGGCCATGATCGGCTGGATGGGCACGGCCATGCTGTGCTACGTGACCCCCAAAGAGCACCTGGGCTTGCCCAACCGCGACGACGTGAAGCAAGGCATCGTGGCCTACAAGATTGCCGCGCACGCCGCCGACGTGGCCAAGGGCCATGCCAGCGCCCGCGCACGCGACGAGGCCCTGAGCAAAGCGCGCTTCGAGTTCCGCTGGCAAGACCAGTTCAACCTGGGCCTGGACCCCGAAACCGCGCGCGACTTCCACGACGAAACCCTGCCCAAGGACTCGTCCAAGGTGGCGCACTTCTGCTCCATGTGTGGCCCCAAATTCTGTAGCATGAAAATCACACAGGACGTGCGCGATTACACCGCCGCACAGGAAGGATTGACCAACGCCGCAGCGGGAACAAGCACCGGCACGGCCACCGCCGCCGACATCGCGGCAGGCATGGCGGCCAAGAGCGCCGAGTTCCGCGCCCAGGGCGGGGAAATCTACATCCCCATCACACCGGTCTGATCGCCATGAGCACACGCATTGCTGTCGCGGGTGCTGGCCTGCTGGGTCGGCTGCTGGCGTTTGAACTGTTGCAGCGCGGCCACGCGGTCACGCTGTTCGACCCTGCGCCTTCGCTGGTGCAGGCGCCACTGGCGGGCGACCCGGCCCGCGCCGCTGCCTGGACGGCGGCGGGCATGCTCAGCCCCACCGCCGAACTGGAGTGCGCCAATGAAGATGTGTTCCGCCTGGGGCTGGACTCGCTGCAACGCTGGCCGCAAATCGTGGCCACGCTGGCCGGTGCAGGCCTGCCGGTGGCCTTTCAGCGCCAGGGCAGCCTGCTGCTGGCCCACCGGGGCGACGAGGGCGCGGCCCGCCGCGTGGTGGACCTGCTGCGCCACAAGGCCCCGGCCGACCACGCGCCCCAGGCGCTGAGCCTGGCCGATCTGCGCACGCTGGAGCCCGACGTGCACGGCCCCGCCCACGGCTGGCTGCTGCCCCACGAGGGGCTGGTGCACACCGTGCAAACCATGACCGCCCTGGGCCAGTTCGCGCTGGACCACGGCGTGGACTGGCGGGGCAACACCCCGGTCACCGGCCTGAGCCCGGGCCGGGTGCACACCGCGCAAGGCACCGAGCACTTCGACCAGGTGTTCGACGTGCGCGGCACCGGGGCACGCCAGCCTGTGGGCACAGCTAACGGCAGCAGCACTGGCAACACGCCCAGCATGGGCGATGTGCGCGGCGTGCGCGGCGAGGTGTTCTGGTTGCACGCGCCGGGCGTGGTGCTCAACCGCCCTGTGCGGCTGCTGCACCCGCGCTGGCGGGTGTATGTGGTGCCCCGCCCCGGCGACCTGGTGGTGGTGGGTGCCACCGAAATCGAGAGCGAAGACCGCTCGCCCGTCTCGGTGCGCAGTGCGCTGGAGCTGCTGAGCGCGGCGCACAGCGTGCTGCCCGGCCTGTCGGAGGCGCGCATCGTGCACAGCGAGGCCAACCTGCGCCCCGCCCTGCCCGACAACCTGCCGCGCACCCACACCGAGCCCGGCCTGACCCGCATCAACGGCCTGTTCCGCCACGGCTGGCTGATTGCCCCGGCGCTGGTGGCGCAGGCGCTGCACACCGTGGACGAAGCGGTGCCCGCATGACCGCCACGCCCATGTCCCCGACTGTTGCCGAAGCGGTCAACGTCAACATCACTGTCAACGGCCAGACGCAGCAGGTGCCTGCGGGCACCGACCTGGCCGGGCTGATTGACCGGCTCGGCACGCCCCCGCAAGCCCTGGCCACCGCCGTCAACGGCGAGTTTGTGGCCAGAGGTCAACGCACCCAGTGCCTGCTGCGAGAAGGCGATGCCGTGTTCACCTTTCAACCCATCACCGGCGGCTGAAACGCCCACACGCTGCCCGCACACGTCACCCGCAGCCCCGGCACCTGCCCTCAAATCCGCCACGCCCACCCGCGCCGTCCAACCCCATCCGCCTCCCCAGCGCCACACCAGCCACCCACCATGCTCACCGACACCCCCACACCCGACCACCTGACCCTGGGCGGCGTGACGCTGCACAGCCGCTTTTTTCTGGGCACCGCTGGCTACCCCTCGCCCGCCGTGTTGCAACAGGCCATTGCCGCCGCCGGGGCGCAAGTGGTGACCGTGGGGCTGAAGCGCCAGTTGGCTGGCGGCCAGGGGCCGGGCGACTTTTACCGCCTCATCCGCGACAGCGGTGCCCACCTGCTGCCCAACACCGCCGGTTGCCGCACCGCCCGCGAAGCCGTGACGCTGGCGCGCATGGCGCGTGAGCTGTTCGACACCAACTGGATCAAGCTGGAAGTGGTGGGCGACGACCACACCCTGCAACCCGACCCCTTCGAGCTGCTGACCGCGACCACTGAGCTGGTGGCCGACGGCTTCGAGGTCTTCCCCTACTGCACCGACGACCTGGTGAGCTGCCAGCGCCTGCTGGACGCAGGCTGCCGCATCCTCATGCCCTGGGGCGCGCCCATTGGCTCGGGACAGGGCCTCATCAACCCCTGGGCGCTGCGCACCCTGCGCGAGCGTCTGCCCGGCGTGACGCTGGTGGTGGATGCGGGCATAGGCTCACCCGCGCACGCGGTGCAGGCCATGGAGCTGGGCTTTGATGCCGTGCTGCTCAACTCCGCTGTGGCCCAAGCGCACAACCCCGTGGCCATGGCCCGCGCCTTCAAGCTGGGCATTGAGGCCGGGCGCACCGCCTGGACGGCGGGCATCATGGCCAGACAAGACATGGCGGTAGCCACCACCCCAGTCACCGGGCGGCCCTTCCTGCTGTGATGCGGTACCGTCGGGGCACGTTGGCTGCGCCACTGCCATTGCTTTGCAGCGGAACGCACGGTCTCGCCACCGCCTCACCGGCGTTGACGGCCCCGCATGGCCGGTCTATGGCACACCTACAAATTATCAACAGCTATATTTTTAGGACTGATTTTGCTTTATTTTCATAGCAAATATCACATTTAAATATAGCAAACTATTCAATAAACTAAAGCGATAGGCCACTGAAATGCCTGAAGTTTCTTCTCATAAAAAAGTGGTATGGACCGTGGCGGGGTCTGACAGCGGTGGCGGCGCTGGCTTGCAGGCCGACCTCAAGGCCCTGGCCTGCTGGCCGGTGCACGCTTGCAGCGCGGTAGCGGCCATCACCGCGCAGAACTCGGCGGCCGTCACGCGGGTGGACGCGGTCGCGCCCGACCTGCTCGACGCCCAACTGGCCGCCCTGGCCGCCGACCTGCCACCGGCAGCACTCAAAACCGGCCTGCTGGGCAGCGCCGAGAACCTGCGCGTGCTGGTGCGCTGGATAGACCGCCTGCGCCAGAACGGCCCGCTGGCCGTGGTGGTGGACCCGGTGCTGCGCGCCACCACCGGGGCCGCACTGGCCAGCGGCGAGCTGCGCCAGGCCTACCTCACCGAGCTGCTGCCGCGCACCACCTTGCTCACCCCCAACCGCGCCGAGGCCGCCGCGCTGCTGGGCTGGCCCGCGCTGAACACCCCCGCCGAGGTGGAAGCTGCTTCTGCCGCCCTGCGTGCGCTGGGCGCACAGGCCGTGGTCATCACCGGCGGGGATGCAGTCGGTGACACCGCCAACGCCGCCCACAGCCACGACCATGTGGACAGCCCACACGCCAGCGGCTGGCTCAGCGCGCCGCGCGTGGCCTCACCCCACCACCACGGCAGCGGCTGCGTGTTTGCCAGCAGCGCCGCCGCCGCGCTGGCGCTGGGCCATGTGGCGGTGGATGCCGTGGTGCTGGCCAAAATGGCCACGGCCCACGCCATTGCCCACGGCTACCCCGCAGGCCAGGGGGCAGGCCCGGTGCAGCCCACGCCCGGTTTTGCCCAGCAACTGGCCCACCTGCCGCGCATGGGTTTGCCCGGCCAGGGGCCGCTGAGTGCCGACTCCCCCGCGCAGGCTTTTGCCCCGCTGGCCTCGCCCAACCTGGGCCTGTACGCCGTGGTGGACAGCGCTGCCTGGGTGCAGCGTGTGCTGGCCGCTGGGGTGCGCACCGTGCAACTGCGCGTGAAAGACCCGCTGCAGCCCGACTTGCGCGAGCAGGTGCGGGCCAGCGTGGCAGCGGCCCGCGCCGCCGGGGCGCAGCTGTTCATCAACGACCATTGGGCGCTGGCCCTGGCCGAAGGGGCCGATGGCGTGCACCTGGGCCAAGAAGACCTGGCCAGCGCCGACTTGGGCGCACTGGCACGCGCCGGGGTGCGGCTGGGCATCAGCACCCACAGCCTGTGGGAAATGTGCCGCGCCTGGGCGCTGCAACCCAGCTACGTGGCCTGCGGCCCCATCCACGCCACGGCCAGCAAAGACATGCCCTGGCTGCCCCAAGGCAACGGCAACCTGGCGTACTGGAGCCAACTGTTGCCGCTGCCGGTGGTGGGCATTGCGGGCATGAACGCCCAGCGGCTGACCGACGCCTTCGCGCACGGCGCAGCGGGCGTGGCCCTGATCAGCGGCATCACCGCCGCACCCAACCCCGAAGCCGCCGTGGCCGAGCTGCTGGCCGCCACCGCCGTCGGGCAGCAGCAGGCCCGCGTGGCCGCCCCACCCTGGCCCCGGCCCACGCTGGCGGGCTGACACACTGAAAGCCCCACCCCATTGCATACAAATGCCGCGCTGGGGGGTGCTACCATCCGCCGCCCCAAAAGGGGCTGATCGGGCACACGCCCAGGCAGCTCCACCGATGACCCCCTTGCCGGAGAACCCCCATGTTCCGCACCCTGCTCAAATCCAAAATCCACCGCGTGGCCGTGACCCAGTGCGAGCTGCACTACGAGGGCTCCTGCGCCATTGACGAAAACCTGCTGGACGCGGCCAACATCGCCGAAAACGAGCAGATCCACATCTGGAACATCAACAACGGCGAGCGCTTCATCACCTACGCCATCAAGGGCGAGCGCGGCAGCGGCATGATTTCGGTCAACGGCTCGGCGGCGCGGCGCGCCTCGGCAGGCGACCTCATCATCATTGCCGCGTTTGCCCAGGTGCATGAAGACCAGGTGCCCACCCACCAACCCGACCTGGTGTTTGTGGACGAGCACAACCGCCAGACCGAGCTGCGCCACCAAGTGCCCGTGCAGCCTGCCGAAGGCCATCCGGCGCCCTGAAACCCGCCGCCGCTGCGAACACACGCAACGGGACAGCGGCGCAACACCAACGAAAGCGCGGGGTGTCGCGCTGCGGTGGCGCCGCCGTCAAGGTCTGACCAGTTCGGCGTCCAGCCAGCCCCGCAGGCTGTTCACAAACGCCCAGGCCTGCACCTGGGGCACATCGCCCAACGGCAACACGGCCTCGGCCAAGTGGCCTTCGCGCAAGGCCACCTGCCGCCCCACACCGGCCAGCAGCCCGCAAGACAGCGGTGGGGTCACCCAGCGCCCATCCACCAGGGCAGCGATGTTGCCGCGTGTGCATTCGGTGATTTCGCCCGCCTCGTTCCACAACAGGGTGTCGAAGACGGCTGGGTGGGTCGGCGTGAAGGCGTCGTAGTGGGCGCGCTGGGTGAGTTTGTGGCGCACACCGTCGCTGTGGGCTTCCCGCAGGGGGCGGTCGGCCAGTTGCAGGCGCACAGGCGTGGCCGTGGGGGCCATGGCGTGGGCCTCGGCACGCGCGCTGCCGTCGGCCGCCAGCACCAGACGCACCCGCCACAGGCCGTCGGCATGGTTCTGGGCGAGTGCCCGCAAGTGCGCCCGCACCCGCCCGCCGTCCCACCGGTAGCCGAAGTGGGCCGCGCTGCGGGCCATGCGGGCCAGGTGATCGTCCAGGTGGCGCAAGGTGCCCGCGTCCAGCGCCAGCGTCTCCAGAATGTCAAAGCGGGCCACCGGGTCGGTGTGCCCAGCGGCATCAAAAACCATGTTCACTCCTGCAAAAAACGGCGTTTGTGCCGCCACTCAGCCCATTCGGCGCGGGCCAGCGCATCGGCGGTGATGCCGCTGCCCACGCCACAGCGCAGCGCCTGACCCCGACGCACCACCGTGCGGATGGGCACGTTGAAACGGGCCGCCCCGCCGGGCTGCAGCACCCCCACCGCGCCGCAATACACCCCACGCGGCCCGCGCTCCAGCGTGCGGATGAGTTGCATGGCCCTGACCTTGGGCGCCCCCGTGACCGAACCGCAGGGAAACAGGGCGGCAAACACGTCGGCCAGCGTGGTGCCAGGGCGGGTCAGGGCCTGCACGTCCGACGTCATTTGCCACACGCTGGGCAAGGCCTGCAACTCGAACAGCGCGGGCACGCGCACGCTGTGGGGCAGGGCCACGCGCGACACGTCGTTGCGCAACAGGTCCACGATCATCACGTTCTCGGCCCGCTCTTTGGGCGATGCGCGCAGCGCCTGGGCCTGGGCGGCATCGGCCTCGGGCGTGGCGCCACGGGGGGCGGTGCCCTTCATGGGCCGGGTCAGCAGGCGCTGGCCGTCCCAGTCAAAAAACAGTTCAGGCGACACCGACAGCACCTGCTCGCCCCCCATGTCCAGACAGGCGGCATAGCCACCGGGTTGGGCGCGTTGCAGCGCCGCGAACAGCGCCAGGGTGGTGGCCCGGTCGGCTTGCGCCGCCTCCACGGCATCCTGCTGCTGTGCAGCGGGCAGTGTGGCCTGCAACGCAGCGGTGAAGTTGACCTGGTACACCTCGCCGTCGGCAATGGCCTGGTGGATGTGCGCCAGCGCTGCGCCAAAGGCAGCGCGGTCACATCCGTCCGCCCAGACAGGCCTGGGGGCCTGGTCGGCCAGGGCGTCCAACGCCAGGGGCCAGGGTCTGGCCTCGTCAAACGCCTGGAACACGGCCAGCGGTCCGTCGGCAGGGTGGGTGTGCAAGGCGGCGTCGAAGGCCGCCGCCGCCTCGTAGCGCACCTGGCCCACGCACCAGGCGCCTTGCAGGGCCGCGTGGTGGGCGGCCTGCAACACCTCGTGCACCTGCGCCGGGTGCTGCGCCACCCACTCGCGGCGGGGCGGGCCAAAGGCATGGCGCAAGCGGGGTGCCTGGGCGTCCCTGGGGTCGGCGAAATCGATCAGGCAGGTGGTGTCGGCCCGCATCGGCGCCTCAGCCTCTCAGGCCGCGCCGATGTGCGGCACCAGGCTGCCCACTGGCTGCCCCGCCTTGAGGGCGGCGGTGAAGGCCAGCATGCGGTCAATGGGCTGGCGGGCGCGGGGAATCAGCGCCGGGTCCACCCGCACCTCGTTGGCCCCGGTTTCCAGCACCCGTACCAGGTCGGCCAAACTGTTCATGGCCATCCAGGGGCAGTGGGCGCAGCTTTTGCAGGTGGCGCTGTTGCCTGCTGTGGGGGCCTCAATGAACACCTTGCCGGGGTTTTGCTGGCGCAGCGTGTGCATCATGCCGTTGTCGGTGGCGACGATGAACTCGGTGGCATCCAAGGCTTTGGCCGCATTCAGGATGGCGCTGGTGGAACCCACCGCGTCGGCCAAGGCCACCACGTCGGCGGGGCTCTCGGGATGCACCAGCACCTTGGCGTGGGGGTGTTCTTTTTTCAGGGCCTCCAGCTCGAAGGCCTTGAACTCGTCGTGAACGATGCACGCGCCCTGCCACATCAGCAGGTCCGCCCCGGTTTCGCGGGCAATGTAGCCACCCAGGTGTTTATCGGGGGCCCACAAAATTTGGTGGCCCTGGTCTTTCAGTGCCCGCACGATGTCGAGCGCACAGCTGCTGGTCACCAACCAGTCGGCCCGTGCCTTCACGGCCGCGCTGGTGTTGGCATAGACCACCACGGTGCGGTCGGGGTGCTGGTCGCAAAAGGCGCTGAACTCGTCCACCGGACAGCCCAGGTCCAGCGAACAGTTGGCATCCAGATCGGGCATGAGCACGCGTTTGTCGGGGCTCAGTATCTTGGCGCTCTCACCCATGAAGCGCACACCGGACACCACCAGGGTTTGCGCGGCGTGGTCGCGCCCGAAGCGGGCCATTTCCAGGCTGTCGCTGACGATGCCACCGGTTTCCAGCGCCAGGTCTTGCAGGTCGGGGTGCACGTAGTAATGCGACACCATGACCGCGTTCTTTTCTTTCAGCAGCTCGCGCGCCCTGGCCTTGAGGCGCTCGCGCTCGGCGGGAGCAGGCTCGGCGGGCACGCGGGCCCAGGCGTGGCGTGTGCTGCACACCACGGGCACGGCGGCCAAGGCACTGTGTGTGGTGGCAGGCGCGGCCTGGTCGGGCTGCTCGTATTCCACGTCCACGAACGCGTCGCCGGGTACAGCACTGGCCGGAGTTGATGGTGAGGTCATGGCTTCAGATTCCTTCAAAACGCATGGAGTAGTCGGTGGCTTTGACGTCTTTGGTCAGCCCACCGATGGAAATGCGGTCCACACCCGTTTCTGCCAGGGCGTGCACGGTGTCCAGCGTCACGCCACCCGACACCTCCAGCACGGCCCGACCAGCGTTCAGGCGCACGGCCTCGCGCAGCGTGGGCAGGTCCATGTTGTCCAGCAGCACCATGGTGGCCCCACCGGCCAGCGCCTCGGCCAACTGGTCCAGCCGCTCGACCTCAATCTGCACAAACTGCGCCTGTGGGGCCGATTGCTGTGCTTTTTGCAGCACGGCAGAGACGCCACTCGCCGCGGCAATGTGGTTTTCTTTGATGAGGATGGCGTCGTACAGGCCCATGCGGTGGTTGGCACCTCCGCCCACGGTCACGGCGTACTTCTGCGCCACGCGCAGGCCCGGCAGGGTTTTGCGCGTATCCACAATGCGGGCACGGGTGCCTGCCACGGCATCGACGAACTGGGCTGTGCGCGTGGCCACGCCACTCAACAGTTGCAAAAAATTGAGCATGGTGCGCTCGGCGGTCAGCAGCGCGGGCGCGGGGCCGGTCATTTCCAGCACCACCTGATCGGGCGCGGCGCGCTGACCCTCGGCCACTTTCCACACCAGTTGTCCACCGGGCACCACGCGGGCAAAAGCGGCCTCCACCCAGGGTGCACCGCACACCACGGCGGATTCGCGGGCCAGCACGCGGGCGCGGGCAGGGGTGGAGGGAACGAGCGCGGCGGTCAGGTCACCAGCGCCCACGTCTTCGGCCAGGGCTCGGTCCACGTCGGTGGCCACGGCCTGCGCGAGGCGTTGCTGGGCATCCAGGGGCACAGGGGCCGACACGGGATTCGAAAAGGCAACCGGGGAACCGGTGGGGGTTTGGGGCGCAGAGGTCATGGAATGAGGGGGCAACTGAATCGAATAGACTCCCGATTTTCAGGCCAAACCCTGTGCGCCCGTGCGCAAGCCCCCATGACACAGACCACCCCAACCCCGGTGCCTGCACCAGAGGCCGCATTCAGCACCCCCTTCACGGCGACGCCGTATGGCACCTTGCCCAGTGCCTCCCCCATGCCACAGCGCCGCCCCGTCAGCCTGCCCAGGCTGCAGGAAATGCGCGAGCGGGGTGAAAAAATCACCATGCTCACCGCCTACGACGCGACGTTCGCGGCGGTGGCCGACGCGGCCGGGGTCGAGTGCATTTTGGTGGGTGACTCGCTGGGCATGGTGTGCCAGGGCCTGTCCAGCACCGCCGGTGTGACCTTGGAAACCATGCGCTACCACACCGAAAGCGTGGTGCGTGGCCTGCGCCGGGTGCAAGGCACGGCCTGGGTGCTGGGTGACTTGCCCTTTGGCAGCTACCAGGAAAGCAAAGAGCAGGCCCTGCGCAGCGCCACGGTGCTGATGCAGGCGGGCGCCCACATGGTCAAGCTCGAAGGCGGCGGCTGGACCACTGAAACCGTGCGCTTTCTGGTGGAACGCGGCATTCCGGTCTGCGCCCACCTGGGCCTGACCCCGCAGACCGTGCATGCCCTGGGCGGCTACCGCGTGCAGGGCCGGGGCAACAAGGCCGCCGACGAACTCATGCAACATGCCTTGGCGCTGCAAGACGCGGGGGCCACCATGCTGGTGCTGGAAATGGTGCCCGCACCGCTGTCCGCCGCCGTGACGCAGGCGCTGCCCACCTGCCACACCATCGGCATCGGCGCGGGCAAAGGCACAGCCGGCCAAGTACTGGTGATGCACGACATGCTGGGCATCAACCTGGGCAAGAACCCCAAATTCGTGCGCAACTTCATGGACGGCAGCGCCAGCGTGCGCGAGGCCATGGCCAGTTACGTGTCTGCCGTGAAAAACGGCAGCTTCCCCGACGACGCGCTGCACGCCTGGCAAGGCTGACACAGCCTGTCACCCACAGCCCTCCCCCCGACCTGCCCCGTGGCTGTTGCGCTTTGGCGCGGCCCGGCGGCGCTCCAGTGACCGACACCATGCAACTCGTCCACACCCCAGAGGCCTTGCGCGCCGCGCTGACCCCTTTCGCCTCCCCCGCCTTTGTGCCCACCATGGGCAACCTGCACGATGGCCACCTGAACTTGGTGCGCCAAGCCACCACGCTGGGTGACGTGACCGTGGCCAGCATTTTTGTGAACCGGCTGCAGTTTGCCCCGCACGAAGACTTTGACACCTACCCCCGCACGCTGCAGGCCGACTGCGAGCGGCTGCAGGCCGCCGGCTGTCAGGTGGTGTTTGCGCCCCAGGAAACCGACCTCTACCCCGTGCCGCAGACCTTCAAGGTGCACCCGCCCACCGAGCTGGCGGACATATTGGAAGGCCACTTTCGGCCTGGCTTTTTCACGGGCGTGTGCACGGTGGTCATGAAGCTGTTCCAGTGTGTGTTTTCCGAAGCCAAAGGACCTCGCTTTGCCCTGTTTGGCAAAAAGGACTACCAGCAGCTCATGGTGCTGCGCAACATGGTGAGCCAGTTCGCCCTGCCCGTCACGGTGGTGGGTGGCGAAACCCAGCGTGCCGACGACGGCCTGGCCCTGAGCTCACGCAATGGTTACCTGAGCCCGGCCGAGCGCGCCGAGGCCGTGGCGCTGTCGCGCGCCTTGCGCGCACTGGCCGATGCCGCCAAGCCCCTGCTGGCCAGCCCCACAACCGATGTGGCCGCGCTGCACACCACCCTTCAGGGCATTGAGCAGACGGCCCAGGCCCATCTGGACGCCCGGGGCTGGAAAACCGACTACCTGAGCGTGCGTCGCCGCAGCGACCTGAACCTGCCCCACCCCGGCGAGGCGCTGGTGGTGCTGGGAGCGTCGCGCCTGGGCAGCACCCGCCTGATAGACAACCTGGAGTTCTGACGCCTCAGGGCTGGCGCAGCGGCAGCGTCAGCACAAACTCCGCGCCGCCCTCGACGGCGTTGCGCGCCGCCAGGCGGCCGCCGTGCTGTTCGGCGATGCCATAGCTGATGGACAGGCCCAGCCCCGTGCCCTTGCCCACGGGCTTGGTGGTGAAAAACGGGTCAAACAGCCTCAGCATGTGCTCGGGTGCAATGCCCGCGCCGTTGTCGCGCACGCTGACACGGGCGAAAGCCCCCTCAGCCACCAGGCTGACCCAGACACACGGCTGCGCCACGTCGTCGGTGGTGATGGCATCAAACGCGTTTTGCAGCAGGTTCATGACCACCTGCTGCAGTTGCCCCGCACTGCCCTGCACCGTGCACGCGGCGGACGGCTGCCAGCGCACATCCATGGGCGTGGTCCGCCCCTTCTGCACCCAGTGAATGGCCCGCTCGACCACCTCCCCCAGGTTCACCGGCGCAAATTCCCCCGAATCCATGGCCGAAAAACGCTTGAGCCCGTGCACGATGTCGGCGGTGCGTTGCGCCCCTTCCAGCGTGCCCTCGATCAGTGAGGGCAGGTCGCCCAGCAGGTGCTCGATGCGCAGCTTATGCCGCAGGGCGTCCAGCTCGGCAGGCGGGCGGTGGGCGTGCATCGCATCCATGTAGGTCTGCAGCCGGTTGCAGTACTTGCGCAGGGCGTGCACGTTGCCCAGCACAAAGCTGATGGGATTGTTCAGCTCGTGCGCCACCCCGGCCACCAGTTGCCCCAAGGAAGCCATTTTTTCGGAGTGCAGCAGTTGCTGCTGGGTGCGCTTGAGCGCCTCGTGCGCCGTGCGCATTTCCTGGTAGGCGCGCTTGAGCTCGGCCGTGGGGCGGCCCACCCAGACCGTGCCCATGCGCCGCCCCTGGCCACTGATGCGTGGCGTGCCATTGGTGTCCACGGAGACGGCCTGTCCCTGGTGGTCGGTGAAGTTCAGCTCAAAGGCCTCGCCGGTGCGGGTGGCGTCCGCCCTGTCCATGGCGTTGCGCGCCAGGGCGCGGCTGCTGTCATCGGCCAGCAGGTCCACCAGGGGGGTGCCGCACAGCTGCACCTCGGTGCGCCCGACCAGTTCGCACAGCGCGGCATTGGCCTGCTCGATGAGCCCCCGCTCGTCGCACACCACCAGCACGTCGGACATGGCCGTGAGCACACTGAAAATGAACTGCTGCGACTGCTCCAGCTCGGCGTTCTTCTTTTCCAGCTCCACCTCGTCATTGATGAGGCGGGTATAGACCTCGTCCATTTTCTGGATCACGTCCAGCCAGGTGGACTCGTCCACACCCTCCATGTGCCCTGCTGGCGGGTGTTCGCGGTCCGGGGGTGGCAAGGTGCTCATGGCCACGCCCTTCAGTGCACGGTGCAGACCATGCAGGGGTCGAACGAACGAACGATGTGCTGCACCGCCACGGGCGTTGGCTCGCCCTCACGCACCTCGGCACCCACCAGAGCGGCTTCCAGCGCCCCCGGTGTGCCAGCCGCGTCGCGGGGGGAAAAATTCCAGCTGGTCGGCGCCACGATCTGGTAGTTGGCAATGCGCCCCTGGTGCACCACCAGCCAATGGCCCAGGCTGCCCCTGGCGGCCTCACTCAAACCCACTCCCTGGCCCTCGTCGGGCAGGCGGGTGGTGACACAGAAGGGCTCTGTGGGCCGCAGGCCCTGCAGCCAGTCTTCCATCAGAGGTACCACACGGGCCAACTCCAGCACGCGGGCCAGCACGCGGGTGTACACCGTGCCCCCGTGGCGGGCCACCACATCGCGCACCAGCGGCGACCCGCTGGCCAACTGGCGGGCAATGGCGCCGGTTTCCACCACGGCCCCCGCCAGGCGTGGGGCCTTGTTCCAGGTGTAGGCACTGGCTTTGTCGGCATCGGGCCGGGTCAGCCCCTGCCAGGGGTGGCGCGCACCACCCGCGTCGGCCAACCAGGCGTGGGTGGCGTCTTCGGTGATGCGGCTCGCGTCCAGGGGCAGCAGCGCGTTCAGGTCGGCGTGCCACACCCCGGCGGGCAGGGCACAGTGGCCGTCGGGTTGGGGGTAGGTGCCATGGCTCAGGTACCGCCCTGGCCCTGGTCCAGCGCCGTGCAGCGACAAGTCGCGCACCAGTGACAGAAAAAACCGGAAATCACCCGCCAGCGGGTCCTGAGCGTGCCAGGCCCACAGGGCGTCCTCTGTGTCCAGCGCCCGCACGGCGTCCAAGGAGGCGGCAAACAGTTGGCGCTCCAAGAACCCCCGAAACTCGCGCACCTTGGCCAGCAGGCGCACGCGCTCGGCGGCATCAATGGCCCGCGACGACCCGCCCGGCTCGATGGACTGGGTGTGCGGCCACTTGCCACCCAGCGTGCCCAGCAACGTGAACCAGCGCTGGCGGGCGGCCGTGGCGGCTCGCCCATGTTCGCCGCTGCTGGGCGAAAAGCGGCGCTGCGCCTCCGCATGCCAGGGCCGGGCCGCATACACGGGGCGACAGAAATCGGGCATGAAGAACAGGTAGAAGTGGGTGAGGTGGTCGGCCAGGTTCTCGGTGGCCAGCATCAGGTTGGTGGAGAGCAGTCCGTTGGGCGGTGGGGTGACACCCGCCAGGTCGGCCAGGGCCTTGGCCGCCGCCACCGACTGCGACACCGAGCAGATGCCGCAAATGCGCGGCACATACACCAGCGCGTCGTGCGGCACCTTGCCTTGCAGCATTTGCTCGAATCCCCGGTACATGGTGGCGTTGACCTGGGCACTGACCACGCGCCCGGCCTGCACGTCCAGCGCCACCTCCAGGTCGCCCTCCACCCGGTTGAAGGGCCCCACCAACAGGCGGCTCATGGGATTGACCTTGGGTGTGTCATGTCAGCCGGGTCTTTCGGACAGCGGGGCGCACCACCAAGTGGTCGGCCGTGGCGTTGGCGCGCACCCGCTTGGGCGTGGCGCTTTTGGACAGCGAGGCCAGCGCCACAAACCAGGCTTTGGGCATGTCGGTGGGCAAGCCTATGGGAATGCCCGCCAGCTTGGGCGTTTGCTGGAAGGGGTGACCAGGCGATTGGAAGCCCGGTTCGGTGCAGGCAATGCAGGCATAGCCGCCCCGGGTGCACGAGCCCTCGCCATTCCACAGCCGGGTGTTGCAGTCGGCGTGCACCTGGGTGCCCTTGCAACCCATGTGCTCCATCATGCAGCCCAGGTCTGACGGTTTTTCGGCGCTGGCCTTGTACTCGTAAAACTCGTTGCGCGTGCAACCGTGGTGCACCAACTGGTCGGCATAAAACCGCGGACGGTTGAGTGGGTCCAGGTCGGCCTGGGTGAAGCTGCCCGCCGCCAGCGCCATGAGGGTGTCGGTGACCCAGCTGGGATGGGTGGGGCAGCCCGCAATGTTGATCACCGGTAGCCCACTGCCCGAGCGGAACGGCGTCCCCAGCAACCCGCCGGGCTGGTCGTCGTCGTACTGCAGGCCACAGGCATCGGTGGGGTTGTGCCCACCGGCGGAAATGCCCCCCCAGGCCGCACAACTGCCCACCGCCACCACGTGCCGGGCTTTCGCGGCCAGGCGCTTCACCCAGTCGATCATGGGCAAGCCCGTGCCCGCCAGCACATGGAAGCGACCCGTGCCGTTGGGCCCGCGCAGCAACGCCCCTTCCACACACAGCGCGTCCAGGCGCAGGCTGTCGTCCAGCACCGCCGCCAACAGCGCCAGCAGCTCGTGGCCACTCTCCAGCGACAGCGAGGGGTGCCACAGCAGGTTGACGCCCGCGTCGCGCAGGTGGCCCTGGAAATCGGTGGTGTCGGCGCACAGCAACGACATGCTGCATCCCCCGCAGCCCCCGGACTGCAACCACAACACGTTCAAGGCAGGGGTGCTCATGCGACCGCCAGCCCGAAGCGCTGCATCTTGCCGCGCAGGCCCACTCGGGACAGGCCCAGTTCCTGGGCTGCACGGGTTTTGTTCCAGCGGTGGCGCAGCAGGGTTTCGCGCAGCAGCATGGCCTCGATCACGTCCAGGCGCTCGGCCAAGGTGCCACTCTGGGGCACGGCGGCCATGAGGTCACCACTGCCCGCGGCCGCCCTGCCCTGCAAGACACGGCTGGAAAAGCCCGCAGCGGTCAGTTGGTGGCCGTCGCCCAGGGCCAGGGCGCGGGCAATTTCGTTGCGCAGTTCGCGGATGTTGCCCGGCCAGGGGTAGGCCACCAGGCAGGCCAGGGTGTCATCGGGCAAATGCACCGGCGCCAACCCCAGCTCGGTGGCCACGTCGGCCACCAACTGGCGGGCAATGGGGGCAATGTCGGCCACGCGCTCGCGCAACGCGGGCACGGTGAGGGTGACACCGGCAATGCGGTAGTACAGGTCTTCGCGGAACAGGCCTTCCCGCACGCGCTGCTCCAGCTGGCGGTGCGTGGCGGCGATCACGCGCACGTCCACCGGCACGGGACGCACACCACCCACGGGCCGCACCTCGCCCTCCTGCAGCACGCGCAGCAGCTTGACCTGAAAGGCCGGCGAGGTTTCACCGATTTCATCCAGAAACAGCGTGCCACCATGGGCACGCTGAAACAGACCGGGGTGGTCTTCGTAGGCCCCGGTGAAGGCACCGCGCTTGTGGCCAAACAGCTCCGACTCCAGCAGCGTGTCGGGCATGGCGGCGCAGTTTTCCACCACAAAGGGGCCGACCGACCGGGGCGAGGCGTAGTGAATGGCCCGCGCCAGCAGCTCTTTGCCGGTGCCCGATTCGCCCAGCACCAGCACGGACAGGTCGTAGCGGGCCACCCGCTCGGCCATGGCGCACAACCCGTCAATCGGGCTGGCCGGGGCACGCACGATGCGATCGAACCCAAACTGGCTGCGTACCTTGGCCAATTGGCCGACCGTGCGCTGGCGCAGCACCCCCGTGCTGGTGCGCAGCTCCAGGTCCAGGCGGCTGGTCTGGCGCTGCAGGGTCTGGGCATCCACGGCGTTGCGCACCGAATCCAGAAGGTGGTCGGGCGACCAAGGCTTGAGGATGTACTGGTAAATGCCCGCCTCGTTGATGCCGGCAATGATGTCTTCCGAGTCGGTGTAGCCGGAAATGACGATGCGCACCGTCTCGGGCCAGCGCTCACGCACCTCTTTCAGAAACGTGACGCCCGACATGCCGGGCATGCGCTGGTCGCACAGCACCACGCTGACACCCTGGCGCTGCAACAGCCCCCTGGCCTCGTCGGCGCTGCTGGCGGTGAACACAGTGAAGTCTTCGTCCAGCGTGCGGCGCATGGCATCTTGCGAGCGCACCTCGTCGTCCACCACCAGCACGGTGGGCAGTGCGGCGGCATCGGTCTGGTCGGGCGACGTGGGCGAGGCAAACATGGTGGGCCATCCTACCTGTGAATGGCCAGGTGGCGCGGTGTCCAGGCCTGGGGCAGCTTGTGCACAAAGTGGTGGCGGGCAACGTGGTAGCTGGGGTCAAAGCCGTAGAAGTTGCGGTGCATGCGGGCCAGCTCCTGCGCCCGGTGGTCGGCCAGCGGGCGTTGCGCCTCGTCGCGCTCGCGCGTGGCGACCTTGTTGGCCAGGCGCTGCGCCAGATCGGGGGCGGCGGCGAGTGCCAGGGCGCGCGCCAGGCAGCGCTGCGCCAGCCCTTCGCGCGGACCGGTGTCGCAGTGGTCGATCAGGCCCATGCGCTGGGCTTGCGGGGCCAGCAAGGGCAGGCGCTGTGCCATCAGGGCCTGGGCCGCCGCACCGCCCAGGCGGCGTGGCAGGCTGTAGGTCCAGTACTCGGACCCATACAAATTACCCATGTTTTTGTAGTGAGGATTCAATACCACGCTTGCGCCAGACCATGTTTCATCTGCACAAATGGCCAAAAACACACCACCCGCCCCGGCATTGCCGCGCAACACACTGACGGTGAGCCTGTCGGTGGTGGTGAGCACGGCCAGTGCAACATCGTCCATGGCCTGGATGTTGCGCCACGACTCGTCGGCGGGGCTGTCGCCGGGGCGGTGGGCCGCCGCCTCGATGGCGTTGAGGTCGATGCCGTTGCTGAAAAAGTCGCCGCCGCCCATGAGCAGCAGCACCTGCGTGGACCGGGTCCGCACCCAGCGCAATGCCGCCAGCAGGCGCTGGCAGCGCGCGGTGGACATGGTGCCGTTGGCAAACGCAAAACCCAGGCAGCCCACCCGCGCGCCCTCAGGTCCGTGCTCGGTGTAGCGCAGTTCGCCCCACTGCTGGGCGGGCCGCATCAGGGGGGCGGGGCGCTGGGGCAGCTGGGCGGACTGGGCGGCAAACACCTGCTCGGCCACCTGCTTGAACGGTGGGTTGCTGCCCTGCCCCACACCGGATGGGCTGACCAGACAGGCCTGGCCAAACCACACGGCGCCGTCCAGCGTGCGACGCAGCAGTGCACCGTCGCGCACGGCCAGCACCTGACCTGGGGTGGCCGCTTCGGCCAGCCCCACCCAGTCGTCGGGCACGGCGGGGCGGGGGTCAAACAGGCGGCAGGTCTGGCCCCACAGGCTGTCCAGCACACCCGGCTGGCCGTCGGCGCTGCGCAGCTTGGCCAGCACGGTGGCAGTGGGGTCACGGGCCCAGTCAATGGCACGGTCAGACTGGCGCATGGTCGGGCGCCAGCGCGGGCTGGGTGGTGGCGTGTTTGGTGCGGGTGCCCGATGGGCTTCGAACAGCGCCACCGCCTCCCGCACGGCGGTCCAGGCGGCCTCGGTCACTTCGCGGCGGTACAGGCTGCCTTTGCTGGCAGCGCGCAGGACAAAGCGGGCGTGGGCCCACACCGGGCCGGCATCGAAGTCACCATTGGCTTGCAACACGGTCACGCCCCAGTGCGACTCGCCGTGCAGCACGGCCCAGTCCAGCGCCGAAGGCCCTTGGTCGCCCGGCGGGCCGGGGTGCACCACCAGGCAGGTCACTGCCTGCCACACCGTCGCCGGAATGCGGCGCTTCAGAAACGGGGCCAGCACCAGGTCAGGCCGAAACAGGGCCACCGCCTCCTGGGTGACGCTGTCGGCAATGTCCAGCTCCACACTCAGCACATGGCCCTGAGCCAGCAGCTCGGCGTACAGGCGCTGCGACAGGCTGTTGAAGCTGTGGCACAGCAGCAGAATGCGCAGCGGGCGGGGGCTGACCACGTCAGGGGCAACGGGCGGCGAGACGGTGGCGGTAGCGTGCATCAGCAAATACGGGGCAACTGTTCGCCACTGAGCCAGTCCACCACACGCCGTCCGCCAAAGCGGGTGGCCATTTGCACAAACTGGTGCGGGTCTTCGGTGACGGCGCCAATGACGGCGGCCTCAGCCCCCAGGGGGTGGGCACGCAGGGCAGCCAGCACCGCCTCGGCGGCCTCGGGGGCACACACGGCCACCAGCTTGCCTTCGTTGGCCACGTACAGAGGGTCCAGGCCCAGCAGTTCGCAGGCCGCGTCCACCTGCGGCTTGACGGGAATGGCCACCTCCTGCAACAGCATGCCCACGCCCGACTGCTGCGCGATTTCGTTCAGCGTGGTGGCCAAGCCGCCCCGTGTGGGGTCGCGCAGCACGCGCACGCCACCGGGTGCTGCGGCCAGCATGGCGGCCACCAGGGTGTGCAGGGCTGCGGTGTCGCTTTGCAGCGTGGTTTCAAAGGCCAGCGACTCGCGCTGTGACAGCACGGCCATGCCGTGGTCGCCCACGCTGCCCGACAGCAGCAGCACGTCACCCGGCCTGGCATTGGCACCTGAAATGTGCACGCCCGGTGGCACCATGCCCACGCCGGTGGTGCTGATGAACACGCCGTCGCCCTTGCCTTTTTCCACCACCTTGGTGTCGCCCGTGACCACGGGCACGCCCGCCACGCGCGCGGCCTGGGCCATGGAGCGCACGATGCGCTGCAGCTCGGCCAGCGGGAAGCCCTCTTCCAGAATGAAGCTGGCGCTCAGGTACAGCGGCGTGGCGCCCAGCATGGCCACGTCATTGATGGTGCCGTGCACGGCCAGGCAGCCCACATCGCCACCGGGGAAAAACAGCGGCGACACCACGTGGCCGTCGGTGGCCATGACCAACCGACCCGGCCCTGCGGGAAACGTGGGCAGGGGCAACAGCGCCCCATCGTCGCCCTGGCGCAGGTAAGGGTTGTCCAGCTCGGCCACGAACAGCTCGCTGATGAGCTGGGCCGCCGCCTTGCCCCCGGCACCGTGCCCCATGTCGATGCGGCCATGCTTGACGTCCAGCGGGCGGTTGTAGGCTTTTTTGGTGGGCAACGGCGCGGTCATGCAGAGACCTCCTGGGCGATCAATGGGTTGGTCTGCGGCGCCGAGACCACCGGTATGTCGCGAAAACGCCCGTAGGTGTAGTGGGCGGCACAGGCCCCCTCGCTGGACACCATGCACGAGCCCACGGGGTTTTCGGGCGTGCACACGGTGCCGAAAATTTTGCAGTCGGTGGGTTTTTTCACGCCACGCAAGATGGCCCCGCACTCGCAGGCCTTGTTGTCGGGCACGGGCTGGTAGCTGAGGTGAAAGCGCCTCTCGGCGTCGAAGGTGGCGAACGGTTCGCGGATTTTGAGGGCGCTGTAGGGCACCTCACCCAGACCGCGCCATTCAAAGCTGGCGCGCAGCTCGAACACCTCTGACACCAGGGCTTGGGCTTTGAGGTTGCCATCGCGGGTGACGGCGCGGGTGAACTCGTTTTCCACCTCGGCACGGCCCTGGTTGACCTGGCGCACCAGCATCAGCACGGCCTGCATCACGTCCAGCGGCTCGAAGCCTGCAATGACCACGGGCTTGCGGTACTCCTCGGCAAAGTGCTCGTAGGGCCCGGAGCCAATGACGATGCTGACGTGCGCCGGACCAATGAAGCCGTCGATGGGCACGGTGCCCAGCTGGCGCACCTCGGGCGACTGCAGGATGTGCGTGATGGCCGACGGCGTGAGCACGTGGCAACACAGCACGCTGAAGTTGGCCAACCCTTCGCGCTGCGCGTCGCGGATGGCCAGCGCCGTGGGGGGCGTGGTGGTCTCGAAGCCGATGGCCAGAAACACCACCTCGCTCTCGGGGTGCTGGCGCGCCAGGGCCAGCGCGTCGGCGGCGGAATACACCATGCGGATGTCAGCACCGCGCGCCTTGGCGCGGATGAGCGACAAACCACCGGACGCGGGCACGCGCAGGGTGTCGCCGTAGGTGCACAGCATGACGCCCCGGTTCAGCGCCAGGTCAATGGCCAAGTCGATGCGGCCAATCGGCAGCACACAGACGGGGCAACCAGGGCCGTGCACCATGCGCACGTTGGGCGGCAGCAGCTCGGTCACCCCATAGCGCGAAATGGCATGGGTGTGGCCACCGCAAAACTCCATGAAGTGGTAGTGGCGCGTGGGATCCACCTCGGCGGCGATGCGTTGGCCAATTTGTCTGGCCAGTTGGCCGTCGCGAAACTCGTCGATGTACTTCATGGCGTGGACTCGGTCAGGGCATCGTGGGTCGCCATCTCGGCAAACAGCGCCAGCGTGCGCTCGGCCTCTTCGGGGTCGATGGTGCCGATGGCATGGCCCACGTGCACGATGACGTAGTCGCCCACCTGCACACCATCGACCAGGGCCACGGATATTTCTTTGCGGATACCGCCCAGGTCCACCACGGCCTGGTCGTTGGCGCGCAACTCGACGAGCCGCGCGGGAATGGCTAGACACATGGGGTGACTTCCTTCAATGATGGGGGGCAATGGTGCCCGGTGACAGGGGGTGGCGAAGGCTGGCCAATGACGGTGTGCGCAGCCACCCAGGCCTGGCCCAGCGCCAGCCCGGCATCGCCGCAGCCCAGGGACTGCTCGCCGGGCAGGGCCACACGCAGGCCCTGGGCGTGCAGACGGGCCGCCACGCGCTCACGCAGCAGGGCATTGGCCCAACAGCCACCCCCCAGGCACACCGTGCGCGTGCCATGGGTGTGGGCAGCAGCAGCAGCCCATTGGGCGAGGCCATCGGCCAGCGCGAGGTGAAACTGGGCCGCTGCGGCATCGGCCTGGTCGGCGGGGGCGTCGAACAGTGCGGCCAGCAGTGGGCGCAGGTCCAGCGTGTTGCCCACCCCCAACTGGGCAGCGCCTGCCATGGAACCCGGTGCGGTGGCACCCAGGGGAGTCAGCGAGTCCAGGGACTGGGGATGGCGGGCCAGCCAGCGGGTGGCGGCGGCTTGCAGGGCCATGGCGGCCTGGGCCTCGTGGGCCTGGCGCTGGCCCAGGCGCAGCGGCTGCCACAGCGCGCCCGCCGCCGCATCGAACCAGCGCCCGGCGCTGGTCGTCAACGGGCAATTCAGGTGGCTGGCCAGCAGGTGGTGCACCCCCTGCGCCAGCGGCAGGCCCACCAGGGGCGACAGGCGGGGCTGTATGTCGCTGGCACGGCCCAGTGCGTGCAAGGCGCTGGCGGCCATGCGCCAGGGTTCGGTGGCGGCCTTGTCACCACCGGGCAAGGCCAGGGGACTCAGGTGGCCCAGGCGTTGCCAATCGGCACCGTGCACCCACAGCAACTCGCCGCCCCAGGCCTTGCCATCGGTGCCCAGGCCCACGCCATCCAGCGCCAGACCCACCACCGGGCCGCGCAGGCCCTGGTCAGCCACCACGGTGGCGATGTGGGCGTGGTGGTGCTGCACGCCCATGGCCGGCACACCCAGGCGCTGCGCCCACGCCACGGCCAGCTGGGTGCTGAAAAAGTCGGGGTGCAGGTCGTGCGCCACCGCCTGCACGGGAGAGTCCGCCAAGGCCAGCAGCGCCTCGACCGAGCGCGCCAATTGGTCGCAGGCCAGCGGATCAGACAGGTCACCGTGCGGCACCGACCACAGCACCCGCCCGCCCTGCAGCAGGCAGGCGGTGTTTTTCAGCCAGGCACCGCAGGCCAGCACCGTGGGCAGGCCGGATGCGCCGAGCACGGGCACTGACATGGGTCTCACCGGGCGGTGGCCTGGGCCTGGGCCAGCGCGGCTTCGAGTTCGCGCACCCGTTGGCGCAAACCCTGCTCCACCTCGGACGCAGAGGCACCGCCCGCTGAGGCGTGGTCGCGGGCAGGGGCGCCGTGGTGGTGGGGCCGACCAGTCTGGTGGTCCATGCAGTGGTCCAGCCAGTGCAGCCAGGCATCCATGCCCTCGCCCGTGGTGGCCGAGAGTTGCAGCACTTCGATGGTGGGGTTGACGCGGCGGGCCATGGCGATGCAGCGCTCCACATCGAAGCGCACATGGGGCAGCAGGTCGATTTTGTTCAGCACCATGAGGGAGGCGGCGGCGAACATGTCGGGGTATTTGAGGGGCTTGTCCTCTCCCTCGGTCACTGACAGGATGGCGACCTTGGCCGCCTCGCCCAGGTCCCACAGCGCGGGGCACACCAGGTTGCCGACATTTTCAATGAAAAGCAGCTCTTGCGCTTTACTGTATTCATTTGTTTGCTCTTCTTTATCATTTTCATGGGCCTGACCATGGAGCTGGTCGTAGGCCTGGGCCACCATGGGGGCATCGAGGTGGCAGCCCTTGCCGGTGTTGACTTGGATGGCGGGTGCGCCGGTGGCGCGGATGCGGTCGGCATCGAAGCTGGTTTGCTGGTCGCCCTCAATGACGGCCACCCCCAACCGCGGCGACCGCGCCCTGAGCGCCTCGATGGTGGCGCACAGCAGCGTGGTTTTGCCCGAACCCGGGCTGGACACCAGGTTGAGCGCGGTCACGCCGTGGGCGGCAAAGTGCGCCCGGTTTTGTCGGGCCACCGCGTTGTTGGCCCCCAGGATGTCGGTTTCCAGCTTGATGGCCCGCGCCTGGCTCATGCCCGGCACCGACACCCGCGCCGCACCCGCACCAAAGTGCAAGTCGTGGGGGTGGGCGTGACCATGGGTGTGGTCGTGGGTGTGGTCGTGGTGACCATGGGCCACCTCGGCGGCGGTCGCCGAAGGGGCGGGGTGGGTGGTGTCACTGCATCCGCATACAACGCACATGGGGAGTCTCCTGTCGTTTGGGTCAATCATCGCTGACCTGCATGTCCAGCACACGCAAGTCCATGCCGCCCGTGGGCTGCAATTGGTGGCCTTGGCACTGCGGGCAAGCGTCGCCGCGCTGGGCCAGGGCCACGGTCTGGCCGCAGGGCAAGCACCAGGCTTGGCCGGGCGGCTCTTCGATGTCGATGGTCGCGCCTTCCAGCAACGTGCCGGGGGCCAGACTGTCCAGGGCAAAGCGCAATGCGCGCACGTCAATGCCCGCCAGCTGCCCGGCCTCCAGCCGCAACGAGAGCAGGCGGGAAAAGCGTTCGCGCGCAGCGGTGTCTTCCACCAGCTGCAACACGCCACCGGCAAGGCTGGCTTCATGCATGGTCGGTCTCCTGGGTGTGGTCCTGGGAGGATGCCATGTCCAGTGCAAAAGGCACACAGGGGTCGAACGCCGCCATGAGCAGGTGGACCTCGCGCCGGATCTGTGCCGCAGGGGCCTGAGCGTCCAGCGCAGACAAGCGCCGGGCCACCTCGCCGTGCGGGTGAAAGTTCCATTCGGTGGGGGCCAGCACCTCGCAGGCCGCGACCCGGGGGCCGCCGGGGGTGGCCGAGGGCTCCACCGCCACGCGGTACAGCAGCACGCCCCGCGCCATCTCCACCCAGGCCAGGGCCTGCCCCTGGCCGGTGGGCGCCGCGCCCCAGGCCAGCCAGTGCTCGCCCTGGCCGGGTGCCTGCTCGGCGCCATGGCCCGTTCCCCCAAGGGGTTCACCGGGCAGACACAGGCGCACCAGCTCGGCCATGCGGCTGCCCAGCAATGACCCAGGGGTGACCATGTGCAGCGGGCAACTGGTGGCACGCCAGCGCGTCCAGCTGCCGGTGTGGGCGCACGCACCCTGCCATTGCGGCCACCGCGTGAAGCCAGGCTGATGGACCAGGGCCTGTGCCAGCGTCGCCTGCATGGCGGGCGCCGTGGGCAACGGCAAAGCGGTGGCGGGGTCGAGCGCCGGGGCACCCACGTCGGAAGCGGCCAGCGCCCCGTTCACCAGCGCTGCCAGGCCAACGGGCTCGACGGCGGCCCACAAACTGGCCCACTCGCGCAGCCACTGGCCACCGCCCTGCACCCACTGCGCCAGCCAGACCGTGGCGGGCATGTGCAGCCAATGGGCCTCCAGCCAGGCCAGGGTGGCGGGCCAGGGGTCAGCGTCAGCGTGGGTCAGCGGGCGCAGCAACGGGCAGACCCTGAGGGCGGCCACCAGCGGAGCAGACCCTGCGCCGTCGGCGCCGCTGGCCAACAGGCGCGGCCAGTCCAGCCCCATGCGACGGATGTGTTCGGTGGCGGTTTCGTGGCGCAGGCGTTGGGCCACGGGTAGCGACGGGGGCAGCACACCCGGTGCCGCCACGTCCAGCGCCAGCTGGCAGACCAAGCGGTGGGCGTGGCTGCACAGGTTGAACAGGCTGGCCACCAGCCCCGGCAGGGCCGCGACCGGCTGCCCCTGCGCCAAGCGGGGTGCCCAGTTGGGCCGGGTGCCCCGCAGGCTGCTGCCCAATGGCGCACCTGGACACACCCGCAGCCCCCCCGCCAGCGAGGCCTCGGCATTCGCGCCCTGCGGCGTCATGCCCCGGCGCTGGCGCTGGGCACCAGGGCTTTGAAAAAAGCACGCCTGGGCGGTGGTGCCGTTGGGGACGCTGCCGCTGGCGGCTGGCGAATCAGCGCCAGCGCGGCCTCGGCGGTGTCGCGTGCCTGGTCATGGCTGGCAAAACCGTCCATGGGCGAAAACAGGGCGCAGGTTTCGTGGTAACCCAGGTCTGGGTCGTGTGCCCCCAGGAAGTCGAAGCGTTCGGCCCCAAAGGCCCTCACCAGCCGTGTCCCAACACGCTGCCCGTGCGGCAGCGCTTGCAAGGGCAGGCGCACCAGGCTCATGAACCAGGGGGTGATGAGTACCCCCTCCAGCCCGTCGGTATCGGCGTCGAAGGCGGCAGGCTGAAAGCCCACGGCCTCCACGCGCAGGGCCGCGTTGAGCAGTGGCACACCGACCATGCGGGTGGTGCGCACCTGCTCAAAATGGGCTTTCAGCGCGGCCACGCGCCGGGCCAGGCGCTCGGGCAACGGGCAAAGGGCTGTGGGGGTGACCTCAGCCCGAGTGGGTACCGCAGGCACCGGGGGCAGGGTGGTCGTCATGCGGCGGCTCCCGGGTCGGGCAGCAACAGGAATTGGTCGGCTTGGCCATCGCAGTTGGGGCAGCACCAGTGGCTGGGCAAGGCGGTGAAGGCGGTGCCGGCGGGCACCTGCCACTGCGCGTCGCCCAGGGCCGGGTCGTACACCCACCAGCAAATTTTGCATTCGAAGCGGGAGTCGGACCGCACCTCGCCACCGCCGTCGCGGTAGGCGCCTTCGAACGTCGCTGGCCGCGCGGGTGCGGACGCGTTCATGCGGCGTCCTCCAGCCAGGCCATGACTTCGCGCAGGCGATCGTGCGAGTCCTGCAGGTCTTCGGGGGCGGCCATGGCCACTTCGGGCATGTCCACCACCTCGACGGTGTTCAGAATGACCTTGTCCATGGAGTTGTAGTACACCACGCGCCAGCAATTGGGCAAGCGGGTGTTGGAGATGCGGCAGTTGCCGTAGCCGCGCGACAGCATCAGCACGCGGCCAGTGCCCAGGTGGTGATCCAGAAACGCGATGTCTTCGGGCGACACGGGCAGCAGCGTGAGGTTGATGACGTGGGGCAGTTGCCCAGGGCGCCAACGGCTGGTCTGGTCGCGCACCTCCTCGATCAGCAGCGGGGCGTTTTGCACGTTGGGCGGCAGGGGGCCCACCCAGCGGGGGGGGTGATCCCACACATCTTCGACCGCCACGGCACGGAACAGCTCGGGCACCGGCCCCACCTCCACGGCATCGTCCACCAGCTCGCTCCCGCGCCAGGTCATGAGCCGCCAGACCCCGGCGAACACCGACTCCTGCACCCGCACCTCCAGCCCGTTGTCGCCCAACTGCACGATGGCGCTGGCCTCACCCTCGCCCAGCACCTGGTTGAACAGGGCCACGTCGGCGGCGGTCAGCCCCAGCAACGGCACCTGCCCCGCCTGCCCGCGCTGCAGCAGGGCGAGCACCTGGTTCAGCGCTTCGCGCGCACCGTCCAGGCCCACCAGGTCCTCGGCCTCGGGCAACACCGGCGGGCGGTAGGTGGCCATGTCGGCGGGCATGGGCAGGTACGCCAGCGACTCGTCCTCGGTGTGGGCACCAGGGCCCAGGGCGACGACGGGGATGGGAAAGTCTTTCATGCAATCACCTGCAAATGTGTGAGGGGGGGACGCGAGGGGGAATCAGTGGCAGCCGCTGCCCGTGGCCTGGCTGGTTTGGCTCACCACGGGAATGCCGATGGTGGGCGGACGCGACGCGGGCAGGCGCAACGCGGCGGCCACGCCTTGCAGGTAAACGTCCCAGTCCTGCATGCCCGCGATCGCGGTGACGTACTGGCCGCCACGAAAGAACAGCAGGCTGGGCCAGCGCTGGCAGCCATAGCGGCGGGCCACGGCGTCTTCGCTGTCGCGGGGCACCACCGCGACGGCAAAACGGCCGGGGAAGCTTTTCTGGAGTTCGGGCAGCACAGCAGCCACGTCCTGCCCCTCGGGAAAGCGCACCGCATCACCGGCCAGCAGCACCACACGATCACCCTCGCCTTGCACCCAGTCGGTCACGCTGGTGTCATCGACCCAGGTGGCGCCAAAGTCGCGCGCCAGGCGCGTCACCAGCGGTGCGGCCTTTTCGGGCTGGGTCGGTGGCATGGGCAAGGCGGTCGGGGACTCGGACACAGGGGCATTCAGCGTGGTGATCATGGCGGTTCTCGGGTACTGGGGGTTGGGTTGTGTCGTCAGCGTTCAGGTCTGGCCAGACAGCTGCCTGAGCTCTTCGGTGGTCAGCCGGGAAGGCAGCGGAAAACCCGCATCGCCGTCGGCAGGGGTGGCGCTCAGCGCGCCCAGCACCAGGTCCAGTGCGGCGTTGACCTCGGCGGCCCGCTGGGCATCCAAGGCCTCGCGGGCGTCACCCAGAAACACCAGCAGCCAGTCGCCAGGAGCCACATCGCCCACCAGGGCAGTGTTCACTCGGCGACGTTCGCCCCGGCCTTCACACCAGGCGTGACCCGGCTCCATCTGCGTGACCTGCATGGGGACACCTATGCACATGGTTGCACCACTGGCTGGGGGAAAAAGCGTTCGTCGCCTTCACGGCAAGCCTGTTCGGGGGCGGGGCGCATGGCCTCGTAGGCCGAGAGGGCCAGCTGGTCAAAGGTCACGGCATCGGCCTGGGTGAGCGGGGTCAGGCGGGGCTGGGGCTGGCCACCCCACTCGGCCACGGTCTGCACCCCCACGGCCAGGGCCTGTTCCATGGCAGCCCTCACCACCGTGCGCAGGCTGCCGCCGTAGTCGTCCAACTCCTCAGGCTGGCAGCCCACCAGCAGCACGTGCCTGGGGTAGCGCCCAGTGAGTTGGGCCAGCGACAACACCTCCTGAAACCCGGTCTGGTGCAAGCTCATTTTTTTGGCCCCCATGAAGCGGGGCACGTCATCGTCGCGCACCAGCTTGAGGGTGCCGGGGGGGAGCCCGTAATCGATGGCGTCAAAAATCAGCAAGGCATCGGCCTCCTGCACGTGCTGTATCAGGTAGAGGCCCTGGGTACCACCGTCGACGAGCGACACATGGGGGGCGAACTCGTGGCGCTGCTGCATGGCCTCGATGCAGCGCACGCCAAAGCCTTCATCGGCCCACAGCAGGTTGCCAATGCCCAGCACGCAGATGCTGCGAATGGGTTCGTGGCTGTCACCCGAGGGGTGACAGGTGGTTTCGGACGGATCAGGGCACATGGGCAATGTCACCAGAAAAATCAAGGTAAAGAAGGGCGGATCAAGGTCGTGCGCTGCTGCGCCGACCACTGCTTCCAGGCATGGAAGCTGTCCCAGGCGGCCTGCCGGGTGAGCCAGAAGCCCGCATCCACCCCAAATTGGCGGGCGCAGCGGATGGCGGTGTCGGGGGTCATGGCGCGCTGGCTGTGCACCAGCTCGTGCAGGCGCCGCCGTGACAGTCCCAGCACGCGGGCGGCCTCGCTCTGGCTCAGGGCCAGCGGTGCCAGGCAGTAGCGCGCCAACAGCCGGCCCGGGTGCATGGGTGCACGCAAGGGCACACCGGGCGGCGGCATCACCGACGCCACCGGGTGGGGCCAATTGACAGCTGGGCGCGACACGGTGCGGCTCAGTTCTTGAACGTGCGGTAGCCAGAAATCATGGTGCTGACAATGCTCTGTCGGCCCATGATGTCTTCGCGGATGGCGGCGTAGATGTGCAGGGTGACGAACACCACCATGGCCCACATGCCCATGCGGTGCCAGGTGTGCACGTCCTGGCTCTGGCCCATCAGGGGAATGACCCAGCCGAACAGGCGCTCCTGCCAGGACCCCATCTGCGCGCCCTCGCCGTACAGGGCGAAGCCGGTGACCACCATGAACACGCTGATGCCCATGAAGCCCGCGAACATGGCCAGACGGGCCATGGGGTTGTGTCCCACGTACTGACCGGGCTTGGGAATGAGAAAGAGGTACCACTTGAGCATGGTCAGCACCTCGCGCCAATAGGCCCGGCTGAACAAAGGCACCCAGAACAGCTCGCGGGCGTGGTGGTTGCCCACCAGGGCCCAGTACGCCCGCCCCATCAGGCCCACGGCCAGGAGGTACCCGGCAGCAAAGTGGGCAAAGCGGATGTAGCCCATCACAAAGTGGTCACTGGCCTCGCCTGGCATGGTGGGCAGTGGCTTGCCGATGAAGTAGCCGCTCAAGGCCAGGACGGTGATGGCCAGGGCGTTGACCCAATGCCACAACCTTACCGGCGCTTCATACACATACACCGACTGGATGGTCTGGCTGTGGGACAGTTCCTCGGCATCGGATGGACTGACGCTGCCCGCCACGGCGGGATGGGCGTGTGCACTTCGGGTCATGCTGATCTCCTGTGGGTGGTGGGGGGTCTGAAGGGAACTGGTCAGAGCTGGGCCACCAGCGCCAGCCCAGTGACACCCAGTGCCGCCCCCAGACCGGCCAGGGCCACGCCGCTGCGCTCGGCCATCCAACGGCGAATGGCCAGGCCCAGACTCAGGCCACCGGCGTGCAAGGCGGCGGTGGTCAGCACAAAACCCAGTGCATAGCCCATGTGGCCGGTGGTGGGGGCCTCGGCACCATGGGCCAGCCCGTGCAGCGATGCTGCCAGTGCCACCAAACCCATGCCTGCCCACACGGGCAACCCTTGGCGTGCCAAGGCCAGCAGCGCCCCGAACACCGCCACCGACAAGGCGATGGCGTGTTCCAGGTACGGCAGTGTCACGCCCGCCATGCCGACGGTGGCGCTCACCAGCAGCACCAGCACAAACGTGACCGGACCCCACCCCGCTTTGCCGCTGGGCAGGCCAAGCACCGACCACACGCCCACGGCCACCATGGCCAACAGGTGGTCCCACCCCAGCGGGTGAACCAGTCCGGCCATCAGGCTGTGGGTGCCGTGGCCGGTGTGTGCCTGCGCGGCCGTGCTCAGGCCGAGCAACACACTGGCCACCAGCAGCCCGTGGGCCGCCTGACGAGGTTGAATGGGGAAATGGGGCATGGTTGTTCTCCTGGTGTCGCGGGTGACGCGCACAAAAATGAGGTGGTGGGGAGGGCAGTCGATCAGGGTCAGCGGACGGTGACGCGGCTCATCTCTTGGCCGTCTTCGCTCATCACGTGGGTGGAGCAGGCCAGGCAGGGGTCAAAGCTGTGCAGCGTGCGCAAAATTTCCAGCGGCTGCTCTGGGTTGACCATGGGGGTATTCATCAGCGACGCCTCGAAGGCGCCGATCTGGCCCTTGGCGTCGCGGGGCGAGCCGTTCCAGGTGGTGGGCACCACACACTGGTAGTTCTCAATCTTGCCGTCCTTGATCTTGATCCAGTGCCCCAGCATGCCGCGCGGGGCCGCCACGGTGCCCACGCCCTTGGCCTCTTTGGGCCAAGTGGAGGGGTCCCATTTTTCGACGTTGGCGGTGCTGGTGTCGCCGGCCTTGATGTTGCCGATCAGCTGTTTGAAGTCGTCCATCAGCATTTCGCCGCAGTACTGGCTTTCCAGTGCCCGTGCCAGGGTGCGTCCAATGGTGGTGGGCAGCAGTTGCTTGAGGTTGTAGCTGGTTTCGGTCAGGCCGAGGGCTTTGGGGATGCTGCGGTTGATGGCCACCGCCGCGGCATCGACCTGTTGCTTCACGCGCTGGCAGTGGGTGTTGCCCTGGCTGGCGTGCACATAGCCCAAGATGTAACGCGACAGCGGCCCCACCTCCACCGCATGGCCACGCCAGCGGGGAGACTTGATCCACGAGTACTTGGCCGACTCGTCCAAGTGTTCGATTTTGGTGCGAGTGCCCTTGAAGTTGGGGCCTTCGGGCTGGTAATTGGCCTCGGTCACACCGTCCCAGGGGTGCAGGCCCTTGGTGTCGTCGCCGTACTTGTACCAGCTGTGGGTCACGAACTCCTGCACCTGCTCGGGGTCGCGCGGGTCAATCGGGTGAATTTTGTCCCAGTTGCCGTCCAGGATCACGCCGCCCGGCAGCTGGTGGGTGCTGTGATCGTAGGGCACCTTTTCGTAGGTACCGAAGTCGGCCACGTTGGTGGCGGCCAGGCCGCCGCCGTACAGCCAACCCGCGTTCTTGTAGAGGGTGCCGATGGCCAGCACGTCGGGGATGTACACGTTGTTGTTGAAGTCGATCATTTCCTGGATGCGGGCCTGCACAAAGTTCAGCCGTTCCATGTTGATCGGGGCGCCGGCCGCACCATTGCCGTCCAGGTTGATGGCACAGGGCACGCCACCCACCAGGTAGTTGGGGTGGGGGTTCTTGCCGCCGAACACGGTGTGCACCTTGACCCATTCTTTCTGCAGGTCCAGCGCCTCCAGGTAATGGGTCACGGCCATGAGGTTGGCCTCGGGCGGCAGCACATAGGCCTTGGAGCCCCAGTAGCCATTGGCGAACGGCCCGAGTTGACCGCTTTCAACAAATTTTTTCAGGCGGTTCTGCACATCCCGGAAGTAACCCGGCGACGACAGGGGGTGCGAGGGCGACACCAGATGCTGCAGCTCACTGGTCTTTTTGGGATCTGCCTTGAGGCTGGCCACCACGTCCACCCAGTCGAGAGCGTGCAGGTGGTAGAAATGCACTGCGTGGTCGTGCACCTGCAGGGTTTTGGCCATCATCTCGCGGATGAGGTGGGCGTTGAGCGGGATTTTGATGCCCAACGCGTCTTCCACCGCCCGCACGCTGGTCAGCGCGTGGCAGCCGGTGCACACGCCGCAGATGCGCTCCACAAAGGCCCAGGCATCGCGCGGGTCGCGCCCCTTCAGAATCACCTCCAGCCCCCGCCACATGGTGCCGGTGGACACCGCATTGCGGATGACGTTGTTGCTGTCGAGGTTGACCTCGCAGCGCATGTGGCCCTCGATGCGGGTGACCGGGTCCACGACGATGCGACGTCCGGTGTTGTCCAGCTTGAAGCCTTGTGTTTCGTAAGCGCCCATGGTGAATTCCTTGTTCGGGGTTCAGTGGTTGTCGGAAGGGACGGCGGCGTCGCGTGATTTCTCACGCACCCGCTTGGCCACTGACACGGCGGCGTGCGCGGCCACGGCAGCACCCACCACGGCGGCAGCGGTGCCGCCGATTTGGTCGGCCGTTCCCTCCACGCCGAACTGGTGAATGGTGGTGAGTCGGTCGTAGAACGAGCCCTTGTCCCAGAAACCATCCTCTGAGCAGCCAATGCAACCGTGGCCCGACTTGATGGGGAAGCTGGTGCCCTCGTTCCACTGCACGGTGGAGCAGGCGTTGTAGGTGGTGGGGCCTTTGCAGCCCACCTTGTAGAGGCAGTAGCCCTTGCGTGCGGACTCGTCATCCCACGCTTCAACGAACTGGCCAGCGTCGAAATGCGGGCGGCGGTAGCACTTGTCGTGGATGCGCTGGCTGTAAAACATCTTGGGGCGGCCTTGGCGGTCCAGCTCGGGAATGCGGTCAAACGTCAGCATGTAGGTGATCACACCCGTCATGACCTCGGGGATGGGCGGGCAGCCCGGCACTTTGATGATGGGCTTGTCGGTGATCACCTTGTGGATGGGCGTGGCCTGCGTGGGGTTGGGTTTGGCCGCCTGCACACAACCCCAGCTGGCGCACGAGCCCCAGGCAATGATGGCCTTGGCATCTTTGGCCACACGCTTGAGCTTGTCCAGGAACGGCTTGCCGCCCTGGATGCAGAACATGCCGTCCTCGTTCAGCGGCGGGTTGCCCTCCACCGCCAGGATGTACTGGCCCTTGTATTTGGTCATGATCTCTTCAAGGATGGCCTCGGCCTGGTGCCCCGCCGCCGCCATGAGCGTGTCGTCATAGTCCAGCGAGATCATGGACAACACCACATCCTTGGCCAGCGGGTGCGCGCTGCGGATAAAACTCTCGGTGCAACAGGTGCACTCCAGCCCGTGCAGCCACAGCACCGGGGTGCGGGGCTTGGTTTCCATGGCGTGCGCAATCTGCGGCACGAAGGAAGGCGCGAGGCCCAGTGAAGTGGCTGTGAGCGAGCAGTACTTCATCAGGCTGCGGCGCGAAATGCCCTTGCGGCGCATGACCTCGTAAAAGGTTTCCATCGTGAGTGTCTCCATTGGCTGGTGTGGGTTCGGGCTCGGTCGCCACCGATGGCCCCGCTGCCACGGCTGGGTGAACCGGCAGGTCCACTACCGTTCGCAAAGAGCAAGCCAACTTTTCTACACCCCGGGAAAACACCAATGAATTGAAAAAGCTCTTTGTTTTACATCATTTATTTATTCATGCCGGTGCCACAACACACACCAACAAAACATTCACCGGAATAATAGATACCACTTTTCAATCCATATTGGAAGATGAAATTCCAGTCGAACATGACCGACCGAGCAAACCCACCCCACCGATACGCACCGCCTCAAAAAACTTTCATGCATATCAAACTGGACAAATATTTGATATAGGTATATAGTCATGGGCTGTGTGCAAAGGCAAACGCCAGCCCCCGCGCTGGCACGCATTCACCCCATGTCCGGCGCCGGACATGACATGCCCACACCGCGGCCCCTCCGCCGAACGCGCTGTCCTGTCGAGCTGCAGGCAATCGCTTCCCTATCCAAGCTCAAGCAGTGCGTTTTTGCCTGCCGTTTTCATGAAGCTGATTCCACCCATTTCTTTCCCATCGGGCAAATACGTCGTCTCGCCCTCGACCCACCAAACCGACGCGGGTCAATACCGCGCCTGCGTCGCCATTCAACGCGGACAAGGCAGTGCATCGCACTGCCGCATGATCCGCTTCGACCGCATGTTTGCCTCCCGCGAGGGAGCCAGCCTGTTTGCCATCACCCAAGCGTGGATTCAAACCCTGTCCCCCCGCTCGGCTGCGTGCTGAGCCGCAGATCAACCCCTTCTCCGTTTCCGGCGGCCTTCAGCCCTGATACCGCCCCACCCGCGCACATGCCCATCCGGGGGTGTGCGCCACACTCTGAAAGACTCTGACATGAGCAACAAAATTTACGTGGGCAACCTGCCCTACTCCGTGACCGACGCCAGTCTGCACAACAACTTCTCCGAGTACGGCACCGTGTCGACCGCCAAGGTCATGATGGACCGCGACACCGGTCGCTCCAAAGGCTTTGGCTTCGTGGAAATGGGTTCCGAAGCCGAAGCCCAGGCCGCCATCAGTGGCTTGCACGGCCAGTCTGTGGACGGTCGCTCGCTGGTGGTGAACATTGCCCGCCCACGCGAAGACCGTGGCGGTGGCGGCGGTGGCAACTACCGCGACAACCGCGGCGGCTACTGACCCGGCGTTTGCCCGACATGAAAAAACCGACCCCTGGGTCGGTTTTTTTTCGCCATTCGCACCGCCGACCAGGCGGTCAGGGCGCAGCGGGTTCGGCCTTGGCCTCACGCCCCATCAGGGCTGCCACGGCCTGCGAGGGCAGTGTGCGGCCGTCGAGCAAATCCACCACAGCCTGCACAATGGGCATGTCCACCCCCACCTGGCGTGCCCTGGCCAGCACGGTGCGGGCGCTGTACACCCCCTCGGCCACATGACCCAGGGAGGCCACGGCTTGTGCCAGCGTCTGGCCACTGGCCAGCAGCAGGCCCACGCGGCGGTTGCGGCTGAGGTCGCCGGTGGCGGTCAGCACCAGGTCACCCAAACCACTCAGGCCCATGAAGGTATCGGCCCGTGCGCCCAAGGCCAGACCCAGGCGGGTCATTTCGGCCAGACCACGGGTGATGAGGGCGGCACGGGCATTCAGCCCCAGTTGCAAGCCATCGCACAGGCCGGTGGCGACGGCCAGCACGTTCTTGACGGCACCTCCCACTTCCACGCCCACCAGGTCATCGTTGGCGTACACGCGCAGCGTGGGGCTGTGAAACGCCTGCACCAGGGCGTCGCGCACAGCGGCATGGGCACTGGCGGCCACCAAGGCCGTGGGCTGGCCAGCGGCGACTTCCTGCGCAAAACTGGGGCCGCTGAGCGCACCCGCCAACAACTGGGGGGCCACCTGGGCCTGTACTTCGTGGGGCATCAGGCCCAGACCGCTCACCGCAGAGGCCTCGAAGCCTTTGCACAACCAGGCCACAGGCATGCGGGCACCGGCCAGCGCCTGCAGCGTGGGACGCAGCGCGGCGGTGGGCGTGGCCACCACACACACCTCCACGGGTGCCCCGCCCTGCGGTCGGGCGACCGACGACTGGACCCACTGCGCCAGCCGCTCGTCCGTCCACTGCCGCACCTCCAGCGAGGGGGGCAGTGCGAGCTGCGGCAGGTAGCGCTGGTTGACACGGGGGGCGCTCGGGTCGTCGGTGGGGCCGGGCTGCATGGCCGCAACCTGCGCAGCGTCGCGCGCCCAGAGCTCCACCGCGTGCCCGGCGGGGTGGCGGGCCGCACTGATGGCCAGTGCCGTGCCCCATGCGCCAGCGCCCAAAAATACGATTTTCATAGCTACAAAATCATACCAATCAAGCGCTGCAGCACGAAATTGCTAAAAATTACTGGGTCACAATGCGCGGTGCATCGTCAGATGGCTGCGCTTGCTGCTGCTCGTACATGGCCTGGAAGTTGATTTCCGACAGGTGCACAGGCGGGAAGCCAGCGCGGTTGATGAGGTCGGCCACGTTGGCGCGCAGGTAGGGGTACACGATCTGCGGGCAGGCGATGCCCATGATGGGGCCCATCTGCTCTTCGGGCAGGTTGCGGATTTCAAAAATACCGGCCTGCTTGCACTCCACCAAGAACACAGTCTTGTCGCCGATCTTGGTTTGCACGGTGGCGGACACCGATACCTCGAACACGCCGTCGGCGGCGGGTTCAGCAGACACGGCCAACTGGATGTCCACGGTGGGCTGCTCTTGCACCAGCAGGATGGCGGGGGAGTTGGGTTGCTCCAGCGAAGCCTCTTTCAGGTAAACGCGCTGAATCTGGAACACGGGCTCTTGGGCTTCGGACATGGGGTTTCTTTCAATGGAGGGAACAAAAGCTTTGCCCGGGCGTGGCCTGTGACGGCCTTGCCTGGACAGTGGCGGGGTGAATTATGTCAGTCAGCCCCCGACCGCCACAGCGCGGCGCGGGGCCTGGCGGGGTCACGTCAGGCCTGCAGCAAGGGCAGCAAACCGCCCCGCTCATCCAAGGCCATCAGGTCGTCGCAACCACCGACATGGGTGTCGCCAATGAAGATCTGCGGCACGCTGGTGCGGCCGGTGATGCGGGTCATGTCGGCACGCAAGGCGGGCTGCAAGTCAACCCGGATTTCTTCCATACCGGTAACACCGCGCTCCAGCAACAGCTGGCGGGCACGGATGCAGTAAGGGCAAGTGGCGGTGAGGTAGATTTTGACGGGGGACATGCGGGCCTCCTCAGGTTTTCTCGATGGGCAAGTTGGCCTCGCGCCAGGCGCCCATGCCACCGGAAAGCGAGAAGGCTTTTTCAAAGCCCAGCTTGGTGGCCACCGCCACCGCGCGGTTGGAGCGCATGCCGCTGGCGCACACCAAAATCACGGGCGTGGCCTTGTTTTTGACGGCACCGGCCAGCTTGGCCTCCAACTCGGCCAGGGGAATGTTTTTGGCGCCGGTGACGTGGCCGGCCGCGTATTCCTTGGCCTCGCACACGTCGATGACCACGGCCTTTTCGCGGTTCATGAGCATGACGGCCTCACTGGCACTGAGGCCGCCCGCCCGCGCACCCTTGGACACCACCGGCCACATCAGCATGGCGGCCGAAGACAGCGCCAGCAGGAACAGGGCCCAGTTATCAACAAAAAAATTCACAAAATTCCTTTCGGGTCAGCCCGTGGGCCACACCTGGGTAGAGGTCACGTAAGCCCCCGATTCTAAAATGCAGGGCGCTTTCCTTTTCTTTCCCACCCATTGCAACCCTCACCCATGCACAAACTCGTCCTGATTCGCCACGGCGAATCCACCTGGAACCTGGAAAACCGCTTCACCGGCTGGACCGATGTGGACCTCACCCCCACCGGCATCGAGCAAGCCCAGAACGCTGGACGCCTGCTCAAGGCCGAGGGCTACGAATTCGACATCGCCTACACCAGTGTGCTCAAGCGGGCCATCCGCACCCTGTGGCTGACGCTGGACGAAATGGACCGCACCTGGTTGCCCGTCGTGAAAAGCTGGCGCCTGAACGAGCGCCACTACGGCAGCCTGCAAGGCCTGAACAAGGCCGACATGGCCAAGCAGTACGGCGACGCGCAGGTGCTGGTGTGGCGGCGCAGCTACGACACGCCACCGCCCGCACTGGAGGCCAGCGACCCTCGCAGCGAGCGCGGTGATCAGCGCTACGCCAACCTGGCGCCCGAAGACGTGCCCCTGACCGAGTGCCTGAAAGACACCGTGGCCCGTGTCATGCCCTTCTGGAACGAGACCATGGCACCCGCCATCCGCTCGGGTCAGCGCGTGGTGGTGGCCGCACACGGCAACAGCATCCGTGCGCTGGTGAAATACTTGGACGGCATCTCCGACAACGACATCGTGGGCCTGAACATCCCCAACGGCATCCCGCTGGTGTACGAGCTCGACGCCGACCTCAAACCCATCCGCAGCTATTACCTGGGCGACGCCGAGGCCGCCGCCAAAGCCGCTGCCGCCGTGGCCAGCCAAGGCAAGGCCTGAGCCACCTCTCTGCCACCACAACCGCCCCTGGTCAACCCCTGCGGGCGGGCTGACCACCCGCAGCCCACAAGGCCTTGCGGGAACCGACCCGACCCTGCGCGGTCTGAGGCGTATATTCAGCCAACTTTTTTTCAAGGTGCGACACATGGGGCAAAAGCTCAAAATTGCAGGTTGGGTGGCAGTGGGGGCACTGGCAGGTGCCCTGACCACCGTGCAACTTCAAGCCACGGCGCGGGGCACGCTGGCGCCCTTGCCGCTGGAAGAGCTGCAACAGCTGGCGGCCGTGTTCGGCATGGTCAAAACCGACTATGTGGAGCCGGTGGACGACAAAAAACTGATTTCCGACGCCATTTCGGGCATGGTGGCCAGCCTGGACCCGCACTCGCAGTACTTCGACAAGAAGTCGTTCAAGGAATTCCGCGAAGGCACCAGTGGTCGCTTTGTGGGCGTGGGCATTGAAATCACCATGGAAGACGGCGTGGTCAAGGTGGTGTCGCCCATCGAAGGCTCGCCCGCCTTCCGCGCTGGCCTGAAAACCAACGACCTCATCACCAAGATCGACGACACGGCGGTCAAAGGCCTGAGCATCAACGATGCGGTCAAGCGCATGCGCGGTGAGCCCAACACCAAGGTGGTGCTGACCATCTTCCGCCGCGACGAAAACCGCACCTTCACGTCCACCATCACACGCGAGGAAATCAAGACGCAGAGCGTCAAGTCCAAGGTGATAGAGCCGGGCTATGGTTGGCTGCGAGTGTCGCAGTTCCAAGAGCGCACGGTGGAAGACTTCGCGCGCAAACTGGAAGAAATGGTCAAAGCCGACCCCAAGCTCAAGGGCCTGGTGCTGGACCTGCGCAACGACCCCGGTGGCCTGCTGGACGCGGCGGTGGCCATTTCAGCAGCTTTCCTGCCCGAAGGCGTGACCGTGGTGTCCACCAACGGCCAGCTGGAAGAAAGCCAGTTTGTCTACAAAGCGTCGCCACAGTTTTACCAGCGGCGCGGCTCGCCCGACCTCATCAAACAGCTGACGCAAAACACCAACGGCCTGCTCAAAACCCTGCCCGTTGTCGTTCTGGTGAACGAAGGGTCTGCCTCGGCCAGCGAAATTGTGGCTGGCGCCCTGCAAGACCACAAACGCGCCACCATCCTGGGCAACCAGACATTCGGCAAGGGTTCGGTGCAGACCGTTCGACCGCTGGGACCTGACACCGGCATCAAGCTCACCACCGCACGCTACTACACGCCCAGTGGCAAAACCATTCAGGCGCGTGGCATCGTGCCAGACGTGATGGTGGATGAAACTGAAGAGGGCAACCTGTTTGCGGCCCTGCGCACACGCGAGGCCGATCTGACCAAACACCTGGAAAACGCGCCAGACAATGGCAAAGAAGCCAGCAACGCCGAAAAAGCCGCGGAAAAGGCCGCTGAGCAACAGCGCGAGCAGGCACGCGAAAAAGCCCGCCTGCGCCTGGAAGAGGAAAACCGTAAGAACCCCGGTGGTCGGTTGCTGCCCGAGTTCGGCAGCGAGAAAGACTTCCCGCTGCAACAGGCACTCAACCAGCTCAAAGGCAGGCCGGTGCTCGTCAGTAAAACCTTGACCGAGCGCAAGGAAGAGAAAAAAGAGAACTGACGCCCTGCACGCGCCTTGAACCACCCCGGCACAATGCTGGGGTTTCTTTTTTCTGCGAACCATTCCCATGGACGACACCCAACTGCTGCGCTACTCCCGCCACATCCTGCTCGACGAACTCGGCATTGAAGGCCAGGAGAGCCTGCTGCACGCCAAGGTGCTGATGGTGGGTGCCGGGGGCCTGGGTTCGTCCGCAGGCCTGTACCTGGGCAGTGCAGGGGTGGGCCAACTCACCGTGGTGGACCACGATGTGGTGGACGAAACCAACCTACAGCGCCAGGTGGCCCACACCTTGACCCGCGTGGGGCAACCCAAGGCCTTGTCGCTGCAAACGGCCATTGCAGCCATCAACCCCGATGTGCGGGTTCACCCCGTCACCCAGCGCGCAGACGCGACCCTGCTGAGCGCACTGGTGGCCGACGCCGATGTGGTGCTGGACTGCACCGACAACTTCGCCACCCGCCACGCCATCAACCGCGTGTGTGTGGCACTGGGCAAGCCCCTGGTGTCGGGTGCGGCCATTCGGATGGATGGACAGCTGAGTGTGTACGACCCGCGAGACCCCTGCTCTCCGTGCTATGCCTGCGTGTTTCCTGAGCATTCGGGGGTGGAAGAAACCCGCTGCGCCACCATGGGGGTGTTTGCACCGCTGGTGGGCATCATCGGCACCATGCAAGCGGCTGAGGCCTTGAAACTGGCCAGCGGCATGGGCAGCCACATGGCCGGTCGCCTGCTCATGCTCGACGGGCGAAGACTGGAATGGACAGACATACGCCTGCCCCGGCAGCCGGACTGCCCGGTGTGTGCCCATCGGGCCAGCGCCTGAGCGCGCGCCAGCCGCCTCAGGGATTGCAGCTGTCGCAGCGGGACGGGTCAGCCAAGCCGCCGGGTGGGCGCAACACCACGTGTTCGTGGCGGCAACTGGGACAGGCCCAACGCTCCCCCAACAGCTCGCGGGTGGGCGAACCGCATTGCCGGCAAGGCAACCCCCGAACAGCGGCCACTGGCCAATAACCAGGCAACCCACAGGCAGGGCAGCAGGACTGGAGCTTGGCCACCAGGTTGTCGGCGGCGGCACGGATCAGCTGCTGGCGCGTGGGGTTACCAAACGCGCGCAAGTCGCTTTCCAGAAACACAGCCCCCTGGGCGGACTCGGCCAGCGCACCGTCAAAGGCCTGGCGCAAACTGGCCCAGTCCGACAGACCCTTGCGGATGCGGGGGTCACTCTCACCGTCTGGCCGCAACACCAGGTGGTGTTCAGGGAAATGGGCGTCCGCCGCCATCTGGGTGGCCTGGTCCCAGGTGTGCACCATTCGGTGCACGTTGCGCGCGGGGCCTTGCGCCATGCCACTGACTTCAATGCCCTGCTCGTCGTCGATGTACAGCAGCAGCTCCACGTTCCACGGAAAAAACCCGCCCACCGGGTCCTCCATGAACGCACCCTCGCTGGCCAACCCACGCAGACAGTCCGACAGCTCCATGCCCTTTCGGGCCTTGTGGCGGGCCGCATCCATTTGACTGCCAGGGCGCTCCTGATCGCGCGTGAAGGTGCCCAGCAGGTCGGTGTCGAAGCCAGACACCCGCTCCACCACCCAGCCCAGGGCCTGACGAAACACGGGGGCAATCAGGTCCTCTTTGCCGTGCTGGGTGAGCAAGGCCACACGGAGGTGGGAATCGCCAGGGGTGGCTGCCGCGGCAACAGATGGGGTCGGTGGTGCAGGGTGGGTGGCGGGGCTCATGCGCAGATTGTGCCTCCGGGTGCGCTCACACCGCCATGTAGCGGCCGGGCCGGTGGTTGATGGCCAGGGTGATGTTCAGGGCAACGGCCCCTACCACCGACCACACCAGTTGCTGCCAGGGCACAAAGGCCGAGGCGGCCAGCACAATCGCGCAGTCCAGCCCCATCTGGATGTGGCCCGCGCGCCAGCCACGCTTTTCCTGCAACATCAGCACCAACACGTTCAGCCCGCCCAGGCTGGCCCGGTGGCGAAACAAGATGAGCATGCCCGTGCCCGCCAACAAACCGCCCATGACGGCCGCAAACGGCGTGGACAAGTTGGCAATGCCCAGCCAATGCGGCACGGCCTCGGCCAATGCCGACAGCAAGCTCACCGCAGTCAAGGTTTTGAGGGTGAAGGTGCGCCCCATGCGCCGCCAGGCCAGCACATAAAACGGCAGGTTGATGACAAAAAACACCGCACTGAAATTCCAACCCGTGGCGTAGTGCAACACAAACGCGATGCCCGCTGTACCACCGGTGAGCAGCCCCGCGTGGCGAAACAGCACCACCCCCAGCGCCACAAACAAGGTGCCCACCAGCAGGGCCTGTACGTCTTCATGCCAACGGTGTCGGCTTTGGGGTTGGACGGTTGGCGTGACCGTGTGGGTGGCGGTGCTGGCGGTCATGGGCAATGGACCGGCGCAGATTGGGCGGGTGGCTCAAGCTGTGGCGGCGGTGTGGGTGAAGAAAAATGAAGGCCGAATTGTTCCACGCTGGACAGGCCGGGGCTTGCGCCACATCAAGCCTTGCCACAGCAGGGCACCGTTGCACGGGGGTTCAGGCGGTGAGAATCCAGCCTTCCAACGGGTCAATGCCCTGTGGCAGTCCCCAGTTGGGGTGCCCTTGCTGGTGCGCCCGCCATGCCCATGCCGCCTGGGCCAGGCAGAGCACGGCATCCAGTTGGTCACCTGAAGCATCTGCCAGCACGGCATCAGCCTGTGCGGGGGTGAGTTTCAACCGCAGTCCCAGGCGGGTACGGCCCTGCTCCAGGGAAGTCAGCATGTCTTTGCGTGCCACCCAACGCTCTGGCGTCTGGCGGGCCACATCGTCACTCTTGTAGCTGCGTTGCCCACCCAGCAGCTCGCGTGCCAGCAACGCCGGATACGCTTCCAACGCCACCCGCTCGGGCGCTTCGCTGGTGGCCGTGGCCAAATGGGCAGGCATGTGGGCGCCCGTGGCCAGCAGGCGTGGCAAGCCAGCGTGCATCATCCAGGCCACAGGTGGATTGACCCATTTCATGCTCGGACTCGACCCTGCGGGTCGGTCGGTGGCGCGGTGGGCAAACTTGCTCCCCGCCGGGTGGGCATCGCAAAAGGCCTTGAATTGGGCCCGCAACTCAGCCCTGTCCTGGGCCGCAAAGTGGGCCACATTGACCAACCAGTCGGTGGGCCAACCCAGCGAGGTCACCAGCTCCCGGGGCAGGCCAAAGGGCAGGTCGAACGCCCCGACCCATGGGTGGTCTGACAGACACTGCTGCCACGAGGGGAGGTCAGAAAACCGCTGCAACTCAAGGAGCTGCAAAACATGACCTGACAGGCGCCCCAAGGCCAAAACAATGTGTTTCTTTGAAGATGGTGCGCTGGAAAAATCACACCCCAGCAACCGCGGACAGGCGGTCATCGGCACCGCACGGCGCCACCGCTCAGACGCGGCCCACGATGGCGGCGGTGGCCATGAGCTCTTCCAGCAGGGCCAGGCTGACCGTGCCCGACACGCCATAGGGGTCGAACTCGGGGCGTTCGGAATACTTCAGCACGATGGAGGTGTTGAGTTTGGCCAGGTTGACCTGTCCCATGGTCCACCCGCCAAAACGGCGCTCACGGATTTCTTCGTAGTGCAGCAGTTGCACCTGGGTGTGGCGGGCATCGCGGATGATTTGGGCGTACAGCTCGTTCACCGCAGCGCGGCCCCCCTCGATGGCCTGCAGAAAAATGCCCCCGCCGTAGCAGAGCACACCGGTGATGCCGTTTTCTGGGTTGTGCGAACGGGCGCTCGCCAAAATGGCATCGATGGCGGCCTTGTCGTTCTTGTCCACGGCGCGGCTCACGTAAAGCAGTCGGGTCAACATGGTGCTTCAGCCTTTTCTGGGAATGAGGGACAAAAATTCGCGGCGGAGGTTGGCATCCTTCAAAAACACGCCGCGCATGACCGAGTTGATCATTTTGCTGTCCATGTCTTTCACGCCACGCCAGCCCATGCAGAAATGGCTGGCCTCCATGACGATGGCCAGACCGTCGGGAGATGTTTTTTCCTGGATCAGGTCGGCCAGTTGCACCACGGCCTCTTCCTGAATCTGCGGCCGCCCCATGACCCACTCGGCCAGGCGCGCGTACTTCGACAGGCCGATGACGTTGGTGTGTTCATTGGGCAGCACCCCGATCCAGATTTGCCCGATGACAGGGCAAAAGTGGTGGCTGCAGGCGCTGCGCACCGTGATGGGGCCCACGATCATCAGCTCGTTGAGGTGTTCGGCGTTGGGGAATTCGGTGACTTCCGGCCCTTTGACGTAACGACCCTTGAACACCTCGTTCAAGTACATCTTGGCCACGCGGCGGGCGGTGTCGCTGGTGTTGTGGTCGTTTTCGGTGTCGATGACCATGCTGTCGAGCACACCGCGCATTTTGTCCGTCACCTCGTCGAGCAAGGCGTCGAGCTCGCCAGGCCGGATGAACTCGGCGATGTTGTCGTTGGAGTGAAAGCGCTGGCGAGAAGCCTTGATGCGCTCCCGGATCTTGATGGACACCGGGGTGCCTTCGTCGTCGTCAGCTGGGTTCATGGTCTGAGGGGGTTGGGGAACAAGGGCAACAGCGCGATGCTTTGCGGGGGTTTGAAGAATCCTACCATTCAGTTTGACCAGGGGTCATTGAGCCCCCATCAACCCCATGATTTAAAGGCTTTATGGCACCCAGCGCTTGATTTTATTGAATCGACAGCTACTGATTTTGATAATTTAACATTCAACGGCCATCAGTAGCGGTGCCCGGTCAGGAACAGCAAGGTGCGCATCAGACCAAAGGCCAACCTGTCCAAAGCGCGCTGGTGCCACGGGCGCGCCGTCAGGGCCTGGTGGTCGAGGGCCGAGGCGCCGTGGTCCATGGCCTGCTGCAGCCGCTGGCGCAGGTCGTGGGCGAAGCGGCTGTCGGTGGTGATCACATTGGCCTCGCGCGCCAACAACAGGCTGAGGGGGTCCAGGTTGCTGGAGCCCACGGTGGCCCAGGTCCCGTCCACCACGGCCACCTTGGCGTGCATGGCGCTGGGGGTGTATTCGCGCACGTCCACCCCTGCATCGATCAGCTGCTTGTAGACCGGGCGAGCCGCGTGGTATTGCATGAATCCCTCGTAGTGACCCTGCATCAGCACCCGCACCCGAACCCCCCGGGCCGCCGCCGTCACCAGCGCCCGGCGCAGGCGGCGGCCCGGCACAAAGTAGGCATTGGCCAGCAGCACCTCGTGGCGCGCCTCGCCGATGGCCTTGAGATAGGCCTTTTCAATGTCGGCCCGGTGCCAAATGTTGTCGCGCAGCACCAGCATGGCCTGAGCGTTGTCCACCAGCGGAGGCGGCGTGCGTGGGGTGGAGCGCTCGTGCAGGCGGCGCCCGTGCTCCCACGGCCAGTCGGGCAACAGCCAGTCCGAAAAGTCGCCCACGGGCGCGCCGGCCTTCAGGGCCTCCCAAGCGGCACCAAATTCGCGCTGGCGTGCCTTGCGCACGGCCTGCAACCGCCACCACAGTTGCAACATGGAGGCGTTCATGTCGCCGACCAGTGGTCCGGTGCAGCGGAGGGCAAAATCAAACCGAGGAAAGTACAAGGCGTTGGTAGCGGTGTCGATGTGGTCGTCCAGCAGGTTGATGCCACCGCAAAAGCCCAGCACGCCGTCCACCACACACAGCTTGCGGTGCAGGCGCCGCCATCGGCTGGGCAGCAACAAACCCAGCCGACCCAATGGCGCATACACCCGCAACTGCACCCCGGCGGCCAGCAAGCGTGCCCGCCAAGCGGCCGGCATGTCGGCCGTGCCCACCCCATCGACCACCAGGCGCACGGTCAACCCGCGCAAGGCCGCCCGCTCCAGCGCCTGGGCCACCACCAGCGGCGACCCCTGAAAATCAAAAATGTAGGTTTCCAGGTGGATGCTGCTGCGCGCCGCATCCATGGCCTGCACCAAGGCAGCAAAGAGGGCTTCGCCCCCGGTCAGCAGGCCCAATCGGTGGCCGCCGCTGAGCTTCTGGCGGTGAATTTGGGCCGCGACCATGGTCCATCACATGCCAAATTCGGCGATCAGGGGCAAGTGGTCCGACATCCGTGACCAGGCTTTGCCATGGGGCACGGAGGCGGTCAGCGGGGTGAGGCCGCGCACATAGATGCGGTCCAGGTGCAGCAGCGGCAGGCGCGACGGGAACGTGGCCAACCGTATGCCCTGAAAGGTGTGCAAATCCAGCGACGCCAGTGGCTGGTGCAAACGGTCACCCCAGTCGTTGAAATCGCCGGCGACCACCAGCCGCTCGGTCAACGGCACTTCGCGCGCCAGGTAGTGCCCCAACTTCAGCACTTGACGCTCCCGGCTGGCAGCCAACAACCCCAGGTGCACCACCACCACATGCACCGGTTCACCATCCACCTCCACCACCACGTGCAACAGTCCCCGTTGCTCAAAACGGTGGTCCGACACGTCTTCATGGCCGGTGCTCAGCACCGGCCAACGGCTGAGCAGGGCATTGCCATGCTCGCCATGCCGCGTGAGGGCATTGGTACGGTAAACGGCCTCGTAGCCCTCGGGCAACAGGTAGTCGGCCTGCCCCTGGGTGGGCCAGTGCGCAAAACGACGGGCCAGCTTGTGGTGGTGGGAGCGCACTTCCTGCAGGCAGATCAGGTCAGCGTCGAACTGCTCCACCGCGTGCACCAGGTTGTGAATTTCCAGCCGCTGTGCAGGCCCCAGGCCCTGCACCCCTTTGTGGATGTTGTACGTGGCGATGCGCAGGGTGCTCATGGCTGCATCATGCCAGCGCCGGAGGATGCCCACACGCCGATGGCACCCCGTCTGACCCACTGTGGCAACCACAGAATGGCCTCTGCGTTGGATGCCGACTGGCATTTATCCGCCGCCTCGGCCCACGGCAGCCACACCTGGGCGGTGTGTTCACGCGGCGAGAGGCGAACCGCCTGGGCCTGAGGCACACACAGTCCGAGCAGCCGTTCGGTGTTGCGTGTCACACCCGGCGCGTAGCGGTGCCGCCAAGCGGGGTAGATGTCGTACTCGTTCTCCAAGCCCCAATCGGTCAGCGTGTGACCGGGGGCCAGGGCATCCAGTCCGGTTTCCTCGCGGACCTCACGCACCGCGGTATCGGTCCAGGTTTCAACAAGAGTGTCTTTGGAACCGGTGACCGACTGCCAGAAACCCGGACCATCGGCGCGCTCCAGCAGCAACACCTGCAGGTCAGGCGTGTGGATGACCACCAGCACCGACAGGGGAATTTTGAACATCACGGAGGCAACACACCCAGTGCCGCACGCTCAGGGACGACCGGCACCAGCCCAGGCAGCGCGCGCGCGCTGCCACATCCTCCAGCCGGACCAACCCTTGAGTCCCCAAGACAACACACGCCGCGGCTTCAGCACCACCAACGTGGCAACCGCGCCGACCACCCATTCCGGGTGACGCTGAAGCCAAGCCGTGGCGACACGAACCCCGTCGGCCGCACCCAGCCACGGGGTGAGCACCTGAGCATCCTGAGCCAACTGCTGGCGCAGCTCACTGGAGCGCACCAGCAACTGCTGGCGCCGCCGGGCAAGGTGCTCTGCCTTGGAGAGCTTGGGGTGGATCACGGTTTCAACCGATCGCGATCCAGTTGCAGCTCAGCCAAACTGGCCGCAAACAAACGGCTGCCTTGGTCCATTCTCTGTTTCACCAGGACGGCGGCCACCGCACCCAAAGTCAGAAACAGCACCGTGAAGGCCAGCAAGGCCAGCAAGCGGTGACTGTCCCACAGGGCCACGGTGATCAACATCGCCAAAAACCCCACACCCAGGCTGAGGAAGGCACAGGCAAACGCCGCCAGAACAAACAAACCGCCCAGACGGGAGACCTCTTCTCTGGCCTCCACGCTGAACAGCTCCAGGCGCACCTGAAACACAGCCAACACGCCAGAGAACAATCCCTTCAGGGAGCCCGCCAGCGGCGGTGGCACAGGAACCTGTGGTCGCTCAGACATGGGGGAGTCAGCGCTCACCGACGACCGATGAGCAAGCCAACAATCAGTCCGACGCCTGCCGCAGTGCCAATGGCCTTCCAGGGGTGCTCATGCACATAGTCGTCGGTAGCACGGGCCACTTCACGGGTTTTGACCTTGATGGCATCTTCCGCATCGGCCAGTTTGTGACGTGCGGCCTTGAGGTTCTCGGCCATGCGTTCACGCAACACGGCGACCTTGCCCTCGGTGTTGTGGGCGGTGGCGTGCATCAGCTCTTCCGCGTCCTGAATCACTTGTTTGACGTCGGCCACAAAACGTTCTTTGGTGGCGGTGGTGTCGGTGTATTGGGTCATAACTTCTCCTTGGTAAAAAACATAGGATACCAGCCACCCATTTCCGTTCCCGTGCCGACACCCTACCCAGAAACGACGCCCGCCCCAGGTGGAGGTCTGGTGGGACTCAGACCGCTTTGACCGCGTCTGGGTTGCGCAGGCGGATATGCAATTCGCGCAACTGCTTTTCATCCACCAGGCTGGGGGCCTGGGTCAGCAGACACTGGGCGCGCTGGGTTTTGGGGAAAGCAATCACATCGCGGATGGACTCGGCCTTGGTCATCAGCGTGATCAGTCGGTCCAGGCCAAACGCCAAGCCGCCGTGCGGAGGCGCACCGTACTGCAAGGCGTCCAGCAGGAAACCGAACTTGACCTCGGCATCTTCCTTGCTGATGTTGAGCGCGGTGAATACCTTGCTCTGCACCTCGGCGCGGTGAATACGGACCGAACCACCGCCCAACTCCCACCCGTTGAGCACCATGTCGTAGGCTTTGGCGATGCATTTGCCAGGATCGGTGTCCATGTAGTCTTCGTGACCATCCTTGGGCGCCGTGAAGGGGTGGTGCACGGCGTTCCAGCGGTTTTCCTCTTCGTCGTGTTCGAACATGGGGAAATCAACGACCCACAAGGGGGCCCAACGGTCCTCGAACACGCCGTTCTTCTTGCCCAGCTCGCTGTGGCCGATCTTGATGCGCAAAGCACCAATGGCATCGTTCACCACTTTGGCCTTGTCGGCACCAAAGAAAATGATGTCGCCGTCTTTGGCGCCGGTGCGCGCCAGGATTTCGGCCACGGCCCTGTCGTGCAGGTTCTTCACGATGGGGCTTTGCAGGCCGTCGCGACCCTTGGCCACTTCATTGACCTTGATCCAGGCCAGGCCTTTGGCGCCGTAAATTTTGACGAACTCGGTGTAGGCGTCAATTTCGCTGCGGCTCATTTCACTGCCGCCTGGCACGCACAAGGCCACCACACGGCCGTTTTTCATCTGGGCGGGGGCGCTGAAGACCTTGAAGTCCACGTCGGTCATGACGTCGGTGAGTTCGGTGAACTCCAGCTTCACCCGCAAATCAGGCTTGTCAGAACCGTAGCGGTGCATGGCCTCGACGTAGGCCATGACCGGGAACTCGCCCAAGTCCACCCCCATGGTGGTTTGGAACACGTTTTTGATCATGCCCTGGAACATGGCGCGGATGTCCTCCTCCGCCAGGAAAGAGGTTTCAATGTCGATCTGCGTGAATTCGGGTTGGCGGTCGGCACGCAAGTCTTCGTCACGGAAGCACTTGGTGATCTGGTAGTAACGGTCGTAACCGGCCACCATCAGCAACTGCTTGAACAACTGGGGCGACTGGGGCAGAGCAAAAAACTGACCATCGTGTACACGGCTGGGCACCAGGTAGTCACGCGCCCCTTCAGGCGTGCTCTTGGTCAGCATGGGGGTTTCGATGTCGATGAAGCCATTGGCGTCCAGGAACTTGCGCACCTCCATGGCCACACGGTAGCGCAGCATGAGGTTCTTCTGCATGTACGGGCGGCGCAGGTCCAACACGCGGTGCGTCAGGCGGGTGGTCTCGGACAGGCTATCGTCGTCCAGCATGAACGGCGGTGTGACGGAAGGGTTGAGTACCGTCAGTTCGTGACACAGCACTTCAATCTTGCCGCTCTTGAGCGCCTCATTGGCCGTGCCTTCGGGGCGCGCACGCACCAAGCCCTTGATCTGCACGCAGTATTCGTTGCGCAGGTCTTCAGCCGTCTGGAACATCTCGGCACGGTCGGGGTCGCACACCACTTGCACATAGCCTTCGCGGTCGCGAAGGTCCACAAAAATCACGCCACCGTGGTCGCGGCGACGGTTGACCCAACCGCAGAGGGTCACGGTTTGGCCCATCAGGGCTTCGGTCACGAGACCGCAATAGTGAGAACGCATGGCCATAGCTTGTCTTTCAGTGAATGTCGGTGGGCGCTGATGCGGGCATCAGGCCTGCGAATGGGGCGCGGCAAGTGGCTTGCCAGTTTTGGGAGGATGGCCACTGCCAGGCACGATCACCCCCATGGAAATGACGTAGGTCAGTGCCTCGTCAACGGTCATGCTCAACTCAATGCAATCGGCTCTTTTCAGGATGACAAAGTAGCCGCCCGTGGGGTTGGGCGTGGTCGGCACGTACACACTCAGGCAGTCTGGCGGCAGGTGCGACGCCACGTCACCGCCAGGCTGGCCCGTCAGGAAGCCGATGGTCCACATGCCCTCGCGCGGCCATTGCACCAGCAACGCCTTGCGAAACGCATTGCCCTTTTCAGAGAACAGGGTGTCCGATACCTGCTTGACACCCGAATAAATGGAACGCACCACCGGGATGCGGTGCAACAACGCGTGCCACCAGTTGACCAGCTTGTTGCCGACGAAATTGGAGGCCAGAGCACCGATGGTGAGCACCACCGCCAGAGCAAACAGCACACCCAACCCGGGAATGTGCCAACCCAGCCACCGCTCAGGCATCCAAGCCGCTGGGAGGATGTTGAGTGTTTTGTCCAGGGTGGACACCACCCAGTCCAGCACGGACAACGTGATGATCAGCGGCACCAACACCAACAGGCCGGACAACAGCCACTTGCGCAGAGAAGACATCAACACAGTCTCAGTGGCAGGCGCACGAACCGCCACAGGGTGTGGCGGCCGGCGCGGGGCTGGCCGATGCCGCAGACTCGGCAGGGGCTGCAGTGGCCACTTCACCGGAGGTGGCCGATGCCGCCGCCGGTGTGGCGGCTGCCGCGCCACCACGGAAATCGGTGGCATACCAGCCCGAACCCTTCAGCTGGAAACCGGCCGCCGTCAATTGTTTGCTGAAGCTTGCTGCACCACACTGGGGACACACGGTCAATGGGTCATCCGACATTTTCTGCAAAACGTCTTTGGCGTGGCCACACGACCCGCATTTGTACGCGTAAATAGGCATGAGGTTGAACCCTGGGTGAACAAAGGAAAACCTCAAATTATAGTTTGCACCTGCCTTTTTAAGCGCCACGGTCGGCAGCTGCGCTCCAAGGGGGGCAAACCCGCTCACCAGACCCGGATGTGCAGGTACACCTGCATGGCAAACAAGCCGACCACAAAGCCCGTCGCCGCCCAGACCATGCCTTGCAGCAACCGGTTGGTGCGCCGTTGCTCGGCCAACAACTCCTTCAGTTCATGGGATGGGGCCATGGCCTGTCGGCGCAGTGCATCGTGCAACAACCTGGGCAGCGCGGGCAACAGCTTGGCGTAGTGCGGCACCTCGGCCTTGAGTTGCTGCAGCAGCTTTTCCGGGCCGACCTGCTCCATCATCCATTTTTCGAGGAAAGGCTTGGCGGTGCTCCACAGGTCCAAATCAGGATCCAACTGCCGACCCAGGCCTTCAATGTTGAGCAAGGTCTTTTGCAGCAGCACCAACTGGGGCTGGATTTCCACATGAAAGCGGCGCGATGTCTGGAACAGGCGCATCAGCACCATGCCCAGCGATATTTCCCTTAAGGGGCGGTCAAAGTACGGCTCGCAGACGGCCCGAACGGCGGCCTCCAGCTCATCCACGCGCGTGTCGGGCGGCACCCAGCCCGACTCGATGTGCAGCTCGGCGACTCGCTTGTAGTCGCGCTGGAAAAACGCGGTGAAGTTCTGCGCCAGGTACTCTTTGTCGAACTCGGTCAGTGTGCCAACGATGCCAAAATCCAGCGAAATGTAGCGGCCGAACGTTTCCGGCGCCAAGCTGACCTGGATGTTGCCAGGGTGCATGTCGGCATGGAAAAAACCGTCGCGAAACACCTGGGTGAAAAAAATGGTGACCCCATCCCGGGCCAGGCGCTTGATGTCCACCCCAGCGCTGCGCAAGCGCTCCGTCTGGCTGATGGGGACACCGTGCATGCGCTGCATCACCATCACATCGGGACGGCAGTAGTCCCAGATCATTTCCGGGATCAGCACCAGGTTCAGATCCTGCATGTTGCGGCGCAACTGGGCCGCACTGGAGGCTTCGCGCAACAAATCGAGTTCATCGTGCAGGTATTTGTCAAATTCGGCCACCACCTCGCGGGGCTTGAGCCGCTTGCCATCCGCAGACAAGCGCTCCACCCAACCCGCCATCAGGCGCATGAGGGCCAGGTCTTTCTCAATGACCAGCAACATGCGGGGCCGCAGCACCTTGACGGCCACCTCACGTCCGTCGGACAACACGGCGAAGTGAACCTGGGCAATGGACGCACTGGCCACCGGCGTGCGCTCGAAGGTGGCAAACACCTGGTCAATGCTGCGGCCAAAGGCCTGCTCGATGGTCCCCACGGCCACGTCACTGGCAAAAGGCGGCACCCGGTCCTGCAGCAAGGCCAGCTCGTCGGCGATGTCGGGCGGCAGCAAATCCCGGCGGGTGGACAGCACCTGCCCAAACTTCACAAAGATGGGGCCCAGCGACTCCAGTGCCAGGCGCAAGCGCTGGCCCCTGGGCTGATCGAGGGTGCGACCCACGGTGAGCACACGCGTGAAGCGGCGCAACCAAGGGTGCGAAAAGCTGGACAACACCAGTTCGTCCAGCCCGTGGCGAAACACCACCCACAGGATGAACGCGCCGCGAAAAAAGCGGCTCATGACGAGGCGACGTCGACAGCAGGCGCTGGTTTGACACGCCCAACAAAAGACCGCAGCGCCAGACCAGCCACCCCCAGCGCCTTCACCAGGGTGTGGGCTGCGGCATCGCCCAACACACGCGACAAGTCCTCTTCGACGTCCCAGCGCACGTTGTCCGCCAGCCAGGCCACCTCGGCCGCCAGCTGCACGTCACCCTCAATGGACACCGCCGGCTTGTCGCCCCGCACCACCGTGCCCAGCAAATCCGGCAACGCGGTCTGCGTGAGCGACACCACCAAGTCGGCCCGCGCAGGCGGCTGGCCAGGGGGCAGCGGAAAGGGTTGACGCTCCAGCAAACCCGCGGGAGTGGCGGTCAGCGTGAGCTCGAAACGCCCCCACAACAAACGGGCCGACTTGCCACACTGCCGACGGATGCGCTCTTGGGCCTGTGGCTCCTGCATGAGCACATGGTTCAGCAGCAGCACGACCCGGTTTTGGGTCTCGTCAATGACCCAGGGCGGCAATTGGACGGATTCCACCAGGTTCTGGAGCAGCGACAAACCGGGCAGGGGCGGAAATGAAAAAGGGGGCGTGGTGTTCATACGCCCCGATTTTGACGGATTGCCAAAAGGCCTGGTCAGCGCCTTGACTCACTGCAGGGCTTGCACGCCTGCCACCAGCCAACCGCCTGGGCCGGACTTGGCTCGGGTGATGTTCCAGACCTCCCGGAAAGGGCTGGGGCCAGCGGAGGCGTCCTCGCGCAACATGCCAGAGAACTCGACGCTGGCCATGTATTCGTCCTGCGCTTCTTCAATGCCCAAGAGGTGCGCCTCCAACATGACCACATCGGTGGCGTTGACCGCACCTGGCGCCTGGCGCTCACGCTCGGCCAACTGCGCGGTGATCTGCGCGAGCATGTCGTCGGTCATCATGGCCCGCAGCGTGGGAACGTCGGAACGGTCCCAAGCGGCCTGTAAGCCAATGAAGTTGGCTTTCGAGGCGGACAGAAAACCATCGACATCAAAACCGGCTGGCACACCCCACTGCGAAGAACCCGCCAGCGCCGACCCTATGATGCTGCCCCCCGGGATCACCTTGGGCGGTTCGCTGAAACGGCTGGCTTCAAAACCTGTGGTGCTGCGCTCCCAAGGGCGGGCCGACGCGTCGTTGCCGACGTTGTTGGGGCTGTAGCTGCGGGGCAAGTCGGCGCCGCCCGCGCCCTGATAGGCCAGCCCGCTGGCCTGTGCGGGTGCAACACGCTTGGCGCGCAGCACCATGCCAACCACCGCCAACACAGCCACCCCCAGCAGCAGGAACATCAGCACCTGGCCGAAAGCCTCTCCCAGCCCCAGGGACGACGCCAACCAAGCCAGGCCCAAACCGGCCGCAAGCCCGCCCAGCATGGCACCCCATGGCTTTTGGGCGGGTGCAGCAGCAGGTGCGGGCGCCTTGGTGGCCGATGCGGCATTCGCTGGCGCTGGCGTGGCGGCATTGCCCGCAGCGCCAGGGGCATTTGCCGGTGGGGCAGCGTTGCGCTGGGTGACGTTGCCAGACTGTTTGCCGAACGACGAGCCACCGCCCAATCGCTTGGCGAACACCTCGGGCGAGGACAGCACCAGGGCCATCACCATCAGGACAGAAAGCAGTTTCATGGTTGTCTCCAGATCACAATCTCAGCATCATCTTGTCGGTGGGAGCCCACTCCTCAGCATTTGGTTCCGACGTGCAGTGCCACCACGCCCCCAGTGAGGTTGTGCACGTCCACATGCCCAAAGCCCGCCACCTTCATCATGGCCTTGAGCTCCTCCTGCGAGGGGTGCATGCGGATGGACTCCGCCAGGTAGCGGTAGCTGGCTTCATCATTGGCGATGAGGCCGCCGAGCTTGGGCAGCAGGTTGAAGGAATACCAGTCATAGGCCTTCTCCAGCGGTTTGGCCACCCGGGAAAATTCCAGCACCAGCAAACGGCCACCGGGCTTGAGTACGCGGCACATTTCCTTCAGGGCCAGGTCCTTGTGGGTCATGTTGCGCAGGCCAAAGGCCACCGACACCAAATCGAACTGGTTATCGGGAAACGGCAGCTGCTCGGCGTCACACACCAGGGTGGGCAGGGCAATGCCCTTGTCCAGCAGGCGCGCGCGGCCCTCGCGCAGCATGGCCTCGTTGATGTCGGTGTGGACCACACGGCCTGTTTTGCCCACGCGCGGCGCAAAACCCAGGGACAGATCGCCCGTGCCGCCCGCGATGTCCAACACCTGGTAGCCCTCACGGGCATTGGCCACGGTTTGGGTGTAGGCCTTCCAGATGCGGTGCAGACCGCCCGACATGACGTCGTTCATCAGGTCGTATTTGGGGGCCACAGAGTCGAAAACGCCGCGCACTTTGCGTGCCTTGTCTTGCTCGTCAACCGACTCGAAACCGAAATGGGTGGTGCTCATGCGTCAGATGCTAAACGTCAATGGTTGGCACAACCATGCCCAGACTTGCCTGGCATGGGTGCATCCCGGTCTACACCGGCCGTCTGAAGCCGAGTGTTGTATTCAGACCACAAATCTGCCTGCTGGCTGCCCAGGAAATAGAGGTAGTCCCAGGAGTAGATGCCACTGCTGTGCTCGTCGGAGAAGGTGGGCTGCACCGCGTAATTGCCCACGGGCTCCAAACCCACAATGGTCACGTCGCGCTTGCCGGTTTGCAGCACCTCTTGGCCGGGACCATGCCCCTGGACTTCGGCGGATGGGGAATACACCCGCATCAGCTCAAACGGAATTCGGAACTCACGCCCATCGGAAAAACCCACCTCCAGCACCCGCGACTGTTGGTGCACGGTGAGTGAAGTGGGTGTGGGGGTGTCAGCTTGCAATCCGGCCATGAAAGGGCTCCTGTCTGTCGTTGAATGGAAAACTTCGCCGGGCCATGCCCAGCTCAGACCACGGTGTCGGGCTGTAACCGTTGGGCAATGAGCTGATCCACCTCGGCCATGCGCTCGTTCAATGCCGCCAGGTGATGGGGCGACACGTCGCGCAGGGCTTGCGACCAGACCGGTGCGGGAAAGTGGCTGTCCCAGTCAAAACGGGCGATGACGTGCCAGTGCAGGTGGGGCACCACATTGCCCATCGCGGCGAGGTTGATTTTGGTGGGGCACAAACGCTCGCGCAGGCTGCGCTCCACCGTGTTGACCACGCGCATGAGCGCCCACTGCGCGGGCTCGTCCAGATCTGTCCACTCTGCCACATGGGCCGCCAGCACCACGCGGTAGAACGCTGGAAAACCCGGCTCCTGGGCACGGATGACGCGGCAATCTGGCAAGCGCACCACCAGCACACCGCCATCGGCCTCGCACAGGGGGCAACTGGCGGGCTGCGCCACCCCGGAGGGGACGACCGGAGCCTGCCTCATACCAGCACCCGCTCAATGCCGCCATGGTTGGCCCGCTGCACGTACTCGGGCAGCCAGTTTTCACCCAACAATTGGCGTGCCATTTCGACCACGATGTAATCGGCCTCCATCAAACCGTTTTGCAGGTCTTCGCTGAATCGCGTCAGGCCCGTCAGGCAAGCGGGACAACTGGTCAACATCTTGACCGGACCGCTCTGTGGCGCTGCGCCGGTGGCCTCGACCAGCGCCGCCAGCTGCTTCTCGTTCTTGCGCAGCTCTTCCTCTTTGCGAAAGCGCACCTGGGTGGATATTTCGGGTCGCCCGGCCGCCAGGGTGCCTGCGGTACCACAGCATCGCTCGCTTTTAATGACCGCATCGCCCACCAGCGCCTTGACCGTGGTCAGGGGGTCTTGCTGCTTCATGGGGCTGTGACAGGGGTCGTGGAACAGGTAGCCCCCCTGCCCTGGCGGCAGTTTGATGTCTTTTTCCAGCAGGTACTCGTGGATGTCCACGATGCGGCAGCCTGGGAAGATTTTGTCGAACTGGTAGTCCTGCAACTGGTCGTAGCAGGTGCCGCAGCTGACCACCACGGTCTTGATGTCCAGGTAGTTCAAGGTGTTGGCCACGCGGTGAAACAGCACCCGGTTGTCGGTGATGATTTTTTCAGCCTTGTCAAAGTCGCCGCTGCCGCGCTGCGGGTAGCCGCAGCACAGGTAGCCCGGCGGCAGCACGGTTTGCACGCCCGCATGCCACAACATGGCCTGGGTGGCCAAGCCCACCTGGCTGAACATGCGCTCGGACCCGCAACCGGGGAAATAGAACACCGCCTCGGTGTCCGATGTGGTGGCCTGCGGGTTGCGGATGATGGGCACGTAGTCCCGGTCTTCGATGTCCAGCAGCGCACGCGCGGTTTTTTTGGGCAGTCCACCGGGCATTTTCTTGTTCACGAAATGAATGACCTGCTCTTTGAGCGGTGCGCGGCCCACGCTGGGCGGTGGCAAGGTGGTCTGCTTCTTGACAAAGGCCGACAGCATGCGGTTGCCCAGGTTGACCCCGGTCGCTCCCCAGTCCAGCACCAGCTTGCGCAGCACCGCAATGGCCGTGCCGTTTTGCGTGTTGAGCATGGCCATGGCCAGGGCGGCGGCGGGCTTGAAGCTCTTTTGCCCCATCTTGCGCAGCAGGTTGCGCATGTTCATGGACACATCGCCAAAGTCAATTTTGACCGGGCAGGGCGACTCGCACTTGTGACACACGGTGCAGTGGTCAGCCACATCTTCGAACTCTTCCCAATGCTTGATGCTGATGCCCCGGCGCGTTTGCTCCTCGTACAGGAACGCTTCGATCAGCAGCGAGGTGGCCAGAATTTTGTTGCGCGGGCTGTACAGCAGGTTGGCGCGGGGCACATGGGTGGCGCACACGGGCTTGCACTTGCCGCAGCGCAAGCAGTCCTTGATGCTGGCGGCGATGTCCCCGATGTCGCTCTGCTGCATGATCAGCGACTCGTAGCCCATCAACCCGAAGCTGGGGGTGTAGGCGTTGGTCAGGTCGGCGTGCAGCGTGTGGGTGGCAGCTGAATTATTTTCAGTATTTTTGGCACCTATCGCTTGATGCGATTCATTTACCAGCTCTGTATTTCTGAGCAACTTGCCTTTGTTGAACCGACCTTCCGGGTCGATGCGACGCTTGTAGTCGGCAAACGGGGCCAGTTCCTCGTCGGTCAGGAACTCCAGCTTGGTGATGCCAATGCCGTGCTCGCCCGAAATGACACCGTCCAGGCTGCGCGCCAGCGTCATGATGCGGGCCACCGCCTCGTGCGCGGTCTGCAGCATGTCGTAGTTGTCACTGTTGACGGGGATGTTGGTGTGCACATTGCCGTCACCGGCGTGCATGTGCAGCGCCACCCAGACCCGGCCTTTGAGCACGCGCTGGTGAATGGCATTGCACTCGGCCAACACAGGGCCAAAGGCCGCGCCCGAGAAAATGCCTTGCAAGGGCGCACGCAGCTGGGTTTTCCAACTGGCGCGCAAGCTGTGGTCTTGCAACTGTGGGAACAGCAGGTCCACATCCGCCAGCCAGCCAGCCCACAGGTCGCGCACGCTGCCCACCAGCGCCAGGGCTTGCTGCACCCTGTCTTCCAGCAGTTCGGCACTGGCGATTTCGCTGGCGTCGTCCGTTTTGCCCAATGGCAATGAACGCTGGTGAAAAAACGCCTCCAGCTCGTCGCACAGCTTCAACTTGTTGCGCAGGCTCAGCTCGATGTTGATGCGTTCGATGCCATCGGTGTACTCGGCCATGCGGGGGAGTGGAATGACCACGTCCTCGTTCACCTTGAAAGCGTTGGTGTGCTTGCTGATGGCCGCCGTGCGCTTGCGGTCCAGCCAGAACTTTTTGCGTGCCTCGGCGCTGATGGCCACAAAGCCTTCGCCGTTGCGGCTGTTGGCAATGCGCACCACCTCGCTGGTGGCGCGGGCCACGGCATCGGCGTCGTCGCCCACGATGTCGCCCACCAGCACCATTTTGGGCACGGGCGATGTGGTCACGCGTTTGCTCTTGGTGGCGTATCCCACGGCTTTGAGGTAGCGGTCGTCCAAGTGCTCCAGGCCGGCCAGCAGCACACCGGAGCGCTTGGCCTCAGCGAACATGAAGTCCTTGATTTCGACGATGCTGGGCACCGCGTCGCGCGCATTGCCAAAAAACTCCAGACACACCGTGCGGGTGTGGGCGGGCAGCTTGTGCACCACCCAGCGAGCGCTGGTGATGAGGCCGTCGCAGCCCTCCTTCTGGATGCCGGGCAGGCCACTGAGGAACTTGTCGGTCACGTCCTTGCCCAGACCCTCCTTGCGGAAGCTGGGGCCGGCAATGTCCAGCCGCTCGGTGCGGATGGGGGTTTTGCCGTCGGCCTCGAAGTACTGCAGCTCGAAGCTGGCAGTGGCAACGTCGTGGATCTTGCCCAGGTTGTGGTTCAGGCGGGTCACCTCCAGCCACTGTGCGTCGGGCGTGACCATGCGCCAGCTGGCCAGGTTGTCCAGCGCGGTGCCCCACAGCACGGCTTTTTTACCGCCCGCGTTCATGGCAATGTTGCCGCCCACGCAGCTGGCCTCGGCGCTGGTGGGGTCCACGGCGAACACATAGCCCGCCCGGTCGGCGGCATCGGCCACGCGCTGGGTCACCACACCCGCTTCGGTCCAGACCGTGGGCACCGGGTGGTCCACGCCCGGCAAATCCACCAGCTCGACCTCGGTCATGGCCTCCAGCTTTTCGGTGTTGATGACCGCGCTTTGCCACGTCAGCGGAATGGCACCGCCGGTGTAGCCGGTGCCGCCCCCTCGGGGAATGATGGTCAACCCCAGCTCAATGCAGCCTCTGACCAGGCGGGCCATTTCGGCCTCGGTATCGGGCGTGAGCACCACAAAGGGGTATTCCACGCGCCAGTCGGTGGCGTCGGTCACGTGACTGACGCGGCTCAGGCCGTCGAACTTGATGTTGTCTTTGGATGTGCAACGGCCCAGGGTGCGCACCACCTGGCCACGCAGGCGGGCCATCTCGTCGAACTGGCGGGCAAAACGCTCGACCGCCGCGCTGGCCGCCCCCAACAATTGGCCCACCAGCGCATCGCGGGCGGCATCGTCACCGGGCGTGCGGCGCTTTTGCACCTCGCCCAGGCGGTGGTGCAGGGCATCCACCAGCTGGCGTCGGCGCTTGGGGTTGTCCAGCAGGTCGTCTTGCAAATAGGGGTTGCGCTGAACCACCCAGACGTCGCCCAGCACCTCGTACAGCATGCGCGCCGAGCGGCCAGTGCGGCGCTCCTGGCGTAACTGGTTGAGCACCGCCCACCCCTGGGCGCCCAGCAGTCGAATGACAATTTCACGGTCCGAAAACGACGTGTAGTTGTAGGGAATCTCCCTGAGCCGGGGTGCTTCCGCCTGCGGCGGGGTCAGGTACTGGAGGGGGGTGGGAGCATTCATGTCTTGGGGGCCTGCCCCGGCCGGTTCGCGGGTGGCGTGGGGACCTGTTTTCCGGGGGGGAGCAATATTACCGCAGTGCAACATACACACACGCCCCTCATGGAAACCCCCAATGCCAAGGGACTGAAAGCGAATTGAAATGCTTTTGTCACATGCAGCCCCTACGCTCGGCCCAGTCCGGCCCCAGACGGGTGACGCAGTGGGCCCTTTCTTCACGCATGCAGGAGTTGTCATGAACCTCAAACACACCGCACTGGTTGCCGCCATGGCACTGGGCACCGCCATCAGCACGCCCGTCCTGGCGCAAACCGAGATTCAGTGGTGGCATTCCATGGGCGGCGCCCTGGGTGAGTGGGTCAATGACTTGGCCAAAGACTTCAACGCCAGCCAGAAAGACTACAAGGTGGTGCCCACCTTCAAGGGCAGCTACGACGAGTCCATGACCGCCGCCATCGCCGCCTTCCGTGCGGGCAACGCCCCCCACATCCTGCAGGTGTTCGAGGTGGGCACGGCCACCATGATGGCCAGCAAAGGCGCCATCGTGCCGGTGGGCGAGGTCATGAAAAAGGCCGGCGTCACCTTCGACCCCAACGCCTACGTGCCCGCCGTGGCGGGTTACTACACGGCGCCCAGCGGCCAGATGCTGAGCTTCCCGTTCAACAGCTCGACCACGGTGTTCCACTACAACAAGGATGCCTTCAAGGCCGCCGGACTGGACCCCGAGAAGGCTCCCAGCACCTGGCCCGAGGTGGCCCTGGCCGCGGCCAAGCTCAAGGCCAGCGGGCACAAGTGCCCCTTCACCACCAGCTGGGTGAGCTGGACACAGCTGGAGAGCTTTTCTGCCTGGCACAACACCGAGTTCGCCACCAAGGGCAATGGCATGCGCGGCCTCGACGCCCGCCTGACCTTCAACAGCCCGCTGCATGTGCGCCACATCGAGAACCTGGGCAACATGGCCAAGCAAGGCCTGTTTGTGTACAAGGGCCGGGGCAATGCGGCCGATGCCACCTTCGTTTCGGGTGAATGCGCCATGGCCACGGGCAGCTCGGCGCTGTACGGCAACGTCAAGCGCAACGCCAAGTTCACCGGCGGCATTGCGCCCCTGCCCTTCTACCCCGATGTGCCCGGCGCGCCCCAGAACACCGTCATCGGCGGCGCCAGCCTGTGGGTCATGAGCGGCAAAAAGCCCGACGAATACAAGGGTGCGGCGCTGTTCTTTGCCCACCTGTCCAAGGCCGAAGAAGCGGCCAAGAGCCACCAGCGCACCGGCTACCTGCCGGTGACCAAGGCGGCGTTCGAGCTGACCGAGAAGTCGGGTTTCTACAAGCAAAACCCCGGCACCGACGTGTCGGTGAACCAGATGATCCGCAAAACCACCGACAAGTCGCGCGGCATCCGCCTGGGCAACTTCGTGCAAATCCGCACCATCAACGATGAGGAACTGGAAGGCGTGTGGAGCGGCAAGAAAACCGCCAAGGAAGCGCTGGACAACGCCGTCAAACGCGGCAACGAACAGCTGGCGCGGTTTGAGAAGGCCAACAAGTCCTGACCCCACCCCAGGCTCTGCGGATGGACTGACCCCGGCCCCGCGCACAAGCCTTGACCAACAGACCCGAACGCCCTGCGTCGGGTCTGTTTTTCAATTAAAAAAGGCTTTATCGCTCACGTTCATTGAATAATTTGCTCTTTTTTTATTTGGCAATGATCTGATGGAAAAACGGGTTCGCTTCAAGTCTGCCTGGCTGCCCTGGGTGCTGGTGGCACCGCAGATGGCGGTGGTGCTGGTGTTCTTTTTCTGGCCCGCGGCCCAGGCGCTGTACCAGAGCGTGCTGCAGCAGGACGCCTTCGGCATGTCCACCGAGTTCGTGGGGCTGGACAACTTCCGCCGCCTGTTTGCCGACGACACCTACCTGGAATCCTTTAAAACCACGGCCGTGTTCTCGCTGCTGGTGGCCGCCTCGGGCTTGAGCCTGTCGCTGCTGTTGGCCGTCATGGCGCACCGGGTGCTGCGGGGGGCGGGGTTCTACAAAACCCTGCTGATCTGGCCCTATGCCGTGGCCCCTGTGGTGGCCGGCGTGCTGTGGTTGATGATGTTCGCCTCCCCCTACGGCGTGGTGGCCTGGGCGCTGCGGGAACTGGGCATGCCCTGGGATCACCTGCTCAACGCCGACCATGCCATGGCCCTCATCGTCATGGCGGCGGTGTGGAAGCAAATCTCCTACAACTTCCTGTTCTTTCTGGCCGGGCTGCACAGCATTCCGAAGTCGCTGATCGAGGCGGCCGCCATTGACGGCGCTTCCCCCTGGACGCGGTTCTGGACCATCGTGTTTCCGCTGCTCTCGCCCACCACGTTTTTCTTGCTGGTCATCAACATCATCTACGCGTTTTTCGACACCTTTGCCATCGTGGACGCCACCACGCATGGCGGCCCGGGCAAGGACACCGCCATCCTGGTCTACAAGGTGTATTACGACGGTTTCAAGGCGTTGGACATGGGGGGTTCCGCAGCGCAATCCGTCATCCTCATGGGCATCGTCATTGCGCTGACGGTGGTGCAATTCCGCTATGTCGAGAAAAAAGTCCAGTATTGACAACCCCACCACCGCCCCATGATCGAACGCCGCCCCCTGCTCAACGCCACGGCCCACTTCATTTTGATGCTGGGCGTGGCCATCGTCGCCTTTCCGGTGCTCATCACTTTCATAGGTTCTACCCAAACCGCTGAACAAATCTCCACCAGCAACCCGCTGTCACTTTGGCCAGGTGGCCACGGACTGGAAAGCTACCGCCTGGCCTTGTTGGGCGGCAAAACCAGCGGGGGCAGCACCATCGCGCCCCTGCTGCCCATGCTGTGGGTGAGCCTGGTGAGCGCACTGGTCATTGCCGTGGGCAAGATCGCCATTTCGCTGCTGTCGGCCTTTGCCATCGTGTACTTCCGGTTTCCGCTGCGCAACCTGGTGTTCTGGATGATTTTTGTCACCCTCATGCTGCCGGTGGAGGTGCGCATTGGCCCCACCTACGAGGTGGTGTCTAACCTGGGGATGCTCAACACCTACGCCGGGCTCACCGTCCCGTTGATCGCCTCGGCCACCGCCACCTTTTTGTTCCGACAGTTTTTTCTGACCGTCCCCGATGAACTGGTGGAAGCCGCCCGCATGGACGGCGCCGGTCCCATGCGGTTTTTCTGGGATGTGCTGCTGCCGCTGTCGCGCACGTCCATCGCGGCGCTGTTCGTCATCCAGTTCATCTATGGCTGGAATCAGTACCTGTGGCCGCTGCTGGTGACCACCAGCGAAGACATGTACCCGGTGGTACTGGGCATCAAGCGCGCCATCTTTGGCGAGGTCTATGTGGAGTGGAACGTGGTCATGGCCACCGCCATTCTGGCCATGCTGCCGCCCGCTCTGGTGGTGATGCTGATGCAGAAATGGTTTGTAAAGGGTTTGGTGGACACCGAAAAATGAACCGCCCCGACCTGCCCAACCATTCCGCCAAGAAAATTCAATAAACTTTGGCATCTAGTGCTTTACTGATAACACTTTGTAGCTATTTTTTTCATGGCATCTATTTCCTTCAGAAACGTCGTCAAAGCCTATGGCCTGGGCGCCAAGGCCACGCCCGTCATCCATGGTTTGAACGCCGAGGTGGCCGACGGGGAGTTTGTGGTCATCGTGGGGCCCTCGGGTTGTGGCAAGTCCACGCTGCTGCGCATGGTCGCGGGGTTGGAGGACATTTCGGGCGGCGACATCGCCATTGGCCCCCGCGTGGTCAACACGCTGGAGCCGGCCGAGCGCGACATTGCCATGGTGTTCCAGAACTACGCGCTCTACCCACACATGAGCGTGTTCGACAACATGGCCTACGGGCTGAAGATCAAAAAAATGCCACTGGCCGAGATCAAACAGCGGGTGGACAAGGCCGCCACCATTCTGGAGCTGGGGCATTTGTTGCAGCGCAAGCCGCGCGAACTGTCGGGCGGCCAGCGCCAGCGCGTCGCCATGGGCAGGGCCATCGTGCGCCAGCCCCAGGTGTTTTTGTTCGACGAGCCGCTGTCCAACCTCGACGCCAAGCTGCGCGCCCAAACCCGGCTTGAAATTCAAAAACTGCACCGAAGCTTAAGCATCACCAGCCTGTTCGTCACACACGACCAGGTCGAGGCCATGACCCTGGCCCAACGCATGATCGTGATGAACGGCGGCCACATGGAACAGTTCGGTACGCCCGAAGACGTTTACGCCCGCCCCGCCACCACCTTTGTGGCCAGCTTCATGGGCTCACCACCCATGAACCTGCTCAAGAACGCGCCAGGTGCGGCGACCGGCGAGGTGCTGGGCGTGCGCCCCGAGCACCTGGACATCCTGCCCCAGGCCGAAGCGGGCGCCAGCTGGGCGGTGGAAGTGGACACGGTGGAACTGCTGGGCGCCGAGCGGCTGGTGTATGCACGGCTCAACGGCGAAGCCCTGATCGTGCGGCAGGAAGAGGCTCAACCGGCTCCACGCACGGGCGATGTGCTGCACCTGCGCCCCCGCCCCGACCGCCTGCACCGCTTCAGCGCCGCCACCGGCCAACGCTTGGCCAGCTGAACACCCACCACGCCAACGCCCCGAACGCCACCCTCCGCAGCGACACCCAACGCGCCCCATGCCCGACGCACCGCCCCCCACCGCCCACGCCTTGGCCGACCACCGTCCGCCTTGGCCCTTTCCCCCCTGGGTGGCACACCGCGGCGCGGGCAAACTGGCCCCGGAAAACACCCTGGCCGCGTTTCGCGTGGGGGCCGCCCATGGCTACCGCATGTTCGAATGCGATGTGAAGCTCAGCGTCGACGGCGTGCCTTTTTTGTTGCACGACAGCACCCTGGAACGCACCACCAACGGCCTGGGCACAGCCGGCGAACAGCCCTGGGCAGCCTTGAGTCAACTGGATGCAGGCGCTTGGCACAGCAGTGCCTTTGCCGGTGAACCCCTGCCCACCCTGGCGGCCGTGGCCCACTGCTGCCAGGCCAACGGCCACGGTTTGAACATCGAGATCAAACCCACACCCGGCCACGAAGCCGACACAGGTCGATTGGTGGCATTGGCCGCTCGCGCCCTGTGGGGAACTGCGGCTCCTTCAGACACCGCAACCAGCCCACCGGCGCAGGTCACCACCACGGCAGAAGGCCGCCCCGCGACCGAACTGGCGGCGGCACCGTTACTCACGTCGTTTCGCGTGGAGGCGCTGGCGGCGGCCCAGGCCGCAGCGCCCGAACTCCCCCGGGGGCTGCTGCTGGACAGCCTGTGGACCGGCTGGCTGGAGCAGGCCTTGGCCTTGGACTGTGTGGCCGTGGTGGCCCACCACCCGCTGTGGACTGAGTCCTCCGTGGCCCTGGCCCGCGGTGCAGGCCTTCGCACCCTGGCCTACACGGTCAACGCACCGGAAGAAGCCCAGCGCCTACTGGCCCTGGGGTTGGACGGCCTCATCACCGACCGGGTGGACGCATTCCCTCCCGGCGCCTGACAACACCCGGCCTCACCACACGCTCAGAACTCGCCCTTGACAATGGGGAAACCCAGCGCGGCCCAGTCCAGCATGCCGCCACGGTAGTAATAAATTTTGTCGGCTGGAAAGCCGTCGCGGGTCATGGCCAGGATGGCGGTTGGGCTTTGCGGGCACACAGGCCCGTTGCAGAACGCCACCACCTTTTTGGCGGCGGTGCAGTCCCATTGGGCGCCCACTTTTTTGCACCCCAGCTCGTCCAGACGGCCAGCCACCTCGGTGTACACGATGTGTGTGGAACCGGGAATGGTGCCGTCCACCCGGTCGCCTGGCTCGCGCATGTCCACCAGCAGGGCATCGCGGTCATTCATGGCCTGCAGCACCTCGATCTCGCCCACCGGGTGCACGCCTGGTACGGGCACCAGGGGCTGCAGCCAACCCTTGTTTTTGGCACACGTCGTCATGACGCGGCGAATGACGGTCTCTTTGCCATCCGCCCCTTTGACCACAAACTGTGTGTCGGTGCCCATGATGCGCAGGTATTCGGGTTCGGCCGCCACTGCGGCGCCCACCCCACCCAAACCGCCCAACAAACACCCCGTCAATGCCCAGCTCAAGCGCACCATGATCGTCTCCAAAATATAAAAGGTGCGCAAATATAAGCAAATGCATATATTCAATGGGCTGACATTTGTCAAGCGGCACCAAAAATGCGCGCGTGCATTGGGTCGAGTGAGTGGCCACTCGGCGGTGGCCCCTGCGGGAAACCGGAGGCCTCAGCGTGCCGTGCGGGTCCGCCAAGCCGCCAGTGTGCCGGTCACCAGCACCAGCGCCACGTAGGTGGCCAGCTTGCCGTCGCGCCCCCAAAACGCCAGGCCCAGCATGGACACCCCCACACCGGCCAAAAAATAAATCAACCCAGCGCCCAACACCGTCAGGGTCCAAGGCCTTTTTCGACGGAAAAACGACTCACACAGGGCCAGGCACAGGCCCAAACCGGCCGCCGGGGCCAGGAAGTTGAGGAAATGGAGGGAGGCGAGCCAGACAGACATCGCGTCGAATTTTATAATCCGCCGCTTATGGCAGTCTGGGCGCTCGGCATCAACCACCACTCTGCCCCGCTGGATTTGCGGGGCCGGTTCGCGTTCGCCATCGACCGGGTGCCATCCGTGCTGCAAACCCTGCGCCAAAACGTGGCACGCCAGCCTGAGGCCACGCTCCTGTCCACCTGCAACCGCACCGAAATTTACTGCGCCAGCCCCGACAGCGTGATCGAGTCCACGCTGGAGTGGTTGGCCCACACCGGTGGCGTGAGCGCCCATGTGTTGCGCGAGCACAGCTACACCCTGCAAGGCGACCAGGTGGCGCGCCACGCGTTCCGTGTGGCCAGTGGCCTGGACAGCATGGTGCTGGGGGAAGCCCAGATTCTGGGCCAGCTGAAAGACGCCGTGCGCGCCGCCGAGGAAGCAGGCGCGCTGGGCACCGAACTGCACCAGTTGTTCCAGCGCTCGTTCGCGGTCGCCAAGCAGGTGCGCACGTCCACCGAAATTGGCGCCCACTCCATCAGCATGACCGCCGCCGCCGTCCGCCTGGCGGCGCAGCTGTTCGAGGACCTGCAAGACATCAAGGTGCTGTTCGTCGGTGCAGGCGAAATGATTGAACTGGCCGCCACCCACTTTGCCGCCAAGAACCCCAAGGGCATGGCCATCGCCAACCGCACACTGGAGCGCGGTGAGGCGCTGGCCGCCCGCTTTGGGGCGCAGGTGCTGCGCCTGTCCGACATCCCTGCTTGCCTGCACGAGTTCGACGCGGTGGTGAGTTGCACCGCCAGCACGCTGCCCATCATCGGCCTTGGGGCTGTCGAGCGTGCCCTGAAAAAGCGCCGCCACCGCCCCATGTTCATGGTGGATCTGGCCGTGCCCCGAGACATCGAGCCCGAAGTCAAGGCATTGGACGATGTGTACCTCTACACCGTGGACGATTTGGCCACCGTGGTAGAGACCGGCAAAGAGAACCGCCAAGCCGCGGTGGCCCAAGCGGAGGCCATCATTGACGCGGGCGTGAAAAGTTTCATGCACTGGATGGACCAGCGTGACCCAGCAAGGGGTGGCGTGGTGCCCCTCATCCAACAACTGAATGCCCAGACCGACGTCTGGCGCGAACTGGAAGTGGCACGGGCCCGCAAGCTGCTGGCCAAAGGCGAGCCTGTGGAGGCGGTGCTGGAAGCCCTGGCACGGGGTTTGACCCAGAAAATGCTGCACGGCACACTGGCCGAACTGCATGCCGGTGACCCGGAAACACGGGCAGCCACGGCCCACACGGTGTCCCGCCTTTTTTTGCGCTCTGACACCAGATCGGCCCAACCCGGCGGTGGTGCGCCACACACAGGTCCCACACCCCCCAAAAACCCACCGCGCTAGCGTTGCGCGGCCCTGCCCGGCCCTGGGCCGCGCACTGAACGGTGCGCACCATCCCAATGCCTTGGCACCAGCAGAGTTGGCCCGCCCTGGTCACACTGGAACACCCCCACATGAAACCTTTCATCCGCGACACACTGGAACGCCACCGCTGGCGCCTGCAAGAACTGGACGCACTGCTCAGCGCGCCGGACGTGGTGCAAGACATGGCCCGTTTTCGGCAGCTGACCCGCGAACACGCTGAGGCCCAGGAGATCGCCACCGCCTATGCCCGCTACCTGCAGCGCGAAGCCGACCTGGCCACCGCCCAGGACATGGCCAAAGACACCGACCCCGCGCTGGCTGACATGGGCACTGAAGAAGCCCAGGCAGCCGAAACCGACCTGCTGGCGCTGGACCAGCACCTCCAATGGCTGTTGCTACCCAAAGACCCGGATGATGACCGCAACGCCTTCCTGGAGGTGCGGGCGGGCACCGGCGGAGACGAGTCGGCGCTGTTCGCCGGTGATTTGGCGCGCATGTACACGCGTTACGCGCAAAGCCAGGGGTTGGCGGTGGAACTGGTCAGCGAATCCCCCAGCGAGTTGGGAGGCTACAAGGAGGTGGTGTTTCGAATGGTGGGCAACCAAGCCTATGGCAGGCTCCGGTTTGAATCGGGCGGCCACCGCGTGCAGCGGGTGCCCGCCACTGAAACCCAAGGCCGCATCCACACCAGCGCCTGCACGGTGGCCGTGCTGCCCGAGCCCGATGAAGCGCAGGCCATCGCGCTGAACCCTGCCGAGCTGCGCATTGACACCTTTCGCGCCAGTGGTGCCGGCGGCCAACACATCAACAAGACCGACTCAGCGGTGCGCGTCACCCACCTGCCCACCGGCATCACCGCCGAATGCCAAGATGGCCGCAGCCAGCACAGCAACAAGGCCAAAGCCTTGCAGGTGCTGCAAGCCAGACTACAGGAAAAAGACCGCAGCGAGCGCGCCGCCAAAGATGCGGCGTTGCGCAAAGGCTTGATCGGCAGCGGCGACCGCAGCGACCGCATCCGCACCTACAACTTTCCCCAGGGTCGCCTGACCGATCACCGCATCAACCTGACCTTGTACAAGCTGCTCCAGGTGATGGAAGGCGACTTGGGCGATGTGATCCATGCCCTGCAGGTGGCGCGGGGGGCGGAGTTGTTGGCGGAGTTGGAGCGCCTCAACGCTCACTGAAATGAAAAAGGCCCGGCCTGCACATTTGCAGCCGGGCCAATGGCGACACGATCAAGGGCTGTCGACCACCGTCACACTTGAGGTGGCAATTCTGTTTTGAGAATCGATCACGGTGATCGTGACGGTCAGCGTGTCTATCACTTCCAGCGTCGCTGTCGTGGTGATGTTAAAGGTCGATCCCGTTTGATCCCCCGCAGGCACGGTGATCCGGTTGGTGTCACTGCTGAACACCCGATATGTCCCCGTCGCACCGATGACAGTGAACGCGGTTGTTTGGTTGACATATTTTTCGGAAATTGACAGCGCGTTTGGTGCGATGCGAATACCTGGCGTGGCTGCATTGGTGGTAATTTCCACTTTCGCTGACTGCCCTGCGGAATCGACCACGGTCACATCCACCACCGACACCAGCAGCGGAGTGATGACGACCTCGTACGTGGTGATACCGCCAGCAGCGGAGGAGACAATGGTTGCCCCCACCGCCCCGGGAATACCCGACGAGACTGCAAACGGCGGCGCACCCCCAATGATGCGGATGCGTGCACCAGAGGGCAAATCCACGGGAATGGTGATCTTGTCCGAACCCAGCGACAAGGGCAAAGAACCGGAACTCGCGGTCACCGCTATGACAACTGTCTTGCCTGTGGCATCTGTCACAACAACAGATGCTGTGCCCAGCGCAGCAAGTGGCGTGGTCAGCTTCAGGTTTGATCCGGTCACAGTTGCGACAACCACTTGAAGGTTGCTGCTGCTGACCAAGTAGGGAGCGATGCCGCCACCAATCGTGAAATTCTGCTCAGTGGACGGTGCCATTGTCAGGGTGGATGGCGCCGTGGTGTAAAGGGCGGTGGGAGTTCCGCTGCTCACCGTCACACTGAAAGTCACCTTGGTTCCACGGGCGTCGGTCACAACCACGTCAGCAGCCCCGTCAACGAGGGAGGCAACGTTCAGCGATGTCCCCGACACCACGGCATTGACTGAGGTGCTGTTGCTGGATTGCGCGCTGTAAGGCGCAACGCCGCCGCCCACAATAAAGGTGCGACTGGTCGAGGGTGCCATGGTCAACGACGCGGGGGCATTGGTAAACAAGTCCAACGAGGCAACTGCAGCCACATCAACCGTCAACGTGGCTGCCGCGCTTCCAACCGCATCAAAAACCTGAACGTTTGCCGAGCCGATGCCAATGCTGTCAACCCTGAGGGAACCAGACACAATTTGAACCGCTGCCACGCCAGCATTGGACGACACCGCACGGTAGGGAGCTGTTCCGCCCGTGACAACATAGGTGGCGGTGTTTCCCGGCACCATGTTGACGGTGCTCGGCGCCTGAATCTGAATGGGCTTCAAGTTGGAAACCACGGTCACGGTGATTTCATGTGAAGCGCCTCCACCGTCTGGCGTGACCCGAACGGTTGCGGAACCCACAGATAAACCACCAATTACCAGTTTTTGCCCATCAATGGCTGCCCTGGCAACATCTGGCACCGTACTGACTGCCACGTAGGGTGTCTTTCCTCCAGAAATACTGTACGTCACGCTTTGCCCGATGGACAAGGTCAAGCCAGCAGGACCATTGACGACGAAGTTCGATGGGCTGGTGGACCCAGTAGGCACACCTGCGCTTCCGCCCCCTCCACCGCATGCAGCGAGCAGTGACACAAACAACGTCAGGAAAAAATGAGAAAGAAATCGCTTCATTGCATGCCCCTGTTTTCGGTGGAATTCGGCCCTGTTCGTGGATAGGCCTGATGACAACTGATGCAACACTGCACCACAAACTGACGGCGAATCTGAACGGCCTTTTGGCTCTGCATAATAGCTCACCCCGTGCGGTTCGAAATAGGCTCACCCATTGACGCTCTATCTGTCAGAACAAGCAAAAAGCACTTGCGACAGGCATTCAAAATTGCAGATCCCCATGCACACCCCGTTGTCCGTTGAACAATGTCTCTTGGAGGCTCGCCGCTTTGGGCTTACTCCCCTCGAAGCCGAAGCGATATTGCTGAAAATATTGGGTAAACCATTGGAAGATCGCGCGTGGTTGAGAGCACACGGTGGCGATGCTCTGGCGCACTCCCAACGGCAGGCGTACCAAGCACACTGCAAACGCAGAACCAACGGCGAACCATTGGCTTACATCACTGGGCAACGCGGGTTTTTCGGCCTGGATCTCCATGTCGACGCCCGCGTACTCGACCCCCGACCCGACACCGAAACGCTGGTGGAGTGGGCACTGGACGTGCTGGCGACCCTTGCGCAACCACGCGCGGCCGACCTGGGCACCGGCAGTGGTGCCATTGCCCTGGCCATACAACACCATTGCCCCCACGCCACCGTGTGGGGGGTGGATGCCAGTGCCGATGCACTGGTTGTGGCGCAAGCCAATGCGCTTCGCCTCAACTTGCCGGTTCATTTCACCCACGGGAGCTGGTGCGCGCCACTGGGAACAGGCTGGGATCTGGTGGTGTCCAACCCCCCCTACATTGCCGAAAACGACCCACACCTGCCCGCATTGCGTCACGAGCCCAAGCAGGCACTCATCAGCGGCTTGGACGGCCTGGATGACCTGCGCCACATCGTGGCACACACCCCGTACTGCCTGGCGCCTGGCGGTTGGCTGCTGCTGGAACATGGGTTTGACCAAGGCCAGGCGGTGCACCAACTTCTGCTGAACCAGGGCTTTGACCAGGTTCAATCCCGACAAGACCTGGGTGGCCATGTGCGTTGCACAGGTGGTCAATGGCCGATTCAGGCAAAGGCAGGATAATCGGTCCTTCGTGAGATGAGGCCTTGCGCCTCACCTCTGCCACCGATTTTGATTGGGCTATTGCCCACCGGAGAAACACCATGAGTGATACACAGCAACGCATTGGCGACTTGGTCAAGAACAACGACGTGGTCTTGTTCATGAAGGGCAGTGCCAGTTTTCCCATGTGCGGTTTTTCGGGCCGCGCCATTCAAATCCTGAAAGCCAGCGGCGTGGAGCCCAAAACCCTGAAAACCGTGAACGTGCTGGAGGACGATGCCATTCGCCAGGGCATCAAAGAATTCAGCAACTGGCCCACCATCCCTCAGCTGTACGTCAAAGGTGAGTTCATCGGTGGTTCGGACATCATGATGGAAATGTACGAGTCTGGCGAGCTGCAGCAGCTCATCAGCGGCCCCGCTGCCTCTGCATAACCTCACCCCTGCGATCTGGGGGCATCAAGCGCCGACATACCCCCAGCGCCTCGCTGCGGCAAACACCGCATTGGGGTACTCGCGTCGGCCCCGGCTGCCGTTGTAGCGCCCCAAGGCCATGAACAGGTTGCCGGACTCCCGGTCCAAGTAGTGGCGCAAGATCACACAGCCGAACCGCAGGTTGGTTTGCATGTGGAAAAGCTTTCCCACATCACCATCACCAATCAGGCGGGACCAAAAGGGCATGATTTGCATGTACCCGCGCGCGCCCACCGATGAAATGGCAAATTTTCGGAACGCGCTCTCCACCTGAATCAGCCCCAGAACCAACCGCTCGCTCAAACCCGCGCGGTGGCTTTCGTACCAAACCGTCTGCAAAAAATCCGTCCGACTTTGCAAGTCGGTCTTGTAGCGCCGCAGCGGATCGTTCATCTCCGTCAACCAACGCAGGTAGGTCAAGCGAGACGCGGTGTCTGGAAACTCAGGAATGGGCGGTGAACTGTAGGCAATGGCCGAACTCAGCGCGGTGCGCACTGAGTCGGCCAGAGGCTCCTCCAGCTGACCTCCAGCCCATGACTTACTTGAAATGGGTAGCAATAAACCCAACAAATACATGCGCTGGAGGCATTTTCTTCTTGAAAACACCGCCTCACTCATGCGTTCAGACGCTCCTTGAGCCAACCCGCCACATCGGACAAGACCATCTTGGTGGCAGCCGTGTCACGGCGGTGTTGGTACTCCACCACGCCCTCTTTCAGCCCACGCTCACCGATGGTCACCCGGTGGGGCACACCAATCAACTCCCAGTCGGCAAACATGGCTCCGGGACGCTCATTGCGGTCGTCCAGCAGCACATCCACGCCCTGGGCAAGCAGAGCCTCGTACAACTGCTCAGACGCCAGCTTGACGTCGGCGCTGCGGTCCGCGTTGATGGGGCAAATCACCACCGTGAAGGGTGCCAGTGCGTCTGGCCAGATGATGCCGCGCTCATCGTGGTTCTGTTCAATGGCGGCAGCCGGCAGGCGCGTGATGCCGATGCCATAGCAGCCCATCTCAAAGGGGGCCGGTTTGCCATCTTCCGCCAGGAAGGTGGCGTTCATGGCCTTGCTGTACTTGGTACCCAGGTAGAACACGTGCCCGACCTCAATGCCACGCTCAATGGCCAGCACACCTTGACCATCGGGTGATGGGTCACCTTCCAACACGTTGCGCAGGTCGGCGACCAGCTCGGGCTCAGGCAAGTCACGGCCCCAGTTCACCCCGCGAATGTGGAACCCTTCCAAGTTCGCCCCACAGATCCAGTCGGCCATCATCGCCACCTCCCGGTCCACCACCAAGCCCACAGGTTGCCGCAGTCCAATGGGGCCCAGGTAGCCGGGCTTGCAGCCAAAATGGGCTTCAATTTCCGGCACTGTGGCAAAACGGTAGCCAGCGGCAAACGGCGCCAGCTTGCCCACCTTGACTTCGTTCATGTCGTGGTCACCCCGCAGCAGCAGCAGCCACACCTTGACGGATGACACTTGGCCTTGCTCGTCCAGCGACTCGGTGGCCAGCACCAGGGACTTGACCGTTTGGCTGAGGGGCAAGCCCAACAACTCGGCCACCTGGGCGCAGGTGCTTGCGCCGGGGGTAGCCACCTGCGCCATGGCTTCCTGCGCGGCCTCACGCGGCCCAGCGGGTGCCAACGCCTCGGCCTTTTCCAAGTTGGCCGCGTACTCGCTGGTTGGGCAATACACGATGGCGTCTTCGCCGGTGGCGGCAATCACTTGGAACTCTTCGCTCAGGTCCCCACCGATGGCACCACTGTCTGCCGCCACGGCGCGGTAGGTCAATCCGAAGCGGTCAAAAATCCTGCGGTAAGCCTGTGCCATCACCTGATAGCTGGCCTTGGCACTCGCCTGGTCCTTGTCAAAACTGTAGGCGTCCTTCATGGTGAACTCACGGCCACGCATGAGTCCAAAGCGCGGGCGGCGCTCGTCCCGGAATTTGGTCTGGATCTGGTAAAAGTTTTTGGGCAGTTGCTTGTGGCTGCGCAACTCCTGGCGAGCGATGTCGGTGACCACTTCCTCACTGGTGGGTTGCACCACAAAGTCCCGCCCATGGCGGTCCTGAATGCGCAGCAGCTCCGGCCCCATCTTGTCAAAACGCCCCGTCTCCTGCCAATGTTCGGCGGGTTGAATCACGGGCATGGTGATTTCCACCGCACCGGCACGGTTCATTTCTTCCCGCACGATGGCTTCCACTTTTTGCACCACACGCAAGCCCATGGGCATGTAGGTGTATATGCCTGCGCCCAGTTTTTTGATCATGCCGGCACGGGTCATGAGTTTGTGGCTCATCACCTCCGCATCGGCAGGTGCTTCTTTCAGGGTGGAGATGAAAAATCGGGTTGCTTTCATGTGCGTGCGAGCGGCTGACACACAGCCGGTTGGGGTTGATTCAATGGGGAAAGCAGCTCACCAGGGATCGGCAGCCATCTGGTGCCTTTTGCCATTCAAAAGCCGCAAAACTATTCGCAACTGTGCTGCACGTGTGCATAATGACCACAGTTTAAAAATTGGGGTTGATTATGCTTGACAGGGACGGCTTCAGGCCGAACGTCGGCATCATTCTGCTCAACCAGAGAAATCAGGTTTTCTGGGGCAAACGCATACGCACACATTCATGGCAGTTTCCTCAAGGTGGCATTGACAGGGGCGAAACCCCTGAGCAGGCCATGTTTCGGGAACTGCACGAAGAGGTTGGCCTCCACCCTCAGCATGTGAGCATCGTGGCCCGTACCCGAGACTGGTTGCGCTACGAGGTGCCGGACCGCTACATCCGCCGGGATGCACGGGGCCACTACAAGGGTCAAAAGCAAATTTGGTTTTTGCTGCGGCTGATGGGTCACGACTGGGATTTGAACTTGCGTGCCACCAACCACCCGGAATTCGACGCGTGGCGCTGGAACGACTACTGGATTCCCCTCGATGTGGTGGTGGAATTCAAGCGTGGCGTGTACCAGATGGCACTCACCGAGTTGTCGCGCTACCTCCCACGCACCGACAACCGCAATCGCTACCTGCGTGGGGCCATTCGACACCGGGACATCGCCTGTGACGAAACGTCACCGCAGACCACCACCATCGACTTGGTGATGCCTCCGGGCATGGAGTTGCCACCCGGCGCCAGTTTTGACCCGGACCCGCAGGGCCGGTGATCACCTGAGCCCAGTGCGAGGTCGCTCCAGGCTCAGACGGGTGACTGGGAACGGGTGAGCACCAGGTTGGTTCGGTGCACCATTTCCGACTCTGCCACGTAGCCCAACAGCCGCTCAAACTCACTGGAGGGTTTGCGGCAAATCAGCCTGGCCTCGGCGCTGGCGTAGTTGGCCAGACCACGTGCCACCTCCTGCCCACCGGGTGCACGAATGGCAATCACGTCACCCCGTGAAAAGTCACCCTCGACCGAGACCATGCCCACGGGCAGCAGGCTTTTGCCTTCCTGGACGAGCTTGACCACGGCCCCGTCATCCACCGTCACCGAGCCACGCATCTGCAGGTGATCGGCCATCCAGCGCTTGCGGGCCTGGCTCTTGGGGGTCTGTGCCAGCAGCCAGGTGCCGATGGGCTCACCCTGGGTCAAGCGCAGCAAGGCATCGGGCTCACGCCCCCACGCAATGACGGTGGAAGCCCCCGAGCCGGCCGCCCGCTTGGCCGCCAGGATTTTGGTGATCATGCCGCCTTTGCCAATGCCACTGCCCGTCCCACCGGCCATGCGCTCCAACGCCACATCACCCGCCTGGGCCGCGTGCACAAACACCGCAGCAGGGTCTTTGCGGGGATCGGCGGTGTAGAGCCCCTTCTGGTCGGTCAGGATGATGAGCACGTCCGCCTCGACCAAGTTGGCCACCAGCGCGCCCAGGGTGTCGTTGTCACCGAACTTGATCTCGTCGTTGACCACGGTATCGTTTTCATTGATGACCGGCACCACCCCCAGGGAGAGCAAGGTCAACAAAGTGGAGCGCGCGTTCAGGTAGCGCTCCCGATCCGCCAGGTCGGCATGGGTGAGCAAGACCTGTGCGCTGCCAATCTGGCTTTGGCGCAACTTGCTTTCGTACATCTGGACCAGACCCATCTGCCCCACCGCTGCAGCGGCCTGCAGCTCGTGGATTTCCTTGGGTCGGGTGGACCAGCCCAGGCGCTTCATGCCCTCGGCCACGGCCCCGCTGCTGACCATGATGACCTCACGCCCCTGCTTGACCAGGGTGGCCAGTTGTTCGCACCAGTGGCCGATGGCCTCCCCGTCCAAGCCCCGCCCTTCATTGGTCACCAGGCTGGACCCCACCTTGACCACAATGCGCCGGGCTCCCTGGAGCAGAAGGGGGTTTTGCTTGAAATTAATCATAAAAACAGCCGTTAGCGCTTTTATACATTGATCAGTTAGCTATGAAAAAATTCCCGTGTCATGCGAAGCGCGGATCCACCTCAACATCCGCCTGCAACGCGCGCTGGGTCTTGGCCACGTGCTCGTAAATGCTTTGCACCAGGCGCTCGCATCCCTCTCGGGTCAGGGCGGAAATTTCAAAGACGGGGCCTTTGTGTTTGTAGCGTTTCACAAAGTCTTTCACCAAGGCTTCTCGCTTTTCCGACGGCACCATGTCCAACTTGTTCAACACCAACCAGCGGGGCTTGTCGTACAAGGCCTTGTCGTACTTTTTGAGCTCGGCCACGATGGCCTTGGCTTGCGCAACAGGATCGACCGTGTCATCAAACGGTGCCACATCGACCATGTGCAGCAACAGGTGGGTGCGCTGCAAATGCCGTAAAAATTGGTGCCCCAGGCCCGCACCTTCGGCCGCACCTTCGATGAGCCCCGGGACATCGGCCACCACAAAGCTCTTTTCTGGCGCCACACGCACCACGCCCAAATTGGGATGGAGCGTGGTGAACGGGTAGTCGGCGATCTTGGGGCGCGCGTTGGAGATGGCGGCAATCAGTGTGGATTTGCCTGCATTCGGCATGCCCAACAAACCCACATCGGCCAACACCTTGAGTTCCAGCTTGAGCTCTTTTCGCTCACCCGGCCAGCCGGGCGTCTTCTGGCGCGGCGCACGGTTGATGGAGCTCTTGTAATGCATGTTGCCAAAGCCGCCGTCCCCCCCTTTGGCGAGCATGACCTGCTCACCCGGCACCAACAACTCGTGGAGCACCTCACCGGTTTCCGCATCGGTCACGATGGTGCCCACGGGCATTTTCAGGACGATGTCATCGCCTTTGACGCCAAACATGTCCGAGCCTTTGCCATGTTCGCCTTTTCGAGCCTCATGACGACGCGAATAGCGGAAATCGACCAGGGTGTTCAGGTTGACGTCGGCCACGGCGTAGACGTGCCCCCCCCGCCCGCCATCACCTCCATCCGGGCCGCCGAATTCCTTGTACTTTTCATGGCGAAAAGACGCACAACCATTGCCGCCGTCGCCAGCGGCAATGTCAATGTAGGCTTCGTCAACGAACTTCATGGCGGGGTCTTTTGATCGGAAAAAAGAAGCAAAAAAGGCCCGCAAGGCGGGCCTTTTACCAAACAACCGAGGTTATTCAGACAGGAATGATGCTGACCACGTGACGGCTCAACTCGCCTTTGATGGCAAAGTTGACATGCCCGTCAACGGTGGCGAACAGGGTGTGGTCCTTGCCGATGCCCACATTGGTACCGGGGTGGAAACGTGTGCCGCGCTGGCGAACAATGATGGCGCCAGCAGACACCATTTCACCGCCAAACGCTTTCACACCCAACATCTTGGGCTTGGAATCGCGCCCGTTTCGCGTGGAGCCGCCGCCTTTTTTCTGTGCCATGTTGCTTTACTCCTTAAGCAGAGATTGCAGCGATCTGCAGCTCTGTGAAGTTTTGACGATGCCCTTGGCGTTTTTGATAGTGCTTGCGACGGCGCATCTTGAAAATGTGCACCTTGTCGTGACGGCCATGGGCCAACACGGTGACTGTGACTGTTGCGCCGGACACCAGGGGCGTGCCGATCTTGATTTCGCTGCCGTTGCCAACAGCCAAAACCTGATCCAACACGAGTTCCTGGCCCACATCCGCAGCAATCTGTTCTACTTTAATTTTTTCGCCAGCAGCAACACGATACTGTTTGCCACCGGTTTTTATGACCGCGTACATATGAACCTCTACAAGTGATTTCGGCAGACGAATTCCCGCCGAACCGAAGATTATACCAGCACACCATCTGCCATGGCAACACAGTCTCCTGCACGCTCGCTGAGCGTGCGTGCGCAGCACTTGCGCCCCTGCCAGGAGCAGTGCCACGGGTTTTTATAATCTTCGGTTCAACCAACCGGTACTCACCTTGTCGCCACCCGCCAACGCCCCCGCCAACCCCCTCACGCTGATTGCCAGTGACATGGCCGAGATGGACAAGGTCATCGCCTCCATGCTGCAGACAGGCGTTCCCTTGGTGGGCCAAGTGTGCGAGTACATCATCTCTGCCGGTGGCAAACGCCTGAGACCCGCATTGCTGCTTCTGGTCAGCGGCGCACTGGGCTACGGACAGACACACCGACTCACACTGGCTGCGGTGGTGGAGTTCATCCACACGGCCACCCTGCTGCACGACGATGTGGTCGATGAGTCCACGTTGCGACGGGGACGCGACACGGCCAACCAACTGTTCGGCAATGCGGCCAGTGTATTGGTGGGCGATTTTTTGTATTCGCGCGCGTTCCAAATGATGGTGTCCGTCGGGCAAATGCGGGTGATGGAAGTGCTGGCAGATGCCACCAACGTCATCGCCGAGGGGGAGGTTCTGCAACTCATGAACATGCACGACGCCCACTTGGACGAAGACAGCTACCTGCGCGTGATTCGCTCCAAAACCGCCAAGCTGTTTGAAGCAAGCGCCCGCCTCGCGCCCATCATGTCCGGCGCCGATGCCGCCGTGGAAGACGTCTGCGCGCGCTACGGCCAAGCGCTTGGCACCGCCTTTCAGGTCATCGACGACGTTCTGGATTACGAAGGCGACGCCAGCATTCTGGGTAAGAACCTGGGCGACGATTTGCGCGAGGGCAAAGTCACCCTGCCGGTCATTTTCGCCCTGAAAAACACCCAAGGTGAACAGCATGCACTGCTGGTCGACGCCATCGAGCACACCACCGAAGACAAATTGCCCGAGGTCCTGGCCATCATCCGCGCGTCGGGTGCCTTGGAGGCCGCTCGCGCTGCCGCTTGGACCGAAGCACAGCGGGCCATCGATGCAGCCAAGGAACTCCCCGCCAATGACTACACCGATGCCTTGATTTCACTCGCTTCGTCGCTTCAGCACCGGGCCAGTTAAAGAGGCGCCAGCAGGCTTGGGAACCGGTCACGGCCGCACCTCACAGTGCCCTGGCTCAAGTGTTGTTCAACGGCGAAAGCGGTGCGTAATACGCCCAGGCACTTTTTCAATGCACGACATTTGCGCTAGATTCGAGGGGTATGGCGACCGCAGAACCCTCCACCTTGCTATCCCCCTCCATGGCCCTGCCTGGATTGGGCAGGGCACTGATCGCGGCGGGCACCCTGGACCAGGGCACGGCCGAAAGCCTGTTCCGCAAGGCACAAACCAGCCGCAACAGCTTCATCGCGGAACTGACCGGGTCCGGCGCTGTGTCTGCTGCCGATCTGGCCCACGTGGTGTCCAGCGCCTTTGGCGCACCGTTACTTGACCTGAATGCGATCGACGTCAAGCGGCTCCCCAGGGATGTGCTGGATGCCAAGTTCTGCATTGACCACCGTGTGGTGGTGCTGGGGAAAAAGAACAACCGACTGATCATTGCCACGGCAGACCCCGGTGACCAGCAAGCGGCTGAAAAAATCAAGTTCGCCACCCAGATGGGGGTGGACTGGATCATCGCCGAGTACGACAAGCTGCTCAAACTGGTGGAAGAACTCAACGCGTCCGTGGCCAAGGCCATGGACACCATCATTGGCGACGAATTCGAGTTTTCCGAGGAGCAGGCAGCAGCAGCGGTGGTCGAAACGGCCGACAAAGGCAACAACGATGTGGAAGACGCCCCCATCGTCAAGTTTTTGCAGAAGATGCTGCTCGACGCCTTCAGCATGCGGGCCTCCGATCTCCACTTCGAACCCTACGAGCACACCTACCGCGTCCGGTTTCGCATTGACGGTGAACTGAGGGAAATCGCGTCCCCCCCACCCGCCATCAAAGACAAGCTCGCATCGCGCATCAAAGTGATCTCTCGGATGGACATTTCCGAAAAGCGTGTGCCACAAGACGGGCGCATGAAGCTCAAGGTGGGACCAGACAAGGTCATTGACTTTCGGGTGAGCACGCTGCCAACACTGTTTGGTGAAAAAATTGTGATCCGTATCCTGGACCCCAGCAGTGCCAAGCTGGGCATTGATGCGCTGGGTTACGAGCCAGAAGAAAAAGCCAAACTGCTCACCGCCATCGGTCGACCCTACGGCATGGTGCTGGTGACTGGGCCCACCGGGTCCGGAAAAACCGTGTCGCTGTACACCTGCCTGAACATCTTGAACCAACCCGGCGTGAACATTTCCACGGCCGAAGACCCCTCCGAAATCAACCTGCCCGGGGTCAACCAGGTCAACGTCAACGATAAGGCAGGGCTGACCTTTGCCGCCGCCCTCAAGTCTTTTCTGCGCCAAGACCCCGACATCATCATGGTGGGTGAGATCCGCGACCTGGAAACGGCCGACATCGCGATCAAGGCCGCCCAAACGGGTCACTTGGTGTTGTCCACGCTGCACACCAACGATGCGCCCAGCACCCTGACGCGAATGCTGAACATGGGCATTGCGCCCTTCAACATCGCCTCCAGCGTCATTCTCATCACCGCACAACGCTTGGCCAGGCGCCTGTGCCCACACTGCAAGACGCCTGCGGACATCCCCACCAAGGCACTGGTGGACGCCGGGTTCACCGCCGACGAGGTGGACGGCAGTTGGGTGCCCTACAAAGCCGTGGGCTGCGCCCAATGCAACAACGGCTACAAGGGTCGTGTCGGCATCTACCAGGTCATGCCCATCACCGAGGAACTGCAGCGCATCATCCTCAAGGGCGGCAGTGCCATGGAAATTGCGGAGCAGGCTGACCGAGAGGGTGTGCGCAGTCTGCGGAAATCGGGACTGCACAAGGTCAAGATCGGTGTCACCTCACTGGAAGAGGTGTTGGGCTGCACGAATGACTGATACTCGTCCACACAACACTCACTAGGGAATCCATATGGCGACCGTGGCTCCATCGGGCAGCAAAGAGCTTGTGTACGAGTGGCAGGGAAAAGACCGCAACGGCAAGATTGTGCGTGGCGAGATCCGCGCCATGGGCGAAAACCAGGTGCAGGCCTCCTTGCGCCGCCAAGGCATTCTGCCCACCAAAATCAAAAAGCGCCGCATGTCCAGCGGCAAAAGAATCACGCCCAAAGACCTGGCGCTGTTCACCCGTCAGCTGGCAACCATGATGAAAGCCGGCGTACCACTGCTGCAGGCCTTTGACATTGTGGGGCGCGGCAACGCCAACCCCAGCGTGGCCCGGTTGCTGAACGACATCCGCACCGACGTCGAAACCGGCACCGCGTTGAATGCCGCGTTTCGCAAGTTTCCCTTGTACTTCGACAACCTTTACTGCAACTTGGTGGAAGCCGGCGAGGCGGCCGGCATCTTGGACCAGTTGCTGGACCGCCTGGCGGTGTACATGGAAAAGACGGAAGCCATCAAGAGCAAGATCAAATCCGCACTGATGTACCCCGTGTCCGTGCTGGTGGTGGCCTTTGTCGTGGTGGCCATCATCATGATTTTTGTGATTCCCGCCTTCAAGGAAACCTTTTCGTCGTTCGGAGCCGACCTGCCTGCGCCCACCCTGTTCGTCATTGCCGTGAGTGAGGTGTTTGTGGCCTATTGGTGGCTGATATTCGGCGTGATTGGTGGTGGTGTCTACTTTTTCATGCAGGCCTGGAGGCGGAGTGAAAAGGTGCAGATGTTCATGGACAGGCTGCTGCTGAAATTGCCTTTGTTCGGCACGCTGGTGGAAAAGTCCGTCATTGCCCGTTGGACCCGCACCCTGGCCACCATGTTTGCGGCAGGAGTGCCGCTGGTGGAGGCGTTGGATTCGGTCGGTGGTGCATCCGGCAACTACGTGTACCAGGCCGCCACCGAAAAGATCCAACGGGAAGTGTCCACCGGCACCAGCTTGACCACCGCCATGACCAACGCCAATGTGTTTCCCAACATGGTGCTCCAGATGTGTGCCATTGGCGAAGAATCGGGCTCGATTGACCACATGCTGGGCAAAGCTGCGGACTTTTATGAAGCCGAGGTGGACGACATGGTCGCAGGCCTGTCCAGCCTGATGGAGCCCATCATCATCGTGGTGTTGGGGGGCGTGATCGGCGGGATTGTGGTGTCCATGTACCTGCCCATTTTCAAACTGGGACAGGTCGTTTGATGCTTTTTTTCCCCGAATCAGATGCCTTGCTGGCAGGCTTCATGGGTGTGCTGGGCTTGTTGGTGGGCAGTTTCCTCAACGTGGTCATCCACCGTTTGCCCAAAATGATGGAGCGCCAATGGGCGGCGGAATGCGCCAGCTACAGCGGGCAAGCGGTCGCCACCGCAGAGGCCTACAACTTGGTGGTGCCGCGTTCGGCTTGCCCGCACTGTGACCACCAGATTCGCTGGTACGAAAACATCCCAGTGTTCAGCTACCTCGCATTGCGAGGTCGGTGCGCCCAATGTCATGCGTCCATCGCCTGGCGCTACCCCCTGATTGAACTGGCCACTGGTGGCGCATTTGCCTGGTGTGCCTGGCAATGGGGCGTCACACCGTCGGCGTTGGTCTGGAGCGGCTATTGCGCGGTGTTGCTGGCGCTGGCCGCCATTGATTGGGACACCACGCTGCTGCCCGATGATTTGACCTTGCCACTGCTGTGGGCGGGCCTGACAGCGGCGGCCCTGGGCTGGACCGACACCGCACTGACATCCGCTTTCTGGGGCGCGGTGGCGGGCTACCTCTCGCTCTGGCTGGTGTACTGGGGTTTTAAGCTGCTGACCGGCAAAGAGGGCATGGGCTACGGGGACTTCAAACTGTTTGCGGCGCTGGGCGCTTGGCTGGGCTGGCCAGCATTGGTGCCCATCATCCTCATGGCTTCTGTCATTGGCGCGGTGGTGGGCATTGCGCTGAAGTTCAGCGCCGGGCTGCGCGAGGGTGGCTACGTCCCGTTCGGCCCCTTCTTGGCCCTGGCAGGCATCACCGCGCTGGTGGCCTCCCCTGCCCGCATGTTGGCCTGGGTGGGGCTGTGACACGGAAGCACACCCACGTCATCGGACTGACCGGCGGCATCGGCAGTGGCAAGAGCACCGTGGCGGGGTACCTGGCCGAGTGGGGCGCCACCGTGCTGGACGCCGACCGCATGGCCAGGGCGTTGACGGAGCCCGGCGGCCAGGCGATTGACCCCATTCGACAGGTTTTTGGTGGTGCCTTCATCACCGAGGCAGGCGCACTCAACCGCGACGCCATGCGACGGGCCGTCTTTACCGATGCTCAGGCCCGCCAACGGCTGGAGGCCATCACCCATCCGCTGATCGGGCAGCACATTCAGGCCGCCCTGCACAACGCCCCGCCAGGGGTGGTGGTGCTGGACATTCCCTTGCTGGTGGAATCCGGCCGCTGGCCCGGACAATTGGACGCGGTGGTGGTGGTGGACTGCAGCACGGCCACCCAGGTCCAGCGGGTGGGTCTGCGCAACGGTTGGTCGCAAGACACCACACTGGCCATCATCCGCTCGCAGGCCAGCCGCGAAGTGCGCCTGGCCCATGCCGATGCCGTGGTGTGCAACGAGGACATCTCCCTCCCCGAACTGCGGTCCCAGGTTCAGGGCTGGTGCCACTGGCTGGGGCTATGATGTTCAATCCATGCAGACCGACGCCAACAAGCCCTCCGTGATCCTTTACGAGTACCCGTTCAACGAGCGCATTCGCACCTACCTGCGCCTCGAACACCTGTACCGCCGCCTGCTGACACTGGTGGGGCGCGACGATGCATTGGACCACCACTTTGCCCTGCACACGCTGTTCGAAATGATTGATGTGGCCTCGCGGGCCGACATGAAATCGGATGTGCTCAAAGACCTGGAAAAGCAGAAACAGGCGCTCAACGCTTTCCGTGGCAACCCGGCCATCTCCGAGAAGGTGCTTGACCAGGTCATTGGCCAGATCGAGCATTACTACGCCTCGCTGAGCCAGTTGGTGGGAAAAACCGGCCACGCCCTCAGCGACAACGATTGGCTCATGGGCATTCGCAGCCGCGTGTCCATCCCCGGGGGCACCTGCGAGTTTGACCTTCCGGCCTACTTTGACTGGCAACACAAACCCGCACCTGTGCGCCGCGAGGCCCTGGTGCAGTGGTGTGCCACGGTGCAACCACTGGCCGAGGCCATTGGCTTGCTGCTCCAACTGTTGCGCGACTCGGGCATGCCACAGCGGGTGATGGCCACCGGCGGCCAGTACCAGCAGAACCTGCCCCAAGGACGCACCTTCCAGCTGCTGCGGCTCAAGCTCAACCACCAGCTCGGGTTGATCCCGGAAATCAGCGGCAATCGCCTGATGGTGTCGGTCAGGTTGGTGAGCATGGGCGAGGACGGACGCCTCCACGCCACCACTGGCGAAGCCTCTTTTGAGCTGGCGTTGTGCGCATGAGCGAGCCCTTGCCGACGCAGGGTGCGCAGACAGCGCCGCCCTTCGCTGAAAAAACCGTGGTGTGCCCGGCCTGTGGCGGCCCCGCTGTGTACGCGGTCCGCAACGCGCATCGGCCCTTCTGCAGCCAACGCTGCAAACTGGGCGACCTGGGCCGCTGGGCGAACGAAGAGTTCAGCGTCGGTACGCCGCCCCCTGACGACGCCTCCGAGCAGTGATTTTCAATAAAATCAGGCTCTAGCGCTTATCCACATTCACTTTTCAGCTATTAACTCTGAAGCCATCCACGCCAGCACGGGCAGTGTGCCCGCCAAGATGGGTTGGACCGTGACCGGCAAACGCTGCCAAGCAAACTGCTGACCTTCACGCATGGTGAGCACACCCTCCCACCCAAACACCTTGCAAAAATGCAGCCGCACCAACGCATGGGGGTAGTCCACCACCTGTTCACGCCAGCGCACCGGCTCGTGGATCCAGATGCCCAGCTCCTCTTGCAATTCGCGCCGCAACGCCTGGGCCACGGTTTCGCCGGCTTCCAGTTTGCCGCCTGGAAACTCCCAGTGATCTGCGTAGGCCTTGCCGGGTGGTCGGGTGGTCAACAGAAACTGACCGTCTGCCTGCACCAGCACCCCCACGGCCACCTCGGTCACCGGTCTGCTGCCGTCCGGGCCGCTGCGGTGCCTGGGCTGGTCGGCATCCACCCTGAGCACGGAGGCGTCGCTCATGCACCGGCCACGTCGGAGGGGTCAACCGCCAACGCACCAGCGTGGTCGCGGGCAAACTGGTACGCCACACGACCACTGCGGGAGCCACGCTCCAGCGCCCAAATCAAGGCCTGAGGCCGGGCCGCCTCGGCCTGGGCGCCCACCACACCAAAATGTGACAACCACTGGGCCACGATGGCCAGGTACTCGTCCTGGCTGAACGGGTAAAAACTGACCCAGAGGCCAAAACGTTCGGACAGGGAAATTTTTTCCTCAATCACCTCGCCCGGGTGCACCTCACCGTCGTCGGTGTGGGTGTAACTCAGGTTGTCCTTCATGTACTCGGGCAACAGGTGGCGGCGGTTGCTGGTGGCGTAAATCAGGACATTGGCGCTGGTGGCAGACACCGAGCCGTCCAGAATGGATTTCAGGGCCTTGTATCCCGACTCGCCTTCATCAAAACTGAGGTCATCACAAAACACAATGAAGCGCTCAGGCCGCTCACTGACCAGGTCGATCAGGTCGGGCAAGTCCACCAAGTCGGCCTTGTCCACCTCGATCAGGCGCAGCCCCTGCGCCGCAAAGGCATTCAGGCAGGCCTTGATGAGCGAGGACTTGCCAGTGCCCCTGGCCCCGGTCAACAGCACATTGTTGGCCGGCAAACCCTGCACGAACTGCTGGGTGTTCTTGACCAGCTTGTCTTTCTGCGCATCGACCTCGCGCACATCGCTCAATGCCAACGTCGCCAGATGACGCACAGGCTGCAATTGCCCGTGCCCCCCCGCCCGCCGGCGGTACCGGAAGGCCACCGATGCCGACCAGTCGGGCGGTGTGATGGCCCCGTTGGGGAGCACCGACTCAATGCGGGAAACCAACGCCTCCAGCCGCGTGGCCAGGCTGTCCCACTGCGCGCTCATGACCGATAATCGGCGTTGATGGTCACGTAGTCGTGGCTGAAGTCGCAGGTCCACACCGTGTCGGCGCAGGTGCCACGGCCCAGGCCCACTTTGACCGTGATCTCGGATTGGGCCATGACCTGGACGCCTTGGGCCTCCTGGTAGTCGGGGTGGCGACCACCCCGCGTGGCCACATGGACGTCATCCAGGTGCAGATCAATCAGGGATTGGTCCAAGTCCGCAATACCCGCGTAACCCACGGCGGCCAGGATGCGCCCAAGGTTGGGGTCGCTGGCAAAAAAGGCCGTCTTGACCAAGGGCGAATGTGCAATGGCGTAGGCCACCTTCAGGCATTCTTCCGGGGTGCGACCACCCTCCACCCGCACGGTGATGAACTTGGTGGCACCCTCGCCATCCCTCACCATGGCGTGCGCCAAGTGCTGAGCCACCGCCAACAAGGCGGCCTTCAGCACCATGCCGTCCGGGGTGTCCCAAGCAGAAATGGTGGGGTTGCCCGCCTGCTGGGTGGCCAGCAACACAAAAGAGTCGTTGGTCGAGGTGTCACCATCCACCGTCACGCGGTTGAATGACTGCTCGGCCAACTCATGGCACATGGGCTGAACCAGCTCAGGGGCCATGCAGGCGTCTGTGGCCACAAAACCCAGCATGGTGGCCATGTTGGGCCGAATCATGCCAGCGCCTTTGGCGATGCCAGTGACGGTCACGGTTTTTCCACCCAACACCAGCTGGCGGCTGACGGCCTTGGGCTGGGTGTCTGTGGTCATGATGGCGGTGGCCGCATCCAGCCAACCATCGGCACGCGCCCCGGCCACCGCAGGCGGCAAGCCCGCGATCACCCGCTCGGCGGGCAGTTGCTCCATGATCACGCCCGTGGAAAACGGCAGTACCTGCTCGGCCGAAACGCCCAGCTGAGCGGCCAATGCGGCGCACACAGCTCGGGCACGCAGCAAACCCTCCTGGCCCGTGCCCGCGTTGGCATTGCCCGTGTTGATGACCAGGGCACGCGCGCCTGCGGCGGCGCCAACCGCCATGTGTTCGCGGCACACCTGCACAGGGGCGGCACAAAAACGGTTCTGTGTGAACACGGCACCCAAGGTAGCGCCGGGCTCCAACAGCAACACACACACGTCTTTGCGGTTGGCTTTTCGGACCCCGGCTTCGGCAACCCCCAGGCGCAAGCCTTTTACGGGGGCCAATGCGTCGGAAATGGGAATGGGCAAATTGACAGGCATGGGAAGACAGGAAAGGAAGATCAGGCGAGTTTGCCGTGGCAATGTTTGAATTTCTGGCCGCTGCCACACGGGCAGGGATCATTGCGGCCCACGCGCGGCATGCTGGCCTGCGCGGGTGATTGGGGGGTGCGGGTGTTCGCATCCACCACCGTTTCCACCTCACCGGTTTCGGTGGGGGCGGTGTAGGTGACGTTCGAAATGTTCTCGGCCTGCGCCTCGATCTGTTGCGCAGCGTCGTTGAGCTGGTCACCAGACTCCACACGCACGGTCATGAGCACGCGGGTGACTTCGTTCTTCACACCATCCAGCAACTGTCCAAAAAGTTCAAAGGCTTCCCGCTTGTATTCTTGCTTGGGTTGCTTCTGGGCATAGCCGCGCAAGTGAATGCCTTGGCGCAGGTAATCCAAAGAGCTGAGGTGCTCGCGCCAGTGGGTGTCTATGCTCTGCAGCAGCACCATGCGCTCAAAAGGCAAGAAGTTGGCTTCACCCACCAGTTGCAGCTTGGCGTCAAAAGCACTGTGTGCGGCATCCAGCACGCGGGCCACGATGTCTTCATCGGTCAGGGTATCGGCCGAATCCAGCAAACCCTGCAATGGCACCGCCACGGCCCATTCGTCGTGCAACACACGCTCCAGCCCAGCCAAGTCCCATTGCTCTTCCACGCTCTCGACGGGCACAAACTGCCGAACCAAATCGGTGAAACACCCTTCGCGCAGCGAATGGATCTGGGACTGCAATTCTGTGGCATCGAGAATGTCATTGCGCTGCTGATAGATCACCTTGCGCTGGTCGTTGGACACATCGTCGTATTCCAACAACTGCTTGCGAATGTCAAAGTTGCGGGCCTCCACCTTGCGCTGCGCGGATTCAATGCTGCGCGTCACGATGCCAGCCTCAATGGCCTCGCCCTCGGGCATTTTCAGCCTGTCCATGATTGCCCGGACCTTGTCACCGGCAAAAATCCGCATCAGTGAGTCGTCCAAACTCAGGTAAAAGCGGGACGATCCCGGATCCCCCTGGCGACCTGAACGTCCGCGCAACTGGTTGTCAATCCGGCGTGACTCGTGGCGCTCGGTCGCGATGATGCGCAAGCCCCCCAGCGACTTCACCAATTCGTGGTCTTGTGTCCACTGCTCACGCACCGCCTGTGCGCGCTGGGCTTTGGCAGCCTCATCCAATGCGGTATCCGCTTCGACAGATTTCAGCATCTTTTCCAAGTTGCCACCCAGCATGATGTCCGTGCCACGGCCAGCCATGTTGGTGGCAATGGTGATCATCTTCGGACGCCCCGCCTGGATGATGATGTCCGCCTCACGCGCGTGCTGCTTGGCGTTGAGCACCTGGTGCGGCAATTGGGCCTTTTCCAGCAGGTTGGCAATGATCTCTGAGTTTTCGATGGACGAGGTGCCGACCAGCACCGGTTGCCCACGCTCATGGCATTCCCGAATGTCGGCAATGGCGGCGGTGTATTTTTCTGCCGTGGTTTTGTACACACGGTCCAATTGATCGTCCCGGCCACTCGGGCGGTTGGGGGGAATGACCACCGTTTCCAGGCCATAAATTTCCTGGAACTCGTAGGCCTCGGTGTCTGCCGTGCCGGTCATGCCCGAGAGCTTGGTGTACAGCCGGAAATAGTTCTGAAATGTGATCGAGGCCATGGTCTGGTTCTCGGCCTGAATCTGCATACCCTCTTTGGCCTCTACGGCTTGGTGAAGGCCATCACTCCAGCGCCGCCCACTCATCAGGCGACCGGTGAATTCGTCCACGATGATGACTTCACCGCCCTGCACCACGTAGTGCTGGTCCCGGTGGTACACGTGGTGCGCCCTGAGCGCAGCGTTGAGGTGGTGCATCAACGAAATATTGGCGGGGTCGTACAGCGACGCCCCCTCAGGCAACAGTCCTGCAGAAGCCAACAGCCGTTCCGCGGACTCGTGGCCTTGCTCGGTCAGAAAGATTTGGTGCGATTTCTCGTCCAGCGTGAAATCGCCGGGCTTGGTGACCCCCTCACCGGTGCGCGGGTCGGCCTCACCTTCTTGACGGGTGAGCGTTGGCGCAATCTGGTTGATGGCCAGATAGACGGCCGTGTGGTCCTCTGCCTGCCCGCTGATGATGAGCGGCGTACGCGCTTCGTCAATCAGGATGGAGTCAACCTCGTCCACAATCGCGTAGTTCAGCTTTCGCTGCACCCGGTCGGTGGCCTCGTACACCATGTTGTCGCGCAGGTAGTCAAAACCGAACTCGTTATTGGTGCCGTAGGTGATGTCCGAATGGTAGGCCGCTTGCTTTTCTTCGCGGCTGATTTGGGGCAAATTCATACCCACCGTCAAACCCAGAAAACCGTACAGGCGCCCCATCCACTCGGCGTCTCGACTGGCCAAGTAGTCGTTGACCGTGACCACGTGCACACCCCGTCCTGTCAAGGCGTTCAGGTACACGGGCAGCGTGGCGGTCAGCGTTTTGCCCTCGCCGGTTCGCATCTCCGCCACCTTGCCGTGGTGCAGTGCCAGCCCCCCTACCATCTGCACATCAAAGTGGCGCATTTTCATGACGCGCTTGCTCGCCTCTCTGACCACCGCGAATGCCTCGGGTAACAGGGCGTCCAAGCCCTGACCATCCGAAATGCGTTGTTTGAATTCCTGCGTTTTTTGCTTCAGCTCGTCGTCGGACAGCTGTTCAAACTTTGGCTCCAATGCATTGATCTGGGCCACTGTCTTGCGGTACGTCTTCAAGAGCCGGTCGTTGCGACTGCCGAAAATTTTGGTGAGGAAATTGGTGGCCATGAGCTTGGTGCGCACGGTCTGGCCTTGGTTCAAGCCAGGCAGTGCCGCGTGTCTTTCTGGTGTAGATCGACTGGCCAGTGGGCCAGCCTCGGGGCAGTCCGTAATTGGAGGTCAACTCGGGATTTTAAACCCCCGCCCTGAGTCCCATGCCAGCCTCATGGCTTGACAGACGCAACGCCCTTGGTTGTGGACTGGGCCATTTGGCGCTGCGGCGGCTTGCCTTGGCCCGCGTTCAGAAATGTTTGCGGATTCTGCGCCACGCCAGCCAACCACACCTCAAAGTGCAAGTGCGCCCCCGTCGATCGACCCGTGGACCCCACCTCCGCCACGGGTTGGCCTTTTTTTACAATATCCCCTTTTTTGACCAGCATTCGGGAGGCGTGGGCGTACCGCGTGACCAATTCGTTACCATGGTCAATTTCCAGCATGTTGCCGTAAGCCGGATGCAGCTCATGCGTCACGACCACCCCCCCTGCGGCGGCCAGAATGGGGGTTCCCACATCCGCCGGAAAATCCAAGCCGGTGTGCAGTGCCCTGTGGCCCGTCAACGGGTCAATTCGCCAACCGAACCCTGAACCAGTGAGCACCCCTGGGACAGGCTCCGCGGTTGGCAACATGTACTTGCGCATTTTTTCCGCAAAAAGGCGCGACTCGACGAATTCCAGCCTATCTGACTGACCCAGCGCATAGGCATCCATGACATCCATAGACTGCCGCACGGCATCCAAGGACAGTTGCTGCGAAAACACCAGCGGCCCGCCCGCACCGCTGGCAGACTTCATCTCACCCGTGGAAACACCCGCCAGGGAGGCCACACGCTCGCCCAACGAATCCAACTGCACCAACTTGGCCTGCAGTTCTCCCAACTTGCGCGCCATGACATCCAAGTTTTCTTTGAGGTAGCGCTCTTGGTTCAAGCGCTCTTTGCTGGCAATCATCTGCACCAGTGGTGTCACCACGGGCCAGCCCTGGCGAGCGCCATAAATGAAAACAGAGTGATAGACCAGCACTGCCATCAGGAGGAGTGCGGCACCCAACGCCAGCGCCACCCCAACGATCTGTGTGCCCGTCAGGTGTATGGGGCGCTGTCGAGCAAGCCAAGGGTCCGTGATAATCAAGTGCATCGATTCTCCTGCCTCACTCACATGCCCACCCGGCCCACATCCAGCACAGCAGCCAAAACACTCAGAGACGCCGCCTCTGAATCACCAGTTCTCGTCAAACTGGGGGCGCTGATTGCCCAATCCAGTCAATTTCTGAAGGACATTCAACACCTGATCCCCCAAGGGCTGCGCTCCGCCGTCAAAGCGGGGCCGCTGGATGATGAAAGCTGGTGTGTGGTGGTGAGCAGTCCGACCGTGGCGAGCAAACTGCGCCACTTGCTTCCGGACATTGAGCAGCACCTTCGCAATACACACTGCAGCCAAGTGACGGTGCGGATCAAGGTTGCAAAAGCTTGACACAGTGAACGCCTGATGCATCCGCTTTCACGTGAAATTTTTGGTGCCGATTGTCTGACTCGAACAGACGACCTATCGCTTACAAGGCGATTGCTCTACCAACTGAGCTAAACCGGCGAGGTCTTGTATTCTAACCCAAGCTATTTGATGCGCTTCAGAACAGGCTTGGATTTGCCATTTTTTCCAACCGATTTCGGTGGAGGGCTGGGCGAACCGTTCGGATCTTCCGCAACCCCCTCGCTGGCATCCACCAGCGCAAGCCCTGGCAAATGCGGCCGAGCATCACCATTTGCACCCCCCAGCTTTGGCGCCGCTGCTCTTCCATCGGCCTCGGAAAACTCGACCGGAAACGCCATGCCTTGTCCATTCTCCCGGGCATAAATGGCCAGGACACGGTTCACCGGTACGCTGATGTCTTGAGGGACACCCCCAAAACGGGCTTTGAATTCAATGAATTCATTGCCCAGAACCAATGCACCGGTGGCCTCGGTGCTGACGTTCAGCACAATTTCACCATTTACCACATGGGCCATTGGCACACGCACACCTTCATCGACTGCCACAGCCAAATAGGGCGTGAAGCCATTGTCCATGCACCACTCGTGCAGTGCACGGATCAGGTATGGGCGGGTGGAAGGCAAAGCGGTCATTGCAGCAGTAGTTGGCCAAAAGTCACTTGCGCATGACTTTTTCTGAAGGGGTCAATGCCTCGATATAGGCCGGGCGAGAAAAAATGCGCTCTGCGTATTTCAACAGAGGTGCAGCGTTTTTGCTCAGCTCGATGCCATAGAAATCCAGGCGCCACAACAGTGGCGCAATCGCCACGTCCAGCATGGAGAAGCTGTCCCCCAGCATGAACTTGTTCTTCAGGAAAACAGGAGCCAGTTGGGTCAGGCGATCGCGGATATACGAACGCGCCTTCTCCAAGGCCTTTTCGTTGGACTTCCCGGTCTTGGACTCCAGAATGGCCACATGAGCAAATAATTCCTTCTCAAAATTGAGCAGGAAAAGCCTCACCCGGGCACGGTCCACTGGATCCCCCGGCATCAGCTGCGGATGCGGAAAACGCTCGTCGATGTACTCGTTGATGATGTTGGACTCATACAGAATCAGGTCGCGCTCAACCAGAATGGGAACCTGCCCATAAGGGTTCATGACTGCAATGTCTTCCGGCTTGTTGAACAAGTCAACATCCCGGATTTCAAAATCCATGCCTTTTTCAAACAACACGAAACGGCAGCGGTGGGAAAAGGGGCAGGTGGTGCCCGAGTACAAAACCATCATGACAATGAAACCCTCAATAAAAAACAGTGGCAGAGGGGGTACAACCCCCTTGCCACTGTTGCATGACCGGAGAGACCCCGGCAGCGTTGCATGTTACTTGATATCTTTCCAGTAAGCGGCGTTCAGGCGCCAAGCGATCACTGTGAAGAAAGCAAGGAACAGCAGGACCCACACACCAATGCGCACACGGGTGTTTTGAACCGGCTCTGACATCCAGGTCATGAAAGCCACCAGATCACCCATGGCGTTGTCGAACTGTGCGGGCGACAACGTACCGGGCGTGACCTGCTCCCAGCCCGTCAACCGGTGCACCTCATGGCCGTGCTCGCTCACGGTTTCAAAGATCGGCTTGCGCTCGCCTTGCAGCTGCCACATGACGTGCGGCATGCCCACATTGGGAAAGGCCATGTTGTTCCAGCCGGTTGGCTTGGCTTCGTCACGGTAGTAGGTGCGCAAGTAGGTGTACAGGTAGTCCGCCCCGGTGCCGCCAGCACCCGCGCGCGAGCGGGCGACGAGGGTGAGGTCAGGTGGATTGGCACCAAACCACTCTTTGGCCTGCTTGGGATCAATGGCCGCCTTCATGGTGTCCCCCACCCGATCGGTGGTGAACATCAGGTTTTCTTTGATCTGCTTTTCAGTCAACCCGATGTCACGCAAACGGTTGTACCGCATGTAGGCCGCCGAGTGGCAGCTCAGGCAGTAGTTGGTGAACAGCTTGGCGCCGTTTTGCAAAGCGGCCATGTCGTTGGTGCGATTGGGTGCTTTGTCCAACGGGAAGCTGGAACCAGCGGCGTGTGCCCCACCCACCAGGGCGACGATCAGCGAAAGGGCTGTGATGATTCTTTTCATAGCGTTACTCCACAACTCTTTCAATGCGCAGCAAAAACCACACGTGCAGGCACGGGCTTGCACTGACCAATGCGACTCCACCAAGGCATCAACAAGAAGAACCCAAAGTAAATCAAGGTGCCCACCTGGGAAACCAACTCACCCACCGGGCTCGGTGGCTTCACCCCCAGGTAACCCAGGATGAAGAAGTTGATGACAAACACCATGTACAGCCACTTGTTCCAGCTTGGACGGTAGCGAATGGACTTGGCCTCACTGTTGTCCAGCCATGGCAGGAAGAACATGATGATGACCGCACCACCCATGACCACCACACCCCAGAACTTGGCGTCGATGGACAGCATGAGTGCCACCAGCACCAGGGCACCCACCAGCACGCCCATTTTCAGCGGGGCGGCCAGTTTGGCCTTGATCATGGCCAGCGCCGCGCCCAGCAGCACAATGGCCACCAGCACGTACATCATCTGGGTGGTCACCGCACGCAACATGGAGTAGTAGGGCGTGAAGTACCAGACCGGTGCAATGTGCAACGGTGTGGTCAGTGGATCGGCGGGGATGAAGTTGTTGTACTCCAAGAAGTAGCCACCCAACTCAGGCGCGAAGAACACGATGGCAGAAAAAGCCATCAGGAACACCGACACGCCCAACAGGTCATGCACACTGTAGTAGGGGTGAAAAGGGATGCCATCCAGCGGAATGCCTTTGGCATCTTTCTGCGCCTTGATCTCCACACCGTCGGGGTTGTTGGAACCCACTTCGTGCAGCGCAATGATGTGCGCCACCACCAGCCCCAACAACACCAGAGGCACTGCGATGACGTGGAAAGAGAAGAACCGGTTGAGCGTGGCATCACCCACCACAAAGTCACCGCGAATCAACAGCGCCAGATCTGGGCCGATGAAGGGAATGGCGGAGAACAGGTTCACGATCACCTGTGCACCCCAGTAGCTCATTTGACCCCACGGCAACAGGTAGCCCATGAAGGCTTCGGCCATCAGCACCAAGAAGATGGCGCAGCCAAAAATCCAGACCAATTCACGAGGCTTGCGGTAGCTGCCGTAAATCAGGCCACGGTACATGTGCAGATAAACCACCACAAAGAACGCGGAGGCACCTGTGGAATGCATGTAGCGGATCAGCCATCCCCATGGCACGTCGCGCATGATGTACTCCACCGATGCAAACGCCAGCGCGGCATCGGGTTTGTAGTGCATGACCAGAAAAATGCCGGTCACGATCTGGATCACCAGCACCAGCAGCGCCAGTGAACCGAAGAAGTACCAAAAGTTGAAGTTTTTGGGTGCGTAGTACTCGGAGAGGTGCTCTTTGTACAGTTTGGAAAGCGGGAACCGGTTGTCCACCCAGTTCAGCGCCTTGACGGACATCGCCGCGTCTGCGGGGACTTCTTTGAATTCAGCCATGATGAACCTTATTTCGCTTGGTGCTTGGGGATCGTTCGGATCACGCTTTTTTGTCTTCGCCAATCAGGAGCACCGTGTCAGACAGGTACATGTGCGGCGGCACTTCCAAATTGTCGGGCGCAGGCTTGTTCTTGAACACACGGCCGGCCACATCGAAGGTGGAGCCATGGCAAGCACACAGGAAACCGCCTTGCCAATCATCGGGCAACGAGGGCTGCGGACCTGCGGCCAACTTGTCGCCGGGCGAGCAGCCGAGGTGGGTGCAGATGCCCACGCCCACAAACAACTCAGGCTTGATGGATCGGTGCTGGTTTTGGGCGTATTCGGGAGTGGGGTAGGCGTTGCGCTCCGACTTCGGGTCCGCCAGTTGGGGGTCCGTCTTGTCGAGACCGGCCAATTGCTCGGGTGTGCGGCGCAGGATCCAAACCGGTTTGCCGCGCCATTCGACGGTGATTTTTTGACCCGGCGGGATGGCGGAAATATCGACCTCCACAGAGGCACCCGCTGCCTTGGCACGCTCGGATGGTGCAAACGAGCTGACGAAGGGAACGGCCACGGCGGCTGCACCCGCCCCACCTGCGGCACATGTTGTGATCAGCCAGTTGCGGCGGCTGTTGTCTACGCTTGCTTCGCTCATGTAGATCTTTCTTGGGCTTGGTTCGGAAAGGGACGACCTTGGGGGTCAACCTGTCGATTGTAGTAAACCCTGAGGGGCCATGTGCACGAACCAGACTGACCTGCTTGACTTTGCGCAACCAGTCCCCACATGGCAATCGTTTTCTGGCTGCTGCCAGCCCGTCACCTGAGCCCGATACCATAGGCTTTTGACGGGCACGTCAACCACTTGTTTGCCGGCCCAGCCAAACCACCTTTTTTGCAACCACTGTCACCAGGAGTCTGTTCATGAGCACATCCCACATTCAAACCATCGGCATCGTCGGCGCAGGCACCATGGGCAACGGCATTGCCCAGGCCTGCGCCACCAAAGGCCTGAAAGTGGTCATGGTGGACATCAGCGAGGCGGCTGTGACCAAAGGCATTGCCACCGTCACAGCCAGCCTGGACCGGCTGATCAAGAAAGAAAAAATCACCGCAGACGACAAGGCCACCGCACTGGGCCTGATCACCGGCAGCACGCGGTACGAGGACCTGGCTTCGGCGCAACTGGTGATCGAGGCGGCCACGGAGAACGAGGCCCTGAAAGTCAAAATCCTGCAGCAGCTCGACGGCATGCTGGCGCCCGAGGTGATTCTGGCCACCAACACCTCCAGCATCTCCATCACCAAGCTCGCCGCCGTGACCCAACGGGCAGACCGCTTCATCGGCATGCATTTTTTCAACCCCGTGCCCATGATGGCGCTGGTGGAAATCATCCGCGGCCTGCAGACCAGCGATGCCACCCACGACGCGGTCAAGGCCATGGCCGAGCACCTGGGCAAGTCACCCATCACGGTCAAGAATGCGCCCGGCTTTGTGGTCAACCGCATTTTGGTGCCCATGATCAACGAGGCCTTTTTTGTGTTGGCTGAGGGTCTGGCATCGCCTGAGGACATTGACGCCGGCATGAAACTGGGCTGTAACCACCCCATTGGCCCACTGGCACTGGCCGACATGATCGGCCTGGATGTGTGCTTGGCCGTGATGAACGTGTACGTCGAAGAGTACAGCGACAGCAAATACCGCCCCTGCCCGCTGCTGAAGGAAATGGTCGCCGCCGGCTACCTGGGCCGCAAAACTGGCCGAGGCGTGTACCACTACTGAGACACCCCCGCCTGCAGCTGCCCGCCGGATTGCGCGGGCAGCCAATCCACCGCTTCTTGCCCTACATCAAACGGCCGCTGGCTGTGTTTTTTAAGATGACCCTCACCACCCACTGCCAAGGAGGTCATCATGGGCACAGCCACCCCATCCACGGGGTCCACTGCGTTTTTCGAGTTCCTGGACCACACCCACGGCGAGATCCAGCGGCAACTGCAAAGCCTGCGCGGGCTGATGGATGCCATCGACGACCAGGGGCTGACCCCCACCACCCGCGCACTGGCCACCCAGGCCTTGACCTACTTCAATGAGGCGGCACGGCAGCACCACTTGGATGAAGAAAAGCACATCTTCCCCACCCTGCTCGCGAGCCAGAACCCGGCAGTGATCCAGGCCACGGAGCAACTCATCCAAGACCACGGTTGGCTGGAGGAAAACTGGCTGGAGATTGAGCCGTCCATTTCCGCCGTGGCCAGCGGCAACCTGTGGTTTGAACCTGCGGTTCTGCGCCAGGCGCTGACGGTGTTTGAGGCCCTGTACCTCGACCACATGCACCTCGAAGAGTCGGTCGCCTACCCGGAAGCACAAAAACGGCTGCTGCCATCAGACGCGGTGGGCGCGGGGCGGGAAATGGCCAAGCGTCGCAACCAGGTTGCCAAGCACCCGTAGAGTGCACCTCACCCAAAAAGTCAAATAATATAGCTACGTTACCAATATTCATGAGCGTCAATGGCATATTTCATTGTAAATTCCATTGTTCACTTCACCCGTGGACCCCACAGGGGCAACACGGGCTGCGATGATGGTGGCTTGACTCACCGGATTCGTACCCATGACGACTTTTGACTTTGACCTGTTTGTGATCGGTGGCGGCAGCGGCGGTGTCCGCGCCGCCCGAATGGCCGCCCAGCGCGGCGCGCGTGTGGCCCTGGCCGAGGTGCTGGGCACCGACGGCCTGGGGGGCACCTGCGTGAACGTGGGCTGCATCCCCAAAAAGCTCTACAGCTACGCGGCCCACTTTGCCGAAGCCGCCGAAGAAGCCCATGGTTTTGGCTGGGAAGGCCCAGTACCCAGCCTGAACTGGAACACGCTCAAAACCAACCGCGCCCGGGAAATCGGCCGACTCAACGGCGTGTACAGCCACCTGCTGCACGGCTCCGGCGTGGTGGTGATGAATGGCTTTGCCCGACTGACCGGCGAGCACACCCTGGCGGTGGCCACGTTGAATGCCGATGGCTCGGCTGGCCACCAACAGGTCAGTGCCCAACACATCTTGGTGGCCACCGGGGGGACCCCGCATGTGCCGCATTTTTTGGGGCGCGAACACGTCATCACCTCAAACGACGTGTTTGACCTGCCCACCTTCCCCCAGCGCCTGGTGGTGGTGGGGGGTGGCTACATCGCCTGCGAGTTCGCGTCCATCTTCAACGGATTGGGTTCGCGGGTGACCCAGTTGTACCGGGGTGAACAGGTGCTGCGCGGGTTCGACGACGAAATTCGCCACTTCCTCGCGGCCGAGATGACCAAGGCAGGGGTGGACCTGCGGCTGAACGCCGGTGTGGTGTCCGTTCGCCAGCAAGGCGATGGCTTGCACGTGCTGCTCGAAGACGGCAACACCCTGGAGGCCGATGCCGTGCTTTACGCCACCGGGCGCGTGCCCAACGTGGCCGGGCTGGGTCTGGATGCCGTGGGCGTGGCCCAGGGCGCCCAAGGCGCCGTGCTGGTCAACGCCCAGTACCAGACCAACGTGCCCCACATCTACGCCGTGGGCGACGTGACGGCGCGCGTGCAACTCACCCCGGTGGCATTGGGCGAAGCCATGGTGGTGGTGGACCAGCTGTTCGGCCCTGCGGCGGGCAAACCCGCGCGCACCATGGGGTATGACTGCATACCCACCGCCATCTTCACCCACCCCAACGTGGGCACCGTGGGTCTGAGCGAAACCCAGGCACGGGACCAGTTTGGCCACATCACCCTGTACCGATCCGAATTCCGCGCCCTCAAACACACCCTCAGTGGCAGCACCGAACGCACCCTGATGAAACTGATCGTGGACACCGCCACCGACCGAGTGGTGGGCCTGCACATGGTGGGCGCCGAAGCCGGGGAAATCGTCCAGGGTTTTGCCGTGGCCATGAAGGCAGGCGCCACCAAAGCCGTGTTCGACAGCACCTTGGGCATACACCCCACGGCGGCAGAAGAATTTGTGACCATGCGAGATCCCGTGAAAGCGGGCTGAGGCGCCCCAACCGCCCTGCCCCCCGCGTCACACCGCAGCCCCACACTCCCCACATGCACCAACTCCCCCCCTTCACAGCACCTACCCTGCACACCGAGGCCAGCAGCGCCCTGGCCCAGGTGCAGGCCATCTACCACGCCGGCGTCAACCACTTGCGCGCGGCCATGCACAACTACGTGCGCGGCGAACTGGGGGCCGACCAGCGGGTGCGCGCCCACTACCCGCTGGTGCGCCTGAACACCCCCAGCAACCTGAACCGCGACACATCGGGCCACCCCAGACTGAGCTACGGTTTTGTGGCCGGGCCGGGCCGGTTCGAAACCACACTCACCCGCCCAGACCTCTACGCCGACTACTACCTCAAGCAGTTTCAGCTGCTGCTGCAAAACCACGGCGGCCAGCTGGAGGTGGGGACCAGCAACCAGCCCATCCCCATCCACTTCTCGTTCGCCGAGCACGACCACGTGGAAGGCAGCCTGAGCGCCGAGCGCCGCGCCCTGATGCGCGACGTGTTCGACCTGCCCGACCTCACCGTGATGGACGACGGCATCGCCAACGGCACCCACGAGCCCGCCCCAGGCGAGGCCATGCCCCTGGCCCTGTTCACCGCCCCCCGGGTGGACTACTCGCTGCAGCGCCTGCGCCACTACAGCGGCACCGCGCCCGAGTGGTTCCAAAACTTTGTGCTCTTCACCAACTACCAGTTTTACATTGACGAGTTCATCAAACTGGGCCACGCCGAAATGGCCAACCCCGACAGCGGCTACGTGGCCTTTGTGGAGCCCGGCAACCTGGTGACCCGCCGCGTCGGTCTGCCACCCGAGACCGGCGACGAACTGGGCCAGGCCCCGCCCCGTTTGCCGCAGATGCCCGCCTACCACCTGCTGCGGGCCGACCGCAGCGGGATCACCATGGTCAACATCGGCGTGGGGCCCAGCAACGCCAAAACCATCACCGACCACATTGCCGTGCTGCGCCCCCACGCGTGGCTGATGCTGGGCCACTGCGCAGGACTGCGCAACAGCCAGCAGCTGGGCGACTACGTGCTGGCCCATGCCTATGTGCGGGAAGACCATGTGCTGGACGAGGAACTGCCGCTGTGGGTGCCCATTCCGGCGCTGGCCGAGGTGCAACTGGCCCTGGAAGCCGCCGTGGCCGACGTCAGCGGCGTGCCCCGCCAGGAACTGAAAAGCATCATGCGCACCGGCACCGTGGCCAGTACCGACAACCGCAACTGGGAGCTGCTGCCCGCCCGCAACGCCCCCACCACCCCGCAGCGCCGCCTGAGCCAGAGCCGCGCCGTGGGGCTGGACATGGAGAGCGCCACCATCGCCGCCAACGGGTTTCGCTTCCGCGTGCCCTACGGCACCTTGCTGTGCGTGAGCGACAAACCACTGCACGGTGAAATCAAGCTGCCCGGCATGGCCAACCACTTCTACCGCGAGCGGGTGGACCAGCACCTGCGCATCGGCATCCGGGCGGCCGAGTTGCTGCGCCAACAGGGGTTCGAACAGTTGCACAGCCGCAAACTGCGCAGCTTTGCCGAGGTGGCTTTCCAATGAGTGCGCCCTGAACCGCATCCACCCATGACCTTGGACATCACCACCATCCTCACGCTCACGGCGTTGAACCTGTTTGTGGTGTCGGCTGCCCTGCCCCTGGTGATGGGTGACGTGGTGAGCCGCTCGGCACGGCTGGTGCAGCTCAGTTTGCTGGCCCAGGCCACGGGGTGGGCTTGCATGGTGTCGGCCGAGTCACTGTGGGACATGCCGCTGTCGGTCATTGCCATCACGATGGGCTCTTTGGCCAACTACCTCCTCTACCTGGCACTGCAGGGTTGGCTGGGGCCACGCCCGTGGCAACGGTTGCTGCAGGTGGCCTGTGTGCTGATGCCCATTGGCTATGCCCTGAGCTTTCACCATTACCCCACGCGGGTGGGTTGGGCCAACGGCTGGCTGGCCCTGCAGTTTGCACTGGTGGCCCGGGCCGCGCTCTGGCCCGTCACACCCTGGGGGCGGCGCTGGCGTCACCTGCTGGCAGGGTGCTACTTGGCGGTAGCCGTGGCCACCCTGGCCAGAGGGGTGCTGGGGGCGTTCTTCACCGAGCTCTACCCCTCCTTCACCACCCCCCACCCAATCAACCTGGTGGCACAGGCGCTGGTGAACATCGCCATGCCGCTGACCACCATCGCCTACCTGGTCGCGTGGCGCAAGGAGTCTGAAAACCTGCTGCTGCAGCAGGCCCACACCGACGCACTCACCCGCCTGCCGAATCGCCGAGGGATGATGAACGTGGCCCCCCAGCTGCTGGCGCAAGCCCAGCGCCAAGGCTGGCCGCTGTCCGTGCTGATGCTGGACCTGGACCACTTCAAGCGCGTCAACGACCTGCACGGACATGAGACCGGTGACCGCGCCTTGGCGCTGTTTGCCGACGTGATCCGCAGCTGCCTGCGCGACAACGACGTGGCCGCCCGCATCGGCGGTGAGGAATTTGTGCTGCTGCTGCCCCACACCGATGCGCAGGGCGCCGCGCTGCTGGACGCGCGCCTGCGCAGCCTGCTGGAGGCCCAGTCAACCCGTGTGCTGGGCTGGCCGCTCAACTACAGCGCCGGCTGGGTGCTGTGTCCCCGCACAGGCGACGATCCGTTGGGCATGGCATTGGCCCAGGCAGATCAGGCCATGTACCAAGCCAAAAGCGAAGGCAGGGGCAGGATGTGCCAGGCCACCCCCCGAACCGAAGTCACTCACCTCTAAAGTTATCATCAAAACAGGCTCTATCGCATACTCTGATTGGCTTTAAAGCTACTGAATATTAAGCAACGCCACCGCCTCCAGTGCGGCCACCCGGCCTTCGTCGGTGGGCACCACCCACAGCTCCACTGCGCTGTCGGCGGCGTGAATGGGGCGCACCGCGTCGCCCGTGGCACGCTGGTTGGCGGAGGCATCCATGCGCACGCCCAACCAGTGCAGGCGCTCACACACATCGGCACGCAGCTGCACGTCATGCTCGCCAATGCCACCACTGAAGGCCAGCACATCCAGCCCCTGCAGGCAGGCCACCATGGCCCCGGCCTCGCGCACCACGCGGTGGGTAAACATGTCCACCGCCAGCTTGGCGTCAGGCCCTCCGTCGGCGCGCAGGCGGCGCATGTCGGCCGACACGCCAGAGACGCCCAGCAGACCGCTTTGTTTGTAGAGCAGGGTCTGCAGACGGTCGTGGTCCCAGCCCTGCTCCAGCAGGTAAAGCAGCACGCCCGCATCCAGGGTACCGCTGCGCGTGCCCATCATCAGTCCGTCCAGCGCGGAAAACCCCATGCTGGTGGACACACTGCGGCCACTGCGGGTGGCGCACAGGCTGGCCCCGTTGCCCAGGTGGGCCATCAGCACCCGGCCATGGGCACGCGGGCTGCTGGCCTGCAACACCCCCGTGATGTACTGGTACGACAACCCGTGGAACCCGTAGCGGCGCACCCCCTGGGCCGTCAGCGCACGGGGCAGGGCAAAACTGGCATCCAAGGCGGACAAGGTGGCGTGAAAGGCGGTGTCAAAACACGCCACCTGGGGCAGGTCGGGAAACGCCTGCTGAAACGCGCGTATGCCTTGCAGGTTGTGCGGTTGGTGCAAGGGCGCCAGGGAATTCAGCGTGGCGAGGTGGGCCAACACCTCGTCGGTGACCTGCACGCTGGCCGAGTACAACTGTCCGCCGTGCACCACGCGGTGCGCCACCGCCGTCAACCGAGGCAGGCCTGGCAATTCGACCAGCAGCTCGCCCAGGCGGGCCAGGGCAGCCCCAAAGGCATCGCCGGGGGTGACGGTCAGGGGCAGCTGCTGGGTGTGGCCACCCTGCGTCCAGCCCAGGCGGGGCTGGCCGCCCGGCTCCAGACCCTCGATGGTGCCCGCCAGCACACTGGGCAGCACCTGCCCCTGTGCCACCGGGTGCAACGAAAATTTCAGCGTGGACGACCCCGCATTGACCGACAGCACCGCCATGGCTCAGGCTCCTGCGGGGGTGTTGTGGGCATCCCACGCGTCACGAGGGTGGTCACGGCGGGCGTTGTGCACGGCCAGCAGCGCCAGCAGGGCTGAGGCCACGCGGGCGGTGGGCCCGTCGGCCCGGCTGGTCAGCGCGATGGGCACGCGCGCACCCAGCACCAGGCCGGACCCCGTGCCACCAGCCAAATACTCCAGCTGCTTGGCCAGCATGTTGCCCGACTCCAGGTCCGGCACGGCCAGGATGTCGGCGTCACCGGCCACCGCCGACTGGATGCCCTTGACCTGCGCGGCGTGGACCGAAATCGCGTTGTCAAAGGCCAGTGGACCGTCCAGCAAACCGCCTTTGATTTGGCCCCGGTCGGCCATCTTGCACAGGGCCGCTGCGTCCAGGGTGGACGGAATGGCGGGGTTCACCGTTTCCACCGCCGAGAGAATGGCCACTTTGGGCTTGTCCACCCCCAAGATGCGTGAGAAGTCGATGGCGTTCTGGATGATGTCCATTTTTTCTGCCAGCGACGGGCGGATGTTCAGAGCGGCATCGGTGATGAGCAGGGGCTTGGGATACAGCGGTACGTCGAACCGGAAGACGTGCGACATGCGTCGCCCGGTGCGCAGCGCGGGCTGGGCCAGCACGGCATGGATCAGCTCGTCGGTGTGCAGGCTCCCTTTCATGATCATTTCCACCTCGCCACGGGCGGCCATGTCGGCGGCCTTGTCCGCAGCGGCGTGGCTGTGGGGCACCGACACGATTTCCACCCCCGTGAGGTCAATGTCGCCCTCCGCGGCTAGGCAGCGGATGCGGGTTTCCGGCCCAATCAGCACCGGCACGATCAGGCCGTGGTGCGCCGCATCCATGGCACCGGAGAGGGACTCCATGTCACAGGGATGCACCACGGCACAGCGGGCTGCGGGAATGTCGTTGCCACGGGCGATCAGTTCCTTGAAGCGCGCTTCCGGGTCAAACAGCTTGATTTGCGGCAGGTTGGGTTTGGGCAGGCGCACTTTCTGGGTGGGCGCGAGCACACGGGCCGTGCCGTGCAACACACGCTCCCCTTTTTGGTTGCTGACCTGGCAGTCCAGCTCCACCCGCTTTTTGTCGTCGTCCTTGGACACCACCGTGGCCATGACGGCCAGGGTGTCACCGATGCGCACGGGTTTGGTGAAGTGCAGCACCTGCTCCAGGTAAATGGTGCCCGGGCCGGGAAACTGGGTGCCCAGCAGCGCTGAAATGAGTGCCCCGCCCCACATGCCGTGCGCAATCACCCCGTGAAACAGCGTGTCGTTGGCGTATTCGGCGTTCAGGTGCGCAGGGTTGGTGTCGCCCGAGACGGCGGCAAAGGCCTGGATGTCGGCCACCGTGAGCGTGCGCAGCAGGCGGGCGCTCTGGCCCACGGTGAGCTCGTCGTAGGTGATGTTTTCCAGCCATTCGGCTTCGTGGTGGGCATTCATGCGTGTTCTCCAGTCGAATTGAGGGGGTGGGTAGGCCGCTCAGGCCACGGCGTGGCAGCCAGCGTCCACGTAAAGGGTCTGTCCGGTCATGCCCGACGAGGCGTCGGCACACAAAAAGGTGCTGAGCTGGGCAATTTCATCCAGCGTCACCAGTCGGCCCAGCGGTGCTTTGGCCAGGGCGTGGGCCATCAGCTCGTCAAATCCACTGATGCCGCGCGCCGCGCGGGTGGGAATGGGGCCTGGCGACACCGCGTGTACGCGGATACCCTGCGGCCCCAGCTCCAGGGCCATGTAGCGCACCAGCGACTCCAGCGCAGCCTTCACCGGCCCCATCAGTCCGTAGTGGGGCACGGCCTCGTCGGCACCCAGGTAGGTCATGGCCAGCATGCTGCCGCCCTGCGCCATGTGGGGAACGCACAGCTTGGCCAGCGTGGCAAAGGAGTGGCAAGACACCTCCATGGCGCGCGCAAACCCCGTGCTGCTGCTGTCAATCACCTGGCCGTGGAGGTCCTCCAACGGCGCCCAGGCAATCGAATGGATCACAAAGTCCAGCCGCCCCAGCTTCTCGGCGGCGTGGGCCACCAGCCCTTCCAGCGCCCCAGGCTGCTCCACGTTGCAGGGCTGCAGGTCAATGCCCAGCGGCTCGGTCAGGGGACGCACAAAACCCAGGGCTTTGTCGTTCAAGCAGGAGACCACCAGTTCGGCGCCCTGCTGGTGGGCCAGCCGGGCGCAGCCCCAGGCGATGCTCTGGTCGCTGGCCAGGCCCAGGATGAGGCCTTTTTTACCCGCCAGGGTGAAAAGTGAGGATGTGGGTGTCATGAGGAAATTGAAAAAAGCACCAGCTGGCCGACATCGGCCACGGCGCTCTGTATTGGTCCCCCGTGGTGTGACCGGGTGATGTCAACGGGCAGGCACTGTGGGGAGGTGCGTCAGTTGTCGTCCAGCAGGTGCTTCAGGTCCATGCCGTCCGCCCCTGGTCGAAAACCGTCCCGTGTCATGTGCTGCTCGGCCGACACCATGATGTGGCGCGTGGCCGTCAGGCCCACCTGCTCGACGTAGGTTTTTTCCACCCCGTAGCGCAGCACCAGCAGACCGCGCAGTTCTTCCCATTTGTAGGACAAACGCCGGTCAGTGCCGGAGCGCCGATCCAGCCCAGAGAAGGACAGACCGGATTGACGGCGGTCCGTGCGCCGCTCCACCGCCTGCGTGGGCAGCGGTGCGGGTGGTGGTGCGGCTTTGCGGGCCATCACCCGCTGCACGTCGTGCTCCGAGTCCAGCGACACGCCCAGCGCAATGGCCAAGCGGGCAATGCGGGCATTGAGCTCTTCGATGGACGACTCCATGCGTTGGAGTCGTTCGGCAATCACGCTGTTGGCAGGGGGGTTCTCAATCGGCATAACGCACTTTCACGTAGTCGCCAGGTGCGTCACAGAGCACTTGGCTGGGATCCATGGCGGGGGGTGGGACAAGGGCCGTCGAATGGGTTTTGAGCCACTGGCCCATGGCCTCCCACCAGGAGCCTGGGTGGCTCTCGGCCTGGGCCAGCCAGTCGTCCGGATCGGTCCATCCTTGGCCTTTGGCGGCGTGGGCCATGTGGTAGCTGCGGCGGGCATGGCCTGGCTCGGAGACGATGCCGGCATTGTGTCCCCCTGCGGCCAGCACAAAGGTGATGTCGGTGTCGGTGAGAAGGTGGATTTTGTAAACCGACTTCCAGGGCGACACATGGTCACGCGCCGTGCCCACCACCAGCATGGGCGCCTTGATGTCCATCAGCGCCACGCCCTCACCACCCACGCGGTAGTGGCCTGCAGCCAGCGCGTTGTTCAGGAACAGGGAGGACAGGTACTCGCTGTGCATGCGCTCGGGCAAACGGGTGACGTCGGCGTTCCAGCTCATCATGTCGTTGCCGACCTCGTCTTGCCCCATGAGGTAGCGCCGCGTGTTGCGCGACCACACCAAGTCACGCGAATTCAGGAACTGGAACGACCCCGCCATGGCCCGGCCCGACAGGTAGCCGGTTTTGGCCATGGATTCGCGCAGGGTCTTGAGTTGGTCGTCGTCAATGAACACCCCCAGTTCGCCCGGCTCGCTGAAGTCGGTCTGCGCGGCCAGCAGCGCCACGGTGGCCAGCTCCGGCAACACATCGGCCCGCACCGCATCGTCGCGGCGCCGCTGGGGGGTCTGGTCGGTGTGTCGCCGTCCACGGGCCAACGCTGCGGCCACGATGGACAAAAACGTTCCCCCCAGGCAATAGCCCATGGCGTGGATGCGGGGCGCGCCGGCTTGTCGCCCCACGGCACCCATGGCATCCATGACCCCCAGTTGCAGGTAGTCCTGCATGCCCAGCGCACGGTCCGACGCGTCGGGGTTGCGCCACGAGATGATGAACACGGTGAACCCCTGGTCCACCAGGTAGCGCACCATGGAGTTCTCTGGCGACAGGTCCAAGATGTAGTACTTCATGATGCACGAGGGCACGATGAGCAAGGGCTCGGGGTGCACGGCATCGGTGGTGGGGGTGTACTGGATCAGCTCGATCAGGCGGTTGCGAAACACCACCTTGCCCGGCGTGGTGGCCACGTCCTGGCCCACGACAAAGGGCAATGGCTTCAGGCCCGCCGCATCGGCCTGGGCTTTGTGCTGCTGCTCGCGAATGTCTTCCATGAACCGCTGGAAGCCCTTGAACCAGGTTTGCCCACCCGAGGCCAAGCCGGACTTGAGCACCGTGGGGTTGGTCAGTGGCCAGTTGGAGGGTGACAGGGCGTCCACCCCCTGGCGGGCAAAAAAGTTCACCATGTGGCTGTGGTGGCGGGACATGCCATCCACCTGGGCTGCCTCGCGCCACCAGGCATCGCTGGCCTTGAAGCCTTCGCGCCAGGCGTTGAAGGGCCACTGGGCCCAAGCCTCGTCGCCAAAGCGGGCGTCTGCGGCGGGAGGCGCCTCTGCGGGCGCGGGCGACACGGCATCGGACCAGGCCTGCCAACCCAGTTCGCAGGCTTTTTGCATCAGCAACCATTGCTTGCCGGGTGAGGTGGCCAAGTGCAGGGCCCAGTCGGCCTGCGCCAGCGCCAGCGAAATGGGCGACAGCCCCATGCTGGCATCGGCCAAGCGGGCGTGCACGGTGTCGTCCAGTGCCTGGAAGGCGTTGGCCGCTGTGGGCTGGCTGGTGGCCGTCGCCGGGAGAGGTTTGCTCATGGGTGGTTCCCTTGGTTCAACACGCAGCCCACCCCGTTCGGGTCGGCTTGTCAAACAACTGTAAGGGTAAACACGGTGGCCATCTACCCACCCACGGTGACAGCCACCCGCTTGTTGACCTATGTCAAGCGTCGCACGGCCGCAGCGCTCAAGCGTGAGCCATGGCCTCGCCCAAGCGCACGGGACGGGCGGCGGACCAATCGGGCTGGAAATGCAGGCCCGAAGCGCGGGGCCACAGCATGACCACGGTGGAGCCCAGCAGGAAACGGCCCATTTCGTCGCCCTGCTTCAGGCTGACCTCGCCCGCGCCATACGACCAGGTGTGCACCTGTGGGCGGCGTGGCGGGTTGACCACCCCGTGCCACACCGTGGCCATGCTGCCCACGATGGTGGCCCCCACCAGCACCAGCACCATGGGGCCGTGCGGCGTGTCAAACACACACACCACGCGTTCGTTGCGTGCAAACAGGCCGGGCACGCCCCTGGCCGTGGCGGGGTTGACCGAGAACAACTCGCCCGGCACGTAGACCATTCGGCGCAACACCCCGTCACAGGGCATGTGGATGCGGTGGTAGTCGCGCGGGCTGAGGTAGAGAGTAGCAAAGTGCCCACCGTCGAACGCACTGGCCAACTGGGCATCCCCGCCGACCAGCGCGGTGGTGCTGTAGTGGTGGCCCTTGGCCTGAAACACCTGGTCACCCTCGATGGCGCCCAGCTGGCTGATGGCACCGTCCACCGGCGACACCCAGGTGGCGGGGGCCAGCGGGCGGGCATCGCGTTTGAGCGGTCGGGTGAAAAAGTCGTTGAAGGTGGCGTACTCGGCCACGTTGGGCTGGGCAGCCTCGGCCATGTTGACCTGGTAACGCTGCACAAACGCCCGGATGATGGCCGTGGTCAGCCCACCCCACTGGGCACCGGCCACCCAGCCTGCCAGGCGGGTCAGCGCCTGTTTGGGCAACAGGTATTGCGGGGCCACGGCCCAGAAATCGGACAAATTGCACTCCTCGGTGAGTCTGGGGCCAGGCCCGACAGGGACGCCAACAACGGCAGCGGCCGATTCTATGGCCTGCCATGTATAACCACGGGCATGAGCACACCCGCCCCGCCCCAGCCCGTTTTCCAGGCCGCTGACCTGCACAAGCACTATGGCCCGCAGACCGTGGTCAACGGCGTGTCGTTTGGGCTGATGCCGGGTGAGTGCTTGGGCGTGATCGGCCCCAACGGTGCAGGCAAAACCACCACCCTGCGCATGTGCCTGGGCCTGACCACCCCCGACCAGGGGCAGGTCACGTTCCACGACCCCCTCGGAGGCGCGGCCCTGCACATGCCACACGATGCGCTGGCCATCAAGGCCCGCCTGGGTGTGGTCAGCCAGTTTGACACGCTGGACCCCGACTTTTCCTGCGCCGAAAACCTGCGGGTGTATGGGCGCTATTTCGGCCTGACAGAGGCCGCACTGACCGAGCGCATTCCACCACTGCTGGAATTTGCCGCACTGAGTCACAAGGCCCATGCCAAACCCGGCGAGCTGTCGGGGGGCATGAAGCGCCGCCTGTCACTGGCACGCGCACTGGTCAACGCCCCGGCCCTGCTGTTGCTGGATGAGCCCACCACCGGCCTGGACCCCCAGGCCCGCCACCTCATGTGGGAGCGGCTGCAGCGGCTGCTGCAACAGGGCACGTCCATTCTGCTGACCACCCACTTCATGGACGAGGCCGAGCGCCTGTGCCACCGCCTGCTGGTGCTGGACCACGGCCGCCCCATTGCGCAGGGCACGCCACGCGACCTGATCGCCCAGCACCTGGAGCCCGACGTGGTGGAGGTGTACGGCCAAGGCGCATTGGCCTTGCAGACGGACACGGCGTTGACCCGGCACGCTGCGCGGGTGGAGGTGAGTGGCGAAACCGTGTTTTTCTACACCGCCAATGCCGCACCGCTGCTGCTGGCGCTGCAGGCCCACCCGGGCCTGCGCACCCTGCACCGCCCGGCCAACCTGGAAGACCTGTTTCTGAAGCTCACCGGGCGACAGATACGGGAAGACGGGTGAGGCCGCCCATTTTCAACAAAAACACCGCCTACCGCTTGTTGATATTCAACAGTTTGCTATCTATTTAAATAGATAGCAAACTAGTTATATGCATCAAGCGCTGGCGGCATTTTTTCCTTAAATATCACACCGCACGGGGCTTCACCAAGCTGGCCGCCAGCTTGGCGTTGGTGCGCGCCGCATCGGTGTCGGCCGCGCGGGCCAGCGCCACGCCCATGCGGCGTTTGGCGAAGCTTTCGGGTTTGCCGAACAGGCGCAGGTCGGTGCCGGGCACGCGCAGGGCTTCTTCCACCCCGTCAAAGACGATGCCCTCGGCCTCGACGCCGCCGTAAATCACGGCGCTGGCACCAGGATTGCGCAGGCTGGCGTCCACCGGCAGCCCCAGGATGGCGCGGGCGTGCAGCTCGAACTCGCTCTGGTGCTGGGTGCACAGCGTCACCAGGCCGGTGTCGTGCGGGCGGGGACTGACCTCGCTGAACCACACCCGATCGCCCTTCACAAACAGCTCCACGCCAAACAGGCCCAACCCAGCGGGCTGGCCATCCGGCCCCAGGCCCAGGTTGTCGGTCACGGTTTTGGCGATGTGGCGGGCGGCGGCCAGCGCAGCCGACGGCATGGGGTGCGGCTGCCAGCTCTCCACATAGTCGCCCGCCACCTGGACGTGGCCAATGGGGTCGCAAAAATGCGTCAACACCCGGCCGTCCGACTCCAGGGCCCGCACGGTGAGCTGGGTGATTTCGTAATCAAAGTCAATGAAGCCCTCCACGATGACGCGGCCGTGACTGACCCGGCCACCGGCCATGGCGCAGTCCCAGGCCTTGGCCACGTCGGCGGGGCCGTCGATCTTGCTCTGGCCTTTGCCGGAGCTGCTCATCACCGGCTTGACCACGCAGGGGTAGCCAATGCCGGGCTGCGCCCCCACGCCGTCAATGGCCGCCTGCAACTCGGCCAGCGAATCGCAAAACACATAGGGGCTGGTGGGCAGCTTGAGCGTTTCGGCGGCCAGTCGGCGGATGCCTTCGCGGTCCATGGTCAGGCGGGCGGCTCGGGCGGTGGGCACCACCTTCACCACCCCGGCGGCCTCCAGTTCTTCGAGCATGGGGGTGGCAATGGCCTCGATCTCGGGCACCACCAGGTGGGGGCGCTCGGCCTCGATCAGGGCTTTCAGCTGTGCCGGGTCGCTCATGGTGATGGTGCGGCTGTGGTGCGCCACCTGCTGGCCGGGGGCGTGGTCGTAGCGGTCCACGGCGGTGGTTTCCACGCCCAGGCGTTGCAGGGCCATCAGCACCTCTTTGCCCAGCTCGCCCGAACCGAGCAGCATGACTTTGGTGGCGTGGGCGGACAGGGGGGTACCAAGGGTGGTCATGGGGATCCTTCGAGGGTTCAAGCAAATGGGTGTCACTGTAAATCAGCCGGAATTGCGCACAATGCGGCCATGACCACCACGCCCCTGCCCCCTCCACCGCTGAACGGCTCAGCCCCTTGCGTGTGGCGTGCGCCACAGCTGTCCATGCGCTGGTGGCCGGTGTTTCAGCGCAACCTGCTGGTGTGGCGCAAGCTGGCCATTCCCAGCCTGGTGGGCAACATCGCCGAGCCACTGATGTGGCTGGTCGCCTTTGGCTACGGCCTGGGCGCGCTGGTGGGCCAGGTCAGTCTGGGGGAGGACAAGGTGCCCTACATCCTGTTCCTGGCCAGCGGCAGCATTTGCATGAGCGCCATGAACGCGGCCAGCTTTGAGGCGCTGTACTCGGCCTTTTCGCGCATGCACGTGCAAAAAACCTGGGACGGCATCCTGAACGCCCCCGTGCGTCTGGACGACGTGGTGCTGGCCGAAATGCTGTGGGCCGCCTTCAAGGCGGTGTTCACCATTCTGGCCATCCTGGGGGTGATGCTGGCCCTGGGCATCAGCCACAGCCCCAAGCTGCTGCTGGCAGTGCCCGTGCTGGCGTTGGTGGGGGTCACGTTTGCCAGCCTGGCGCTGGTCTTCAACGCGCTGGCCAAGGGTTACGACTTTTTCACCTATTACTTCACGCTGTTTCTCACGCCCACCATGTTTTTGAGTGGGGTGTTCTTCCCGCTGGGCCAGTTGCCCGCCGCCGTGCAGGTGCTGTCGCAGGCCTTGCCGCTGACGCACGCCGTGGCCCTGGTGCGCCCGCTGTTTTTGGACCAGTGGCCCACCACCCCGTTGCTGCACCTGGGGGTGCTGGTGGGCTATGCCGGTGTGGGGTTTTGGGTGGCGCTGGCGCTGACGCGCAAGCGCTTTGCGGGCTGAGCCTGGCCCTGCACCTCTTCCCGCTGTCGCCAGGGGGCCGGTGATCAGTCCCGCAGCGCGTCCACCGCCGAGCGCACCACACCCTGCACGCTGCCAAATTCGGTGAAGCGTTCGCGCAGCCAACTGGCGTCGTTGCCGCCGGTGCTGGCCACACGTTCGATGTCGTCCCCCGCGGGCAGCGACTCCAGCGCCACCATGTGGGGCTGCAACACGCGCAAGGTGGTCAACACGTCTTCGCGGATGCTGATTTGCTCACGGGTTTTGGGGTTGACCATCATGCCGTCCATGCCAAACCGGCAGGCCTGGAAGCGGTTGTAGTTGTAGACGAGGTAATCGTCCTCCTCGGGCATGGGCTCGCGGCGCTCCAGCAGGTGGCGGCACAGGGCCTGCAGGTAGCAGGCCAACGAGGCGGCGCGCTGCACCGTCAGGGGGGTGTCACACACCCGCAGCTCGATGGTGCCGTACTCGGGCTTGGGGCGGATGTCCCAGTAAAAGTCTTTCATGGACTTGACCACCCCGGTGGACTCCATCTTGGTGAAGTAGTTGCTGGCAAAGTCGTCCCAGCTCAGGGTGAACGGGGCACGCCCACTGAGCGGGAAGGCAAACACCGAGTTCAGGCGCGACGAGTCAAACAGTGTGTCCACCCCCTGCAAATAGGGCGACGAGGCACTCAGCGCAATGAAATGGGGCACGTAGCGGTTGAGCGAGTGCAGCAAAAACAGGGCCTCGTCCGCGCTGGCGCACCCAATGTGCACGTGCTGCCCAAACACCGTGAACTGCTTGGCCAAGTAGCCGTACAGGCCAGACAGTTCCTTAAACCGCTGCTTGGCAAAAATGCGCTGCTCAAACCAGCGCTGGAACGGGTGGGTGCCGCCACCGGCCAGGTCGATGTTGAGGCGGTCGCACGCGTCCACCACCGTGCGACGAATGTCCAACAACTGCGCCAGCATGGGGCCGTGGTGGGTGTGGACCCCCGTGGCCACCTCGATCATGCTCTGGGTCATTTCGGGCGTCACCACCCCCGGAAAGATCTTGCGCCCCAGCAACTCCAGCAAATCGTCGGCGCTGCTGCACAGGTCAAAGTCGTAGGCGTTGACCAGCTGCCATTCCAGCTCCACGCCCATGGTGAGCGATTCGGAAGTTTTGAAGGTTTCCAAAGGCATGCGCAGTGCTTCCCCGTTCAGCTGTCTTGGGCCACGTGGGTTTCGCGGGCGGCCATCAGCGCGCGCTGGGTGATCACCGGGCCCAGCAGCTCCAGGAACAGGACCATGCCGGCCATGGCAGCCAGGGTTTCACCGGCCAGGTCAAAGCCCACCCATTCGGTCTGACCGACCAGTAGCACCACAAACGAGGCCATGGGGCTGAGGGCCAGCCCCGTCATGACGCCCTTGCGCGTGGTGATGCCACTGACCCGGGCCAGCGCCATGTTCACCGCCACCTTGGCCAGACCACGCACCAGCACCAGCACCAGGCCCAGGAGCAACCCGCTGAGCACGTCCGACCACTCCAGCAACGCGGCGATGTACACAAACAGAAACACCCCCAGCAAGTCACCGGCGGTGCCAAAGTTCCGCTGGTTGTGCGTCAGGTGAACCCGCCGCTCACGCGCCACAATGCCAAACGTCAGCGCGGCCAGCAGTGGCGACAGCCGCAGCCCGTGGGCTGCGGTGGTCAGCAAAATGACGGCCAGCACAAACACCACGGTGGCCCCGTCGGCCGACCCCGCCAACCGCCCTTTGAGCAGTTTGGGCAGCAAAAAACCCAACAGCACACCGGCGGCAATGGACGTGAACAGCACGTGGACGCTGCCAAACGCCGCCTGCGCCAGGTTACCCGAGAGGTTGAGCGCGTAAGCCCCCATCACCCCTTTGAGGGCCAACACCGACAACAGGCAGTTGATGGCGGTGAGGTGCATGACCCGCTCGGTCACCTGCCCCGCGCTGCGCAACTCGTGCACCACCCGCAGAATGCCTGCGGGCGAACTGGCCATGGCCAGCGAGGCAATCGCCAGGCGCACATGCAGGCCCAACTCCGGCCACCACCCTGTGGCGACAAACACCAGCCCAAAGGTCAGCCCCGACTCCAGCAACCCCGCCAGCAGCACCCAGGGGTTGGCCAGAAACCAGCGCAGGTTGATGCGGTAACCCAACTCAAACAGCACCAGCGACAGCGCCACCGTGGCCATAAATGGCAGGCCCGATATGTCGGTGGTCAGCCCCGGCAAATTCACGGCGCCAGCCAGCATGCCCACAGCCACGTAGCTCGTCACACGCGGCAGGTGCCAGCGCTGGTACAGCATGTCAGCCAGCAACCACGCCACCAGCAGCACCAGCGGCCAGGCGATGCTTTGCAACAAAAATGACAGGTCGGTGGTGGTCATGCGGTGTCAGATGCCAAAGCGCCGGGTCAGTTCTTCCAGGCCCAGCTCTTGCAGCACCTGGGCCAACCGCTCCTGCGCGCTGCGCTTGCCGCGGCCCACCTTGCTGGCCAGGATCAGCTCGTTTTTCATGGAGTGCTCCCAGCCCACCAGCTCGGTCACAGTGACGCTGTAGCCGTGCGCCTCCAGTTGCAGGCAGCGCAGCACGTTGGTGATCTGACTGCCGAATTCACGGGTGTGCAGCGGGTGGCGCCAGATTTCACTCAAGGGATTTTTGGCCAGATTGAGTGCCTTGTGTTTGCGCAACACACCCGCCACCTCGGCCTGACAACACGGCACCAGCACCAGGTGGCGTGCCTGTTTGGCCAGGCCAAAGGCAATGGCATCGTCGGTGGCGGTGTCGCAGGCATGCAAGGCAGTCACCACGTCGATGTGGGCAGGCAACGCGGCACTGGTCATGCTGGCTTGCACACTCAGCGGCAAAAAATGCATGCGCCCAAACCCCAAACGCTGCGCCAGTTGCTGGGACTTGGCCACCAGCTCGGTGCGGGTTTCGATGCCAAACACCTGGCCCACGCTGCGCTGGCTGAAAAACCGGTCGTACAGCATGAAGCCCAGGTAGGACTTGCCCGCGCCGTGGTCGGCCAGCGTCACGTCGCCGCGTTCGTCCAGCACCTGCTGCAACAGCGGCTCGATGAACTGCAATAGGTGGTTGACCTGCTTCAACTTGCGGCGGCTGTCCTGGTTGAGCTTGCCCTCTCGGGTGAGGATGTGCAGCTCCTTGAGCAGCTCCACCGACTGGCCGGGGTGCAGCTCCAGCCCAGCCACTGGCTGCAAGCCCTGGCTGGCTGCAACGCCATGGCTGGAAGCCCGGCCAGGCTGGAGCTGGCGCGGTTGGCCTGCTTTGCCCGCACGCTGGGCCCCGGGGGACTTGGATGGGCGGGCGGCTTCAGGCGGGCGGGGCGCTTGGGGTAGGCGGGGGTCAGAGGTGGTCATGGGCTGCATGGGTTCGGTCCATCATAGGTCACGGGGGAGGTCGGTTTGGGGGGCCAGCGCCTCTCGCAACTCCTGGCGCAACAGGTGCAACTCATTGCGCAGCTGCATGATGTCGCGGCGCAAATCCCGCTCGATTTGCCGCTCCTCCTCCTCCACCTCACGCTCGATAAAAATGGCTGCGAGCGAGGCAGTTACCAGCGACAGCACCGCCAGCCCCAGCAGCACCACCACCACCGAAAAGCTGCGCGAAGCCAGCGTGGTGGGCACCAAATCGCCATACCCCACCGTGGCTGCGGTCGTAAACGCCAGCCACAAACCATCGCTCAGGCTGCGCACCTTGGGCTCCAGCCACCAAAAGCCAACGCCGCCCAGCCACAAAATGCACAGTGCCAGCGCCAGCGAGTACAGCAGCCCACGCCGAATGATGTGAAGCCGCCGCTTGGAAGAAGGTGCCTGAGTCATGAGGGCGATTTTCAGGCATGAGCCCACCCCGACGTCCACCCCGACAATGGGACCATGCAAACCGACACACCCACCCACGCCTTCCAAACCCTGACCCCCGAGTTCGTGCTTGATGCCCTGGACAGCGTCGGCCTGTGTGGCGACGGCCGCCTGATGGCGCTGAGCTCCTACGAAAACCGGGTGTACCAGGTCCACCTGGACGAAGCCGTACAGGGTCACCGCACGGTGGTGCTGAAGTTTTACCGGCCCGAGCGCTGGAGCACCGAGCAAATTGCCGAAGAACACGCCTTTGCCGCCGAGCTGGCCGCCGCCGACGTGCCCGTGGTCGCCCCTCTTGCGCTCAATGGGCTGACGCTGCACCACTTTGGCCCGTTCAGCTTCTCGGTCAGCCCCAGCAAAGGCGGCCGCCGCCCCGAGCTGGACGACTTTGAGGTGTTGGAATGGGTGGGCCGCTTCATTGCCCGCATCCACGCCGTGGGCGAGCAGCGGCCCTTCGTACACCGCCCTGCCTTGACCACCCAGACATTTGCCCTGGACTCGCGCGACTGGCTGCTGGGCCACCAGATGGTGCCGCTGGACATGCAGTCCCGCTGGGAAAAAGCCCTGGCACAGGCCCTGAACGTATTGAACACCGTGGCACCAGGCATAGCAAACTATCCATGCAAAACAAGCGAAAAAGCACAATTTGACTTAAAAAATGAGTGGGATACCTGCGACAGTGCCCAACCCAGCCCCCACCTGACCACCCTGCGCCTGCACGGCGACTGCCACCCCGGCAACATCCTCTGGACGCCCACCGAGCGGCCCGGCGGCGGCCCCCACTTTGTGGACCTGGACGACGCCCGCACCGGCCCCGCCGTGCAAGACCTGTGGATGCTGCTCAGCGGCGACCGGGCGCAACAGACCGTGGCCCTGAGTGCCCTGCTCGACGGCTACGAACAGTTCCGCCCGTTTGACCGGCGCGAGCTGGTGCTGATTGAGCCACTGCGCACGCTGCGGCAAATTCACTACAGCGCCTGGCTGGCCCGCCGCTGGGCAGACCCCACCTTTCCCATCAACTTCCCGTGGTTTGGCAGCAGCGACTACTGGGCCGGCCAGGTGCACCAGCTGGAAGAACAAACCGAGGCCATGCAGGAGCCGCCGTTGTTGGTGTGAGGGGCAGAGGGACGCGCTGGCAACCTGGCTGACACTGCGGACTCAGGACGTCGGTGAGCCATCGCTGGCGAGGTTCATGTCGGCTGCACTCGTTCAAATCTGGGCAGGTGTTGCCGTGTTCATCCGGCCATCACCACTTTGTGCATGGATGCCCTTGTGGGGGTGGCAAAGGCTTGTTCGGCCAGTTCGCGCTTACTTTGCAGCAGCAATTCGATTTCGGATGGTGTCAGCCGCCTCAGTTCGGGAGAGGTACCGAGCTTCTGATTCAGTAAGCGCGTCGAAGGAGTGAGCAAATCGCTCCACCCACCAGCGTTCAAGTTCTGCTCCATGTTTTTTCCTCAGTTCGTCAAGCCGCGTGGGCGAAAGTGCCAGTTTGGAAGAGTGGGGTTTTCCCGTCAAGCACACCGCTGCGAGCACCCGGCCTCCATTTGTCTCAATATAGCCCTTCAGGTTCGCAAGCGTGCCACCCATGCCGACAAAGTCATCAACCAGCACGTAGTCAACACCGGGCTGAACAACGCCGGTAAATTCGGCTTGCCGCGCCATGCGCGCGAAGCCGTCTGCACCGGTGTGGGCCACAACGTTCATTTGCGCCACGCCTACGTCGTGTGGCCAGTCCAAGGCTTTGCTGATTTCAACCGCAAAACTCTCGGGAATGGCATTAATGCCCTCCCGCTCATAGGCATGCGCGCTGACCAACACCGGGGTATGCCCTTGCAGCAAGTGCAGGAGAGCAAGGTTCATGGCATCACTCATTGTGGCGTTGACCAACGCTGTGGCAGCAGCGCCATTGCCGGACTTAGCGGCCCCATAAGCCGGGTGCTGTTTGACCGCCGACTCGCTGGCGTGGATCAGCACATCGGGAAAGTTGCCCCAAGGTGTACGCGGCGGTTGTGCGTGGCTGAACATCGTCCCTATTTTCCTACGCAAGGACGCCCCAGAAATCCAGCCGGGCCATCTGGTCTGGCCCGCCAATGCGTCATTGCTTCAAAAATCACGGTAGAAGTTTTCGTGTGGCCTCAACGCTTCCAGGTACACCAGGCGCACCGCGTCTTCGCGGGTGTGGTCCAGCAGTCAAGCTGGCCCTGGCTGCGAAATTTGTGCACCCAAATCTGGGCCTGGTCACCCTTTTTTTCTCGCCGACATCTGGGTTTTGCGCCACCGTGGCCACAGCAATGTCGGTCCAAGGCTCCGGGCATGGGGTGTGCGCCCCATGCCCATCACATTCACCCGCAGCGCAACCTCGGTTCAACGGTAGCGTTTGAACTCAATCTTGCGCGCCACGAACACGCCCTGCGCGTTCTGCGCACCTTTGACTTCCAGGTACGCGCCGTTGGCCAGGTTGGCGGGGGTGCCGTCTTCGAATCGGGCGGCCGAGGCATCCACGGCCATGCCGTTGACCTTGAAACTGGACACCGACACAAAGTCGCTCACAAAGCCGTAAGACTCGTACTCAAAGCCGGTGCTGCTGGAGCTGCTGGAGCTGCCGTTGGAGCTGTACCCCGACTTGAACTCCACCTTGTAGGCCTTGAACAGGTTGCCTTGCACCACGCCCTTGACCTCCAGCGGCACGCCAACCGCCAACTGGGCACGGGTGCCTTTGTCAAAGTACGCCGAGCTGATGTCCACCGTCACGCCGTTCATCACCACATAGCCCTCGGCGGTAAGGGCGCTGACTGCGCCATACAGCTCGTTGCTGTCTTTGTAGCCGTCGTTGTCGCGGTCATCGTTTTCCAGCTCCACCTTGCTGGCCAGCAACACGCTGCCATCCCATGCGCCTTTAATTTCCAGAAAATCGCCCGGACGGATGGTGCCCGCGTTTTTGTACACCGCCTGGGCCACATTCACCCGCGTGCCCGACACGGTCAGCACGCCGTTGACGGGTGCCGCCTCTGCCACGCCCTTGATCTTCAGGTACGAACCAGCCGCCACCGTGGTGCTGTAGCCCTTGCTGCCACCCACCCGCACCTCGCTCGCAGTCAGCACGCCGCCCGCCGGTGCCTGTGCAGCCTTGACGTTGACCAGCGCACCGTCAACCAGCACACCTGCCAGCGTTGCGCTACCGTAACTGACCTGCAGCGAGCCGACCTGGAAGGTCTTGGCCACTGTGTTCAATCCACTCAGGCGGCCCACCAGCCGATGGGTGCTGGCCGAATCTTCCTTGTCAATCAGCGTGGCCAACACCGTGTTGTCAGACTGCACGACGCCGTACACCTCCACCACGCTGCCCACGGTCAGCGACGCAAAACCAGCCACGTCTTTGTACGCCGTGGCCGGGGTGGCCTTGACCGTCATGCCCAGCACGGTGAGGGTCTGGCTCACGGCATCCAGGGCGGTGATGGGCCCGGTGGTACCGCGCAGCAGCGCCAGCGATTTGGCAGCGCCACGGGCAGTGGCGTCGTCGGCGGTGCCGTCCACACTGACCGTCATGCCCAGCGACAAATCTTGCAGGCGCACGGGTCGGCCATCGTCATCCGCCATCGTGGCTCCCACGGTGTCAAACCGCATGCCATTGACGATTACCGACCCGAAACCGCTGATGGGCCCCACGTAAGTGGCGGCCACGCCAGCAGGCTGCTGTGTGATGGGAGCCGGACCTGGGACGGGATCGGTCCCACCGCCGCCACACGCCGCCAGGGCAAGCGCCGCACCGGCGGAAAGCATGAATCGAACAGGAAACGGCGTCAGGATTTTCATAGGTACCTTGGTTTAAAAAATGGGGTAGCAGGGCATGCAGACTGTCCCTGCGGGTGGCAGCTTCAATGAACAAGCCACCTGTGCATGGTGTGCAACTTGCCCTTAACGGCACCTGAAGCGCACGTTCAGGTGCCGTTCAGATAGCCCGGCTGCAGCCGCTCGGTCGCCCCCACGGGGCTGGACATTTCACATGCCGCCTGCCCCATGGCCTTGCGGACACGGGTCAGCGCGCGGCATGCGGTTTCAGGAGCCAAATCCAGCAAATGGGCGATGGCCTTCAACGGTGGCAGGTCCATCGAAGGGCCAGCCCTCTCAGCCCCCACAGCCCCCACAGCACCAGGTTGGGACCGCACCATGAGGTGCAGAAAATGGCGGCACCGCTCGTCTGCCGAACCGGTGCGCAAGGCCAACAGTTCTGTGGCTCGCCGCTGGTGCTGGGACAGTGTGGCCTGCAAGCAACCAATGACAACGCTGGGGTACGCCGTTGGCCTGATGACGCGCCACGAGGCGCGTACAGCGGTGAACGCAGTCATGCTCAGTTGCGTGGGTGGCTGACCCAGCCATTCGGTACCCAGCCAGTCGCCAGCACCAACCAGCAACTGGTGCTCGCGCTGACCCTGCACGGTATGGCTGAGCAACAGCAACCCGGATGAAACGCGCCCGACCAATTCGCCACCAAGCAGCACGGCCCGGTGTTCCCCCTGCAACATCGACCAGTTGTGACGCCGCATGGGGTGTTGGCGGCCTGCCCAGGCCACACGGTCTGATCGGGCTTGGTGTGCCATGGCGTTCGGCCTCATTGGGCAGCCAAGGTTGGCGACGAGGCCGAATCAGGCTCCATGGGCTCAATGTGGGTGGTGAGGTCCACACCGGTTGCCGTCATCACGGCTTGCTCCAGTTGATCTGCCAGTGTGTGCGCCTGCAGCACCGTCCACTGGCCGGGCACGCGCAGCTTGACTGTGGCAAATGCCTGGCTGCCCGATGCACGAGTTTTCAGGCCGGTGCACTGGCAGCCTGCAGCGGCGGTGGTGGTTTGAAGGGTGTGTTGCAACTGCGCCTGCTTGTCAGGGCTGAGGGCTTGATCCAGCAGGCCGTGAATGGCACGTTGCACCAGACTCCCACCTTCGCGCAGGATGTTGAAGGCCACCAGGCACGCAATCAGCGGGTCAAGCCACAGCCAGCCGGTCAGGCTGGCGGCAGCCACGCCCAAAATGACACCGGCGGTGGTCCAGACATCGGTCATCAGGTGGCGGGCGTCGGCTTCCAATGCCATGGACGTGTGGCGGCGCGCCACCACAAACAGCACCTGGGCCACCAGCAGGTTGATCAGACTGGCCGCCACCGACAAACCAGTGCCCACACCCAAGGCACCCAGGGGCTGGGGGTTGAGCAAGCGCTCCCCTGCGGCCAGCAAAATGGCGAGTGATGCCAGAAAAATCAGCCCGCCCTCAAACGCCACCGAAAAGTATTCGGCTTTGCCGTGGCCGAACGGGTGCCGCTCATCCGCAGGCGACTGCGCAACCGACACCATCCAGAGTGCAAAGCTGGCACCCGCCAGGTTCACCAGCGACTCCAGCGCGTCAGACAGGTAGCCCACCGAGCCCGTCAGCCACCACGCGCCTGACTTCATGCCAATAGTCAGCAGCGCAGCGGCAACCGAAAGCAGCAAGGCCTGCCTGGGCGTGAACGCGGGCAAGCGACTCATGCCACTGGCCCCGTGCAGTGGAGCCACATGCCGAGCGAGCGGCTCACAGCTCCACCATCTCAAACTGGGCTTTGCCGACGTTGCACTCGGGGCACATCCAGTTGGCTGGCACATCGGCCCAGGGGGTACCGGGTGCAATGCCGTCTTCGGGGCGGCCTTCTGCCTCGTCGTAAATGAATCCACACACCACACACATCCAGGTTTTCATGGGGTTATCTCTTTAAACAATTCAGGTTTCAACTTCAGATTTGGCCACGCAGCACGCGGTCAGTTTTTGAACAGTGCCCACAGGCTGGGCCAGTCGATCAGGCCCTTGGGGGACTGGCTCCACTCCCAGGCAATGTAAGCCGCCACAGCCAACAGCAGCAGCACAGCCAGTGCGGTGTGGTTGTGTTTGGCCAGGTCAGGGCCACGGCCTTCGGTGCGCCCGGTGAGCATGGGCGTGGTCAGGTTTTTGCGGCGCCACAGGCTGATGGCCAGCAGGCCGCCCAAATGGGCCAGCACCAGGTACAAGAAGGCGTCGCCCACCCAGGCGTGCCAGTCGGTCAGGGCGTCGGGGCCCCACTCGTTGAAGCTGGCGTAGCCCGTGAGCGTGACGGGCACCACCGCCACCAGCATGCACACCACCGCCAGCGCCATCAGCAGGTTCTGGCCCTGCCGCCAGTTCACACTGGCCAGTGCACGGGCGCGACAGGCGCTGCGCAGCCAGTCGGCCCCACCGCTCAGCTTGGCCCACAGGGCCGACAGTCGGGCCTGCCGGGGGCCAAACAGCCCATACACCACCCTGAACACCAGCAACCCGGCCAGGGTGTAGCCCAGCGTGACGTGCAGCATGCGCCAGCGCTCGCCTTCAGCGGTGAGGTACGCGCCCAGAAAGCTGAGCGCAAACAACCAGTGGTACATGCGGGTGGCGGCGTCAATGACCCGCCGTGACGGCACGGGGCCAGCCACTGCCTGGGCGGCGGGGCGGGCCTGGGTGCCGAGGCCTGTGGCAACAGATGCGTTCATGCTCAATCTCCCTGAAAAGCGGTGCGGTAGCGTTCATCCAGCCCCTTGGGAAACCGAAGGCTTCTTTCGTCGAAGTTGCCCTTGTCGGCGGCGCTGTGGCAAGCGATGCAGTTGGCGGCGCTTCTGACGGACGCGTGCTTCCAGACCTTGGGGGTGTCCACGTCGCGGTGCTCGCGCTCGAACCAGGCGCTGCGGGTGATGCGGTCGTCTGGCGGAGGAGTGGGGTCGCGGCGGACTTTTTTATAGGTGCCTGCGTTGGTTTGCAGCCAGGTGCTGATTTGCTGCACGGTGGCGGCATCCAGCGAGGCGTCGTCGCCATAGTGGTTATCCAGCGTGCCCATCATGCGTTTCCATGAGGCAGCGGGCAGCAGGCCTGGCGGGTAGGCCAGGTGGCACGAGCCACATTCTTCGGTGTACACCTTCAGCTCGTTGCGGGGCTGCAGGTTGTTGCTGTCGGCATGGGCTGCCAGGGGCGCGGCCAGGGCCAGCAGGCCGCAGGCCAGCCAGGCGGCCAGGCCGTGGTGAGACAGTGTGCGCATGGTGGGGCGCTCCGTTACTTCAGGTTGATCAGGTAGGCCATCACGTCGGCCTTTTCGGGGGCGGTGCATTCGCGTTTGAGCACGTCATTGCAGTTGCGGCGAAACCATTTGTCTGCCTTGGCCACGTCGGTGAAGGTTTTGGCGTTGAAGCTGGGGGCCAACGTGGGGATGACCTTGCCGGTGTTGGGGTGCTTGCCCTCTGTGGTGGGCGGCGTGTTGTGGCAAGAGGCACAGCTCCACTCGCCACCGTGGCGGCTGTTAAAGAACACCTTGCCCCGCTCGGCCGAGGCCGGGGCACCGGCTTCCACCGTCCAGCGCTTGAGCTGCTCGGCCGGGGTGGTGTCGGCAGCCAGCACCGGGCCACCCACCAGCAGCGCGGCAACCAGGGCGGCCATGCCGCGCAACCGGCGGGGGTGGCTGGCGCGGCGAGGTGCAGGGCGGGCAGCGCCGCCTGCAGCGGTGTGGTGCGCGGTGCGGGGAGCGGCGGGGGAAGTAAAAATGTTCATAAAAACTCCTGCAGAAAGGGTGGTGTTGAGCGAATGGGTCAAGTGTGTGATTTCGTGCTTGAACAGAGGCTGAAAGCGGCGTTCATGTGGCGTTCAGGAACCCACCGGCAAGACGTCATTCGGCTGGTCCATCCGCTTGCGGGCAGCCAGAAAGTCCCTGGGGCTGTTCACGCAATCCACCGCCAGCAGTTGGTTTTGTCGGTAATGCTCGACGCAAAAACGCGACCCGGACATGTCGCCAATGGGCACTGACTGGTCTGCACCCGCACTCAAACCCACCATTTGCAGCTTGTGTCCGTACTGGTCACTCCAGAACCAGGGCGTGGTGCCAAACGGGCGTCTCTGCCCCAGCAGTGCGGCAGCGGCGCCCTTGGCCTGCTCGGTGGCGTTCTGGACCGACTCCAACCTCAGCAGGCTGCCGTCGGGCTGCCTGCGCACGGTGCAATCTCCCGCTGCGACGATCAGCGGATCGGCAGTGCGGCTGCATGCATCGACCACTATGCCGCGGTCGCAAGGCAGCCCGGCTGCCTGCGCCAATGCATCGTTGGGCACGGTGCCCACGCCCACCAACACCAGGCCAGCGGGCAGCAACTGGCCGCTGGCCAACCGCACACCCCTGACCCACCCATCGGGGCCGGTCTCCAGTTGCTCTGCTGCTGCACCCAGCAGCAGTTGCACGCCGTGGCTGCGGTGCAGGTGGGCAAACCAGTCGGACATCACCGGGGCCAGTGCGCGGCTCAGCAAGCGGGGGGCAGCCTCCAGCACCGTGACGGCCACACCCATCGAACGGGCTGTCGCCGCCACCTCCAGCCCGATAAAGCCACCACCGATGACCACCAATGGCTGCATTTGCGCAGCACAACGGGCAAGGCCCTTGCTCAGCAGGGTGGCGTCTGCCGGTGAGCGAAGGGTGAGCACACCTGGGGCATTGGCACCCGGCAAGGCCAGTGTGCGGGGCCGTGACCCCGTGGCAAGCACCAGCCCGGCGTAAGGGAGCACCTCGCCGCTGCCCAGCACCACGTGGCAGGCCTGGCGGTCAATCGAGGCAACTGCCACACCGGTGCGCATATCAATTTGCAGACGCAACAGCTTTTCCGGGTCGCGCAGGGCAAGGGACGAGGCCGCCAGGTCGCCCAGCAGCCAGTCTTTGGACAAAGGCGGGCGCTGGTAAGGACCGCAGGCCTCGTCCCCCAGCAGGGTGATTGGCCCGTTGAACTGCGCTGCGCGCAAGGCCTCCGCCGCCGTCAGACCCGCAAGCCCTGCACCCACGATGACCACACCCACGGGTGCGGCCACGGCCTTCAGGGGTGTTGATGGGGGATGGGCCGGGTAGCGCAGTGAAGTGGTGGACATGGAGAGACAGCCAGGTGGGTTGAAGGTGCAGGGATGCTGCCCAGCCTGGGCTGTACCTGACCTGAAGCTGCCGTTCATCCCCTGTTCACCTGCGGCGGCCAAAAATCGGCACTTTCCGGCTTACCTGACCACGCACCATGACACTCATCACCACCTTTGTGACCTTTATTGCCCTGCTGGCCTGGGCTTGGGGCAGTGCCCTGTGGGCCCACGGCGCGGGCACCGACTCTGTGCCCTGGGCGGTGTACACACAGTCCTTCTACCTGAGCGGCGTGTTGTCCATCGGTCTGATGTCGCTGGCCATGGTGCTGGCAGTGCGCCTGACCTGGCTGGAGCGCCCCTTTGGCGGTATTGACCAGATGTACCGGCTGCACAAATGGACGGGCATTGCCGCTGTCGGGTTCGCGGCCATGCACTGGCTGCTTGAAATGGCTGACGACATTGTCAAGGCGCTGTACGGCCGCGCAGGCCGCCCGGCAGAACAGGAATACGGCGGCTGGCTGGGTGCCTTGCAAGATGTGGGCGAAGAGATGGGCGAATGGGCCATTTACGTGGCGCTGGCCATGCTCGTCATCACACTGTGGAAGCGGTTTCCGTACCACCTGTGGCGCCACCTGCACCGGGTCATGCCCGTGCTGTACCTGGGCGTGGCGCTGCATTCAGCTGTGCTGGCCCCGGCAGACTACTGGGCACATCCCATCGGCTGGTTGCTGGCGGGTTTGCTCACCGTCGGCTCCCTGGCCGCCGGGTGGACGCTGACCGGCCAGGTGGGCCGCAGCCGCCGGTACGCGGCCACGGTGGTCAGCGTGCAAACCCCCACGCCTGGCGTGACCGAACTGGTGTGCCGCGTTCAGGGTGCGTGGCGGGGACACCAGGCGGGCCAGTTTGCGTTTTTGACGCTGAACTGGTTTGAAGGCGCGCACCCCTTCACCATTGCCAGCGCCCCCCATGGGGACGGGTTGGTGACCTTCCAGATCAAGGCGCTGGGCGACTTCACCCGCCAACTGGGCCACCGCGCACAACCCGGCCAGCCCGTGACCGTTGAAGGGCCCTACGGCCAGTTCAAACTGAGCCGACAACGCCGCAGCGCACGCCAGATATGGGTGGCGGGTGGTGTGGGCGTCACCCCATTCCTGGCCTGGCTGGACAGCCTGGCCGAGGCCACCTGGCAAGGCGGCGCTGCGCCCGAGGCCGACCTGCACTACTTCACACGCCAGGCGGCTGACGACCCGTTTGCCCGGCAACTGCGCACCAGGTGTGCCGCTGTACCCAGCGTCAAGCTGCATGTGCATGAGAGCAACATCGGGCTCACCCCCACCCCCCCTGAGCAACTGGTGGCCGAGTCAGCCCAGGCCGGGCAACGGACGGAGGTGTGGTTTTGCGGCCCGGCGGGCCTGGGGCAACGGGTGCGTGCTGGCTTGAAACGCAAGCTGGGCTGGCGGTTGCGGTTCCACCAGGAAGCGTTTGAGATGCGCTGACGCCCCCAGACTGATGCCGTGGCGCCGACACAGCACCTGCTGCCAGCCACAGCCCGGCCCAGCCACCCCGCCCCGCGCTATCCTGCACCCACCAAGGACTTTTGATGCTGACCCACCCACACCCTGCCCGGTTTTTGCACGTGGCTTTTCTGCAACTTGGCCTGTGCCTGTGCCTGCTGGGCACCGGTGGGGCGGCGTTTGCCAGCGACGACGACGACCACGAACAGGCCCGCCAGGCAGTGGTGCGGGGCGATGTGCTGCCTCTGCGCCAGCTGCTCCAGCATCTGGACAGGCAGCGCCCCGGTGGGCACATTCTGGAGGTAGAACTGGAGCGCAAAGGTGGCCAGTGGGTGTACGAAATCAAGCAACTTGAAGCAGGTGGCCAGCTCGTCAAGGTCAAGCTGGACGCCAAAACCGGCGAACTGATCAAGGCCAAAGCGCGCAACCCATCACCCAGGCCCACCCAGCCATGAACACACCCCCGGAGCCCGCATGAGAATCCTGCTGGTCGAAGACGAACCCACCCTGAACCGACAGCTCGACATGGCCTTGCAACACGCGGGCTACAGCGTGGACGTGAGCGTGAATGGCCGCGATGCCTGGGCGCTGGGCGACGCTGAGCCATTTGACGCGGTGGTGCTCGACCTGGGCTTGCCACAGATGGACGGCCTGACCGTGCTCAAGCGCTGGCGCGCCGCCGGGCGCGGCATGCCGGTGCTGATACTGACGGCGCGCGACAACTGGCACGAAAAAGTGGCGGGCATCGACGCCGGAGCCGACGACTACCTGACCAAGCCCTTCCACACCGAAGAATTGCTGGCCCGGCTGCGGGGCCTCATCCGCCGAGCCAGTGGCTTGTCATCCCCCCTGCTGGTGTGCGGGCCGGTGGAGCTGGACACCCGCACGGGCCGGGTGACGCTGGACGGGCAAGCCATTGCCCTGACCAGCCACGAATTCAAGGTGCTGGCCTACCTGATGCACCACCCCGGCGCAGTGGTGTCGCGCACCGAGCTGACCGAGCACATCTATGCCCACGACAGCGACCGCGACTCCAACACCATCGAGGTGTTCGTGGGGCGGCTGCGCAAAAAGCTGCCTGCAGCGCTGATTGAAACGGTGCGCGGCCTGGGCTACCGGCTGGTGGCCCCGCCATGATCGGCCGGTGGTGGACAGGCCTGCGCGGCTCCTTGCAATGGCGGCTGCTGCTGGTCACGCTGCTGGGCATGGCCCTGGCGCTGCTGCTGACTGGCATCACCCTGTTCAACCTCTTCAGCGGGCATGTGCAGCGGCAGTTTCAGGCGGACCTGGAAGTTCAGCTGGAGCAACTGACGGCCCGGCTGGAGTTTGATGCCAGCGGCCAACCCGTGGTCGATGCCACCCAGCTGAGCGACCCCCGCTGGCTCAAACCCCTGTCCGGCCGGTACTGGCAGGTGGATGCCTATCCCCGCACCGCCAACGACGCGCCCGACACACGCAATGTGGCTGGCGTGCTGCGCTCGCGCTCGCTGTGGGACGAGGTGCTGGACTTGCCCCCTGACGTGGTGGCCGACGGTGCCACCCACCTGCACGAAATCGGCGGGCCCTCGGGCCGACCCTTGCTGGCCGTAGAGCGAACGGTGCGCCCGCCCGCACCCCACAGCAGCGCCTGGACGCTGGTGGTGGCCGCAGACGCCAGCGAAACCCAAGGTGCCATTCGGCGCTTTGCCCGTGTGCTGGCCGCCACCCTGGCCGTGCTGCTGGGGCTGCTGGGCCTGGCGTCGGTGGCGCAGGTGTGGGTGGGGTTGTCACCGCTGCGCGCCCTGCGGCAAGCGGTGTCGGCGCTCGACCAGGGCCATGAGGCCCGACTTCGGGGGCGGTTTCCTGCCGAAATTCAGCCGCTGGCCGATGGCCTCAACCGCGCCCTGCAGCGGCAGGAAGAGGGGCTGGCGCGCGCACGCACGCAGGCTGGCAACCTGGCCCATGCCCTGAAAACCCCGCTGGCCGTTTTGCGCCACTCGGCCGATGCAGCCAGCCAGCCCGACCAACCGCTGGCCTTGCAGCAGGTGGGGCAGCAGATTCACGAGCAGGTGGCCAAAGCCCAGCAGCACATGGACTGGCACCTGCGCCGCGCCCGCTCGGCGGCGCACGCGGCGGGCATGCAACGGCCACGCTGCGCCCTGTTGCCCACCTTGCACGGCCTTCAGCGGGTGATGGACAAGGTGTACGCCCACCGGCAACTGCGCCTGTCGGTGGCCAGCGACGCAGCAGACCCCTGGGTACCCGTCGAACAGGAAGACCTGCACGACATGCTGGGCAACCTGATCGACAACGCCTGCAAATGGGCACAGAGGTGCGTGCACATTCAGGTGGACCAGGACGGCCACGTCAGGGTGGAAGACGATGGCCCCGGCGTGCCCGAAGCCCAGCGCTCACTCATGTGCCAGCGGGGTCAGCGGCTGGATCAGCACACCCCCGGCTCGGGTCTGGGCCTGGCCATCGTGGCCGAGCTGGCGGAGTTGTACGGTGCCCAGCTGAGCTTTGGTGCCAGCCCCCTGGGTGGCCTCAGTGCCCAGTTGCGCTGGAACGCCCGGCCCCGGTAGGCGTTCGGCACAACAACAGGTGTGCCCGCGAAGGCTGTGGGCAAAGGCGGAGAACACAGCTGGTTTCATTATCATGGGCGCTCTTTTTTGTGTGCCCCGCATTCACCTCCCCCACTGAGCAAAGGTTTCCCATGCCCGCCTACCGTTCCCGCACCACCACCCACGGCCGCAACATGGCCGGTGCCCGCGCCCTGTGGCGGGCCACTGGCATGAAGGACGGCGACTTCGAGAAACCCATCATCGCCATTGCCAACTCGTTCACCCAGTTCGTGCCCGGCCATGTGCACCTCAAAGACATGGGCCAGCTGGTAGCCCGCGAGATCGAACGCGCCGGGGGCGTGGCCAAAGAGTTCAACACCATCGCCGTGGACGACGGTATTGCCATGGGCCACAGCGGCATGCTGTACTCGCTGCCCAGCCGCGACCTGATTGCCGACAGTGTGGAGTACATGGTCAACGCCCACTGCGCCGACGCGCTGGTGTGCATCTCCAACTGCGACAAGATCACCCCCGGCATGCTGATGGCCGCGCTGCGCCTGAACATTCCGGTCATTTTTGTATCCGGTGGCCCCATGGAAGCGGGCAAGGTCAACTGGCAGGGTGTCAACCTCAAGCTCGACCTGGTGGACGCGATGGTGGCCGCTGCCGACAGCGCCGTGTCGGACGAACAATCCGACGCCATCGAGCGCTCGGCCTGCCCCACCTGTGGCTCGTGCTCGGGCATGTTCACCGCCAACTCCATGAACTGCCTGACCGAAGCGCTGGGCCTCTCCCTGCCGGGCAACGGCTCCACGCTGGCCACGCACGCCGCACGAAAGCAGTTGTTCCTGAAGGCGGGCCGCACCATCGTGGAGCTGGCCAAGCGCCACTACGAGCAAGACGACATGAGCGTGCTGCCCCGCGCCATTGCCAACTTCAACGCCTTTGAAAACGCCATGAGCCTGGACGTGGCCATGGGCGGCTCCACCAACACCGTGCTGCACCTGCTGGCCGCTGCGCACGAGGGTGGCATCGCCTTCACCATGGCCGACATTGACCGCGTCTCGCGCCGCGTGCCCTGCCTGAGCAAGGTGGCCCCCGCCACCCAGAAGTACCACATGGAAGATGTTCACCGCGCCGGTGGCGTGTTCGGCATCCTGAGCGAGCTCAACCGGGCTGGTCTCATCCACGGCGAGTGCCCCACCGTGCACAGCCCCAGCATGGCCGAGGCCATGGCCCAGTGGGACGTGACCACCACCACCGACGAAGACGTCAAAACCTTCTTCCGTGCTGCGCCCGGTGGCATTGCCACCACCATTGCCTTCAGCCAGTCCATGCTGTGGCCAGACCTGGACACAGACCGCGCCGAGGGCTGCATCCGCGACAAAGCCCATGCCTACTCGCAAGACGGTGGCTTGGCCGTGCTGTACGGCAACATTGCGCTGGACGGCTGCATCGTCAAAACCGCCGGGGTGGACGACAGCATCCTCAAATTCAGTGGCCGCGCCCGCATTTTTGAGAGCCAGGACGACGCAGTGGCCGGCATCCTGGCCGACCAGATCGTGGCGGGCGACGTGGTCGTCATCCGCTACGAAGGCCCGCGCGGTGGCCCCGGCATGCAGGAAATGCTCTACCCCACCTCCTACCTCAAGTCCAAAGGCCTGGGCAAAGCCTGTGCGCTGCTGACCGATGGGCGTTTTTCGGGCGGCACGTCTGGCCTGTCCATCGGTCACGCTTCCCCTGAGGCCGCTGAAGGTGGGGCCATTGGTCTGGTGGAAGAAGGCGACACCATCGACATCGACATCCCCAACCGCACCATTGCCCTGCGCATCAGCGAAGAGGCGTTGGCCGCACGCCGCGCCGCCATGGACGCCAAGGGCAAAGCGGCCTGGAAACCCGTCAACCGCGACCGCCAGGTGTCCCCCGCCCTGCGCGCCTACGCCGCCATGAGCACCAGCGCTGCCAAAGGCGCGGTGCGCGATGTGAGTCAGATCGAAGGCAAGTGAACGCCCGGGGTGGCCCATTGAAACGCCAGGAATTTCTCAATAATTCCTGGATTTTTCAATAGCAAACATCCAAGTTAATACAAGCGGTGATATTGCATTTTTTTATGCAAAATGACCTGAAAAAAAGTAGCACGCCCGACGACAAGGCGCGCACGGTGCCACATTTCTGCCCATGGTGTGACTTTTGCCGGTTTAGGCTGAGATGAACGCGGGTACCATCCGAACGCACCGATGTTTTGTACCTGCAAGGACCCCTCATGAAAGACAGAATCCGCGCCGTCCTGGCCAAGGAAGGCAAGCTGGACTTGGATGTGAGTACCCTGAAAGACGATGACGACCTGTACGCCGCCGGTCTCACGTCGTTTGCCTCGGTCCAGCTCATGCTGGCGCTGGAAGACGAATTCGATGTGGAGTTCAGCGAAAAAATGCTGGGTCGGCGCACCTTCCAAAGCATTGCCGCCATGGCGGCGGCCATTGGCGAGCTCCAGGGCTGAGCGCACACTTGTCCGGCGCCGCACACTGGGTCGGGCCGGACCCACCCCCTTCCAGGTTCACCCCATGTCACACGCCCTAGACCGCCTGCGCGAGCACGTTCTGCCCGTTGCCAAGGCCCACGCCGAAGCCGTTGACCGCGACAGCCGCTTCCCTCAGGAAACCTTCGATGCGCTCAAGGCGCAGCGGCTGATGGGGGCGCTCATCCCCGCCTCCCACGGTGGCGAGGGCCTCACCCTCACCCAAGTGGCGGACCTGTGCAGCACGCTGGCGCAGGCCTGTGGTTCGTCGGCCCTCATTTACGCCATGCACTTCATCAAGGTCTCCAGCCTGGTGTCGCACGGACATGGCAGCCCCTGGCACGAGGCCTTCATGGCCCGCGTGGCCGCCGAACAGCTGCTGCTGGGCTCGGCCACCACCGAGGGCGGTGTGGGCGGAGACCTGCGCAGCTCCATCTGCGCCGTCCAGCGCAGCGGCCAGGGTGAACAGGCCACCTTCACCCTCGAAAAAGACGCCACGGTCATTTCCTACGGCGCGCAATCCGACGCCATCCTGATCACCGCCCGCAAAGACGCCAACGCCCCCGCCTCCGACCAGGTCATGGTGGTGGCCGAGCGCCACCAGATGACACTGACCTGCACCGGTGGCTGGGACACCTTTGGCATGCGCGGCACCTGCTCGGAGGGCTTCGCCCTGCGCGTCAACGATGCCCCAGCCCAGCAAATTTTCCCGCTGCCGTTTGCCGACATCGCGGCCCAGTCCATGCTGGGCACCACCCACATCCTGTGGGCGTCGGTCTGGTACGGACTGGCCGCCGAAGCCGCCAGCCGCGCCCAGGCCCTGGTGCGCGCCGACATGCGCCGGCGCAACGCATCGGCTCAGGCCGGGGCAGCCACGTCGCCGGCCATGGCCCGCCTGGCCGAACTGGCGACGGCCGTGCAGGCCATGCGCGGCGGCATCATGGGGGCCATTGAGCGGCTGGAACGCGCCCACGCCGACCCCGCTCAACTGGAAACCGTGGGCTTTCTGATGGACATGAACACCCTCAAGGTCAACGCCTCGCAGGCAGTGGTGGACATCCTCAACCGCTGCATGCTGGTTTGCGGCATCCACGGCTACCGCAACGACACGCCCCACAGCCTGAGCCGCCTGATGCGCGACGCGCACTCGGCACCCATCATGATCAACAACGACCGCATCCTCACCAACATGGCCAACCTGGTGCTGATGAACCGCTTCGGTGGCCAGCTCGCCGGCTGACCCCCTCCCACCACCAAGGACACCCCATGTGCGACCAACATTCCCCGCTGCTGGACCGATTGCTGTTCTCCGGCCTGCTCATCGACACCGGCGTGGACGGCCTGTACGGCCGCGGCGGTGTGTTCGAGGACGTGGTCGAGCGCTTTGACGACTTCATCACCCGCTTCGGCGGGGGCGACGGTCCCACCCGCCTGCGCTTCCCGCCCGGCATGAACCGCGCGCTGTTTGAAAAGTCGGGCTACATGAAAGGCTTTCCGCAACTCGCGGGCACCGTGCACGCCTTCATGGGCGGCGAGGCCGACCACCTCCAGCTGCTGGAGCAGATGGACGCTGGCACCGACTGGACAGCCAACCAAAAAGCCACCGACATCGTCCTCACCCCCGCCGCCTGCTACCCGCTGTACCCCACGGCGGCCAAACTGGGGGCCGTGCCCGCCAACGGCCACCTGTACGACCTGTCGTCCTACTGCTTCCGCCACGAGCCATCCAAAGACCCTGCCCGCATGCAGCTGTTTCGCATGCGCGAGTACGTGCGCATGGGCACGGCCGAGCAGGTGCTGGCCTTTCGCGAAACCTGGATGGAACGCGGCCAGCAAATGATTGCCGAGTTGGGCCTGCCCGTGCAGGTCGATGTGGCCAACGACCCGTTTTTCGGCCGCAAAGGCCGCATCTTGGCCAGCGGCCAGCGCGAGCAGGCACTGAAGTTCGAGCTGCTGGTGCCCGTCACCAGCACCGAAAACCCCACTGCCTGCCTGAGCTTCAACTACCACCAGAAACACTTTGGCGACACCTGGGGCCTGCAAACGGAAGACGGCGAAACCGCGCACACCGCCTGCGTGGGCTTTGGCATGGAGCGCGTGGCCCTGGCCCTGTTCGCCCACCACGGCGTGGACGTGGCCACCTGGCCCGCCAGCGTGCGCAAAGCCTTGTGGGGCTGACAGGAGAGCACCGCATGGCCGTTGCCGTTCCCGCACTGGCGCACCTGCAGGGTACGCCGCACGCCCTGCACCCCCTGCACGACCCGCAGCGGCCCTGGCCACAAACCAACTGCTCGGTGGACCTGATGATCGGTCTGGTCGCGGCCCACGGCTTTGACCCCGTCTGGATGCTGGCCTTCACCCTGACCCAGGACTTCGAAGGCGACCATTTCGGCTTCTTCAAGGTGCCCAACGAGGACCTGGAGGCGCTCTATGGCCTGTCCGTCGCTGAACTGGCCGTGTGGGACGACCTGCTGTCGCACGTCAGCGAACAGGTCGCACGCGGACGCGTGGTGCTGCTGGAGGTCGATGGCTACCATCTGCCCGACACCCGAGGCGTCACCTACCACGAGGCACACGGCAAAACCACCATCGGCATTTTTGCGCTCGATGCCCAGGCGCGCACGCTGGACTACTTCCACAACGAAACGCGTGGCCGCCTCAGCGGCGACGACTTTGACGGCGCCCTGCAACGCCTGCCCGCCCAATCCGGCCTGCTCATGCCTTACACCGAGGTGCTCAAGGTGGTCGGCATTTCGGCCGCCGACCCCAGCGCACTGGCGCTGGCCCAGCTGCGCCGCCACTGGCTGCGCCAGCCCGCACGCAACCCCTTCGAGGCCTACGCCCAAGCCCTGCCCGCCCACCTGGCGCGGCTGGCCGAGCGCGAGCCCGCGTACTTCCACGCCTACGCCTTCAACACCATGCGCCAATTCGGCGCCAACTTTGGTCTGCTGGAGGTGCTGCTGTCGCGCTGGCCGCAGGACGGCTTCCAGCAAGCGGCCCAGTGCGCCCGCACACTGGCCGACGAGGCCAAGGTATTGCAGTTCAAACTGGCCCGCGCCGCCGCACGAAAGCGTTTTGACGGACTGGCCGATGCCGTGTTGGCCCTGGCACACACCCACGACGCGCTGATGCAGCACCTGGCCACCGCACTGGCAGTGCCGCCACACCCCGCGTCGGCCCACCCGTGATGCCCGCCACCCCGCTGGCCTGGGCCCTGTGCGAGACCGCCCCTGGCGCCTGGCCCCAGCCCCCCACAGCCACCGAGGCCAGTGCTGTACCTTGGGTCCCCGCCACCGTGCCCGGCACCGCGGCCCAGGCGTTGCACGCGGCGGACCGCTACGACCCGCAGCACCCGCGGCCGCTGCACGGCAGTGACATCTGGTACCGCTGCCACCTCAGTGGCCAGGGCGAGCACCTGCTGCAGTGCGACGGGCTGGCCACACTGGCCGAGGTTTATCTGGACGGCACGCGGCTGGCACACACCACCAGCATGTTCCAACCCCTGGCCGTGGCCCTGCCCCTGGCGGGTGACCACACGCTGTACCTGGCCTTTCGCAGCCTGGACGCTCACCTGCGCCAGCTCAAGCTGCCCCGCGCCCGCTGGCGGGTGGCCATGGTGGCGGAACAGGCACTGCGCGGCGTGCGCACCACCTTGCTGGGCCACCTGCCCAGCTGGTGCCCCGACATCCACACCGTGGGCCCCTGGCGACCCGTGCGCCTGCTGGCCCCCGACGACCTGACCCAGGTGACGCTGCAGGCCAGCCTGAATGGACACGACACCGGCTGCCTGGAGGTGACACTGCGCTGCACACACGACCTGGGTCACGCCCAGGTGAGCTGCCACGGCCAGATGGCGACACTACAAGCCCGCGAACCCGGGGTGTGGCAAGCCCGCCTGCACCTGCCCCAGGTGCAGCGCTGGTGGCCCGCCGGTCATGGCGCACAGGTGCGCTACCCCGTGGCCTTGCTGGCCAGCGGAGCCACCACCCCGCTGGGCCAAGTGGGTTTTCGGCAGGTGGCGGTGGACCGGGGAGCCGATGGCCGGGGTTTCGCCCTGGTCGTCAATGGCCAGCGGGTGTTCGCCCGGGGGGCCGTGTTCACCCCGCCCGACATGCTTCAGCCCGGCGCCGATGGCGGCGTGGCCGAGCGCCTGCGCCAGCTGGCCGACATGGGGGCCAACATGGTGCGCGTGGCTGGGCCGTTCTGCTACCAGGGCCCCGCGTTTTTTGAGGCGTGCGATGCCCTCGGCCTCATGGTCTGGCAAGACCTGATGTTGGCCAACTTCGACTACCCGCTGGCCGACCCCGCCTTTCTGGCGCAGCTCGTGCAGGAGGTGCAGGCCCAGTTGCGTCCGCTGGCGGGCCACCCGTCGCTGGTGGTGGTGTGCGGCGGCAGCGAGGTGCAGCAGCAAGCCGCCATGCTGGGCTTGCCCGCCCACCACCAGCGTTTTGACTTCTTCAACACACAGTTGCCCGCGTTGTGTGACAGCCTGTGCCCCAGTGTCGTGGTGGTGGCCAATTCGCCCACCGGCGGCGACCTGCCTTTTTCGGTGCGCGAAGGCGTGTCGCACTACTTTGGCGTGGGAGCCTACGAACGCCCCCTGGAAGATGCGCGCCGCGCCGCGCCGCGCTTTGTGACCGAGTGCCTGGCCTTCTCCCAGGTGCCAGAGCCCTGCTCATTGGAACAGCTGGGTGTGCCCGCCGTGCACCACCCCGCCTGGAAAACCGGCGTGCCCCGCGACCGCCACGCCACCTGGGATTTCGAAGACACACGTGACCATTACCTGCAGCGCGTCTTTGGCCTGGACCCACTGGCCCTGCGCCGCACCGACGCGGCGCGCTACCTGCAGGCGTCCAGGGCCGTGACCGCCCATGTCCTGTCCACCACCCTGTCCGAGTGGCGCAGGCCGGGCTCACCCACCGCCGGGGCGCTGGTGTTCACCGCCGGGGACCTGCAGCCCGGCGCAGGCTGGGGCCTGATCGCCGTGGACGGCGAGCCCAAAGCCGCTTACCACGGCTTCAAGCAGGTGGCCCAGCCCCTGGCCCTGCTGCTGACCGATGAGGGTTGCGATGGCCTGGACATCCATGTGGTCAACGACACCCCAGACGCCGTGCAGCTGGCGGTGCAGGTGCGCCTGCTGCGCACGGGCTCGGTGGTGGTGGCGCAAGGCAGCCACACCGTCACGGTGCCCGGACGCGGTGGCCTGAGCCTGCCCGCCACCCAGGTGCTGGGCGCTTTTTTGGACCTGACCTACGCGTTTCGCTTTGGCCCACCCGGCCACGATGCCGTGGTGGTCACCGCCAGCCCGGCCACCCCAGCGGACGGCACCGCCGACACCGCGCCCACACCCCCGCTGCAGGCCGTGTTTTTCCCGCTGGGTCCGTGCTCACCCCCCATGCCGCTGGGTTTGCAGGCCCACGTCGAATGTGTACAAGGCCAATGGTGGCTGGTGCTGACCACCGCCACGCTGGCACGTTTTGTCCACATCGACGACCGCACCCACCGCCCGTCGGACAACCACTTTCACCTCCTGCCCGGGGCACCCCGGCGCGTGCACCTGGTGCCGCGAGGCAGTGGCCACGGCGGTCCGCAAGGCGAAGTCACCGCCCTCAACGGCAGTGAAACGGTGCACTACCAGGCGCCAACACCATGACGCCTGTGGCCTGGGATGGCATGCGGGGCTGGCTCACGCTGCCCCCACCCCACCTCCCCCTGCGAGAAGCCCTGGTGTTTCTGGGTGCGCACGGCACCGAAGACATGTGCAGCCGCCACAGCCTGGCCTGCCTGGCCCAGGCGCTTGGCCAGGCAGGCCACGCGGTGCTGCGGGTGGACCTGCCCGGCACCGGTGACGCGCTGGGTGACCTGCTGGCCCCAGAGTTGTGGCCCACCTGGGTGGCTGGTGCCGCCTCGGCCCTGGCACAGCTGCGCGCCTGGAGCGGCGCGCCGCATGTGGGCCTGGTGGGCCTGCGGCTGGGTGCGCTGGTGGCCGAGCAGGCCGCTCGGCTGGCGCACGCCCAGGGCGCCCCCGTGCACAGCCTGGCGCTGCTGGCCCCGGTGTTGCAAGGTCGCCAGCACCTGCGCGAGCTGCGCGCCCTGTCCGACGGTGGCGAGGCACTCACGGTGTCAGGTGTGGTCTGGGGAGAACCTCTACAGCAGGGCATCGCGGCCATTGACCTGTCCAAACCCGCTCAGCCACCGCCGGTGCAGCGCGTGTTTCTGGGTGTGGCCCACGCCAACAAAGCCATGCAGACCGTGCAATCGGCTTGGTCAGCGGCCTTACCCCTGACCACCGCCCCCTACGGCGACCTGGTGGCCCACATCGGCCACACCACCGACAGCCAAACACCGCTGGCCCTGTGGCAAGCCTTGACCGACTGGCTGGCCGCTGGCACCACACCCACCCCGGCGGTGGCACCACCCCGCCTGCCGGGCAGCGCCCTGGCCACCGAACACGGGCAGGAAGACGGCTGGCTGCTGCCCTCCGCCGTGCCGCTGGCGGGCGTGCTGTCCCTGCCCCACGCCTGTGCAGCGAACACCCCTGTGGTGGTGTTGTGCAACACCGGGCGCAACCCACACACCGGCTGGGCCCGCAGCTGGGTGCACATGGCCCGCCAACTGGCTGCCGACGGCATACCCAGTCTGCGGTTCGACATCGCGGGCGTGGGCGACAGCCCGCCCCTGCCCAACCCACCACCAGAGCTGCTGTACAACGACGTGTCGCTGCCACAACTCGGCGATGCCATCACCCAGGTGTTGGTCCGCCTGGGCCCGCGCCCCGTGGTGCTGGTGGGCAACTGCAGCGGCGGTTACCTGGCTTTTCACCACGCCAAGGCCGATGCGCGCGTCACCCACCTGCTGCTGACCAACGTGCAGCGCTTTGTGTGGACGCCCGGCATGTCGCTGGAGGTGGCGTTGCGCTCGGCCACCAAATCATCCGACGCTTACGCCCGGCTGCTGCTGCAACCCGACACCTGGCGGCGGCTGGTGGGTGGTCAGATCGACCTCAGACCCATAGCCGCCAAATTCTGGCGCAAGGCCATTCGCCCCTGGGCGAATGCGTGGGGCAGGCTGAGACGGCTCGCCCAGCGCCAGGCAGGTGCCGCCCCCAGCAACCCAAGGCAAGGCGTGCAGCAAGGTTTTCTGGCCATGTCGGACCGGGGCACGCAGGTGTGTGTGCTCTACAGCGAGGACGACGGTGGGCGCGACGAATTCGCCAGCTACTTCGGTGCCAACGGCCAAGGGTTTGCCCGGCTGGCCGGGGCGCGGCTGCAGTGGGTGCCCCAGGCCGACCACGAATTCACCTCGGCCCACGCCCAAGCCACCCTGCTGAAAGAATTGTGGCGCCTCTGCGCCAGCTGACTCAGTGGCCGAGCGTGCGCCACCAGCGCACCAGCGCATTGGGGTGGTGCAGGGTGTAGGACTTGGTCACATGCTGGGGCACGTGCCACACGGCACTGGTCCCGGCCAGAAACACCGCCGTGTCGCCGGGGCGCAGGCTGAATTGCTGCCCCCCGTAGGTCACATCGACCTGTCCGTGCATCACGTACACCTCTTCGTCGCTGCCAAAGTGCCATTCGAAGGTGGACGGTCCGTCACTCGCCCACACGCCGGTGGACGTTCGCCCATCGGCAGACTCGCTGTAGTGCGCCGCCCGGAACGCCGGCACCCCATCCCGGATGACCGCGGGCGCGCCCACCACCGGCTGCATGGGCACCGGTTCAGCCATGTGCGAGCGAGTGGGCATGACGCTCAGGTAGGCGTAGGTGGACCAGAGATGGACGGCGGCCAGCGCGCTCAGCACACCCAACAACCAGGCAAAGAAGTGTCGTTTCATAAGATTATTTTCAATAGCGAACAATTCAATGGACTGAAGCCATGGAACCAAATTTCATCTAAAAAACATTCCAAGCATACACCGGACACCCCGCTCACCCAGCGCCCAGACCGCCAAAAAAGCGGACCACCCATGACAAAAGTCCCCCTGCACGCTCACGCACAGGGGGACTTGGGTGGCACCACCGTCAATGCGTTCAGGCGTCAAGCGCCAACGCGGAGGTCAGGCTGAGTGGAAATTCACACCAGCAAAGCATTCACCCGCTTGACGTAGGCGGCCGGGTCTTCGGGCAGGCCGCCTTCGGCCAGCAGGGCCTGGTCAAACAGGATGTGGGCCAGGTCGTCAAAGTGGGCCGAACCTTCCAGCTTTTTCACCAGCGCGTGCTCGGCGTTCACTTCCAGCGTGGGCTTGCTGTCGGGGGCTTTTTGGCCAGCGGCCTTCAACATGCGGGCCAACTGGTTGGACACGTCGCCGTCTTCCACCACCAGGCAGGCGGGGGAATCGACCAAGCGGGTGGTCACGCGCACGTCTTTGGCCTTGTCGGCCAGGGCGACCTTGAGCTTTTCCAGCAGGGGCTTGAAGGTTTCGGCAGCGGCTTCGGCGGCCTTTTTCTCTTCGTCGTCTTGCAGCTTGCCCAGGTCCACCGCGCCTTTGGCCACGCTTTGCAGCGGCGTGCCATCGAATTCTTGCAGGAAGGACAGCGCCCACTCGTCCACGCGGTCGGTCATGAGCAGGACTTCAATGCCCTTTTTCTTGAACACTTCCAGCTGTGGGCTGTTCTTGGCGGCCGCCACGTTGTCGGCGGTGATGTAGTAGATGGCCTCTTGGCCTTCTTTCATGCGGGCTTTGTAGTCGGCAAAGCTGACGCTCACGCCGTCTGCCGTGCTGGAGGCAAAGCGCAACAGCTTGGCGATTTTGTCTTTGTTGGCAAAGTCTTCGCCCAGGCCTTCTTTCAGCACACCACCGAACTCGGCGTAAAAGGCGCTGTATTTGCCCGCGTCTTTTTCGGCCTCGGCCTTTTCTTCGGCGGTGAGCACGTCGGTCACGCCATCGGCACCTTCAGTGGGCAGCTTGTCTTTCTTGGCCAGGTCTTCCAGCATGGCCAGCACGCGGCGGGTGTTGCCCTCGCGAATGGCTTTCACGTCGCGGCTCTCTTGCAGCAGTTCGCGGCTCACGTTCAGCGGCAAGTCGGCCGAGTCCACCACGCCCTTGACCCAGCGCAGGTAGCTGGGCATCAGCGCTTCTGCATCGTCCATGATGAACACGCGCTTGACGTACAGCTTGATGCCGGCCTTTTTGTCGCGGTTCCACAGGTCTTGCGGGGCTTTGCTGGGGATGTACAGCAGCTGGGTGTACTCGGTGCTGCCTTCCACGCGGTTGTGGCTGTGGGCCAGGGGCGCGTCCTGGTCGTAGCTGATGTTTTTATAAAAGTCGTCGTACTGCTCTTGGGTGATGTCTTTCTTGGCACGCGTCCACAGCGCGCTGGCCTTGTTGACGGGCTCCCACTCGTCTTTTTGCACGTACTCGCTTTTTTCCTGGTCCCACTCTTCCTTTTGCATGAGGATGGGCAGGCTGATGTGGTCGGAGTATTTGCCGATGATGGACTTCAGCTTCCAGTGGCTGAGGTACTCGGACGCATCGTCGCGCAGGTGCAGCGTGACGCTGGTGCCGCGTGCGGCGCGCTCAATGGCTTCCACCTCAAAGTCGCCGGTGCCACCGCTGACCCAGCGCACACCTTCGGCGGCGGGCAGGCCCGCACGGCGGCTTTCCACGGTGATTTTGTCGGCCACGATGAAGCCAGAGTAAAAGCCCACACCAAACTGGCCAATGAGTTGGGCGTCCTTCTTCTGGTCGCCACTCATGCGGCTCATGAATTCTTTGGTGCCGCTCTTGGCGATGGTGCCCAGGTGGTCGATGGCCTCCTGCGCGCTCATGCCGATGCCGTTGTCGGTGATGGTGATGGTTTTGGCGGCCTTGTCGAAGGCCACGCGCAGCTCCAGGGTGGGCGCGTCTTCGTACAGGGCGGCGTTGTTCAGGGCTTCAAAGCGCAGTTTGTCGCACGCATCCGACGCGTTGGACACCAGCTCGCGCATGAAAATTTCTTTGTTGGAGTACAGCGAGTGGGTAACGAGGTGCAGCAGCTGGGCCACTTCGGCCTGAAAGGACAGGGTTTGTTTGCTCATGATCGGTGTTGCCAAAAGAGAAAGAAGAAAAAGCAAAACCCCACATGGCGTCGGGCATGGCAATTTCAAGGCCGCAGTTGGTGCGCTCCGGGAAAATGCGTTGCGGGGTAAATACCGTGGCCCGGGGAGCCCTCACCCCGCACAATGGTTCAAACCACCGGAACCCACCCATGACCGACGTCCGTAAACGCAACCATGTCCAGGTTCTGGGCCAAACCGGTCCTGTGCTGGTGTATGCCCACGGCTTTGGCTGCAACCAGCACATGTGGGACCGCATCACCCCCGCCTTTGCCCAGACGCACCGCCAGGTGCTGTTCGACTACGTGGGCAGCGGGCAATCTGACCCAGCGGCCTTCAGCGCTGGGCGCTACGGCCAACTCGGCGGCTACGCCCAGGACCTGCTGGACGTGTGCGATGCCCTGGACCTGCACGGGGGGGTGACACTGGTGGCCCATTCCGTGAGTTGCAGCATTGGCCTGCTGGCGGCCATCCAGCGGCCTGCGCTGTTTGAATCCCTGGTCATGATCGGACCGTCACCCTGCTTTCTCAACGACCCGCCTGGATACATGGGTGGTTTCGAGCGCCAGGACCTGCAAGACCTGCTGTCCCTGATGGACCAAAACTACATGGGGTGGGCCCGATACCTGGCACCCGTCGTGGCCGGTGAAGCGGCCGATGGCGCCATCACCACCGAACTGTCCGACAGCTTCTGCTCGACCGACCCGGTCATGGCCCGGGTGTTCGCTGAGGCAACCTTTTTTGCCGACAACCGGGCCGATCTGCCACGGGTACCCACACCTTGCCTGCTCCTGCAGCACAGGCACGATGCACTGGCCCCGACCGCGGTGGGTGACTACCTGCACCAACACCTCCCGCAGAGCACGCTCCAGGTGCTGGACGTGCGTGGCCACTGCGCGCACATGAGCCACCCGCAGCTGGTGATCGAGGCCTTGCAAAAACACTTGGCCAGCTGCCGTGCCTGATGCCTTGGGCGCCCATGCTCCGTCGGCCATGGACTTTCTGCCGCTTCTGCCCTGTGCCGTGCTGGTGACCGACCTCCAGGGCCACATGGGCGATGCCTCACAGGAAATGGTGAACCTGCTGCTGGGGTCGGACGCCGACTGGCGGGGGCAGTCCATGGAATGCTTTTTGCCGCCAGCCAGCCGGGTGTTTGTGCAAACGCATGTCTGGCCCACCTTGTTCCAGACGGGTCAGGTGCGGGAAATTCACCTCAAGCTGCGCGACCCCCAGGGCCATGCGCTGCCCGCCATGGTCAACGCCCGGGTCACGGAATGCCGGGGGCAGGCCTGCTGCATTTGGGTGTTTTTCATTGCCATGGACCGCAGCCGGTTTGAGGTCGAGCTCATCAGCGCCCGGGCCACTGCACAAACCTTGGCCCAAAACCTGAGCGACACCAACCGGGAGCTGCTGACAGCCCAAGCCCAGCTGCGGGCCCAGACACAGGCCGTGGAAGCCAGCAACCAGGCGCTCAGCGTCTTGAGCCAAACCGACCCGTTGACCGGTTTGGGCAACCGGCGGATGCTGGAGCATCAATTTGCCCAATGGTTGCAAGCCCAGACAGACCGCCCTGCGATCGACAAATCGCCCACCACCTTGTCGTTGCTGATGGTGGATGCAGATCATTTCAAGCTGGTCAATGACCAATGGGGGCACGAGGAAGGCGACCGCGTCCTGGTCCAGCTGGCGCAGGCCCTGCAAGCCAGTGTGCGGCGCAGCGATCTGGTGATCCGTCAGGGGGGCGAGGAATTCGTCATTTTTCTGCCAGATGCCGATGCGGTGGCGGCGGGCCGGGTGGCTGACAACATCCACGCCACGTTGACCCGCGTCTTTCCGGGCGAGCGCCCGCAACCGCTCACGGTGAGCATTGGCTCGGCCACGGTGATCCTCGGTGACCTGGGCCGCTTGACGCTGGACAGCCTGGTTCACATGGCCGACACTGCCACGTACCAAGCCAAGGCCAGGGGACGCAACTGCACCGTGGCCGCCCCCGCTTCGGCGCCGCACCGTTCGCCCCCATGACCTCACGCCCCCGCACCACACCCAAACCCCGCCCCAGCCCAGTCACCCTGGCACGTCAGCACCTCAAGGCCTCCGACCTCCGCGCAGCCGCGCAACTGGCCACACAGGCCACCCTGGGCGTGATGGACGTGACCGAGGGTGTGCACCACTCGGTGCTGCGCAGCCTGGGGGCCACACGCCACCCAGGCGGACGCACCTCTGGCCTGACCGGGCTGGTGTACCAGGGGATTCGCGGCATCACCGGGCTGGTGGGCCAAGGAGTGGACAGTGCCTTGGCAACCGTGGTGCCATGGCTGTCCGCCCCCGATGCCCAGCGCCCCGACAGCGCGGAACGCACCCAGGTACTGGCCGCCCTGAATGGCGTGCTGGGTGACCGCTTGCAGGCCCAACACAGCAGCCTGGCGCTGGACATGGGGTTTCGCATCGACGGGCAGCCCTGGCAACCAGGGCAAGTCCTGCCCCCGGGCACTGCGGCCACGCCCCATGTGCTGCTGACCATCCACGGCCTGTGCATGACCGATGCCCAATGGCATTGGCATGGCCACGACCACGGCGCCTGGCTTGCCGAGGCGCTGGGGTGCACCCGGCTGAACCTGCGCTACAACACCGGCCTGCACATTTCCGACAACGGCGCACAACTGGCCGATGGCCTGGAGCGCCTGGTGGCCCATTGGCCCGTGCCCCTGACGCGCCTGAGCCTGCTGACCCACAGCATGGGTGGCTTGGTGGCGCGCAGTGCCCATGCAGCGGGCATCCGCGCGGGCCACACCTGGCCAGAGCGCCTCAAAGACCTGGTATTTCTGGGCACCCCCCACCACGGCTCGCCTCTGGAGCGGGCCGGGCATGGGGTGGACTTGCTGCTGGGTGCGTCACGCTTCACCGCGCCATTTGTCCGCCTGGGCCAGGTGCGCAGCGCGGGCATCACCGACCTGCGCCACGGCCATGTGCTGCCCGACGACTGGCAAGCCCAAGCCCGGCAGCCCCGCGCACTGGGGCGCCTGAGCGACACCCGGGTGCCGCTGCCCCTGCCCGACGGGGTGAACTGCTACGCCGTGGCCGCCACCCTGGCCGCCCAGCGCAGTCTGCTGGCCGACCGGCTGACCGGCGATGGGTTGGTGCCGCTGAACAGTGCACTGGGTGTGCACGACGACCCGCGCCACCACTTGCGCTTGCCGCGCGAACACCAGCGGGTGGTGTACCGCACCGGCCACCTGGCACTGCTCAGCAGCGCCACCGTGGCACAACAGTTGCGGGTGTGGCTGACGGGCGCCGAGCCCAACGACACCCCGCGCTGACGACGCAAGGGGCTGCGCGACCTCAAAAGCGTTCGTGTGCGCCCAGGTAGCGCCACTGGCCCACAGGCAGGTTGCCCAGCGTGACCTTGCCCATGCGGATGCGCTTGAGGCCCACCACCTTCAGCCCCACTTGCTCGCACATGCGGCGAATCTGGCGCTTTTTGCCCTGGTTGAGCACAAAACGCAGCTGTTCGGGGTTTTGCCACTCCACCTGCGCCGGCTTCAACGGCTCGCCATCCAGGCTCAGGCCGTGGCGCAGCAGCGCCATGCGCTCGGGCGGAAACACCGCTTGCACATCGGTGGCCACGTCACCGGCGGGGGTGGCATAGGTCACGCGCACCAGGTACTCTTTTTCCACCTCGGAGTCCTCGCCAATGAGTTGGCGGGCCACACGGCCGTCTTGCGTGAGCACGAGCAGACCCACGGAGTCGATGTCCAGCCGCCCAGCGGGGGCCAGACCTTGCAGTTGGTGGTTGGCAAAGCGGATGCGTGCTCCGTCCTCCACCCAGTGGCTGCGCGGGTTGATGAGGGCAATGGCGGGCTGGTGCCCGTCCTCGGCCTGGGCCGAGACAAAGCCCATGGGCTTGTTCAACAAAATGGTGACCAAATGCTTTTGCTCCCCCTTGGCCGCCTCGGACACCTCGATGCGGTCGCTGGGCTGCACCACCATGCCCATGATGGCCACCTCACCGTTCACGGTGACCCAGCCTTTGTCGATCCAGGCATCGCCCTCGCGGCGCGAGCAAATGCCCAGCTCGGCCATGCGTTTGTTCAGGCGCGTGCCGTCGGCGGCGGGCGCAGCGGCAGCAGCGGGCACCCGGACGGGGCCTTGACCGGGGCGGTCGGCCCGCAGCACCGGGTTGCCCGCCGGACGGGTCGGCTGTGCGGCAGCGGGGGGCGTGGCGGTGGGCCGTGGGCTGCCCGCCCCCGCCTGCCAGGCACGGGGTGGCCGGGCATCCTGGGGGGGGCGTTCAGCCCGGTTGCCCTGGGGCCGCTGGCCCGCCGACGGTGCACGGGCCGCGCGGTCTGGCGTCGGGGTGGCCTCTGGCGACGGGGTGGGCGCGGCGAGCCGCTCCAATGCTTGGGCGCGTTGCTCTCGCAGGCGCTTTTGGTCGGCGCCCAGGGTCAGGGATTTGCGTTCGGTCATTGCTTAATTTGTATAGCTTGAGTGTGTTTATTATCAAGCGCTGGAGGCCATTTTGATTGAAATTTATGACACCAACTGCTGGTGCCAGCGTCCGCAACTGACCACGAAGTCTGCCAGTGGAACAGGTTTGCTCATGTGGTAGCCCTGGGCTTCGTCGCACTGCAGGGCGGCCAAGCGGGTGAGTATGGCGGCATCTTCCACCCCCTCGGCCACCACACTCAGGCCCAGGTTGTGGGCCAGGTCAATGGTGGAGCGGACAATTTTTTCGTCGTTGCTGTCACTGGCCATGCCCATGACAAACGATTTGTCGATCTTGAGCTCGTTCACGGGCAGGCGTTTGAGGTAGGCCAGCGAGGAATAGCCGGTGCCAAAGTCGTCGATGGACAGCTTGAAGCCTTGGGCCGCCAGGCGGTTGAGGGTGGCCTCGGCCCGCAGGGGGTCGTCCATGATGGCGCTTTCCGTGATCTCCAGGCAAAAACCACTGGTGGGCACCTGGTGGCGCTGCAGCACCGTGGCCAGGCGCTCGGGGAAGGCGTTGTCCAGCAGGTCGCGGGTGGACAGGTTGATGGCAATGCGCGTGGACTGCCCCGGCTGCTGCAGCCCTTGCCAGTGGCGGGCGGCCTCTTCGAACATCCACAGCGTGAGCTGGCGCACAAAGCCGGTCTGCTCGGCAAACGGAATGAACTGCATGGGTGGCACCAGCCCCCGCATGGGGTGTTGCCAGCGCACCAGGGCCTCGGCCGCGATGACACGGCCCGTGGCCACGGCAATTTTGGGCTGCAGGTACAGGCGCAACTCGCCGTGTTCCAGCGCATGGCGCAGGTCGGTCAGCAAGGACAGGTTTTGTGCACTGGAGGAGTCCAGCGCGGGCTCGTACAACAACGTGCCAGCGGCCTTGGCCTTGGCCGCGTGCATGGCAATTTCGGAGCGGCTCAGCAACAGGTCGGCGGCATCGGCATCGGTGGGCCAGCTGGCCACCCCCATGCTGGCGCTCACGTCCACGGTCTGACCGCTGAGGGTCAGGGCTTCTTCAAAGGCCTGGGCAATCCGCTGCGTGAGGTGTTGAGCCCCCTCGGCATCCGTGCGGTAGAGCATGAGGGCAAACACGTCACCCCCCAGCCGGGCCACGGTGTCGCGCTCGCGCTGGACCTGGCCCTGCAGGCGACCCGCGACGGCACACAGCAACTCGTCGCCAAAGGCGTAACCCAGCACATCGTTGACGTGCTTGAAGCGATCCAGGTTCAGGGTGATGACGGAAACGGGCACAGACTCGGCGGCATCCGTGGTCATGGCCACGATCAGCTTTTGCCGAAACTGCTCGCGGTTGGGCAGCCCGGTCAGGCGGTCCCAGTAGGCCAGGCGGCGCACCTCGGCCTGCTTCTGGGCCACGCTCTGGCGCATGTGGTCAAACGCGCGGGCCAGTGTGCCCACCTCGTCGCCCCGGTGCAGTTCGGGCAAGGGGGTGTCAAAGTCGCCCGCTTCCAGTTGGGCCGAGGAATGGGTGAGCGAATACAGCGGCTGGGTGATGCGCCGGGCCGTCCAGCGGTTGCCCAGCGCAAACAGCACCAGACCGGCCATGGTGATGACAAACAGCACCCACTGCAGCCGCACAAAGGGGGCCAGCACCTCGTCCACCGAGCGCAGCAACACCACCCGGATCTGGGTGGGTCCCCCGTCCAGCGCCAGCACGCGGGTCACCATGGATTGGCCCAGCACCGACACCTCACCCGAACGCCACTGCTGAGGGTCCAGGGCGGACAAATCGGCCGCTGGCAACGTGGACACCAGCACCGCCACACCTTCACCGGTACCACCTCCTGGTGCGGAGGGGGCGATGGGCGCACCCAAAATGGCCAAGTGCACGTTGATGAGGGAATACACGTCGTCGGCGAGCGCCTGGTCGATGGGGAAACCCATCAGCACCCAACCGATGACCAGGGGCGCACGCAGGGGCACCATCACGAACTGGTGGGGGATGTGTCCCATCATGGCAATCTGGCTGCCTTGGCCGGACGTGGTCAGCTGGTTGGCCACCCGCTGCAACACTTGGGCATCCACCGGCGTGCCGCCACCGTCGCCCACGGTCTGCAGCTGCACCGCCGGATTGAAATGGGCCACCACTTGGGCACCGATGCGGGCACCGTGGTTGTCCAACGCGGAGCGGATGGTCTCCACATCGCCCGACGACACGGCAGCGCGGAAACCAAAGTCGGCGGCCAGCACCGAGGCACCCAGTTGCAGCTTGTCCGCGTTTTGCGCCAGCACCCGGCGCCAGACACGTTCGCCCACCACCAACTCCTGGGCAATCTGGGTGCGGGCGTTGCTGGCAATGCTGGAGCGCACCACCGCAAACCCGGCCAGCTGAACCAGCAGCAGCAGCAGCAGCGAGGTGCCCACAATGCGTGCGGCCAGGCCCAGGTGCTGCCAGCGCTGGACCAGGCCCGCCATCATGGTTGCACCTGCGCCAGGCGGACGGTGGCCTGTGCGCCCGCGGCGGGCACCAACAGTGGCTGTGCCTGCGCCGGTGCACCCACCGGCAAACGCGGATGCCACACGCGCAAGGTGTGGTTGCCCGGCGGCACACCCGGCAACACCACCCGACCTGCGGCAGGGGTCTGGGCAAAGTAAGGGGTGTCGAGCACCATCACCCACCCCACCATCTGGTCATGGATGTTGCAGCCCAGCACGGCAACCCCCGGCTGGTCAAACACCACCGGGTTGGCGGGCGTGCCGATGTAGAGCTTGAGCTCGAATTTTTTGGTGGGTGAAAACGAATACACGTGGTGGCGCACCGTGTCGCGGTTGGGGAAGTGCACCGCCGTGCCCCGGGTGACCACCAGCACATCGGGCAAAAAAGCCTTGCCCTGCTGGGCCATTTCGGCCTGGGTCAAAGGCCTGACCGCCTGGCTGGCCTGCGCAGAATCCAAGAACACCACGGCCCCGGACAAGGCCTGGCCGTCCGGGCCCTGCACCGTCACCGTGACATCGGCCGCGCAGGCCACGGCGCAGGCCAGCGCACCGGCCAACAGCGCCGTGGCCGCGCGCCAGTGTTTGAGCACCTGTGGGGTCATGGTTCGATGGCCATGCCCACCAGCGGCTGCCCTTGGGCAACCGTGCCGACCAAAATGGCCACGCCGGTGTCCAGGCTCAGTCGGTAGAGCCGGGTGCGTCCGTCGGCCACGGTGCGCAGCGCGGCCAGCGCGGTGTTGTTGACATCGGAAATGTCCAGGGTGGCCGCCGCCAGCGGCCCTGTGCCCAAAGCCCCCACGGTGTGCAAGATCCCCAGGTTGGGCGACACCACGGGCGCGGCCCCTTCGCGCGAGCCCTGGACGACCAGGGTGCCCTGGCGGGCATCGATGGCGAAATTGGTGGTGAGCTTGTCGTTTTGCTGGTGATAGGTGTAGCCCGCCGCCAGCACCAGCGGAGCTTGGCCCTGCTGGGCATCGCCCTGGGCATACGCCAGGTCGGGGTCGGGTTGTGTGCCGGGCTGCTGTGCGTCGAAATCCACCAGGGCACCCGTGTCGGGGTGGTAGCGCAAATTCTGGCCCATGTCACTGACCACCCGCAGGCGGTCCGCAGCCGGGTTGAAGTCCAGCTCGAAACGCGTGCCACGCAGGGCCACCGCAGGGGCCGCACTGCCCACCGCTGTCAGCTGACCGGTGGTGGCATCCAAGGTGTAAAGCCGGCCAGATTGACCCAGGGCGTACAACACCCCACGGGCCACGCGAAAGTCCATGCCCACCAGCCGCTCACCGACCGGCAGGCCCTGCACGGGCACCCGGGCCAGCACCCGCTGGGGCTGTCCCGCATTGACGCGCAGCAACGCCTGCTCGGTGGTGAGGACCAGCACCGATTCTTTGGCGGGTGTGCCCACAGGCTCGGCAGGGTGGTGGGCACAGCCCACCACGGTCACCACCAGCGACAGGCCCATGGCAACGCGCCAGGAGGCGAGGGGTTCCCGTCGGTGGCCAAGGAACAAAAAGGAATGTGTCATGGGCAATGCATCCAATGAACAAGAGATGGGTGGTGCAACGCACAGGCCTGAATGGCTTGCCAGCCTCGCCGTCATTCGGCGACCCGGTGTTGACACTTTACACAGGTGCCCGTACCCCGTGTGGTGAGCCAAATAGAGTGGCCACACCGCGTCAGGTCATGCCGTTGGCCCCTTGGCGCGGAGGGCATCCAGGTCCAACACCCGCAACCCCCCGTACTCAATGCGGATGATGCCCAGCCCTTGCAACGACGCCAGGGCCTCGTTCACCCGCTGGCGCGACAACCCCACCAGGTAGGCCAGCTCTTGCTGCGTGATGCGCAACACCTCACCCACACTGGGGTAGAGCACCGGGTTGACCAGCGAGGCAATGCTGCGGGCCACCCGCAGCTCGGGGTCGTTGAGGCGATCGCTCTCCCGCGCGGCAATGAATTGGCCCAACCGCTCGTTGAGCTGCAACATGACAAAGCGGTTGAAACCCAGGGAATGCTCGATGAGCCAATGAAAGGTCTTGGAAGGCAACCCCGCCACCCGGCTTTTGCGCAGGGCTTGGATGTTGTAGCGGTACACCTCGCGCTTGAGCACCGTCCCCTCACCAAACCAACCGCCCGGAGCCACCCCCGCAAACGTGATGGTCGTGCCCAGGGAGTCGTCGTTGCTCATTTTGAGCAGCCCATCCAGCAGGCCGAACCAGAAATTGGCTTCTTTCCCGATGCGGCAAATGGTGTCGCCGGGAAGGGCCTCCGTCACCATCAGGGCATCACACGCGCGGTCCCTTTCCGACAATGTCAGGGCGGACAACCACGGCACGGCCAGCAGTTCGTCCGGCGTGAGCGGGCGCGCACGCTGGCGCAGAGGATGAATGGTCGTCATGGCGACAGTTGGGTGTGAAAAAGGCCTAAACCTAGGGAAAGTCCCAGCAGGGTTGTCCCTTCAATTGTCGTCGCATTGACAACATGACGTCAAATGCAGGCCTACGATCCACTTCAGTTGAATCAAGCAGGCCTTTGTCTTTGTCGGCAATGGGCCCTGACTAACAAGCACAAGCGCATCAGGAGACGTCATGCGGACCACGTTCCCCCAATTGCTTCTGGACCACGCAGCCAAACGGCCCTCAGCGGCCGCCATGCGTGAAAAAGAGTACGGCATCTGGCAAACCACCACCTGGGCAGACATGCTCGAACTGGTGGCACACATGGCCTGCGGCCTGCACCAGGCGGGCCTGAAACGCCATGAGCACATGGTGGTGGTGGGCGCCAACCGCCCCCGTTTGTACGCCACCATGCTGGCTGCCCAGGCACTGGGTGCCATCCCGGTGCCGCTGTACCAGGACGCAGTGGCCAACGAGTGCGCGTTCCCCATCAACAATGCCGAAGTGCGCTTTGCGGTGGTGGAAGACCAGGAGCAGGTAGACAAGATGCTCGAGATCCGCGAGCAGTGCCCCCAGCTCCAGCATGTGTTCTTTGATGACCCACGCGGACTGCGCAACTACGACGAAGTGGGCCTGGCCGCACTGGATGAGTTGCTGGCCTCGGGCAAGGCCTTTGCCAAGGTGCACCCGCAGTTCTTCGAGCTGGAGGTCCAAAAGGTTCAGCCCGACGACGTGGCCGCCATGTTCTTCACCTCGGGCACCACGGGCAACCCCAAAGGTGTGGTCCACACCCACCACACGCTGCTCAACCGCGCCGACGTGGGGGCAAGGTTCGACAAACTCACCGCCGACGACGAGGTGCTGGCCTACTTGCCCCCTGCCTGGATCGGCCAGAACATTTTCAGTTACGCCCAGTGGCTGGCTGCAGGCTACGTGGTGAACTGCCCCGAGTCGGCCGCCACCGTCACCATTGACCTGAAAGAAGTCGGCCCCACCTACTACTTTGCCCCGCCCCGGGTGTTCGAGGGCCTGCTGACCAGCGTCATGATCCGCATGGAAGATGCTGGCGCCTTGAAGCGCAAGCTGTTCCATTACTTCATGGACGTGGCCAGCAAAGTCGGCCCCCAGAAAATGGACGGCAAGTCCGTGGGACTGGTCGACAACCTGATGTACGCACTGGGCAACTTCGTGGTGTATGGCCCACTGCGCAACACGCTGGGCTTTTCCCGCGTGCGGGTGGCATACACAGCGGGTGAGGCCATTGGCCCCGACCTGTTCAGCTTTTACCGCAGCATCGGCATCAACCTGAAGCAGCTCTACGGCTCCACCGAAACCGCTGTGTTTGTGTGCCTGCAGCCCGACCACGAGGCCAGGGCAGACACCGTGGGCGTGCCCTGCGAAGGCGTGGAGATCAAGCTGGCCGACAACGGCGAGCTGCTGGTCAAGTCCCCCGGACTGCTCAAGGAGTACTACAAAAACCCCAAGGCCACCGCCGAGGTGCTGACCGCCGACGGCTGGTACCACACCAGTGACGCGGGCTTCATCGACGCGCACGGTCACCTGAAAATCATCGACCGTGTCAAAGACGTGGGTCGCATCAAAGGCGGGGCCAACGACGGAGCCATGTTTGCCCCCAAGTACGTCGAGAACAAGCTCAAGTTCTTCAGCCACATCAAAGAAGTGGTGGCGTTTGGCGACCAGCGTGACCGCGTGTGCGTGATGATCAACATCGACTTCGACGCCGTGGGCAACTGGGCCGAGCGCCGCAACCTGCCCTACGCGGGCTACACCGACCTGGCCCAAAAGCCCGAGGTGTACGACCTCATCAAAGAGTGCATTGAAAAGGTCAACGCCGATCTGGCCCAGGACAACCTGCTGGCGGGCAGCCAGATCAGCCGATTCCTGGTGCTGCACAAAGAGCTGGACGCCGACGACGGCGAGCTGACGCGCACCAACAAGGTCCGCCGCGGCTTCATCGGCGACAAGTACAGCGTGCTCGTCGATGCGCTCTACGGCAACAAGGCCGAGCAGTTCATTGAAACCGTGGTGAAGTTTGAAGATGGCCGCACCGGCAGCGTGAGCGCAACGCTCAAACTGGCCGACACACAGACTTTCACCCCCGTCAAGGCCGCGGCCTGAGCCACACACCCCGATCGCCTGAAAGACCGCACACCATGGCAGAGAAAAAAATTGGCGACGTCATCCTGGACGTCAAGAACATCAGCCTGAGTTTCGGTGGCGTGAAAGCGCTGACCGACATTTCCTTCAACGTCAAAGAGCACGAAATCCGCGCCATCATCGGCCCCAACGGTGCGGGCAAGAGCTCCATGCTCAACTGCATCAACGGGGTGTACACCCCGCAGCAAGGCTCCATCAGCTTTCGCGGGCAGACCTTCAAACACATGAACAGCCGCCAGGTGGCGGAAATGGGCATTGCCCGCACCTTCCAGAACCTGGCGCTGTTCAAAGGCATGAGCGTGATCGACAACATCATGACCGGGCGCAACCTGCGCATCAAAAGCAACATCCTGATGCAGGCCCTGCGCGTGGGCCCCGCCGCCCGCGAGGAAGTGGAACACCGCGAGAAGGTCGAACACATCATCGACTTCCTGGAAATCCAGGCCTACCGCAAAACCCCTGTGGGCCAGTTGCCCTACGGCCTGCAAAAGCGGGTGGACCTGGGCCGCGCCCTGGCGATGGAACCGCAAGTGCTGCTGCTGGACGAACCCATGGCCGGCATGAACGTGGAAGAAAAGCAGGACATGTGCCGCTTTGTGCTGGACATCAACGACGAGTTCGGGACCACGGTGGTGCTGATCGAGCACGACATGGGGGTGGTGATGGACATCTCTGACCGCGTGGTGGTGCTGGACTACGGCAAAAAGATTGGCGACGGCACCCCGGAAGAAGTACGCAACAACGAAGAAGTGATCAGTGCCTACCTTGGCACCAGCCACTGAACGCCCCAACCGCAGCGGAGACACACAATGGCATTTTTTCTGGAAACCCTGTTTGGCGGCCTCATGGCCGGCATGCTGTATTCCCTGGTAGCGCTGGGCTTTGTGCTGATTTTCAAGGCATCGGGCGTGTTCAACTTTTCGCAAGGGGCCATGGTGCTGTTTGCGGCGCTGGCCATGGCCCGCTTTTCCGAGTGGATCCCCGGCTGGCTGGGCACCGACAGCCTGTGGATCGCCAACATCCTGGCGTTCATGGTGGCTGCGGTCATCATGTTCTGCGTGGCCTGGCTGATTGAGCGCCTGGTGCTGCGCCACCTGGTGAACCAGGAAGGCGCCACCCTGCTGATGGCCACACTGGGCATTGCCTATTTCCTGGACGGCATGGGCCAGACCATTTTTGGCAGCGACATCTACCAGATCAACATCGGCATGCCCAAGGACCCCATCTTCATCCTGGAAGGCATGTTCCCCGGTGGCATCCTCATCAACAAGGAAGACCTGTGGGCCGCCGCCATTGCCGCTGCGCTGGTGATCGCCTTGTCCCTGTTCTTCCAGAAAACCACCACCGGCCGCGCCCTGCGTGCCGTGGCCGACGACCACCAAGCGGCCCAGTCCATCGGCATTCCACTCAACCGCATCTGGGTGATCGTGTGGTGTGTGGCGGGCATTGTGGCCCTGGTGGCCGGCATGATCTGGGGCTCCAAGCTGGGGGTGCAGTTCTCCCTCACCACCGTGGCCCTGCGCGCCTTGCCCGTCATCATCCTGGGTGGCCTGACCTCGGTGCCCGGCGCCATCATCGGCGGCCTCATCATCGGTGTGGGCGAAAAAGTGTCCGAGGTGTACCTGGGCCCCATCATCGGTGGCGGCATCGAAATCTGGTTTGCCTACATGCTGGCACTGGTGTTCCTGATGTTCCGACCCCAGGGCCTGTTCGGCGAGAAAATCATTGACCGGGTATAAAAATCGCAGCTAGAAGCCTATATCAATAAAGCGCTAGAAGCATTTTTTACTCATATTCGACAGGACACAACCCATGTTTTACCGCGAAAACGGTCAATTCAAGACCTCTTACCAGGCCGACCAACAAATCTTCCCCATTGCCCAGGACCGCTGGGCGGTGCTGGCCCTGATCGCCTTTGCCTTTGTCGGCGTGCCACTGCTGGTGGACGAGTACATGTTCCGGGCCATCCTCATCCCCTTCCTCATCCTGGCCTTGGCGGCCGTGGGCGTGAACGTGCTGGTGGGTTACTGTGGGCAGATTTCGTTGGGCTCGGGGGCCTTCATGGCCGTGGGCGCCTACATGGCCTACAACACCTACATCCGCATCGACGGCATGCCGCTGATCGTGGCCATCCTGTCGGGCGGGTTCTTCGCCACCCTGACGGGCCTGGTGTTCGGCGTGCCCAGCCTCCGGGTAAAGGGGCTGTACCTGGCCGTGGCCACCCTGGCCGCGCAGTTCTTTGCCGACTGGGCTTTCTTGCGCGTGGGCTGGTTCACCAACAACAACTCGTCGGGTTCGGTGTCGGTGTCCAACCTCAACGTGATGGGTTGGGCCATTGACACACCGGTGGAAAAGTACCTGTTCTGCCTGGGCTTTCTGGTGGTCATTGCCCTGCTGGCCAAAAACCTGGTGCGCAGCGCCATTGGCCGCGAGTGGATGGCCATTCGCGACATGGACGTGGCCGCTGCCGTCATCGGCATTCGCCCCATGTACGCCAAGCTGAGCGCGTTTGCCGTCAGCTCTTTCATCGTCGGTGTGGCTGGCGCCTTGTGGGGCTTTGTGCACCTGGGTTCGTGGGAACCTGCGGCGTTCTCGGTGGACCGCTCGTTTCAGCTGTTGTTCATGGTCATCATCGGTGGCATGGGTTCCATCATGGGCAGCTTGTTCGGTGCTGCGTTCATCGTGATCCTGCCCATTTTCCTGAACCAGTTTCTGCCCGTGCTGGGCGATCTGGTGGGTGTGTCCATTTCCACCGCCGGCATCTCCCACACCGAATTCATGATCTTCGGGGCACTCATCGTGTGGTTCCTGATCGTGGAGCCGCACGGCCTGGCCAAGCTGTGGTCCGTGGCCAAGCAAAAACTCCGTCTGTGGCCCTTCCCCCACTGATGGCCGGCACCGATGCAGTTGGGCGTGCTGCATCAACCCGGTGCCTGATTCACTCGCCGTTTTCGTTCGCTGTGTGCTTTAACTTCCATAGGAGACAACCATGAAGATTCGCCAACTGGCCCTTGCCGCCACCCTCGTCGCCACCGGCCTCACCGGGGCACTGGTGTCCACCCAGGCCGCCGCGCAAGCCAAGGAACAATTCTTCCCCGTGCTGGTGTACCGCACGGGCGCCTACGCCCCCAACGGTGTGCCCTTCGCCAACGGTTATGTGGACTACCTCAAGCTGGTCAACGAGCGCGGTGGTGTCAACGGCGTCAAGCTCAGCTTCGAAGAGTGCGAAACCGGCTACGCCACCGACCGTGGTGTGGAGTGCTACGAACGCCTGAAAGGCAAAGGCGCCACGGTGTTCCAGCCACTGTCCACCGGCATCACTTTCGCGCTGACCGAAAAAGCCCCCAACGACAAAATCCCGCTCATCACCTCCGGCTATGGCCGCAGCGAGTCGGCCGACGGCGGCGTGTTCAAGTGGAACTTTCCCCTGGCTGGCACCTACTGGGTGGCCGCCGACGTGCTGATCCAGCACATCGCCAAGAAGGAGGGCGGTCTGGACAAGCTCAAGGGCAAGAAGATCGCACTGGTTTACCACGACAGCCCGTTCGGCAAAGAGCCCATCCCACTGCTGCAGGAGCGTGCTGCCATGCACGGCTTCACCCTGACGCTGTTGCCTGTGACCCACCCCGGCGTGGAGCAAAAGGCCACCTGGCTGCAAATCCGCCGCGACCGCCCCGACTACGTGCTGAACTGGGGCTGGGGCGTGATGAATTCCACCGCCCTGAAAGAAGCCCAAGCCACCGGTTACCCACGTGAAAACATGTATGGCGTGTGGTGGGCCGGTGCCGAGCCTGACGTCAAGGACGTGGGCGCAGGCGCCAAGGGCTACAACGCCGTCATGATGCAGCACGGTGTCGAAAAAGGCGCCGACGTCATCAAGGAAACCCTGACCAAGGTGCATGGCAAAGGCCAGGGCACCGGGCCCAAGGAAGAAGTGGGCGACGTGCTGTACATGCGCGGCATGATGAGCGCCATGATGGGCGTGGAAGGTGTGCGCGCCGCCCAAGAGCGCTTCGGCAAGGGCAAGGTCATGACCGGCGAGCAGGTGCGCTACGGCCTGGAAAACCTGAACCTCACCCAAGCCAAGTTGGACGCACTGGGCTTCAAGGGCGTGATGCGCCCCATCTCCACCAGCTGCCAAGACCACATGGGTGCGGCTTGGGCCCGCGTCCACACCTGGGACGGCACCAAGTTCAACTGGTCCTCCGACTGGTACCAGGCCGATGACCAGATCATCAAACCCATGGTGAAGGCCGCTGCCGACAAGTACGCAGCCGAGAAAAAGCTGACCCGCCGCGACGCCAAGGACTGCCAGTCCTGATCCCCACTCCCCGGCGGGCCTGATGGCTTGACCGGGGAGACCATCCCACTGTGGCATTGCCGAAGGGCGATGCCTCACCCCAGACCCGCGTGCGGGGTTGAGGTGAGTCGAAAGGTCCATATGAGCAACACCAACATCGTTCTGAACGTCAGCGGCATCGAGGTCATTTACAACCACGTGATCCTCGTGCTCAAGGGCGTGTCCCTGAATGTGCCCGAGGGGTCCATTGCGGCCATTCTGGGCGGCAACGGCGCGGGCAAAACCACCACCTTGCGGGCCATTTCCAACCTGCTCAAGGCAGAGCGTGGCGAAGTCACCAAAGGCAGCATCGAGTTGCGCGGTGAGCGCATCGAAAACCTGACGCCCGCCGACCTGGTCAAGCGCGGCGTCGTTCAGGTGATGGAGGGGCGGCACTGCTTTGCCCACCTGACCATCGAAGAAAACCTGCTCACCGGCAGCTACACCCGCACCGACAAGGGCGAGATTGCCGCCAACCTCGACAAGGTCTACACCTACTTCCCCCGACTGAAAACCCGCCGCACCAGCCAGGCGGCCTACACCTCGGGCGGGGAGCAGCAGATGTGCGCCATCGGTCGCGCCATCATGGCCAACCCCAGTGTGGTGCTGCTGGACGAGCCCTCCATGGGCCTGGCCCCCCAGATCGTGGAGGAGGTGTTCGAGATCGTGAAAGACCTGAACACCAAAGAGAAAGTGACTTTCCTCATCGCCGAGCAGAACACCAACATGGCCCTGAAGTACGCCGACTACGGCTACATCATGGAGTCGGGCCGCATCATGATGGACGGCACCGCCTCGGACCTTCGCAACAACGAAGACGTGAAAGAGTTCTACCTGGGTGTGGGCGGCGGCGAGCGCAAGTCCTTCAAGGACGTGAAGAGCTACAAACGCCGCAAGCGCTGGTTGGCCTGAGCAACCGCCCCCCGATATTTCAAGCCTTTTATGGCTCCAACGCATGATACACATGCGTTGTCTGCTATTTTTTAAAAGATTCAGGCATGTCCCATTCCTTTGACGCACTGGAAACCCGCGATCCCGCCATCCGCGAGGCGGCGCTGCTGGCTGTGCTGCCAAGCCACCTGGCCCACGCCCAGTCCCACAGCCCTGCGGTGGCGGTGCAGCTGGCCGGCATCGATGCCAGCGGCATCGCCACACGAGCGGCACTGGCCACGGTGCCGGTGGTGCGCAAGCACGAACTCCTGGAGCGCCAGAAGGCCAGCCGCGCGGCGGGGGGCGATGCCTTCGGCGGCTTCTCCACCATCGGATGGAAGGGCATGCTGCGCCCCAAGGGCGCACGTCGGGTGTACCAGTCACCCGGCCCCATCTACGAACCCGAGGGCGAAGCGCCCGACTACTGGCGCAGTGCCCGCGCCATGGCGGCAGCGGGCTTCCAGCCCGGCGACCTGGTGCACAACACCTTCAGCTACCACCTGACACCGGGTGCATGGATCATGGAAGCGGGGGCACATGCCCTGGGCTGCACCGTCATTCCAGCGGGGGTGGGCAACACCGAACAGCAGTTGGCGGCCATCGCCGACCTGCAGCCCAATGCCTACGCGGGCACCCCCAGTTTTTTGCGCATCCTCGTCGAAAAAGCCGAGGAAGCCGGGCAAAAACTGTCCATCACCAAAGCCCTGGTGTCGGGCGAGGCCTTCCCGCCCAGCCTGCGCGACTGGCTGGCCGAGCGCGGCATTCAGGCCTATCAGTGCTACGCCACCGCTGACGCGGGCCTCATTGCCTACGAAACCCAGGCGCGCGAAGGCCTGGTGTTGGACGAAGGGGTGGTGCTGGAAATCGTCCGTCCCGGCACGGGTGACCCAGTGGCCGACGGCGAGGTGGGCGAGGTGGTGGTCACGGTGCTCAACCCCGACTACCCCCTGATCCGCTTCGGCACCGGCGACCTCTCGGCGGTGCTGCCCGGTACCTGCCCCAGCGGACGCACCAACACCCGCATCAAGGGCTGGATGGGCCGCGCCGACCAGACCACCAAGGTCAAGGGCATGTTCGTGCACCCTGGGCAAGTCAACGAAGTGGCCAAACGGTTTCCCGCCGTGGGCAAAGCCAGGCTGGTCGTCACTGGCGAAATGGCCAACGACCAGATGGCCCTGCACGTGGAATGCGCCCAACTGGACGCGACCCTGCGCGCCAACCTGGAAAATGCCGTGCGCGACGTCACCAAACTGCGCGCGGCCATCGTGGCACACGCCCCCGGCAGCTTGCCCAACGATGGCAAAGTCATCGAGGATGCCCGCAGTTATCAGTGAGTTCTAAGTAGTTTCCGCGCTGTCGGACAGCCCCGTTTTTTCCTATCATGGGGTTGTTCTATCACTTGGAGACAACATGAAAGCCCTCACGTCCATGGCCTTGGCCATTCTCAGCCTGTCCGCCGCAGGCACCGCCTTTGCGCAAGACTTTCCGGGCAGCAAGTCCATCACCTTTGTGGTGCCATTTGCCGCGGGCGGACCCACCGACCGGGTGGCCAGGGACTTGGCCGAGGCCATGCGCAAACCACTGAATGGGGCCAGCATCAACGTCGAAAACGCGGCGGGCGCTGGCGGCACCATCGGCGCCAACAAGGTGGCACGCGCCAAGAACGACGGCTACACCCTGCTGCTGTGGCACATCGGCATGGCGTCCACCCCAGGGCTCTACCGCAAACTGCCATTCAAGCCGCTGGAAGATTTCGAGTACTTGGGCCTGGTGAACGAAGTGCCCATGACCCTGCTGGGCAAACCCCAGCTGCCGGCCAACACCTACCGCGACTTTGAGAACTACATCCGCGCCAACTCGGGCAAGCTCAACCTGGCCCACGCGGGCTTGGGGTCGGCGTCGCACATCTGTGGCCTGATGTGGCAGTCGGCGGTCAAACTCAACGAGTCCATGACCACCATTCCGTTCGGCGGCACGGCACCGGCCATGACCAACCTGATTGGCGGGCAGGTGGACGTGATGTGTGACCAGACCACCAACACCACCGGGCAGATCGAGGCCGGGCGCGTCAAGGCCTTTGCCGTGACCACCGCCAAGCCGCTGTCCACGCACAAGCTGCTCAAGGACTACCCCACCCTCAATGAAATGGGGTTGAAGGGGTTTGACCTGTCCATCTGGCACGGCCTGTACGCCCCCAAGGGCACGCCAGAGGCGGTGCTGAAGCAACTCAACGATGCCCTCAAGGTGGCGTTGAAGGACCCTGACTTCGTCAAAAAGCAGGAAGGGTTGGGCGCGGTGGTGGTCACGGACAAGCGCATGGAACGCGCGCAACACAAGGAGTTTGTGGCCAAGGAAATCGACAAACTCAAGCCCGTGATCGAGGCGGCGGGCAAATTCGCCGATTGACGCCCGGGACGGCACGGCGGTGGTAGAGCCCTCCTGGCAGGGCCTGCCGCGGCCCCTGCTGGGCGGTCACCCTCACCCAGAACCCTGTGCCAACACCGACCGCGCACTCCCCCACATAAAATGGACGAATGAGTGCACCACACGAGCATTTGGAAACAAGTTTTCCCGACACCCAACCCCTGTCCAAGGGGTTGTCCTCGGAAGCACGGTCGCTGCTGGCCGGGCATTTGGGCGATGCGTCCTACCAAATTCTGAGCAAATCCGAGCAGCTTGAGTTGCTCCAGAAAATGGAGCAGGCCCGGCAGGCAGCCACGTTGGTGGTGATCAACACCAACCTCCCCCCCGAAGACCAGCTGGTCTTTGTCTTCAATTCCAACGTGTTCTCGCTGGACGAAACCCAGGAGCGCATGGAGTTTGACCTGCCCATGGCGGCACCCCACATCGGTCGCGGGCTGACGCTGCGCGGCTCCATCAAACTTCAGGGTGTGATCCTCACCTTTGAATGCGAGGTGGTCACCACACGCCACTCCTCGGATGGCAAAGACAACGCGCTGGTCACCAGTCTGCCCAGTCGGCTGTTCCGCCTGCAACGCCGTGACAGCTTCCGTGTGCCAGTGCCCAACCACACCCTCATTCACGTGACGCTGAAATCGGGCATCAAACACCTGGAGCGGGTGCGCGTGCTTGACGTCAGCTGCGGTGGCCTCTCTGCACTGCTGTTGGCACCCTTGGAGCAAGTCCGTGTGGGCGCCCGCTTCCCCAGTGGCACGTTGTACGTGGAAACAGCCGAAGGCAACAGCGCCTACGAGGTGGACCTGATCGTCAAACACTCGCGCATTGCCCCCCAGGGCCTGAGCCAGTTCCTGTCGCCCCGCAAGGAAACCCGGCAGTCGCTCTCCAAAACAGACCGATTTCGGGAAGACGCCTTGCGGGCGGTGGGCGCCAGCGCCAAGCCCGAGCTGCTGCAGCTGGGCATTGAATTTGGACGCACGTCCATGAACATGGACAGGACACTGTCCAAACTCGTCAATGAACTGGCCATCAGCCTGATGTCCCGCACGCGAGACGACGTGTGACGCGCGGGTTGATCCCCAACGGCGCGCCCCGCCACCCCCTTCTGGAATCCCCGACATGACCCAACGATTTGACGTGTGCATTCGCGGTGGCGGCATTGTGGGCAGCACATTGGCACTCCTGCTGGCGCAACACAGGCTGCGCGTGGCGCTGTGTGTGCCAGCGCCTGCTCCCGGTGTGCCCCCAGGCCCGGATGGCCACGCCGACATCCGCGCCTATGCGCTGAACCAGACCTCCCGCCAGTTGCTGGAGTCGGTCCGCGCCTGGCCCGACACCGGTCTGCCCCCCCAACACCAGTTGCCCGTGACGCCCGTCACCCAGATGGTGGTCCACGGCGACCACGGTGGCGGGCTGAACTTTTCAGCAGCCCACCTCGGACACCAGGCTCTGAATTGGATCGTGGACGTGCCCGCTCTTCAGGCGCGACTCAACGAGGCACTGCGCTTTCAGAGCCTGGTGCAGGTGATCCAAGCCCCCGCACCCGCCCCCAAGGCGGCGCTGACCGTGATCTGCGAGGGCAAGCGCAGTGCCACCCGCGCCGAATGGGGCATGGACTACACGGTCAAGGCCTACCCACACCACGCGGTGGCCGCGCGCCTCACGCTGCCCACCCCGCACGGTGGAGTGGCCCGCCAGTGGTTTCACCAAGGCGAAATCCTCGCACTGCTGCCACTGGGGGGGGAAGTCGGGCAGGACGTGGCGGTGGTGTGGTCTGTCCTGGCGGACAAGGCCAGGCACCTCACCACCTTGGCCGATGCCGCTTTTCTGACCGAGCTGGCCTCAGTCTGCCAGCTGGAAGCCCCCCAGCTGGCACTGACCCATCGGCCGCTGGCCTGGCCGCTGGAACTGTCACAGGCCAACCGGTGGGTCTTGCCCGGTGTCGCGCTGGCTGGCGATGCCGCACACGCCATGCACCCCTTGGCCGGCCAAGGGTTGAACATGGGGCTGGCCGATGTGGCAGAGCTGGCACGGGTGCTGCACCAGCGGGAATACTGGCGCGACCTGGGTGACATCAAGTTGCTGCGCCGCTACGAACGCGCCCGCAAAGCCGACTTTGCCGCCATGGGCCAGCTGACCGATGGCCTGTTCACCCTGTTCCGGCAAGACAACAAGCTGGTGCAGAACCTGCGCAACTGGGGCCTGAGCGGCGTGGACCGGATGTCCCCCCTCAAATCCTGGCTGGCGCGCCAAGCCATGGGCCACCCCAACTCCGGTGGCTGACGCCGCAGCGCCAGCGAGCAGACTGGGCACCGCCCCTCACTGAACTTAACGGCGCCGGCGCCACCCAAACGACTCCTTTTGTCCGTTCTTTTGTCCGATTTCCCCGCTGACCCACCGTCACCACACCCATGCCCATCACCACCCAACTCTGCCGCTCTGCCCTCATCACCCTCGCGCTCGGCCTGACCCTGCACGGCGGCGTGCAGGCACAGGAAGCCGCGATCCGCAAAAACCTGACCGAGCGGTTGCCCAATTTCCCCACCATCGACGAAGTCAGCAAGACCCCCATGCCTGGCCTGTATGAAGTGCGCATCAACGGTGCGGACATCCTCTACACCGACGCCGAGGGCAATTACCTGCTGCAAGGTGCCCTGATCGACACGCGGGCCAAGGTCAACCTGACCGAAGAACGCATGGAGAAGCTCACCGCCGTCCCGTTCAGTGACCTGCCGTTCAAAGATGCTTTCACCATCGTCAAAGGCAATGGCAAGCGCAAACTGGCGGTGTTCGAAGACCCCAACTGCGGCTACTGCAAAAAATTTGAACGGGACCTGGCCAAAATTGACAACGTCACCGTGCACGTGTTCCTCTACCCCATCTTGAGCAAGGACTCGACCGACAAGTCCAAGGCCATCTGGTGCGCCAAGGACAAAGGCAAGGCCTTCACCGACTGGATGGTGAAAGACGTCACCCCACCCGCGGCCACCTGTGACAGCACGGCCGTGGACCGCAACGTCGAATTCGGCAAAAAGAACCGCATCACCGGCACACCCACCCTGTTTTTCGTGAATGGCACCCGCGTGCCTGGTGCCATCCCCGCCGACCGCATTGAAAAGATGCTGGCCGAAGCCAAGCCCTGATCGCCATGCTCCAGCACACACCTTCCGCCGCCGCACAGACACTGGTTCACCGCCTCGGGTACGCCGGGCTGTTGCCCTTTGTGGGCCTGGCGCTGCTGATGTGGCTGGTCAACGCCGACGCCCTGCCCTACGTCGCCCTGCTGATGGTGGCCTATGCCGCGCTGATTGCCGCCTTCCTGGGTGGCATCCATTGGGGACTGGCCTGGGTGCACCTGTCGGGCGTGCTCACCACACCGGCGCTGGCCGACGGGGCCATGCGGCGCCACTTGGTCTGGGGCGTGGTGCCCAGCCTGCTGGCTTGGCCCGGTGTGCTCATGCCCGCTGACGCAGCTTTGCCGTGGTTGGGCGTGTTGCTGCTGGTCTGTTACGGGGTGGATCGCCGCCTGTTCCCCGCCGCCGGCCTGTCCGCGTGGCTCACCCTGCGGTTTCGGCTGTCTGCCGTGGCGGCCCTGAGCTGTTTTGTGGCCGCCGGGGCCGTTTGATTCACTCCCTTCCCCCATGAACCACGCCATTCACTACCGTGTGGCCGTGCACAGCGTGCATGCCCACCTCTACGCCATCACCCTCACCGTACCGCAGGCCAGTGCGGGAACCGTACTGGCCCTGCCCGTGTGGATTCCCGGCAGCTACCTGGTGCGCGAGTTCTCGCAACACCTCCAGCACCTGCGCGCCCAGTCCAACGGCCAGCCCGTGGCACTGCACCAGCTGGACAAGCACCGCTGGCGGGTGGACACACCGCCCAGCGGCCCGCTGGAGGTGAGCTACGAGGTGTACGCCTTCGATGTCTCGGTGCGCACCGCCTGGCTGGACAGCACGCGTGGTTTTTTCAACGGCACCAGCCTGTGCCTGCGCGTGGTGGGCCAGGAAGACCACCCGCACCAGCTCCAGGTGCTGCCGCCAGCGCCCGACCGCCTGCCCGCCACCACCCACTGGCAGCTGGCCACCGGACTGTCCCCGCTGCAGGTGGACGAACGGGGCTTTGGCACCTACCAGGCCCCCAACTACGCCAGCCTGGTGGACGAGCCCGTGGAAATGGCGGCGTTCTGGAGCGCGCACTTCGAGGTGCGCGGCATCCCGCACCGCCTGGTGGTCAGCGGCGCAGGCCCATGGCTCGATGGCCCGCGCCTCGTGGCCGACACCCAGCGCATCTGCGAAACCGAGATGGCCTTCTGGCACGGCCCCGATGGAAGGCCACCGTTTGACCGCTACGTGTTCATGCTCAATGCCACCCACGACGGCTACGGTGGGCTGGAGCACCCCCACTCCACCGCCCTGATCTGCCCCCGCAACGACCTGCCTCGGCTGTCCGCCCCAGGCAGCACCACGCCCCCCCCCGCGCTGAGCGCCACCGACGGCTACACCAGCCTGCTGGGGCTGATCAGCCACGAGTACTTTCACACCTGGAGCGTCAAGCGGCTGCGGCCCGCCGAGTTCACCCGCCTGGACCTGGACCGCGAAAACCACACCGAGCTGCTCTGGTTTTTCGAGGGCTTCACCAGTTACTACGACGACCTGCTGCTGCTGCGCGCCGGCCTGATCGACACCCCCGTCTACCTCCAGCTGCTGGCCAAGACCATCAACCAGGTGGCCCAAACGCCGGGGCGCCATGTCCAGACTGTGGCGCAGGCCAGCTTCGACGCCTGGACCCGCTACTACCGTGTGCAGGAAAACACCCCCAACGCCACCGTCAGCTACTACACCAAAGGCGCACTGGTGGCCCTGTGCCTGGACCTCACGCTGCGCCAACACGGCAGCAGCCTGGACCACGCCATGCGGGCCCTGTGGCAGCGCAGCCACGGCGGCCCCATGACGGAGCGCGACCTGCGCGACGTGCTCACCCACCTGGCCGGACGCCCGCTGGACGGTGAGCTGTCCACCTGGGTCAGCAGCACCACCGACCTGCCGGTGCTCGACCTGCTGGCACAGCACGGCACCCAAGCCAAAACCGACCCAGCACCGCTGGCCCAACGCCTGGGCCTGCGGGTGTCCGAGGCCCAGGGCCTCACCCTCAAAACCGTGCTGCGCGGTGGCCTGGCCGAACAAGCCGGCATGGCCGCCGGGGACGAATGGTTGGCCGTGGGGTTGGGCACCGACGAGACCTGGCGCATCCACAAGCTGGACGACGTGCCTCCGTTGCTGGGCCAGCGCACGCAGGTCACGGCCTGGGTCAGCCGGGACCGCCGGGTCATGGCCCTTCCCCTGGGCTGGCCATCGGCCGATGCCCGCACCCCAGACGCCACAGTGCACACCCTGCAAACGACCGCCCCCGCCACACCCGGCACCTGGCCACTGGCACTGGCCTGACGCGGCCAGGGCAGCCCCCCACCCAGTCCCCCATGCCACGCCGCGCACAACTGTTGCTGGTGCTGGTGGTGCTGGCCGCTCACCTGGTGCTGCTCGCCTGGTGGGGCCTGGGCCAGCGCCAGGGGGTGCTCAGCGCCATGGCGGAGCCTGAGTTCAACCGCGCCCTGCTGCCCACCGCCGATGCCGACGTGTCCGCCACACAGCATCAAGCCGCCCTGGCGGCCGCCTTGGCCCACCCACCCCCCACCGTGGGCCAAGTGGTGCAAGCGCGCACCGTGTGGGCAGGCCAAGCCCCCCGTGACACGCCACCGACAGCGGCACCTGCCCCAACCCGAACCACCCCCACCCAGCCCACCACCCGCCCGCCCAAGCGCCTCCCAGCAACGCCAGCCCCTGGCGCACAGGTCCCCGCGCGGGCCGCCACCGAAGCCCCCCAGCCCACACCACCCGTCCCCGAGCCCAGCACCCCGGTCACGCCGCCACCAGCTGTGGCGTTGGCCACCGACCCCACCCCACCGGTGTCCACGGCACCTTCGGCGGAAAAATATGGATCCAATAAGCCTACAGCGCTTATCAATCAACAGGTTTCAGCTATCAATTATGGAAACGATGCTTCTGCATGGTTGAATGCTTGGCCTCTGAGCACCCGCTTGAGTTACAAGCTGGAAGGTCACTACCGCGGGCCCCTCCACGGCCAAGCCCAGGTGCAATGGGTGCGCACCGACGAGCGCTACCAAGCCCACATCTTGGTGAACGTGGGCCTGTTTCTGGACATGCGCCTGACCAGCCAGGGCCGCATCACCCCCAGCCACCTGTGGCCACAGGCCTACGAGGAAGACCGGCGCGGCAAAAAACGCGGGGCGCGTCTGGGCGAACAAACCGTGGTGCTGGACAACGGCCTCACCGTGCCCCGACCGCCGCGACTGCAGGACACGACCAGCCAGTTTGTGCAGCTGGCACAGGACTTCGCCTCTGGTCGGGTACCGCTGCGTGTGGGCGCGGTGGTGCCCGTCACCCTGGCCCGTCCCGGCGGGGTGGATGAGTGGACCTACGACGTGGTGGCCCTGGACACCCTGGCCACCCCCTTGGGTCCGCTGGCGGCCTACCACCTCAAGCCACGCGCACTGACGCCGGCGCGCAGTGGCGTGAGCGCGGAAATGTGGTTTGCCCCATCGCTGCAACACCTGCCCGCGCGCATACGCCTGTCGCTCAACGCCGACACCTGGTTGGACCTGACGCTGGAGAAGGTCGCGCAGAGCCCCTGAGCCGCTGCGCGCTCAGCCGGAGGGCATTTGGCTGCCCAGCCCTTGCTGGAAAGCCTTGACCGCGGCCAGGCCCTTGAAATGTTGCAGGTTGTCTGTTCCCCGGACAATCAGGGGCTTGAGGTCACGCACCTGCTGACAGGCACGTATTTGTATGCCCAGCATCTGCGCAGAAGGCCCCAGCTGCGCCTCGAAGTAATCGGCCAGCTGCGCGCGGAACTGCGCCAGGCTGAGCGCACCGGTCGGTCCCTGATCGGGTCCGTCCAATGGCGGCGGGGCGGGACTGAGCGTGGTTGGTGGCGCACCGGGCACCGGCGCTGCTAACCCCAAGTCCAGCAATTGCGCCACGGCGGCCTGCCCGCCCATGGCCTCAGCCAATTGGCTGAGTTCGGCCAGGGTGCGTTTGCCATCCATCATGATGAGCACCGGGCGCAGGCGGGGCGGCAGTTCGGGCAGGCGACGGGCAATGGCCTCTCGGCCCAGCTCCGTCTTGGTCAGGGGGGTGTTTGGTTCCAACGGCATGGTGTGCGGCTCTGCTCGGCCCGAAAAAACACAAGCATGGGCGGACGGCAGCATCTCCTCAGCCCAAGAATTTAGCACCCCCCGCGCGCCCGCGCGCCTGCTGTTTTCCCTTGGTTTAGACTCAAATTTTCCACCGCACACACCAGACGGAGACCCTGCCATGTCGTTTGAACTCATCACCACCCGCACCGAAGGCCGCGTGGCCATCATCACGCTGAACCGACCCAAGCAACTCAACGCGCTGAACGAGCAGCTCATGACCGAGTTGGGCACCGCGCTGCAAGCCTTCGATGCCGATGCCGACATCGGCTGCATGGTCATCACCGGCAGCGAAAAAGCCTTTGCCGCCGGTGCCGACATCGGCGCCATGGCCAAGTACACCTTTGCCGACGTGTACAAGGGCGAGTACATCACCCGCAACTGGGAGACCATCCGCACCATCCGCAAGCCCGTCATCGCCGCAGTGAGCGGTTTTGCCCTGGGCGGTGGCTGTGAACTGGCCATGATGTGCGACTTCATCATCGCCGCCGACAACGCCAAATTTGGCCAGCCCGAAATCAAGTTGGGCATCATCCCCGGTGCCGGTGGCACCCAGCGCCTGCCCCGTGCGGTGGGCAAAGCCAAGGCCATGGACATGGCGCTCACGGGCCGCATGATGGACGCCGCCGAAGCCGAACGCGCCGGTCTGGTCAGCCGCGTGGTACCGCTGGACAAACTCATGGACGAAGCCCTGGGCGCCGCCCTGGCCATCTGTGACTTCTCGCTGCCCAGCGTCATGGCGGCCAAAGAGTGCGTCAACCGCGCCTTCGAGGGTGGACTGGCCGATGGCGTGATGTTCGAGCGCCGCCTGTTCCACGCCCTGTTTGCCACCGACGACCAAAAAGAAGGCATGGACGCGTTCGTGAACAAGCGAAAACCCAATTTCTCCCACCAGTGACACACTGAAATCTGCCTTCCAGCCATCGCCATTGGCGCACTGAGACCACCGTGACATGCCCTCCGTGCCCCAGCGATGGAAACACTTGACTGAAACCGTCACCCGCCGCTGGCGGGCGCAGGTAAAGGGCCTTCACCAGAGCCTGCTGTGGCGCGTGACACTGGCCGGCTTGGCGCTGCTGCTGCTGGGCCTGGTGACCCGGGTGACCGTGGTGTTGCCGTATGTGCGCACCGACATGGTGGCCATCGTGGTGGCACAACAGCAAACGCTGGCCCATTTTGTGGCCAGAGACATTGACCACAAGCTCAACACCCGGTTGGACGCGCTCAGCCGCTTGGCCGCGCATTTGCCCCCGACGGTTCTGCAGGACCCGGGCGATCTGGGGCCTTGGCTGGCCACCAGCCAACGGCTCAACCCGGCCTTGTTCACCCACATCCGGCTGCTGCCCGTGAACCCTACCGAGCAGCCATGGTGGCCCGGGCAACCCGAGCACGTACAGCGGGAACTGCAACAGGGCAGGGCCGTGGTGGGACAACCCCTGCCAGGGGACACGCCGCAGCAGGCCGAGATTGCATTCGCGGTGCCCGTGCCAGATGCCAACCACCGGGTGGTGGCCATCCTGGTGGCTGGCGTGCCGGTGGTGCACCCGGGCTTCCTGGATGGCCTGGACCCGGCGCGCAGCCGACAGGACACCACTTTCTCACTGATCGCACCCCGGTACCAGACCGTGGTGCTGGGCCACATCCCCGCCCCCGGGAAAAACGCCTTGCATGACCAGGCCATGGCGGGTTTTCGGGGTGGCGCGGTCGACACCGACACGCAAGGCCACCAAAGCGTGATCGCCTTTGCCGACGTGCCCAGCGCGGGCTGGTTTCTGGCGGTCAGCGTGCCCTACGACGTCATTGCCAAACCCATTGACCAACTGGGCACCCTGTTTGCACGTGCCTCGGGTGTGCAAATGGTTGTTTTCATCGCATTCATCGTGTTCGTGCTCAGAACCATGCTCAAGCCCCTGACCCAGGCCGCCGTGCAGTTGCGGCACATGGCCAGTGGCCGCATGGCCTTGCGTCCCCTGCCGGTGGTGCGCCAGGACGAGGCGGGTGAACTGGCCGGTGGCTTCAACCACCTGTTGCAACAGCTCGAAGCCAACATGGCCAAGCTGCAAGACAACGAGGCGCGGCTGGCCCAACTGGCCCGACTTGACCCACTGACCGGCCTGCCCAACCGCACGGTGCTGCACGAACGCCTTCAACAGGTCAGTGACCAGGCCACACGGGTGAATCAGACCGTCTCACTCCTGTTCCTGGACCTGGATGGGTTCAAGGCCATCAACGACCGTTACGGCCACCAGGCAGGCGATGCCGTGCTGCTGGAAGTGGCGCAGCGCTTGCAGCAGGGGCGCCGCAAAGCCGACCTGGTGGTGCGCCTGGGGGGTGACGAGTTCGTGATCCTGCTGCACCACCCCAACGGCGACGCCCTCTGGGTGGCCGAGCAAGTGGCACAGCAATGCATCGATGCCATCCGCCAACCCATTCACGCCCAGGCCCTCACCCTGGAACTGGGGGTGTCCATCGGCGTTGCCCACCAACAGCGCGGAGAGTCCGCCGAATTTCTGCTGATTGAAGCGGACACGGCCATGTACGCGGCCAAGCACTCTGGTCGAAACCGGCACTGCACCTACGACCCGAACATGCGTCAGACCCCCTCGTCCGCACCGCACGCAGACAATGACAAGGTGGCGGTCACCGAGCAAAAAATATCGCTATAATCCTGGGCTTCAGGTGATATAGCTCAGTTGGTTAGAGCGCAGCATTCATAATGCTGATGTCGGTGGTTCAAGTCCACCTATCACCACCAGACACCGCGCTGGCGCACGCTGGCCAACTCCAAAGGCTTCAAGCTCAACGCTTGAGGCCTTTGTTGCATGGGCCGCCGACCAAGCCTGCGCCACCCCGACTTCTCAGCCTCTGGACACACACCATGAACCGCTGGCACCGCCTTTCCTCACCGCACCCTTGGGCCATCTGTTGCGCGTTGGCCCTGTGGCACCACCCGCTGGCCCTGACCAGCGCCCAGGCGCAGGTGGCACCTGCCTCCGCCTGGGTAACGGGCACCGGCTCCCAGCCCAAACGCCAGTTCCCCCCCAGCGCACAACGCGCCCAAATGGTGGTGTTGAACGTGCACGAAGTGAGCGTCAACGGCAAGACCACCCGGCTGTCTCCGGGCTCACGCATCCGCACGCCCACCAATGCGCTGGTGCCGTCGGCCCGTTTGGTGGGGCAAACTTTGGTGGTGAACCACACCCGCGACACCATGGGCCAAGTGCACGAGGTCTGGATACTGAACGACGCCGAGGCCGCCGAGCGTCGCCCTGGCGCGGATGGCATGAGCACCTCCAACGTCACTTCAGGCACCCCCTGACGCGCCTCACCCTGTGCGGGCAGGGCACGTTGGAGAAATTTGACATAAAAATGCCCACCAGCGCTTTTATATACTGAACAGTTAGCTATTTTTATGACAAAAAAAGTCTTCATCAAAACCTTCGGCTGCCAAATGAACGAGTACGACTCGGACAAGATGGCCGACGTGCTGGGCGCGGCCCAGGGCTACGAGCCCACGCAAGATGTGGAAGAGGCCGACCTGATCCTGTTCAACACCTGCTCGGTGCGCGAGAAAGCGCAAGAGAAGGTGTTTTCTGACCTGGGCCGCGTCAAGCACCTGAAGAAGAAAGGTGTGCTCATTGGCGTGGGCGGTTGCGTGGCCAGCCAGGAAGGCGCTGCCATCATCCAGCGCGCACCGTATGTGGACGTGGTGTTTGGCCCCCAGACGCTGCACCGCCTGCCCGAAATGCTCAAGGCGCGCGAGCGCCTGGAACGCCCGCAAGTGGACATCAGCTTCCCCGAGATTGAAAAATTCGACCACCTGCCGCCCGCCCGCACCGAAGGGGCCACCGCCTTTGTGTCCATCATGGAAGGCTGCTCCAAATACTGCAGCTACTGCGTGGTGCCCTACACGCGGGGTGAGGAGGTCAGCCGCCCGTTTGAGGACGTGCTGGTGGAAGTGGCGGGCCTGGCCGAACAGGGCGTGAAAGAGGTCAACCTGCTGGGTCAGAACGTCAACGCTTACCGTGGGAAAATGGGCGACAGTGACGAGATGGCCGACTTCGCCCTGCTGCTGGAATACGTGGCCGACATCCCCGGCATTGAGCGCATCCGCTACACCACCAGCCACCCCAACGAATTCACGCAGCGGCTGATCGATGCCTACGCCAAAATTCCGCAGCTGGTCAGCCACCTGCACCTGCCGGTGCAACACGGCAGCGACAAAGTTTTGTCCGCCATGAAGCGCGGCTACACCGCGCTGGAATACAAAAGCACCATCCGCAAGCTGCGCGCCATACGCCCCAACCTGGCCATCAGCTCGGACTTCATCGTCGGCTTTCCCGGCGAGACCGACGAGGACTTCGCCAAGATGATGAAGCTGATTGACGACGTGGGCTTCGACGCCTCGTTCAGCTTCATTTTCAGCCCACGCCCCGGTACCCCGGCCGCCAACCTGGCCGACGACACCCCACACGCTGTCAAGCTCAAGCGGCTGCAGCACCTGCAAGCCACCATCGAGGCCAACGTGGGCCGCATCAGCACCGCCATGCATGGCACGGTGCAACGCATTCTGGTGGAAGGCCCGTCGCGCAAGGACGCGTCCGAGCTCATGGGGCGCACCGAGTGCAACCGGGTGGTCAATTTCCCCGGAGGCCCGCACCCCGAGCGGTTGGTGGGTCAGCTGATCGATGTGACCATCACCGAAGCCCGCGCACACTCGCTGCGGGGCGAGGTGTCGGTGAGCGAAAGCGCCAACCTGGTCCTGACACCCGCATGAGCGCCCGTCCGGCCACGCCCATCCCCCAGGTGTCCAACGAGCTGGACGTGCTGGCCCAGTTGCTGCCGTTGCAGCACTTTGCCCGCCACGGCGGCTTGACGGTCATTGAGTTGGGCTGTGGCAACGCGCGCCTGGTGCGCGAAATGCTGGAGTTGGGTCTGGCCCGCAGCGTCACCGCGCTGGAGGTGGACGAACGCCAGCACGCCAAAAACCTGGATGCACCCCAGGCGGGCCTGCAATGCGTGTGGGCCAGCGCCACAGATGTGCCCGCCGCATCGGCCAGTTTTGACCTGGCGCTGATGCTCAAAAGCCTGCACCACGTGCCCATCACCAGCATGGCCAAGGCCTTGGACGAGGTGACCCGTGTCCTCAAACCAGGCGGTTGGTTCTACGTCTCTGAACCGGTGTACGAGGGTGCACTCAACGACATCGTCAAGCTCTACAACGACGAAAGGGTGGTGCGTGCTGCTGCCCAGGCCGCACTGGACGAGGCACTGGCTCGGCCCGACAGCCCTTGGCACACCCTGCAAACTCACCGCTTTGACGTGCCGGTGCGCTATGCCAGTTGCGCCGAGTTCGAGCAGCGCATGCTCTATCCCTCGTTTGCCGACCACCACATCACCGACGAACTGCTGCAGGCCGTGCGCGCGGCTTTTGCCCCGCACCTCGGGCCCGACGGCGCCGGGTTCACCCGGCCCATGCACGTGCGCTTGCTGCAAAAAAACTGGTGACTGCCCCATGGTTCGCCCCTTACGGGTGCGACCTTCAGGCGGGCGGGTCGTTGGGGTCGCGGTGGGTCGGCGGGCCTGTTGTGCCAGAGGATGATGGCGGCACCAGGTAGCGCTGGTCGGACCAAGTGGCCAACCATTCGGGCTTGAAGGCCACAAAAATGGCCACGAACATGCCAGTGAGGAACGCGTCGCCCCAGGCCATGAGCCAGCGGGCCACCAGCGCCTGCTCCACCTCCACCCCCCCCACGAGGTGGTAGATCAACTCGTACACCATGCCGGACACAAAAATGCACACAGCCGTGCCCAAAAAACCCCGCCCAAGGATGTAAATGAACACCTGAGAAGGCAACCAGCGGCGCATGACGGCCCCCAGGGCCAGGGTCAGTGTGGCCGGCACCAGACCCAGCCACACCCACTGGGACAACCAGGCTGCCATGGACCAGTCACCGGCCACCCACACCACACCGGCCACCGCCGACAGGGCCAGCACGGCCAGCGGCCACCCCAGCACCAGCGTGAGCAGACAGGCCCCGGACAGCTGCACCGAAATACCCCCAGCCACCACCGAACTGGGCAGCATCTGCGGCAACATCCAGAACCAAGGCAGCAGCACCACTGCGGCCAGAAAAGGCGACAGCAACACCCCCCCCAGCATGCGCCAAGGGCGCAGCCACAGGGCCACAGTGAGCGTCAACAGTGCCAGTCCGGTTTCAATGTCGGTGAGCATGGCGAACCAGTATGGGCCGTGGCGAAGGGCGCCGCCATGAGATGGATCAACCCATGCCGGGCAGCTTGGGCATGCCTTTCATGCCGCCCATGCGCTTCATCATCTTCATGAGGCCGCCGCCCTTCATTTTTTTCATCATGCCCTGCATCTGCTCGAATTCTTTGAGCAAGCGGTTGACCTCTTGCACGTGTACCCCCGCACCGGCGGCAATGCGGCGCTTGCGCGTGGCCTTGATGAGTTCGGGCTTGCGGCGCTCCAGCGGCGTCATGCTGCAAATGATGCCTTCCTTGCGCTTGATGTCCTTCTCGGCACGGTCCAAGTCGGCCTCGGTGGCCTTGCCCGCCATCTGGCTGGGCAACTTGTCCATGAAACTGGAGAGGCCGCCCATGTTTTTCATCTGGCGGATTTGCTCCAGGAAATCTTGCAGGTCAAAACCATCGCCACTCTTGACCTTGGCCGCCAGCTTTTGCGCGGCTGCCATGTCCACCCCGGCGGTGACCTGCTCGACCAGCGCCAGGATGTCGCCCATGCCCAGGATGC
>CAYNGJ010000003.1:0-298418 GCA_964396895.1 uncultured Hydrogenophaga sp. | reverse complement strand
GGGCGACGCTGGATTTGCGACGGCCGGTGCCATTGTTCCATTCACCAATCATCAGACTGCTCCTGTCAGGGCCAGAACTTTGGGCTGCTGCGCGGTGTGGGGGTGCTCTGCACCACCGTACACCTTGAGCTTCTTGATCATGGCGTAACCCAAGGGGCCCTTGGGCAGCATGCCCTTGACGGCTTTTTCCAGGGCACGACCGGGGTGCTTGGCCTGCATGTCGCGGAAGTTAGTGCCATAGATGCCGCCGGGGAAACCGGAGTGGCGGTAGTACACCTTGTCCAGGGCTTTGGTGCCGGTGACGCGGAGCTTGGCGGCGTTGATGACGACGATGTAATCGCCGGTATCGACGTGAGGCGTATAAATGGCTTTGTGTTTACCGCGCAGACGGAGGGCAACTTCGCTGGCTACCCGGCCGAGCACCAAATCGGTGGCGTCAACAACAAACCACTCGTGCACCACGTCAGCGGGTTTTGCGCTGAATGTTTTCATGGGTGAAAGTTCGAGTGAATAAAGAACCCTTTTCCACGGTCGGTGTTTCTCTGTTGGAAACCTCTTAGGTGGGGGTGCCTCACAGCTTCGCTGCTTTGGCAATTCTGCTGCGGGGTTCTGGTAGCGCCGCAAAACCCGAGATTATACAAACAAGTTGTCTGCCGATACAGGTCTAGCCAGCAGATAGCCCTGGAACAGGTGACAGCCGCGCTCGGCCAACCAGTCGCGCTGGGCGGTGGTTTCCACCCCTTCGGCCACCACGGTCAGGCCCAGACTGCGCCCCATGCTGATGATGGTGGAGGCGATCGCGGCATCGGCGGCATGCTCAGGCAAACGGCGCACAAACGATGCGTCAATTTTGAGCTGGTCCACCGGCAGGCGCTGCAAATAGGCCAACGATGCGTACCCCGTCCCGAAGTCGTCCAGGGAAAAGGTCACACCCATGGCCCGCAGACGTTGCATGCGGGCCAGCGAATCGTCCAAATCTTGCAGCAGCAGGCTTTCGGTGATCTCCAGCTTCAATCCCTGCGGAGCAATGCCACTGGTCTCTATGGCGTGGGCCACCTGGGCTTCAAAATCCGCCTGGACAAACTGCCTGGCACTGATGTTGACCGCCATGTGCAGGTGCGGCACCTGGGTGCCTGACTGCCATGCTCGCAACTGCTGACAAGCCGTTTCCAACACCCACTGGCCCAGCGGCACAATCAAACCGCAACGCTCGGCCACCGGAATGAAGCGTACCGGGGAAATCCACCCCTGTGTCGGGTGTTGCCAACGCAGCAAGGCCTCCGCCCCCACGGGGCGCCCCTCGCGGTCAAACTGCAGCTGGTAGTGGAGCTCGAAGGACTGCGCCTCCAGGGCGGCCCGCAAGTCCGTTTCCATGCGTGCCCGCTCATCCGCCGCCACCTGCATGTCCGGATCAAAGAAGCGAATGGTGTTGCCGCCTGCGGCCTTGGCCTGGTACATGGCCAGGTCTCCGCGGCGCAGGATTTCCGCCACCGCGACTTCAGGGTCTGGGCTCAGGGTCGCATCGTGCCCGTACAACACCACCCCGATGCTGGGGCTGGTGTGGTGCACATGGTCGTGGATGCGGTAGGGCTGCCCCAGGCTGTCGCGCACCGCTTCGGCCAGCCGCTGCGCCACCTCAGCCACCTCGGCCGGGTTCGGCGAAGGATGGGTGAATTGGATGACAAATTCATCGCCCCCTGGCCTGGCCAGGCGATCCACCGATCCGACACAGGTCCGCAGCCGGTTGGCCACTTCCTGCAGCAGTTGGTCACCTGCAGCGTGCCCCTCCGAGTCATTCAGGCGCTTGAAGTCATCGAGGTCCACAAACAACACCCCACCTGCCACCCCCTGCGGGACCCGCTGCAACTCGCCCTGCAGTCGATCCCGCAAAAACCGCCGGTTCGGCAACTGGGTGAGCGGGTCGTAGAAAGCGAGGGACCGAATCTGTGCTTCGGCATTTTTGCGTTGGCTGGTGTCCATGAAGGTGGCCACATAGTGCGTGACCTCGCCTCGGATGGCCCGCACCGCCGTGATGTTGAGCCACTCGGGGTAGATTTCCCCGTTCTTGCGTCGGTTCCAGACCTCACCTTGCCACGCCCCCTGGGCCAGCAGTTTTCCCCACAGCTCCCGGTAAAAAGCCCTGGGATGCAAGCCCGACGACAGCACCGCCGGTGTTTTGCCCAAGACCTCCGCCTGCGTGTAGCCCGTGACCACGGTGAATGCACCATTGACTCGGACAATGCGGCTCTTGCTGTCCGTGATGCAGATGCCCTCTTGCGTCTCCAGCGCGGTGGCGGCCACGCGCAACTCGGCTTCTTGTCGTTGGCGCTCGGCAATGTTGGAAAAAACCACCACTGCGCCCGTCACCTTGCCTTTGTGCAACAGCGGGCTGGTCAGCATGCGCACGGGGAACGCACCGTCCGTGCGGTGGAACAGGTGGTCCTCCACGTCCCGCGTGCGGCCATCACTGAGCGTGAGGTGTGCCGGGCAATCGTCCACGGGATACACCGCGCCATCCCCCCTGTGGTGGTGGAACAGCGCATGCGTGGGCTGCCCCAGCACATCTGACTCGGTCAAGCCCAACATCTGCAAGGCGGCGGGATTGATAAAGGTGCATACGCCGCGCTCATCCACGCCATACACACCCTCACCCAGGCTCTGCAGCAGCAGGCTGCGTTCCTGCGCCAAGCGGCGCTGGTTGACACTCAACCACCAAAAGCTCCATGCCGCCAACATGGCCAAAAACCACAATCCCACCAGACCCAGCCCGATTTCCAGCGGATACCGCAGCATCAGGTTGCGCCAGTCAATTTCTGCAGTGCGGTCCGGGTGGGCATTCAGGCGCAACAACATGGCCTCCAGCGGGGTGTAATCGCCCGGTGGCGAAAACCCGTAGTACCCGCCCCTCTTGGCCGCTTGGCTGTCCGGTGAAATGTTGAGCAAGGCCAATGTGACCTGTTTGATGGCCGCCGCCGACGCGGTGCGTGTGGCGGAAAAGGGCCACTCCGGGTACAGGTCGGTGGACAGCATGACCGGGAACGGATTCTGGTGTGGGGGCGGCAACACCCGCACAGCGTTCGGCTTGAGCTTGCCTTCGCGCACCATGTCTTCCAGCACACCGGTGCGCACAAAGCCCACATCGGCCAAACCACCCAACACCGCCTGTATCACCCCGTCTTGCGGCTGATCGACGAAGGAGAGTTCGGCCACATCGCGGGGGAGGTGGATGCCCAGTTTGTAGAGCTCCCATTGCTGCATCCGGTAAGCACCCAGGCTGCTTTCCATGGCCGCTGCCACCCGCGTGTCGGCCACGTCGTCCAAGCGATGGATGCTGGGATTGTCCGCACGCACAAAGACCACCCCGCCAAACTCGGCCACAGGCTTGCCACCCACACGAGACATCAGGGTGGCCGTGGCCGCCAGCCCATGGCGCGACCGCAACTGCACATAGTGCAAGGGCTGGGTCAGCACAAAATCCAGCTGCCCAGTGGACACCAATTCGGTCAGTTCTGCCTGATTGGTCACCAGGAGGTCAATGTCGTAAGCGGGCAACGCCTGGCGCAATGCTTGACGCGTGGGCTCCCACCGCTCGCGCGTGACCTCCACCCCCCGAAACGCCAAGACACCGATGCGCAGCGTGGTGGCATCGGGCTGGGCATGTGCCGGCGGGACAACCATCACCCAGAGCCAAGCTGCCAGGCCCCAATTCAGCCAGCGCACACCCGCAATCCCGAGCCATCTGTGCCCAGCCAGTTCAACCATTCCGCTCCACGCCCGAAAGCCGCATTGGCTTTACCGAGCCTGCAGCGTGTTTTTCTCCCCCGAGAGGGGGCAGACTCTAGCGCCGCAACCGACCAGTGGCTTTGATGTGCATCAACTCCCACCCAATGACGGCGGGACGGGTACCATCCCTGCATGTTCAGTTACCGACACGCCTTTCACGCGGGCAACCACGCCGATGTGCTCAAGCACAGCATTCTGGTGGCCATGCTTCGCTACATGACCCAAAAAGACACCGCTTTGTCGGTGATCGACACGCACGCGGGCGCCGGGCTGTACCGCCTGGACGGCGACCAAGCGCGCACCAGCGGCGAGGCCGCCGCCGGCGTTTTCAGCCTGCTCAAAGATGGCCACCTGCCCAGTGCGGCCAGCGGCATGGGCAGTCTGGTGGACGACTACCTGGCCGTGCTGCGAGGCTTCAACCCCGCGCCCAAAGGCGGCGCGGCCACGGGCCCGGTGAAGCTGCGCAACTACCCTGGTTCTCCGCTGATCACCGAACGGTTGCTGCGCGAACAGGACCGCGCCCATGTGTTTGAAGTGCACCCGACCGACCAGCGGCTGCTGCGGGGGCTGGTGGCCCAGAGGGACAGTCGCCGCATCATGACCTTGCGGGTGGCCGACGGTTTTGCAGGCGTACGTGCGCTGCTGCCACCACCCTCACGCCGTGGTTTGCTGGTGTGCGACCCCAGCTACGAAATCAAGAGTGATTACGGCAAAGTGGTGGACCTACTGACCGAGGCGCTCACCCGCTTCGCGACCGGCAGCGTGCTGATTTGGCACCCCATCGTGGCGCGCCCGGAAGCCCACGACCTGCCCCGCAAGCTCAAAAACGCCGCTGCCCGCGCCGGCAAACCCTGGCTGTACGCCAGCCTGAGCACCAAATCAGGCCAAAGCAACGCACGCGGGGTGCCCGTGGGTCTGTCGGGCAGTGGCGTGTTTGTGGTCAACCCACCGTTTGTGTTGGCACCGGCGCTGAAAGAATCCCTCCCCCACCTGGCCAAGGCCATGGCACAGGATGAGCACGCTGGCTTTGTGTTGGAACAAGGCCGCTGAGGTCCCACCCAGCGCCCACTGTTTTCATAGCTGTCGGCGCTTACACATCAAGCGCTGATGGCCAATTTCATTGAGAATTCTCATTCCCCACTGCCGCCGAGCTGGGGAACAGAGCTTCGCGCCTCGCTGGTGCTGGGCTGGCCCATGGTGCTGGCCAACCTGGCGCAGGCGGCGCTGACCGCCACCGACGTGATGCTGATGGGGCGTCTGGGCCCCGATGCCCTGGCCGCTGGGGCGCTGGCCGCCGCGCTCTACCAAGGATTGATGATCTTCTGCATGGGCTTGGTGTCGGCCACCTTGCCCATGGTTTCCTCGGCGCTGGGGCGGCGCAAGCGACCGCTGCGCGAGGTGCGCCTCATCATCCACCATGGGCTGTGGTTGGCCCTCATCGCCTGCGTGCCCGCCTGGCTGGTGCTGTGGCACACCGAGGCGGTGCTGCTGGCCATGGGCCAGTCCCCCGAGGCGTCGGCCCACGCCGCCAGCTTCATGCGCACCCTGCAATGGGGGCTGCTGCCCTACTTGGGCTACCTGGTGCTGCGGTCGCTGTTGGCCACCGTGGGCCTGCAGCGCTGGACCTTGCTGGTGGCGGTGCTGGCCATTGGTGTGAACCTGCTGCTGGCCTGGGCCTTGATGTTTGGCGAGCTGGGCCTGCCCGCCCTGGGTCTGCCGGGGGCGGGCCTGGCCAGCACCTTGTCCAGCGGCTTCATGCTGGGCGGCCTGGCACTGGTGGTGTGGCGGCACCCCCGGCTGCAAGCCTACCGGCTGCTGCGCGCCCAAGGTCAACTGGAATGGACCCGCCTGAAACCCATGGCGAAGCTGGGCCTGCCCATTGCGTTGACCTTTTCGTTTGAAATCAGCATTTTTTACGCCGCCGTGATGATGATGGGCCGACTGGGCGCCCTGGAGCTGGCGGCGCACGCGATTGCGGTGCAAATCGCCTCGCTGAGCTTCATGGTGCCATTGAGTTTTGGCCAGGTGGCCACCATCCGCGTGGCCATGGCCGAGGCCGCCGGGCGAACCCAGGACGTGCGACGGGCCGGCTGGTCGGCGTTTGTCTTGGGGGTGGGCTTCATGGCCAGCATGGCGGTGGTGATGCTGGCCGTGCCCCTGCTCTTGGTGCAGGCCTTCATGGACGTGACGCTGCCCGACAACGCGCCTGTGGTGGCGCTGACCGTGCATTTTTTGGCACTGGCCGCGCTGTTCCAGGTGGTGGATGGCGCACAGGCGGTGGCGGCGGGCATGTTGCGGGGGCTGCACGACACGCGGGTGCCCATGCTCATGGCGGCGCTGGGCTACTGGGGTTTTGGTGTTCCGCTGAGCGCCTGGTTTGCCTTTGGCCTGGGCTGGGACGGCACGGGGGTGTGGCTGGGCCTGCTGACGGGTCTGAGCGCAGCGGCGGTGCTGCTGACGCGGCGCTGGTGGGTGCTGACGCACCGGACGGCTGGAGCGACTTGACCGGCCCTGGCGTCCTGCCACGGCCAAGCCGTCACCACCCCGCCAGCAACTCCTCCAGCGTGCCCGATGAGGGCTCGAAGCGGCGGTTGCGGAACATCAGGCGGGTGGGGCCGGGCACCGCGGGTGTGGCCAGCGGGTGGCGCTCGTCGCCGGGGTAGCAAATGACGCGCATGCCCTCGTGGTCAAACGGTGCCGGCTCTATGGTGGGGGGCAATCGAGTCTGCGCCTCGGCCAGCACACTGGCGGCGGTGGCGTGGCCGCCCAGGTGTACCAGGCTCATGATTTGTGGCGGGGCCATGTCGAACTCCCGCGCCCAGTAGCGGGTGAGGGCCTCGCGCGGTGTCATCCAGGCGCTGGCGGTGGTTTCGTGGTTGTCGTGCACAGCGGCCTGATCGGCAGGCATGACGGCCAAAAAGAAGCGGGTGTCAAACCGCTTGTTCATCAGCGAGGCCTGGCGTGGCGTGATCCAGCGGACCCACGGGAACAGGTCAGCGGCGGCCAGCTGCACGCCGCACTCCTCAAAGGCCTCGCGCACAGCGGCCACGTAAAAGGCGGCGGCCACGTCAGCCGCCAGGTCGGGCTCGCCCAGGCGAGGCACCAGGGCGTGGTGGGCCGCGTCGCTCAGCAAGGCTTGGGCCGCAATGGCATCGGCCCCGTCCACCTTGCCACCGGGGAACACGTAGGCCCCACCCAGCACATCTGACTGGGCGGCGCGTTTCATCAAAAAAACCTCCAAGCCCTGGGCACCATCGCGCAGCAACACCACCGTGGCGGCATCGCGCGGCGGGGTAGTGACGATGTGCGAGGTGATTTCCATGCCCTCACCACGCGCGATGTGCTCGGCCACGGCACCATCCGCAGGCGAGGATTCAGAAGCGCTCATATTGGTTCTCCAGCCACCACTGGCCCCACGGCAGGGGAAGCGCCAGGGCCAGCGCCCTCAGCCAGTGCGGCCTGGGAAACAGCGCCCGCAGCGGTGGCCCTCACCTGCTCAGGCGTGAGCACGGGGTAGTTGGTGTAGCCCGCCTCGCCACCGCCGTACCAGGTGCGCCGGTCGCCTTCGTTGAACGGCCCGCCTTGTTGCAAGCGCGCCACGAGGTCTGGGTTGGCGATGAAGGGGCGGCCAAAGGCCACCAAGTCAGCACCGTGGGCCAGCGCGGCATCGGCCAGCTCGCGGCTGTAGCCGTTGTTCACCATCCACGCGCCTTGCCCGCCTGCGGCGCGGTAGGCGGCGCGGGCGGCGGCGTAGTCAAACGGGCGCTCGGGCAGGTCGCGGGGGCCGCCGGTGGAACCCTCTATGACGTGCACGTAGGCCAAGCCCAGCGGGGCCAAGTGGCGCAGCACGTGGTCGAACAGGGGCTGCGGATCGGCATCAACGATGTCGTTGGCGGGCGTCACGGGTGACAGGCGAATGCCGGTGCGCGCACCGCCAATTTCATCGGTCACGGCCTGCGCCACTTCCAGCAGCAGGCGGGCGCGGTTGGCCACGCTGCCACCGTAGGCATCGGTGCGCTGGTTGGCTCCGGTCTTTAAAAACTGCTCCAGCAGATAGCCATTGGCGGCGTGGATTTCCACCCCGTCAAAGCCCGCATCCATCGCGGCGCGGGCGGCACGGCGGTAGTCGGCGACGATGCCGGGCAACTCGTCCAGCGCCAGCGCTCGGGGCAGCGAGGTGTCTTCAAAGCGGGGCACGCCGTTGTCCAGCAGCACGGTCTTGGTTTTGGCGGCAACGGCCGATGGAGCTACCGGCGCACCGCCACCCGGCTGCAACGAGGTGTGCGACACCCGGCCCACATGCCACAGCTGGGTGACGATGCAGCCACCCGCCGCGTGTACGGCAGCGGTGACGCGCCGCCAACCCTCGACCTGCTCAGGCGCATACAAGCCAGGCACATCGGCATAGCCTTGCGCCTGGTGGCTGATGGCCGTGGCCTCGGTGATGAGCAGGCCCGCGCTGGCACGCTGGGCGTAGTAGGTGGCGGTGATGGCCTGAGGCACCGCGCCCGGCGCACGGTTGCGCGTGAGCGGGGCCATGGCGATGCGGTTTTTCAGGTGCAGGGCACCGGCTTGCAAAGGATCAAACAACGGGGGCATGGGGGCGGGCTCCAACAACGAACAAGGGCGGATATTGACCGCCCTTGCCACACAACGCTGTCGCGCACGCGTGCCAAGCGCGCTGGCGCGACAGCCACCGGGGCAAGCCCCTGGGTACGGTGGCTTTAAACGGCGGCCAGCGCCTGTTCCAAATCAACCATCAGGTCGTCGATGTGCTCAATGCCCACCGACAGGCGCACCATGTTTTCGCTCACCCCGGCCTTGGCCAATTCAGCCGGGTTGAGCTGGCGGTGGGTGGTGGACGCGGGGTGGGTGGCCAGTGATTTGGCATCGCCAATGTTCACCAGGCGGGTGAACAGTTGCAACGCATCCAGGAAGCGGGCACCGGCGGCACGGGGGTCGGCGTCGGTGGTTTTGAGGCCGAACGACAGAATGCCGGATGCACGTCCACCCATTTGGCGCTGGGCCACGGCGTGATCGGGGTGGTCGGGCAGACCGGCGTAGCGCACCCATTCCACCTTGTCATGGCCTTGCAGGCGCTGGGCCAGGGCCAGGGTGTTGGCGCAAATGCGGTCCATGCGCAGCGGCAGGGTTTCAATGCCCATCAGCGTCAGCCAGGCGTTGAATGGCGACAGGGCCGCACCCATGTTGCGCAGCGGCACCACGCGGGCACGGCCGATGTAGGCGGCAGCACCCAAGGCCTCTGTGTACACCACGCCGTGGTAGCTGACATCGGGCTCGTTCAGGCGCTTGAAGCGGGCTTTGTGCTCGGCCCACGGGAACTTGCCGCTATCGACAATGATGCCGCCAATGCTGTTGCCGTGACCGTTCATGTACTTGGTCAACGCATGCACCACGATGTCGGCCCCGTGGGCTATGGGGCGGCACAGGTAGGGGCTGGGCACGGTGTTGTCCACGATCAGCGGCACACCGTGCGCATGGGCCACGGCGGCCAGCGCGCCAATGTCGGTCACGTTGCCCAGCGGGTTGCCCACCGACTCGCAAAACACGGCCTTGGTGCGATCGTCCATGAGCGCGGCGAAGCTGGCGGGGTCGCGCGGGTCGGCAAAGCGCACCTCAATGCCCTGCTGCGGGAAGGTGTGGGCAAACAGGTTGTAGGTGCCACCGTACAGCGTGCTGGCCGAGACGATGTTGTCGCCCGTTTCGGCAATGGTCTGAATGGCCGCCGTGATGGCCGCCATGCCCGAGGCCATGGCCAGCGCGGCGATGCCACCCTCCAGCTCAGCGACGCGCTTTTCCAGCACATCATTGGTGGGGTTCATGATGCGGCTGTAGATGTTGCCCGCCACCTTCAGGTCGAACAGGTCGGCACCGTGCTGCGCATTGTCAAACGCATAGGCCACCGTCTGGTACAGCGGCACGGCGGCGGACTTGGTGGTGGGGTCGGGCGTGTAGCCGCCATGGACGGCAACGGTTTCGAGCTTCATGGTTTGTCTCCGGTGGTTTGGGGGGCTTCGGTGCAACGCATCGACAACTGTCCAGTGTAGCCAGCCACCCGTTTGCCCGTTTTTTAGGCACCGCGTTGGCAACCCAGGCCCGGTGCGGACTGTGGCGCTTGCTCCACGCACTGTCCCGGAGTTATTCACAGGTTTGACCCCAGTTGCCAGGGATAACCCGTACCGATGTGGGCAAACTGGCCACACGGCTCTGTGCCCAGCCCCAGGTCAATGCCGGGGCGGTCGGGTGACCCGCTTGGGTTGGCTGCGCGGCTTGGGCGCCGCAGTGGAGCGGGTTGGGGTCGCCACCCGTTGGCTGGCCACGGCGCGTCGTGGGCGCTGACGGGCCGTGGCGGGTCGGACATCGGGCGGGCTGGACAGGGCATCCGCCGCCACCAGCTGCGCACCCGCTGGCTGCGGCCCCAGAGCGCGTCGATCGGCCTGATCGGCCGACAGCGGACGAATCACCACCATGGCCACCCCTTGCCTGAGCAGGCCCAGGGACTGGGCGGCAGCCATGCTCAGGTCCACCATGCGGTTGGCGTGAAACGGACCACGGTCATTCACGCGCACCACCACCTCGGTGTTGTTGGCGGGGTTGCGCACGCTCAGCAGCGTGCCCAGGGGCAGGTCGCGGTGGGCTGCCGTCCAACCATGGTTAAGGTAGGGCTCACCGCTGGCGGTGGCGCGCCCGTGAAAGCGCTGGCTGTAGATGGAGGCCATGCCAGACAACCAATCCGCCCCGGGCTCGGTTGGCTGCCGGGCAGAGGCGGACACACCTGGCACAGGCCAATCCGACACCGGCGGGCGCAAGCGCAGCCCGGTGGCATCGGCGGGTACCGCCAGGTCGGGGTCCAGCGTGAGGCCATCGGACGCTTGAGCCACGGAGACGCCCCCCACCAGGGTCAATGCCAGTGTCAGCGCCCAGACCGCAGCCACGCCAGGCAAGGCGCGCCACCGGTGTGCACCTGCCCGCAGGCGCATGCTCAGCCGAGCGTGCCAGGACGCGGGGGCGCGGCCGGCGGCATCACAACCCCAGCTGCGCCAGCACGGCCAGTGTGGGCACGCTCTGGTTCATGCTGTAAAAGTGCAGGCCCGGCGCACCACCTGCGCGCAACTGTTCGCACAAATCGGTCACCACCTCCAGGCCAAAGGCCTTGATGGAGGCGGTGTCGTCGCCAAAGCCTTGCAGGCGCAGGCGAATCCAACGGGGAATTTCTGCGCCGCTGGCATCCGAAAAGCGCAGCAACTGGCTGCAGTTGGTGATGGGCATGATGCCCGGCACCACGGGCACAGTGGCCCCCAGCCGGTGCGTGTCTTCCACAAAGCGGAAGTACGCGTCGCTGTTGTAAAAATACTGGGTGATGGCGCTGCTGGCCCCGGCCTTGACCTTGATGGCGTAGGCTTGGAGGTCGGCCTCGGCGCTGCGGGCCTGGGGGTGCACCTCGGGGTAGGCCGCCACCTCGATGTGGAAGTGGTCGCCCGTCTCGGCGCGTATAAAGGCCACCAAATCACTGGCATGGCTGAACTCACCGCCCATGCCGTAGCCACTGGGCAAGTCGCCGCGCAGGGCCACCAAGCGGTTGACCCCCATGGCTTGCAAGGTGGCCAGTTGCTCGCGCACACGGGCCTTGGTGGCCCCTATGCAGGAAAAATGGCTGGCTGCGCGGTGGCCTTCGGCCAAGATTTCGCCCACGGTGGCAAAGGTGCCATCTTGGGTGGAGCCGCCCGCACCGAAGGTGACCGAGCAAAACTCCGGCGCCTTGGCGTACAGCGCCTGGCGCACGGTGCGCAGCTTGTCAGCCCCTTCCGGGGTTTTGGGCGGGAAAAATTCAAAACTGATGGGCAGTGTCATGGACCAACCTTTGGGGTAACCCGTCGAATCGTAAAAAGAAGGGGCTGTTGCACCTGGCCCAGCCCAGTTCACACCACCGGGGTGGCCTGGCCTTGGCGGGCGTGAATGAAGAATTCGCGGTTGCCGTCGCCCCCGGCAATGGAGCTGTCCATCCAAGCCAGCACGGTCAAGCCCAGTGCGGCACAGGTGTCGCGCAAACGCTGCTCCACCCGTGGGTAGGCGCTGGCCGGGTCGCGCACCAAACCGCCCTTGCCAATGTCCACCGGCTGCAACTCAAACTGCGGCTTGACCAGCATGAGCAAGTCGCCATCGGCCGCCAGCAAGGGCACCAGCGCGGGCAGCACCAGGGTCAGGCTGATGAAGGACAGGTCACCCACCACCAGCGCAAACCGGTCGTCATCTTTCAAGGAAAATACACCCTCATCGCTTGTGCTGGTTGGGTTGTTAGCTACTGATTTTGTATCATCGGAATCTTCAGCATAAAAACCACCCTCAGCGCTTGCTGTGTGTGGATTGTTTGCTACACCTTGAAATGACAAGTTGACCAGTGCTTCTTGCAACTGCGCCAACGTCATGTCACGGGCATTGAGTTGCTCCAGCGCGCTCACGCGGTCATGGGCACGTATGCGCGGGTGCAGCTGCTGCTGGCCCACGTCCACGCCCACCACATGCGCCGCACCGGCGTGCAGCAGGCAATCGGTGAAGCCACCGGTGCTCTGCCCCACGTCCAGGCACAGCTTGCCCTGCACCGTCACCCCACAAGCGGCAAGCGCACCTTCCAGCTTCAGGCCGCCACGCGACACGTAGCGGCTCTCGCTGTCATCGGCCAACTGCAGCTCGGCCCCCTCGGGCACATCGTCACCACTTTTGCGCACGGCGCGCCAGGGGTTGCCCTCGGGTTCACTCAGCCGCCAGCTGACCCCCGCCGCAATCAGGCGTTGGGCCTGCGAGCGGCTCGCAGCCAAGCCTTGTTGAACCAGAAGTTGATCGATGCGCATGGAGCTTTCTCAAAGGGGGGTGTAGGGAGAACCGCGATCAGTAGCGGTAGGTGTCGGGCTTGTAGGGGCCGGACTTGCTCACGCCAATGTAGGCGGCTTGCTCGTCGCTCAGCTCGGACAGCATGGCGCCGACTTTTTTCAGGTGCAGACGGGCCACTTTTTCGTCCAGGTGCTTGGGCAGCACGTACACCTTGCCGGCCTCGTAGGCATCGGGGCGGGTGAACAGTTCGATCTGCGCAATGGTCTGGTTGGCAAAGCTGCTGCTCATCACAAAGCTGGGGTGGCCTGTGCCGCAGCCCAGGTTCACCAGGCGGCCCTTGGCCAGCAGGATGATGCGTTTTCCGTCGGGGAAGATGACGTGATCGACCTGGGGCTTGATCTCTTCCCACTCGTACTGCTCCAGCGTGGCGACCTGGATTTCGTTGTCAAAGTGGCCAATGTTGCAGACGATGGCCTGGTCCTTCATGGCCACCATGTGGTCGTGGGTGATCACGTCGCGGTTGCCGGTGGTGGTCACGAAGATGTCGGCCTTGTCGGCAGCGTATTCCATGGTCACCACTTTGTAGCCTTCCATCGCAGCTTGCAGGGCGTTGATGGGGTCAATTTCTGTCACCCACACCTGGGCGCTCAGGGCACGCAGGGCCTGGGCGCTGCCCTTGCCCACGTCACCATAACCGGCCACGCAAGCCACTTTGCCGGCAATCATCACATCGGTGGCGCGCTTGATGCCGTCCACCAGCGACTCGCGGCAGCCGTACAGGTTGTCGAACTTGCTCTTGGTGACGCTGTCGTTCACGTTGATGGCGCGGTACAGCAGGGTGCCCCGGGCAGCCATCTCGTTCAGGCGGTGCACACCGGTGGTGGTTTCTTCGGTCACGCCGATGATCTGGGCGCTCTTGCGGGCGTACCAGGTGGGGTCCACAGCCAGCTTGGCCTTGATGGCGGCATACAGAATGGTTTCTTCTTCGCTGGTGGGTTTGTCCAGCACGGAAATGTCCTTGGCCGCACGCTGGCCCAGGTGCATGAGCATGGTGGCATCGCCGCCGTCGTCCAGGATCATGTTGGGGCCTTCGCCCTCAGTGCCTGCCGCGCCGAAGTCAAAAATGCGGTGGGTGTAGTCCCAGTAGTCGGTCAGGCTTTCGCCCTTGATGGCGAACACCGGCGTGCCGCTGGCGGCAATGGCCGCAGCAGCATGGTCTTGCGTAGAAAAGATGTTGCAGCTGGCCCAACGCACATCGGCACCCAGGGCTTGCAGCGTCTCGATGAGCACGCCCGTCTGGATGGTCATGTGCAGGCTGCCGGTGATGCGGGCACCTTTGAGCGGCTGTGCCTTGGCGAATTCTTCGCGGATGGCCATCAGGCCGGGCATTTCGGTTTCTGCAATGCGGAGTTCTTTGCGGCCCCAGGCGGCCAGGCCGATGTCGGCAATGGCGCAGTCGGTGTTGACGGCGGGGGTGATGGGGGTGTTGACGCGTGCGTTCATGGTGGCTCCAAACAGGTGAGGGTGGACGACCACGGCGGCAGGCGCGCATAAAAAAAGCGCTCACCCGCCAAGCCGTGGGTGAGCGCCGTTGTCTGTGCCAGCGGGCGACCAAGGGGGCCACTGCGCTGGGGTTCCGAGCCTCACTTGCCCGGCTTTGTTCAAAAGCCCGCAAGCTGCAACGCTCCTCGGAAACTTGATTATAGAAAACCCTGAGCCACCACCGCTGCGCAGTTGGCATTTCCCCTGAAGGGGTGTTGACCTTCTTCGCACCAACCCGTCCAGGCGATGCACCACCCGGCCTGTCAGGCCAGCCTGGGTACCTGACGGCCACCCGGCAGTTGGAACACCGACACGCTGCCCACCAGGCGCTCGGACTGCTCGCGCAAGGTTCGCCCGGCGGCGGCGCTTTCCTCCACCAGCTCGGCATTTTGCTGGGTGGTCTGGTCCAGGTGCGCAATGGCCTCACCCACCTGCACCACCCCACTCGACTGCTCGCGCAAAGCCACGGCGATCTCCTGCATGATGCGCGTGACGTTGCCAATGGACTCCACCACTTGGCCCATGGTGTCGCCTGCACGGTTCACCAGGGCGGTGCCCTGGTCCACCTCGGTCACGCTGGCCTGAATCAGTGCCTTGATTTCGCGGGCCGCCTCGGCCGATCGACCGGCCAGGTTGCGCACTTCCGAGGCCACCACGGCAAAACCGCGACCCGCCTCACCCGCCCGCGCCGCCTCCACGGCCGCATTGAGTGCGAGGATGTTGGTCTGGAAAGCAATGCCATCGATCACACCGATGATGTCAGCAATCTTGCGAGAGGACCCCTCAATGCGGCCCATGGAGTGGACCACCTGTGAGACCACATCGCCCCCCGCCACGGCCACCTGGCTGGCGTGCGTGGCCAATTCGCTGGCCTGCTGAACCTGCTCGGCACTGTGCTGGACCGAGGTGCTCACCTGGTGCATGGCGGCTGCGGTCTGTTCCAGCGAGCTGGCCTGTGTCTCGGTGCGGCTGGACAGGTCGCTGTTGCCCTGGGCAAGTTGCTCGCTGCCCGCCGCCACCGACTCGGCCGCTTGGCGCACACCGCCCACCACCTGCTGCAGATTGAGGTTCATCTCGTTCAAGTGGCGCAGCAAGGCCCTCACCTCAGGAAAACCCTCCTCGCGGATGGTCTGGGTCAGGTCACCCTTGGCCACCGACTGTGTCATCCGGTTGGCCGTGGCCAACGCCGACGAGACGCTGGCAATGATGCGCAGGCACACCAGCAACACCAGCACCAGCGCCACCCCTCCCACCACGCCGATCTGCACCTGCGCACGGGTGGTGACCGATGCGCCCGCCTGCTGGATGGCGTCGCCGTGGGCATCCAGTGCGCGCCCAGGGTGCACCAGCACTTTGTCCAGGGCGTTGAAGGCGGCGGTGAATTCGGGCAACAGGCCAATGGCCCCGAAGTTGTCGCTCTCCACCATGTCCACGATGGACTTGCCCGCCGCCACGTAGGCTTGCGTGGCGGGAAAGGTGGCCTGCACCTGGTCTTTGATGGCCTGCGGAACCGGGGCGGTCTGCACCGACTGCAGCTGGGTCAGCAACTCGCTGCTGTGACGCCCAAAGGAGGCTCTGGCTTTCTTGAACCCATCGCCATCGCCCGTCTGAACGGAGACAATGCTCTGCAGCACGTCGGCCCGGATGGCATCCTGCATCTGGAACGCCACGGTCGCACTGCGCATGGCGTCACCGGCTTCCCTGGCCTGGTTGAGCTGGCCACCCAGAGCCCCCATGCCTTGCCAGGCCACGCCGCCGACCACCAAGGTGCCGACTGCACCGGCCAGCCCCAACGCCAGCAAAGCTTGTTTCAAATTCAAAGTCACATTGGCTCCTCAGTGTTGTAAGTTATGTGTCAACTTTAATGGAAAACGCCCACATGGCCGTCACACCCGCTGCGCCCCTCCTCACGCCGACGTCGCCACCATGGCCTTGGCCAACCGCATGGCCCCACCCCACCACCGGCGTGCTGACCGACATTGACGACACCTTAACGCGGGATGGCGCCATCGAGCCGGTGGCACTCGACGCCCTGCACCGCCTGCGCGCTGCGGGTGTACCGGTGATCGCCATCACGGGTCGCCCTTCCGGGTGGAGCGAGGCCTTCGCCCTCAGCTGGCCCGTCAACGAAATTGTTGCCGAAAATGGCAGCTTGCGATTGTTTGAAAACAATGGTTTGCTACGAAAACAATATTTTCAAAATGAACCCACGCGGTCCCACCACCATGCCCGCCTGCAAGCGGTGTTGCACACCATAGAAGCCCAAATCCCCGGTGCCGTGCGTGCGCAGGACAGCCTGGGACGGGAAACCGACATCGCCATTGACCACAGTGAATTCACCCACCTGCCACCACAGCGCATCGCCGACGTGGTCCGGTTGATGGAAGCGGGGGGACTGACGGCCACGGTCAGCTCCATCCACATCAACGGGTGGATCGGCGATCACAACAAGTGGACGGGTGCGCAATGGGCGGTGCGCAAGTGTCTGGGCACCGACCTGACGCAAACGCTGGAAAGCTGGGTGTATGTGGGTGACTCCACCAACGACCAGCTCATGTTTCAGCACCTGCCGGTGAGCGTGGGCGTGGCCAACATCCGCCGCTTTCAGGCCGAACTGACGCAATGGCCGCGCTACATTTCCCCCAGCGAACGGGGCCAGGGATTTGCCGAAGTGGCCGATGCCGTGCTGCGCCAGCTGGCCGTCAGTGCTCGCGCAACCTTGATCTGAGCCGCGCGATGGATTGGCTGTGTAATTGGCAGATCCGAGACTCCGTCACCCCCAGCACAGCGGCGATTTCCTTCAAATTCATGTCGTGCTCGTAGTACATGCTCATGATGTACTGCTCCCGCTCGGGCAGGTTCTTGATGGCCTCCACCAGCGCGGCGCGCATGCGCGCATCGCCCAGGATGCGTGAGGGGTCCGCCTCTTCCTGGGCCACATGACGGTCCAGGTAGTCATTGCTCTCACCGTCGGGACCGGAAAAGTCTTCCAGATACACCAGCTGCGTGCCCCGAACGCGGGCCAACAGGCCCTGGTAGTCGGACAGGGACATGTCGAGTTCGGCCGCGATTTCGGACTCCATGGGTGGACGGTGCAAGCGGTTTTCCAGGGCGTGCACGGCGTGTTCAATTTCTTTTTGGCTCTTGCGGGATCCGCGCGACATCCAGTCGCCGCCGCGCAGTTCGTCAATCATGGCGCCGCGTATGCGCTGGCTGGCAAAGGTCTCGAACTGAACCCCTTGCGATGGCTCGTAGCGAGCCAGCGCCTCGGTCAGGCCGATCATTCCGACCTGAATCAGGTCATCCACCTCCACACTGGCGGGCAGCTTGGCAATCATGTGGTGGGCCAATCGCTTGACCAACGGGCTGTATTGCCGAATCTGTGCATCTCGGTTGAGAGTGCCTTTAGCGGTGTACATCAACAACTCCAGAGCTGTGGAACCAGTGCCTCTCGCTGGTTGGTGGTTGACCACGTCAACGGTGGGCCGTCGTCGCCACCCATGGCCAGGGCACTGTCAGCCATTCTAAGCACCCATGGCCCCACTGCGGCGGCCTGTGCCGCCTGAGCGGGCACACTGGCGCCCCATGGCAGACATTCTGGCTGGAAGCCCAGGTGTTTGTCGGCGGTGTGCAGCAGCGCGTCCATGCTCCGCTGGGCCACTTCATCGGGCAAATCGGTAGCCACTGGAAACAACACAGGCTGCATGCCGCCGGCCTGGTTCAGCACCTTGATGGCGCTGTAGGCATCCACCACGCCTGACGGCTGAAGGGCAAACGGTACCAGTGGCTGGGCCGCCGAATTTTCAAACAACACGCTCAACCACTCCTTGGGGGCCAAAACCAACACCACGGTGTTGAGTGCAAACACGGCCGCCAGACGGGTGAGGGCATGGCGCGCACCCTGGACAGCCGCCAGGTGCAGCAGGCTGCCCAACCCAGTCTGCGCCGGCAGACTGGGCCAGCCGTGTCCTGCAGGATCCGCCCCAGGCGTCAGCTTGGCGGTATTGACCCGTGGGGCACCGGCACTGGCGTGCAGCAGCGAGGACAAGCCCACCCGGCCCGCCCGCTCCAAACAACTGGCGTCCAGTGCCACCACCGGGTAGCCCAAGGCACGCAAACCGTCACCCAACAGGCACAGCGCTTCAAAAGCGGTGTCCACATCGCGGGACAGCACCACAGGCACCAAACGCACGGCGCCTGGCATGCCCACGGCCCGCAAGCCGGCCGCTTGGTCAAACATGGGGTCAAACACGGAGCTCTCCCATCTTCAGGGTGTTGGATGCGGGTTGTGCGAAGAAGAAACCCAACTCCGAGGGGGCGGGGTCGTAAGCCGATTTGCCCGCCGTGCCCATGGACGAACGAACCAGCTGCATGGCGTTGGGCGCCTGCCAGTCTTCTGGCACACGTTGGCCATTGGCCACCCCACGCAATACCACCTGGTGGCGGATCAGCGCGTCGAGTGCGGGGCCCAACTTCACGGCCTCGTCCACCTTGGACAGCACCACACCGTGCAAGGCCTTGGCTTTGAAGCTGCTGAGCACGTCGTCCAGCGTGTCACCATGGCTGCTGGCATTGAGTACCAGGGTCTTTTTGACGGCGGGCATGTCGAGCACGTCGAGCATGTCCTGAATGCGGGGATCCTTTTGCCCCAACCCTGCGGTGTCAATCACCACCAGGCGCTTGCCCGACAGCAGGTTGAGCAAGTCTTTGAGCGCTGCGCGGTCGTGCGCCAAGTGCGCCACCACGCCCATCATGCGGCCATAGGCGCGCAACTGTTCGTATCCCGCTACGCGATAGGTGTCCAGGGTGATCAGCCCCACGCTGTTGGCGCCGTGACTTTTCACGCACTGGGCGGCCAGTTTGGCGGCCGTGGTGGTTTTGCCGACACCCGTGGCCCCCATCAGAGACACCACACCACCTTCGTCACAGATGCTGGTGGCACTGTCGGCCACTTTGAGGTTTCGCGCCAGCACATCCAACACCCAGCGCACGGCCTCAGCAGGACCACCGTCGGAGGGCAGCCGCTCCAGCACACTGCGCACAAGGGCAGGTGAATAGCCCGCGCGGATGAGTTTCAACATGAGGTTGGACTGCAAGGGGTTGTTGCGAGACGTCCCCAGCCAGGCCAGCATGTTGAAGCGGTCCTCGATCAAGTCCTTCAAGGCATTGAGCTCACCCGAGATGTTTTGTGAGGGGGCTGACTGGGCGCTGGCAAGTGCGCTGGACGGCAGGGCCATGGTGGCCGCCCAGTCACCCTGGTGCTCACGGGTGACGATGGGTGCAGGCGCGACCGTGGACCTGGACATGGGCACTGCCTGCAGGCCATGCATGGGTGTCATGTCGTTGGCCACATGCTGAGACACGCTGTGCGCCGGTTGAGCCATTGCGCCAGGATTGGCCCTGAGCATGGGGGGCACTTGAGAGGCCGCCCGCACGCCCAGGGAATTGCCCAGGCCTTGACCCTGGTTGGCCACAGCCGCAGGGACTTGCGCCTCCATGGCCTCTTTGCGGCGCTTGAGCATGCGCTCACGCACATAGTCCTGAAAGGACAAGGTGCTCATGGCCATGGTTTCGGTGTCGCGTTCCACGCCGCTGCTGTCACGTTCTGCCCGGCGGGGCGCAGGTGCCGCAGCCATGGCTTTGGGCGCTGGGGCGCCAGCACCGCTGGCCGCCGTACCCACGGGCAGGTTAATCAGGTTCTCTTCCGTGGTGGCCACCACCTCGAACCCCCCGGCCGTGGCACGGCTGGACAAGATCACAGCGCTCTCGCCAAAGGCAGCGCGGGCCTTGGCCATGGCTTCGCGTGACGTGGCTGCCAAAAATCGCTGGATGTTCATGATGCTGCTCCTCCAAGAATCGGTCCGATTCGGATCAGGTGGGTATCAGGTATTTCGCTGTGCGCCAGCACTTGCAAACGGGGGGCCGCACGGCGCAACAGACGGGCCATGGCCGTGCGGATGGCGTCGGGCACCAGCAGGCAGGCGGGAATGCCGCTCTCTTCTTGCCTGTTGGCCACTTGCGATGCAGATTGGGTGAGCATGTCGGCCACGCCGGGGTCCAGGGCATTGCCGCCTGTGCCGCCGAGCGCCTGCACCAGCAAACGCTCCAGACCGGGGTCGATGGCGATGACTTCCAGCTCTTTGACGGGGCCATAAATCTGCTGGACGATGGCCGGCGACAAGGACACCCGCACCCGCTTGGCCAGCTCGGCCGGGTCATTCACCCCGGCAGCGGCGTGCTCGGCCAGCGTCTCGATGATGGTGCGCATGTCGCGGATGTTCACGGACTCTTCCAGCAGGAGCTGGAGAACCTTCTGGAACGTTGCGATGGACACCATTTTGGGCACGACCTCTTCAATCAGTTTGGGCGCCAGTTTGGCCACATGGTCCACCAGCTCCTGGGTCTCGGTGCGACTCAACAATTTGGCTGCCTGGACTTGCATCAAGTGTGACAAATGTGTGGCCAGCACAGTCTCAGAATCAACCACGGTAAAACCCGCTATTTGTGCACTCTCCTTCTGGCGATCGTCAATCCAGTTGGCGGGCAAGCCAAAAGCCGGGTCGGTGGTGGGCGTGCCAATGAGCGGTGTGCTGATGCCCCCGGGGTTGATGGCCAGGTGCATGCCGGGGAACACCTCGCCCTCCCCCATGACCACACCGCGCAAGGTGATGCGGTAGGCACTGGGACGCAGTTCCAAGTTGTCGCGCACATGCACGGCGGGAGGAAGAAAGCCGACCTCTTGGGCAAATTTCTTGCGCACCCCTTTGATGCGGCTGAGCAGGTCCCCCTGGCGGGACTTGTCCACCAGAGAAATGAGGCGATAGCCCAACTCCAGACCCAGCAGGTCCACAGGCTGCATGTCGTCCCAGGTGGCCTCTCCGTCATTTTGTGCGGCAGGCGCGGGGACCTCAGGCTCTGGCTTGGGCTTGGCCTGTTCACGCGCCAGCCACCACGCGATGGTGCCAATGACCAGCGCAAAGCTCAGAAACACCACGTGTGGCATGCCTGGAATGATGCCCAGCAAGCCCATCACCCCGGCGGTGATGCCCAACACCTTGGGTGAGCTGAACATCTGCTCGCCAATCTGTCGGCCCATGTCCTCGTCTTTGCCCACGCGCGACACGACCATGGCCGCCGCCACCGAGATGAGCAGCCCCGGAATCTGAGCCACCAACGCATCGCCCACCGCCAACAGGATGTAGCTGTTGGCCGCGGCGTTCACACTCAAGCCGTGCTGCAACATGCCCACGGCCAAGCCACCCACGATGTTGATGATGAGGATCAGGATGCCGGCGATGGCGTCACCCCGAACAAATTTGGCCGCACCGTCCATGGAACCAAAAAAATCTGCCTCGTCACCCACTTCGCGGCGACGGCGCTTGGCTTCTTTTTCGTCGATCAACCCGGCGTTCAGGTCAGCGTCAATGGCCATTTGCTTGCCAGGCATGGCATCCAGCGTAAAACGGGCGGACACCTCGGCAATGCGCTCTGAGCCCTTGGTCACCACAATGAAGTTGATGACCACCAAGATCAGAAAAACGATCAGGCCCACGGCAAAGTTGCCGCCGATCAGGAAGTGGCCAAAGGCTTCGATCACCGCACCTGCGGCACCAGGGCCTGTATGACCCTCCAACAGCACCACGCGTGTAGAAGCCACGTTCAATGACAGGCGCAACAAGGTGGTCAGCAGCAGCACGGTGGGAAACACCGCAAAGTCCAGTGGACGGCGCATGTAGGCGGCCACCATCATCACCACCAAAGACAGGGCAATGTTCAACGAAAAAAAGCTGTCCAGCATCCAGGGCGGCATGGGCAAGACCATGAGCGCCAGGACCGCCACCACCAGCACCGGTGCTGTCAACCCGCTGAGCATGGACACACCAGCACGACTCCACTGCTGGAACTGACGCAATTGGGGACTCATGAACGGTTCTCCTGTGCTGGTTTCTGCTGGTCACGCACGTGGTGTGGATCCAACTCGGGTGGCACATGGGGCACAGGCTGTGCCGTGGGCATGGGGCCTTTGCCACGCAAAGCGGCTTTGAGCTGGTACACGTACGCCAGCACCTGTGCCACGGCGCTGTAAAGGCCGGGGGGAATTTCGTTGTCAATTTCCGCGTGGGCGTACAACGCCCGAGCCAGCATGGGTGACTGCAACACAGGCACATCGCAGCCCTTGGCCACTTCGCGAATTTTCATGGCCAACAAATCCGCCCCCTTGGCAATGACCCTTGGGGCAGCCATGGTGGTTTCGTCGTAGCGGATGGCCACCGCATAGTGGGTAGGGTTCATGACCACCAGGTCCGCTTTGGGCACCGCTGAAATGCTGCTGCGGTTGGCAGCTTCGCGCTGCAAAGCGCGCATGCGCCCTTTGAGCTGGGGATTGCCGTCGGTTTCCTTGTGCTCTTGCTTCACTTCTTGGTGAGACATGCGCAGGCGATGCTTGTGCAGCATCTTGGACAGCGGAACGTCGATGCCCGCCACCACGAATACCACCGTCAGCAAGAACCCAACGCCTGTGGACAACCAGTCCCCCAATTGCGCCAACGCCGAATCCAATGGGCGCAACAGCAGCGTGGAGAACTCGACCAGATGGGCCGCCAAGAACAACCACGCAATGGTGCCGACCACCGACGTCAGCGCCACCAGTTTGAGCACGTCAAAGAATTGCTGCTTGGAAAAAATGCGCCCAAAGCCGGCCAATGGACTGAGCTTGGCCAAATCGGGGGTTATGGGCTTGAAGCTGACCGCCCACCCGCCCACCGCCACATTGGCCAACAAGGCCGTGGTGATGACGGCGAGGCCAAAAGGCAGGTACAACCACAGGTACGAGGCCACCGATGACACCAACTGCAGGGCCATGATGTCATCGCGGAGCAACGACTGGTGATCGAAGTGAAGCTGGTTGCGCATGCCATCGCGGAGTGTCCCCATGGCCAGGGACCAGAACGCGATCAAGAGCGCCGAGCCCCCCCCCAGAACCGCCAGATGGGACAGGTCCCGCGAGCGCGCCACTTGGCCGTCCTGACGGGCTTGCTCAAGCCGTCTGTCCGTGGCGGGTAAATTCTTGTCTTCGGAGGATTCCATGGTGCAGCAAACAGCGGTGTTTGCTGCATTGTCTGACCCTGGGACTTTTTCTAAAGGCCGAGGAAGGCGGCAATCACCCGGCTAATCCCCCACGTTTGCTGACCAGGGTCAAACTTGACCCCTGGCCGTCAAAAACCGAGACTGGCCAGCAGATCATCCACATCCTGTTGACTGGTCGCCACGTCTGTGCGGCCTTGAGCGTCGACCACAGGCCCGTCCAGCACAGGCTCGTCATAAGCCTGTACGGGCTTAGGCACTGGTGTGGGCGCTGGAGCCACGTCCACCAGCAGCTGAAGCAGCTGCTCTTCAATGGTCGCCGCCAGCTTGACCACGCGCGAAATGACCTGCCCCGTCAGGTCATGAAAGTCCTGCGCCATCATGATGTCGGTCAAATGCTGATCGGTTTGCTCACCACACTGGCGGATGACCTGCAGCTGCTCCGCCAACGCAGGTTTGGCTGGAAACAGGCTTTCAAGCAGTTGGCTGATCTGCACAATCTGGTTTTGCCGTGCCTTGGCCTCATCCACACTGTTGAGCACTTTTTCCGCAGCCTCGCCCGTCAGGCGAGCGATGTAGGAAAGTCGACTTTGTGCGTCGGGCAACTCACCCACAGAACCTTTGAGCTTTTCGGCAAAACCCAACTCCTGAAGGGCATCGTGCAGTTGCCGTGTGATGGAACCAATGCGGTGAAACATCTCATCAGAGCGGTCATCCTGACCAGCAGAGCCAGTCACAAGCTGATCGGTGTTCAACTGTTCCATTCGAAAACTTCCTTACAGACCCAGTTTCTGAATGACGTGGGTCAACTTGTCTTCCAATGTGGCCTTGGTGAAGGGCTTGACGATGTAACCCGCCGCGCCACTCTGAGCGGCCAGCACAATGTCTTCCTTGCGGGCTTCTGCCGTCACCATCAGCACGGGCAAGTGCTTGAGCTTCTCGTCTGACTTGATTTCCTTGAGCAGCTGAAAACCATTCATATTGGGCATGTTGATGTCGCTCACCACAAAGTTGAAGCGTCCATTGCGCAATTTATGCAGCGCGGCCACACCATCTTCAGCTTCATCGGCATCCACGTAGCCGATCTCTTTGAGCAGGCCACGGACAATTCGCCGCATGGTGGAAAAATCATCAACGATCAAAAAACGAAGGTCTTTCGACATAGGTTACCCCGTGGGCAAGTGGTGTCAGTAAGGAATGGCGAAAGTATTGGCCAAAGTTGCACAAGCAGTGTACGCACAGATTTCAGGGTGTTTTCACGGCTGATCTCATGCTGTCTGCGGGCGTGGCATTGGGCAATGGTCCTTCGGGGCGATAGGTACGGTTGGCGCGGTCTTCCGCATCTTTGGTCATGATGACGATGCTGATGCGTCGGTTGATGGGGGACAAGGGATTGTCCGGCTCCAACGGCTGGCTGGCGGCCAACCCTTCCACTCGGATCAGTTTGTCGTCGGGCATGCCGGCCGTCACCAACTCTCGGCGCGCAGCGTTGGCCCTGTCGGCAGACAACTCCCAGTTACTGTAACCCACGATGCCCGAACCAAAAGGCGTGGCATCCGTATGCCCGGCCAGAGAAATGCGGTTTGACACGTCGGCCAGCACCCCACCGATCTCACGCAAAATATCGCGCATGTAAGGTTTGACCATCGCTGCGCCACTGTCAAACATGGGTCGATTCTGGGCATCTACGATCTGGATGTGCAAGCCATCCGGTGATTTTTCAATTCGGATCTGGTCAGCAAACACCGCCAGACGCGGATTATTGGTGATGACGTTGACGATTTTGTCGCGCAGTTTTTCCATGCGTTCAGCCTCTTGCTGTTTGTACATGGTCTGAGCGGTCTGTGCACCCCGCAGCTTCTCGGTGCGCTCGCCGTCGCCGCCGTCCACTTGGCCATCGGCAGCGCTCAAATCACGCCCGCCGCCCGTCAGAATGGAGTTGCTGCCACCCGACCCGGGCCCGCCCATGAGGGCCACTTTCAAAGGCGAGGCGAAATAGTCGGCAATGCCCTTCTTGTCACCCTCTGTTGTTGAACCCAGCAACCACATCAGCAAAAAGAAGGCCATCATGGCCGTCACAAAGTCGGCATAGGCAATCTTCCAAGCGCCCCCATGGGCTGCGTGACCGCCCTTTTTGATGCGCTTGATGATGATCGGCTGTAGCCGCTTGGCATCACCCGACATGGCTCATCCTGCAAATAAACATGGTGATGGATTGATCACTTCTTCTTGACGTGGGCTTCCAGCTCGGCGAAGGTGGGGCGCTCCGTCGAAAACAGCACTTTTCGGCCAAATTCAATGGCTGTCATGGGGGCATACCCCTGCATGCTCGCCAGCAACGTGGTCTTGATGCATTGGAGCTCTTTGCCCGCCTCTTCCATCTTTTGCTCCATCAGGCCAGCCAGAGGCTCCGCAAACGCGTAGGCCAGCAAAATGCCCAAAAATGTACCCACCAACGCGGAGCCAATCATGCCACCCAACACCGCAGGGGGCTGCCCCACAGAACCCATGGTGTTCACCACCCCCAACACGGCTGCCACAATGCCGAAAGCGGGCAAGCCGCCGGCAATGCGGTTCACGGCTGCCACGCCAGCGTGCTCTTCTTGGTGGTGAGTTTCAATTTCCGTGTCCATGATGGACTCAATTTCATGGGCATTCAGGTTGCCAGACACCATCAGCCGCAGGTAGTCGGTAATGAACTCGGTCACGTGGTGATCGTTGCCCACCGCCGGGTATTTCTGGAACAAGGGGGAGGAATGCGGGTCCTCCACATCCTTCTCAATGGCCATCAGGCCCTCCTTGCGGGCCTTCTGGAGGATGTCGAACATCAGGGCCAACAACTCCATGTACCGGTCCTTGGTGTACTTGCTGCCCTTAAAACACCCACCCAAGCCGCGCATCGCCGCCTTGATGGTGGTCATTTTGTTCGTGGCCAGAAATGCGCCCATGGTCGCGCCACCGATGGTGATCATCTCGAACGGCAGCGCTTTCAGAATCACCTGAATGTTGCCACCGTGGACGATGTACACACCGAAGACGCAGACTATGACCACGCCCCAGCCGATTAATACAAACATAGCCTATCCGGGTGATGAAAGGAAAAATGGCGAACCCGTTGTGCCGCAGAGCCGGGTTCGCCACATGATAAGGGAAAGGTTTGCATCCCTTGACAAGGAACAAGCTGGATTTGGTCAGTCAGTTCGGGCGCTTGCGCCCGGCCCTGCGAGCGGCCCCACCCTGAGCCCACCCGCGTCTGAATCACTGCAACCGGAGGCTGCCCACAGACTGCCCCTTGCCAGCCCTGGCGGGCGGCGCGCACAGGCCGCACACAAAATTCCGGGCAATTTCATAGGGCTCGGTGACGAATTGACCTCCGCAGCAAGAACACTTGGTCATGGTGAGCATGTGGTTGTCCACAAACTTCACCATGCGCCAGGCACGTGTAAAGCTGAGCAGAGGCTCGATGTCACTGGCCTGCATTTGTTCGGTGTACAGCTTGTAGGCTTTGATGACGGCATCAATGTCATCCAGTGCCGACGACTTCGACAGGTACTGGTGAATGTTGGCGAACAGCGACGCATGGATGTTGGGCTGCCAGGTCAGGAACCAGTCGGTGGAGAAAGGCAGCTGCCCTTTGGATGGCGACTTGCCAGCGACCTCCTTGTACAGGCGCAGCAAGCGCTCATAAGACAAACCAGTTTCGGATTCCAGTACCTGTAGGCGAGCCCCCAGGTGAATCAAAGACACGGCGCGCTCAATGTCACGGGACTCATTCAGAATACTTTTTTGTGCCATGGGAAGACTCCAGTGGAAACGTGTGGGTGGTCGACGCTAAAAGTGGCAGGGTCAGAGCGCTTCGGAAATGCGCCCGGCCATCAGAATGCTGCCGTGCAGGCGCGAGGTGACGTCGTTGTTGACCTTGCCGGGCTGGTGGTTGGTCAGCAGGTTCCAGACCAGGTCGTCGTCCACCCGGAAGCGGCACAGCAACATGTTGCCCGAGGCCAGCTTCATGACCTGCGCGGGCGACAGCGCCGCCAGCAGGTCGGCCGCTTCTTCCGTCAACCCCAGGCGAAACAGCGCCGCAGGTTTGTCGGCACGGATGAGTGACTGGGCCAGCATCAGGTAGGTGAGGTTGGCTTCACGGATCTCGGCCAGCAGTTGTTCGTTTTCCATGGTGTTCACTCCTTCGGTGTGTGGTTCAGCACCCCTTCGGTAACACGCCGAAAAGGGGCTGATGCGTTGAAGTGAATTGTGAAAACATGCCAATCGAACTTGAATCAGCCTTCTTCTGTTTGTGCTGTCAGGCTCATCCACCCGCCGTGTCAGCGAAAGCCTGACATCACGGCCAGCAAAACGCACGAGAAGCATGGCCATACCCTTGACCAAGGAGAACACCACCATCCAAACACCTGCCCGGCAACGGCTGACGGCACACCGGATCTGGTCAACCCGAAAAATAACGCCACCCACACGCTCAAGTTTCTGGCGCGATACCCGAAAACACATACAACGAGCTACAAATTGGGTTCGTTGACCGGCAAGCAGAGGCCATTCTTGGTGACTGCAGCCGGCCAAGTGGCCCTGCACCAGCAGGACGGTTGGATCGGCAGTGATGCCTGATTGCTTTTTGGTCAACAGTTATAAGGAGCCTCATCATGAGCATGTCCATTAATACCAACGTGATGTCGATGAATGCACAGCGCAACACGCAGCTGAACGCATCGTCCATGACGACCACCCTCCAGCGGCTGTCTTCCGGCTTGCGCATCAACAGCGCCAAAGACGACGCCGCAGGTTTGGCCATCGCCACCCGCATGGACACACAGGTGCGCGGCATGAACGTGGCCATTCGCAACGCGAATGACGGCATTTCTTTGGCGCAAACGGCCGAGGCCGGCATGAACACGGTCACGGAAATGCTTCAGCGCATGCGTGAACTGGCGGTGCAAGCATCCAACAGCACCAACACCACCGGTGCCGGCGGCGACATCGACAAACTGAACGACGAATACACTCAGTTGGGCGCTGAAATTCAGCGCAGCTTGGCCGCAGTGCAGTTCAACGGACAAAACCTGCTCTCCGGCGTGGCTGGCGACTTCACCTTCCAGGTGGGCGCCAACACCGGCACAACCCAGCAGATCACGGTGGCCTCGGGCAGCCTGAACTTGGCTGGCGGCGCAGTCTCGGCCGTGTACGGTGCAGCCACATCCGCGCTGGCCACGGGCAGCAATGCGGGCAACTCTGCCAACGTGGTGGCCCTTGATGCAGCCATCTCGGCTGTCAATACGTCACGCGCCAAACTGGGTGCGGTGCAGAGCCGTTTCGAGAACACCGTGAACTTCCTGCGCAGCGCCGTGGAAAACCAGTCGGCGGCAAGAGGTCGGATCATGGACGCTGACTTTGCTGCAGAAACCGCCAACCTGAGCCGCACCCAAATTCTGCAACAGGCCGGCACTGCCATGATTGCACAGGCCAACCAGCTGCCACAGGGTGTGCTGGCACTGTTGCGCTGAAACGCGGCGCGGCTTAACGGGGGGGCTGATACAGGGTGTCAGCCCCTTTTTCGCTGGCGAAAGCGTAAATTGAGGAAGTTTTCACCCCCTTCACCATCCATCAACAACGCAGAACACTGATACGCTGCGCTGAGTCCCGCACACACAGGACCCACCAGGAGAACACCATGGCAATTTCATCGGCAGGCATTGGCAGCGGTTTGGACGTCGGCTCCATCGTCACGCAGCTGATGAACATTGAAAAACAGCCGTTGACCCAGTTGCAAACCAAGGCATCCGGACTCCAAACCAAGCTGTCGTCCTATGGCACGGTGAAATCCACCCTCTCTGCCTTGCAGGACGCAGCCGCCAAGTTGCTGGACACCTCTGTGTGGAAGGGCAAAACCTTCACATCCAACAACACCTCGGCCATCACCGGATCGGCCACCACCGGCGCCCTGGCCACCTCCTTCGGGCTGGTGGTGAATGACTTGGCGCAGGTGCAATCGACACGATCCGGCCCGTTGGCCACCGGCACGGGCATTGGCGCAGACGGTCGCCTCGACATACAGCTGGGGGAGTGGAGTGGCAACAGCTTTGCCGCTGGTGCCAGCAGCTTGGTAAGTGTCGCGGTAACGGCCACGGACACACTCACCGACATCGCCACCAAAATCAACGGAGCGGGCGCAGGCGTCACGGCCGTGGTAGTCAAGACAGGGACCACAGACCAGTTGCTGCTGCGAGGCAACAACACGGGCAAGGAGTTCGGCTTCCAGGTCACCACGTTTGACGGATCAGGGTCGGCCATCACCGACGGCACCACTGGCGTGGGCAAACTGGCCTACGACTACTCCAGTACCAACTCGGCGTTCTACGGCATGAGCCCCACCCAGGCGGCGCAGGATGCCAGCATCGAAATCGACGGCATTGTGGTGACCTCCGCGTCCAACACTGTGTCCAATGCCGTTCCAGGCGTCACATTGAACCTGCTGACCAAGACCACTTCAGCGGTGACAGTGACTGTCGGAGACGACACGGCGACCATCAAGTCCCAATTGGAAGCGTTTCAAACCGCCTACAACAAGGTGGCCTCAACCCTCGCCGACTTGACCAAGTACGATCCTGCTTCAAAAAAGGCTGGCGCACTTCAGGGTGACTCCACCGCCGTGGGCTTGCAAAGCGTGCTCCGTAGCATGCTGGGCGCCACGGGCCCTACCGGAACTTCATTTGGACGCTTGAGTGACGTGGGATTGGAGCTGCAGCGGGATGGAACCCTGTCCATCAACAGCACAAAACTGGAAACCGCGCTGGCAAAACCCGCAGATCTGAACACCTTTTTCACTGCAACTGCGGCCACGTCAGGCTCAGATGGCCTTGCCAGGCGCCTCAACTCGTTCATCATTCAAGCCAATGGCTCTGACGGCAGCGTGAGTGGTCGCAGCAGCGCCTTGCAAGCCGCCATTTCGCGCAACAGCAAAAATCAGGATGCGCTGAGCACCCGCCTATCACAGCGCCAAGCCGCACTCTATGCCCAGTACAACGCACTGGACACCAAAATGGGCACCCTCAGCTCCATGAGCAGCTTCATCACCCAGCAAATTGCACAGTGGAACAAATAGCCGCGAACACCCCCCAGGATATGAACTGAAAAAGCCCCGTTCTTCGGGGCTTTGTTTTTTTGTGCACGCCGAACAATTGGGTCAACACTCGGTTGTTGGGTTCGGCGTCAGGCTGGCGCTTCTTCAAACCGCGTGGTCTTACCTGCCATACCCGCCCCGAAGGAGTCCGCCATGTCCATGACCATCAACACCAATGTGATGTCGCTGAACGCCCAGCGCAACACCATCCAGAACAGCGCCTCGATGGCGACCACCCTGCAGCGCCTGTCGTCTGGCCTGCGCGTCAACAGCGCCAAGGATGACGCGGCGGGCCTGGCCATTGCCACCCGCATGGACACCCAGGTGCGCGGCATGAACGTGGCCATCCGCAACGCCAACGACGGCATCTCCCTGGCCCAGACGGCCGAAGCCGGTATGAACACCATCACCGAAATGCTGCAGCGCATGCGGGAACTGTCGGTCCAGGCCGCCAACAGCACCAACACCACCGGCACTGGCGGTGACGTGGACAAGCTGAACGACGAATACACGCAGCTGGGCTCTGAAATCCAGCGCAACCTGCAGTCCGTTCAGTTCAACGGCCAAAGCCTGCTGTCGGGTGTGGCCGGCAACTTCACCTTCCAGGTGGGCGCCAACAGTGGGACTTCACAGCAAATCACCATCGCATCCGGCAGCCTGGAGCTGGGCACCACGGCGGTGTCAGGCGTGTTCGGTGCGGGTGCCGCATCGGCACTTTCTACCGCGACCAATGCGGGCAACACCGCCAACATCGGCGCCATTGACACGGCCATCTCCGCCGTCAACGCCTCCCGCGCCAAGCTGGGTGCGGTCCAGAGCCGCTTTGAGAACACCATCAACTTTCTGCGCAGCGCGGTTGAGCAACAGGCCGCGGCCAAAGGGCGCATCATGGATGCCGACTTTGCCGCAGAGACGGCCAACCTGAGTCGTGCACAGATCCTGCAGCAAGCCGGCACCGCCATGATTGCGCAGGCCAATCAGGTCCCGCAAAACGTGCTGTCGCTGCTGCGCGGCTGATGCACCACCCTTCCTCCACCGCCAAATGACTGGCAAAAGCCCCGTTTATCGGGGCTTTGTTTTTTTCTGCAACTCAAACAATTGAGTTACTCACTCGGTTGGGTTCGTCGCCAGACAGACGCTTCATCAGACCGCGTGGTTTTGACCGCTGAACCGTCTTTGCTCGTTTCCTGAAGGAGTCCACCATGTCCATGTCCATCAACACCAATGTGATGTCGCTGAACGCCCAGCGCAACACCATCCAGAACAGCGCCTCGATGGCGACCACCCTGCAGCGCCTGTCGTCTGGCCTGCGCGTCAACAGCGCCAAGGATGACGCGGCGGGCCTGGCCATTGCCACCCGCATGGACACCCAGGTGCGCGGCATGAACGTGGCCATCCGCAACGCCAACGACGGCATCTCCCTGGCCCAGACGGCCGAAGCCGGTATGAACACCATCACCGAAATGCTGCAGCGCATGCGGGAACTGTCGGTCCAGGCCGCCAACAGCACCAACACCACCGGCACTGGCGGTGACGTGGACAAGCTGAACGACGAATACACGCAGCTGGGCTCTGAAATCCAGCGCAACCTGCAGTCCGTTCAGTTCAACGGCCAAAGCCTGCTGTCGGGTGTGGCCGGCAACTTCACCTTCCAGGTGGGCGCCAACACGGGAACCTCGCAGCAGATCACCGTTGCCTCTGGCAGCCTGGAGTTGGGTACCACGGCGGTGTCAGGCGTGTTCGGTGCGGGTGCCGCATCGGCACTTTCCACCGCGACCAATGCGGGCAACACCGCCAACATCGCCGCCATCGATGCCGCCATCTCCGCCGTCAACACCTCCCGCGCCAAGTTGGGTGCGGTTCAAAGCCGGTTCGAGAACACCATCAGCTTCCTGCGCAGCTCGGTCGAACAGCAGTCGGCCGCCAAGGGACGCATCATGGATGCCGACTTTGCCGCAGAGACGGCCAACCTGAGCCGCACACAAATCCTGCAGCAAGCCGGCACCGCCATGATTGCGCAGGCCAATCAAGTCCCGCAAAACGTGCTTACACTGCTGCGCTGAACGCTCCTGTCCCCACGCTTGACCGAACCGCGGTCGGCGTGACCCAGGCTCAGGCAATTCAGCGCGAACACACCATCCAACATGATCCTGAGTCCGCCCATTGGCCCTGTGCCGCCCAGCACCGCCAGCGCAGAAAGCGCTCACCACCCATACTACTTTGTGGCCACCGGCTATCGCAAAGGCGATGCGGGCAATCGCGCGCTGCATCGGTTGTGCAGTTGGCTGAATCAGGCAGGGCAAGAGTCATGGATGGTCACGACCGACACCCACCCCACGCTGTGGACCCCCCGGGTCCACGATCAGGTGCGCGCCCAACACCATGCGGCCCAGAAATGCCCCATCGTGGTATTTTTGGATGAAAAATTGGCATTCAGCGCTGATTTGGGAACGAAAGTTCACTATTATTTTAATCCACCGCCATTTACCCTCCACACACCGGACGCCACCAGCACTTGGGCTTGGACCTGTGACGACCCCACCCACCGGCTGCGGTTGCCTTTTCTGGACCTGACGGCCCCGGCATCGATCGCCCCCCGCACGCACAGCTTGGTGTATGCCGAGCGTTTTCTGGCCGCCGGTGGGTTGAACAGTGAGCTGCCCCCCGACGCCGCTCGGCTGACCCGAGCGGACCTCGCTCAGGAGGATGCACTGCGGACCCGCCTGGCACAGGCCCACACCGTGTACCTGTATGAGCCCACCGAGCTGTCGGTGGTGGCCCGGGCATTGGGTTGCCAAGTGATCCATGTGCACACCCCGGTCGCGTGGCCGACCAGCGCCGCCCAACCCGACCAGCCCCTGGCGTCCATCGGATTGGCCGAAACTTCCGCATGGCCAACGCACGCCGCCATTGCCCCCTGGCAAGTCACCGAATTGCTGGCACAGTACCGCCAACTGCTGCAAGGTTGGGAAAACGATGTGGCCGAGTTCGTGGCCCGAACACAGGCAGCTGCCCAACAAACACCCTGGCCCAAGGCCTGGCCCGAACAAGTGGTGCTGTCACTGCCCGCCACCGACGAAACGCTGCCGGCGGCGGCACTGCGGGCCGACCGCATCAAGCAGCTGCGGGTCAACCAGCAACTGGCCCAATGGACCGAACGCTCCACGCTGCGGGAAATCGACGGTGAAATTTACGGCACCTATGTCGCTTCCGGTCGCCTACCGGCGATGGCGGCCGTGGTGTACGCAGACAGCGACATGGATGCACTGGCCGACACCCTGGAATCGCTGGGCAGCAGCCTGCTGCAGCCGTCCGAGCTGTGCATCGTGAGTGCCCTCCCCGATCCGTTTGGCGACGACCCATCCGGCGCTCTGAAGTGGGTGCAACTGCCATCGGTGTGGGCGAACGACACCGAGGTGCCCCCACAGACCACCGGCCCCCTGGACCACCTACAAGCCCCCTGGGTGCTGGCCATGCGGGCGGGGGTCATGCTGGCATCCCACTGCACCCTTGAGATGGCCATCAACGCGCAACACTCCACCGCAATGGTGCTGTACGCCGATGAAGATGTGCACTCCCAGGGGCGGATGCTGTACCCCCATTTCAAACCGCACGCCAACGTGGAGTGGCTGAGGAGCACCAACCACCTGGGCGAAGCCGTCTTGCTGCAGGCCCGTGGCTGGAAAAAACACCCGGAAAGTCACCGCTACGAGGGTGTCTATGCATTTGCATTGCGCGCGCTGGAAACGCAAGGCCGCCAGGGTCTGTGCCACATCGACAACTTGCTGGTGCACGGCACTGGCACCTTGACCGACGAGCAATTGGCCACAGAACAATCTCAGGTGCACGCGCACCTGAACCGAGTGGGCCTGACCGCGACCGTGCGGGCCAATGCCAACCGCGGCCTGCGAGACGTGGTGTACACACCAGGTGCCCAGCGTGTGAGCGTGATCGTCCCCTGCGCCACCCAGACGGGCTACCTGGGCTGCTTGCTGCAATCCATGGTCACCCATGGGAGCGAGCACTTGCTGGAGGTTCTGGTGGTGGCCGATCACGAGTTTGCAGACCGGGTCGAGCAAGCCGTGGCGGACGTCAGCACACCGTTCACCACACGGGTCATTGCCTTGGCCAACCAGCCCTATTCCCATGCCACAGCGCTCAATGCAGGGGCTGCCGAGGCGCAAGGCAATGTGCTGCTGTTTGCTGACGATGACACCGAGATCGTGCACGACCACTGGCTGGAGCCACTGTGCGGCCTGATCAACCAACCCGACGTGGTGGCCGTGGCGCCGCGTCTGGTCAAGCCGGGCAGCCCCGATCCGGTGATGTGTGCTGGCCCGGCCTTTTTGGGGCTGGAAGGCCTGTTCGCCAGCTACTGCGGCGAAAAAGGCAATGTGCTGGAGAGTGGCCCCTATGGTCGGCTTCAGGCCGCCCAGGACGTGAGCGCCTTTGCACCCCATTTCTTTTTGGTCAGCGCCCCTCACTTTCAACGCCTGGGCGGGTTTGACGGTGCCCACTTCCCCGTGTTTCTGCCCGTACTGGACTTGGCCTTGCGGGCCAACGCCCAAGGGCTGCGCCATGTCTGGTCGGCCCAAGTCAGTGTGCTGCACCAGGGGGGGAAAACGCGGGAAGAGCGCCAGCGGCTGCCAGAAGACACCCTGGCGATGCGACAGGCTGAGCTCCAGGAGCGTCGGCTGCTGACCACCCGTTGGACTTCCGCTTTGGGTGCCGACCCCAACTACAACCGCAACCTGTCGCTGTCACAACCGTTCGATCTGGAACAGGACATCGTCATTGACTGGCAGCCATCCCGGCGGGACAGGCCCCGAGTGGTTGCGCTGCCACTGTCCAGCGGGTCGGGTCAGTACCGGGTGATCGAGCCCCTCAACGCCCTGCAGAACGAAGGCAGGGCGCAGAGCTGTGTGGTGTACCCCATCAACCGGGACATCAGCCGAGTGCCCAACTCCATCGAACTGGTGCGCTCGGGCCTGGACAGGTTGATCGTGCAAAACGCCATTGGGGACTTGCAACTCGCGCGGCTGGAGGAATACCGGCTCAACATGCCGCAACTGGGCATTGTCCACATGCTGGACGACCTCTTCGGGAACCTGCCCGGCAAACACCAACTGCACGCGTACCACAAGCGTGAAGGGAACACTCGGCTGCGCCGTGCCTTGGAGCTGTCAGACCGGCTGGTGGTGACCACCGAGCCACTGAGGGAGTACTACCAAGCCTTTGTACCGGAAACACGCGTCATCCCCAATGCGCTGGTGGAGGCCACGTGGTTCAACCTGCCCGTGACACCGCGCGAACGACGGGGCAAGCTCCGTGTCGGTTGGGCGGGTGCGCAACAGCACCTGGGTGACTTGGACATGATCCAGTCCGTGGTGGCGCACTTCGGCGCTCGGGTGGACTGGGTGTTCATGGGCATGTGCCCGCCATCCATACAGCCCCACGTCACAGAGGTGCACCCCTTCGTGTCCATCGGTGTGTATCCCCAAACATTGGCCAACCTAGACCTGGACATTGCCATTGCCCCTCTGGAAGACAACCTGTTCAACACCTGCAAAAGCAACCTGCGCCTGCTGGAATATGGGGCCATGGGTTGGCCGGTGGTGTGCTCGGATGTGTACCCCTTCCGGACCGACGACCCGCCTGTGGTAAGGGTCTCCAACGAAGTGGACGCTTGGATCACCGCCCTTGAACAGCTCATCGGCAATGAATCCTTGCGCGCCGACCTCGGCACACGGCTGAACCATTGGGTGAAAACCCGCTATGCACTGACTGTGCACACCGATGCATGGTTCAACGCCATTTTTGATCCCATCAACCGCTGAGGCCTGAGAGAACACATGGTCAAAGCAGTGATTCTGGCCGGGGGGCTCGGCACCCGCATCAGCGAAGAAACGGGCTCACGCCCCAAACCCATGGTCTATATCGGCGGAAAACCGCTGCTGTGGCACATCCTGAAAGGCTATTCGGCCCACGGCATTCACGACTTCGTGATCTGCTGCGGCTACATGGGTTATGTCATCAAGGAGTATTTCGCCAACTATTTTTTGCACACCTCCGATGTCACGTTCGACATGTCCAACAACCGCATGGAAATTCACCAACGCCACGCAGAGCCCTGGCGTGTGACCCTGGTGGACACCGGAGATGCCACCCAAACCGGTGGACGACTCGCCCGTGTGCGCCAGTTTGTCGAAAACGACGAACTGTTCTGCTTCACCTACGGCGATGGCGTGTCTGATTTGGATGTGACCGCGCAGCTGGCCTTCCACCGAGCGCACGGTCTCAAAGCCACCGTCACGGCGGTGGCTCCGCCCGGTCGCTTTGGCAGCCTCAACCTGGACGGAGAAAAGGTGTCCGGCTTCACCGAGAAGCCCATGGGTGACGGCGGCCTGATCAATGGCGGTTTTTTTGTGCTGTCCCCTCAGGTATTGGCATTGATCGACGGGGATTCATGCATTTGGGAGAACGAGCCCATCAGACAACTCATCACTGATGGACAGCTGGCAGCCTACCAACACGCTGGCTTTTGGCGTCCCATGGACACCCTGCGTGACAAGAACTACCTAGAAGAGCTTTGGAGCAGCGGACAGGCGCCATGGAAAATCTGGTGAACCCGAACTTTTGGGCCGGCAAACGGGTGTTTCTGACCGGTCACACGGGCTTCAAGGGCGCTTGGCTGTCGTTCTGGTTGGGCGAAATGGGGGCGGAGGTTCACGGCTACGCGCACCCACCTGAGTACGCCGACAACCTGCATGATCTGTTGGGTCTGTCTGCGCGAATGGCCAGTTCAACCCTGGCGGACATCCGTGACGGCGACCGGTTGCAAGCGGCCATGCAAGCCGCTAATCCGGACGTGCTGTTTCACTTGGCCGCGCAGGCCGTGGTCCCCACGGGCTACCGCCAGCCCGTGGAGACTTTTTCGGTCAACGTGGTGGGCACGGCCCAAGTGCTGGAGTGCGCCAGATTATGCAAGAAATTGACCTCTATCACTGTAATTACAAGCGATAAATGCTATGAAAATAATGAATGGCCATGGGGTTATAGGGAATCAGACCCCATGGGGGGACATGACCCCTACTCGGCCAGCAAAGGGGCCGCAGAACTGGTGGTGGCCAGCTACCGGCGCAGTTTCCTTGCGGCGCAGGGCGTGGCCGTTGCCACAGCCCGCGCGGGCAATGTGATTGGTGGCGGTGACCGCACGCCCTCCCGCCTACTGCCCGATGCCTTGGCTGCCTTTGAGCAGTCTCAGCCGCTGCGACTGAGAAACCCCCACGCCGTTCGGCCCTGGCAACACGTGCTGGACCCCCTCAACGGCTACCTTCAATTGGCCCAGCGGCTGCACCAAGAAGGTCAACGCTGGGCCGATGCCTGGAATTTTGGCCCCGCACCGCAAGACTGCCTGTCTGTGACAGACATGGTGAGCGTCATAGCCAACCTGTGGCCAACGCCTGCGCAATGGACCATCGATGCGCCAGTTGCCCATCCGCACGAAGCGGGTCAACTCCGTCTGGACTGCAGCAAGGCACAGCAGCAACTGGGCTGGCGCGCCGTGTGGGACGCGCCAACCGCTGTGCAACGCACGGTACAGTGGCACCTTGCCGTGCGCACCCCCGACAATTTGTCCGCCGCCGAGGCCTGTCACCAACAGTTGACCGAATTCTCCAACGATGTCCGTAAATCTGCCCCTCGACATGCATGAGCCCTTGTTCCAACACCAGCATCTGACGCTGGATGCCGCTGGGTGCGCCCAAGTTCAACTGCCACAATGGGCCGGACAAGAAGTGGAGGTGGTGCTGCGCCCCAAGGCGCCTTCACCAGCCCCCTGGCGCGCAGGGATTGACCCTGTCCCACCGTCCGGCAAGGTCATTGGGCCTCCCGAGCAAGATGCAATGATCGCCGCAGCCCTTGATGGCTGGCTGACCACTGGCCGCTTCAACGACGCATTCGAGCAGGGCCTGGCCCGGATGGTGGGCGTGAATCACGTGCTGACAGTCAACTCCGGGTCCTCCGCCAACCTGGTGGCTTTCGCCACCCTCACATCGCCTCGATTGGGTGCCAGGGCCATTCGCCCCGGCGACGAGGTCATCACCGTTGCTGCTGGCTTCCCAACCACAGTCAACCCCATCCTCCAGCACGGGGCTGTGCCGGTGTTTGTGGATGTGTCGATACCCACGTACAACATCGACACGGCCCAACTGGAAGCAGCGCTGTCGCCCCGCTCAAAAGCCATCATGGTGGCCCACACACTGGGCAACCCATTTGACTTGGCAGCCGTGGCTGCGTTTGCCAAGACCCACGGCCTGTGGCTGATCGAGGACTGCTGCGATGCTCTGGGCAGCACGTACCAGGGCCGTCACGTGGGCACATTTGGTGACCTGGCCACCCTGTCGTTCTACCCGGCACACCACATCACCATGGGGGAAGGTGGCGCCGTATTGACCAATGACCCCGAATTGAAAAGCATTGCGGAATCTTTTCGAGACTGGGGCCGCGATTGCTGGTGCAAAACCGGTTGCGACAACACCTGTGGCAAACGCTTTGACTGGCAATTGGGCGATCTGCCCAAAGGCTACGACCACAAATACACCTACAGCCACCTTGGCTACAACCTCAAAATCACCGACATGCAGGCAGCCTGCGGCTGGGCACAGCTGGGCCGACTCAGTGGTTTTATTCAGGCGAGGCGTCAGAACTTCGACCGGCTGAGCGCTCAACTGTCAGCACTCAGCACCCACCTGACTCTGCCGCAACCCACGCCAGGCAGCGCACCGTCTTGGTTTGGGTTTCCCATCACCCTGCGACCAGAATCAGGTGTGTTCCGAGGGGATCTGCTGGCCTACCTCACCGAGCACGGCATTGGCACCCGCCTGCTTTTCGGCGGCAACCTGACCCGCCAACCCTATATGCGTGATCGGCATTTCCGCATCGTCGGAGAACTGACGACCACCAACCGGATCATGCACGACACCTTCTGGATCGGACTTTGGCCCGGCTTATCCAACGATCAACTGGATTACACAGCATCGAAAATCCATGCATTTGTTGCGGGCTCGTGGTGAGCCATCACTGATTTCCCACCGGTTGGGCACTTGCGGCACATGCCGGTCTTTTGAACCCTGCAATCCATGAGTCAATACATGCGCGTCGCCGACTACATTGCCCTGCGCTGCGCACAAGCGGGCGCACGGCACGTGTTTTTGGTCACAGGCGGTGGGGCAATGCACCTTAACGATGCCTTCACCCGCCACCCTGCCCTCACCCCGATCTGTTTCCACCATGAGCAGGCTGCGGCCATGGCCGCTGAAGCCCATTACCGTACCGTGCGCCGCTTGGCCATCCTGAACGTGACCACGGGTCCCGGCGGCGTGAACGCGCTCAACGGGGTCTACGGGGGGTATGTGGACTCCATCGCCATGTTGGTGGTCTCGGGCCAGGTCAAGCGCGAAACGTATGTGCGCAATTTTCCGCTGCCACTCAGGCAACTGGGTGATCAGGAAGTGGACATCGTCAGCATGGTCCGTTTGATCACCAAGTATGCAGTCACGGTTCAGGACCCACAACACATCCGAATGGTGATGGATCAGGCCATCTACCTCGCCACCCACGGCCGGCCCGGGCCGGTGTGGGTGGACGTGCCAGTGGATGTACAGAGCATGCAAATTGACCCGACACAGCTGCCCGGCTGGCACCCGCAAGACACCGATGCGCTCTTGCAAGGAAACACCATTTGCCCCAACACCCGCGCATGGCTGACGACGCCACCCATCACTGATTGCAGTACCGAAATCGCCCAGTTGAATGCTGCACTGCAGGCCTCCCGTCGGCCAGTGCTGATGGTCGGCACAGGAGTAAGGCTGGCGGGCATGCAGGAGGCCTTTTTGAGATTGACTGAACGGTTGCAAATTCCGGTTGTCACGGGCTGGAACGCTCACGACTCACTGTCCAACGAGCACCCTTGCTTCGCGGGTCGGCCAGGCACGGTCGGCGACCGTGCTGGCAACTTCACGGTCCAGAACGCCGACCTGCTGATTGTGCTGGGCTGCCGCCTCAACATTCGCCAGATCAGCTACAACTGGAAAGGCTTTGCACCCCACGCCACCAAATTCATGGTGGACATTGACGAAGCTGAGCTGGACAAGCCCACCTTGAGCGTGGACAACAAAGTCCATGCCGACCTGTCCGAGTTCATCCCGGCCTGGTTGGCCACACTGACCCAGCATCGGCCCAAACAGGCGCATGTCGACTACTTGGCATGGTGCCGAAGCCGCGTAAGCAGGTATCCCGTGGTCACGAACAGTCAACGCGAGGACCGCGGTGCCTTCAATCCTTACCATTTTGTGGAGCTGCTGTTTGCCAGCCTGACTGACAACGCATTGGTCGTGACTGGCAACGGTGCAGCATGTGTCATGGGCTTTCAGGCTGCCACCTTGCGGGCCAACCAACGCCTCTTCACCAACTCAGGCGATGCATCCATGGGGTACGACCTGCCAGCGGCGATCGGTGCATGCATTGCCATGGAGGGAACCCAGGTCATCTGCTTGGCCGGGGATGGCAGCCTGATGATGAATCTACAAGAGTTGCAAACCCTGGTCGACCAAAGGTTGCCCGTCAAGGTCGTTGTACTGAACAACGGGGGCTATCTCTCGATCAGACAGACGCAGCAAGCATACTTCCCAGACAATCTGTTCGGCAGCGGTCCTGGCAACGGCGTTGGACAACCCAATTTTGTGTCGCTGGCACACAGCTTTGGTATAGCAGCCTGCCGCGTGTCGTCTGCAGCCCAGTGGCTGGCCCCCTCCACACAGGAATTGCTGAGCAACCCGTTACCCGCGTTGATTGAGGTGGTGGTTGATTCCGACCAACCCTTTTCACCCAAACTCACCTCAAGAAAACTGGCAGATGGGTCGATGAGTACCCCAGAATTGGACGACATGTCCCCCTTCCTGGAGCGAAGCGAACTGGCATCCAACCGACGGACCGAATGAGCATGCGCAAGTATTCAACCGTTGTTTATGACTTGGACGGCACGCTGGTGGACAGTGCCCCCTGCGTCACGGCCCTGCTGAACGAACTCAGGATGGAGCGCTCGCTCCCGCCCTTGGCACAGAGCGCCTACACCCCTTGGCTGAGCATCGGGGGGGCCACCATGGTGGCTGCTGCACTGGGCATTTCCGAAGCGAACGCGCAGCCACTGCTTCACGAGTTTCGCGCGAAGTACTTTCAACGTCCAACCCCCCCGGACAGCGTCTACCCTGAAGTGCACACCATCTTGCAACAACTTCAGCGCGCGGGCATTGGATTGGCACTGTGCACCAACAAGCCACGCCTGTTGGTGGAGAAAGTTCTCGCGGAAACAGGATTGACCCGATTTTTCACCACCATCTGCACCGGCGACGACTTGCCCACGAGAAAACCACACCCCGACAACCTCCTGAGTTGCATGCGAGCCGTCCGCAGCCATTGCGGCAACACACTCATGGTCGGCGACAGCCGTGTGGACCAACGCGTTGCACAGGCCTGCAAAACCGATTTTGCGTTCTTCACCGGCGGCTACAACGACGGCGTTGAGCATGGTGCCTGCGTCATCAAAATCGCAAATCACACCGACGTCATGCCACACATCAGAATCACCAAAGAAAGGTCACCCTGTGAACAATTGTGAGCGCAACATGCTGACTCTCCTGAAGAAACTCAAAAATGAATATGGGTGCGTTGCGGTAAAAGCAGAATTTGAAGCCGAAGGCACACGAACGGATGAACTGCTGCGTCTACTGGAAATAACTCGCAAGGCCGATCTGCAGGTGGCACTGAAAATAGGTGGATGTGAAGCCATCCGAGACCTGTGGGAAAGCAAACAATTCGGCGTTGACTATGTCATCGCGCCCATGGTTGAAACGCCATATGCATTGAGCAAATTCGTTACAGCAAAAAACAACGTGTACTCAGATGACGAACAATTAGACACCCAGTTTCTGTTCAATTTGGAAACCATCACCACATTCCAAACGATAGCCACGCTGGCAGAAATCGCAGTGGCCGGAGGCCTTGGTGGTATCGTCTTCGGTCGGGTCGATTTTGCGGGTTCGCTCGGATGGACTCGGGCACAAATTGACAACGAAGAAATGACTCACTATTGCACAGAGACTGCGCGCATTTGCAAAGACAAAAAACTGGATCTGGTGGTGGGTGGAGGCATCTCCGCAGACTCCATCTCAGCACTGACAAGCATCGCGAACACCGCCTTATCTCGCTTTGAAACCCGAAAAGTGATCTTCGACGCAGCGGCTCTGAAAGACCATAACATGAAGGCAGGATTGGGTGTCGCGGTACATTTTGAGATGCTGTGGTTGAAGAATAAGCGCGACTACTACGGAACCCTCCATCAAGAAGATCTGACACGCATCGCCATGCTGGAGCAACGTCATCAGGCACTTGAAGCAACAACCAGTACCGTCAGATCACACTGATCGAGGACTCGCATGACCAATGAAACCATCGGTGCGCTGGTTCAACCACGCATTTACTCAGCCAAAAAGGGAGCACTGGAAGATCAAATTCCACTGGCAACCCCGTTCTCAGTGCACATTGATGTCTGCAGTGTGTGCAATTACAAATGCAGCTTCTGCTTCCAGGCAGATGCCAAGGCCATCAAAAATGTGAACCTCAAGAGAGGCATGATGGAACTGTCGTTATTCAAAAAAATTGTCGATGATTTGAAATATTTCGACAGAAAAATCAAAAAAATTAAAATCGGAAATCACGGCGAACCGACACTTCATCCAGATCTTCCCAAAATGATTCGATATGCACGCGACAGCGGTGTTGCTGAAATCATTGAACTGTTCACCAACGCTTCCAAACTGGAACCCAATCTGAATCAAGCACTGATAGACGCTGGGTTGCAGCGCATCAATATTTCCTTGGAAGGTCTGTCGGACGAACGCTATCTTCAGGTCGCGGGCGTGAGACAAAAATTCTCGGACATCATCGATGGCGTCAAACACCTCCACTCCATCCGAAACGACTGCCGGATCTATGTGAAAATTGCGGATCAAACAAGTGCATTGTCATTGAATATTCAAAAAAAATTCATGCTCAGCGATAGCGAGCGAGAATATTTTTACAGCACCTTTGGCAACATCTGCGATGAAATCTACATAGAGAAAGTTGTACCTCAATGGGCGGAGGTTCAATTAGACAAACAGAATACGGTTTCAGATACTGGCATGTACGGTCAAAAGACCAAAGCCAACAAGGATGTGTGCCCTTTCATATTCATGTATTTACACATCAACTGCGATGGAAGTACGAGTCCGTGTACGCTCGATTGGCCACGAAAAGTGGTAATAGGCAACGCCAACAAAAATTCCATGCACGAGATATGGAACGGTTCGCCATTGCTGAATTTACAGCGAACCATGCTGGAGGGAAAGCGACGTGAAATTGATTTTTGCAAGAACTGCACGGCACCAGTGGTTTGTGTGGATGAAGATCTTGACCCGCACAAATCAGAATTACTGAGCAAGTTGAATCAGTTGCCGACACAATAGCCCCAAAAAATGAATATTCTCATATTCGGATCGAATGGATTCATTGGCAAACACCTTGCCCATCATTTTCAATCGATCGGTCACCGCGTATTGGCTCCAAAGCGGCAAGAAGTTGACCTGTTGAATCAAACTGTCACAAGTGCCTACATAGAAAGCATTCAACCAGACGTGGTGATCAATGCAGCCATCAGCATTCACTCGGTTGAAACAAATCTCGGCATTCACTTCAACATCGACCGTTGTCGTGACCACTATGGACGCTTGATCAACATTGGATCCGGGGCGGAGTATTCATCTCAGCATTACACACCATTGATGCCTGAGACTCAGTTCGGCAAATTCACACCTTCCGACACCTATGGAATTTCAAAATTCACCATAGCACGCGACATAGAAAGATCAACCAGCAATGCCATCAATCTGAGAGTATTCGGAATCTACGGGGAACACGAGGATCATTCGCGAAGATTCATCTCTAATAATATCTGCTCAGCCATAAGGAATGGGCAAATCATTGTCAACAAAAATGCGCTATTCGATTACATTGATGTGCTTGATTTTTGCAAAATTTCGGAAAAATTTCTGACCCTGCAAACCCGTTACAGATCATACAACGTCTGCTCCGCTCAACCAAGGGAATTGATTGATATTGCGTCAGTCATACACCGCATCAGCAGAAAAAACTGCATCATTACAGTTCATGAAAGTCGACCTCAGTCGCATTATTCTGGCGACAACAGCAGATTGCTATCGGAAATCGGATCATTCGCATTTACTCCTATGGATAAATCCGTCTCTCGATTGTATGACTGGTATGAAACAGAATTCACTGCCGGGCGCATCACATGAACCAGAAAAGTCGACAGCTTTTGGATCAGTTGGAAAATGCTCCCGTGGTCATCTGGGGGGCCAGAATGACCGGCTTGGGACTTGTTCGCCTGTGCCGAACAAATGGCATTCAAGTGATTGGTTTCATTGACTCGGATCCTGCATTCATTGGAAAACTGATATCCGGCGTTACCTGCCATCCACCCGCCCACCTTCGGCATCTGGCGTCCAACTATCCTGGGCTGAAAGTAGTCGTGGCAGCCTCCACCAAAGGCAGAGAAATTATTCTTCAATTGATCGACGAAGGATTTCCTCCCAATGCCTACATCGATTATGCAGAGTATTGTGATCTGTTCTACACCGTGGACGTCATGGGAACGTGTAACTTAAAGTGCCTGTCTTGTCCCCACGGAGCCGAACCTGAAGACATTCAACGAGGGCAAATGTCCTTGAATACATTCAAGCAAGTTATCGACAAGATTGTTGCGGAAAACGAAATTGTTACCCATATAAGCCTGTACAGCTGGGGTGAGCCTCTCTTGCACCCGTCATTGCCGGAGATGGTGGAGTATCTGCACAGGAAAGGAATTGCGGCGGCACTGTCCAGTAACCTTTCCATCAAAAATGAACCCTTGCTGCATAAAGTGATGCAACAAGATCCTGAATACCTGAAGGTTTCTCTGTCAGGGTACTACCATGATGCATACAACGCCACACACCAAGGGGGCGACATTTACCTGGTGAGGTCCAATCTGGTCAGATTGCGTCACTACATCAACCGACATAAACTAAACACCGTAGTTGATGTCAACTACCACATGTACAGAAGTAATAATCGCATCAATGTTCAAAAAATGCAGGAATTGTGCGACGAACTTGATTTTTCTCTGTCTAAAACCTATGCCCTGATCATGCCCCTCGAAAGAGTCATTTCCAAGCTGGAAGGTCTGCCGAGTTCGAGCACCCTTGCATTGGAAAATGACTTACTGGTGACGGTAGAAGAGGGCATAGAAGCCGCCAATCGGAACTCAAACAGCAACCAGCCTTGTCCATTTCTAGAGAACCAAACCATTATCAATTGGGACCTGAGTGTGCCGGTTTGTTGCACAACATTCAATCGGGGGGCAAACATTGTCGCCAGCAATTTTCTTGTGTCGCCGCACTCAGAAATATTGACGCAGAAGCGACAGGCTTCAATTTGCAGAACTTGCACCAAGCACGGATTACCAAATTACAACCTGGGGTTAAATCCAGGTGCGTGGGCAAAATTCGCGAGTGAAAAAACCAGCTTGGATCGCCAATGACCTGCAGAGATGAACGCTATTCCGCTTTAGTTGGCACAGCCCTCTGCAGACTTTGCCGCGCTCATCTGACGCTTTCACCGACGGTGTCCGTCGGTCCTTTCCCCAAGGCCGCACAATACTACCCCAACCCTGAAGAGTTTTCCGCAGACAAAGGAACAATTCTTCAGCTGGTGACATGCAAACAGTGCAACTTGACACAGCTACTGAATGATCCTGTAGATTATTTCAAAACGGTGATTTCAGCCGCATCCAATTCACCAACCCTGAGCGCCAACAGGATCACGCAATTTCAAGCGATTGCCCAACAGCTGAACAGAAAGACAAGACCCACGGCAATCGAAATTGGATGTGGCAGTGGAGATAATATCTCATTGCTGGAAAAGTCAGGTTTTTCCGCTCGTGGAACCGAATATATTCCACGGCTGCAAAACTCCGGAAGCAGCTCACCAGAGATATTGAACACTTACATACTTGATCTTACCCAAGAGCACGATGCTCAGTATGATTTGGTGGTGTCGTTCAACTACTTGGAACATCAACCAGATACGCGAGCTTTTTTGCTTAAGTGTCACGATATACTCAGTGAAACTGGCCGACTGCTGTTGACTGTTCCCAATCTGGAGCACTTGCTTTCGAGTCGCGCAGCCCATGAATTTGTCACGGATCATCTGGTTTACTTCACGCCTCACAGTTTGTGCAGTGCGTTGCACATCACCGGTTTTAGTGTGCAAGATCTCTGCGTCATCAATGGTCAATATGACATACAGGTTGTTGCACATAAATCCCACACCCATTCAATAGAAAGTTGCAAGGACTCATTGGAAGAGTTGGTGCGTCAGTTGAACGACAGACTGCAATATTTTGCATCGCAAGGTCTTCGAGTTGCTGTTTGGGGTGCGGGGCACCGCACGCTTGCGCTCCTCTCTATGTGTGATCATCAGTTGATCACGTTGGTACTGGACTCCGCGGTGTTCAAGCACAACAAATTTACTCCACTGTCCCACCTCAAGATCGTTTCACCTGAGATATTGAGCTTGCCAGACTGTGGCGTCGACGTGATTCTGGTGATGGTGCCAGGCATTTATCCCGCAGAGGTCATGAGCAAAATCAGGTCACTGCCTGTTCAGTATGCGGTGGAGCAGTTCCCACCTGCACCCGAACCGCAATGAACTGGTGGTTTTTGTACACAGGTCACTGCACCCATGTCCGTGTGCAGCAAACAAACGGGGCGACCACCATGGCACCTCACTGGGCGACGCAAATGAGTATGCCCAAAAGCTCACTCAGGCAACACTGACAAGCCACGTCACACCCGTGCTTCATCGCGTTGATTCCCATACAAGCCAACAACACCAGCCACGTTGCTTCAAGCGAATTTACTGGGTGGTGAAAGTCCATTTGTACGGGCCATTGACCACCTCAAGGTGGATCACACTATTCAATATTGGTTTCACCTCCATATCACGTTGTACCAACATGTCCGCGTGACCCATCCCCGCCCTCAGTCGGACAAAACAGCCACAGCTGATGTACCAAATCATGTCGGAGAAGTCAGATGTCCGGTATTAAAAACATACTATTTCTTGTCCCCGTTCACATCGCCTATGAGTCGTATGCATCCCCTCCGAAAAACGCGCGAACTGTCTCCAAAGGCGGAAAATTGTTCAACAGCCTGGCAACAGATCTTCCACTTGGACCACTTTCGATCAGTGCATTCATCAAAAAGCATGTGAATGCCAATGTCAAACTGATTGACTTTAATGTAGAAGTTAATAGTTTGAATGAGTTCAATCACCACAGTTTTAGAGAGTTTTTTGAAGATTTTCTCAGCTCTTGGGCGCTGGAAAATGAAACACCCGACATCGTTGGTATATCCAGTCTATTCAGTCCCTCCTATCAGAATTTTATGGACTTGGGTGCAGTTTCCAAAAGTGTTTGGAGCTCTGCATACGTGATTGGAGGAGGAAACATTCCAACCAATTCGTATCGACACATATACCAGACAGGTGGTTTTGATTATTTCGATGCTCTGTGCTTCGGTGAGGGAGAAAAGCCCATGCTGGGATTGCTACAGGCTAATGATTTTTATGAATTCGCTGAAGCATCGGATTCATGGATTACAGCGTCGAAAATAGAAACCATCTTTGCTCCTAAGCACGATTTCATCTTTGATCTCGATGAAATACCATTTTACGACTATGCATTGTGCAACCATGGGAGACACGGATTAAATCCGGTCATGACCTCCTACGCGTCCCATGAGGACAGTACTGGGTATCACATCATGACATCGCGCGGATGTCCATTTTTATGCACATTTTGCGCATCCCACCGAGTACACGGTCGAAAAATGAGGTACCACTCTCTGGAAAGGGTGTTTTCCGATCTCCAATGCCTGATTGATGAGTATTCGGCAAAAACCATTGTTTTCCAAGACGACCATCTCATGGCTGACAAAGAGAGGGTGCTTCAGATTCTTTCTTTTGTCAAAGAAAAAGGGTTGACTGCCATTTTCCAAAATGGCCTGACACTTTATTCACTTGATTTTCCAATGCTAGAAGCGTTTAAATCAGCTGGCGTTGACCAGCTGGTCCTTCCAATCGAAAGTGGAAGTGAAAAAGTCTTGAAACTACAGATGAGAAAGCCATTGAAAATGAGCATTTCTCAACGTGTGGCCGAGGACTGCCGTACGTTGGGCATCTACACGGATGCAAACATACTGATTGGACTGCCAGGGGAAACCAAAGAAGATATTCAAGAGGCCAGACTCAGACTGCGATCAGTTCCCGTAAACTGGTTTCATGTGGTGTGCGCCAGTCCTGTGGTGGGCAGTGAAATACACCAGATAGCCACCGAATCTGGATACATCACAGGAGATGTACTTGGCGCCGACTACCGACATGCGGTGATCAACACACCCGATTTCACAGCTTCATACATTCAAGACATGCAGTATGTTTTCAACTTGGAGTTGAACTTTATTTACAACTCTGATTTGAGATTAAACAACTTCACCACGGCACAAACTGGATTCAAAAATGTGCTGAGTCTACGACCTGATCATTCTTTAGCTCATTTGTGCATGGCATATGTTTATCTAAAAAAAGGGGATGAATCAAAATGCTCCGAGCACCTCAGACAGGGGATCAGTCTCAGTCGAGAGGGAGATTGGGCGAAATTTTTTGATCTCATGAGCTTCCGAGTGCCAGATGACATGTCCAGCATCGCGTCTGCATTCGAGGAAAAATGGCATGACTGATACTCACCGGATACTGCTCACCGGTTCCCAAGGCTTTGTTGGTAAGAATGTTCAGGAATATTTTGAAAATTTTTCGTCCATTACGCTTCACTGCCCAAACGAAGCGGAACTTGATCTGACAGACAGTTACGCAGTCATGTCATGTATGCATAAATTCGAACCCACGCTGATCGTGCATGCAGCCACTGGCAATATCTCCGGAAAATCATACTCATCAAACGTATGCGAACATAACCTTCGCATGTATTTTAATTTGCTCAGACACCGACCATCTGATTGCATACTATACAGCTTATGCAGTGGCTCCAGTTATGACAGAAACAACTGGATGGAAAATATGCCGGAAGATTACTTGGGTAAACATATTCCAACCGATTCACAAGGGTTTTCAAAATTCGTGATTTCGTCGCATGCTGCCACCGAGAGAAATGTTGTGATTCTCAGGTTGTTTGGTATATTTGGAAAATATGAAGATTACAGAAATAAATTCATATCAAATACCATTGCCAAACGCCTTATGAATCTGGATATCACTTTGGCCAAGAATGCACGGTACGACTATCTTGATGTCATTGATTTTTGCCACATATTGCACCAACTCATTCAATTGAATGTATCCACTGGAGTTTTCAATGTGACACCCGACCAAAGCACAACGCTTTCAAACATTATCAACACAGTGGATCAGGTCATGCGGGTTGACTGTGGCCATAAGGTACTGGAAGAAGGCTGGGGCAAACCCTACACCGGGATGAATGAGCGACTAAGGAGCATTTTGCCGAAGTTTGAATTCACGACGCTGGAGACATCGATTCATAATCTCATACAGTTTTACAGGGTAAACAAGCATGTGCTTGATCGACACGAACTGGAAAGAGACAGCTTCTTAGAGTATGCAAAATCCATCAATGGAAAATGATTTCCTCGACATTGCACCAGGACTTTTTGGAACTTGGTTCCGATATGACTCTCTTGCACCAGTTGCAGGACAGAGATATTTACATCACCGGTGGCACTGGACAGATTGGCTGGTATTTGGTGCATTTTTTATGTCATTTGATCCATCAAGGCACCCTTCGCTGCCACCTCACTGTGCACGTTCGGAATAGCCAAAAATGGAAGCAGAAATATAATTCGCCAATCACAGAATGCTGTCATTTCGTTTTTCAAGAGGATGCCACGGTTCCACTGAAGCAGCGCTCATTTGATTTTATATTTCACTGTGCCGCGTTGGCCAGTCCTAAGCACTTCACCAATTCACCCGTTGATGTGATGTATCCAGCAGCAGTGCTCACGCACCGCATGTTGGAAATCATTCAAGCATCAGGCTCTGCTTCCACCTTCGTCTATTTGAGTACTACTGGGGTGACCGGTTTTGTTCCCGACAGTCATCGTCCCTCATCCGAACTTGAATTCGGTCCACTCAGTTGCTCTGACTTGACCAATTGCTATCTTGAATCGAAACGCTACGGGGAGATGATATGCTTGGCATTTCACAGGCAATACAACATTCCGGTTTATGTCATCCGACCCTCCATTACGTATGGGCCAGGCTTTGACCTTGACGACGGAAGGTCTTACGCAGATTTCGTGCGATTCCTTTTGCAAAAGCGGCCCATCTCGCTTTCCAGTGACGGAACAGCCATCCGAAATTTTCTTTATGTTTCTGATTTCATTCGTGGACTGATGACTGTGCTCGGTCAACTTCCTGCCGGCACAGTCATCAATGTGGCCTCCCCCTACCCGATCAGCATTTTTGATTTGGCAACCAAATTGAATGATTTCTTCTATCCGAATCAACTGAATTCCGTTTTCTGTCAACCGCAACTCTCACCCCCCACGTCACGGGTGAATTTTCAAAGCACACATGCGTCGGTCGATCGCTTGCTGGCCACTGGATGGTTTCCTCGCGTCGATTTAATAGATGGTTTCCGGCGCACCGTAGCGCACTACCAGGAGAATATGACATGAGCTTTCTGGAACTCAAGAATGATTTTTCTCTCGGCAAAATATCCAAGGCCGATTATATCCAATCTGCACATTCTGGATTCCACACTCATTTGTTCGATTTTTCACGAAATCTCCCACAGACGGACATTCGGGAAATTTCCATTACCGATCGAGGTGTGATATTCACCGTCAGAAGCAGTGGTGTCAAATTTTACGGCCAACCTCATGATCACCGTTGCCCGCCAATTGAGACGTACAATTTTTCGGACTTCGAGCCTGCGGAATCAAAAATGATGCGCAAGTTGTTCGAAGGCTTCAACACGTTCTATGATGTGGGCGCCAATATTGGTTGGCACTCACTTAATTTGGCATCACTTTTTCGCGACGCCGAGTTTTTCTGTTTTGAACCTATTCCAACTACATTTCAACAACTTACCGCCAACATTTCTCTGAATGCCTTTTTTTCTATTTCAGCATTCAACGTCGCATTGTCTGATCGAGATGAGAAAGCCAATTTTTTCTACTATGAAGCCTGCTCGGGTAATGCATCTGCCGAAAATCTGAGCAATCGGGACGATGTTCGTGTGATTGAATGTAACTTGGTCAAGTTGGATGAGTTTATAACATCTCACGGTTTACCTCCACCGCACTTCGTCAAATGCGACGTAGAGGGAGCGGAACTCCATGTCTTGTTGGGCGGAGCCAAAACCATTCAAAATCATCATCCAATCATATTGGCCGAAGTGCTCAGAAAGTGGTCAGCACGGTTTCAATACGATCCGAACGATATTTTTAAGTTGCTGTCTTCTTTCGGCTACAACGCATACACTACCAATGGTCGATATCTTAACCCATTTATGTCAATGAATGAGGATACGCCAGAAACCAACTTTTTCTTTCTGCACCCGGTCATACATCAGGAAAAAATCCGGCAGTTTGTGGCACCTTGATCGAACGGCATCCCATACATTCAACAAGGGTCATTTACGCCTATTTCATTCATGAACGCCTCTAATATCGCCCGGCTGAATGGCTGCGTTTCTCCTTCGCGTCCACGGTCATTTAATGACCGAATCAATATTCCGTTTTATATTTTTGCCCCTGACTATCGTGACAACTCGGGCGGCATTCGTGTCCTTCATTATTTGTGTCACATTCTCAATGAAATGGGGGAGGAGGCTTACCTCGTCAACTGCCGTACCGCATCTCCCCGATTGCGCACTCCGTTGCTCACACTTGAGAAATTGAAGGAGCATTTTCTTTCCGGCCTTTCCCCCGTTACCGTCTATCCGGAGGTTGTCTCAAACAACCCACTCAATACACCATCTGTTGTTCGGTGGTTGTTGAATATCCCCGGCCGCCTCAGCGGACGAGCCATTCAATATGAAAACAAAGATCTGATTTTTTATTACGAGGCTTGGTGTTTGCCCCCGAATGTGAGCGGCTCTCCACTGTTCATTCACCCCGTTGATCATTCTTTCTTTCACAACGCCCCCCCCACAGGCGTTGACCGCGTGCACGAGTGCTACTATGCCAACAAATACCACATGCACGGGCTTCCCATATTGAATGAGCATAAGAATCTCGTCAGCTTGGGGCAGGAAATCAAACGTACTCCGCTGGAAATAGGTGATTTGCTGCGACGCGCAAAAGTGCTTTACTGCTATGAGCCCTCCGGCATCATCAGCGAAGCTCAAGCCTGTGGGTGTCCCGTGTTGTTCGTTCGCTCCGCCTATTGGGAGCTTCCTCCGAATGACACCCACCATCAAATCCCGGGTAGCGCTGTGTACGGCGAACCCAATGCATTGGAACGCGCCGGCGCATCCCTGCGAAAGATCCCAGAGGTTCATTCAATGGCACGGGATAACTCTTGGGAGATGTCCAAGGCACTGGTGGAAGAGGTTTACCACGCGCATGACGACCTGCAGCGCCAGGGAAAGCCATTGCTCAATGAGCTGCAGCGCTTGTGGAGCTTGAATGCAACGGATCGCGCCGCATCTCTCCCAGAGTTCTCGCACCTCTATGCGCACTCAGGGCTGTATTTCAGCGATTTGTTCTCTCACTCGCCACTGGCATCGGTGGCACACCCACAGCAATATTCCCTGTTTGTCCGATCCACATCCCCTCAGGAATTGGACATTCAATTGCTGGCTGAACGGATGGTGAAAGAATGGTCACACCAGCCCCAATTCCATTTTTTACTGGCGCTGCAACCCGGCGAGGAGGGTCTGCTGGCCGACACCTTGGACAGCCTTTCAGTTCAGTTCTACGGGGAGTGGCGGCTGACCGTGGTCACGCCGCTGGACGCCCCTGCGGCTTTGGATGACACACCCCGCGTACAGTGGTTGTCGCTCAAGGATGCGCATCAGGCGTCTTTCGTCATCAACGAGATGGCTAGACACACGTCATGCCAGTGGGTGGCCCGCATCGTCCCAGGCTTGACTTTGGTACCTCACGCATTGCTGGTGGTTGCTGACCGCATCAATCACCAGCCTGAGTGGTTACTCGTGTATGCCGATGAGGACGCACGCGGGACCGGTGCTCAGCCCGAGCAACCCAGCTTCAAACCAGGGCCGGATCCATTCACGCTGCGCAGCCAAGCTTACTTCGGGCATTTTTTACTGATACACAAAGCCGCCTTTTTGGCAGCTGGTGGCTATGGCGATTGGCACGGTGCCGAAGTGTACGACCTCGCGCTGCGAGTTCTCGACCAGGCCGGCATCGGCGCTTTAGGGCACGTGGATGCGGTATTGTCCCATCTGCCGTTGGATGCACTCCACAAACACAATCTCCTGGCCGAATTGGAGGCGCTTCAGGCGCACCTGCACCGACAACGCATCAACGCATGGGTAGGGGACGGTGAATCTCTTGGTGTGCGCTGCATCGTGGCACGCGCCCACGACACACCCGCCGTCAGCATCCTTATCCAGTCCGACGGTTCGCCTGACCTCGCGCTCCAAACAGCCATGTACCACTTGGCCCACACGGACTACCCAGATGTCGAGGTGGTGATCGGCGAGGCTTCAGGTAACCCGATCTACCTGCAGCTGCTGCACCTGGGTGCTCAACAACGCCCCGGAAATCCGTTGCATGTCGTTGATACGTCCGCGACCAAAGACCAGGGCACTCGCCTCCGTCTGATGGTGTCCCGTGCACGCGGTGTCCACCTGCTGTTTACCGCGGCGGTGTCACGAGCCGCGAGTCCGGCGTGGCTCCGCGAACTGGTGCTCGCTATGGCGTGGCCTGGAGTGGGTGCCGTGCAAGCAGGACTGGTCACGGAGGGAGGCAAACAGATGATCCCCCCCCCCTATTCGCCGGCACTGCTGTTTGCTTCCACAGGTTTGGCGTCCAGCACCATCCACACCATGCCCACCCAGCAGAGAGCTCTTGCCGGTTTGGATGAGCGCGCGCTGCTGGTCTCCAAAACATTGGTGTCGGAATTTTTGGAACGCAATGCAGATGTACCTCAACACTTCTGGGCGTGCGCCATGGCCTGCTGGATCCAGGCACGGGGAATGCACTTGCTGTGGAAGCCGGAAGTGCAGGTCCACCTCCTGCCCCAGAATGCCCGTCATGCGTGGTTTGGCGTGTACGACCGCCCCGCCAACGGCGCTCAACTGCCCAACGAAGATGTGGCTTTTCTCAGAAACCATTTGGAATGGATGGCGAATGGCCACTTGTACAACGGGCAATTGAGCTATAGCAGGCCCTGCCAATTCAACCTGGATCGGCTGATCGAGTGGGATGTGCGTCAAGGCGATCGTCCCAAACTGTTGGTCTTAGGCGGAGAGTTGGGGAATCTGACACCGGAAAGCCGTCGAAACTTGGCGCAGTTGTCGCAGGGTGCACTGGCTCAAGTCTCTCATTGGACACTGGAGCCAGACGCCAGTCCCTGGGTCACCTTGATGGAGATTGCGCGAGCCAAACCGTGTGCAGTGCTGTTTGATCACCACGTCAGCATCTCACACGAACCGGTCTTCGAATTGCTCGATCAATTTTTGCCGACCATTCCCAAAGTTCTTTGCTTGGACGACGGAATGGACATTGAGCCCAGAAACTCCAGCGAAGAACCACAACGATTGGACTTGGTGTGTACGGTGGAAACCGGTCTGCGGTTTGCCCACCGGGTAGTGGTGACGTCCAAGGCCTTGGCCCGCGTCTTGACCGAGTGCCACCCTGACGTGCGCCATGCCACATCGTGGTTGGATTGGCAGAGACTGGCGCAGCCACCTGCGTCGCCAAGGGGGCCAATGGCCCGCATCGGCTTAATCCATCCAGAAAATGACCCCACGGTGGTGGCGCTGCTCAATGACCTGCTTGAAATGCTCAAAGACCAGGCGACGTTCATTTGTTTTGGCACCCCACCTGCCACACTGAACAGCCGCCACTTGATCCAGGTGGAGTGCCCTGTTGCCAACGCCGTGACGCACGAACATTTGCGGACTGCCAATCTCGATCTCGTCCTCCTTCCAAGGTCTGACCGATTCTGGCCTGGCCTGGCTGGCAACCACTTGACGCTGCACGCCATAGCCGCTGGCTGCGCATGTGTGTCCAGCCCGATGGAAGAGCTCGAATCATCCCCGGTGATTCAACTCGACCTGTCGCTCCCGAGTTGGGCACATGAAATCACATCACTGCTGGCCACACCAGGTGCACTTGCTGAGCACGTCCATTCCATCCAAACTTGGGCAGCCACCCGCTTCGACACCGAACAAGCCCAAGTGGCCATTGTCAACGCTTACCTGCCATGACCTTGACCCCCGATCGAAAACCCAAACAGACAGGTGAATCAAGAGCATCTGCCACTTCAGTTTTGTCACGCGACACCGATAAAGAAGCATCACCTGCTGAAAACCACCGCATCATGTACACACCAGTTTCACAGCGAATGGCCTCCGCCTACAAGAAGGTGGGCGTAGAGAGTCGGGTTGAAACGGCCTCGCCGCATGAATTGATCTCGCTGCTGTTCGAAGGCCTGCTGTCCAGCCTGTCGGCAGCCAAGATCCACTTGGCGTCGGGTAACGTGGCCGCCAAAAGCCAAGCCATCACCAAGTCCATGCGCATCATTTCCGAGGGACTCAAAGGCTCGCTGGATCCGCAGGCTGGCGAGTTGAGCCAGAACCTGGGGTTGCTTTACGACTACTGCGTCGCTCAACTGATGCAGGCCCACTTGAAGAACGACGTGGAACTCATTGACGAAGTGGTCAACCTGATGGCCCCTGTTGCCGACACTTGGAAAAACATGCACAACCACTCAGCACAATGAGAGACGCCATGATCACCACACCGACCTCCCCTGCCCATGCCGCCGACAGTGCTGGCAACCATCAGACCCTGCTCGATTACTACAAAGCCATTGAATCCGCGAGTCGTCAGATGCTGGAAGCTGCCCAGCTCGAAAACTGGGACGAAGTGGTGAAGCTGGAAGGTGCATGTGCTGTGCTGATCGAGCAACTTCGGGCTGAAGCACGCACCCAAAACCTGGCCCCGCAGGATCGGGCTGAAAAACAGCGCATCATGCTCAGCATCCTTCGCCACGATGCAGAAATCCGCACTTTGGCGGAACCCTGGCTGGCCGACATTGACTTCATGCTGGGCGGCAATGCCCAAAGGCAACTGCACTGAATACAGTGCTTCCAGCCGCCCAAAAGGACGCTCAGCGTCCTTTTTTTATTTCATAGCAATGAATGACGCCAGCTAAGCGCTGGATGGCATTTTTTCTTCAAACTTGCATGTTCATGATGTCTGAGTAGGCCTGCACCATGCGGTTGCGCACGTTCAGTGCGGTTTGAAAGCCAATTTGCGCTTTCTGCATGGCGACCATGGTGCCCTCCAGGGTGGCGTCGGGCGAGCCCATCTGCACCTTGTTCTGCATGTCCGATGCGGTATTTTGCGCGGCGCTGACAGCGGTCAGCGCATTCTTGAAAGCGGCCGAAAAACTGGCATCAGTGCCTTGAATGGGGCCTGCCCCCACTGGCAAGGTGGCAGGCTTGGCCGCTGAGCCACCGGAAATGGCGGGGTTTTGCAAACGCTGCGCGGCCAACTGGGCCAGCGCCTGGCTTTGAAGGGTGTTGATGCGCATGTTCATGGGGGACTCCTGCCGAGGTTGGGGCTGGCAAGAATGGTACGGCGGGGCACCTGGGAACTTGAGTTGGAATAACGCCAGGAAGAGGGCGCTTATTGGCCTTTAGTCTGCCGACCGGGTACAGACAATGCAGGCATTCGGGTAAGTTGCCCCTGTTTACCTTTGAGCCAAACCGCCATGAGTACCGCCGTTGCTGACATCGATGCACAGCCCATCATCACCCCCCGCAGCCCTCTTGCTGAAGGCTTCGGACGTCTGAATGGCGGGCAGAAAATCAAAGCGCTGGCGGGCGTGGTCGCCTTGCTGGCAATCGTGATTGCGGCCGTTTTCATGGGCAAGCAGCCCGATTGGCGTGTGCTGTTCGCCAACGTCAGCGACAAGGACGGCGGCGCCATCGTGGCCCAACTGGCACAAATGAACGTGCCCTACAAATACACCGAAGGCGGCCAAGCCATCATGGTGCCGGCCGACCGAGTGCACGATACCCGCTTGCGCCTGGCCTCGCAGGGTCTGCCAAAGGGTTCGGTCGGGGGGTTCGAGATGATGGAGGCCAATCGCTTTGGCATGACCCAGTTCCAAGAGCGCCTGACATTCCAACGTGGCCTGGAGGGTGAACTGACACGATCCATCCAGTCCATTGGGGCGGTCCAGTCGGCTCGCATCCATTTGGCGCTGCCCAGCCAAAACGGGTTTTTCCGTGAACAGCAAAAACCTTCGGCCTCCGTGCTGGTCACCTTGCACCCCGGTCGCACGCTGGACAAAACCCAAGTGGCCGGCATCGTTCACTTGGTGGCAGCCAGTGTTCCAGAACTCCCCCCCAAGTCGGTGAGTGTCATTGACGAGTCGGGCAACCTGCTGTCCAACCCTCCCGATGGTCAATCCCTGGGCGTTGACACCCAGCAACTGCAATACGTGCAGAAGATCGAGGACACCTACACACGCCGAGTCATGGACATTTTGGAGCCCCTGCTGGGTCGCCAGAACGTGCGGGCCCAGGTGACGGCAGATGTGGACTTCTCTCAGTCCGAACAAACCTCGGAAACCCACAACCCCAACCAGGGCGCCTCCCCCGCCAGTGTGCGAAGCCAGCAAACGGTGGAAAACACAACCGACACCAACGGCCAAACCCCCGGCGCACCTGGGGCCACATCCAACATTCCCCCTGGCGCCTCTGCGGCCCCGGTCAACGGTGCGGCTGTGTCCCCTGGCGTTACCGGACCCAACGGTGCCCCTGGCACCAACAGCGCCAACACCATGCGCCGTGAGTCGGTCGTGAACTACGAGGTGGACAAGACGGTGCGGGTCGTCAAAGCGAGCACCGGCAACATCCGCCGACTGACCGCCGCCGTGGTGGTGAACCACCGCACCACCACCGACCCCAAAACCGGCAAAGAGGTGACCCAACCCCTGCCGCCCGAACAAATTGAGCAGATGACGGCACTGGTGCGCGAAGCCATCGGCTTCAGCAAAGACCGCGGGGATTCCGTCAACCTGATGAACGCCCCCTTCTCCGTGACCAAGGTAGAGGCGGTGGACGTGCCGCTGTGGCAGCAACCAGACACGGTGGACCTGGCCCGAACCCTGGCTTGGCCCGTGGGGGCGTTGATTCTGGGCTTGGTGGTGCTGCTAGGATTCGTCCGACCCAGCATGAAAATGATCAGCGCCCCTCCCCCAGTTCCCGGAGAATCCGGCGAGGGTGGACAGCGACAACTCGAAACCGTGATCAGCGATGTGACGGAACGCCCGGGCCTGCTGCCAGGGTCAGAGGCATCGGCCCTCGACGCCCCCATCAGCGAGCACCAGTTGCGCCTGGAAGACGCCCGCCGACTGTCCAAAGACAACCCGGTGGCCGTGGCCAACATCATCAAAACCTGGGTCAATGGCGAGGCTCCGGCCTGATACCCGTGACACAAGGACTCCGACCATGGAAGACGATGGCGTTCAGGATGCAGCGATATTTTTGATGTCGCTGGGCGAGGAAGAGGCTGCCGAGGTGTTCAAACACCTGTCGCCCAAAGAGGTGCAAAAGCTGGGTGAAACCATTGCCCGCACCCGCGGCGTCACCCACCAGAAGGTGGAGGACGTGATCCAAAAGTTTACCCACGAAGCCGCCTCGCAAAGCCTGCTGGTGTCGGACACGGACAACTATGTGCGCTCTGTGCTGAAACGCGCGCTGGGCGACGACAAGGCATCGTTGCTGATTGACCGCATTCTGCAAGGCGGCGACGTGTCGGGCATTGAAAGCCTGAAATGGATGGACCCCTTGTCCGTGGCCGAGTTGCTGCGCAATGAACACCCGCAAATTTTGGCGGCCATTTTGGTGCACCTGGACTTTGACCAGACCGCCGGTGTGCTCAAAAATTTCACCGAACGCACTCGCAACGAAGTGATGCTGCGCATCGCCACCTTGGAGGGCATACAGCCGACGGCGTTAAAAGACCTGAACGAGGTGCTCTACCGCGTGCTGGCCGGCGGCGACAAAATCCGCAAGACGTCGTTGGGTGGTGTGAAAACCGCTGCTGAAATCATCAACCTCATGGGCACCAGCATTGAGACCGGCGTGATCGAGTCCATCCGTGAACACGACCCGGACCTGGCTCAGAAAATCATGGACAAGATGTTCACCTTCGAGGACTTGCTCAAGCTCGACGACAAGTCGGTGCAAATGGTGCTGAAAGAAGTGGCCTCCGAGACCCTGGTCATTTCGCTCAAAGGGGCCTCCCAAGAATTGCGTGAAAAGGTACTGGCCAACATGTCGTCGCGCGCAGCCGAAGCCTTGCGCGAAGACTTGGAGTCGCGCGGCCCCGTTCGTCTGTCAGAAGTAGAGAACCAGCAGAAAGAAATTCTCAAAATTGTGCGTCGCCTGACCGACGAGGGACAGATCGTCATGGGCGGAGGTGGAGATGACGCATTCGTCTAAGTCTGCCTATTCCCGGTTCATTCCGCGGGAGGAAATCGACGCTGTTGCGGCTTGGCGATTCTCCAATGTGGACGGCACCCCCCACCCCGACGAGGTGGTGATGCCTCCCCCACCCTCGCCGGAAGCGATCGCGGCGGACATGGACGCCCTGCGCAAGCAGTCCTACGAAGAAGGATATGCCGACGGCCATGAGGCCGGATGCGAAGAAACGCGGACGGCCTTGGAAGAGCCCACCAAAACCGCTACCAAGGAGGCCACCCAGCGCTTTGACACTGTCCTTGCCGAGATGCACCAACGCCTGGCCGACATTCAAGCCGATATGGCGCAGTGTGTGCTGGCCATGGCCTGCGACTTGGCCCGCCAAGTCATACGCAGGGAACTGAGCACAGACCCTGAGTTTGTCAAACCCGTGGTGGAAGAGGCTGTGGGTTTGTTGGCCGCAGACGCGCAAGCCATCACGGTGCGCCTGCATCCAGACGATTTTGCCGCACTGGAAGCCGGCTGGACCACACCACCCGAACCGGGCAGCCCCCGATTTGTTCCCGACCCGAACATCACACCGGGCGGTTGTTGGGTGGAAACACCGGGCAACACGGTGGACGCCACACTGGAAAAGCGTTGGGCCCGCACCATTGCCAACCTGGGCCTGAGTTCGGCCTGGGAAGAAAACGATGAACCCAGCTAAAGGCACATCATCAGCAGGAAGTCCCGCCGACAACACTGCCAGCGCGTGGCCGGACTTTTTCCAGGAAATTCAGCAGCGTGCCGAACTGCCCGCGCCACTGGAGGTCAGGGGCACACTCACCCGTCTGGCGGGACTGGTACTGGAGGCGTCCGGCGTCAGGGCGCCCGTGGGCAGCCAATGCCTGATCGATGCCGGCAACCAAGAAACCGTACTGGCTGAAATCGTCGGTTTCTCGGGGAACAGGGCTTACCTGATGCCCGCAGACGATGTGCACGGCCTGACCGCCGGCGCCACCGTCACGCCGGTGGCGCCCTACCGTCCCCTGCCCCGCTGGGGGCATCCTGGCCGCGCCGTGAATCCGAACGACAAGGGTGTGCTCCGACTGCCCCTGGGGCGCGGCTTGCTGGGTCGGGTGGTGGACGCCCATGGCCGGCCCATGGATGGCCATGGGCATCTGGTGGATGTGGACTTGGCGCCGCTGGACAGACAACCCCTGAACGCCATGGAGCGCGAACCCATCCGGGTACCGTTGGACACGGGCGTGCGCTGCATCAACAGCCTGCTGACCGTCGGGCGGGGCCAGCGGATTGGTTTGTTTGCCGGTTCCGGGGTGGGCAAAAGTGTGCTGCTGGGCATGATGGCGAGGTACACCCAGGCCGATGTGATTGTGGTGGGCCTGATCGGTGAGCGGGGGCGCGAAGTCAAAGAGTTCATTGAAGACATCCTGGGCGAGGACGGTCGACAGCGTTCCGTGGTCGTGGCGGCACCCGCCGATGCCCCTCCCCTGGTGCGCATGCAAGGAGCGGCTTACGCCACTGCCGTCGCGGAGCGATTCCGCGACGAGGGCCAGCATGTGCTGCTGCTGATGGACTCGCTCACCCGCTACGCCATGGCACAGCGGGAAATTGCCCTTGCCATCGGCGAACCCCCTGCCACCAAAGGCTACCCACCGTCATGCTTCGCCAAACTGCCGGCCCTCGTAGAGCGCAGTGGTAACGGACTCAATGGCGTGGGCTCCATCACGGCCTTCTACACGGTGCTCTCGGAGGGCGACGACCAACAGGATCCGATTGCCGATGCCGCACGCGCCATTCTGGATGGCCATGTGGTGCTGTCGCGCAGCTTGGCAGAGGCGGGCCACTTTCCGGCGATTGATGTGGAGCAATCGGCCTCGCGGGTCATGAACAATGTGACCACACGCGTGCACTGGGATGTATCTCGCCGGTTTAAAGCCCTTTATTCGAGGTATCAAAAAACCCGTGACCTGATACAACTGGGCGTGTATGCCACTGGCAGTGATGCGGAAACCGACAGGGCCATTGCTTTGTTCCCGTCCATGCAAGCGTTTTTGACCCAAGACATGCACGAATCCGCACCGCTGAACGACTGCATCATGCAAATGACCCGTCTGATGAACGACCCCGCTGGCAAGCCACCCAACCCCTGAGCGCCAACGCCACTGAACGCCACCCATGTCCATCAACCTGAAAAGCTTGGCCACTGTGATCGACCTGGCCCGACGTCGGCGGGACGAGGCGGGTGCACACGTGGCCAGGGCTCAGCAGGCCCTGGCCAGTGCCCGGGCACAAATGGACCAACTCGCCCACTTTGCGGACGAGGGACAGTCCAAATGGATGGCACGCAGTGCAGCGGGGGTGTCTCCGGTATTGATGCAGCACCAGCGGGATTTTGCACACAAGATCCAGCACGCCATCGACTTTCAAACCAACGTGATTGCTCAGAGAGACGGCCATCTGCAAGCAACGCTGGCTGCACTGCAGTTGGCCGAGCGGGAACTGGCCACCCTGGAAAAAGTGGTCGAGCGCACGCTGACCCAGCAACGCCTGGCGGCCCACAAGGCCGAACAAAAAATGAACGATGAAATGGCCATGTCCATGCTCGCACACCAGCGTCGGCAGGCCGAACAGGAGCCGACCCCATGACCACTACCGCCCTTGCCACTCAGTCCCCAGACCGCATGGCACAAGCCCACAAGGCCAACCAACCCAAGTCTGGTCAACAGACACCCCAAACACCCGCCAGCAACTTTGCGGCGCTGCTGATGCTGGCCGATGTCGAGCCCGCTTTGGAAGTGGCACAGCAGACCGCCACGGACACCACCGACACGCAGCCCCCAACCGTAGACACCGACGAGCACCTCAGCCCCGGCCAATTGGCTCTGCTGGGCCTGATGAACTGGCAGAGCTTTGCGACAGCCTCGGCAACCTCCGCCGGACCAATCAATGCCAAACCTGCGGACGGCACCAGCCCACAGGTGGGCACGGGTGGAACGGTCAGTGCGCCCAACGACAAGCCCATAGATGGGGCGAGCACATGGGCGACGACGCCCCTGCCTGGCGCATTGACCACGCAACCCGGCAGCGGCATTGACGCTCGGTCGCTGCAACCCGTCGACGAGGCCTTGCCCGCCGAGATGCTGGCAACCCTGCGAGCGGCCAGCCCCGACTCGGCGGATACCGCCACAAGCACGTCCTACACACCTGCACGAGCAGGTCCCGCCATGGGCATGGCGGACGCGCCCCCTGGCGCCAAGGCCAAACCGGGCACGCTCAGGCATGCGCTGAGCACAGGACCATCCACGACGGCCTCCAGTGCCACCACGCCCTCCACGGTGTCACTGGCCCTCAGGGGATCGCCAGCAGATGCGACCACCCCAACCCTCACTCCACTGTCCGTGGCAGGGAAATCGGGACAGGTGACCGACCCATCGACGTCTGGGCGCGAACCGTCGCAAGCCACCGAGTCGGCGGCGGGTACACCGCTGGTCGGCATCCGCTCCCAAGACGCCAATTCTGCCCCGGCAACGCCCCTCTTCGCCTCCGCCATGGACGGCGCTGGGACAGATGTCACCCCGATGCCCCCGCCCGATGTACCAGGCATGCCCACGCCGGAGAGCATGGAGCAAGCCATGGATCAACTGGGCGCACACATTGCCTACTGGGCGACGCAAGGCAACCAACGCGCCAGCCTCACCATTGGCGACGGCCAAAACAATCCGCTGGGCGTGAACATTTCGTTTGAAAACGGGGAAGTGCATGTGCACTTTGAAACCGATGAGGCCGAGGTCAAAGAAGCACTGAGCGCGAGTGCGGAGGAGATGCTCAACCACATGCTGGAAGCCAGGGGCTTGGCACTGGGAGATGTCTCCATCGGTGCAGGGCAAGGTGAGCGGCCCGCCCCACAAGGCAATGCCGACCAGCCTGGCGACTCCAACCAACGGTCCAAAGACAACACCCGCTCACTCGCAGAGCGCACCGACACAACCACTCTGCAGGACGGGACCGCCAGCGGGCCAGCGGGCCGCCCTGCGGGTGTGATGACCGCCAGCAAACTCGATTTCTTTGCCTGAATGCCCCTCACCCGCAAACAAACTGGCGAATGATCCCTTGATTCGGGTTTAGGGTGCTCTGGCAACGCTAATAATTGGGGACCACCGACACACCACAGAACGATCGGATCTCGACATGTCTGACAAACCTCAAGCGGCGGCCGCAGAGCCGGAAAAGCCCAAAAGCAAAAAAATGCTCATCATCATCCTGGCGGTGGTGTTGCTGCTGGTGTTGGTGGGCGGGGGTGCCGCGTTCTTCCTGCTGAAGAAGAAGCCGACCGATGATGAGGAGCACGGCGACGCCAAACCCAAACCAGCCGTGGTCCACAAAAAAGTGGACCCCAAGGCGCCACCGGTGTATTTGCCCATGGACAACATGGTGGTCAACCTGGCCGATGCAGGGGGCGGGCGGTTCGCGCAAGTGGGCATCACATTCAAAGTGGACGACGCGGCCACCTCGGATGCCATCAAGCTCTACATGCCCAGCATACGGAATGCCATTCTGATGCAAATTTCGCAGCGAACTTCTGATGAACTGCTTGCCCTGGAGGGCAAAGAGAAGCTAACCCGAGCCATTGTTCGGGAGGTATCCATGCAATTGGGCTACGAGGTGGAAGACGAAGAAGAGGAAGACGCAGCCAAACCTGCCAAGAAAAGGCGTCCACCCCCGCCACCCAGCCCGGTGCAGGCCGTCCTGTTTTCCAGCTTCATCGTCCAGTGATTGTCGGGAGGATGCACCATGAGTGACTCTTACCTGTCTCAAGAAGAGATCGACGCTCTGCTCGAAGGGGTCACCGGCGAAAGCCAGAAGCTGGCCAAGGAAGACGAGCCCACCGACGGTGTGCGCAACTACAACCTGTCCAGCCAGGAGCGGATCGTTCGGGGGCGCATGCCCACCATGGAAATTGTCAACGAGCGATTTGCCCGGAACCTGCGCGTGGGACTGTTCAACTTCATTCGGCGCAGTCCTGAAATCTCCGTGGGCGCCGTTTCTGTCCAGAAGTACAGCGCATTCCTGCGAGAGCTGGTGGTACCCACCAACTTCAACATCATGGCGGTGCGCCCATTGCGGGGCAACGGTCTGATTGTTTGCGAACCGACCTTGCTCTTTGGCGTGATTGACAGCCTTTTTGGCGGCAGCGGCAAGTTCCACACCCGCATAGAGGGCCGAGACTTTTCGCCCACGGAACAGCGCGTGATCAACCGCTTGGTGGATGTGGCCGCCGAGGAATATGCCAAGGCCTGGAAGGGGGTTTACCCCTTGGAGCTGGAGTACCAGCGGTCCGAAATGCAGCCACAATTTGCCACCATTGCCACTCCCAGCGAGATTGTGGTCTCCACCAGCTTCACTTTGGAGATTGGTGACCTGACGGGCTCGTTGCACATCTGTATCCCCTATTCCACGCTGGAGCCCATCCGCGATGTGTTGTACTCGTCCGTTCAAGGTGACGCCATTGAGGTGGACCGGCGGTGGGTGAGGGTGCTGGGACAGGAACTTCAGGCAGCTGAAGTCAGCTTGGTCGCAGAGCTGGCCACCGCCGATGCCACGGTAGAGCAGCTGCTGGCCATGAAAGTGGGGGACTTCATTGAGCTGGACCGCCAGCACATCATTGAAGCCAGGGTGGACGGCGTTCCGCTGTTTGAATGCCAATACGGGACCCACAAAGGGAAGTACGCCTTGAAAATTGAACGCAGCCTGCGCTCCAGCACCCTGGACTGGATTGGAGACCAATATGACCACTGACACCCCCATGGACCCCAACTCGGAACAGTCCATGGCCGACGATTGGGCGCAAGCCCTGGAAGAGCAAAGCAACACCGGCACCAATGACAGTGCGCCTGCATTCGACCGCACGGAAGACTCCTTTGCGTCGATGAAACAGGCCGCCGGTGGCAACGACATCAACATGGTGTTGGACATTCCGGTTCAACTGTCCGTGGAACTGGGCAGAACCAAGGTCCCCATCAAGTACATCTTGCAGCTGGGGCAAGGCTCCGTGGTCGAGCTGGACGCACTGGCAGGTGAACCCATGGATGTGCTGGTCAATGGCTACCTGATTGCCCAAGGTGAAGTGGTGGTGGTGAACGACAAATTTGGCATCCGTCTGACCGACATCGTCACACCCTCCGAGCGCCTCAAGCGCCTGAGCCGCGGCTGATGCCCTCCGTCGCTGACGCATGGCCCGCCCTGCTGCTGCTCGGGGCCATCATTGCCGCGCCGTGGGCAGTCACCTGGATGCGCCGGTCAGGCTGGCAAGGCAGCGGCAAGCCCAGCGAACAAACCCTGAAGGTGCTTGCCGCAGTGGCAGTGGGTCCACAGCAGCGGGTGGTGGCCGTGGAGGTGGTCAACGGCGCCGAACGCACCTGCATGGTATTGGGGGTGACCGCCCACGCCATCACGCGACTGGATACGCCCCTCATCGGCACCGATGTCGACCGCACGCACGCCCAAAGCTTCACGCAGGTGTTGAACCAACACCAAGGGCCGAAGGCATGACCCACCAATGGCGACTCGGACCCAAGGTTGCGCTGGGCTTGGCGCTGCTGGCCAGCACGGCCTGCGCCGTGGCACAGCAAGGCGGCCAGTTGCCCCTGGTGGTGGGGCAAGGCGCGGGTGGCACCAGCTACTCAGTGCCCATACAAACGCTGCTGTTCTTCACAGCGCTGTCCTTTTTGCCGGCCATCGTACTGATGATGACCGGGTTCACACGCATTGTGATTGTGTTGTCCCTGATGCGCCAGGCATTGGGCACACAGTCGGCACCTCCGACACAGGTGATCATTGGTTTATCACTGTTCCTCACCTTTTTTGTGATGAGCCCAACGCTGGACAAGGTGTACAACGACGCCTACCTGCCGTACACGCAAAACCGACTCAGCTTTGAACAGGCAGTGGACGCGGCTCAGGCGCCCATGCGTCAGTTCATGACCAAACAAACCCGACAGTCCGACTTTGAACTGTTTGCCAAATTGGCTAAGCTCGATCCAGGGGTCACGCCAGCAGACGCGCCTTTTCGCGTCTTGGTGCCTGCCTTTGCCACCAGTGAGTTGAAAACAGCTTTCCAGATTGGGTTTCTCATTTTCATCCCCTTTCTGGTCATTGACATGGTGGTGGCCAGCGTGCTCATGTCTCTGGGCATGATGATGCTGTCACCCGTGCTGGTGGCACTGCCTTTTAAATTGATGCTGTTTGTGCTGGCAGACGGCTGGAACCTGTTGTTGGGTTCTCTGGCCGCCAGCTTTGCCACTTGAGACCGCCATGGATGCTGCTGCCGTACTGACGCTGGCGCAAAACGCGCTGTTCATTCTTTTGATGGTGTCTGCCCCCATCCTGGGCGTGGTGTTGGTCGTGGGTTTGAGTGTCAGTTTGTTTCAGGCTCTCACCCAAATCAATGAGGCCACTTTGTCGTTTGTGCCCAAACTGCTGGCCGCCATCGTGGTGTTTGCGGCCGCAGGTCCTTGGATGCTGGCCACCTTGGTCGATTTCATTCGGCGCACGCTGCAGGCCATCCCCACTTTTGCGGCCTGAGGCACCCACGTGATCGGCTTCACCGAAGCGCAGATCATGGCTTGGGTCACCCCTGTTTTCTGGCCATTTCTGCGCATTCTGGCGCTCTTCTCCAGCGCACCGGTGCTGTCAGCCCGCGCCCATCCCGTTCGGTCGCGGGTGGTTTTGGCATTTTTCATCGCACTGTGCGCGCAAGCCGGACTGTCACAACAACCCACCATCTCACTCAACGACCCGCTGGCCCCGATGGTGGCGCTGCAGCAAGTGGTGATCGGAGTGGCCATTGGATTGGCCGCACGCATCGTTTTTTCGGCGGTGGAAATGGCCGGTGAGCTCATCGGCTTGCAAATGGGGTTGAACTATGCGGGGTTTTTCGACCCAGCCACCAGTTCGCAGTCCAGCACCGTGGGGCGGTTTTTTGGCAACACCACCATGCTTTTGTTTCTGGTGCTCAACGGCCATATCCTGCTGATTCACACGGTCATTGCGAGCTTTGAGCGGTTTCCCGTCGGTGGCGATGCCTTGGGTGTCATCAAGACCATGAAGCTTCACGAGTTGGGCGCCGTGGTCTTCAGCTACGGTCTCTGGATTGCACTCCCCATGATCGGCATATTGCTGTTCATCAACATTGTGCTGGGCATACTGTCACGGGTGGCGCCACAGATGAACGCATTTGCCATTGGTTTTCCACTCACGGTATCCGCCGGACTGCTCGGGCTGGCATTCACCCTGCCCATGCTGGAACAACCAGTGGCCAAACTGCTGGCGTTGGTGGCAGACATTTTCATGCGCTGAAAGTTCAGATCAGCCCATGACGAATCGCGTAGGCCGTCAACTCCGCATTGTTGGTCAAGTTGAGTTTTTGCAGCACCCTGGCGCGGTAGACACTGACAGTCTTGGGGCTGAGCATCAACTCATCGGCAATTTCCGAGAGCCGCCGCCCCGACGCCATTTTTTGCAGTGTTTGCAACTCCCGCTCGGACAAGCTGGTGTGGGGGTCCTCGGTGTCCGGAGACAACAAACTGTCCACGAGCTTCTGTGCCACCTCGGGCGTGACATATTTTCGCCCCTGCATCAGCGTTCGAATCGCATTGATGAGTTCCGCAGGGTCCGCAGCTTTGTTCAGGTAGCCCAATGCGCCTGCCCTCAGACAGCGTATGGCGTACTGGTCTTCGGCATACATGGACACAACCAGGGTCTTGACTTTTGCGCCCTCCTCTTTCAAGGCTGCCAACACCTCCAAGCCGCTTCGGCCAGGCATGTTTAAGTCCAGCACGAGCACATCGCAGGACCCAGCGCGCAGTTGCTGCCGCAACTCAGCGTAGCCCCCTACCTCACCCACCACCCGGATGTCCACGGCCTCGGAAATGGCGTCTTTAATGCCACGGCGCACCATGGCATGGTCGTCACACAACACAACGTTGATCATGCAAATGCCTCCGATGGATCGGAAAAGTCGTGTTCACCCAAGGGCACTGTCAGGGTCACCGACACACCCGCCTCCGTGGAACTCACGTCCAGCCAGCCCCCCACCGACTGTGCCCTCTCACGCAAACCAAGGATTCCGAAGGATGTGCTTTTGGTCAGCTCTTTGGGTTGAAGGCCTTTGCCGTTGTCCGCCACTTCGACGGTCAGGACGCCCTCACGGTCACTCACGTCGACGCGCACGCGTGACGCTTGAGCGTGCTTGACCACATTGGTTAAAGCCTCGCGCACCACACTGAAAGCCACCGCCTGAATTTCTGCTGGCAATTCCAACGTGTCTTTCTCACAGCGCAACAGTGCCTCTGCCTGAGTCCGCTTCTGAAAGGCGTTGACCAACCACTGCAGGGCGGGCACCAGCCCCTCGTCCAGAATGGCTGGACGCAAGCTGAGCATGATCCGCTGGCTGGCCTCCAGCGCCTGCTGCAGTGTGGTGGAGGCCTGGATCACGCGGTCTTTGACCAATGCATCCGCAGAATGTCGGGCAATCCAGGCCAAATCGAACTTGACCGCGGCCAGTGCCCCCCCAATGTCATCGTGTATCTCCCGAGACACCGCCGTTCGCTCTTCGTCAATTCTGGCATGGAGCTGCTGGGTCAGCCGCAACAGCTGATTTCTGGAAACCACCAAAGCCGCATCCGCCTGCAATTTGGCTTGCCTGGCCTCCCAGACCTCCAACACTTTTTGTACCACGTATCCCAGGCGGGGGAAATCCTCTGCAAAAATGCATTCGCTGACCCCGCTGCGCATCACGTCGACAGATTCAGCCTCTCCCAACTCATGGTGAGAAAGAATGACGAAGGGCACCTCGCCGTCTCCATGCTCCAGCAGATTCCATGCATCCACGCCCGTGCCATCGGGCAAGGCGTAGTCCGAAAGCAACAGGTCGAATCCCCCCTGAATGACCATTTGAGCAAATGCATCCAACGAGTTCACCGTTGTCACATCCACCGTCGGGAACTCCCCAGCCAGTGCCCACCTGACATCCACAGGCGGTGGTAGCGCCACGCTCAGGTACAACACCCTCATGGTGACTGTCTCAAAACCGGAGCGCTCAGGCATCCAATGCGCGCGGTCAATTGCCACGCCCGCCATTCGATGGGTACTTGGCACCCGTAGACGTTCATTTTCAGTACCATCCGATATAAGGGTTATCTGGGTTTGTACCCAAAAATTGTATCGGTACCATTAGCGCCTTCATCGTTCTGAACCGCATCCATCAGGAAACGCCCGCACATGCCGACTCCCCAGCCCAAGGTGTCCCTGACCATGTCCACGGTGGCCGACCTTCAGGACTCACTGCTGGTGGTCATGAACGATCTGGAGCGCTTGGGTGGATTGCTGGATCATGCCACCGAAAACCTGATGGACAGGTTCAGTGCGGCCAACAAGGCACTTGCACACATGGCGCCCGATGGGCCTCCTGAATTGCCCACGGTGCGCAGTGAGCTCCAATTGGCCGTGACGGAATTGCAGTTTCATGACATGGCATCCCAGCTGCTGGTTCACACGGACAAAATTCTGAAAGCTTGTGCTTACAAATTGAGCGAAGAAGCCATGGGCGGCGATGACAGCGGGGAGCAAAGTGCCGCCATTGATGTGCAACCGACCAGACCCAATCCCGTGACGCAAAGCGAAATGGACGCAGGCTCCATCGAGCTTTTCTGACAACCTATATCCTTGATTCAATCAGGCCATTGGAGCTTTCTTCATGCACTCAATCCTCGCCGTGGACGACTCGGCATCCATGCGAAAAATGGTTTCATTCACCCTGAGTGGTGCGGGCTATCATGTGGTTGAAGCCGTTGATGGGCAAGATGCGCTGGAAAAAGTACAAACTCAAAAGTTCGACTTGGTGCTGACCGATCAAAACATGCCGAGGCTGGATGGCTTGGGGCTGACCCGAAAGCTGCGCGAACAAGAAGCTTTCAAATCCACCCCCATCTTGATACTGACCACCGAATCCACCGACGAGATGAAGCAAGCGGGTCGCGCAGCGGGCGCCACGGGATGGTTGGTCAAACCCTTTGACCCCCATCGTTTGATTGAGATCATCAAAAAAGTTATTCGCTGAAGGTCTAATCGTCAACTAATGGCCTTTCGGGGGCACACATGGGTGTAAGCATGCAAGACAACCACAGCGCGAGCGGATCGATTGATCTCTCCCAGTTTTACGAAATTTTTTTTGAAGAAGCCGGTGAAAACCTTGACCAGATGGAGCAGATGCTCCTGGACCTTGACCTGGATACCGCCGATGACGAAGAGTTGAACGCCGTATTCAGGTGCGCACACTCCATCAAGGGCGGCGCAGCGACCTTCGGGTTTGCCGATGTGGCAGAACTGACCCACCAGATGGAGTCCCTGCTGGACAAGCTCCGACGTCACGAGCTCAAGCCCAGCCCCCCCATGGTGGACGTGCTTCTGGAGTCGTCCGATGCTTTGCGCGGTTTGCTGGCCAGGCACCAGGGATCTGACGCCGCAGCCCCAGAAACCGCAGGTTTGGTGGAAAGGATTCGTGTGCTGGCCTCCGGCCAGGCGCCATCTGTACCACCTGCGGCGCCAGCCCCCTCCCTGGCACCACCACCGCCCCCTGCCACACCCATCGCCCCGCATGTACCGACAGCCGCCAGCAGCGGATCGGGTGCGCGCAATCTGGAAATCCACATCGGCCCCAGCGACCACCCAGAACAAGCGGATGCCATACTGGAGTTGTTCAGAGACATTGCAGGGTTGGGAACCATACAGCCCATGCCAACGACCGATGCGTCCAAACGGGTCTTTGCCGTGGAGACCACATCGTCCGACAACGATTTGATTGACCTTTTTGCCTTTCACGTGGCCAAAGAGAACATCCACATTCTGGATGCAGCATGCGCTGGCTCGCAGCCACCCGCTGATCAAACGGCCCACGCGGATGACAGCGGGTTTGGCCTCTTCTCAGCGGCCCCGGCCATTGCCCCCCCGACGTCGGCGTTGCCGGAAACCACCGCGGCATTGGTCTCCACCGTCACATCCAAAACGGCGGCCAAACCCGAGCCCAAACCTGCGGCACAAGCCGCACAGCTGGAGTCCTCCACCCTGAGGGTCTCCGTGAGCAAGGTGGATCAGCTCATCAACCTGGTGGGGGAATTGGTGATCACCCAGGCCATGCTGGCCCAAAACAGCCGCACGCTGGATCCCGTCGCCAACCAGCAGTTGTTGGCTGGCCTCGCTGACCTGGATCGCAACACCCGTGACCTGCAAGAGTCTGTCATGTCCATTCGCATGATTCCGATGTCGGTGGTGTTCAGCCGCTTCCCTCGCATGTTGCGCGACCTGGCCGGCAAACTGGGCAAAAAGGTGGAGTTGATCACCCACGGCGAAGCCACTGAACTGGACAAGGGTTTGATTGAAAAAATCACCGACCCATTGACCCACCTGATCCGCAACAGCTGTGACCATGGCATTGAAATGCCCGATGCGCGGGCCGCAGCTGGAAAGCCGGAGACGGGTACTGTCACGCTGTCGGCCTCGCACCAAGGTGGGTCCATTCTGATCGAGGTCCGCGACGATGGCCGAGGGTTGAACCGGCAAAAGTTGATTGCCAAAGCCCAGGAGAAAGGCATCGACGCTTCTGACAACATGACCGACAGCGAGGTTTGGATGCTCATCTTTGCGCCAGGCTTCTCCACTGCCGACGTGGTCACTGATGTGTCCGGGCGCGGAGTGGGCATGGACGTGGTGAAAAAGAACATTGCAGCCCTCAACGGCACGGTGGAAATCGAATCCCGTGAGGGCAAGGGCATGAAGGTCATCGTGCGGCTGCCCCTCACACTGGCCATCATGGACGGCATGTCGGTGCGCGTGAGTGACGAGGTCTACATCCTTCCCCTGTCATCGGTCGTGGAGTCATTCCAAGTCAAACCCGGTGAAATCAACACCGTTGCACAAGGTGCGCAGTTGGTTAAAGTTCGTGACGAATACATGCCCGTGATTGAGCTGGAACGGGTATTCGATGTCCCTCGCAAGGACTACACCAATGCCAACAGCATCATGGTCGTGATTGAGGCCGAAGGCTCTCGTGTGGCCGTCATGGTGGATGAGCTGCTGGGTCAACAGCAAGTGGTCATCAAAAACCTGGAAAGTAACTACCGCAAGGTGCCCAACGTGTCGGGTGCCACCATTTTGGGCGATGGCAAGGTGGCACTGATTCTGGACACCAGCGGCCTGATTCGCCGTTCACGCCACTGATGCAACCAGGCGTCGCCCCCACGTACACCTGCGCGCTCCATCGCACACCCGCACCCCATGGCAAGGAGGGCACATGACCCGTGCTGGCTCGGCCACTGACGACAACGGCCCTCTCTCCCAGGGGCGGGAGTTCATTTGGAGCGATCAGGACTTCTCACGCATCAAAGCGCTGATCTACCAACGCGCGGGCATCAGCTTGCACGAAGGCAAACATGCCATGGTCTACAGCCGCATTTCCCGGCGGCTGCGTGAAACTGGGCACGAAAGCTTTAAGTCCTACCTGGACTGGCTGGAGCACCACGATGGCGTCGAGTGGCAAGAGTTCATCAACGCGCTGACCACCAACCTCACGGCGTTCTTTCGTGAACAGCACCACTTTTCCATCCTGTCGGATCAATTGAAAAAGCTCGCTCCTGGTGCGGCCCCGCGAATTTGGTGCAGCGCCGCCTCCACCGGAGAAGAGCCCTACTCCCTGGCCATGACGGTCATGGACGCCATTGGTTCCAATGCCAACTTTACGCTGCAATGCAGCGACATTGACACCAAAGTACTTTCGACGGCCGCCGCAGGGATTTACAAGGCTGAAAACGTCAAAGGGCTCTCCATGGAACATCTGCGCAAATACTTCCTGAAGGGCAAGGGCAGCAACGGTGGGTATGTGCGGGTCAAGCCAGAGGTCCAAAAGCACATGGAGTTTTTCACGGTCAACCTGATTCAAGACAACTGGCCATTCCGCGAACCGTTCGATGTGGTTTTTTGCCGCAACGTCATGATTTACTTCGATGCAGGCACCCAGCGCAGGGTACTCGAACGAATTCACCGTCACCTCAAGCCAGGGGGACTGCTCTTTGTCGGTCATGCGGAGAACTTCACCGATGCCAAGACGCTGTTCACCCTGAAAGGCAAGACGGTGTATGAGCGCGTCTAGCCCGCCCCCCACACCGACACGCACCGGCGGATCACCCATGAGCGGAGGCTTACAAAGGAGCGACTCTTTGCAGAGTTTGCGCACCCGTCCACGCAAACCCGGCGAAGCGTCTTTTTTCTTTTTTGATCACCACTTTCAGTCTGATGCCGTCAAAGTATTGCCGGGCGAGTACTTTGTGGCCAACGAAGACATCGTGATCATGACGGTTCTGGGGTCATGCATTGCCGCTTGCATTTGGGACACCAAGGCCAAAGTGGGTGGAATGAACCATTTCATGCTGCCAGAAGGTGACAGCGCCGACACCTCTGGCCGGTATGGGTCCTACGCCATGGAGCTGCTGATCAACGAAATGATCAAACTCGGTGCCCGCCGCGAGGCCATGCAGGCCAAAGTGTTCGGTGGCGGGCAAGTGATGGCAGGATTTACCACCATGAACGTCGGCGAGCGAAACACGCGGTTCGTCTTGGACTACCTTCACACAGAAGGCATTTCTCTGGTGTCCAAAGACGTGCTGGACATATACCCGCGTAAGGTGGTGTTCTTTCCCACCACTGGCAAGGCCATGGTCAAAAAATTGGCGCATTCGCACCCCGAAACGCTGGAGACCACAGAGCGCAAAGGCAATGCTGCCGTGCTGGCCAAGAAAACGGCTGGCGGCTCGGTTGATTTGTTCTGAAGGAAGATAGAGGCAACATGGCAAAGATCAGGGTAGTGGTGGTGGATGATTCGGCGTTGGTCCGCAGCCTGCTGGCTGAAATCATCAATAAGCAGTCTGACATGGCGTGTGTGGGTGCCGCCAACGACCCGCTGATTGCGCGGGAAATGATTCGCGAGCTGAACCCCGACGTCATCACCTTGGATGTGGAAATGCCGCGAATGGATGGCCTGGATTTCCTTTCCCGCCTCATGCGCCTCCGCCCCATGCCCGTGGTGATGGTGTCCACACTGACGGAGCGCGGCGCCGAAATCACCATGCGCGCACTGGAAATGGGGGCCGTTGACTTTGTGGCAAAACCACGCATTGGCGTCTCTTCGGGTTTAAAGGAATTGGCCAGCGACATCGTGGACAAAATTCGAGCGGCTGCAGTGGCACACGTCAGTCGACACGCGCTGACACCAGATGCATTGGCCAAGCGTGCAGGGGTAGCGCCCGGCGCCATTGCGCACCCGGGGTCGGTCGTGGCCAATGCTTTAACCACACCCAGGCCGTCCACGGGTCGACTATCCACAGAAAAAGTCATCTGCATTGGCGCATCCACAGGAGGCACGGAAGCCATCAAAGAGGTATTGATGCCTCTGCCTGCGGATGCTCCCGCCATCGTGATCACCCAGCACATGCCGCCTGGCTTCACCACCAGCTTTGCAGCCAGGCTGGATTCCCTGTGCCGCATCAGTGTGAAAGAAGCACGAGACGGCGAACGGATACTGCCCGGTCACGCCTACATTGCCCCCGGCGGCAAACAATTCCGCATTGACCGCAGTGGCTCCAACTACGTGGCGGTGGTAGAGGACACCGAGCCCATCAACCGCCACAAACCGTCGGTGGAGGTGCTCTTCAAGTCGGCCGCTCGGGTGCTGGGCCCCAACGCCGTGGGTGTCATGCTGACCGGTATGGGCGGGGACGGCGCACAGGCCATGAAAGAAATGCGTGATGCCGGCAGTCACAACATTTGCCAAGACGAAGCCAGTTGCGTGGTGTTCGGCATGCCCAGGATGGCCATTCAGGCCGGGGCCGCGCATGAAGTATTGCCACTCAAGCAAATCCCCGTGGCACTGATGGAAAAACTGTCTGCTGGCGGTGGTGGAGTACGCCACCGCATTTGACCTGCTGAGCGGATCTGCCCGTCTGAACTGGTCTGGTCTGGCGACGTTCAGGCCAGCACGTCCAGCAGCCCACCCCTCGACACCGAGGACTGCGCGGCAGATGACCCACGCGACGAATACACGATGGGCTCAAAATCCGGGGCGACCGACGGAGCTTGGGACGCGCTGGCCAACGCCGCGTGGCTGAACCGACTGCCAGCCGGGGCTGTCAGGCTCCACAGAATGGCACTCATGGGTTCGGCGGCGGCGGCCACCTGTGCGGCGGTGGGCTCGTCCCGACCCAACAAAAAATCAACAGCCTTGGCACTGGCCTTCCACACGCTGCTGAACAGTTCTTTGATCTGGGTGTCCATGGCCTTTTGAACCGCCGACCGCGCCACCGGGGGCTGTGGCGAGTCCGCCGCAACAGGCGCTCGGACCACCACTGGCGCCGCCTGCTCAGCACTGGCCGCCGGGGAAGTAGCCCTCGCCATGCCGTCGGGCACACGCACCTCGACTTTGGAGCGCTCCTTGCTCACCGCCGTGGTGGGTTCAATGGCCCGCGCCACCCCCGTGGCGCGCACCGCAGTGTCCGCGACCAGCAACGGACGAGACACCACACTTGGCGTGGAACTGACACTCGGCAAGGACAACATGGCGACACTCCTCTGTCTGAGCGCTCGAAGCACTCTGATCGTTTCGGAGGTTTTATCGACTGCCCCGGAACGATCTTTAGAAAAAAATCACTTTCACCCCACTTTTTAACCAATTCACACTCAAATGACCATGGTATGGGTCAAAAAAGCCTGTACCCCGCCCGATGTCAGCGGCCTGTACCAACTGCCGCCCGAACATCCCGCAAAATAGCCACATGAGTCAGCCCGAGCATCCCCCCACCCAGCCAGTCGAACAGGCCCTGTTCGCGAGCCACCTACCTCCTTTCGCAGCGCAACGCAACACGCTGCACAACGAGGTGCACGCACGACCCTCTGCTCGCATTCGGCTTCCGACCCTGGTGGTGTTCCTTGCGGTGCTGAATGAGGGCATCAGCCGGGCGCAGGAATGTGAGCACCTGCGCCAATTGCCTGGGCAGCAGCATCTGAGCGTTTCCGACTTGGATGAAAACTTCCTGCGGCTGCGCTACGACACCCACACGGTGAAATGGGAACGGCACAGCGAATTCACGCGCTATTCCATCGTGCAGCCACTCACCGAGCAAGCGCTGCTGGGCACCTCCGATCCGGAACTGCTGTCCACATTGGTACTGCCCGCCCAATGGTTGCGCGGCATTCCTGGGCAAACCATGGTCGCCATCAAACTGGTCATGCTGCACGGTGACCTGGGCCAGCCCGATGCCACCATGGCGTTGGGTCGACAGTGGCTGGGTGACCATTCCCTGGTGGCATCGGTCATGGGCAACCACGGCCACTCGTGGGCGCTGACCGATTTCAAGCTTCGCCCCAGCGGATTTGAGCGCATGCTGGTGATTGCCCCAGAGGGCACCACCGAAACCCGGGCTGGCCGCATTTCGCAGCGGCTGCTGGAACTGGAGACCTACCGCCTGATGGCCCTGCGCGGCTTGCCGGTGGCCAAGGCCTTGATGCCCACGCTGGCGACCACCGAACACGAACTGGCGGAAATCACCCGGCAAATCGAGCTGGGCAGTGAGTCCGACCCCGAACTCCTCAACCACCTGGCCACCTTGGCCGCACGGGTGGAGCAGGCCACCGCCAGCCACGCCTACCGGTTTGCCGCCACCGAGGCCTACCACGGCATCGTGCTGCAACGCATTGCCGAATTGCGCGAACGCGCCATCCCGGGCACCCAGACCATTGGCGAGTTCATGAACCGGCGGCTCTCGCCGGCCATGGCCACGGTCAGCGCCACGGCGCGTCGGCTGGCGTCATTGTCGGAGCGCATCACGCGGGCCACGGCACTGTTGCGCACCCGCGTCGACATTGCCACGGAAACGCAAAACCAGTTGCTGCTGGAAAAGCTCACCAAAGGTCAGGCGCTTCAGTTGCGGCTGCAAAGCACGGTGGAAGGCCTGTCCATCGCCGCCATTTCCTACTATGTGGTGAGCCTGTTGTTGTATGTGGGCAAGGCGGCCAAAGCGGCGGGCCTGCCCATCAACCCCGAAATGGCCACGGGGGCGGCCATTCCGCTGGTGCTGTGGGCGGTGTGGCGCACCACCAAACGCATCCACGAGAAGCTGCACGCTGCCCATTGAGACAGTTTTTATACATTTTTGGCATCTACGGCATATTCAAAAACGACTTTACGCTACTTTTTAAGGAATACCATGAAAACCGCATCCGACCTCGTCATGGCCGCCAAGGCCCAATGCCGCGAAGTGCCAGTGGCACAAGCCGACGCGGTCTTGCGCAGCGCCGACGTCCTCATCGACGTGCGTGAGCCCGACGAATACGCCGCTGGCCACATTGGCGGCGCCATCAACCTGCCGCGCGGCTTGCTGGAATTCAAGCTCTCCGGCAACCCCGCCCTGGAGCGGCGCGACTTGGCGGTGGTGCTCTACTGCAAAACCAGTGGTCGTGCTGCCCTCTCGGCCCTCAGCATGCAGGCCATGGGCTACCTGAACGTGACCTCCATTGCCGGGGGCTACGACGCCTGGGTGGCTGGCGGCAACCCGGTGGTCAAGCCCGCGCTGCCTTCGTTTGAGTGAACCGCCCCGGTCACTGAATGCGAACCACGGCGGCCAGCCGCCTCTGGCAGCGGGGCGTTGAACAACTGAAACACCTGCCCTGCGCCGAGTGGCTGCGTGACTACAACCGCCACACCCTGACCGGGGATGCGGTGGCGGCCCTCATCGTCACCATCATGCTGATCCCGCAAAGCCTGGCCTACGCCATGCTGGCGGGACTCCCCCCCGTGGTGGGGCTGTACGCCAGTGTGATGCCGCTGCTGGCCTATGCCGTGCTGGGCAGCAGCCGCGTGCTGTCGGTGGGACCGGTGGCCATCACCTCACTCATGACCGCTGCTGCACTGGGCCCCTGGGCGGTGGCGGGCAGCCCCGCCTATGCGGAAGGCGCCCTGGTGTTGGCCTTGCTGAGTGGCCTCATGCTCTTGGTCATGGGTTGGCTGCGCCTGGGGTTTCTGGCCAATTTCTTGAGCACACCCGTCACATCGGGCTTCATTTCGGCCTCCAGCGTGCTGATTGCCCTGAGCCAGGTCGGCCACCTGATGGGCATCGCCACCCACGGCAACTCATTGCCGGAATTGCTGCGGTCACTGTGGGACAACGCCTGGCAATTGAACCCCGCCACCCTGGCCGTGGGCGGACTGGTCACTGTTTTTCTGTGGTGGTCGCGCGCCGGCTTGGGTGGGTTGCTCCACCGCTGTGGGTTGTCGGTCAAGGCCGCCACACTGGGTGCCCGGATGTCTCCCGTGGCGGCCATCGTGGCCTCCACGGCCTGGGTGGCCCATGCGGGCTGGGACGTCACCGGCGCGCACGGCGCGGCGGTGAAGGTGGTGGGCAGCATTCCCCAGGGCCTTCCACCGCTGACACTGCCCAGTTGGCAGCCCGGCCTGTGGCAGTCGCTGTGGGTGCCCGCATTGCTGATCAGCGTGGTGGGCTACGTGCAATCCTTGTCGGCCAGCCAAACCCTGGCGGCCCGGCAACGTCAGCGCGTGTCGCCCAATGGCGAGCTGGCGGCCCTGGGCGCCAGCAACCTGGCGGCCAGCCTCACGGGAGGCCTGCCCGTCACCGGTGGCCTGTCTCGCTCGGTGGTCAACCACGATGCAGGCGCCCACACCCCTGCGGCAGGGGCTCTGACGGCGGTGGGCATCCTGCTGGCGTCGCTGTGGCTCACACCATGGCTCTACTACCTGCCGCAAGCCACCCTGGCAGCGACCATCATCGTGGCAGTGCTCACCCTGGTGGATGTGGACATGCTGCGCCGCACCTGGCGCTACGCCAGGGCCGACTTCGCTGCGGTGGCGGCCACGGTGGTGATGACACTGCTGACGGGCGTCAATGCCGGCCTGGTGGCCGGAGTCGCCGTTTCGCTGATGTTGTACCTGTGGCGCACCAGCCGCCCCCACATGGCGGTGGTGGGCCGTGTCCCTGGTACCGAGCACTTTCGCAACGTCCTCAGGCACTCCGTGGAATGCCAGTCGCATGTGCTGGGTTTGCGGGTGGACGAAAGCCTGTACTTCGCCAATGCCCGCGCGCTGGAAGACCGCGTCAACCTGGAGGTGGCACAACAATCCGGCCTGCAGCACGTGGTGCTGCTGTGCTCCGCCGTCAACGACATCGATGCCAGTGCGCTGGAAAGCCTGCAGGCCATCGACCACCGGCTCACCGATGCGGGCGTAAAGCTGCACCTCTCCGAAGTCAAAGGACCGGTCATGGACAAGTTGCAACGCTCCGGCTGGCTGGCGCACCTGAGTGGCCAGGTGTTCCTGACCCACCACCTGGCGGTGGAAGCACTGGCTCACCCACCCCCGACTCAGTCCGCCAAGTCCCCCGACTGAACCAAAGCCACCACCGCGTGCCCACAGCGCACCAATGCGGGCGCAAAGTCTTGGTGCAGCAAGGCACCTTGCAAGCGGGCGCTGGCACCACCCACCGTCAGGGTCAGGGGCTCGCGCCCATCCCCCAGGTCCAGTCCGACGCCCACCGCCGAGATGTCACGCTCCCATTCGCCCTCGGACGCCACGTAGCCGCGCTCAGCGTGCTCGGCTTCAGCCGCCTGCAGCATGCGCTGGCGCTGCGGCCAACTCGGCGGGTTCTCAACCTGCAACAGGCGGCCAACGCGCTCGCGCAGACCGGGGGTGGCCGCGACCCACCACGCACGGCCCATGGCGGTTTCGGCCAGAGGCAGGCGGGTCCCGACATCCAAACCCAGAATCAACCGGGCAGCACTGCGGCAATGGGCCACGTACACCATGGACGTGCCGTGCCGCACCCCCAGCGACACGGCAGCCTGGGTGTGATCGGCCAAATCCGCCATGAGGGGACGGGCCGTGCGCGCCAAGTCAAACTGCGACAAGGCACTGAAGCCCAGGGCCAGCACCGCAGGGCTGAGGGCGTATTCGCCCGTCTGGGCCCGGTGGCGCAAGTAGCCCAACGCCGTCAGCGTGAAGGTGAGGCGCGACACGGTAGCGGGGGGCAAACCGGTGCGCCGCGCCAACTCTTGGTGGGGCAACCAGCGGTCAGACGGTCGAAAGCAGCGCAACACAGCCAACCCACGCGCCAGGGCGGTGATGAATCGCCGGTCTTGCCAGGCATCCAACTCTTCCAAGGGTGCCTGATGTGCTTGACGGTATCGCCCCATGTTTGACCCTTATTCCGCTTGATGAAATAAACGATTGATGAGGTGTGATTAACCCACGTCCTATTTCGCTCTTCAGAATAAGGATACACCTGTGCGACAGCTGCGCATGCTCGGTTTCCCTAGGTTCGATTTACACCAAACCTGCACACCCGTATATTGAAATGCATTGAACCCATGTTCTGCCTTGCGGAATACCAGATCTCCGGAGACACTGTTGAACACCTTGCACTTGGCGCACTGGCCCACCGGCCTGGCCCACCACCTCACGCTGCCGCAAACGCACCTGTTCTACAACGCAGAAGTCTCGGCCACCCGCTACCCGCACAAGCCCTTCTTGGTCTATTACGGATCGGTGGTGACCTTTGCCGAGTTCAAGCGCCAGGCTGAACAACTGGCGGGACATTTGCAGCAGGTTTGCGGGGTGCAGCGCGGCGACAGGGTTCTGCTGTGCATGCAAAACTGCCCGCAATGGGCCGTGGCGTTCTACGCGATCATCCGCGCCAACGCCGTGGTGGTCCCCGTCAACCCCATGAACCGCACCGAAGAACTGCGCCACTGCATGTCCGACAGCGGTGCCACCGTGGCCGTGACCGCCCACAACCTCCTGCCCGAATTTGCCCCCCTGGTGACCCCCACAGGCGGTGGCCCAGCCGGTCTGCAACACGTGGTGGTGGCCACCTACAGCGACGCCATCACCCAAGACCCTGATGTGCCGGCGCCCGATTTCGTGACCGCACCCCGCCAACCCCTTGTCGGAACCGGCCTGATGGCCTGGCACCAGGCAATGGCAGGGGGCCACACGCCCGACCCCATCACCACCGGACCGGACGACCTCTGCGTCATGCCCTACACCTCGGGCACCACCGGCGCGCCCAAGGGCTGCATGCACACCCACCGCACCCTGATGAGCACGGTGGTGGGTGGGGTCCACTGGTTCGGCCGAACGGGGGACTCGTCCAACCTGTCGGTGCTGCCGTTTTTCCATGTGACCGGGTTGGTGGGCGGCTTGCACGGTCCGCTGTACCTGGCTTCTACCACCGTGCTGCTGTCCCGCTGGGACCGGGAAGCCGCCGCCGCCAGCATCGCCCGCCACCGGGTCAATGTGTGGCAGGCCATTTCCACCATGGTCATCGACTTCCTGGCCAACCCCAACCTGGCCCGACACGACCTGTCCAGCCTCAACGCCGTGCGCGGTGGCGGGGCCGCCATGCCCGCCGCCGTGCACGCCCACCTGAAAGCGCTGACTGGGGTGAGCTATGTGGAGGGCTATGGCATGACCGAAACCATGGCGGCCACCCACATCAACCCACCCCACCGCCCGAAGCGGCAATGCCTGGGCATCCCCGTGTTCGATGTGGATGCCCGGGTGATTGACCCGGTGACCCTTGCCGAACTGCCCCAGGGAGAGACTGGCGAGATCGTGATGCACGGCCCACAGGTCATGCTGGGCTACTGGCAAAAGCCCGAGGCCACCCAGCAAACCTTTCTGGAGCTGGACGGCAAACGCTTTCTGCGCAGCGGTGACCTGGGCCACATCGACGAGGACGGCTACTTCTTCATGACCGACCGCCTCAAACGCATGATCAACGCATCGGGCTTCAAGGTCTGGCCCGCCGAGGTGGAGTCCCTGCTCTACCAGCACCCGGCCATCCAGGAGGCCTGCGTGATTGGCGCGCGCGACGCGCACCGCGGCGAGACCGTCAAAGCCCTGGTGGTGCTGAAAGCCGACGCCCAAGGCCAGACCTCACCCCAAGACATCGTGGACTGGGCGCATGCCCACATGGCGCCTTACAAGGCCCCGCGCGTGGTCGAGCTGGTCAGCGCCTTGCCTCGTTCGGCCACCGGCAAAGTGATGTGGCGCACGCTGCAAGAGCAGCAAGCCCAGCTGGACAACCCCATCACCCCACCCACCCCCCTTTGAGTGCCGAGGCCCACGGCCACGCCGCACACCCCCTGCTCACCCCCGCCCCCACCACCACACAGGAGACATCACCATGACCCCCATTCCCGGCTCACTGCGCCGCCGCACCTGGCTGCTGGCCGCCGCCCTCGCCACAGGCGCCGCCGCACTGGCACCCGTCGGCCACGCGCTCGCGCAGGCCTACCCCACCAAGCCCATCACCCTCATCGTGCCCTGGCCCGCCGGTGGCTCCACCGACCGGCACCTGCGGACACTGGCCGAAATCGCCAGCACCCACCTGGGACAAAACATCGTCATCGACAACAAGCCCGGCGCCGGCGGCACACTGGGCCCCAGCACCATGGCCGCCACCGCCAAACCCGACGGCTACACCATTGCCCAGTTCCCCCTGGGCATGCTGCGCCTGCCCCACATGCAGAAATCCAACTGGGATCCCATCAACGACTTCAGCTACATCCTGGGCGTGTCGGGCTACACCTTTGGCTTCACGGTGCGCGCAGACTCGCCACACAAAACCTTCAACGACTACATCGAGGCCGCCCGCAAGCAACCCGGCGCCATCAACTACGGCTCCACCGGCACCGGCAGCAGCCCCCACTTGCTGATGGAAGAACTGGCGGGCAACGCCAAGGTGCAGCTCAACCACATTCCCTACAAAGGCAACGCCGACCTGCAGGCCGCCCTGCTGGGTGGGCACGTCATGGCGCAAAGTGACGCCACGGGCTGGGACAAATTTGTGGACGCAGGGCAAATGCGCCTGTTGGTGACCTTTGGGGAGGAGCGCACCAAGCGCTGGCCACAAGTGCCCACCGCCAAAGAACTGGGCTACAACGTGGTGTCATCGTCGCCCTATGGGCTGGTGGGCCCCAAGGGCATGGACCCCGCCATCGTCAAGACCCTGCACGATGCCTTCAAAAAAGCCATGGAAGACCCCAAGCACTTGGCCGTGCTGGAACAGCTGAACCAGGCCGCTTGGTACCGCGATGGCGCGGCCTACCGGCAGTGGGCCATGGACACCTTCGCCAAAGACAAAGGCCTGATCGAGCGCCTGGGCCTGGCCGCCAAGTGATGCACCGACGGGCGCTCACTCCAACGCCCGACCCTCGCCCGCCTCCTCCACGGTCTGGCCATCGCGGATGTGGTAAATCCGTCGGAAGGTGGGGATGATTTTTTCGTCGTGGGTGACCACGATGATGGCGGTCTGTGCCTCCTGCGCCATGCGGTTCAAGATGCGCATGACCCCCAGCGCCCGCTCGCTGTCCAGCGGCGCGGTGGGCTCGTCGGCCAAAATGACCGGCGGGCGGTTGGCCAACGCCCGCGCAATGGACACCCGCTGTTGCTCACCACCCGAGAGCTGGCCGGGCTGGGCTTGCGCACGGTGCTGCACCTCCAGCGCCGTCAGCAGTTCCAGCGCCCTGGCGCGGGCTTTGGCGTTGGGCACACCGGCCAGCATGGGCAGCAGGGCCACGTTGTCGGTCACGTCCAAGAACGGAATCAGGTAGGGTGCCTGGAACACAAAGCCAATGCGGTCGCGGCGCAGGGCACGCAGGTCGGGCGTGCGCCAACCGTTGTCGTAAATCACCTCCTGGCCCAGCGTCATGCGGCCCGAGGTGGGCTCGATGATGGCGCCCAAACACTTGAGCAACGTGCTCTTGCCCGAGCCCGACGGACCAACCAGGCCCACCACCTCACCGGGGCTGACCTGCATGTTGACGTTTTTGAGCGCTTCGACCGCGGTGTCGCCTTGGCCATACACCTTGCGCAAACCTTCAATGCGGATGCCGCCAGTGGCGGCGGATGGGGTGGTTGTGTTCATGACTTGCGGGGTGAATGCGTCAGCCGATGGCGGCGCCGGGGTCCACGCGCAAAGCCGCGCGGATGGCCAGGGTGCTGGCCAGCGCACAGATGCCCATGGTGATGCCAAAGCCGGTCAGCGCGTCGCCGTCAAGCAGCAACACATATTTGGGAAACGCCGGTGCCCACAGCGTGGCAGCCACCTTGCCCACCACAAAGCCGATCAGCCCCAGGCCCAGTGCCTGCTGCAAGATCATCCAGGCGATGGTGCGGTTGTGCGTGCCGATGAGCTTCAACACCGCGATTTCCCGCAGCTTGCCCATGGTCATGGTGTAAATGATGAAGGCCACAATGGCCGCGCTGACCACCGACAGGATGGCCAGGAACATGCCAATCTGCTTGGCCGAATTGGCAATGAGCTTGGCCACCAGAATGTCGGCCATCTCGGCGCGGGTGAACACATTCACGTGCTTCCAGCGGCGCAACTCAGTGGCCACCGCATCGGGGTTCGCACCCGCCGCCAGTTGCACCAGCACGGCGTTCACGTTGCGGCTGCTGGTCTGCAAGGCCTGCACGGCTTCCAGCAGCCCGGGTTGGCCGGGACGGTTGAAGACTGGGTTGGCAGCGGTGCGGGCGCGGTCATTGACGATGGCATCGTTGTCCTTCAGAAACTGGGCTTCCTGCGCGTCTTTCAGCGGCACAAACACCATGGGGTCACCGCCCGAGGACACCATGCGCCGCGCCAGCCCCACCACGGTGTACTCGTGGCGGCGGATGCGGATGCGCTCGCCCAGCACAAACCCGGCCTTCACATCGGCCACGGCCTCGTAGTGACTGCGGGTGATGTGCCGCCCCGCCACCAGGTGCAGGGGGCGCCCGGGCGGTGCCTCGGTGTCGCTGTCGTAGCCCACCACCATGGCGCGGGTGTCCTGCCCGTCTTCGCCGCGCACCTGCATGGTCAGGTAACTGATGTTGGCCGCCCGGCCCACGCCGGGCATGCCACGCACGCTGCGCGCCACATCGTCCTTGATGCTGGACGACTCGGCATAGGGCCCCTGCGTGTCTTTCTGCACCACCCACAGATCGGCGCCGCTGTTGTCCAGCAGGGCCTGGGCATCGTCCACCATGCCCCGATAGATGCCGGCCATGCTCAGCGTCACGCCAATCAGCAGGCCCAGTCCCAACCCGGTGAGCACAAACTTGCCCCAGCCGTGCAGGATGTCGCGCCCGGCCAGGCTGATCATTTCGCGGCTCCGGGGGCCGCGCCGGGCACCAGGGCCTCGACCACCTGCAGGCGCATGCCCGGGTTCACGGGTTTCTGGCTGTGCTGCACCACGCGATCGTCATCGGCCAGGCCATCGGCATCCACGCGCACCACGCCGTCCAGCCCGCTGGCCACCACCCGCACCGACACCCAAGCCGGTTGGCCATCGACCCCCAGGCGCCACACGCCCGGCTGTCCCGCTTGCCACTGCACCGCGGCATTGGGCAGCAACAGCCCCTCGGACGATGCAGGCAGCTGCACAGTGACCTCGGCCAACTCGCCCACCGACACCCCAGCAGGAGGCTGATCCCACGCCACCAAAGCCAGGCGCTCCTCGGTCACTGCGTCGGCCAGCAACTCCAGGCGGACCACGCGGGCGGCATGGGTCTGGCCAGATTGAGACCGCAGCACCACCTGGGCGGTCTGCCCCACGGCCAGGCCTGCAGCGCGGCCCTGGTCAACGCGGGTTTTGACCCACAGGCTGCTCGGGTCCACCAACCGCAGCACCGCCTGCCCCGCCACCACGGTGCTGCCAGGCTCGGCCTCGCGCGTGGACACCACCGCCGCAGCCGGCGCCAGCAAGCGCACGTTGCCACGCTGCTGCGCCAGCCCGGCGCGCTCGGCCGCAAGGCGCTGCACATCCTGGGCGGCACCGCTGGCGTTGGCCTGGGCGGCCTGCACGGCGGCGCTGGCCGAGGCGAGTTCCTGCTGGCGGCCCTCGAGTGCACCGGGGCTGATGAAGGCTTGGCGCGCCAAATCTTCATTGCGGCGCAGGTTGCCGCTGGCCAGTTGCTGGCGGGCGGTGGCGTCTTGCACCTGCGCCTGGGCGGCGGCCTGGGCGCTGCGGGCGCGGGCCAAGGAGGCATCGAGTGCGGCCAGGCGCTGGTCCAGGTCAACGGGGTCCATTTCGGCCAGCAACTGGCCAGGTTGCACGGTATCGCCCACGTCCACCAACACCCGCTGCACGCGCCCGGCGGCGGTGGGACCCACCATCCAGGCCCGACGTGCCTCGACCGTCCCAATGCCGAAAACCGCCGGCGCCACGCTGCCGGAGCCCACCCGTGCCACCGTGACCTTGACGGGGGCCAACGGGCCGTTGCGCACCAGCACCCATCCGATGGCCGCCACCACCACCAGACCAACCACCCCCAGGCCCCATCGCCTGCCCCACCGTGCTGCTGCGCTCATATTGATTCCAAAAATTTTAAACAAATAATGCATTAGCGCATATATTTATTCAATAGTTTGCTATAACTTATTCACACCGGTTGTGGCGCTTCCACTGGGCCTCGTGCCCCAACCACCGGGCCAAGACGGGGGGCGTGCAGCGCTCGGTGTCCGCACCACCACCGTTGGCCAGGCCCATGTCTTCCAGCGTGGCCATGTCGTCAAACCCACCCAGACCCACCGGTCGCGTGGCCTGGACCCACTGGGCCGCCCACGCGGCGTAGCCCACAAAGGCCAGCAGCGCGCCCATTTTGGCCAGACCCAGCCGCGTGGGTGGAGCGGTCGGCACCTCGCACACACCACCAGGACACAACTGGGCCTTTTCTTTGTTGAACAGGTTGTACACCTTGCAGCCCAGGCAGATGCCAAACGCCGATTCAAAGAACATGAGCGTGAGACAGGTGCCGCACACCAGCATGTTGATGGGCCCCACCACCTGGTTGATGCCCATGGTCCAGAACATGACCAGCCCCAGCGCCAGCCCTATGCCCCAGGCAAAGCGCTTTTGCGGGGCGCCCACCCAATCGGGCGTCTGGTGGCGCACCACCCAGCCGCCCACAATCATGCTGGGGGCATACAAGGGGTTCACGAACACGCGAATGGCCATGTCCAGCATGAACACCATCACAAACAAGCGTGTGGGCTGAAAGTTGCCCAGCAGCATGGCGTTGGAAAACGAAATGAAGGCCCCCACCAGCAGCAGGCCCGCAGCGGCGCGCACGCTGCGCTCGTTGAGCACCCGCACGGGGTAGCCCTCCATGTTTTCACCGAACTGAAAAAAGCGACTCATCTGTGACTCCGTGGTTGCCCTTGGCGCACAGGGCGACGTGGGCACTCCAGATACTGTAGGGGGTTATGTTGTAACCGGAAATGACCGCGTTGGCACAACCAGTTGCGCAAATCCCATGCCCGCTGGGTCACCGCAGCACCCCGCCGCCACCGCAGCGGCGGGTGCCCCGCTTGATAACGGCAGGTTGGACCGATACTGCTTTTTATTCTTTGCCATACGGTTTGCTGCCTCCTACAGTTGGCGTTGCACCCGCGTGCAGGGTTTTTCACATCGCCATCCACACGCCTACCCAAGGAACACCCCATGACCCAGATTTACCACGACAACTCCCTGTCCATTGGCCGCACACCCCTGGTTCGCCTCAACCGCATCACCGACGGGGCCGCCGCCACCGTGCTGGCCAAAATCGAAGGCCGCAACCCGGCCTACTCGGTCAAGTGCCGCATTGGTGCTGCCCTGATCTGGGATGCCGAAAAACGGGGCGTGCTCGGGACGGGCAAAGAGCTGGTGGAACCCACCAGCGGCAACACCGGCATTGCACTGGCCTTTGTGGCGGCGGCGCGGGGCATCCCCATCACGCTGACCATGCCCGAGACCATGAGCATCGAACGGCGCAAACTGCTGCTGGCCTACGGCGCCAAGCTGGTGCTGACCGAAGGGGCCAAGGGCATGGCCGGGGCCATTGCCAAGGCCGAAGCCATTGCCGCCAGCGACCCCGATAAATACGTGCTGCTGCAGCAGTTCAAAAACCCGGCCAACCCCGCCATCCACGAGGCCACCACTGGCCCCGAAATCTGGGCCGACACCGATGGCGCCATCGACATTTTGGTGAGTGGCGTGGGCACGGGCGGCACCATCACCGGCATTTCGCGCTACATCAAACACACACAGGGCAAGGCCATCACCTCCGTGGCGGTGGAACCCACGGCCAGCCCGGTGCTGACACAGACGCGGGCGGGTGAGCCGCTCAAACCCGGTCCACACAAAATTCAGGGGATTGGCGCGGGCTTTGTGCCCGATGTGTTGGACCTGTCGTTGGTGGACGCCATCGAGCAGGTCAGCAACGACGATGCAGTGGCCTTTGCCCGCCGCCTGGCGCGCGAAGAAGGCATTTTGGCGGGCATCTCGTGTGGCGCGGCCACCGCCGCCGCCGTGCGCTGGGCGCACAAACCCGAGAACGCGGGCAAGACCATCGTGGTCATCCTGCCCGACTCGGGCGAGCGCTACCTCAGCTCGGTGCTGTTCGAAGGCCAGTTTGACTCGGCGGGCCTGCCCACCTGAGCAGGCTGCGGCCCAATAACGCACAAAATACTCAACCAAATGCGCCTCCAGCGCTTATTTGAATTGGAGATTCAGCTACTGTTATCTTCATCGGACGCGTGCTGTTGCAGCGCCTTGATCTTGCGGTACAGCGAACGTTCGCTGATGCCCAGCTTGGCCGCCAGATCGGCCCGGCTGCCCCGGTGCTGGCGCACCTGCTCGCGCAGCACTGCGCCCTCAATGTCGCGCAGCGACTGCGGCGCAGGCGGCGCTGTTGGCGCCTGCGCAGGCGACACACCGCCAACCGTGGCCAACGCCTGGGCCACCGCCAGCAGGCCACCACCGGCCTGCGGTGCGCCACGGGCACTGCCCAGTGCGTGCGCCAGGTGCGCCCGCTCGATGACCGCACCGTCGCACAGCAGACTGGTGCGCTCCAGCAGGTTGCGCAGCTCGCGCACGTTGCCCGGGAACGGCAGTTGAGCCAATCCCGCCAGCGCGTCGGACGACAGACTCAGACGACGCTGCGGCGCCACGCGCTGCAACAGCGCTTCGGCCAGCAGCTCAATGTCTTCCAGGCGCTCACGCAGCGGGGGCAAACCGATGGGAAAGGTGCTGAGCCGAAAATACAGGTCCTCGCGGAAACGGCCCTCGCGCACCATTTGCTCCAGCGGACGGTGGGTCGCGGCGATCACGCGGATGTCGGCGTGGCGCACCTCGGTGCTGCCCACGCGGCGGTAGGTGCCACTCTCCAGCAGACGCAACAATTTCACCTGCATGGTCAGCGCGATGTCGCCCACCTCGTCCAGAAACAGGGTGCCCCCGCTGGCCGCTTCCACCAAGCCAGCGCGGCTGGTGTTGGCCCCGGTGAAGGCCCCCCGCTCGTGGCCGAACAGCTCGGACTCGAACAGCGTTTCCGTCAGGCTGGAGCACTCGACAGGGACCAACGCCCGGTTGGCGCGCGGGCTGGCCTCGTGCACCGCGCGCGCCACCAACTCTTTGCCTGTGCCTGACTCGCCCAACAGGAGCACCGTGGCCATGGACGGAGCCACCCGTGCCACCAGTTCCATCATGCGCTGGAAAGCGGGCGAGCGCCCGATCAACCCCTGGGCAGCGGGCTTGCCGCGCGCCACATGGAGTGCCTCCATTTTTTCCACGAAATAGGCCTGTTCACCCTGGCCATTGAGCACAGGACTGAGCTCAATGTTCACGTACTCCTCGCCACGCGGCGTGTGGTGCAGGTGAAGCACACGCTCGGGTTGACCCGACGATTGGGCGCGCTGCAAGGGGCAAGATTCACCCGCCTGGTCACACGGCACGTCAAAGCGGTGCGACACCGCATAACAGGTGTGCCCGACCACTTCCCCGCCCGGCGGGGCAAACTGCTGGCGGTACGCCACATTGGCCGCCACGATGCGGTACTGCCGGTCAAACACAATGTGGGGATGGGGCAGGGTGTCCAGAAACGACGCCAGTTCGGGCAAGGGTACGGGGGGGTGCAACATGCCGTGATTCTGCCAGCGGACTGCCAAAAATGACACCCCAACACCTGCGCAACGGGCCAGCAACGGCTGCGGCGCAGCGTCTACCCTGCGAAAACCACCGCAACACACTGGCATGGTGTTTGTATGACGGTGCACCCCACCCCGTCCCCACTGCCAACATGAGCACCACCCTTTCCCCCCCCGCCACGCCCTACGCCAAGCTGGGCGGCGCACCTGCCCTGCGCCAGCTGACGCATCGGTTTTACGAGCTGATGGACGAACTGCCCGAGGCCTGGGCCATACGCCAAATGCACCCCGAGAGCCTGGAGGGCAGTGCAGAAAGCCTGTTCCAGTTCCTGTCGGGCTGGCTGGGCGGGCCGCCCCTGTTCATGCAAAACCGCGGTCACCCCCGCCTCCGCATGCGCCACGCGCCCTACACCATCAGCGGCCAGGCCCGTGACGAGTGGCTGCTGTGCATGCGCATGGCCCTGGCCGAGCAAGTGGCCGACGTGCCGTTTCGCGACGCCCTGGTGATGGCCTTTGAGCAAATGGCCCAGCACCTCATCAACGACGACGGCTCGCACAGCTGCGGACATGGGTCACAGCTCGCGTGAACATGGACTGCAGGGTGGTGAAGCGATCGCGTTAATGCACATCTGGATGCCAACGACTGTCGAGCGCATATGCAGCACCCATGATTGGTATCATATGCAATACCATGAAGTCCAAACCAAGCGTTGTCATTGACACCAATGTGCTGGTGGCTGCCTTGCGCTCGCGGCGAGGCGCATCGTTTCAGTTGCTCAGTCGGTTGACGCAAAGACAGTTCGATGTATTCATCACTGTGCCCCTGCTCATGGAGTATGAAGATGTGCTGCATCGCCCAGGTTTGCTGGCCTTGCCTGAGCATGCCATTGATGCAGTGCTCGACATGATCTGTGCGGTGGCAAACAAACAGGCGGTTCATTTTTTGTGGCGGCCACAGCTGCGAGACCCCAAAGATGAACTGATTCTGGAAGCAGCGGTCAATGCCAGGGCGGATTTCTTGGTCACGCACAACCTGCGAGATTTCGAACCAAGTCGGCGGTTTGCATTGCAGCTGGTGACACCAGGGCAGTTTTTGAACATTCTTGACGGAGAAAACCCATGAGCACCCTCAGCCTGCGTTTACCCAATTCCATTCACCAGAATGCCAAGCTGTACGCGCACCGCGAGGGTATTTCGGTCAACCAGTTGGCCGCCACGGCTTTGGCCGAAAAGTTAGCCGCTTTGGCTGCCGAGGACTACATCACCGCCCGTGCTCAGCGCGCCAGCGCGGCGTCATTTGAGGCAGCACTGGCATTGGTACCCGATGTGCCTGCCCAGTCCGGTGATGAATGGCGCGAATAGGTCCACGCCGTTTTCTTTGCATCCTGTCGTTCCAGGCACATCACACACGGGCCGAGGTTGCGACAGAGCGGACTGGGTCAAATGGTGCCCAACAGGGAAGCGCAAGATCGCGACTTGTCCGACATCACGGCCCGTCCTTCGACATCGACCTACCATGACAGCCAGGCGGCTCCCGTGCATTCTGCGCGCCCCCATGGTTGGTTTCACCTGTCGCACCCCATGACCTCGCTGATTTCCCCCTCCTCTTTATCCCCCCGAAACCGCTGGCTGCTGGGCGGCGCGCTGCTGCTGGGCGTGGTGCTGGCCATTTCGCTGCTGCGCACCCCGGCCAAAACCGCCCAGGTCGTGCGCGTGACCCGCACCGACCTGACGCAAACCGTGGTGGCCACGGGTCGGGTGAACGCACCCGTGCGGCTGGACATTGGCAGCGAGGTGACGGCCACCGTGCTGGCCGTGCCCGTGCGCGAGGGCGACACCGTGCCCGCCGGTGCCCTGCTGCTGCAACTGAGCGATGCCGAGGCCCGCGCCACCCTGGCCCAAACCCAAGCCGCGCTGGCCGAAGCCCGCGCCCGCCAGGGCCAGCTCAGCACCGTGGCCGCGCCCGTGGCCGCTGCCAACCTCGCCCAGGCCGAGGCCAACCTGCGCAACGCCGAAGCAGAGCACCGCCGCGCCACCGAGCTGGTGGCGCAGGGCTTTTATTCGCAGCAAAAGCTGGACGATGCCCGCCGCGTGCTCGACACCGCCCGCAGCGCCCTGGCCGCCGCCCGCAGCCAGGCCCAGGCCCAACTGCCCCACGGGGCCGAGGTGGTGCTGGCCGCCACCCGGCTGGCCCAGGCACAGGCAGCGGTGGAAGCCGCCCAGGCCCGCTTGCAGCGCCTGAGCATCACCAGCCCCATTGCGGCACGGGTGCTGGCCCGCCACGTGGAGCCTGGCAGCCTGGCCCAGCCTGGCAAGGTGCTGCTGAGCCTGGCCGCCAGCAGCGGCCTGCGCCTGGACGCCGCCGTGGACGAAAAACACCTGGCCCTCATGGCCCCCGGCCTGGCCGCCCGCGCGGTGGCCGACGCCTACCCCGGCCAAGGCTTTGCCGCCGCGCTCGACTGGGTCAGCCCCGCCGTGGATCCCGCCCGGGGCACGGTGGACGTGCGCCTGGCCGTGCCCCAGCCACCCGCCTTTTTGCGCCCCGACATGACCGTGTCGGTGGAAATGACCGTGGGCCAGCAGGCCAACGCCCTGGTGGTCGATGCCGGGGCCGTGCGCGGCATGGACACCGCCACCCCCTGGGCGCTGGTGCTGAACAACGGCGTGGCCACCCGCACCAACCTGCAACTGGGCCTGCGCGGCACCGGCATGGTGGAAGTGAAAAGCGGCCTGACTGAAGGCGACACCGCCGTGCCCGCCACCGAAAAAGTGGCCGAGGGCGACCGCGTCAAGCCCGCCAGCACCGGACCGCTGTCGCTGGGCGGCATGGGCATGGGGCGCTGAACGCCATGGCCACCGCCATGCCACCACCCGGCGCAGCCGCGCGCCCCACCTCGTCAGCGCCAAGCCGGCCTGACGCTGGCCATGCGCCTGCAGGCCCAACCAGGCCAGCACCCCCCACCCCCAGCCGCTCGGCCATAGGCGCGGCCACGCGCTGGCTGCCCTTTGAGCTGCTGGTGGCGCTGCGCTTTTTGCGCGAAGGACGCATGCAAAGCGTGCTGATCCTGGCCGGTGTCACGGGTGGGGTGGCCGTGATCATCTTCCTGACGCAGCTCATCAACCAGCTGCAAAGCACCATCATCGACCGGGTGCTGGGCTCGCAGGCGCACATCGTCATCCGCCCACCCGACGACATGACGCGCATCCCGCCCCCTCCAGTCGACGAACCAGCTGTAGCTGAAAACCCATACACAGCAAGCGCCAATGGCCAAAAAGACACTGAAAATGCCACCACCCGCATCGTCCAGCCCCGCGCCCAGCGCCTGCGCCCGGTGGACCAGTGGGAGCAGGCCGCCGCCCTGGCTGCCGACACGCCCGGCGTGCTGGCCGTGTCGCCGCTGGTGACTGGCCCCGCCTTTGCCGTGCGCGGCACCAGCAACAAAAGCGTGGTGCTCATGGGCGTGGTGCCCGAAGCCTATGGACGCATCGTCAAGATGGACGGCTACATGACCCAAGGCCGCTTTGCGGTGCAGGGCACCGAGGCGCTCATCGGCACCGAACTGGCCAAAGACCTGGGCCTGGCCGTGGGCGACAAGCTGCGCGTGACCACCGCCACAGGCCGCGCCGAGACGCTGCACATCAGCGGCCTGTTCGACACCGGCAACCGCGACCTCAACCGCCGCTGGGTGTTCGTGACCCTGAAGCTGGCGCAAACCCTGCTGGATGTGCCCGGCGGTGTCTCGCAAATCGACCTGACCGTGACCGACCTGTTTGGTGCCGAGGCCGTGGCCCAGCGCCTGCAAAGCCGCACTGGCCAGACGGTGGAGAGCTGGATGCAAACCAACTCCGGCCTGCTGACGGCGCTGGCCAACCAGAGCGTGTCCAACAACCTGATTCGCAGCTTCGTGGTCATCATCGTGGCACTGGGCATATCGAGCGTGCTGGTGGTGAGCGTGGTGCAAAAGCAGCGCGAAATTGGTATTTTGCGGGCCATGGGGGCGGGGCGGCAGCGCATCATGGCGGTGTTTTTGCTGCAGGGCGGCTTGGTGGGGCTGGTGGGATCGGCGGCGGGCAGTGGCCTGGCCTGGACGCTGCTGACGGTGTTTTCGCACATCTACAAAAGCCCCGACGGCAGCCCCCTGTTCGCCGCCGAGCTGGACCCCAACCTCGTCATTCTGGCCAGCGTGGTGGCCATGGGTGTGGGCCTGGCCGCTGCCGCCCTGCCCGCCCGCCGCGCCGCCCGCATGGACCCGGTTCAGGCCATACGGAGTTAATCCGTGATAGCTATAAACCCATATAAATAAAGCGATAGAGGCCAATTTGTCTGATATCTTGACCTTGACCGCCATCCGCAAAAGCTACCACGAGGGCACACCGGTGGAAACCGAGGTGTTGCACGGCATCGACGTGGCGCTGGCGCAGGCCGAGTTTGTGTCACTCACCGGGCCGTCGGGCTCGGGCAAAAGCACGCTGCTCAACATCATCGGCCTGCTGGAGCGGCCCACGGCGGGCACGCTGACCATTGCGGGCGAGCGGGCCGACCAGCTGGCCGACGACGCGCTCACGCGCTTGCGCGGGCGCACCATTGGCTTTGTGTTCCAGTTCCACCACCTGCTGCCCGCCTTCACTGCCCTGGAAAACGTGATGCTGCCCGCCATCATCGAAGCGGGCCAAGCCACGGCCGAGGCGGAAGCCTTTGGGCTGGAGCTGCTGGGCCGCGTGGGCCTGGCCGGTTCGGCGCACAAGCGGCCCGGCGAGTTGTCGGGTGGCATGCAGCAGCGCGTGGCCATTGCCCGGGCGCTGTCGCTGCGGCCCCGCCTCATATTGGCCGACGAGCCCACCGGCAACCTGGACACCGTGACCGCCGACGAGGTGTTTGGCCTGCTGCGCGAGTTCAACCACGACCACGGCAGCGCCTGCCTCATCGTCACCCACGACCCGCGCCTGGCCGCCCGCTGCGACCGCCAGATGGTGCTGGTGGACGGGCGCATGGCGGCGTGAGCCTGGGGATCGCGCCCAAAACCGGGCCACAATAGGCCATCCCGGGTTGCCAGCCAGCGGATGGCCATGCACGGCGTGGTCCTCGCCAGGCGCGCGACCCGGCCCAACCCGGAGTCCTGAGCCATGCGCAACAACCAACCCGTGACCCCCAATGAACTCAAGGTGCCGGCCGACCAGACACTGATCTCCGTCACCGACCTGAAGGGCCGCATCACCTACGCCAACCCGGCCTTCATCTCCATGAGCGGCTACCTGGCCGAAGAGCTGGTGGGCCAACCCCACAACATCGTGCGCCACCCCGACATGCCGGAAGAGGCCTTTCGGGACCTGTGGGCCACCGTTGAAAAGGGGCTGCCCTGGACCGGCGTGGTCAAAAATCGCCGCAAAAATGGCGACCACTACTGGGTGCGTGCCAACGCCACGCCCATGCGCGATGGCGACAGGGTGGTGGGCTACCTGTCGGTGCGCACCCCCGCCACCGACCATGAGATCAAGGCCTGCACCGCGCTGTACGCGGTGATGCAGGCCGAAGCCGAGCGGGGCCGCCTGGTGCATGTGCTGGACAAGGGTGCCGTGATACGAGCAGGGACTGCGGCCGCCCTGCTCAGGGCCTTGCGGCCGGGCATGCGTGGCCAACTGGCTTGGCTGGCGGTGCTGGCGGCCGGCGGGCCGGTGCTGGCGGCGGCCCTGGACCTGCCCAGCACGCTGGTGGCAGCGGTCGGCCTGGTCACGGCGGCGGTGGCGGCCGCGCTGGGCTGGCAGATCACTGGCGGCCAAATCACGCCGCTGGTGGCCACCGCCAACCGGCTGGCGTCTGGCGACCTCTCCAACGACGTCGCCACCGGCGCCAAGGGGCAAATCGGCCAGATGCAACAGGCCCTGTCCCAGATGACGCTGAACGTGCGCACCGTGGTGCGCGACATCCGCCACGAGGTGGGCAACCTGCGCGGGGGTGCCCAGGAAATTGCCCTGGGCAACCAGGACATGTCCTCCCGCGTGGAGTCGCAGGCCAGCAACCTGGCGGAAACCGCATCGTCCATGGACGACATTCGCAGTGCGGTGCAAAAAACCTCGGATGTCGCCTCAGAAGGTGCCCGCTTGGCCAACGACACGCTGACGGTGGCCAGACGCAGCCACGACGCGGTGCAGGCCGTGGCCGACACCATGGAGGGCATTGCCGAGTCCTCGCGCCGCATCGGCGACATCACCCAGGTGATAGAGGGCGTGGCCTTCCAGACCAACATCCTGGCGCTCAACGCCGCCGTGGAGGCGGCCCGGGCGGGCGAGGCCGGACGGGGCTTTGCGGTGGTGGCGTCGGAGGTGCGGGCCCTGGCCCAGCGCACCTCCACCGCAGCGAAAGAAATCCGGGGCCTGATCGAAGACTCGCGCAATCGTGTGGCCCTGGGCAACACCCGCGTCATCGACGCACGCGCCCGGGTGGACGAGTCCATGGCGTCGGTCAACCGTGTCACCGGGATGCTGGAAGACATCCGGGTGGCAGCCAACAACCAGCTGCAGGGCGTGTCACAAATCAGCGAAACCATCTCCGACATGGACGGCATCACCCAGCAGAACGCCGCCATGGTGGAACAGTTGGCCGCCGCGTCCCAGTCACTGACGACCCAGGTGGACACGGTGCACAGCTCCATCCGGGTGTTCCGCCTCAAGCCGGGTGACCAGACACTGGCCGAGCTCGATGCCGTGGCGCTGCGCAAAGAGGTCAAGTCCGGCGCGGACCTCACCCTGCGCCCCGACGAGCTGGATTTTGACAAGGTCATTGCCGCCCACCAGCAGTGGCGCGTCACCCTGCGCAATGCCGCCCTCAAAGGCAAACAGGTGGACGCGGACACGGTGCGCCGGGACGACTGCTGTGCCTTGGGCAAGTGGATTTACGGCCCCGGCGGCCAGCGCTGGTCCCAGGTGCCGGTGTTCACGAGCCTGGTGTCTCACCACAAAACCTTCCACCTGGAAGCCGCCAAGGTGGCCGATACCATCAACGCGGGCAAGGTGGAAAAGGCTCAGAGGATGATGGACAGCGAAACCCCGTTTGTGCAGGCGGGCCACCAGGTGACACAAGCCATCCGCGAGATTCGCACCTTGTCGCAGGGCGCTGGCTCCGGCCACGCCCCGGCCCAGCGCCCTCCCAAGGGGCAGGCCGCCGTTCGCTCCCCCGCCAAACCAGCCGGAACCGGCGCGCTGCCCACACCCAAAATCGCGGCCAAACCGGCCACCACGGCCCTGGCCCCGACACACAGCGACGACTGGGAAACCTTCTGACCCACCTGGGCGGTGGCGCCAGTGGTGCGCCGCGCTCAAAGCCCCGGATCTGGGCGCTGGGGTGCACCTGGCGGGCAGGGTGGCGTCAACGCTTCCAGTGCGGCATCGCACCCACTGCCGGCGGAAATCCAACGCCGCGCCAAGCGCTGCAGCACCGGCGCCAGCCAGCGCCAGCGTGGCCCCAACACCCCCTGGGCGTCGGTGATGGCCCCGCACTCGTAGCGGGTTTGTGCGTCGTTCCAACGCAGGGCGGCACAGGCACCCCGGCGTTGGGCCGACAGCAGCATGCCCAATGGACAGGGTTCGGCCAAGCAACACAGGCCACAGCCGTTGCAGGCAGCCCCCACCGCAGGCTTGGGTGGCGCCAGTGGCTGGATGTGGATGACCCGCCCAAGCGGCGAACCAGAGGCCATGGGTTCAGGTGACACGGGTGGGCGCTTCAGGGTCCCTGGCCGAGGTCTCGGGAAGTGACTCCGCCCACACCACACGGTTTCGTCCCTGGTGCTTGGCCTGGTACAACGCCCGGTCACTGGCCGCCAGCACCTGGTCCACCGTGCTGAGCTGACCGGCCAGCCACTGCGCGCCACCAATGCTCACGGTGATGGCGATGGACTGGTCTTCCCAGGCAGTGGGCGACGCTTCCACCGCCGCCCGAATGCGTTGGGCCATTTGCCGACCTCCCTCGACCGTGCTCTGGGGCAGCAGCACCGAAAATTCCTCACCACCCACCCGACCGAACAGGTCGGACTGGCGGAGCAACCCCTGCACCACCAGGGCAAAGTGGCGCAGCACAGCGTCTCCCGCCGCGTGGCCAAACGTGTCGTTGACGTGCTTGAAATGGTCAATGTCCAGGCTCAGCACACAAAACGACAGGCCGTAGCGCTGCGCACGGTCCTGCTCCAGGTGCAGCATCTCCAGGTAGTGGCGCCGGCTGGCGCCGCCGGTCAGCACGTCGGTGTTGGCCTGCCGCTGCAGTTCGTCGTTCAGCACCAGCAAGTCCTTGCGTTGCTGGCGCGCGACGGCCACATAGGCGCTTGCGGCCACCAGCCAGCCCAGCAAGAACAGCCAGGCCAGACCTGCCAGCGCAAACCACCGCAACCGGTCACCGTGCACCAGCTCGTGGGCCTCGCCCAGATCGCGCAGCACATGCACCTGCAACGCGCCGTCCATGACCACCCGTGTGGCCCAGACATGGGGGTGCATGTGTTCGACCATGTCGTACAGTGCCGTGGTGCCCTGGCCGCTCAGGTGGTGCAGGCCCACCGTGGCGAAGTCGGTGCGCTGGTAGCGCTTTTGCCGTTGTTCGGGGGTGAGTTGGTGCACCTGGGCGTTGGGCAGGGCCTGCAGGTTCATGGCCGGGTTGTGCGCCAGCACCACCACACCGTGTTCGTCGGTGACCAGCAAATGGGCTTGGTCCAGGCGGGCAGACAGCCTGTCCAGGCGCGCGCTGGCCCCCACCATGCCCACAAACTGCCCGTTCACCAGGACGGGGGCTGCAAAATACAGCGAGAACAACTGGGTAACGCGCCCCACGGCAAACTGGCTGCCAGTGCGCCCTGCCTGGGCGGCCTTGAAGTAGTCGCGGTCGGCGTAATTGGTGCCCAGAAAGGACGGCACACCCGGCGCACGACCTTCGGCCACGGCGTCGCCAGCGGCGTTGGTGACCCAGGCGGTGTTCAGGCCAAAACGCTCGACGGTTTCATCCAACTGGCGGCTGATGTCCACCAATACCGGCATGTCCAGCCATTGCGCCCTCCGTTCTGGCCCCGCCAGGGTGGACGGCGCTACCCGCGGCCCCATGGCCGCGAGGGCTTCCTGGACGTTGTGGCCCTGGCTGAGGATGGCGGGCAGGCTGAGGGCCTGCACCATGTGCTGGCTGACGTCACCCGCCAGCACGCCCACCTCGGTCTGCGCCCGCAGCGATTGGCTTTGGATCAACTGCGCCATCCTGGCATCGGCAAAACTGCCCGACACCCACCACGCGCCGGCCACACCGCCGCCAGCGGCCACCAAGAACCACCACATCGTCATTCTTGACCCCAGAAAGGGCAGGTCTGAAAAGCGCATCCGATGAGTATTGCACTGGCGTGCCGACATGCGCAACTGTCGACTGAGGTCCCTCCACCAGCGCCAGCGGGGAACCCCGGAGCGTGGGCGCTGCACCAGCCGCGCCGCCGCCCGGCACCCAGTCACCCCCGCGCCAGCACCGGCCCCAGCGCCTTGCCGGTGTGCGTGCCCAAGGCCACCACCGCCTCGGGCGGCGCGGCGGCCACAATGCGCCCGCCCTCGGCACCGCCCTCCGGCCCCAGGTCGATGATCCAGTCGGCCTCGGCCATCACGTCCAGGTCGTGCTCGATGACGACCACACTGTGCCCGCCGTCCACCAGGCGGTGCAGCACGCGGATGAGTTTTTCCACATCGGCCATGTGCAGGCCCACGGTGGGTTCATCCAGCACATACAGGGTGTGCGGGGCCTTTTGGCCGCGCCTGCCCACCTCGTCGCGCACCTTGGTCAGCTCGGTCACCAGCTTGATGCGCTGCGCCTCGCCACCGCTGAGCGTGGGACTGGGCTGGCCCAGCGTCAGGTAGCCCAGGCCCACGTCTTTGAGCAGTTGCAAGGGGTGGGCAATGGATGGCATGGTGGCGAAGAAGTCCACCGCCTCGTCCACCTCCATTTGCAGCACGTCACCAATGCTTTTGCCCTTCCAGGTGACGGCCAGGGTTTCGCCGTTGAAGCGGGCGCCATGGCAGCTTTCACAAGGCACTTTCACATCGGGCAAAAAGCTCATTTCAATGGTGCGCACGCCCTGGCCTTCGCAGCTGGGGCAGCGGCCTTCGCCGGTGTTGAAGCTGAAACGCCCCGGCGCGTAGCCCCGCGCCTTGGCCTCCAGCGTTTCGGCAAAGAGCTTGCGGATGGTGTCCCAAAAGCCGATGTAGGTGGCGGGGCAACTGCGGGGCGTTTTGCCAATGGGGGTTTGGTCCACCTCCAGCACGCGGTCCACCGTCTCATACCCGCTGACGGTTTTGCAGCCCACCCAGGTGGGGTAATGGCCCGCGTCCATGGCCTCGCGCCCAGCACGGGTGCTGCGCTGGCTGACGGCCGCAGCGACGTTGGTCAGCAGCACGTCACGCGCCAGCGTGGACTTGCCCGAGCCACTGACGCCGGTGACCACCACCAGCCGCTGCAGCGGCACGGCCAGGTCAACGTGGGCCAGGTTGTGCAGGTGTGCGCCCGTGACGTGGAGGCAGGGCATGGCCGAATTTTTTGAAGCCAAATTGACTTCTACCGCACGCCTGGCTTGCACAGGGTGCTTCATGGCATGTAGCAAATAGCGCCCCGTCTGCGAGTCGGCACAGGCCGACAGGTCGGCCACCGTGCCCTGCGCCACCACCTGCCCGCCACGTTTGCCCGCGCTGGGGCCGATGTCGATGATGTGGTCGGCCCGGCGGATGGTGTCTTCGTCGTGCTCCACCACCACCAGGGTGTTGCCGTGCTGGCGCAACTGGTCGAGTGCGCCCAGCAAAATCTGGTTGTCGCGGGCATGCAGGCCAATGGTGGGCTCATCCAGCACGTAGCACACACCCTGCAAATTGCTGCCCAGCTGCGCCGCCAGCCGGATGCGCTGCGCCTCGCCACCGCTGAGCGTGGGCGCCCCCCGGTCCAGCGTCAGGTAACCCAGGCCCACCTGCTGCAAAAAGCGCAGGCGGCCCAAAATTTCGGGAATCAGGTCACGGGCAATGTCGGCTTCGCGGGTGGACAACACAAAAGCATGGGGCGCACCCGGGTCCGCGTTGGCAGGGGGCGTGCCGCCCGACAATCTCTGCTCGCCGTGTGCGGAGGGCGGCATGCCCCCTGCCAACGCAGCGAGTGAGGAATCCAAGGCACCCAACCCTTCCACCCACCCCTGCACATCCGTCACGCTCAAGGCCGCCACCTCGGCAATCCCCACGCCCGCAAACTTGACCGCCCGTGCCTGAGGATTCAGGCGGGTGCCGTGGCAGGCGGGACAGGCCTCGTGGCTCAGGTCGTCCACGTCGGGCTCGGCAAAACTCTGCTCGCGGCCTTTGTGGTCGTCGTCGCGCACGGAGTCGTCCAGCGTTTTGCGCTGGTCGCGGCTCAGGTTCAGCCCCGTGCCCACGCAATCGGGGCACCAGCCGTGCTTGCTGTTGTACGAAAAGAGGCGCGGGTCCAGCTCAGGGTAGCTGGTGCTGCACACCGGGCAGGCGCGGTGGGTGGAAAACACCTCCACCGTGCCCAGGCCTTGGCCCACGGCCAACGCGTCGAGCGTGCCCGACGCGGGCGCCGCGTGCTGGGCAAACGCCTGGGCCAGGCCGTCCAGCGGGGCCAGCACATGCACCACGCCCTTGCCGTGCTGCAACGCCACGTTCAGTTGCTGGCGCAAAAAAGTCTCGGTGGTCGGCCCCACCACCAGGTCGGCCACGGGCAGCTCGATGGTGTGCTCCTTGAAGCGGTCCAGGCGCGGAAAACCCACTGTGGGCACAAACGCGCCGTCCACCCGCAAATGGGTGTGGCCACGGGGGCGGGCCCAGTCGGCCAGCTCGGTGTAAACCCCTTTGCGGCTGATGACGAGTGGGCTGAGCAGCCCGATGTGCTGGCCCCGGTGCGCACGCATGATGTGCGCCACCATGCTGTCGGGCGACTGGGGCCGCACCGCCGCGCCGTCGTGGACGCAGTGCTGGGTGCCGAGCTTGACGTAGAGCAGGCGCAGGTAGTGCCACACCTCGGTGGTGGTGCCCACGGTGCTTTTGCGCCCGCCGCGCGAGAGCCGCTGCTCGATGGCGACGGTGGGCGGTATGCCATACACCGCATCCACCTCGGGCCGCCCCGCCGGTTGCACGATGCTGCGGGCGTAGGCGTTGAGGCTCTCCAGGTAGCGGCGCTGGCCTTCGTTGAAGAGAATGTCGAAGGCCAGCGTGGATTTACCCGAGCCGCTGACGCCAGAAATGACGTTGAACTGGCCGCGAGGGATGTCCACACTCAGGCCTTTGAGGTTGTGTTCGCGGGCGTTGACGATGCGGATGTTGTTTTGGGGGGCTGGCGCACGGTGACTCGCGTCGGCGAGGGGTGAGCCGCCCGACAATCTCTGCTCGCAGTGTGCGGAGGGCGGCTCACCCCTTGCCGGCGCAGCGGGCGCAGAAACGCGGCTCAAGTAGTCGGCCACCGAACCCTCCCGCACTTCGTGCACCCCGTCAAACGCCAGCGCGTAGTCGCGCAGCGCCTTGGCGGTGTGGCTGGTGGGGTGCAGCCGCACCTCTTCGGGCGTGCCCTGTGCCACCAACTGCCCGCCGCCCTCGCCACCTTCCGGCCCCAGGTCGATCAGCCAGTCAGAGGCGCGGATCACGTCCAGGTTGTGCTCAATGATGACCAGCGAATGCCCTGCATCAATCAGCCGCCGCAGCGCCCGCATCAGCTTGGCGATGTCGTCAAAATGCAGGCCGGTGGTGGGCTCATCGAACAAAAACAACGTGCCCTTCTTGGCCACGGCCTGGCGGCTGGCCGTGGCCTTGCTCCCCGACTTGGCGGCCTCGGCCAAAAACCCCGCCAGCTTCAGCCGCTGTGCCTCACCGCCCGACAGCGTGGGCACGGGCTGGCCCAGCTTGACGTACTCCAGCCCCACATCGACGATGGGTTGCAGGGCGCGGATGACGTCGCGGTCGCCCGCGAACAACTGCGCGGCCTCGCTCACGGTGAGGTTGAGCACGTCGGCCACGTTCATGGACACCATTTCGTGGGCGGGCGTGGCCCCCGGTTGGGCCGCTGGCAGCAACCGCGCCCGCTCAATGCGCACCTCCAGCACCTCGGGCCGGTAGCGCTGGCCGTCGCAGTCGGGGCAGCGCAGGTACACATCGCTCAAAAATTGCATTTCGACGTGCTCAAAGCCCGAGCCACCGCAGGTGGGGCAGCGCCCGTCGCCGCTGTTGAAGCTGAACTTGCTGCCGGTGTAGCCGCGCTGCTGCGCGAGTGGCGCCAGCGCGAACAGGGTGCGGATGGCGTCCCACGCGCCCACGTAGCTCACGGGGTTGGAGCGGGCGGTTTTGCCGATGGGCGACTGGTCCACAAACACCACGTCGGCCAGTTGCTCCGCGCCCAGCAGGCGGTCGTGCGCGCCGGGCGCATCGGTGGTTTTACCGAAATGGCGCAACAGGGCCGGGGCCAATATGTCTTGGATGAGGGTGGATTTACCCGAGCCGCTCACGCCCGTGACGCACACCATGCGCTGCAACGGAAACTCCACCGACACGTGCTGCAGGTTGTGTTCGCGCGCGCCTTCCAGTATCAGGCGGGGCGTGGATTCGGCCACCATGCGTTTGAAGCCAAAGCCCACCTGTTTGCGCCCGCCCAGGTAGGCGCCGGTGAGGGTGTCGGCGTGGCGAATGTCCGCCGGTGTGCCGTCAAACACGATGTGCCCGCCGCGCTCGCCGGGGCCGGGCCCCATGTCGATGAGGCGGTCGGCACTGAGCATGACGGCCGGATCGTGCTCGACCACCACCAGTGTGTTGCCGGCATTCACGAGGCGGCGCATGGCGACGTTGATGCGGTCCATGTCGCGCGGGTGCAGGCCGATGCTGGGCTCGTCCAGCACAAACAGGGTGTTGACCAGGCTGGTGCCCAGCGCGGTGGTGAGGTTGATGCGCTGCACCTCGCCACCGCTGAGGGTGCGGCTTTGCCGGTCCAGCGTGAGGTAGTGCAGGCCCACGTCGCACAGGTATTTGAGGCGGGTGTTGATTTCGTCGAACAGCAGGTCGAGGGCGCGGGCCTCGCCGGTGGGTTTGGTGTGCGGTGTGTTGGCTTCGCCTTGGCTGCCTTGGTGGGTGGTGGGACGATCGGGTATGGGGGGATCCTGATACTGCGAGCAGAAATCGTCGCCCCCCACCCCCGACCGTCCCGCTGCGCTGCGGGTGGGTGAGCCCAAATCCGCGCCGGCAAGGGGTGAGCCGCCCGACAATCTCTGCTCGCAGTGTGCGGAGGGCGGTTCACCCCTTGGCGGCGCAGCGTGCGAAGAAACATCACCCAAAGAAACCTGCAACGCCTCAAAAAATGACCGCAGCCGCGCAATGGGCAGCTGCATCAAGTCGTGCAGCCCCAAGCCCGGCAGGGATTCCAGTTGCTCCCGGCTCCACGCCACCCCCGCAGGCAAAAAGCGCAAGGCCGGGGGCAGTGCCGAGTCGGCCTGGGCCTTCGTGCCCATGCGCCACAGCAGACTCTCGGTTTTCAGGCGGGCGCCGTGGCAGCTGGGGCATTCGGTGTAGCTGCGGTATTTGGACAGCAGCACCCGGATGTGCATTTTGTAGGCCTTGGTCTCCAGGTATTCGAAGAAGCGCGCCACGCCGTACCAGCTCTGGTTCCATTTGCCGTTCCACTCGGGGCTGCCGCCCATCACCCACTGCTGCTGCGCGGGCGTGAGCTTGTTCCACGGTGTGTCGCGGGGAATGCCTGCGGCCTCGGCGTGGCGCATCAGGTCGTCCTGGCATTCTTTCCAGGCGGGGGTTTGCATGGGCTTGATGGCCCCGGCGCGCAGGGTCAGCCGTTGGTCGGGGATGACCAAGCCGTGGTCCACCCCGATGACCCGGCCAAAACCCCGGCAGACATCGCACGCGCCCAGCGCCGAGTTGAAGCTGAACAGCGAGGGCGTGGGGGCGGCGTAGCTCAGGCCACTGTCGGGGCAGTGCAGCGCAGCCGAGAAAGCCCAGACGTCGGGCGCAGCGGACACGGCAGCGTCGGCCAGCGCCTCGGCCTGCGGGGCTGCACCGCCCACCGGCAAGGCGTACACCCGCACCTGGCCGTGGCCCCGGCGCAGCGACACTTCCAACGCTTCCATCACCCGAGCGGGCTCCACCGACCCCACACGGAAGCGGTCGGCCACCACATCGATGATTTTTAAGCTTTTTAGCCCTCCAGCGCTTGATGATATTGACTTCTTAGCTGCTGTTTTTTTGCCTGACTTTTTGGCTTCTTTGACCTCGGGGTCGGCCTCCACCGTGACCACGCGCTCGGCTTGCACGCGGGTGTAGCCGCTGGCGGCCAGCCACGCCTCCACATCGTTGGCGGTGGTGTCGGCGGGCAGCGTCACCGGAAAGGTCACCACCAGCCGGGGCTCGACGCCGTCCACGGTGGCGGCGCTGACGCGGCGTTGCAGCTCGGCCATGATGGTCTCGGCGCTGTCGTGCTGCACGGGCTGGGCGGTGACCTGGTCGAACAGCTGGGCACCGCGCGCAAACAGCAGCTTGAGGTGGTCGTTCAGCTCGGTCATGGTGCCCACGGTGGAGCGCGAGCTGCGCACGGGGTTGGTCTGGTCGATGGCGATGGCGGGGGGCACGCCGTCCACCCGGTCCACGGCGGGTTTGTCCATGCGGTCCAGAAACTGGCGGGCGTAGGCGCTGAAGGTCTCCACATAGCGGCGCTGGCCTTCGGCAAACAGGGTGTCGAACACCAGGCTGGATTTGCCGGAGCCGCTGGGGCCGGTGACCACGGTCAGCTCGGCGGTGCGGATGTCCAGGTCCACGCCCTTCAGGTTGTGCTGGCGGGCGCCCCGGATGCGGATGAGGCCCTGCTCATCGGTGCCGTGGTCGGCAGAGGCGGAACGGGACGGAGGGTGCGAAGCAGACATGGAGTGGCCCCAAACAAGGAGCCAAACATTCTACGGAGCGCCCCGGTCCCTCGTCGGGACGGGGGCTTCAGAGCAGCCAGACGGTGGCCAGGCCCAGAAAGGCGAAAAACCCGATCACGTCGGTCACGGTGGTCAGGATGACGCTGCCCGCCAGCGCGGGGTCAATGCCCAGGCGGTCCAGCAGCAGCGGAATGGTCACCCCAGCCAGCGCCGCACAGAGCAGGTTGATGAAAATGGCCACGCCCAACACGCCACCCAGCCCCCAGTCACCGAACCAGGCCACGACCAGCAGGGCGATGACCACAGCCCACAAGGCCCCGTTGAGCAGCGAAATACCCACCTCCCGGTTGAGCAGGATGCGCATGTTGCCCTTCTGTATCTGGCCCATGGCCAGGCCACGGATCACCAGGGTGAGGGTCTGGCTGCCGGCGATGCCCCCCATGCTGGCCACAATGGGCATGAGCACGGCCAAGGCCACCAACTGCGCCAGCGTGGCCTCGAAGCGGCCAATGACCCACGCCGCCAGGAAGGCCGTGACCAGGTTGATGCCCAGCCACACCGCCCGCCGCCGTGAGCTGACCAGCACGGGGGCGAACATGTCGGCCTCGTCGTCCAGGCCGGCCATGTGCATCAGGGAGCGGTCGGAGTCTTCGCGTATGAGGTCCACCACATCATCCACGGTGATGCGACCCAGCAGGCGCTGCTGACCGTCCACCACCGGGGCGGACAACAGGTCGAGGTCCTGGAACAGGCGGGCCACGTCGAGGCTCTCGGTGTCCACGGGAATGCCGGTCACGTCGGTGTGCATCACATCGGTCACGCGCAAAGTCAGGTCCGCCGTGACCAGGGAACTGAGGCGCAGCGCCCCCTGGTACAGGCCCTGGCGGTCCACCACCATGAGCATGTCGGTTTGCGGCGGCAAGGTTTCCAGCAGGCGCAGGTAGCGCAGCACGGTGCCCACCTTCACGTCGGCGCGCACCGCGATGGCGTCGGCGTTCATCAGGCCACCGGCCGAGTCCTCGGGGTAGGACAGCATGGACTCCAGCTGCTCACGCCGGGTGCCGCTGGTGGCCTGCAGCAGCTGACCACCCAGCCCGCCGGGCAGGTGCTGGATCAGGTCCACCAGGTCGTCCAGCTCCAGGTGCTGGGCGGCGGCCACCAGCTCGTCCAGGTCCAGGTCCAGCGCCAGGGCGTTGCGGATTTCATCGTGCAGGTAGGTGAGCACTTTGCCGGTGCGCTCGGTCTCCACCATGCTCCAGAGCGCCAGGCGCTCCGTGGGGGGCAGCGCCTCCAGCAAACCCGCGATCTTGGCCGGGTGCATGCGGGCCAGGATTTTGCCCACGCGCTTCAAACGGCCCTGCCCCAGGGCACGCCGCACGGCGTCGAGCTGGTTGGCCGCATCGGGTGCGACAGCGCTGACACCGGCCGCCTCCAGCGACTCGCCCGCCATTTGCACGCGCAGCGCGGGGTTGAGGTGGGCGAGGATGCGCCCCTCCAGCGCGGCATCCACCTGCTGCCACAGGGCGCTGCGCAGCGGGGGCTCCAGCCGCTCCAACAGGGCCGCCACCTTGGCGGGGTGCAGGCGCTGCAGCAGTTTGCGCACGCGCTTGTTTTTGCCGTCGGCCAAGGCCTGGGCAATCAGCTCGCTGTCGGTGAGAGGGCGGGTGGGGGTGGTGTCCATGGGCGAAGGGATCAAAGGGGCCAGACCACCAGCAGCAGCGGCACGCTGATGAGCACCACCAGCAGCTCCAGCGGCAGCCCGAGGCGCCAGTAGTCACCGAATCGGAAGCCCCCTGGCCCCAGAATCAGGATGTTGTTCTGGTGCCCGATGGGGGTGAGAAACGCACAGGATGCCCCAATGGCCACGGCCATCAGAAAGGCGTCGGGGCTCACGCCCAGTGCCGCCGCCGTGCCCAGTGCGATGGGGCACATGACCGCGGCGGTGGCGGCGTTGTTCATGAGGTCGGACAAAAACATGGTGACCACCAGAATGAGCGTCAGCCCCACCACCGCATGGCCCTGGGCCACGTGCTCCAGCAGCAGGCGGGCAATCACCTTGGCCGTGCCGGTGGACTCCAGCGCCCCCGCCACCGGGATGAGCGCGGCCAGCAGCACCACCACCGGCCAGTCCACCGCGCCGTACACGGCACGGGGGGGAACGGTGCGCAACACCATGCTGGCCAGCACACCACAGGCAAATGAAATGGCCGCTGGCAACAGGCCGAAGGCAGCGCCCCCCACCGCCAAAGCCATGATGCCGCCCGCCAGCCAAGCCTTGCGCGGGTTGGGGATGCGCAACTCGCGCGCGGCCAGTGGCACACAGCCGGCATCGGCGGCGAATTCGGCAATTGCGTCGGGCGGCCCTTGCATCAGCAACAGGTCACCCGGCTGCAGGGCCATGGAGCGCAGGCGCACCAGCGAGCGCCGCCCCTGGCGCGACACGGCCAGCAGGTTAATGCCGTAGCGCGTGCGCAACAGCATGTCGCTGGCCGAACGCCCCGCCAGCACGGAGCCGGGCAACATGGCCAGCTCCGTCAGCACCACCTCGGCATGGGTGTCGGCGGTGTCTGGCGTTTCGGCGTTTTCTGGGGTCTGCGTGTCAGCGGCAGCTGCCGGGTCCTTCTCGCGCGGGCGTTGGGCCTCTTCCAGCTTCAGACCCAGCTCGCTGAGCACGTTGGCGAGGGCCTCGGCTTCCGCCTCGATGACCAGGATGTCCCCGGCCAGAACCTTGCGCCACGGATTGGGGGCAATCATGCGCAGTTCGTGGCGCACCAGACCCACCACCTGGGCACCGGCGGATTCCAGCGAATGCTCAATGTCCCGCAACGTTTTGCCGACGGATTTGCTGCCTTCGGACACGCGGGCCTCGGTCAGATAGGCACCGGCCTCGAAGCCGTCCATGCCGACCTGCTTGCGGGCGGGCACCAGCCGCCAGCCCACCAGCACCACAAACGCCACCCCAGCCAGCGCCACGGCCAGACCCACGGGGGTGAAGTCAAACATGCCGTAGCTGCCCGCACCGTGTTGCGCCCGAAAACCCGACACGATGAGGTTGGGTGGCGTGCCGATGAGCGTGGTCATGCCACCCAAAATGGTGCCGAAAGCCAGCGGCATGAGCAATTGCCCCGGCGGCAGCCCCAGCCGCTTGGCCAACTGAATGGCCACGGGCATGAGCAAGGCCATGGCGCCCACGTTGTTCATGAAGCCCGACAGCACAGCCCCCAGCCCGATCAGGGCGGTCATGCTCCAGATCGGTCCGGCGCTGGCTGGCAGGGCGTGACGGGCCAACACGTCCACCGCTCCGGTGGCCTGTAGCCCACGGCTGAGCACCAGGACACAGGCCACCGTGATGACCGCCGGGTGCCCGAAGCCCGCAAACGCCTGCTCAGCGGGCAGCAGGCCTGCCAGCACGCAGGCCAGCAGTGCGGCAGTGGCCACGATGTCGTGCCGCCAACGCCCCCACAGGAACAGACCCACCGTGACGGCGAGGATGCCGAGGATGAACACCTGGTCTTGGTTCATGGTACAGACACCGTACCAGTGGCCTCACCGGGCGCCATGCGCACGGTGAGGGAGCCCGAGCGCAGATGCAAGTCGCGCTGGGGAAAGGGAATTTCAATGCCACGGGCGTGCAACTCGTCGTCCAGCGCCCACATCAGCTTGGCGTGCGCAGAAGCGGGCGCCGTGGTCAGCGAGTGCTCGGCCCACACCACCAACTCGTAGTTGACCGAGCTGTCGCCGTAGGCCACCAGCCACACCGTGGGTTGCCGCCCCTCCGAATGCAGCACACCGGACACCTTCACGGCGGCGGCAATGCCAGCCTCGCGCACCCGCTCCTTGTCGGTGCCATAGGCGACGCCAAAAGGCACGCGCAGGCGGCGAAAGGCGTCGTCAAACGTCCAGTTGGTGACGCGCCCGTTGATGAACTCGGCATTGGGCACCAGCACATCAACCGCATCGTTGGTGGTGACGCGGGTGTAGCGCATGGCAATTTCGCGCACCACCCCACGCACACCCGATTGCAGGTCCACAAAGTCCCCGACCTTGAGGCTGCGCTCCAGCAAGATGATGACACCCGACACAAAGTTGCTGAAGATGTTCTGCAAACCAAAACCCAGACCCACCGCAAAGGCACTGCCCAGCAGGGCCACGCCTGTCAGGTCTATGCCCATGAGGTTCAGGCCGACAAAGGTACCCACCAGCCAAATGAAGTAACGCAGCAGGCGGCTGAGCACGTGCATGCTGGCTTGGTTGTGCACCGTGCCTCGCCGCTGCACCACCCGCACCAGCGCCCGCTCCACCAAGCTGGCCAACCACCAGATGCCCACCAGGAACAGCATGGCCAGGACCAGGGTGGCCAAGCTGAGCGTGGTGCCACCCAGGGTCAGGAGGGGGTAAAAGAGCCAGGCGGTGGCCCATTGCCAAAGTTCTTCTGCGCGCATCGTTGTCTTTCCAGTTCAGCAGGTTCTGCATCTTCCCAAAAAAAACACCGGGCGCGCAGGCCCGGTGTGCGATGGGCCCTGACCGGGGCCCGGAGGCAGAGCGGCGTCAGCCCAGACTCAACGGGTGTGGGAGATCACGATCTCCACCCGGCGGTTGCGTTGACGCCCCTCGGCCGTGGTGTTGCTGGCCACGGGACTGGCCTCTCCCAAGCCCTGGGTGGTGACGCGGGTGGCGTCCACGCCACGCTGGGTGAGGGCGGCTTTGACCGCGTCGGCGCGTTGCAGTGACAAGCCTCGGTTGTACACCTCACTGCCCACCGAGTCGGTGTAGCCCTCAATGGCCAGGGTGCGCTCGGGGTTGTCCTTCAAAAAGGCCACCAACTGGTCCACGGTGCGCAGGGCACCGTCTTTCAGCTCGGCTCGCCCAGTGTCAAAAAGCACATCGCCCAGGGTCAACACCATGCCGCGATCGGTCTGCTGGGCCTGCAACTCAGCCAGCTGGGCTTGCAGTTTGGCGCTCTTGGCCTGAGCGGCCTGGGCGGCTGCCAACTGCGCTTCGGCTGTTTGACGTGCCTGGGCAGCGTCAGCTGACGCCTTCTGTGCCTCTTGCCGCGCCCGCTCGGCTACGGCACGGTCTTTCTCGGCCTGAAGACGGGCCTGCTCCGCCATGTCGCGGGCCTTTTGCGCCTCGGCGGTGCGCTGCTCGGCCTCGCGGGAACGGGCATCCATCAGGATGCGGTCGCGCTGGCTGCCCGATGCCGCGACGGCTTGCTCGGAGCGGGCAATGTCCGCGGCCTGCAGGGCGGTGGAGGCCCGCTGGCGTGCCAAATAGGCTTGGTGCTCAACGGCGGTCAGGTCGTCACCCGCCTTGAGTGCAGACTCGGCACGCGACAAGGCCTGCTGCGCGCGGCGCAGCTCCAGCGGGGCGCTGCGGGCGGCATCGGGGTCAGCGGCGGCCTGGGCGTACAGCGCACGGGCTTGGTCCAGGGCAGGGGTGCTGGTGGGGGTGGCGGCACAGGCCACGAGCAAAAGGGCGGCGGCGGGCAACAGGGCCAGGCGCAGTCGGCCAATGTGTTGAGGTGTCATGGGTCAATCCTTGCAAATCAGGGGGGGTAAAAGCCTGCCGCATCGGGGCGGGCTTTGGGGCATGAATGGGCGACGCGCCGGTCACTTGGCCGGGCGGTTGCCGGTTTCTTGTTTCAGCGTGGCGTTGGCGCGCTCCAGCTCTTTGGCGGCTTGGCGTGCCCTGTCGGCGCGGGCTTTGCGCTCGGCCAGCTCGGCATCCGCCGAGGCCTGCTCGGCCATGCGGCGCGCCTGCTCGAACTGCTCGCTTTGCAGGGCGGCATCGGCGCGCACCAGTTTGTCGCGGGCCGACAGCAACTCCACCGGGGCCAACTGCCCCGCACCCGCCGCTTCGGCCTGGGTGATGGAGGCCCTGGCGGTGGCCATTTCGGCCACGGGTGGTGCGCCTTTGCTGCTGGCGCAAGCACCCAAAAACATGGCAGTGGTCACCGCCAGAACGGCGGCGGTGGTGCGGCTCCAGCGTGGCTGGTTGGTGGGGGGCGTGTGGGTCATGAATGAATACTCCGTGTTTGGTGGGTGTGAAGGGGTAATGCGGTCGCACAGGGTGCCTGGTGGCACCTGACAAGCGGGTTCAGCCGTGCTGGCGGGCCTTCATCTGGAGCTCAGACAACAGGGCCGAAAAGGCCTGCTGGTTGTCCGATGCGTTGCGCATGGGCTTGTCCAGCATCTGGGTCACGCCGGCCAAGCCCACCTCGTCGGCATGCATGTAGAGCTGCCCCATTTTTTCTGCCAGCGAGCGGTAGGCGTTGTCCACGTCCTGCACTCGGCGCAACATGCTGGCCACAGCGTCAGCGGCCATGCCGGTGAGGTCGATGTCTGGGGTCGCGGTGCTGGTCATGGGGTACTCCTGATTCGGGCAACCACAGGGGGCGGTGCTCAGTGGATGTCACTTTAAATTTTCAATTAAGATAAAGCAAATACATATTTGTCAGTTTTGGTTTGCAAAAATGAAAATCAATACCCAAGACGACCTCTCACGCAGCATGGACGAGGCGCAGCGCGCCCACCTGATGCTGCTGGGGTGGACCGATTTCCAAACCATTCTGGCCATCGCCCAGCACGGTGGCATGGCCGCCGCCGCCGAAAGCCTGGCGTTGTCGCACGTGACCTTGCTGCGCAAGCTCGACGCCATTGAAACCCGGCTCAAGGCGCGCTTGTTCGACCGACTGCGGGGTCGCTACACCCCCACCAGCGCGGGTGATGAGCTGGTGCAGGCCGCCGAGGCCATGGCGCCATTGGCCAGGGATGCTGAACTGCGGGTGCTGGGCCAGGACCTGAAACCCAGTGGGCATGTCAGGGTCACCGCCGCCGGCATCGTGGTGAACCACTTGCTGCCCCCGGTGTTGAAGCAGTTTGCGGCGTCGTTTCCCGCGGTGACGCTGGAGTTTCTGACCTCACGCGATCACCTGAGCCTGGCCAGGCGCGAGGCCGATGTGGCGCTGCGGGTGGCCGATGCGGTGCCCGACTGGCTGGTGGGTCGTCAGATTGCCCACCTGGACTTCAAGGTCTACGGCGTGAAGCAAGCCGGTTTGCGCCCCAGCCTGCACCGCGTGGACGAACTGGTGACGCAAAAGCGCTGGATATCCTTTGAGCGCGACGCGCGCGACCTGAAGTTCGACCGCTGGCTGGATGAACACGTGCCCAACGCCGCCGTGGTGTTGCGGGTGGATGGTTTTGACAGCGCATTGGCCATGCTGCGCGCGGGCCTGGGCATGGCCTTGCTGCCGTCTTTTTTGGAAAAAACCTGCCCTGAGCTGCAACCGCTGACGGACCCCATCGCAGAACTCCGCACGCCCCTGTGGCTGATCACGCACAAGGAGCTGCGGCACACCATGCGCATCAAGGTGCTGATGCAAGCGGTGGGCCCCGCACTGGCCCACGCCGTGCGGGGAGATGACTGAACCCTCAGCCCTTGATGATGAGCACGGGCACCTTGGCGTGCGTCAACACCTTCTGCGCCACACTGCCCAGAATCAGGGCCTGGATGCCCTTGCGGCCATGCGACCCCATCACGATCAGGTCACAGCCTTCGGCCTCAGCCGTTTCCAGAATGCCTTCGTACGCGGTGCTGCGCTCAATGGTGTCGCCCACGCAGGTCACCCCGCGTGCCTCGCACATTTCACGGATCATCGACAGCGACTTGCCGGCCGCCGCCTGCGCCTCGGACATGTAGGCCTGCAAGCCCACGGCGGAGGCGTCACCAATGCCGATGAAGGGGAATGGGTCGATCACGTAAATGCCCACAATCTGGGCGCCCTGGCTTTTGGCCAAGTCCGCGGCCACCTCGGCGGCCTTGTGGGCCTGGGTGGAGCCGTCAGAGGGGACGAGAATTTTCTTGAACATGGATCATCTCCGGTGTGAATGAACAACCCCTGATGTTACGGCCTGCCCCGCCCCCGCCCGATGCGGGAAAGCACGGGGAAGCGCCCACACCTCAGCCCGGCACGCGCTGAACATCGGCGGGCAGGGCCGCCGCATTGGCCCAGTGGTCGGCGTCAAACCACGCATCGCCATCCAAGTAGGCCTTGAGCATGGGCAAACCGTCCAGCCCCCAGAACAAGCGCCCGTCCACCACGCAGGTGGGTACCCCGAACGCACCCTGGGCCAGCGCATCGCCGGTGTTGCAGCGCAACTGCTGCTTCACGGCAGCGCCCTCAGGGTCGGCCATCTCCAGACCGCGCTGGGTCATGTGGCCGAGCAGCGCGGCGCGCAAGGCCACCAGGCGCTCTGGCGAGGTGGCGGCACCACCGCCTTGCCACACATGACCCAATACCTGGGCAGCCACCCAGCGGTTGCAGGCACCTGGCGACCCGGGCTGGGCACACGCCAATGCCAGGCGCAACAGGGGCAGCGGGTTGAAGGGGTGGGCCGCAGGCATGGCCAGTGGCACCCCCAGGTGGTGCCCCAGCCATTGCACATGCCGATAGGTCCAGTCGCGCTTGGCCGGAATTTCGGCCGGCCCCAACTGGCCATGGGCTTTGAGCAGGGCGGCGAACAGCACCGGCTTGTAAATCACCCGGTAACTGCTGCCCGCCAGGACCTGCGGCAGTCGCTCGAACGCCAACCAGGCAAAGGGCGAAATGGGATCAAAATAAAAGGTGATGTCCTTCATGGCTGGCTCCCAGGCAGGCCAATGGCACCCTCCAGGCAGGCTGCCTGGCGCGCTTCCACCAACACCCACAGGCGACGCTTGTCGTGGTCGGGCAAGCGGCTCCACCCGGCAATTTCATCCAAGCTGCGGTAACAACCCGAGCACCATCCTTTGGCCTGGTCTATTTTGCACACCCCCACACAAGGCGAAGGCACGCTCTGGTGCGGGTACTTCTGGCGTGCGGCCTGCAAGGACACGCGGTGCGCTGCTGGCATGGTGGTGATACTCATGCGGCCGATTGTGGCGGCTCCACCAACACCACGTCGGCCACCGGGGCACCCGTCCAGGCCACCAGATCGTGGGGCGACAACCGAAACACTGCGTGCGGATGCCCAGCGGCGGCCCACACCTCGTCAAACCGAAACAACTCGCGGTCAATCAGGGTCAAGGGCGGTGTGGCATGGGCCAAGGGTGACACCCCCCCAATGGAGAACCCAGTGGCTTGTTTGACAAACTCGGCATTGGCCCGCCCCAGCTTGAACACCGTCCCCTCGTGATCATGCAAGGCCTGGTCCTCTGGTGGTAAGCACACCAGGGCCTGCACCCGTGCCTCGTCCACCCGGCGGTCGCCCGAGGTGACAACCAGCACCGCCACCCCATCGGGTTTGCGTCGAAAAATGATGCTTTTGGCAATTTGTCCCAGCGCCACACCCAGGGCATCCGCCGCCTGCTGCGCGGTGCGCGCCGCGTCGTTGAGCATGACGGGCGTTTGCGCATGGCCCAAGCGCAGCAGCTCGGCCGCCACACGCTGCACACCGTCGGGCAAGGCATGGAGAGAACCGGCAAAACCCGAGGACAGTATGGGCGTGGTCAAATCAGTCATAGCAAACTGTTCAATTCAATCAAGCGTTGAAAGGCATTTTTATACCAAAAATCAACTTCACCCGCCCACCCCATGTTGGCGCGGGCAAACAAAAAAGCGACCGTCTTTCGAGGGTCGCTTTTGAGATCTGGTGGCCTGGGACGGAATCGAACCATCGACACGCGGATTTTCAATCCGCTGCTCTACCAACTGAGCTACCGGGCCAAGACCAAAATTATATCACCGAAAAGCACGCCTTCCACCACGGGATGGCCGCACGCCTCAGTAGTGGTTGCGTTTGCCACGAGACAGGTCCACACCCAGCTGCTTGAGCTTGCGGTAGAGGTGGGTGCGTTCCAGCCCGGTCTTTTCGGCCACACGGGTCATGGATCCTGCTTCTTTGGCCAAGTGAAATTCGAAATAGGCCTTCTCGAACTCGTCGCGGGCTTCACGCAACGGCTTGTCGAGGACGAAAGACTGCTCAGGTATCGGCCCCAGCTCGGCGCACACCTCGGTGAGCACGCCGCCGGTCATGGCAAATTCCACGGTCAGGTCGTTCGCCACAGGGGCATGGTTCAACGCGGTGGGGCGGACTTTCTCGGCCGGCTTGGCCAGCCCCTGCTCCACCGCCTTCAGCAACTTTTGCAGCGTGATGGGTTTTTCCAAGAAGGCCATGGCACCGATGCGGGTGGCCTCCACGGCGGTGTCAATGGTGGCGTGACCACTCATCATCACCACGGGCATGGTCAGCAGGCCGTTGCTGGACCACTCCTTGAGCAAGGTCACGCCGTCGGTGTCGGGCATCCAGATGTCCAGCAACACCAAGTCTGGCCGCGCTTGCAGTCGGGCGGCGCGCGCCTGTGAAGCGTTCTCGGCCAGCTCCACCGCATGCCCTTCGTCGTTGAGGATTTCGGATAGCAAGTCCCGTATCCCCAGCTCATCGTCCACCACCAGTATGTTTGCCATGCGTTTCCACTCCCTCCAGGGCTGTTGTTAATTCGCAACTGCGAATGATACCGTCACTTGGCCACCCTGAATCTGGCCACCTGACTCACGGTTGGCCACGTCGATGCGGCCCCCGTGTTCGTCCACCATTTTTTTCACCACGGCCAGCCCCAGGCCTGTGCCCTTGGCTTTGGTGGTCACATATGGCTCGAACACCCGTTTGAGGATGTGTTCGGCAAAGCCCGCGCCTTCGTCTTGCACCACCAACCGCACCCGTTGCCCCGTGCTGCCCAGCCGGGTTTTGAGGGTGACCACCGCCCCACTGCCCACCGGGGTCGCGTCCTGGGCGTTTTGCACCAGGTTGTGAATGATCTGCCTGACCTGCTGGGCATCGGCAGCGATGCGCGGACACTGGGGGTCCAAGTCGGCCACCACGGGCACCTGCGCCGTGTCGTACAGACCCAGCACATCGGTGATGAGGGCATTGAGGTCCACCGGCTGCAGCTGCGCGGAAGGCAGCCTGGCGTAATCCCGGAACTCGTTGACCAAGCGCTTCATGGCATCGACCTGGTCCACGATGGTTTTCACCGACCGGGTGAGCAAGGCCTGACCCGGGGCATCGAGCTTGCCGTCGAGCTTCATGGCCAGCCGCTCGGCCGACAATTGAATGGGCGTGAGCGGGTTTTTGATTTCGTGCGCCAAGCGTCGCGCCACCTCGCCCCAGGCCTTGGCCCGCTGGGCGGATGCCAGCTCGGACACATCGTCAAACACCACCAGCCGCTTGCCCTCGGGCAACCAGGCCCCCCGCGCCACGATGGTGATGCCGTCTTGCACCAGCCCCTCGGTGCTGCTGTTGCCCCACTCGAACGACTGCTGCCAGGTGCCCGTGGGCACACTGGCGGTGTCTGGCGTTGACACCGGTGGCTCACCCGTCAGGCGCTCGAACTGCTGCAGCACCCCCTGCGCCAGCACCTCCAGACCAGGCACCTGGACCAATGGTTGGTTCAGGTAAGCCGCCAGGGGGGTGCGCAAAATGCGCGTGGCACCGGGGTTGATGGAGTCGATCACCCCCTGCGCATTCAACACCACCACGCCGGCGGTCAGGTTGTCCAGAATGGTTTGCAGGTTGGCCCTGGCCGCATCCACCTGCGACATGCTGTGATCCAACGAGTTGCGCGCATCGGCCAGTTGCTGAGTCATGTCGGCAAAGGCCCGCGTCAGGCCACCCAGTTCGTCTTTGGAGGCGCTGGCCACCTTGGGGCGGAGATCGCCCCTGGCCACATCACGCACCCCCTCGGCCAACAACAGCAGTGGGCGCACCAGCTGGTTGCCCAGAATGGCGGCCAGCAACACGGCGGCAAACACCGACAGAAAAAGGGCCAAGGTCAGCGTGCCGATGTACATGCGCCGCAGACCATCGCGGGCCAGGGCGCGCTCCTGGTACTCGCGGTTGGCCGCCTGCACGGCCAGGGCGTCGAGCACCAGGGCCTCGGGCAGGGTCTGCACCACGTGCAGGTAACGGGGCTCAGCCGAAAAGCCAAAACCGGGGTTGTTCACCACGGCCCACACCCGCACCCGCGCTTCGGGCGGCGTTTGGCGGGTACCGCCGTCGTCGCTCAGGTCGTCCAACCCCTCCATCTGTGTGACCGTGCGCTCGGCGCGCACGGTGCGCAGCCAACTGGCCGAGGGTGGCTCTGGCCGCAGCCGAAAACGGGAAGCACCGGCGCTGGCCAGCAACTGCCCGCTGGCGCTCCAGAGCTGCACATCGTTGGCCGACAGTTGCTCGTGGATGCGCTCTACCGTCAAGGCCGCCCCGTTGTCCGGCACATTGGACAGCTGCCGGGCCGCCAACTGCACTTTGTTGGCCAGGTCTTTGCTGAGGGTGTCCAGCGCGGTGCGGCCCAGGTTAACCCCTGCGGTCAGCGCAGACTCCACGCGCACGTCGAACCAGCTCTCGATGGAGCGCGACACAAACTGGTACGACACCCCGTAAATCAGCACACCGGGCAACAGGCCCACCAGGGCAAACACCGCCACCAGTTTGGCGAGCAACTGGCTGCCAAACTTTTTGCGCCGAAACCGCAGCACCAGCCGCACCAGCGCCCAGGCGATCACCCCGAACAGGATGAGCGCCACCACGATGTTGAGGCCCAACAAGCGCGCGTAATGCACCTCGTACAACGCCCGGTTGTCGGTGGCGGTGGTGAGCATGAACATGAGCACCAGCGCCAGTCCCGCCATGAAGGCCAACGCCGCCACCACGGCCCAGCGTCGGCGGGCCGCGTGCGAGGTGTCGGGCTCACCCGCCGGGTGAACTGCCGGGCCGGGGTGGGTCATGGGGTCTTGCCCGATGGGGTGCCGCCGCCAGCGCCGGATGGGTCGGGGTCTTTGTCGGCGCCAGCCTTGTCGATGGAAACCTGGGCCGGCACGTCCAGCGAGTGGCGCAGGTCGAGGTTCCAATCGGTTTGCGCATTCATGCCCAGCTGAAACGGCCTGGGCAGCAAGGCCATGTCCAGCTTGAAGCGGTAGTCCACCCGGTAGGCCGCCCCGGCCTCCAGACGAGATGCCTCGGCCAGCGTCCAGTCCGACTGGCGTGTGATGGTGGCCAGTGCCTGCGCCAGGCTGGCATGGTTCTGGTGCAGTGCGTATTGCAAACCGACGCCAGGCCCAGAACCCGACGACACGCTGACCCGCCAACGGCGCGTCAGGGGTTGGTAGGCCAGGCGGTAGGTGCGGCTGGCGCTGGCCACGCGCCTGTCAGACCAGTACCAGCGCTCCCGCAGCACCTCGGCCTGGGCCACAAAATAAATGGGGACGGACCGCAGCAAGGCATCCTCCACCGCCTGGCCCAGTTCCAGATCAATCACGGACGAGAGAAACAGCCCCTCCTCGGTGCGCTCCAGCGTGAGTTGCTGGATGCTGGCGGCCTGCACCGGGAGCGTCAGGCCCACGAGACAGACCACCCACACCCACCACGTCAGCCACCCACGAAGGGCACAGCACCGCCGCGCGTCAGGCACGGGCGGCAGCGGATTTGTCCAGTCGGGCGTAATAGAAACCGTCGTTCTCACCCGCTGGATTGTCGGCCAAGTCAGCCATCACCCCTGCGGCACCGGGCAACAAATGCCCCGGGGCCATGCCCGGCACCGCATCGGTGTGGCGCTGCACAAACGCATCGACCTGCTGCTGACCCTCGGCGCGAAACACCGAGCAGGTGCAATACACCAGGCGACCGCCGGGCGTCAGCAGCGGCCACAGCGCCTCCAAAAGGCGCTGCTGGGTCTCGGCGAGTGCGGCCACATCGGTCTCGCGGCGCAGCCAGCGCACGTCGGGGTGGCGGCGCACGATGCCAGATGCCGTGCAGGGGGCGTCCAGCAAGATGGCATCGAACAGCGCACCGTCCCACCACGCCCCCACGTGGCCCGCGTCGGCCACCACCACCTGGGCCGAACTGCGTGCCTCGGCGGGCACGCGCAGGCGTTGCAGGTTCTCGGTGATGCGGGCGCTGCGCGCACCATCCACCTCCAGCGCCAACACCTGCACCACCAGGCCCAGTTGCTGAGCGTGCGCCAGCAAATGGGCGGTTTTGCCACCCGGGGCGGCACAGGCATCCAACACGCGCAGCGGCTGACCGCTGGTGGCGGGCAACCCATCCAGCAACAGCGGTGCCGCCAGTTGGGCCGCCGGGTCTTGCACCGCGAACCAGCCCAGGTCGTAACCCGGAAGGCCCTCCACCGCCACCGCATGGGTCAGCACCAGGCCACTGGTTCCCACGGAGCGCGCCGCCACACCGGCTTGCGCCAGGTGGGTCGCGTAGGCCTCACGGGTGATGTGCGCCGTGTTGATCCGCAACACCAGCGGAGCAGCGGTGTTGTTGGCGGCCAGAATGGCCTGCCACTGCTGAGGGTGGTCGCGGCGCACGCGCTTGACCCACCACGCGGGGTGGTTGTAGCGGGCTTCCCAGTCGGCATGGACTTGCGCCAACAGGTCGGCCTGCTCGCGCAAAAAGCGGCGCAGGCAGGCGTTGACCAGCCCGGCTTGCGGGGCCATGCCGCGCACCGAATGGGCGGCACCCACGGACTGGTCCACCACGGTGAAGGCCTCGTAATGAGGTTGCTCGTCCCCATCTGGCGGCAACAACAACGCCAGCGCCACACACAGCAGCGCACGGGCGGGCGCAGGCGGCGCCTTGTCGGCCAGCAGGGCCACCAGCGCCTGGGCCGTGCCCAGGTGGCGCAGCGCGTGAAACGTGAGGGCCTGCACACCCGGACGCAAGGGGCCAGGCACCTCGGGCAGTGCGGTGGTGAGCGAACGCCCCGCCTGCACCGCCTGCACACAGCGGGCGGCCTGCACCAGCTGGCGCGACAGCGGCGGACTGGTCTTGGCCACGCCGTCCGGTCGGGCGACCGGACTGGCGGCAGACACAGGCGCTGGCGCGCTCAAGACTGGGCCCGCTTGTTCAGCATGGCCACGGCCACGCGGGAGTTGGGCTTGCGACCCAAAAAGTCGCTGATGTAGGCCGAGGCATCGACCAGCGCCTCCAGGTCAATGCCCGTGTCAATGCCCATGCCGTGCAGCAGGTACACCACGTCTTCGGTGGCCACATTGCCCGTGGCCCCCTTGGCGTAGGGGCAGCCGCCCAGACCGGCAATGGATGACTGGAAGTTCCACACCCCCATCTCCAGCGCGGCCAGCGTGTTGACCAAGGCCTGGCCGTAGGTGTCGTGGAAATGACCGCTGATGTGGTCCGCATGAAAGTGCTTCAGCGTCGCTTCAACGGCCGCTTGCACCCGGCGGGGTGTGCCCACGCCAATGGTGTCGGCCACGTCCACCCGCTGCACGCCAATGCCGCGCATCAGCCCGGCCAAATAGGCCACGCGCTCGGGCGCAATGTCGCCTTCATACGGGCAGCCCACGGTGCAGCTCATGGCACCGCGCACCGCGATGCCAGCGGCCAGCGCAGCCTCGACCACAGGCGCGAAGCGCTCGATGCTCTCGGCAATGGAGCAATTGATGTTTTTCTGGCTGAAGGCCTCGCTGGCCGCGCCAAACACCACGATCTCGTCGGGCCGGTCAGCCAGCGCGGCCTCAAAGCCCTTGAGGTTGGGCGTGAGCACTGAATAACGCACACCGCTTTGGCGGGCAATGCCTTGCATGACCGCGTGGTTGTCGGCCATCTGCGGCACCCATTTGGGGCTGACGTAGCTGGTGACTTCAATTTCCGTCAAGCCCGCGGCTTGCAAGCGGTGGACCAATTCGGTTTTGACGGCGGCGGGCACCGGCTGCTTTTCGTTTTGCAGGCCGTCGCGGGGGCCCACGTCTATGAGTTGGACGCGGGAGGGGAGGTGGTTGAGGGTGGTCATGGGGCTCTCTTCAGTGCTCGGAAAGTTGTGTATTGAAATTAAATTGGCCTTGTGCAGTCGCATGGCCATCCTTGGTGCAAGTCATGAATCGCCCCTGGCCTGCAAATGTTTGGCCACCTCCAGGACCGCCCGCTCCCGTTCGATTTCCTGGCGCAATTCATCTTCAGTGGGCAAAACCAGCCGGTATTTGCTGGCAAACAGTTGGGCGCTGTCGTTCAGCACCGAGTACCGCACCACCGACTCATCCTTGTGCTCGCACAACAAGATGCCGACAGTGGGGTTATCACCCTCGCCGCGCCTTTGGTCGTCGTACATGCGCACATACATGTCCATCTGGCCAATGTCTTGGTGGGTGAGTTTGTGGGTTTTCAGGTCAATCAACACAAAGCACTTCAGCAGGTAGTTGTAAAACACCAGGTCAATGTAGAAGTCTTGCGATTCGGTGCTGATGCGCTGCTGGCGGGCCACAAAGGCAAAACCTTTGCCCAGCTCCAGCAAAAAAGCTTGCAGCTTGTCCATCAGCGCCTGCTCCAGGCCCGACTCAAGCAACTTGCCCGCACCCGGCAACCCTAAAAACTCCAGCATCACCGGGTCACGCACAAAGCTGCGGGGCGTTGGCGACAGTGCAGCCAAGTTGGCCGCAGCCTCGGCGGTGACGCTGGCCTTGTCGGCACTGAGCAGCAGCCGCTCGTAATACAGCGTGCCCATTTGCCGCTCCAGTGCGCGGGAGCTCCAGTTTTGTGTGGCCGCCTCGGCCATGTACCACTGCCGGGCATCGGCGCTGTCAACACGCAGCAGCAGGCGGTAGTGCGTCCAGCTCAATTCGTGGCGCAGTGCGTCACGAATGGGAAAGGCGTTGTAAAACAAACGCATGTAACGCAAATTGGACGCATCAAACCCCCGGCCAAACTCGCGCGTGAGGGCCTGGGCCAGCTCGGGCAACAGGCGCTTACCGTAGGCGGCACGCACCTCGCCGCCTTGCTCAAATTCCACGATGTGCCGCCCCACCTCCCAGCAGGTGTGTACCTGCACCATGTCCACCGCACGCAAAGCCTGTTGGCGGCCTTGCTGGATGAGACCGCGCAAGGCATCAACCAGCCCGGTCAGCGTGGGTGGTGCGGGCGTGGATGGGGTGCTCATGCCGCCCCCCACACCTTGTCAATGGCGGTTTTGATTTTGGCCTCCATGCGGCGGATGAGTTCGCGGTTGGCGTTGACCAGGGCTTGCTCGGCTTCGATCTCGGCGACGATGGTGCGTTGGGTTTCGAGGTCGGGGAGGGGAATTCGCACATTCCGAATCAGTTGGGCGTTCAAATTACTTTGGTTCCCGCCACGCGCTTCACTGAGAGCCCGCAATTCTTCGTATTTGCCAACCAGTGACCAATACAAGAATTCCTTATCAGGCAAATCAGCCGTGACCTCAATGGCAGCACAAGCTTGGTTGGTTGTTGCATCAATACCCAGAATGGCCACACGCCCACGGGTCACGCCCTGGCCGTACATGGCCATCAAGATGGTGCCAGCCGGAACCATGCGTGCGGCAGAGTTTTCCAGCCCAGCCTGGGTGATGAACTCCTCGGCAGACTCAATCCGCTTGAAGTCAATTTGCCCGGTCTTGACCCAAGGAATATCACCACCCCAGTAGTCAGGGTTGGATCGGTCAGGTGTTCCACCAGAACGGATGCGGGTAACTTCACCCACAGACACTGTTGCCCAAGCCGGATCAATCGCAATGTGCGGTTTGTAGTTGTCCACCACCTGCCGGGCACCGGCTATGACTTTTTGGTAGCCCTCGATTTCGGCCACGATTTGGTGTTGGACTTCGAGGGGTGGGAGGGGAATTTGAAGCGCCTGATACGCGGGGTTATCCAAATTCCGTATCCCGCTGGTTTGCTTTTGTAATCCCTCGGTGCCTCCACGCTGATAGAGCGCATTCAACATGAGCCAAACGAAAGCAGGATTCGCCTTTTCGTTCACAACACGAATGCGTGCTGTGAAATTGCTGTATGAATATTCACCCTCTTGAAGTGCGAAGAAGGCGACTCGCCCAACAGGCTGCGTCGGACCACCACCTGATTTCTCAAGAAGTATGTCGCCATACTGAAGCAGCCGTGATTCAAGTTGTCGCTCCTCCACAGGATGTTCTGCAACATCAGATAAGTTCAGAAAACCACCTTTTGCAAAATTGGTGTTCCGCAAAATCTTCACTGTCCGCAATGGTTCCTTTTCACTCTTCCAGAGGCCACTGCGGAATTCAGCGATTGCTGACAGCGGAAACAAAGGCCAATCGGTAGCGTGAACGAGTGTCGCGCCATACCGCTCCCCACTCAACCCAAAGTCCCCACCCTCCCCTATCCGCGCCCGTTCCACCGCCTGTGCCAGCGGGGTATCGCCTTCAAACGCGTTGGGTGCGGTCATCCAGCGGCGCAGCAGGCGGGTGGCTTCGGGCAGGTCGCTGTTCACCACCGCGCGGCGCTGGGCACCCAGGTTGTAGCCATCGTTTTGCACCTTCACAAACAGCACCTGGCTGGTTTGTTTGTGGACGCGCTTGTCCAGAATGAGGATGCTGGTTTTCACGCCGCTGTAGGGGTTGAACACCCCGGCAGGCAGGCTGACCACGGCCACCAGTGATGACTCCACCAGCATTTTGCGCAGCGCCTTGTAGGCGGTGCCGCTCTGAAAAATGATGCCCTCGGGCACCACGATGGCCGCGCGGCCCGTGGCGCTGAGGTGCTCGGCCATGTAATCGACAAACAGCACCTCGCTGCGCGTGGCCTGCACGCTGAAGCGCTTGTGTGGCTTGATGCCGCCTTTGGGCGACATGAACGGGGGGTTGGCCAGAATCACATCGGCCAGCTCGTTCCACTTGTCGTCTTGCGTGAGGGTGTCGTACTCCACCACATGCGGGTCGGCAAAGCCGTGCAGGTACAGGTTGGCCAGCGAAAGGCGAACCATGTCGGGCGAGATGTCGTAGCCCTTGATGTTGGCTGCTAGCCTTTTTCGCTCGTCTGGCGTGAGTAAATTACCCTTCTCACGCTTGAATTCAATGGCTTCTTTGCTATCGATATTTTGACCATTTTTATCAAATTCAGTGCCTGATACGACCTTTTCGCCGCTGGTGTTGGCCGCCAGAATGTGCTTCCACGCCGAAATGAGGAAGCCTGCGGTGCCGCAGGCGGGGTCCAGAATGGTTTCGTGCTTTTGGGGGTCAATCACGGCGACCATGAAGTCGATGATGTGGCGCGGTGTGCGGAACTGGCCCGCATCGCCCTGGCTGCCCAGCACGCTCAACAGGTACTCAAAGGCATCGCCCAGGCGCTCGGAGTGGTCGTAGCTGAAGTGGTTGATTTCCTTCAGAAAGCTTTTGAGCGTTTCGGGGTCGCGGTAGGGCAGGTAGGCGTTTTTGAAGATGTCGCGAAACAGCTCGGGCACGCCGGGGTTGGCGCGCATGTTCTGAATGGCTTCGCTGTACAGCGCCAGCACTTCAAACCCGCCCAGGCTGGGGGCCATGAGTTTGGCCCAGCCAAAGCGGGCAAAGGCCCCGGCAAAAAAGCGCCGGTGGCCGCCGAGTTCTTCGGCCTCGGCATCCATGTCGTCCATGAACTTGTAGATGAGCGCAATGGTGATTTGCTCGACCTGGCTTTTGGGGTCGGGCACTTTGCCGACCAGGATGTCGCGGCAGTCGTCAATGCGTTTTTTGGTGGCGGTGTCGAGCAAGGGGGAGTCTCTCGGGTTCAGGGGGTGAGCAGGCGGGCACCGGGAGTTTTGGCGGCGGCTTTGTCAAAGGTCCACAGCGGCTGCGCCTGTGCCAGCGCGGCATGCAGGCAGTCGGCGTAGTCGGCGCTGCCTTGTTCGTAATGGAGCAGGGCCATTTCAAGGGCGGGCTCAGACTCGAACGACAACTCCACGGCCCGCAGCAGGGTGGACAGGGCGTGAATGATGTCCGCCTTGGCAAAGCCATAGCGGGCGCGGAGCACCCACTCCAGTTCCAGCGAGACGGTGATGGGCACAAACAGCGTTTCGGCGTTTTGAATGCCGTGCGCCAGCAGCCGCTGCACGGCGGCGGTTTGGCGGGGGTCGTCTTGCACCAGCAGGCGCACCAGGATGTTGGTATCGAGCGAGGCCATGGGCGTTCAGGCGTGGCTAATTACAAAGAATTCACTGCCAGGGGCTCATGTCTTCAACGGCCACCTGCTTGCCGCCTGGTGGGGTGAGCAGGCCTGCCATGTCGAGCACCGATTGGTTTTTGACGCGCACCAGCACGCGACCATCGGGCATGGGGTTCCAGACCAACTTGGTGCCGGGTGCGCTGCCCAGACTTTGGCGCACGTCGGCAGGCACGGTGGTTTGGCCTTTGGTGGTGATGGTGGATTCGGACATAAAAAATCCTTACAAAATCAGTTTATGTAATGCAGTTTACATGAACTGATTGAGCGGCACGTAGTCCTTCACGTACTCGGGGATGCGCTTGCGCCAGGCCATGGGCACGGCTTTGAAGTGGGTCATGCCGAAGGCGGGGTACACGTTGAGGCTGGTGAGGTGGCCGGTTTCGATGATGTCGCGCAGGCGGTGGTCGGTGGCGTAGGCCTTGAAGTAGTACTTCATGGCCTGCACGGCGCTGGCGGTGGAGTCGGCACTGAAGCCGGTGGCGTTTTGCTGGTCGAGCAAGAACTTTTCAAACTCGTCTTCCAGCAGTTCGTCTTTGCTTTTGAAGCCGGTGATGAGGCCAAAGGCTTTTTCCAAAATCTCACGCAGGCCCAGGCGGCGGTCCACCCCGGCAGCGCGGCGGAGTTTGTCGAGGTTGAAGTATTCGTTGGGTTTGTCGAACAGCTCGGTGGTAATGAAGTCAATGGCCTGGTCCCATTGGCCGTCGCTCACCTGCTGGGCCACCACGGGGTGGGCTTTGACGGTGTCTTCAAATTTCTGGAAGAACATGCGGTCCACCTTCATGCCCTGGAAACCGATTTGCGTTTCTGCGTGCAGGGCCAGCGCATCGGGGGCTGTGTGGTGGTATTTGCCGTTTTCATCCAGTCCACCACCCAGGCCGCCACCGCCGGTGTTGCCGGGGTCGCTTTCGCCGCCCGTGTCAGCAGGGGTGCGCGTGGATGCAGGTTTGGGCCGGGGGAGTTTCAGCACCTCGTCGTAGTCAAACTGGTTTTCAAAGTATTCGCAGGTGGCGAAGAAGTCGAACAGTTTGTAGGCGGTTTTGTGCGGTGCGGCCACCTGGGTTTTGAGCGATTCGTCTTGCAGTTGTTCGCGAAAGTCGTGCTTGCGGGTGCCCCGGCCTTTGATCTGCACAAACTCCGATGGCGAGAACACTGGGCGCATGAGTGCCAGATTGAGCAGGTCGGGGCAGTCGTAGCCCGTGGTCATCATGCCGACGGTAACGCACACGCGGGCTTTGCTGGTTTTGTAGGCCGCCAGCCCGTTGGACGAACCCAGCAGGTTGTTGTTGGTGAAGTTGATGGTGAACTGCTGCGCCTCGGGAATGAGCGAGGTGACTTGCACCGCAAAGTCTGACTGGTAGCGGCCTGGAAACATCGCATGGGCCAGCTCGTTCAGCAGTTGCGTGAGCTTGGTGGCATGGGCCTGGCTGACGGCAAACACAATGGTTTTGCCAAACTCGGCGCTGATGGGGTCGCGCAGGCCGTGCTTGAGCAGGGTTTCGCACAACAGGCGGTTGGTGGGCTCGGAGAAAAACCGCTTTTCAAAGCTCTTTTGCTTGAAGCGTTGCTCGCTGGTCTGCTCGCCCTGGGCCGATTCGTTGATGACCACGGCGGCATAGCCTTGGTCGGACAGCAGTTGGGTGGTGACTTCGGTGCGGGCATCGACCACCAGGGGGTTGATGAGAAAGCCGTCTTTCACGCCGTCGAGCAGCGAGTAGCGGTAGGTGGGTTCGCCCGATTCGCAGCCGAAGGTGCGGTAGGTGTCCAGCAGCAGGCGGCATTCGCTTTCGCGGGGGTCTTGCCGGGAATCAGGTGCTATGGGTTTGGCTGGGTCAAATTGCTTCAAATAGTCTTTGGGCGTGGCGGTGAGGCCCAGCTTGTAGCCCACAAAGTATTCAAACACCGCCCGCGCATTGCCACTGATGGAGCGGTGGGCCTCGTCTGAAATGACCAGGTCAAAGTCGGTGGGCGAGAACTGCTTGTACTTGGCGTTGAACAGCAGGCTTTGCACGGTGGTGACCACCATTTCGGCCTTGCGCCAGTCGTCGCGGCTGTCTTTGTACACGGCGCTTTGGTAGTCGTTCTTCAGCAGGAACACGAAGGCTTTGTGGGCCTGGTCCTCCAGCTCCAGCCTGTCCACCAAAAACAGCACGCGCCGGGCATTGCCGGTGCGCAAAAACAGCTTGATGACGGCCGCAGCCGTGAGGGTTTTGCCGGTGCCCGTGGCCATTTCAAACAAAAACCGGGTTTGCCCGCCCTTGACTGCGGCTTGGATGGCTTGCACGGCCCGCTGTTGGTAGTGGCGCATGAAGCGCAGGCGGTGCTTGTGGGTGAATGCCTCGCGCTCGGCCTCATTCTTCCAGCCCGCCTCTTCGTCGTAGGTGGGCATTTGGGTGCGAGCGATGTAGTCGGTAGCGACCGACTCATTCACCAGCCGGGCCGCGTCGGGCTGAAAGTGGGCGTAGCCCGCCAGGTCGGACGGCGCAGGAAACGCGGTGATGACGTGCGGGTTGCCCTGGGCCAAGTCCCACAGGTAATGCAGGTTGCCGTTGCTGAGGATGACGAAGCGGCAGTTTTGCGACTTGGCGTATTTGCGGGCCTGCTCTTTGCCGATGAGCGGGTTTTTGCTTTCGGCCTTGGCCTCCAGCACCGCCAGCGGAAAGCCTTTGTCATCAAGCAGCAAAAAGTCGATGAAGCCGTTGCTGCTGGTCTCAAGGTCGTTGCCCAGCGCGTCCATCTGGCTTTGGGTGAGCTTGACTTTGGGCTCCAGCGCCACGTTGGCTTGGCCCGCTGCACCGTCGAAAAACCGCCAACCGGCATCTTCCAACAGCCTGTTGATCTTGATGCGGGCTTGGGCTTCTTTGTGTGACATGCCCGTGATTGTGGTGCTTGGGTGTTGCTTGGGCAGTGGCCAGCCCGCCCTCAGTACCCCAACCCCACATCCACCACCCCCGCAATGGCAGACAGCGGCTGCCCCGCCGCCAGCGCGCTGATTTTGCGGGCGATCTGGGCGATGCTTTCGTCGCGCAGGGTGCGGGCGGAGGTGTGTGGGGTGAGGGTGAGCTTGGGGTGGTGCCAGAAGGGGTGGCCGACGGGCAGCGGCTCGGTGCGGAACACGTCCAGCGTGGCCCCGGCCAGGTGGCCGCTGTCCAGCAGCGCCAGCAGATCGGCGTCCACCAAATGCGCCCCCCGTGCCACGTTGATGAGGTAGCTGCCCGGCTGCAGGCGCGAGAGGTGGGCGTGGTTGAGGATGTTTTCGGTTTCGGCGGTGAGGGGCAGCAGGTTGACCAGCACGCGGCTGGCGGACAAAAAGTCGCCCAATTGCGCCGCACCCGCGAAGGTTCGCACACCGGGCAGGGCCTCTGCCGCCTTGGGGCTGCGGCTCCAGCCGTTGACCGGAAATTCAAAGGTTTGCAGCGCCTGCGCCACACGGCTGCCCAGCACACCCAGGCCCAGCACGCCCACGGCAAAGTCGGCGCGGGAGCGCGGCTTGCGGAACCTCCACTGCCCCTGGGCCATGTCGGCCTCGGACACATCCAGCTCGCGGAAGTGGCGAATGACGGCCTGGCACACGTACTCGGCCATTTGCACCGACATGCCCGCGTCGTCCAGCCGCACCACGGCCAAGCCGGGTGGCAGGCGGAGCTTGAGCAGGGCATCGACCCCCGCGCCGATGTTGAGCAGGGCTTTCAGGCTGGGCTGCTCGTCAATGAAGGCCTGGGGCGGTGCCCAGACCACGGCAAAGTCGGCCTGTGGGGCACCGGGCGCCCAGACGCCAACTTGGGCTCCGGGCAACGCGGCGCTCAGGCCGGACTGCCAGGGTTCGGGGTCCGTGCCGGTCAGGCACAGGGTGATGCGACAAGTGGACAACATTCACCTCTTACTTCTATATAAATAGCAAACTTACATTACCAGGTAAGCGCAAGATGCCAAAAATACATGAAATTCTCACTTTGGACCTTGGCGGCGGGCCCCACCAAGATGGTCAGCCCACGCTCAAACGCAGCAGCTCGGCGCCCTCGGTCACCTGGTCGCCGGGGGCGAACATCAATTCGGCCACGGTGCCGTCTGCAGGGGCGGCGATGGTGTGCTCCATTTTCATGGCCTCCATCACAGCCAGGGGCTGGCCTTTAGTGACCGCATCGCCCGCCTTGACGGCGAATGACACCACCTTGCCAGGCATGGGCGCGGTGAGGCGACCACCGTCGCCCTGGCCTTCTCCCGCGTGGGCCAGCAGGTCAACGCTGGTGATTTGGGTGGCCCCGGCGGGGGTGAACACATGGCCCACCTCGCCCCGGCGCACCACCTGCACGGTGCTGCGCTGCCCGGCGTAGCTGACCACCAAGCCGTCGCCGGTGGCGGTGGGCTCGAAGGCCAGCAGGCCGGAGGTGGCACCCTCTCCTGTGCCTTCACCCTCACCCACGGTCAGGCGCAGCGCGCCGTCGTGCAGGTAGCTCAGTACGGCCTGCACCGTTTCGCCGTGGAATTCAAAGGCAAAGCGGCGGCCAAACTCGGTGTGCAAGCGCCAGCCATCGGTTTTGCTGAAGGGGTCGGCCCCCTCGGCGGCGCGCTCGTCGGTCAGCGTTTGGGCCACGTCGGCGGCGGCGGCCAGCGCCAGACCCACGGGCTCCTGGTTGAACAGCACCTCGGCCTCGCGCTGAATGAGCGCGGTGTCCAGCCGCCCTTGGGCAAATGAGTCGCTGCGGGCCACGCGGCGCAAAAACTGCACATTGGTCGTCAGGCCCACGATGTGCGTCTGGGCCAGCGCCGCGTCCAAGCGTGCCAGCGCCTGCTCACGGGTGTCGCCGTGCACGATGAGCTTGGCCACCATGGAGTCGTAAAACGGGCTGATGGCATCGCCTTCCCGCACGCCGTCGTCCACGCGCACGCCGTGGGTGGCACCCGCCTCTGCGCGCTCAAACGCGGTGTGCGCGGGCTTGCGGTACACCTGCAGCGTGCCGGTGGCGGGCAGGAAGTTGTTGTCAGGATTTTCTGCACAAATTCTGGCCTCTATCGCATGACCGGTCAGCACAAGCTGCTCTTGTTTCAGCGGCAAGGGCTCGCCGCTGGCCACGCGCAGCTGCCACTCCACCAAGTCCAGGCCGGTGATGGCTTCGGTGACGGGGTGCTCCACCTGCAGGCGGGTGTTCATTTCCATGAAGTAAAACTTCATGGCCTCGGGGTGGTCGTAACCCTGGGGCTGCTCGACGATGAACTCCACCGTGCCCGCACCCACGTAGTTCACGGCGCGGGCAGCGGCCACGGCCACCTCGCCCATGGCGCGGCGCAGCTCGGGCGTCATGCCGGGGGCGGGGGCTTCTTCCAGCACCTTTTGGTGGCGGCGCTGCACCGAGCAGTCGCGCTCAAACAAATACACGCAGTTGCCCTGGGTGTCGGCAAACACCTGAATCTCGATGTGGCGGGGGCGCTGCACGTACTTTTCGACCAGCACCGCGTCGCTGCCAAAGCTGTTGGTGGCTTCGCGCTGGCAGCTGGCCAAAGCCGCTGCAAAGTCTGCCGACTTTTCGACCACGCGCATGCCCTTGCCGCCGCCGCCCGCACTGGCCTTGATGAGCACGGGGTAGCCCATGGCGTCGGCCTCGCGCTGCAACAGCGCCGGGTCTTGGTCGGCCCCGTGGTAGCCGGGCACCAGCGGCACACCGGCGGCGTCCATCAAGCGCTTGCTCTCGGCCTTCAGGCCCATGGCCTGGATGGCGCTGGCGGGTGGGCCGATGAACACCACACCGGCGGCGGCGCAGGCGTTGGCAAAGTCTTCGTTCTCGCTCAAAAAACCGTAGCCGGGGTGGACGGCTTGCGCACCCGTGGCCTTGGCTGCGGCCAGGATGTTCTCCCAGCGCAGGTAGCTGTCTTTGGGGGCGCTGCCGCCAATGTGCACCGCCTCATCGCACGCTGCCACGTGCTTGGCATGTGCGTCGGCATCGGAAAACACGGCCACGGTTTTGATGCCCATTCGGCGGGCAGTGGCGGCCACTCGACAGGCGATTTCGCCACGGTTGGCGATGAGGATTTTCTTAAACATGGTGCTTGTCTCCAGTGCGTGAAATGGGGTGCGGGCTTGAGCGACAGGTACGGTGCGAGTAACGGCTTCAATGACGGTGTCAGATGGGGCGGCTGTTACAGCGGGAAGGATTGGGGCTACCACCGGTGGAAAGGTTTGCGGGCGGCATGCAGGCGGTGAGCGAGAGGCGTGAGGGAGGTAAGGGAAGGCATGAAGAATGTGGCCACGGCGCTTTCAGCACATCAGCCCACCAGCCAGTTGGGTTTGCGTTTTTGCAGGAAAGACTGCACGCCTTCTTTGCCTTCTTTGCTGGAGCGGATATCGGCAATGCCTTCCACGGTCTGGGCAATGAGTGCGGCGTCGATGTCGCGCCCGGCCACGTCGTTGACCAGCATCTTGCAGGCGCGCAGGGCGTTGGGGCTGGCGGTGACCAGCGCCTGGGTCAGCTCGTCCACCTTGGCATCGAGCTGATCGGCGGGCACCACTTCGTGCACAAAGCCGATGCGGTGGGCCTCGGCGGCGCTGAAGCGCTCGGCCGTCAGAAAGTAGCGCTGCGACGCCCTCGTGCCCATGGCGCGTATGACATAAGGGCTGATGGTGGCGGGGATCAGGCCCAGCTTGACCTCGCTCAGGCAGTAGGTGGCGGTGTCCACGCTCACGGCCATGTCACACGCGGCCACCAGGCCCATGCCGCCGGCAAACACGTCGCCCTGCACCCGGGCGATGGTGGGTTTGAGGCAGCTGTGGATGGTGCGCAGCATCTCGGCCAGGCAGCCCGCGTCGGCCAGGTTTTCGGCGCGGGTGTAGTCGGCCATGCGGCGCATCCAGTTCAGGTCCGCCCCGGCACAAAAGGCCGGTCCATCGGCGGCCAGCACGATGGCGCGCACCTGGGCATCCTGCCCCAGCGTGGTGAAGGCCTGGGTGAGTTCGGCAATCACTTCATCGTTGAAGGCGTTGCGCACCTCGGGACGGCTGAGGGTGATGCGGGCGATGGCCCCGGTGTGGGATATGTGCAGTGCGGTCATGCTCTGGCCTCTTGCTGAAGAAAGTACACCAGGTCCAGCTCAGGCGCGGGCTGACCCAGTTGGGTGAGGGCGGCAGAAATTTGCCCCCGGTGGTGGGTGCCGTGGTTGAACACATGGACCAAGGTGGCGGCAAACGGCAGGCAGGCGGTGGTGCCACGCAGGGTGGTGTAGGTCAGGTCGCCGTCAAACCGCTGGTCGGGCCAGGTTTCCAGCAGCTTGGGCCAGTTGGCCGCGCCGCCTTTGAGGGCTTGGCCCAGGCGGGCACGGTCGGGCTCCACTTCCATGTCCAGCGTCAGCGTGGCACCGGCCTTGGGCGATGCGCCCCGCGCAAAGCGGGGGTACCACAGCAGGTGCTCGCCCACCAGCAGGTGGTTGAGCGTGCCGTGAATGCTCTTGAAAAACAGGCCCAGGTCGCGCCGGTAGTCGGCCTCGGCCACGGGCGCCAAGGCTTGCAGCAGGCCTTGCGTGGCCCACTGGTTGTAGCGGGCCAGGGTGCTGAAGTGGGCGCCCCAGCCCGGGGCGGCATTCAATGCGGCCATGTTTTGAGCCCTCGCAAGGTTTGCATCACGTCAAAGTCGGCATCGCGGTGCAGCAACAGGTGGCCGTGGGCGATGCAGTAGCTGGCCAGCAGCACATCAATCGGGCTGCGGATGGTGTGGCCGCGCTCTCGCAGCGCTCGGTGGTGCTCTGCGGCCAGCAAAGCGTTGTCAAGACCGCCGATTTCGACCACCGTGGTACTGAGCAACAGCACCTGGGCCTGCCGTTGCGCCTTGGGGGAGTTGAAACCGCGCATCACCTCGAACACCACCCAATCGGCCACACCCAGTTCTTCGTCTGCCTTCTCCAGCAAATGATCCAAATGTTCGGCCTGCGGGTTGTTAACGCCCCGGAAATAGTCGATCCAGACACTGGAGTCCACCAGCATCATGGCGTTGCATCCTGCTGGGGCGAATAGGAGACCTGGGGTTCATGCACGGCAAGTGCCTGTTGTGCAGCAGACGCTGCGGCCGCCTTTTCCGCGCGGTATTTGGCCCAGGCCTCATCCGAGTCATCCCAATGCAAAGTGCCACGCGCAGCCCGAATGGCTGCGTAGGCCTTGCGCCGCTTGATGAGACGCAGCCCTTCCTCCACGGCTTCCTTCTTCGTTTTGAAACCGCCCGCGGCCATGGCATCGGCCATGAGCTGGTCGTCAATGACGATGTTGGTGCGCATGCTTCACCCCTTGTGATGTGTATAAAAATACAAAACTATACACACTACATGCGGAACACGCCAAACTTGGTGTCAGGCACGGGCGCATTGAGCGCAGCGCTCAAGCCCAGCGCCAGCACGCGGCGGGTGTCGGCGGGGTCAATGATGCCGTCGTCCCACAGGCGGGCGGTGGCGTAGTAGGGGTGGCCCTGGTCTTCGTACTGTTGGCGAATGGGGGCTTTGAAGGACTCCTCTTCCTCTGCGCTCCACTGGCCGCCTTTGCCCTCAATGCCGTCGCGCTTGACCGTGGCCAGCACGCTGGCCGCCTGCTCGCCACCCATCACGGAAATGCGGGCGTTGGGCCACATCCAGACAAAGCGGGGGCTGAAAGCGCGGCCACACATGCCGTAGTTGCCCGCGCCAAAACTGCCCCCAATGATGATGGTGAACTTGGGTACAGCCGCCGTGGCCACCGCCGTGACCATCTTGGCCCCGTTGCGGGCAATGCCCTCGTTCTCGTACTTGCGGCCCACCATGAAGCCGGTGATGTTTTGCAAAAACACCAGCGGCGTTTTGCGCTGGCAGCACAGCTCGATGAAGTGCGCACCCTTGAGCGCCGACTCGCTGAACAAAATGCCGTTGTTGGCAATGATGCCCACGGGCATGCCCTCAATATGGGCAAAGCCACACACCAGCGTGCTGCCAAAGCGCGCCTTGAACTCATGGAACTCAGAGCCATCGACGATGCGGGCAATGATTTCGCGCACATCAAAGGGCTTGCGCGTGTCGGTGGGAATCACGCCGTACAGCTCTTTGCTGTCGAATTTAGGAGCTACAGACGCTTGTGCAAAAAGCGATGGAGGCTTCTTTTTATTCAAATTCGCCACCGCCTCGCGTGCCAAGGCAATGGCGTGCAGGTCGTTTTGCGCCAGGTGGTCGGCCACGCCGGAGAGGCGGGTGTGCACATCGCCACCGCCCAAGTCTTCAGCCGTCACCACCTCGCCGGTGGCCGCCTTCACCAGTGGCGGGCCACCCAGAAAAATGGTGCCCTGGTTCTTGACGATGATGGTTTCGTCGCTCATGGCGGGCACGTAGGCACCGCCCGCCGTGCAACTGCCCATGACCACGGCCACCTGCGAAATGCCCTGGGCCGACATGTTGGCCTGGTTGTAAAAGATGCGGCCAAAGTGGTCGCGATCAGGAAACACCTCGTCCTGGTTGGGCAGGTTGGCCCCGCCCGAGTCCACCAGGTAAATGCAGGTGAGGTTGTTCTGCTGCGCAATCTCCTGTGCGCGCAGGTGTTTTTTGACGGTCAGGGGGTAGTAGGTGCCGCCCTTCACGGTGGCGTCGTTGCACACAATCATGCAGTCCACCCCGCTGACGCGGCCAATGCCCGCAATGAGCCCGGCGCAGGGGGCGGCGTCTTTGGTGCCGCCCTGGCCGTCTTTTTCTTTGTACATGTTGAGCGCGGCCAGCGGGGCCACCTCCAAAAACGGGGTGCCGGGGTCCAGCAGCATGTGAACGCGGTCACGCGGCAGCAGCTTGCCCCGGCCGGTGTGCTTGGCGCGGGCGGCATCGCCCCCACCCTGGCCCACTTGGGCCACCTGGGCGCGCAAGTCGTCCACCAGGGTGCGCATGGCATCGGCATTGGCCGTGAAGTCCGCCGAGCGGGGGTTGAGTTTGGATTCCAAAACGGTCATGGGGGTGTCTCCAGCAAACGGTGTGTTCTTAAGGCCGATGGGTCAATGCGAGAAAAGGGTCCCAACGAGCGGGAATGGGCGTTGGTGCAAGGGTTGTTGCAATCCACTGTAGCGACGCACCACCTTGCCCGCAATCGGGACTGGCCCACCCGGTCTTCAGCCCTGAGCATAGGCCGTTGGCTTGGTCGACATGGGTCACAGAGGTTGCAAATCGCGCCACGCATCATCGATTTCTTTGGCACACTGCGTCCATGCAAGACCTGCCACCCGTTGCCGCCACGCCCATGGCCTTTGCACGCGCCATGGTGCAGGCCTACGCCCTGCGCGGCCTGCACCCAGATGGCGCGCTGACGCAAGCCCAGATCGCACACCAAGCCCTGCACCGGGTGGATGCCCGCATCACCGCCGGGCAAATGGAACGCCTGTCGGACGCCGCCATGCGCGAGCTGGACGACGAGGCCCTGGGCTGGTTCCACCGCCGCCTGCCCTGGGGCAGCTACGGCATGCTTCTGCGCGCCAGCATCAGCGCGCCCACCTTGGAGGTGGCGCTGAAACGCTGGTGCCGCCACCACGGTTTGCTGACGGGCGACGTGGTGCTGAGCCTGAGCGCAAGCCTGGACTGCGGCGATGCCGAGCACAGCACCGATGGCAGCAACAGCAACTACAGCAGCAGCGGCAACATCACCACCTTCAGCATCACCCTGACCGAGATCGCCCCCGCACACTGGCTGACTGGCGAGCTGCGTGAGTTTTGCCATGTGTCGCTGCTGCGCAACCTGCTGGGCGTGGCCAGCTGGCTGGTGGACTCGCGCATGCCGCTGCTGGCCGTGGAGCTGGCCTACCCCGCCCCGCCCCACGCCAGCGCCTACGCGGTGCTGTTTGCCGGGCCTTGCACCTTTGACGCGCCGCGCACCCGGCTGCTGCTGGACGCGCGCTACCTGCAACTGCCCCTGCGCCGCGACGAAGCCGCCTTGCAACAGATGCTGCAGCACGCCCTGCCGCTGACCGTGCGCCACTACCGGCGGGACCGCCTGCTGGTGCAGCGCGTGCGCCAAGCACTGGCTGCACAGCCGCAACTCAGCCACAACGCCCAAGACCTGGCGGCCCAACTCGCCGTGTCTGCCCGCACACTGCACCGTCAACTGAAAGAAGAAGGTGCCAGCCTGCAAGCGCTGAAAGACGAGGTGCGCCGTGACCGCGCCATGGAACTGCTGCACCGCACCGACCGCCCCGTCAAACAGGTGGCCGACGCCGCGGGGTTTCAAAACGAAAAGAGCTTTATCCGCGCCTTCAAGGGCTGGACGGGAGCGACGCCCGGCGAGTGGCGCACGCGCGGCTGACCACGCCAGACGGCCTCAACCCCGCTCAACCACCCAACGCCCCCGCCAACTCATCCATGTGCCTGAACACCCGCGCCACGGGCAAGCCTTCAAACGCGCGCCCGTGGCCTGCCGGGCAGTAGCCCCACACCGTAGCGCCCGCGTCCAGCCCGGCGCGCACGCCGGTGGCGGTGTCTTCAATGACCAGGCAGCGTGCCGGGTCCACGTTCAGGTGGGCGGCGGCGGCCAGATACACGTCGGGGTGGGGTTTGGAGCGTGGCAGGTCATGCCCGCTGAAGATGCGGTCGCCGAAGTAGGGCTGCATGCCCGCCATCTCGATCTGCATCACCACCTTGGGCCGGTCTGCGCCTGAGGCGCAGGCAATGCGCCCCCGGGTGTGGCGGTGCGAGGCGGCCACGGCTTGCAGTGCACCGTCCATGGCCTTGAGTTCGGCGCGCAATCGCTGGTCGCGCCGGGCGTAAAAGGCGCGCATCCAGTCTTCGGTCAGCGGGCGGCCGGTTTCTTGCTCGATGCGGGCGCGTTCGTCGCGCACGGCCTTGCCGATGAAGAGGGAAAAGCACTCAGCCTGGCTCAGCGCCCAGCCCGCCTCGTTGAGCATGTGGCGCAACACGCCGTTGGTGATGGGTTCGCTGTCCACCAGCACGCCATCGCAGTCAAACAAAACGGCATCAAACAACATAGCTAAAAATCTTTACCAATAAAGCGCTGATGGCCATTTTTATCTTAAATCTCCGTCCACATAGAACCAGCGACCGTCTTCTTTGCGGAAGCGGCTGGTTTCGAGCAGGCGTTGGCCCTGGCCGCCGACGCGGTAGCGGGCCACAAACTCCACGGTGGCGTGGGTGTCGTCCTGGCGGTGGTGGCTGCGCACCTCCAGCCCCAGCCACTGGGTGCCCGTCTCCAGCGTCAGCTCGAGCGGGCGGGTGGTGGCGTGCCAAGTGGCCAGCAGGTAGTCGGCCAGCCCCAACACAAACGCGCTGTAGCGCGAGCGCATGAGGGCCTCGGCATCGGGTGCACTCTGGCCCCCATGCAGGCCAGTGTGCCAGGGCAGGCAGCAGGCGGTGTAGGTCAGCGGCTTCGACCGTCCCTGGCCTTCCGTGCGCCCACAGGGGCAGACCGACGCGGCATGCACCGCCGCCCCCGGCTGGCTCACGCCTGGCTGGCCCGCGCCGCGCGCTGGGCCTGGCTGTCGGCGTGGTGCTCGGCCAGGGTTTGCAGCGGTGCACCTTGCTTCTTCAGCTCGGCAAAGCCGCCGTCGATGTGGGCCACATTGGACATGCCCATGTCGGCCAGCGTGGCCGTGGCCAGGGCGCTGCGCCAGCCCGCGCCGCAAAACAACACAAACTCTTTGCCCTCGTCTGCGAACACGGGCTTGAAGTAAGGCGAGGCCGGGTCCACCCAAAACTCCAACATGCCGCGCGGCGCGTGGATGCAACCGGGCACCGTGCCCTCGCGCTCCAGTTCGCGGGGGTCGCGGATGTCCACCACCTGCAGGCGCGGGTCCCCCGCGGCCAGCCGGGCCAGCACCTGGGCCACCGAGTAGGTGGTGATGCGGGCATTGGCCTCGTCAACGAGGGCGCGGAATCCTTTGGTGATGGGCATGGGGTGTCTCCTGTGTGTGTCTGAAAAAAGTGGCCTGCGTGCTCAACGCCGCCAGAACGCGCTGGTGAACAGCACCAGCACGCTCAGCAGCTCCAACCGGCCCAGCATCATGGCAAAGGTCAGCACCACCAGCTGGAATTCGGTCAGCACGCCAAAGTTGCTGCTGGGGCCCACGGCGCCCAGGCCAGGGCCAATGTTGTTGACGGTGGCCACCACCGCGCTGAAGGCGGTCACGATGTCCGAGCCCGACAAGAGCATGAGCATGGTCAGCCCCACCGTGGTGGCCCCATAAATGAGCATGAAGCCCAGCACCGCCGTCATGACCGAGGTGGGCAGCACCTTGCGCCCCAGCGTGACGGGGTTGACCACACGGGGGTGGATGATGCGCACCAGCTCGCGCCGGGCCTGCTTGACCAGCAACACCATGCGCACCATCTTGATGCCGCCGCCGGTGGAACCTGCGCACGACACAAAGCAGCCCAAAAACATCAGCCACACGGGCGCAAAAATGGGCCAGGTGGCGTAGTCGGTCGAGGCATAGCCCGTGGTGGTGGCCAGGGACAAGACGTGGAACGCGCTGGCCCGCAGGGCTTCCTCCCAGCTGGCGTACACCCCTTCGACGGTCAACAGCCCCGTGAGCAGCAGCACCGACAGCACCAGCACCCACACATAGGCCTGAATCTCGCGGTCGGCCAGGATGGGGCGCAGGGTGCGGCCACGGATGACCATGAAGTAGCGCACAAAACTGATGCCCGCCAGCGCCATGAACACAATGGCCACACCCTCAATGGCGGGTGAATCCCAGTGGCCAAAGCTGGCGTCGTGCGACGAAAACCCGCCCAAGCCCATGGTGGTGCACATGTGCATGAAGGCGTCGGCCCAGCTCATGCCCGCCCAGCGGTAGGCACCCATGCACGCGGCCGAAAACGCAAAGTACACGCCCCACAGGCCGCGCGCGGTTTCGGCAATGCGGGGGGTGAAGCGGTCGTCCTTCATGGGGCCGGGCGTTTCGGCCTTGTACAGCTGCATGCCACCCAAGCCCAGCATGGGCAGCACGGCCACCACCAGCAGCATGATGCCCAGGCCCCCGATGAGCTGCAAAAAACAGCGCCACACGTTGACCGACACGGGCAAATCGTCCAGCCCCGACAGCGCCGTGGCGCCGGTGGCGGTGAGCGCACTCATGGCCTCGAAATAGGCCTTGATCCAACCGATGTCGGGCACCGTGAGCCACAGCGGCAGGGCCGAGTAGGCGGGCAGCGTCAGCCACACCAGGGTCACGAGTAAAAAACCATCCCGGGTTTTCAGCTCACGCCGGCTGCCGTGCCCCTGCCACCACAACACCGCCCCGGTGAGCAAGGTGAACAGGCAACAGCCTCCCCAGATGAGCACCAGCCGCTCGCTGTCCTCCGACCAGGCCCAGCCCAGCGGCACCAGAAAGGTGATGGCAAACGACACGATCACCCGGCCCAGGTTGAACCACACGGCCCGCAGGGCATCCAGCATGGGGCGAACCATGGGCATCAACCAAAGAAGGTGGCGCTGACCTGAAACAGGCGCTCCACCTCGCGCACCAGGCGCTTGTTGGGAATGAACATGACGATGTGGTCGTCCGCCTCGATCAGGGTGTCCTGGTGCGGCATCAGCACCTCGGCCCCCCGGCCTTCACCACGCACGATGGCCCCCACCCGCGTGCCCGTGGGCCACTTGACCTCGCGCACCCGCCGCCCCACCAGCTTGGAGGTTTTGGCATCACCGCGGGCCACGCCCTCCAGCGCCTCGGCGGCGCCCCGGCGCAGGCTGTGCACGGCCACCACGTCGCCCCGGCGCAAATGCGCCAGCAGCTCACCGATGACGGTTTGCGAGGGCGATACCGCGATGTCGATGGTGCCGCCCTGCATCATGTCGGCATAGGCACGGCGGTTGATGAGGGCCATGACACGACGCGCGCCCATGCGCTTGGCCAGCATGGCGGACATGATGTTGTCCTCGTCGTCGCTGGTCAGGGCCAGGAACAGGTCCATCTCGCCCACGTTTTCTTCTTCTAGCAGGCCCTCGTCGGCACCGTCGCCGTTGAGCACCAACGTGTCGCTGGAGAGCTGGCTGGCCAGGTACTCGCAGCGTTTTTTGTCGCGCTCAATGAGTTTGACCTGGCACTTGCCCGCCAGGCTGCGTGCCAGACGCAGGCCGACCTTGCCGCCACCGGCGATCATGAGCCGCTGCACAGGCTGGTCGATGTTGTGGATGGCGGCCAGCACCAGCCGGATTTTCTGCGTGTCGGCCAGCACAAAGACCTCGTCACCGGGAAGGATGCGGGCGGTCTTGAGCTGGGTCACCTCGTGGTCTTGGCGGTACAGCGCCACCACCCGCATTTCGGCGTGGGGAAAGCGGTCGCGGATGTCGGCCACCGTGTGCCCCACCAGCGGACTGCCGGGCGCAGCGCGCACCGCGATCAGGCTCACCCGACCCTCGGCAAACTCCAGCACCTGCAGCGCTTCGGGGTATTCGATGAGCTTGTGGATGTAGTGCATCACCGACTCTTCGGGGCAGATGACGTGGTCCACCGAAAATCCGTTGCGCCCCAGCAGTTCGTCGCCTTCGTTGAACTCGGGCGAACGCAGCCGGGCCACCGTGGACGGGATGTTGAACACATCGTGTGCCACCTTGCACACCACCAGGTTGGTTTCGTCCAACGCGCTGCAGGCAATCAGCATGTCGGCGTCGGCCGCGCCGGCTTCGCGCAGCACGCTGGGCTGAATGCCATTGCCCACCACGCCGCGCAGGTCCAACCGGTCTTCCAGCAGCCGCAGGCGTTCGGGGTCCAGGTCAATCAGGGTGATGTCGTTCTGCTCGGACGCCAGGCTCTCGGCCACACTCTCGCCCACCCGGCCAGCGCCTAGGATGATGATGTTCATGCGAACACCCCTGGTGACGCGTGCCCACGGTGTGGAGCGAAAGTGGCATTGGAAAGATGTGTCATGTCAGGGGGATTTTCATCCATCCGCCAACGCCCCCTGACCCCACCCGTCCTCACTCAGGCCAAAGCCCGCTGAATCAGGATTTTTTGCACGTCGCTGGTGCCCTCGTAAATCTGGCACACGCGCACGTCGCGGTAGATACGCTCCACCGGAAAGTCGCTCACATAACCGTAGCCGCCCAGGGTCTGGATGGCGGCTGAACACACCTGCTCGGCCATTTCACTGGCAAACAGCTTGGCCATGGCGGCCTCTTTCAAACACGGCTGGCCTGCGTCGCGCAAGGCGGCGGCGTGGTGCGTGAGGGCGCGGGCCGCCTCGATTTGCGTGGCCATGTCGGCCAGCCGAAAGCCCACGGCCTGGTGCTTGAAGATGGGCTGTCCAAAGCTCTCGCGCTCTTTGGCGTAGGCCAGCGCGCACTCAAAAGCGCTGCGCGCCATGCCAATGCTTTGCGCGGCAATGCCAATGCGCCCGCCCTCCAGCGCAGACAGGGCAATCTTGTAGCCCTCGCCTTCTTTGCCGATGAGGTTGTCTGCGGGAATGCGGCAGTGGTCGAAGTTGATCTGGGCCGTGTCGCTGCTGTGCTGGCCCAGCTTGTCTTCCAGCCGTGCCACCACATAGCCCGGCGTGGCCGTGGGTACGATGAAGGCACTCATGCCGCGCTTGCCAGCGGCTTTGTCGGTCACGGCAATGACGATGGCCACGTCGCCGTGCTTGCCACTGGTGATGAACTGCTTCACGCCATTGATGACGTAGGCATCGCCGTCTTTGACCGCCGTGGTGCGCAGCGCGGAGGCATCTGAACCCACGTGTGGCTCGGTCAGGCAGAACGCACCCAGCATCGTTCCAGCCGCCAGCGGGCGCAGCCATTGCTCCTGCTGCGTCTTGTTGGCATAGCGCATGAGGATGGCGTTGACGGGGCAGTTGGTCACGCTGATGACGGTGCTGGTGCCGCCGTCGCCAGCGGCAATTTCTTCCAGCACCACGGCCAGAGTTTGGTAGTTCAGGCCAGCGCCGCCCAGCTCTTCGGGCACGCAAATGCCGTAGCAACCCAGCTCGGCCAGGCCTTTGTGCACGTCTTTGGGAAAGGTGTGGTCTTTGTCCCATTGGGCGGCGTTGGGCCAGAGTTCGGCTTGGGCAAAGGCGCGCACGGCGTCGCGCACCATGGTTTGGTCGTCGGTCAACAGCATGGGGAATCCTTGAGGTAACGGGGCAATTCAGGTTGACGTTACGTTAACGTCAATCGCCCCATTATTCAGCAAAACCACTGGCCCAAACAGTGGTTTAACCCTGATGTGCCACGGCTTTCACCTGCTCGGCCACCAGGTCGGCGGTGGCGGCAGACAGCGTCCAGCCCAGGTGGCCGTGGCCGGTGTTGTAAAACACGTTGGCGCGGCGGCCTGCACCCACGCGGGGCATGAGGTTGGGCATCATGGGGCGCAAGCCCGCCCACGGCACCACCTGGCGGGTGTTGACACCGGGGAAGCACTGGTTGACCCAGTTCACCAGCGGGCGGATGCGGTCAGCGCGAATGTCTCGGTTGGCCCCGTTGAACTCTGCCGTGCCCGCCACCCGGAAACGGTCCACCCCCAGGCGGCTGGTGACCAGCTTGGTTTCGTCGTCCAGCAAGCTGACCTGCGGCGCGGCCTGCTGACTGGCCTCGTCTTGCAGGTTGACGGTGATGGAATAGCCCTTGACCGGGTAAATGTTCACCCGGTCGCCCAGTTGCGCGGCCAACTGGCGACTGGCAATGCCTGCGCACACCACCAAGCTGTCGAACTGGTGCGTCTGCACCGCCCCACCCGCCTCGCCGTTGGCAGCCACCACAGTGGCACGCTGGCCGTCGCTGCTCAGGCTTTGCACGTCTTGCCCGTACAGGCAGCGCACGCCCAGGCGCTCGGCGGCAGCGGCCAGCCCAACGGTGAACTTGTGGATGTCGCCGGTGGCGTCGCTCTCGGTGAAGAACCCGCCGTAGTAGGCCCCGGCCAGTGTGGGCTCGATGGCGCGCATTTCGTCAGGTGTGACGGCGCGGCGTGGCAGCCCGCCCTGGGCCAGCAGTTTCGTGACCTTGGTCGCGTGGTCAAAGCCCGCCTTGTCGCGGTAAATGTGCAAGATGCCCTGGCGCTTCAGGTCAAAGTCAATGCCCTCGGCTTGCGCCCACGCAAACAGGTGCTGGCGGGCGGTAATGGCCAGCTGGGTGGTGGCCACGGTGTTGGCCTCGTATTGGGGAATGGCGGCCAAAAACTCGGCCATCCACGACAGCTTGTGCCAGGTGGGCTTGGGGTTGACCAGCAGCGGGGCATCGTTTTTGAGCATCCACTTCATGCCTTTGAGCACGGTGGAGGTGTGGTTCCACACCTCGGCATTGGACGCAGACAGTTGCCCGCCGTTGGCGAACGAAGTCTCCATGGCGGCGTAGCGGTGTTGCTCGAACAGGGTGACGGAAAACCCGCGCTTGGCCAGCGCGTAGGCCGTGGTGACACCGGTGATGCCACCGCCGATGACGGCGATTGTTTGCATGATGAAGGCTCCAAACGTCGATGAGGATGGAGTGCCCCCGGCCACATGCCGGTAGCACGCCCCCTCTGTTTGGAACCTGAGAGATTCACGGCACCGCTGGTGGGTGCCGCTTGCTCCTGCGGTGAGCCGGGTGACGAACCCGGCTGCTCTTCAGAGATGGAAAACGCGGATCGGTCCTTTTGCCTGAGAGTTTCCGGGGCGGTTGCTCCTTCGGCGCTGGCGGGTGGGTATTCACTGCCAGTCTCTCCCGATCTGCGATTTTTCAATTTTACGCGGTGAACACGGCTTTCATCGGCTGAGCTGGACCAAGACCAGGCTGATGGAGGGAAATGCCACCAGCACCGCCAGGCGCAGCACATCCACCGCCATGAAAGGCACCAGCCCCCGGAAGATGGTGCCCACGGCCACCCGTGGCAGGTTGGCCTTGAGCACAAACACATTCATGCCCACCGGCGGGGTGATGAGGCCAATTTCGGTCAGCACCACCACAATGATGCCGAACCACACCAAGTCATAGCCCTGCGCCACCAGCGTGGGCATGAACAGGGGCACAAAGATCAAGATGATGGCCATGGAATCCATGACGCAGCCCAACAACAAAAACACCACCAGAATGGCCAGCAGAATGCCGGTGCGCGACAGGCCTGAGCCCTGCACCAGACCCAGCAATTCGTCGGCCAGGCCCGAGAAGCTGATGAGCTGCGCAAACAGCATGGCTCCGAACAGCACCACGTACAGCATGACCGAGGTGTAGGCGGTTTCTTTCATGACCTCGGCAAACCGGCCCCAGCCCAGTCGGCGCTGGCCCAGTGCGATCAGCAGCGCCGTGCCCGCACCTATGCCGCCGGCCTCTGTGGGGGTGAACCAGCCCATGTACAGGCCACCGATGATGAGCAGGAACAGCGCCACAAACGGCCACACCCCCGCCAGCGACTGCCAGCGCTCCTGGGCGGTGCCGGTTTGGCCGCGCGGCGCGTGCTCGGGCCTGAACACGGCGATCAGGTAGATCACGCCCATGTACATGGCCAGGCCCAGCAACCCGGGCAGCACACCAGCAATGAACAGCTCGCCGATGTTTTGCTGCGTGAGGATGCCGTAAATCATCAGGATGATGGACGGCGGAATCAGTATGCCCAGCGTGCCGCCAGCCGCGATGGTGGCCGAGGCCAGGCGCTCGGAGTAGCCATACTTTTGCATGCTGGGGTAAGCCACCTTGGCCATGGTGGCCGCTGTGGCAAAGCTGGACCCGCACACCGCACTGAAACCAGCGCAGGTGACCATGGTCGCCAGCGCCAGCCCGCCGCGCACGCCGCCCAAAAAGGCATTCGCCGCACGAAACAAATCCTCAGAAATGCCGGTGCGTGACAGCACATTGCCCATGAGGATGAACAGCGGCACCACAGCCAGGTCGTAAGAAAACGCCGCTTCCGACAGCGTCATGGGGATCAGGGTGCGCGCGGCACCGAAGCTGTTGAGGGCCGTGATGCCCCCGACAGCCACCGTCAGCAGCGCAATGCCCAGCGGCACCCGCAGCATGGCCAGCAACAGGACCAGGCCCAGGCAAATGAGACCGATGGTCATGGGGTGACCTCCTCTGTGTGCAATTCGGATTGGGGGGGTGCGGCCAGCAGTGCCAGCACCGCCGCCAGCGAGGTGGTGATGGCGATGTAGGCGTACATCCAGTAGCGGGGAATGTTGAGCGCCGGGCTGACTTCGTCGATCTGCTGGGCCTCGCCCACCGCCACGAAGTATTGCCAGGCAATGAGCGCCAGCACGGCGGCAATCAGCACATCGACCGCCTTGTGCCAGGGCCGCCACGCAGGGCGCAGCAGCCAGTGGTCCAGTAGGTCGATGCTCAGGTGCCCCCGGCGGGCCGTGAGCAACGGCAGACCGGAGAAGATGATGATGGCCATCAGGTGTTCGGTGATGTCATTGGCACCGAACACCGGTGTGTTGGCCAAGCGGCGCCCCAGCACATCGACAAAGGTCAGGGCCACCATGGCCGACAGCAGCACCACCAACAAAAAGCCAACGGTGGTTTCAACTTTATGTTTCAGGGATTGCATGACCCTTGTCTCCTTGTGCGTGGGGTATCCGGCTTACTTGGCGATGGTTTTGTACTGCTGCTCGTAGTAATTCACCATGGCACCCACGTCTTTCACGCCAAAGGACAGGCCTTCGGCCTGCAGTTCCTTGAGCATGGTCGTGCGCACTTTGGTGATGTTGGTGAGCAGGGTGGCCTCAGGTTGGGCGAACTTGTGGCCATTGGCCCGCAGCGTGGCTTCGGCCGACTTGTTCTGCTTGTCAAACTCAACACCCCAGTGGCGCGACAGCGCTTCGCCCGACACCTTCATCACCGCGGCCTGGTCGGCGGCGGACAGGCCTTTGAACTTGCCCTCATTCATGACGATGAAGAAGGTCGCGTCGTACAGGCCGCCAGGGATGATGGTGTGGTTCTTCAGCTTGCCGTCGAGGCGGAAGTTGACCACCGACTCCAGCGCGTGCAAGGAGGCATCGACCACGCCGCCTTCCAGCATTTCGTAGGCCTTGGGGCCAGGGCCGGCGACTGGCACGGCACCCAAGTCTTCCAGCAGGCGCTTCTGAATGGGGCCGCCCATGCGCACCTTCTGGCCTTTGAGGTCATCGGGGGTGTCAATCACTTTGCTGGGGTGGTGGAACTGGCCGCCACCCAGCATGCCCACGCCCAGCATGCCCACGCCCAGCATGGTCACGCCCTTGAAGGCGTCGTTGCTGGCCAGAAACTGCTGGTAAGTGCGCCACAGCGCCACGGACGACGCCTCGGAGCTGGAGCCCATCATGGGCAGCTCGGCAAACCACACATGCTTGAAGCGCTCGGGTTCGTAGGTGAAGTTGCCCCAGGTGATGTCGGCCACGCCTTTGCGCGCCAGTTCCCAATGCTGGGCGGGCGCACCCACGGCCTTGGGCAGCAGGTTGATCTTGACGCGCCCTTCGGTCGCTTTTTCCACCTCGGCCATCCAGGGCTGCAGTATGTCTTTCACGACGTAGTGGGTGGGAGGCACCCAGCTGGACATGGTCAAAGTGGTTTGGGCCTGGGCTGCGCTTGTGAAGCCGATGGCGGCCAGAGCGGCGGTTGCCACCAGGGTTTTGATGCGGATGCGTGCGTTCATGGTGTGTCTCCTGTCGGTCGGGTTGGGAAGGGGTTGGGAGGGCTAAGCCCTTGGTCAGGCCAGCCAGTCACGGGCCAGTGCGATCCAGTAGGCAGCGCCAATGGCGATGTTGTCGTCGTTGAAGTCGTAGGCGGGGTTGTGCACCATGCACGCGCCCGGCTCCTGGCCGCTGCCATTGCCTATGAGCAGGTAGCTGCCGGGCACGCACTGCAGCATGAAAGCAAAGTCTTCGCTGCCGGTGAGCATGGGCCCGTTGGGGTTGACCTGATCGGCCTTGAAATGACGCTGCGCCACGGCCAGGGCTTGCGCCGTTTCGGCCTCGCTGTTGACGAGCACCGCATAGCCGGGGCGCCAGTCGATGTCGGCGCGCACGCCGAAGCTCTGCGCCTGAAGCTGCACCAAGCTCTTGATGCGCTGCTCCAGCATCTCCCGCACCTGCGGGTCCAGCGCCCGCACGCTCAACTCCAGTCGGGCACTGGCGGGAATGACGTTGTTGGCCTGGCCAGACTGCAGCGCACCCACAGTGACCACCGCCGCCTGCAAGGGGTCAGTGTTGCGGGAGACCACGGTTTGCAAAGCCATGACCAAAGAGGAGGCCGCCACAATGGGGTCGGCGGCACGGTGGGGCATGGCGCCGTGCCCACCCACCCCATGCAGCGTGATGGTGGCGTAGTCGGACGACGCCATCATGGGCCCCGAGCGGAATATCAACTGGCCCTGGGGGTGGCCGGGCATGTTGTGCATGGCAAAAACCGCCTCGCACGGAAAGCGCTCGAACAGCCCGTCTTCCATCATCTTCAAGGCACCACCGCCCCCTTCTTCCGCAGGCTGAAAAATCAGGTTCAGCGTGCCATCAAAGCCACCTTGCTCGGCCAGTTGCTGGGCAGCGGCCAGCAGCATGGCGGTGTGGCCATCGTGCCCGCAGGCGTGCATCACGCCGTGGTGGCAACTGCTCCACGCCGCGCCGGTGGCCTCCAGAATGGGCAGCGCATCCATGTCCGCGCGCAGGCCCAGCCGCTTGGCAGACTGACCCCTGACGAGCTGCCCCACCACGCCGGTGCCGCCCAGGCCGGTGGTCACCTCGTAACCCCAGGCGCGCAACTTGTCAGCCACCAGCGCACTGGTGCGGTGCTCGTCGAAGGCGAGTTCAGGGTGGCGGTGAATGTCACGCCGCAGCTCAATGAAGGCTTGCACAGCGTCGTCGGCGAGTTGAACCAAGATGTACTCCATTGCCAAAATTCAGAGAAAGCACTCGGTGAAAGGTCGGTATTCGCGTCAAAAACCGACTTTCACATGAACTTTGTTGCATGTTATGCAGCACACCCGCTAAAGTCCAATGCATTGGTCGCCGACAATCAATGACTTTTGCGAAAATTTCCCCATGACACTCGTGCAACTCAGGCATTTCGTGGTTCTGGCGCAGCTGGGCTCCTATGTGCAGGCCTCCAAGGCCTTGTTCGTGACGCAATCGGCCCTGTCGCGCAGCATCCAGGCACTGGAAGAAGAGTTGGGGCAGCCGCTGTTTGATCGCTTGGGGCGGCGCACCGAGCCCACGCCATTCGGGCGCGATGTGTTGCGCCGGGCCCAGAACCTGGTGAATGACGCCGAGGCCCTGAAGCAACTGGGCCGGGACCTGCACACCGGGCAAACCGGCAAGCTGCGCCTGGGCCTGAGTTCCGCGCCGGGCGCGTTGCTCACGCGCCCGCTGCTGCTGCACATGGCCGAGCACCATCCCCGGCTGCAACTGGAGGTGTCACGCGGCAACACCGATGTGCTGCTGCAATCGCTGCAGGCTCAGCAACTGGACGGTGCCATCGTGGATGTGAGGGCCATGCGCCCGTCGTCAGTGCTGCGGGTGACGCAGGCGTTTGAGCTGCCCGCGAGCTTCATGGTGAGACCTGGCCACCCGCTGACCCAAGGGCGCGACTCGGTCACGCTGACCGACATTCGGGCCTACCCCATCGCGTCCACCCCGCTGAGCGACGAAGTGGCCCGGGTGCTGCAGGAGCGCTACGGGGCAGAGGCCAACCCGGACGACCTCGTCACGCTGCGCTGCGACGAAACCCTGAGCCTGGTGGACACCACCCGCCACAGCGATGCCGTGCTGCTGACGGTGAACGCCGTGGGGGCCGACCTGGTGCAACTGCCCGTCGAGCCACCGCTGAACGCAAGCGCCCGGTTCGGGCTGGTGACGCTGAACCGGCGGGAAGAATCGCCCGCGCTGCACATCGTGCGCGAGCGCCTGCCCATCTGGCTGCAGGCCCTGGGCGGGGCTGCCTGAAACCATTTGCCAGGCGCTGAGACCTGAGCGCGGTGCAGGGCGCCGCCGGGTCGGCGGTTTACAGCACTTCCAGCGCCACCGCTGTGGCCTCACCCCCGCCAATGCACAGCGTGGCCAGGCCTTTGGTCAGCCCCCTGGCCTTGAGTGCGTGGATGAGCGTGACCATGATGCGCGCACCGCTGGCCCCGATGGGGTGACCCAGCGCACACGCGCCGCCGTTGACGTTGACCTTTTCGTGGGGCACGTTCAGGTCGGCCATCAGCGCCATGGGCACCACGGCAAAGGCCTCATTCACTTCCCACAGGTCCACATCGGCCACGCCCCACCCGGCTTTGTCCAGGGCTTTTTGCGTGGCACCCACGGGGGCGGTGGCAAACCACTCGGGCTCTTGCGCGTGGGTGGCGTGGCTGACGATGCGCGCCAGCGGCACACAGCCCAGCTTGGCGGCGGTGCTGGCCTTCATCATCACCAGCGCGGCGGCGCCGTCGTTGATGCTGGAGCTGCTGGCCGCCGTGATGGTGCCGTCCTTCTTGAAGGCGGGCCGCAGGCTGGGGATTTTGTCCAGCTTGACCTTGCCGGGGCCTTCATCGATGGACACCACGGTCTCGCCGCCCCTGCCCTTGACGGTGACGGGGGCGATTTCGGCGGCAAAGGCCCCGCTGGCGGTGGCGGCTTTGGCGCGCTGCACGCTGGCGGTGGCAAAGGCGTCTTGCTGCTCGCGGGTGAAACGGTATTTGGCGGCGCAGTCTTCGCCAAAGGTGCCCATGCTGCGGCCGGGTTCGTAGGCGTCTTCCAGGCCGTCGAGCATCATGTGGTCAAAGATGCGGTCATGGCCGATGCGGTAACCACCGCGTGCCTTGGGCAGTATGTAGGGCGCGTTGGTCATGCTCTCCATGCCACCGGCCACCAGCACCTCGTGGCTGCCTGCCAGCAGCATGTCGTGCGCAAACATGGCGGCGCGCATGCCCGAGCCGCACATTTTGCTGAGCGTGACGGCCCCCGCGCTTTTAGGCAGCCCGCCCTTGAAGGCCGCCTGGCGCGCCGGGGCCTGGCCTTGGCCCGCCATCAGGCAGTTACCAAACAGCACCTCGGTCACCAGTTCGGGCGCAATGCCGGCGCGCTGCACGGCGGCGGCAATGGCCACGCCGCCCAAGTCGTGCGCGGCCAGGCTGGCAAAGTCGCCCTGGAACGCGCCCATGGGCGTGCGGGCAGCGCCGACGATGACGATGTCGTCGGCGTTCAGGGTGATGGTGGGTGAAGTCATTTGGGTCTCCTTTTGTGAATGAAATTGGCATCCAGCGCTTGCTGCACAAGCACTTTCAGCTACAAATGGGAATGTGGCACGGCATCAGATGGATGGCCGCTGTTCGGGTGGGGCTCCCCGGTGGCGAAAGCGTTTGTCCTGCTCGTAGGGAAACACGTCGAACACATGCCCGGCCAAAATGCGGTCCTGGTGGCTTTGCCAGAAGGCCACGTCCAGCAAGTCGGCGTGGTGGGCCATGAACACCTGGCGCACCAGGGGGTTGCCCAGCAAAAAGGGCGCAAAGGTTTCGGGGAACACGTCTTTGGGGCCGACCGAATACCACACCTCGCCCGACATTTCCTCTTCCTCGGTGCGGGGCTCGGGCACGCGGCGGAAATGGCAGTCGGTGATGTATTCGATTTCGTCGTAGTCGTAAAACACCACCTTGCCGTGGCGGGTGATGCCGAAGTTTTTCCACAGCATGTCACCGGGAAAAATGTTGGCCGCCACCAGGTCTTTGATGGCGTTGCCGTACTCCACCACCGCCCGCTCCAGCTGCTGGTGGGCGCGGCGCAACGAGGCGTCGTCCGCACCGCTGCGGGGTTGCAGCACATCAAACGCTTCCTGCAGGTAGATGTTGAGCGGGATCATGCGCCGCTCGATGTAGACGTGCTTGATCAGCACCTCGATGCTGCCGTCGCCATTGCAGTCACCAATTTCAATCTGGCTGGGGGCGAATTTTCCGATCTCGGCGATCAGCTCATCGGAGAAACGGTCACGCGGAAAGCCCACACCCGAGAACTCCAGCGTGTCGGCCATGCGGCCCACGCGGTCGTGCTGCTTGACCAGCAGGTACTTGCCCCGGATCTGCTCACGCGTGGTGTCTTTGGGCGGCGGGTAAAAGTCTTTGATGACCTTGAAGACGAACGGAAAACTGGGCAGGTCAAACACCAGCATGACCATGCCCTTGATGCCGGGCGCGATGCGGAACATGTCGGTGCTGTGGCGCAGGTGCTGCAAAAAATCGCGGTAGAACAGGGTTTTGCCCTGCTTGGCCAGGCCCAGGGCGTTGTAGAACTCGGCACGGGGTTTGCGCGGCATCATGCTGCGCAAAAACTGCACGTAAGCGCTGGGAATTTCCATGTCCACCATGAAGTACGCCCGCGCAAAGCTGAACAGCATGAGCAGGTCGTCCTCGCCGTGCAGCAGTGCGTCGATCACCAGCTGGCCCTGGGGGTTGTGCAGTATGGGCAGTGCAAACGCCACCTCCTGAAACCCGTTGATGACACGGCCCACGATGTACGCGCCCTTGTTGCGGTAGAACAGGCTGGAGAGCACCTGGATCTGGAAGTTGGCGCGCAGGTGCCGGTGGTCAAACAGGGGCTGCAGGGCGCTGAGCACGCTGTGGGTATCGCCCTCGAAGTCCTCGAAGGGCACACGCAGTCCAAAGTCAGACACCATGCGCCGCACCTCGGCCAGCAAAGTGCCGGGCTGCGGGTAGTAGGAGCGGTAGGTGCTGGTTTTGGCCGGGGCTTCGTTTTCGATGTACTCGGTGCTGACGGCGGGCCGCACAAAAATGAAATCGTTCTGGAAATAGGCCCGGTGCAGGATTTTGGTGGTGACCGAGTTGAAAAAACTCTCCGCCAGCTCGGGCTGGCGGTGGTCCACCAGCATGCCGATGTACAGCAGCTTGGCCTGCTGCCACACGTCCATGGGCTGCTCGCCGGCCTGGAACTCGCGCTCCAGCCGGCGCGAGCACTCGCGCACGCGCAGGTCGTAAAACTCGATGCGCTCTTTTTGCGCCCGCTGCTGCCCGTGCCAGTCGGCCGTTTCAAACCGGTGCTTGGCCCGCGCCGACTCGGTGCGAAACAGTCGGTAATGGCGGTTGAACCCGTCCATCATGGCCTTGGCAATGCCGTAGGCCACGGGCGAGTCCAGGCGCTGGGGCATCATGAGACGGCCCCTGTTCAGCGCGCGGCGGGCAGGCAGCGCGGGTAGCGCTTGATGGCCTGGCGAAACACATCCACCACCTCACCCTCCCGGCTCATGGTCACGCCCAGGTCTTTGGCCAAACCATCCTTCAACCCGTAGCACCAGCCGTGCACGCTGACCTGTTGCCCGCGCGCCCACGCGTCCTGCAACACGTTGGACATGGCGACGTTGCCCACCTGCTCGATGACGTTCATCTCGCACAGCACGTCCTCCATCTCGGCCACGGGCAGGTGGTCCAGGCGGCTGCGGTGGCGCAGCTTCACGTCGTACACATGGCGCAGCCAGTTGTCGGCCAGGCCCACGCGCTTGCCACGCAAGGCCGCCAGCACACCACCGCAGCCGTAGTGACCCACCACCATGATGTGCTCGACCTTCAAGTGGTCCACCGCGAACTGGATGACCGACAGGGCATTCAGGTCGGAGTGCACCACCACGTTGGCAATGTTGCGGTGCACGAAGACTTCGCCGGGGTCCAGCGCAATGATTTCATTGGCGGGTACCCGGCTGTCGGAGCACCCAATCCACAAATACTTGGGCGTCTGCTGCTGCGCCAGGTGGCTGAAAAAGCCGGGCCGTTGCTGCTCCATGCGGGCAGCCCAGGCACGGTTGTTGTCAAAGAGGTGTTGGAGGCTGTTGGTCATCATGCAGGCATGTTAGCGAGTTGGCCGCCCTGCGCGGGCGCGGTTTTTCGCCACCTCAGCAGGTCTCGGCAAACAGCTCGCGGCCAATCAGCATGCGGCGGATTTCGCTGGTGCCCGCACCAATTTCATACAGCTTGGCGTCGCGCCACAAACGGCCCAGCGGGTATTCGTTGATGTAGCCGTTGCCGCCAAAAATCTGCACGCCGTCACCGGCCATTTTGGTGGCCTGTTCCGCGCACCACAAGATGACGCTGGCGCAGTCTTTGCGCACCTGGCGCACGTGCTCGCTGCCCAGCATGTCAAGGTTTTTGCCGATCTGGTAGCAAAACGCCCGGCCCGCTTGCAGCACGGTGTACATGTCGGCCACCTTGCCCTGGATGAGCTGAAACTCGCCAATGCTCTGGCCAAACTGCTTGCGGTCGTGGATGTAGGGCACCACGTTGTCCATGACGGCCTGCATGATGCCGATGGGCCCGGCGGCCAGCACGGCACGCTCGTAGTCCAGCCCGCTCATCAGCACCTTGGCGCCCATGTTCAGCCCGCCCAAAATGTTCGCCTCGGGCACTTCCACGTCCTGGAACACCATTTCGCCCGTGTGGCTGCCGCGCATGCCCAGCTTGTCGAGCTTCTGGGCGGTGAAAAAGCCCTTCATGCCTTTTTCGACGATGAAGGCGGTCACGCCGCGTGCGCCCATTTCGGGTTCGGTTTTGGCATAGACCACCATGGTGTCGGCATCCGGCCCGTTGGTGATCCACATCTTGCTGCCGTTGAGCAGGTAGTAGCCGCCCTTGTCTTCGGCCTTCAGCTTCATGCTGATGACGTCTGAGCCCGCGCCGGGCTCGCTCATGGCCAAGGCGCCCACATGCTGGCCGCTGACCAGCTTGGGCAGGTATTTGGCACGCTGCTCGGGCGTGCCGTTGCGTTTGATCTGGTTCACGCACAGGTTGCTGTGCGCGCCGTAGCTCAGACCCACGCTGGCCGAGGCGCGGCTGATTTCTTCCATGGCCACCATGTGGGCCAGGTAGCCCATGTTGGCGCCGCCAAACTCTTCGGGCACGGTGATGCCCAGCACGCCCAGGGAACCCATCTTTTCCCACAGGTCCATGGGGAACTGGTCGGTCTTGTCGATCTCGGCGGCGCGGGGGGCAATTTCGGCCTGGGCGAAGTCGCGCACGGCGTCGCGCAGGGCGTCAATGTCTTCACCAAGTTGGAAGTTCAGGCCGGGCAAATTGGTCATGGGGAGTCTCCTACATTAAAAAGTGAGCTTAAACACCAATACAGAAAAGCGCTGGAGGCACTTTCTATTCAAATCAATAGGTTTGGGGCACGGGGGCCAGGGTTTGCTGCATCACGGCGCAAGGGGTGCGTTGGCCGTCGGTGGCCACATGGGTCACATCGGCCATGGTGACGATGATGCGTTTGCCTGCCTTGAGCACCTTGCCCGTCGCCTGCAGTTCACCATCGCGAAAGGCGTTGAGGAAGTTGATCTTGAACTCCACCGTGGTCACCTCCATGCCCTCGGGCGCCACCGTCAGGCCGGCGTAGCCCCCGGCAATGTCGGCCAGCGCACCCATGGCACCGCCATGAAAACCGCCCTGCTGCTGGGTCACCTTGTCGGAGTACGGCAGGGCCAGCGTCACCTCGCCGGGTGCCACCGCCAGCAAACGGGTGCCCAGGTGCTGCATCAGGCCTTGACGCAACAAACTGGTGTGCACGCGCTGCCACAGCGCGTCGGGGGTGGGGTTCATGTGGTGTCGCTCCCGGAAAGGCACGCGGTGATGGACGGATTTCGACCTGCGCATGGTTGACGTTTACGTAAACGTCAATTATCAACCAAAGACAGTGCCTTGCCAACCCTGGGCGCTCCCGCCACTGTCCACCGGCAGACTGTTGGCAGGTCCAGACCAGCGTCAGCCGCCCTGCTTTTTGGCCTTGACCAACAAGGCCTTGGTTTGTTTTTCGTGCAGCTTCACTTCGTCGAGGTTGGCCTGCAGATCGGCCATCTGCTCTTCGAGCTGGCGCTTGTGGTCGGCCAGCACCACCAAAAATTTCTCCAGCTGAGGCGCCGTGTCGCGCGGACTGTCGTACATGTCAATGATGTCCTTGGCCTCGGTCAGGCTCAAACCCAGGCGCTTGGCGCGCAAGGTGAGCTTGAGGCGGGTTCGGTCACGCGGACTGTACTGGCGCACCCGGCCACCGGGGCCGGTGCGCTCGGGCTGCAGCAGCCCCATGTCCTCATAAAAGCGGATGGCCCGCGTGGTCAGGTCAAACTCCTGAGCCAGGTCGCTGATGGTGAAGGTGGTGGTGGCCATGGGGAAGGGGGGGTTGCCGGGTGCACCCGCCGGTTCGGACTTGACGTTACGTTACGTCACAGGCGGCATGGTAGCCACAAACGGCGGCATGTCAAAAATACCAACCGGGTGTTTACACTCGGACGAGGCAGATGACGCCTGAGCGCACCCAGGCCAGCCCGCCGATCCGATTGACCAGCAAGGACCCCGCCGTGAGCACGCCCGCCACCTCGCCCACCCTCACCCCTCCGCCTGCGGTGGAGTCGCTGGTGCTGGCCGACATCATGTCGCGCCAAATCCAGCAGGTGGATGCGGACAGCCCCCTGAGCGAGGCGGCCAGGCTCATGGAGCGCGACCGCATATCCAGCGTGGTGGTGACCCAGGCGGGGCTGCCCGCAGGCATCCTGACTGAGCACGACATGTTGCGCTTGCTGATGGCCGCCACGCCGCCCACCACACGCACCGGCCAGGTCATGAGCACCCCGCTGGCCACCGCCCGTGGGCACGAATCCTTCACCGAAGCCTGGGCCCGCCTGGCCACCCAGGGTCTGCGCCACCTCGTGGTGGTGGATGAGAACGGACAGGCCCAGGGCGTGGTGACGGAAACCGACTTTCGCAACCACATGGACGCCCGCCTGCTCATGAAAATGGGCGGTCTGTCCGACCTGATGGAACGTGAGCTGCCCGAGCTGCCCCCCTCCGCCACACTGGGCGAAGCGCTGCAACTCATGCTGGCGCAGCGCAGCACCTACGTGCTGGTCACCAAGGACCACCGGGCCATCGGCATCCTGACGGAACGCGACATACCCCACCTGATGGCCAGCAGCGACCTGGCCAGCCTCAGCGCACAACCTTTGCTGGACGTGGCCAAGTCCCCATTGCACGCCGTGAGCGAAAACACCTGGATGGTGGAGGCCGTGGCCCAGATGCAGCGTCTGCATGTGCGCCACCTGCTGGTGGAAGACCCGCAGGGTCAACGGGTGGGCATGGTGCAAATGCACAGGCTCATGACGCGCATGGGCGAGTACCTGCAGCAACAGCACAGCCAGACCGAGCATGCCGAACTGCAGCAGCGCTCCCAACGTGCCGAGGACCGACTGGCCTTGGCCGCACAGGCCGCCCGCATCGGATTCTGGGAGGTGGACCTGCACTCGGGCCAGTTCCACCTGAGCCACCACACAGGCACCCTCAACGGCCAGGACCTCACGCGGGGGCAGACCAATGTGTCGACCTTTCTGGACGCGGTCTACACCGCCGACAAACCGCGCGTGCTGCAAGCCGTCAAGAACGCCAAGCAGCACGTGGACGCGCCGGTGAACCTGGAATACCGGGTCAACGCCCGCAGTGGGCAGGTCAAGTGGTTTCATTCGGTGGGCAAAACGGTGTCCCGCAACGGCTCGGGCAAGCCCACCCACGCCTTGGGCGTGACCATGGACATCACCGAGCGCAAAAACGAGCAGGCCAGACTGATTGAGGCACTCGCCCTGCTGCAACAGCGCCAGAGCCAGCTGGAGCACCTGTCTCGCACCGTGGAGCGTTCACCGGTGGTGGCCATGACCTGGGTCACCGAACCGGGCTGGCCAGTGCAGTATGTGAGCCACAACGTGAGCCAGTGGGGCTACCGACCACACGACTTCCACAACGGCGCACTGCTGTACGAGCACCTCATTCACCCAGACGATGCCGAGCGCATCAATGCCGAGGTGATGGACCATCTCCACCACCACCGCGACCACTACGACCAGTCCTACCGCCTGCGCGCAGCCGATGGCCGCTGGATCTGGGTGGACGACCACACCTGGGTGGAGCGAGATGCCGCCGGCCACCTGCTGCGGGTCCACGGCGTGCTCACCGACGTGACCGACAAAAAGTGGATGGAGCAAAGCGCGGCCATTGAGCGTACGCTGCTGGAGCAACTGGCCAAGGGCAGCGAGCTGACAGCACTGCTGACAACCCTCACCCAAGGCTACGAGAGCCTGATGTCGGGGGTGCTGTGCTCGGTATTGCAACTGGACCTGCGCACCCAAACCCTGCACAGCGCCGTGGCCCCCAGCCTGCCCGCCGAGTACTGCCGAGCCATTGACGGTGTGCGCATCGGCCCAGCCACAGGGTCCTGTGGCACGGCCGCCCATATGGGATTGACCACCATCGTGTCCGACATTGCCCACGACCCCCTCTGGGCCGACCACCGCGAATTGGCCCTGTCCCACGGGCTGGCCGCCTGCTGGGCCGTTCCCATCAAAGGCCATGAAGACCGGGTGCTGGGCACGTTTGCCATGTATTCGCGCCAACCCCAGGCCCCCAAACCGGCCGAGCTGCAGGTCATTGAGCGCGGGGCCTACCTGGCGGGCCTGGCCATTGAGCGCCACCACACCCAGCAAGACCTGCACAAGCTCTCGGTGGCGGTGGAGCAAAGCCCAAACGCCATCGTCATCACCAACCTGGACGCCAACATCGAGTACGCCAACCAGACCTTTTATGAAGCCACTGGTTACACCCCCGAAGAAGTACTGGGCAAGAACCCCAAGTTCCTGCACTCGGGCAAAACACCGGCCAGCACCTACGCCCAGATGTGGGCCGCCCTGGTGAACAAGCAGCCCTGGAAGGGCGAGTTCATCAACCACCGCAAGAACGGATCGGAGTACGTGGAGTCGGTGCACATTTCCCCGGTGCAACGCCCCGACGGCCAGGTGACGCACTACCTGGCCATCAAAGAAGACGTCACGCGCCAGAAACAGGCCGACCACAAGATTTACAAACTGGCCTACTTCGACGTGCTCACCGGCCTGCCCAACCGGCAACTTCTGGCCGACCGTTTTGCCCAGGCCACCAGCATGATCAAACGCCAAAATCAGCCGTTGGCGCTGATGTTCCTGGATCTGGACCACTTCAAAAACATCAATGACACCCTGGGCCACAGCGCTGGGGACGACCTGCTGGTGCAGGTGGCCCGGCGGCTGGAGTCGCTGGTGCGGGAGGGTGACACCCTGTCGCGCCAGGGGGGTGACGAGTTTGTGCTGGTGCTGCCCGGCTGCGACGCGCCAAACGCCCAACAGGTGGCGTCCAAACTGGTGGAGCACCACAACCGCAGCTTCGTGGTGGGTGGGCAGGACGTGGTGGTCACCCTGTCGGTGGGCATTGCCATGTTCCCCAGCGACGGCGCCGACTTTGAATCCCTGTCCAAAAGCGCCGACGTCGCCATGTACCAGGCCAAACAGGCGGGCCGCAACACCTTCCGTTTTTTCAAGCCCGACATGCAGGCCCGCTCGGGTCGCACCCTGATGCTGGAAAACTCCTTGCGCTACGCCATGGACAACGGGCAGCTGGAGCTGGTGTACCAGCCGCAGGTGTCATTGGCCAACGGCCAGCTGGTGGGCATGGAGGCCTTGCTGCGCTGGCGGCACCCCGAGCTGGGCATGGTGTCACCTTCTGAATTCATCCCCCTGGCTGAAGCGGGTGGACAGATTCTGCGCATCGGCGAGTGGGTGATGCGCACCGCCGCCCAGCAGCTCAAAACCTGGATGAACCAGGGCCTGGATGCCGTGGTGATGGCGGTGAACCTGTCGGCGGTGCAGTTCCGCGACCCCGGACTGGCCACCCTGGTGGCCAGCGTGCTGCACGACACCCAACTGCCGCCGACGTGTCTGGAGCTGGAACTGACCGAGAGCGTGGCCATGGGCGACCCCCTGGGTGCGGTGGTGGTGATGGACGAAATCCACGCGCTGAACGTGGCCATGTCCATCGACGACTTCGGCACCGGCTACTCCTCGCTGGGTTACCTGAAGCGTTTCAAGGTCGGCAAGCTGAAAATTGACCAGAGTTTTGTGCGCGACATCACCACCGACCCAGACGACAAAGCCATCGTCAGCGCCATCATTGGTCTGGCCAGCAACCTGGGTCTGCGCACCATTGCCGAGGGGGTGGAAACCCCCGGCCAACTGGCTTGGCTGCGGCTGCAGGGGTGTGATGAGGCACAAGGCTACTTTTTCAACAAACCGCTGACCCCGGAAGCCCTGCTGGAATGGATCAACAGCAACGGCCTGCGCCCCGGGGCCGCCAGGCCCTGACGCCACCCTTGTCACGCCGTTGCACGCCCCCCTTCAGACACCCATCCCCATGCGGTTGCCGCCTTGCTGGCGTGCCTGGGCCAGTGCCTGAGCCGCCTGGGCCACCAGTGAATGCCCGTCATCGCGGCTGCGGGGCACCCACGCGGCCACCCCCACGCTGGCAGTGACCCCCTGACCATCGGCCAGGTCCGGGTGTGCCCACCCCAGGTCGGCAATGGCTTTGACCACTCGCTGCGCGGCACGGCTGGCACCTTGGCCATCGGTGTCGGGCATCATCACCGCGAGGCGGTGCGTGCCATGGCGGGCCACCAGATCGGTGGTGCGTTTCATGGATTGGGTCAGGGCCTGGGTGGCGGCCTGCATACAGGCATCCGATGCGTCCAGCCGCTGAGGGTCATCGGTCAGGTCGTCCAGGGCCACCAGCATGACCGCCAAGGCACTTTCGCTGCGGTAGGCGCGGGCCACCTCTTCGTGCAGGCGCTGGTCGAAATAGCGCTGGTTGGCCACTTGCAGCAACTCGTCGTAACGGGCGTGCACTTCCAGGCGGTTGCTGATCATCAACACCTGGTTCTCGGCCTGGGCCTGCCCCTGGCGCGCCTGCCCCAGGGCCACGGTCTGCTGCGACAGGTCCTGGTACAGCCGCCCCACCATGTTGAGCAAGGCACGCAGACCCTTGTCGGACACGCTGGCCTCGCGCTCATAGGCGTCGGCCGGGCTGATGCCTGCCTGCACCTGGTGCAGCTGGCGAACCATGGCGGGGTCCACGCCCAACACATGCAGGCCTATCCACGACGACAGAAAACCCATCATGCGCGCAGGCACCTCGGCCACGCTCTCACGCTCGCTCCACAGCTCACGCAGGTTGCGGATGAACTGCTCGTGCTGGCGGCGGTGCACAAACACATGGCGCTCATCCAGGCCATGTGCCTGCATCCAAGCCTCTTCGGCTGAAAACTGGGTGCGGGCATAGGCCATGAGCCTGTCCACCGAGCGGCGCAACACGACCTCGCGCTGCTCGGGCGGCAGCGGCGCCCCGAACAGGGTGGTGTGCAACTCATTGAAGGTGTTGATCAACCCCTGGTGTTGCTCGTCCAGATCGGACATCCCGGTGCTGAAGCTGCGGTCCCAAACAAACAGATCCATGCGTGTTCTCCACAAAACGCACGGCGGCGTGCGCCAAGCTCAAGACTGTAATGCAGTCGGATCAGCGGGTGCTGAGACACCCAACACCGCGCGGTCACGCCCCTGGTGTTTGGCCTGGTACAACGCCGCATCCGCCACCGACAACAAGTCCGCACCGGCCAGGGCATCGTCGGTCAATGCGGGGACGGCACTGGCCACCCCCACACTCAGGGTCACCACGGCGGCGGCGTCCGACTGGGCGTGGGGCACCGCCATGGCCAGCACCGCCGCATTCACCCGCTGCGCCACCAGCATGGCGCCTGGTCCATCCGTGTTGGGCAACAACGCCACCAACTCCTCACCGCCGTAGCGGGCCAGGAAGTCGGTGCGCCGCTTGACCACACCGCCCACAGCTCTGGCCACCGCCTGCAGGCACACGTCCCCGGCTTGGTGGCCATAGGTGTCGTTGTAGCGTTTGAAAAAGTCCACGTCCATCATCAGCAGGCCCAGGGGCTGCTTCAACCGCCGGGCCCGGGCCACTTCTTCCAGCAGGCGTTCGTCAAAGTACGCACGGTTGTGGATGCGCAGCAGCCCGTCGGTCCGGGAAAACGCCTGCAGCAGCCGGTTGGCGGCCTGCAGCTCGTCGTTGGCCAGCGCCAGCGCCTGGGTGCGTTCGAGCACCCGCTGCTCCAGGCTTTGGTTGGCGGACACCAGGTCGGTGTTTTGCTGGGCCAGCACGTGGTAGAGGTTGCCCACCATTTTGAGCAGCGCCTGGGTGCCTTGGTTGTTGTGGCGGGCTTCGTGCTCGAAGGCTTCTTCGGCGGTCTGCCCAGCGGCCATGGCCGCCATCTGGCGGGCCATGGCCTGGTCGATGCCCAGGATGTGCAAGCCCAGCCACGACGTCAGAAACCCCATGATGGTCTCGGATGGTTGCCTGAGCGTGTGGCGCGAGGCCCACATGCCGCGCACCTGGTCCACAAACTGCTCGTGCATGTGGTGGTGGGTGTCGATGTGCCTGGGGTCAAGGCCCACCTGACGCATCAGTGCCTCTTCGTCGGAGAAGTGCATGGCAGCGTAAGCCAGCAGCCGGTCAAAGATGGCCTCCAGGGTCTGGGCAGACGTGTCGCTGCCATGGAACAGTGATTCATTCAGCTCATTGAAGAGGTCCACCAGACCATGGTGCTGTCGATCCACCTCGGGCAAACCGGTGACGAAGTTGTCGTCCCACACAAACGTTTCCACAACGGTCTCCTGGGCCAATGGCCCTGTTTTTATCAGGGGATTGTGCGCCACCTCGCCGCCGAGGCACATCGGTGCCACCCGCACATCACCAGGGAGGAAGGCGCTCACCTTTGAGTTGGGCCCGCCAGGTGGCGTAGTCGGGCACCACCGATGCCACGGTCTGCCAGAAACGGGGGCTGTGGTCCATGTGCCGCAGGTGGCTGAGCTCGTGGGCCACCACATAGTCCACGACGGCTGGATCGAACTGCATGAGCCGCCAGTGCAGCCGAATGGCACCGTCGGCCTTGGCGCTGCCCCACCGGGTGGCGGCACTGGACAGGCGCAGGCTGGTCCAGCGCACGCCCAACAGGGGTGCGAAGTGGTCCAGGCGTTGCACAAAATGGGCGTGGGCGGCCTGGCTCATCCAGGCCTGCACGGCATCGCGCAGTTGCGCGGGGGTGGCGGCCTGCGGCAATGCCACCCACAGGGCGTCGCCTTGCGACTGCACCAGTGTGGCCTTGCGCCGTGCGGCGCTTGGCACCGCAGCAACACCCGCCTGCGCGAGTTCAGAGGCGGCGGGCTGGCCCAGGCGCAACACCAGGTGGTTGCCCAACCAGGGCAGGTGCCCCCCCTCGCGCCAGTCCATGCGCTGGTCTTGCAGGGCATGGTGACGTTGCCCCGTTTTGTGCAAGGTGCGCAGCACCCACTCGGCCTTGGTGTGCAGTGCCGCGTCCACCGCCGCCAGGGTGGTCCAGCGGGGGGCACTCACGCTCAAGCCTTGGGGCCCGATGGAAAAACCAATGGTCTTGCGCTGGCCACGGCGAAACAGGTAGGCGACGGTCTGCCCGTTCAACACCACCTGGCGGTTGGCCTGCGGGTGGACCCAGGCCACGGCCACGGCCAACACGCCAGAGGACGGCGGTGCAACCCCAGTGGCCTGCGCCGGTGACGGTGCGGTGGCGGGCGCGGGGTAAGCGACGGGTGAGGCCGGAGGCGCCGTCGGTCGGCTGGGCACCGGACGCATGGCGGGCGGTGCGGGCGCAAGGACCGATGCCGCAGGCGGCGCGCTGACCGGCCAGTCGGCCATGCCGTCCAGGCTGAGTTGGGCGCCCTGCCCCCAAGCGGCCATGCGTGTACCCGGCTCAGTGTGCGGCGGGGGAGGCCCCGCCGCCCGAGGGGTAGGCCGTGGGGTCGAGGCGGCGCATTTCGGTCTCGATCCAGTCCTGCACCTCGCGCATCAGCTCGTCAGGCTGGCGTCCCACGCTGGGAATGGGCGGGCCAATGGAAAACTCCACCGTGCCCGGTGTTTTGATGAGGGCCTTGCGTGGCCAGCATTTGGCCGAGGTGACCGCGATGGGAATGACCGGTGCCCCCGTCTCAATGGCCAGACGCGTGCCACCGCTTTTGTAGTTGCCCTGTTGGCCCCGCTCGATCCGGGTGCCCTCCGGAAACATGATGACCCAGGTGCCCTGGGCCAGCAGGCGCTTGCCTTGCTCGACCACCTTGTTGAACGACTGGGCGCGTTTGGATCGGTCGATGTGGATCATGTCCATGCGCGCCATGGCCCAGCCAAAGAAGGGCACGTACAGCAGCTCGCGCTTGAACACGTAGGCCAGTGGGTGGGGCATGAGGGCGGGCATGCACAGGGTTTCCCAGGTGGACTGGTGTTTGACCAGCAGGACCGCCGGACTGGTCTGGCCGGTGGGCAGGTTCTCCCAGCCGATGACGTGGTTGCGAATGCCCAGAATGAATTCCCCCCCGCGCACGGCCACCTTGAGCCAGCCCGCGCACATCCAGTACACCCGGGTGGGACTGAGAAAGGGCGAAGTGATGACCACCGCCGTGGCCCATGGGATGACGGTCAGGCCCATCCACAGGAAATGAAGCAGCGAACGGATGAATGGCATGGATAAATTATGAATAAAAAAGCGCTCCAGCGCTTATATTGTTTATGTTTTCAGCTATGAAAATCAAGATTGCCCAGAGGCCTCGTGCAGCAAGGCATCGGCAAACGCCTGCAAGTCGGTGTGGACGTGTGTGCCCGCTGGCAAACCGGCGGGCCGCCCGCCGTTGCGGTAAACCTCGGAATTGCCAGTGAGCAGCAGGTGCGGCTGGCACCCTGCGGCCACCGCTGCCTGGGCGTCCCACACCGAATCGCCCGCCGCCGGCACGGCCGACAGCGACACCCCATAGCGCTCGGCGATCTGCTGGTACAGGCCGGGCTCTGGCTTGCGGCAGGTGCACGCGTCGTCGGGCACATGGGGACAGAAGAACACCGCCTCCACCCGGGCGCCCACGGCGGTCATGGCTTTGTTCATTTTGGTGTGGATGGCGTTGAGCACCGCCACGTCCAGCAAGCCGCGCCCGATGGCGGGCTGGTTGCTGGCGATCACCACCCGCCAGCCCGCTTGGTTGAGCCGGGCCACGGCCTCCAGCGCACCCGGTAAGGGCTCCCACTCGTCGGGCGAGGTGATGAAGTCGTCTTTGGCGGCATTCAGCGTGCCATCGCGGTCCAGAATCAGCAGCTTCATGGGGTGGCCTTGTCGGTGGGTGGGGGAGGCGCCGTCGGGTCAGCGCCGGGCACTGACCAGCTGAGCACATACCAGCCATGCCAGCGGCCTGGCGCCACCTGCAGCAGCACCTTGGGTGGTTGCGCCAACAAGGCGGGCGAAGGTGACTCGACCAGCACCGTGTGCAGGCCACCCTGGGCGGGCCAGTCCAGGTACAGCTGTGCACCACCGACCGAGCGCAGCGTGGGTGGGCTTTGCCGCACACCCACCAGGGCCAAAGTCTCGCCGTGGGCGGGCTGCACGCCCAGCACATTCAGCTGGCTGCGCACGGCCTGCGCCGCTCCCGCCAACCACAGCACCACCCACAGGGCCAACAGTACCCAGGCCAGGCGGCCAGGCGGCAGTCGGTAGCGGGCAGGCCCCGGCTTGCGCACCAGCCACCAGGCCAGCGCCGCAAACGCCAGGCAAGCCAGCAGCACCAACGCGATATTTCGCATCAGCGCCACGGGGTCTCCCGCTGGGTTCAGTGGTGGCGGCAGCACCGCACCCAGCTGCGCCAGGCGCCATTGCAGCCACTCGCGCACCATCACCCACAGCACTGCGGGCGCCAGCACAGCCAGCTGCACCGCGTAGCGACGCAACCAGCCCAACCAGCCGACAGACCCGGGGGTGGCGGACGTGTCCATCAGGCGGCCAGGCGGCCCAGATCGGCCACGCGGTTCATGGCCTGGTGCAGGGTTTTGAGCAGCCCCAGGCGGTTGGCCTTGAGGGCGGGGTCGTCGGCGTTGACCATCACGTCGTCAAAAAACGCATCCACCGGGACACGCAGCGCGGACAGGGCTTGCAGGCTGGCGGTGTGGTCGCCGCTGGCAAACGTGGCTTCGGCCTGCGGGGCCACCTGGGCCAGGGCTGCCGCCAGTGCCTGCTCGGCTGGCTCTTGCAGCAGCGCGGGGTTGACCTGGGCCAGCACCTCACCTTCGGCCTTTTTCAAGATGTTGCCCACACGCTTGTTGGCCGCCGCCAGCGCGGGGGCCTCGGGCAGGGTGGCGAAGGCGCGCACGGCCTCCAGGCGACGGGCAATGTCGGCCAGGCGTTGTGGCCGCAAGGCCAGCACGGCATCGACCTCTTGGGCGCTGAAGCCTTGCTCGCGAGACGCACCGCTGATGCGGTCGTACACAAAATCGGCCAGTGCCGGGGTGGCATCGGTGATGAGCGTGCCGAACGCGGGCACGGCAGATGCCAGCAAAGCCGACAGGTCCAGCGGGAGGTCATTCTCTACCAGCAGGCGCACCACACCCAGCGCGTGGCGGCGCAGGGCGAAGGGGTCTTTGTCGCCCGTGGGCAGGTTGCCGATGCCGAACATGCCCACCAGGGTTTCCAGCTTGTCGGCCAAGGCCACCACCACCCCCACGCGGTTTCGGGGCAGTTCATCGCCCGCAAAACGGGGCTTGTAGTGGTCTTCGATGGCGTCGGCCACGGTGTCGCCGAGGCCGTCGTGGCGGGCGTAGTAGCCGCCCATGGTGCCTTGCAGCTCAGGGAACTCGCCCACCATGTCGGTCAGCAAGTCGGCTTTGGCCAGCCGCGCGGCCAGCAGCGCCTGCCCCGCCAGCTCAGGCCCGCCCAGCTGCAGGCCAATGGTCTCGGCAATGGCGCACACGCGCTCCATGCGTTCGCCCTGGGTGCCCAGTTTGTTGTGGTAAACCACTTTGGACAGGCTGGGCACGCGGGATTCGAGCGTCTTTTTACGGTCCTGGTCGAAGAAGAACTTGGCATCGGCCAGGCGGGGGCGCACCACCCGCTCGTTGCCACCGGTGACGGCGCTGGCGTCCGCCGGGCTGATGTTGCTGACCACCAAAAACCTGTTCGTCAACTTGCCCGCCGCGTCTAACAGGGGGAAGTACTTCTGGTTGGCCTTCATGGTGAGGATGAGGCACTCCTGCGGCACGGCCAGAAACTCGGGTTCGAACTGACACACCAGCACATTCGGGCGCTCCACCAGCGCGGTCACCTCGTCGAGCAGCGCGTCGTCTTCAATCGGGTGGCAGCCACCACCCACCTCGGCGGCTTTGGCGGCGAGTTGGCGGGCAATCTCGGCCTTGCGCTGGGCAAAGCTGGCAATCACCGCGCCGTCGCGGGCCAGGGTGGCGGCGTAGTCGTCTGCATGGGCCAGCGGCACGGGGTCCATGGCGGCCTCAAAGCGGTGACCGTGCGTGGTGTGGCCGGCGTGCAGGCCCAGGGCGCTCACCGGCACCACGTCGGCACCGTGCAGCGCCACCAGCCCGTGGGCGGGGCGCACAAAGCTCACGCTGGACCAGCCCGGCAGCTCGCAACCGGTTTGCAGCTGGTAGCTCATGACCTTGGGAATGGGCAGCTTGGCAATGGCTTCGCTCAGGGCTTTTTGCAAACCGGTGGGCAAGTCCACGCCGGGCAGCACGCTGTCCATAAAAAGCGCTTCCGCCTTGCCGTCGGACTGGCGCTTGAGGCTGGCCAGCACGGTGGCAGGATCGGTCACGTCCACCCCCATGCCGCCCAGGCGCTTGAGCAGCGCAGGGCTGGGCTGACCGTCAGCGGTCAGCCCCACGACCACGGGCATGAGCTTGAGGGTTTGGGCCTTGTCGGCCGCTTGGGTCGCGACCCCCGTCACGTGGGCAGCCAGGCGACGGGGCGAGGCATAGGCGGTGACGGTGGCATCGGCCACGGCCAGCCCCTGGGCTTTGAGCTGGTCGCCCAGCACGCCAGCAAAGGCTTCGCCCAACCTGTTCAAGGCTTTGGGGGGCAGTTCTTCAACGAAGAGTTCAACGAGGAGGTTTTGGGTCGTCATGGGTCGTGTTCCGCTCGGGTCAGGCGGCTTTTTTCTCGGTCGGCGCCGCCATCTGGGCGACCCACTCGCGCGGGGCCATGGGGAATCCCAGGCGCTCACGGCTCTCGTAGTAGCTTTGCGCCACGGCCCGCGCCAGGTTGCGGATGCGCCCGATGTAGGCCGCGCGCTCGGTCACGCTGATGGCCCCGCGTGCATCCAACAGGTTGAAGCTGTGCGCGCATTTGAGCACCTGCTCGTAGGCGGGCAAGGCGAGCTGCTGCGCCATCAGGTGTTTGGCCTGTTTTTCGTGGGCGGCAAAGGCGGTGAACAGGAAGTCGGCGTCGGCGTGCTCGAAGTTGTAGGTGGACTGCTCCACCTCGTTTTGCTTGTACACATCACCGTAGCTGAGCTTGGTGCCGTCGGCGGCTTCGGTCCAGGTCAGGTTGTAGACGTTGTCCACGCCCTGCAAATACATGGCCAGGCGCTCCAGCCCGTAGGTGATTTCGCCGGTGGCGGGCCTGCAGTCGATGCCGCCCACCTGCTGGAAGTAGGTGAACTGCGTCACCTCCATGCCGTTGAGCCACACCTCCCAGCCCAGGCCCCACGCACCCAGGGTGGGGTTTTCCCAGTCGTCTTCCACAAAGCGGATGTCGTTTTTCTTCAGATCAAAGCCCAGGGCCTCCAGGCTGCCCAGGTACAGCTCCAGGATGTTGGCCGGTGCGGGCTTCAACACCACCTGGTATTGGTAATAGTGCTGCAGGCGGTTGGGGTTTTCGCCGTACCGGCCATCTTTGGGGCGACGGCTGGGCTGTACGTAGGCGGCTTTCCACGGCTCAGGGCCAATGGCGCGCAAAAACGTGGCCGTGTGACTGGTGCCCGCGCCCACTTCCATGTCGTAGGGCTGGAGCAGGGCACAGCCTTGCGCGTCCCAGTAGGACTGCAGGCGAAGAATGATTTGTTGGAACGTGAGCATGGGCCGCAGCGAAAAAATGCCCGCAAACAGCAGCGGGCCATCAGCCAATGATTTTACGGGCCAGTGCTGCCCCCGTCTGTCACCCGACGGCGCGCCCGGGCCAAGCCCGCCAACACCAGCACCGCCACAGCCAACCACCACACCGGCCACAAGCCCCAGCGCGATGCCCACCAGGCAAACGGCGTCAGTCCTGTGCGGCCTTGCACACTGGCCGTGAGCACACCCTCGGTCTGGCGGGGCTGTGCATGGGTGACGCGGCCCTCGTGGTCAATGACCACCGTGGCACCGGTGTTGGTGGCCCGCACCATGGACCGCCCCAGCTCCAGCGCCCGCAGGCGGGAGATGTGCAGGTGCTGGTCCAGTGCCACTGTGCTGCCAAACCAGGCCAGGTTGCTGACGTTGACCAGCACAGTGGGGGCGGAGCCCGCGTGCACGAAGCCGCGCGCCAGTTCCTCGCCAAACAGGTCTTCGTAGCAGATGTTGGGGGCAATGCGCTGCCCGTTCCACTCCAACGCGGGTTGTCCCAGGCGTCCCCGGTTGAAGTCGCCCAGGGGAATGGCCATCAGGTCCACAAACCAGCGAAACAGCGGCGGCACAAACTCGCCGAAGGGCACCAGGTGGTGCTTGTCGTAGCGAAAAAACGGGGTGTTTTGGCCACTGGCATCGGGTTGGTCCAGCCGCTCGGCCGATTCGCCCTGGCTCAGGCGGGTTTGTGCCTGCCAGGCCTGGCGGGGGGTGATGGCCCACACCGCGTTGGCAAAACCCTGGGTGTGGTTGCCCAGCGGCAGGCCCAGCATCACGGCGTGGTTCCCCTCGGCCAGTTGGCCCAGCAAAGGCTGCCAAAAATCGGAACCCAACTGCTGGGGCAGCAAGGGCAACGCCGTTTCCGGCGCCACCACCAGCGCCCCTTGTGTGGCGCCACCGCCGGCTGCCAGCCGCTGGCTGTACCAAGCCAGGGCCTGGGGAATGCCGCGATCGGCATCGAATTTGTCGTCTTGCGCAATGTTGCCCTGCAACAGCACCAACGGCAGCTCGCCGTGCGCACGCGTGGCGCCTGCCCCCGCAGTGCGCAACCAGGGCCCAGCGGCCAGGCACAGCGGCGCCAAGGCCACCATCAGCCAGCCCCAGACGGCGGCCCCTGGCCAGCGAGGGCCCTGCGTCAGCGCCAGCCCGCCCGCCAGCAGGGCCGCCAGAAACGCCGCCAGCGCGCCCATGCCGTACACGCCGACCCACGGCGCCGCCCAGGCCAGGGCATTCACATGCGCATACCCCACCGCCCCCCAGGGGAACCCAGTGAACAAGACACCCCGCGCCAGCTCTGCCAACGTCCAGCAAGCGGCGAACGCCAGTGCATTAAAAATAGCAGCTGCAACATCAATTCGGCTGTGCAATAGAAGCCTAAAAATGGCCGAAAACGCAGCCACATAAGTGGCCAACAACGCCGCCAGCGCCAGCACGGCCAGCACGGCCAGCGGGGCGGCCAGGCCGCCGTGGGTGTGCATGGACACGTACAGCCACCAAAACGTTCCCGCCAGCCAAGCCCAGGCAAACACCCCGCCCAAGCCGGCTGCCATGCGGGCATTGGGTGAACGGCGCAGCAGGTGCACCAGCACCGCCATGGCCAACAGCTGCAACCCCGGCCAGGGTTGACCCGGCACGGGCAACCAGGTGTGGGCGGTGGCCGTCCAGTCGGCTTGGGACAGGCCCCAGGGCCACGCCAGTGACACCGCCTGCGCCAGCCCCGCCAGGGCGGCCCACAGCCAGGGCCAGGCAGAGCGGACGGCGGAACTCACTCAGTCAACAGCCGCTTCGGGCGCACGCGCCTTGAACCACTTGACCGACCCGCCTCGGGCGTGCAGCACCTCGTAGCGCCAGCCTTGCAGGGTGTGCACATCGCCGCGCTTGGGCACGTGGCCCATTTCGTGCGCGATGAGGCCACCCACGGTGTCCACCTCTTCGTCGGACAGCTGCAGGTCAAAGGTTTCGTTGATGCGGGCAATGGGGGTGTCACCGCTGATGCGCCAAGTGCCATCGGCGAGGGAGAAGATGTCGCCGTCGTCTTCCTCTTCGTCAAACTCATCCTCAATTTCGCCCACAATTTCTTCCAGCACATCCTCAATGGTGATGAGTCCGGCCACACGGCCAAACTCATCGATGACGATGGCCAGGTGGTTGCGGTTGCCCCGGAACTCGCGCAGCAAATCGTTGAGCCCTTTGGACTCGGGCACAAACACAGGCGGGCGCAACAGCGCCCGCAGGTTCAGCTCTGGCGCGCGCTGCAGCTTGAGCAGGTCTTTGGCCAGCAGGATGCCGATGATGTTGTCCCGCTCGCCCTCGTACACCGGGAAACGGGAGTGCGCCGTGTCGATCACCGTGTACAACAGGTCTTCGTAGGCCGCATCCATGCTGAGCACGTCCATGCGGGGGGCGGCCACCATCACATCACCCGCCGTCATGCTGGCCAAGCGAAGCACGCCCTCGAGCATGATCCGCGACTCGGTGTTGATGAGGTGGCGGTCTTCTGCCTCGGACAGGCTGGCGATCAGCTCCTCGGTGGAGTCTGGCCCTGGGTGCAGCATTTCAGCCAGTTTTTGCAGCAGACCCCGTTTGTCCACCGAGCGGGTGGTGCGGGACGGGGAGCGGGAAGACGAGGCCGAGGAGGTCGCAGGGTGTGGGTCGGACACGGACGGGGCAGGGAGTTGAGATGGCTTCTAGGATACCCCAAGGGCATGACCGATGACCGCCGCGACCTCGCTTGGCCCCGCGCCACACCCTTCGGCGCAACCCACCACCAGCCTCAGGCCTGGCTGCGCTCACGCGGCGGGGTAGCCGCCGTGCCCACGCCCGGCAACAGGCCCAGCACATGGCGCAAACCGTACCACTGGGCCTTCCAACGGTAGTCCGACTGGGCCAACTGCTCCTGCACCATTTCCGTCAGCAGGGAGTCGAGGTTGGCGGGCGGCAGCTGCAAGAAGGCCTCGGTTTCCGAGCCATCCCGCACCAGCCTGGCACCGGCCTGCGCCGCAATGGACAACATGGCCGAGTTCTCGGTCAGGGCATGGATGAACAGCTGCTCCACCCCCTGGTTGCGGCCGTGCATGACCGCCCGGTCAAACAGGCGCTTGCCGTAGCCACGACCGCGAACATGGGCGGACACGCTCACCCCGAACTCGGCACAACTGGGGCAATCGGGGCCAGACCCATGGGCCAGGTGGGCCATGGCCACCAGCTCCAGGCGGCGGTTGAAGATGCCGAACACGTCGTCGCGCTCCAGGTTCAGTCCGTTCACATAGTGTCGTATCTGCGCATCACCTGCTGGGTACCCGAAACGCAGGTAGCGGTCCGCCGGGTTCAGTGCCATGAGGTGGGTGGCCATGCGCTCGCGGTGGGCGGGGCCCAACGAGCGAATGGGCGCAAACGGCTTGACAGAGGAAACGGCGGGGGCAGAAGTCACGGGGGATGGGCTGGAGGTACGCATGCGAAATCTCCGTTAAACACTAGGGTTTACCCTTATACGCGAATCAGGCCACGTTGTCTGCCATGGGGGATTTGGGTTGAAACCAAGTGTCAACCGCGCAGCTGCAGGCGTTGCAGCACATGGGCCTGGATGGCCGGGTGGTCCACCATCGCCACATGGCCCACATCAGGCAGGTGGTGCGCCTGCGCACCGGGCAGCACGCCAGTGCCCAGCGGAAACACGATGTTGTCCCCAACCGAGTGCCAGCAGGTGAAGCGCTGGTAGCGCTGCGGCGACTCTGACCGGGCCAGCGCCTGCAACCACGCACTGTGCGGGCGCATCTGGCGGGCATTGAGCCCCTGCCCCCAGCGGGCCAGCCAAGTGCCGTGGTGGGGGGTGCCGATGGTCACCACATGGTCCACGCGGGTGTCGGCGTCGGGAAACGCACACATCCACGCCCGCACCGCCAAGCCCCCCATGCTGTGGCACACCACCAGTGGCGGCAAGCCTGTGGCGTCGGTGAGTTGGCGCACCGCCTGGTCGATGGCGGCCGTGTAGTCGTCAATGGAACCCCACACCGGCTCCAGGTTGAGCGCCACGGTGGCGTGGCCACGCGGGTGCAACTCGGCCTGCCATCCGCGCCACAGTCCCCGGTTGCACAGGTAGCCGTGCACCAGCAGCACCCCGCGCCGGGCCTCGGCGGTGGGGGGACGGGCATTGGGTTGTTCCCGCCAGGCCCAGGGCTGCTGCCAGCCGAACACCCGCGCCGACGCCGGTACCTCGCGCCACCAGGCACGGACGCTGCCCGCGAGGGTGACGGGTGGCGCGACGTGCCACCCCTCCGTGCGGCCGGTACGCCGGTTCACTCCATGCGCCAACATGGTTTGCAACCCCAGCACCAGCGGCAACAGGGCAGGTGGCACCAAGGCCCACCAAGCTGAGACCTCGGGGGAAGCGGCCGCCCAGGCCAGCAACGCCAGCGCCGATCCGCACACCGCCAGGCCCCCGGCCTGCTGCCAACGCGCCACCGCAGACCGTGCGGGCGCGGATGCCACCTCAGGCAGCACCGCAGACACAGGAGGGGTTGTGCCCATGGCTCAGGCCAGCGCCGAGGCCTGACCACCCAGGCGGCCAATGAGCTGCTGGGTCAGCCAATTGACCAGTCCGTAGATGGACAGCTGCGGGTTGGCCCCGATGCTGGTGGGGAACAGCGACCCGTCGTGCACCGACAAGTTGCGCACCTGCCAGTGCTGACCGTCGGGGCGCACCACACCGTGGGTGGCGGTGGCCGCCATGCCGCAGCCCCCCATGACGTGGGCGCTGACCACCCGGGTTTGCAGCGGCACCATGGCCAGTCGGCCAATGGCCTCTTGCGCCTGCGCCCACGAGGTGTAGGGCTGGGCCTGCTCATGCACCGGCATGACTTGGCGGGCGCCAGCGGCAAACTGGATTTCGGCCATGGCCAGCAGGGCGCGGCGGGCACCGTCCATCACAAAACTGTTCAGCGGGTAGTCGAGCAGGGGGCTGCCATCGCTGCGCAGGCGCACCTGCCCGCCTTCTGAGGCGGGGGCAAACCCGTCGCGCAGCAGCGCCAGCAGGATGTGCTGCTGGGGAAAGGCCTTGAGCATGTCGGCCTGCGCCTGGCCAAAGCCCGGGATGCTGGAGGCAAAAATCAGCGGGTGAATGGGGGGTGCCTCCAACTTGAAGCCCATGGGGCCGTGGACCGGATCCACCTCCAGGTAGTGGTCGGTGTAGATGGTCTGGGGCGCACCGGCCCAGCCCTCCACCCGGTGGTCGTGGGTGGCCGCGCTCATGACCACGGGGTGGAGAAAGGTGCGCTTGCCCAGCCGGTCGTGCGGGTCGGCCAGCGCCGAGCGCATCAGCAGCGCGGGCGAGTTGATGGCCCCGCCCGCCACCACGAAGTGCTTGGCCTTTATATCAATAGCAGAAAAACCATGATGCTCAAGCGTTGAGTGGTGTTTTTGCGTCAAATACTCAGCTTGCAACGACTGAACCACCCCCTGCGCCGTCACCAGCCGAACGGCCCGGGTGTTGACCAGCAGCGTGGCGCCGTGCGCGAGTGCCGTGGGCACCCCCGTGAGCAACTGCGACTGCTTGGCATTGGTGGGGCAGCCCAGGCCGCAGGAGCCCAGGTTCCAGCAACCCTTCACGTTGCGCAGGATGGCGGCCGCCGGAATGCCCAGCCGGGCCGCCCCACGGCGCAGCAGGTCGTTGTTTTCGTTGGGTGGCACCACCCAGGTGGACACGCTCAGCCGCCGCTCGGCCTGCTGGAAGTAGGGGGCCAGGGCGTCATCGGTCAGGTCGCCCAGGCCAAAGTGCCGCCGCCAATGCGCCAGCGTGGCCGAGGGGGTGCGAAACGAACTGGTCCAGTTCACCGTGGTGGAGCCTCCCACACACCGCCCCTGCAAGACGTTGATGGCTTTGTCCGAGGTTTTGCGGGCAGCGCTTTCTTGGTAGAGCGTGGGGTAGGCCTCGCTCTCCAGCTGGTTGAAGTCGCGGCTGGTTTTCAGCGGGCCTTCTTCCAGCATCACGACCTTGAAGCCCGCACGCGCCAGCAACTCGGCGGTGATGCCACCGCCCGCGCCGGTGCCCACCACCACCACATCGCAATCCAGCCGGGCGGGTGGCGGCGCGGTGTGGCCCAGCACCTGCCAACCGGCGGCCAGGCCAGCTTCCCACGGGTCGGGCAAGGAACTCATATCGTCATCGGGCCGGGGTAGTCCAGCACCGTCCATGTGGTGGGTTCTGAAAAGTAGGCGGCGCCCACCAGGTCGTGCAGTGCCAGGTAGGCCTGCACCCGCAAGCTGATGCGGCTGCTGCGCATGCCTTGCAAGGCCCATTGCACATCGGCCACGGACGCCTGCGGCCAGTCGGTGCCCAGACCGGCCAGTCCCAGTCGGCCCGGGGCCGTGGCCAGCAACGCCAGCAGCTGAGACAGCTCCTGTTGCGCATGGTCGGGCAGCGCCTGCACCGCCACGTGCAGCCGCGTCAGCAGGCCATCCAGGGCTGCCCCCTGGTCTGACGCCGCCGTGGGCAGCACACCGTCCAGCAGGCCGCGCGCCACGGCCCGCCACACGCGCTGTGCGCCAGCGGAAAAGCCCGCATCCCGCTGCCAGCCGGGCGCCGCAGAGGCCAGCCAGCCTCCGCCCACGGCCAGCACCACGGCAGAGCCCAGGCCCAACTTCATCCAGGTTCGACGGTTCATGCGCTGCATGGTGCCACGTCCCCACCGCCTGGAGCTAGGCAGCTGGCTCTAGGCCCTGTCGCGCCCGGCGCAGTACGCTTGGGGTGTTTCGCCCCCTGGGGCACCCTTTGGCCCACCCACACCCATGCCCTCTGCCGCCGACACCCTGCGCGACCACCTGGCCCAGGTGGAGCAGCTGCGCCAGGCCGCACAGGCGGCAGCGCCCGCCGTGCAGGCCGCGCTGGCCAGTGTGCGCGCGGTGCAGGTGCGCCGCTTCCACGCCTGCTACGCCGACTTCCTGGACAGCCCGCGCCACGGCCAGGCCGCCCGCTTTTTCCTGACCGAGTTGTATGGCTCGCACGACTACCGCCAGCGCGACGCCCAGTTTGCGCGCATTGCCGGGGCGATTGAACGCCTGTTCCCGGCCAAGGTCATGGCGCTGGCCTTGCAGTTGGCCGAGGTGCACGCCCTGACCGAGGCGCTGGACTGGTCCCTCACCCAGGCCTGGGCCGCGCTGCCCACCCTGCCCGCCGCCGCCCGCACCGACCCGTCCAGCAGCCAGGCACTGGCCAAGCGCTACCTGACCTGCTGGCGGCAGGTGGGCCGCTCACCCGACCGCGACCGGCAGCTGCAAGCCGTCATGGCCCTGGGCTGGCACATGGCCGAGGTGGTGCGCATCCCCGGCCTGCGCATGGGCCTGCGCCTGATGCGTGGCCCCGCCCAGGCGGCCGGACTCGCCGCCTTGCAGCACGTACTGGAAGACGGGTTTGACGCCTTCACCTCCATGGGCCCACCCGAGGACTTCCTGAGCGCCGTGCAAACCCGCGAGGCCGATTGGATTGCCTGCTTTTTCGACGCCCCTCTGGCGCAGGCCAGCCTGCGCCTGGGCCACGCACTGGCGACCACACCCGACGCCCCACGCGCCTGAGCGCCGGGCCACTGGCCTGGCTGAGCTTTGGGCGACAAAACCCTAGGGCTTGCCCTGACCACACCCGAGCCCCCTCCCCCGCAAAATGCGAGCAGGAGACATGTGCATGGAAACCAAACCCTGGCTCAAAAGCTACCCCCCCGGTGTGCCCCAAAACGTGGACACCGCCCAATACACCTCGCTGATCGACCTGCTGGAAGAGTCCTTCAAAAAGAACGCCAAGGCACCGGTGTCGGTCTGCATGGAAGAGTGGATGAGCTACGGCCAGTTGGACGAGCAGTCCGCCGCCATCGGCGCGTGGCTGCAGGCCCAGGGGCTGGCCCCGGGTGCCCGAGTGGCCCTCATGATGCCCAACGTGCCCCAGTTCATGGTCTGCATGGCCGCCATCTTGCGGGCCGGCTACACCTGCGTGAACGTCAACCCCCTGTACACCGCCCGCGAACTGGAGCACCAGCTCAAGGACTCGGGCGCAGAGGCCATTCTCCTTCTCGAGAACTTTGCCACCACACTGGAAGAAGTCATTGCCCGCACCCGCATCCGCCACGTGCTGGTGGCCTCGTTCGGTGACCTGCTGGGTTTCTGGTACGGCCGCTGGATGACGTTTGCCGTGCGCCACCTGGCCAAAATGGTGCCCGCCTTCCGGTTGCCGCTGCAGGGGCCACAGGGCAGCATCCAGGTCACGTCGTTCAAACAGGCGCTGGCCAAAGGGCAGACCACCTCACTCAAACGGGCACCAGCCAACCACGACAGCATCGCCTTTTTGCAGTACACGGGTGGCACCACCGGCCTGTCCAAGGGGGCCGTGCTGACGCATGGCAACATCATCGCGGCCATTTTGCAGGCCGAATCGTGGTTCACCCCAGCGCTGCACCGCATCAACCACATCCGCGAGGCCAACACCATCGCGGCCTTACCGCTGTACCACATCTTCGCGCTCACCCTGTCGCTGCTGACGTTGCGCTGGGGGGCGCACATGACGCTCATCCCCAACCCGCGCGACATCCCGAAGTTCGTGGAGGTGCTCAAAAAACGCCCCTTCCACATGCTGCCCGCCGTCAACACGCTGTTCAATGCGCTGCTGCAAAACCCGCAGTTTCGCCAGCTGGATTTTTCGCAGCTCATGGTGTCGCAGGCCGGTGGCATGGCGGCGTCCGAGGGCACGGCCAAGCACTGGCTGGCGGTCACCGGCTGCCCCATGATTGAAGGCTGGGGCATGAGCGAGACCTGCGCCATCGGCACCAACAACCCCGTCACCAACCGCACCTTCAGCGGCTACATCGGTTTGCCACTGCCGGGCATAGACATTGCCATCAAGGACGACGACGGCCGCTCGCTGCCGCTGGGCGAGTCTGGCGAGATTTGCATCAAAGGGCCCAACGTCATGGTGGGCTACTACAACCAGCCCGACGAAAACGCCAAGGCCTTCACCGCCGACGGCTTCATGCGCACCGGCGACGTCGGCATCATGAACGCCGAGGGCTACACCAAGATCGTGGACCGCAAGAAGGACATGATCATCGTCTCGGGCTTCAACGTCTTTCCCAACGAGCTGGAAAACGTCATCTCCCTGTGCCCGGGCGTGGTGGAGTGCGCGGCGGTGGGCGTGCCCGATGCCAAAGCGGGCGAGGCCATCAAGGTGTTCATCATCAAGGACGACCCCACCCTGACCGAAGAGCAGGTGGCCGCCTACTGCCACGACAACCTCACCGGCTACAAGCGGCCCAAGTACATCGAGTTCCGCGACGAGCTGCCCAAAACCAACGTGGGCAAAATCCTGCGCCGCGAGCTGCGCGCCAAAACTTAAAGCATAAACGGCATCCAGCGCTTGCTGGATAAGCCAAGTCAGCTCTGCTTTTTAAACGACCAAACCCCTGCGTGGGGACCTTGGGCGTGGCTCAGGCCCCGCAGCACTTCTTGTATTTCTTGCCGCTGCCGCAGGAGCAAGGGTCGTTGCGCCCCGGCTCGGCGGTTTTGACGATGGTGCCCACCCGGGGGCCCAGGCTGCGCCAGATCTGGTGCATGTCGTACACGGCCCACAGGGCTTCGCCAAAGGCGTTCAACCGCGCTTCGCTGACGCTGGGCGGGCCTTCTTCGTCGTGCATGTTTTCAATGGGCGTGCCGGTGTCGTCTTCCGTCAGCGCCACGATTTTTTGCAGTGACTCGTCCAGCCACTTGGCCACGTCGGGGTCGCGGGGGGCGGCCCATTCGTCGGTCCAGTTTTCCACGGCAAACATGAAGCCCAGAGCCCAGATTTGACCGAACGAGGGCAGCTCGGTGTCGGGCTGCTCGGCGGCCATGGCCTGCTGCTCTTCCTCGGGCAGGCAGGCGATGGCGCCTTTCACGTCCATCACCTCGGGCGAGAAGGCGTGCTCGTCGGCCAGCGAGTCCACGCGGGTGGCCAGGCTGTGGGCCAGCTCGGCACGGCGGCGCTGCCACAGCGCCAGAAACCGGGCGCGCTGTGCGTCATCGGCAAACAGGGGTTGCTCGTCGGCGAACTCGGGCAGCAGGGCATCCAGCGCCTCGTCGTCGGACACGGACTCGCGGCAGCAGACGATGGCCGCCAGAAAGCCCTCGCAGAACTCCCACTGGGGCACGTCTTCTTCGCGGCTGCGCAAGTCGTCGAGGATGCCGTCCAGGGCATCAAAGTCGTCGGCTTGCAGGCCTCCGGCGGTGGGGGGCATGGGTTGGGGTGGGTTGGGTGTGTCAGCGGTCATGGGGTTCTCTCAAATCAATGCGGAAACAGGGGGAGTGGCGCGGCGGTCAGGCGGCCACCCAGGCGGGGCCCACCCACACACCCAGGCTGGCCAGGCGCTTTTTCAGGCGGAGCACGGCCTTGTCTTTGCTGATGAGCACCACCGACGCGGGCGCGGGCGGTTGGGTCAGCGGGGGCGGGCAGGCGTGGGCGGCGGCCAGGTCGATGAACTTCTGGTCGTCAGTGTCGGTGCAGGTGAAGCGGGCTTTGGGGGCGACGGGGCACAGCGTCACGGCACGGTCGTAAGCGGCCAGCACCTGCTCGGCCACCCGCGCCGCCAACGCTTGGCGGCGCACCAGGTGCGGGTAGGCCAGCACGCGGACCAGTTCTTCGCGCATGACGGGTGTGGCCAGCCAGCGGTGCGGCGGTGGCGTGGTCAGCACCGGGACTTGGGGCGCCTCGTCGCCCAGCGGGGGCAGGCCCAGCACCTGGCGCAGGGGCTGCACCCTCGGGTCGTCGAACACCCACAGGTCGAGCACGATGTTGGTGTCCAACACCCACAGCAACGGGGGCGCGTGGCTCATAACTGGCCTGCGGGCGGGTCGGCGGGCTTGGTGCGGGCGCTGCCGGCCACCAGGTCGAAGCGGAACAGTCGGCACTCGATGGGGCCGTTCCACATGGGCACGCGGCGCGACTCTTTCAGGCGCATTTGCGTGGGCAGTTTGAGGTCGGGGGTGAGCATCCAGGCGGTCCAGCCGGGGAAGTTGCGCTTCCAGTGGGTGGCCAGGCGGGGGAAAAAGTCGCTGCCGCCCTCCTCTGTTTGTGCTTGCTCGCGACCCATGCCTTGTGGCGCGCCGCGGTCTGGCTGCGCAGCCACGCGGTGCACGCGGGGTGCCGCGCGCTCGCCACGGTCACCGTAGCGCCCGTCTCGTGGGTCGGCGCGGAACTCGGCACGCTGGCCTGCCACGCCGGCGGCGGCAATGCGCTCGCCATACGGCGGGTTGAGCAGCATGACACCGGGGCGCTCGCACGGGGGCATGCGCTGCAAGGCGTCGCCGCCACGAAACTCGATGGCGTGGGCCACCCCGGCGCGTTCGGCGTTGCGCTGGGCAAAGTCCACCATGCGGTGCGACACGTCGCTGCCAAAAATGAAGGGGGCATCACCATTTTTGAAGCCTTTTGGGCCGCCAGCGCAAGCGTTGTATGCCTCTTCTGCTTCGTCATTGATACCGTTCCACACATGGGTCTGGAACGGCAGCAAGCGCTCGAAACCGAAGCGGCGCTGCCCCCCAGGCGGAATGCACAAGGCCATTTGCGCCGCCTCGATGGCAATGGTGCCGCTGCCGCAGCAGGGGTCGTACAGGGGCAGGTCAGCACCCTGGCTGCCGTCCCACCCGGCGGCGGCCAGCATGGCGGCGGCCAGGGTTTCTTTCAGGGGGGCGTCGCCTTTGTCTTCGCGCCAGCCGCGCTTGAACAGCGGCTCGCCCGAGGTGTCGATGTAGAGGCTGACGTGGTCGGTGGTGAGGTGGACAAAAATCCGCACGTCGGGGTGGGCCGTGTCCACGTCGGGGCGCACACCGGTTTTGTGGCGGAAGCGGTCGGCCACCGCGTCCTTCACCTTCAGTGCCGCAAAGTTCAGGCTTTGCAGCGGACTGTGCTGGGCGGTGATCTCAATTTTGAAGGTCTGGCGCGGCGTGAACCAGATTTCCCACGCCACGGCGGTGGCAGCCTCGTACAGGTCGGCCTCGTTGCGGTAGGGGTCGTGTGCCAGCTGCACCAGCACGCGCTGGGCCAGGCGGCTGTGCAGGTTGAGCTTCATGGCGTCGCGCCACGATGCCGACAGCATGAGCCCGGCTCGGCCAGTGCGGCCTGTCAGGCCGGTGATGCGGGCGACTTCGTCGGCCAGATAGCCTTCCACGCCAGCGGCGCAGGGCAAAAACAGTTGGATTTGGTTCAAGGGGGTGTGGCCGGTCTGCGGCAGAAGGGCGGGTGGCACGGTGGCAGGCCATGCCACTCACGGTCACAGATGCCTGCCAATGCCCCCATTTTCGCCGATGCGGGCCCGCGTGCCACACACTGCCCCACCGGCCCGGCGGTATGCTGGCAGTTGCCCGGTCAATTTGTGCCCCACCCCTGCCATGACAAACGCCACCCCTTGCCCTCATCACGCCCCGCCACGAAGGACCCAGGCGCCTGCCCCGCCAGCCGCCTGGGCGGGCAAGCGGTTGCCGCGCGGCACTGGCCTGGCCCAGGCGTGGCGCACCCTGGCGCTGCTGCTGGCCATGGCCTTGACGGGTCAGGTGCACGCCCAGCCACTCAAGGGCTGGAGCGAGTGGAAAGCCGCCTACATGCAGGCCGACGGCCGGGTGCTGGACACGGCGCAGCAAAACATCAGCCACTCGGAGGGACAGGGTTTTGCCATGGTGCTGGCCACCGCCGCCAACGACCGCGCTGCGTTTGACGTGCTGTGGACCTGGACACAAAACAACCTGGGCACCAGCCGCAACGATGGCCTGTTTGCCTGGCGCTGGGAGCCTGGGCGCGCCGTGACAGATGCCAACACCGCCACCGACGGCGACCTGTTCATTGCCTGGGCACTGGCGCGGGCGGCCGAACAGTTCAAACACCCCCCCTACAAGGAGCAAGCCGCCCGCATCGCCAAAGCGGTGCGCGAAAAAGCCGTGGTGGAAGGCACCGCCTGGGGCACCGTGCTCAAGCCAGGGGTGACCGGGTTCGACACCCCCCGGGGCCTGGTGGTGAACATGTCGTACTGGGTGTTCCCCGCGTTTGACGAGCTGCACAAGGTGGACCCCTCGCCCCAGTGGGCTGCGCTGACCCGCTCTGGCCTGAGGCTGGCGGAAATTGCGCAGTTTGGCCGCTGGAAGCTGCCGCCCGACTGGCTGCTGCTGGTCAACCCGCTGGAGCCCGATCCCGGCCGCCCCCCCCGCCACGGCTACGACGCCACGCGCATTCCGCTCTACCTGTACTGGGCCAGGCTGGCCGAGCCCAGCAAGCTGGTGTCGTTCAACCAGTTCTGGAACCATTTCAAATGCGATGCGTTTTTGCCCGGCTGGGCCAATGTGCTGGACAACTCCATCGACTCCTACGGGGCCGACCCCGGCGTGGTCGCCATCCGCACGCTGCTGACCACGGGCAAAGCCCCGGCCACCAAACCGCCCATCGCCGGCCAAGGCTATTACTCGGCCACGCTGGGCCTGCTGGTGGAGGTGGCGGCGCGGGAGGGCGGGCGCCGGTAAATGGCCTTGCCTAGGGCCCCCTTGCCTGACGTATGGGCATCACACGTGCTGCGGCGCCCGGTACGGTCAGCACTGGTCGCATGACTGGGGGGCTGCACCCGTGTGGCATGGGCCGCTGACACGCTGGACCCCATGCACGGCGTGGTGGCGCACCCGAGCAACGCGCAAAGCATGCTGGTGAACGTGAAAGATGCGGCCGATGTTCGGCAGCGCAAGCAACCAACGGTATGTCAACAAGCTCAGCGGTTCATCAACAAATAGGCCGTGACCGTGGCAACTTGTGCTTCGTCTTGATTTGCGCCGGGTGCTGCGGTATCGCTGAACTTCCAGATGTCGGTTTTGCTCCACGGCGTGCCCGCGATCGTGGTGTGTGCACCAGCTTGAGAGCTTTCCCGGAAACGGCCAAACCGTGCATCGCTCTGGGTGTCAATCTGCGAATCCAGCATCTGGGCCAGCGACGGGGTCAGGCCCTGCAGCACCATCACATTGCGTGGCCGTGCTACGTAAGTGCTGACGGCGGCACCCGGCTCGGCCCAGGTCACGTTTTGAAAACACACCCGTGCTTCCTGCGGGTTGCCGTTGGCATCCAGGTACACAAATCGGTTACGCTGCGCCTCGTTGCGCCCTTCGGGCAGGCCCACGCCAGCGGCCAGAAATTCATTCAACAAATTGGGGGTGGTGTCATCGCACAGGATGTTTCCTGGCGTGGCCACAGCCGTCGCAACCGATGCCCTGATCGCCCCTGTGGGCGCTGTGGCGTTGTCACCCGGCACCCGCCCCGTGGCTGTGGTGTAGGAGTCGTAAGCCACCAGCCAGCCCTGTACGAAATCAGTACTCAAGCGTTGATATGCCGCATTGCGCTGCAAATCCTTGCCGATAGCCACCGCCCCCACGATGAGACCGATGACGGCCAACACAATGGCCAACTCGACCAGGGTAAATCCTTGCTGAATCGACCCGCGCAGTTTGACGCTCATTTCTTGTTTCATATTCAGTCTTTCAATAGCCAGCGGCATCGGCAGCACGGGCATTGCCATCCACCGATGCTGCAATGGTCGCCATTTCGCCAACCATGGGCGCAAATGCAGTTTCACGGCCATCGGCCTCTACCTTGAAGGCAATGGCCGTGGCCAACGAAGCTACCGAGGTGACCGTTGCAGCCGTGTTCGCAATGATCGCGGCAACGGCCGCCGCGGCAATGGCCGACAACGAGCCTTGTGAAACCAAAATAACCGAAGTCACGTTAAGGGATGCGGCGATCGCCTTGGCCAACCCCGAGCTGGCCATCAATGTGCCGGCCGTGGCAGATGCCACGCTGGCACCCGCTGCATCGGACAGCAACTTCAACTGCCGCTTGTAATCAATGAAGGCTTGCTCCATGAAACGCGAGGCCGCCGCCGCATTGAAGTGTGCATGGCCCATTGCCCCTAACGCCTTGCCACACCCCAATTCAGCAAACAAAGTGTCAAAACCCTGCGCAAGTACCTGGTCGTCGTAGCTTTCGCTGAGAGGACGTGCCCCATGGTCGAAAAGTGGATTCGCCGCAGTGGCTGCGGCATTGAGTCCATCCAATTTGCTGCCGTTGCCATCTGCGTCCAGCAAACCTGGCGCCGCCAGCACAAATGCCATGTGACGGACGTTGGTACCCGCCGCGTCGCTGGCTACCCTCAGTCGGTCTGCATGCACCGCAATGTCGCGACCACCTGTTTGCAAAGCAAAGCAAAAATCCAGCAGGTTAGTGTTGCCCAGCAGCACCTCGCTACCCGCAGGTGGCGCGCCTGTGACCACCAGCGGACGGTAACGGTCCTTGGCAACCGCCAGATCCACGTCATTTTGAGCTGCAGCAGCATCTGGCGCCCGGTACACACCGTAACGCATGTTACGAACCGCTGGCGCGAACACGCCCATAGTGCGCCAGGGAAAGGCACCGACCACGTCGGTTGCCACACAACCGGATGCACCGCCTTCCAGTCCATTGCCGTTGGTGTCCGGGCACGGTAGCCTGGCGTGAGCCTGGGCGTAAGCCAGCAACGCTGTTTGAGCATCATGCGCCGCATGACGCTCAGCGCGCACCACAGTTTGCTGCGCATTGAGCCGCCAGAACGTGAACGCGGTGGTGACGAGCAGCCCCAGCACAACCAAGGCCACCCCCATTTCGACAAGAGAAAAGCCTCTCTGTGTCGTGTACCAGTACCGCGCACGACAAACATACCGTGAGTTCATGGTCGCAACCCCTTTTGGTCGGCCGTCACTGCATCGGAATACCCAAGCAAGTACGCAGCAGCCGCTCGATTGAGCTCTGTCTGTGCGGCTTGTTTTTGCTCATTGGCTTTGATTTCAGCAATGATGGCCGTGACCAAGGAGTACCCTGCAGCTCCCGTGGCAGCAACCGCAGCTGTGGTGGCGAGCCCAAGAGCGATGATGTCGGTAGCAATGCTTGCTTCCGGCAAGGCTGCAGTGATCGCAGCGGCCGTGACACCTGTCGCCACTGCATTGATGATGTCCAAAGTGGCAATGGCGACATTGACGCCTGCATACACCACATTGGTTTGCCGCACTTGGTGTGCAAACGATCGAAAAGCATAAAACTGCTCGGCATTGCGCCAGATGTCATAACTGGCATAGGCTGAGCGTGCCGCCACCTGCGCATCCGCCAGACGTTGTGGGCAATTCAGAGTACCCGACAGCTCAGCCACTCCAACGGCCCATACCGAGTCGTCGTACACAGGGTCTGCCTGGTGCGGCTGGCCCGGCAATGCAAACGAGGCTGTGCCATTGGTACCATCAAACACCCTGTTGGCACCGGGGTGCACCAGTGCGTAGGCATAAGGCACACCCCCAGCAGTTTGTCCGCCACCGCCCGCCGCCAGTTGGCGCAATTGCTGACACAAATCCAGCCCGTTCAGGTTGGCGAGGGCATCGTAAGCCACCAGCACATTGCCGGTTGGCCCCAGCGGAGCCAACGGCAAGTTGGGAACATAGGATGTCCCTGCAATCAACAGCGACACACTATTGACGCCATAGCGCAACACTGCAGCATCGGCACTCAGCCCCAAGTCACGCCAGGGCAGCGAGCCCACGGCACTGGGCGTGGTGCAATTCTCCCGGCCATCCCCATCGGTGTCTGGACAGGGCAACCGGAACTGCCGCTGGATGAACCCATCCAACGCAGCCTGCGCTTGCAGAGCCGTCAGCAATGCAGCGTCGCCAGCAGCAACTTGTTTTGCTTTGGGGTACAGCCCCCAAACGGCCAAACCAATGAGTGCACTGGCCGCCATGCCCACCGACATTTCAATGAGCGAAACCCCCCGCTGCGCCAAGGCATTGCTGCGCATTCGCCTCATTTGACAACCCCCTTCTTGTCAGCGCGCTCCAGAATATCGAGCGCGCCACTCCACACTTGAATACCCCCCGCCCCCACGCCACTCAGGGCGTTCAGTGTGGACAAGGCATCGACCTCGTCCTGCTGGGCCTTGGTCAGTGCTGCCAGAGCTTCAGTAAGCTCTCTTTCCCGGGTCACGTAGTCGTACTGCGTGTTGTACAGATCACTCACTTTGACTGTGAACTCTTTCACCACGCCTGTTGGAATGAAAATTCCTTTCCATTGAATAATGTCCAGGTCTGACGCGATGGCGTTGTACTGGTAGACGGTGCAAACTGTGCTCTTGACATTGGCAGCCACACTGGTGACGTTGCCATCTTTATCTTTGCGCACGCAAACCGTGTAGGCCATAGCCCCCAATCCGTTGTTGAGTGCATTGACGGCTGCGTTGTAATTTGAAGTGGCATTAGTCAGGTTGGTCTGTGCCGTGTTCCGCAACGTCAGCGCCAAAGCGGGAGTCAATCCCAATTGGTTCAATTGATCTTGCAAACCGGCTTGCAAAGACTGCGCCTTGCTGCGCTGCTCTTGCAAAACGCTGCGGTCAACGCAGTTTTGCCGCAAAGGCTCTGTGGTGGGCAACGGCGAGCAGGTGTTGCCGCCGATCTGCACAGTCAACGCATTGATTTGAGCGGTGTATTGATCAATTTGGGACTGGAGCTGATTGATGCGCGCAGCAAGGTTCGTCACCCGTTGATCATCTGTGGTGGTGGCTTGACCACTTGCCATCGAATCAAAATACTCAATGGCCTTTTCCAAACCAGCTATTTTTTCTGCATCATTGGCAGCACGCGCTGCGTTGAGTTGATTGACCAATTCAGCCCTGGCACCAGCAGGCAGTGGAGAATTGGCTGGCGCATTCGTGGCTGGATTGTTTGCAGCATTGAGCGACCGCAAGTAGGCGGCATCAGCGTCCCTGTAGATCAAATCCGTGCGGGCCACTTCAGCACCCGTGTCCCTGACCGCATTGATTCTGGCCTGGTACGTTGCCAAGCTCAATACAGGCGAACAATTGGTGTCGCCGGTGTACACAGCTGGATTGCAGTTATTGAGTCCGTTGACGTAATTGGCAAAGCCAGAAACTTTATTCTCAATGGCCGTCATGGCTGCATTACGAGCAGGCGCCACCGTTGCGTTGAACTGTGCAAGCAAGTTGTTGTAATTGGTTTGTGCCGTGTTTTTGCGCGTCACCGCATTGTTGTAAGCCGTTTGTGCATCTGCGGTCACGTTGCTCAAATTGAAACTGCTGTTGACTTCTGCTCCCGCCTGCACCGCAACCGAAATGGACAAACCGGTGGCTACAAGCGACGAAGCCAATGAGGCTGTGGCCAGAGCAATCGTTGCCACGAATGCGGCGACCGAAGCAATCGACACCGCCACGGCGGCGGCCATGGTGGGAATCAACGCGCAGCCCACCAACACAATGCAGCTGGCAATGGCCGCCGACAAGGCTGTAATGGCCGCACCCAACTGAACACCTGCTTTGACCAACCCCTTGGTGGCAAGACCTACTTTCAGCGCTGCCACACCCGACTTCACGCCGTTGATGGTCGAGGCAATGATGGCCGAGTTGCGGGTTGACGTTTTCTGTTCGCTCACCTCCTCCACAACCTCGGTGGCCAGCGACAGGTGGTTGAGCGAATCCAGGATGCGGTCGCAATCCAGCGCACGAGCCAATCCGGCGTAGCTGCGCACCTGCACGATGTCGTCATAAGCGCCCAGGCTGGTGGTCTTTGACGGCAGCTCCACAGCCACGGCCGACGCCGCAGGCGCATTCAAGCCATCGAAACCAGCGCTGCCTGCCACCCCGTCAGCATCCCGTTGCCCCGGATGCACCAACGCATAGGCCAGGCCGACTCCCCCCGATTGGGCATGCGCTGCAGCCACTGGCATACTGCGGGCCGCATTGGTGGCGAAGCACAGATCAGCAGTAGACAGCACCGTGCCACTTGAATAGCTGCGTGTTGCGTTGTAGCTGCGCGGCGGCGAACCCGCGGTATTGAACGCAATGGGGCGGTAGGTGTCGGCCAGGTTGGCCAGATTGATGTCGGCATTGCTCTGCACCACATAGAGCAGACGCCCCGCGCCACGCTCTGCCCCTGCGCCGTCCAGGCCGAGCGTTTTGACCGGCAAACGGCCTTTTTGGGCTGCACACACACCCCCTGCCCGATCCTCAAGACCATCGTTCGTGGTGTCGGGGCAGGGCAAGCGGTCGTTGATGGCAGCAAAGGCCAGCACCCTCTCGTCGGCCTGCTGCATCAGCGTTCGAGCCAGGTCTGCCTCTTCGCTGGCTTGCCGGGCTTTCAGGCCCACAAACCCTGCCATGACCGCACCGCCCACCAGCAACAGCAACAGGCCGGCCTCCAGCAGGCCAAAGCCGCGCTGGCGCAGCTTTGACACGGGAGGCGTGGTGAACAGGTGCCAGCCGCGCATGCTAGGACCCCATGCTCTGGCTGACAGACTGCCGCACCAGATCGTAAATAGGCAACAGCAACGCCACGATCAGGAACAGGAACAAACCACCCGCTATCAAAATGATGACTGGCTTGAGGATTTCAGCGAGGGACCTGACCAGCACTTCCAGCCGCTTGCGGTACTCGTCAGCCAGGTGAGTCAATTGGTTGTCCAGGCTGCCCGACTCCTCTCCGACAGCGATCATGCGTACCGCCATGGCCGGAAACCCCCCTGCCCTTCGCATGGATGACGACACCGACTCGCCCCGGCTGACCGCCTCGGTCACCTGCTGCAGGCGGGTCCGGTAGTAGCGGTTTTTGGTGGCACGGGCCAGGGTGGTCAGGCTGGTGACCATGTCCACCCCCGCACGCACCAGAATGGCCAGATGCTCGGTCATGTGGGCCATGCCAGACGACACCAGCAGCGTGCGCGCAATGGGTGTGCGGTGCAGCACGTTGTAAGTGATCAACTGGAATCGCTCGGACCGGTTGAATGTCACCACAAACAGCACCATCAGGACCACCGTGATCAGCACCACCCACGGCAGATGCGTGGTCAGCGTGTCGGCAAACGCGACCAGCCACTCGGTCAGCGGCGGCAACTTGGCCTGAAGTTGCTTGAACAGGCGCGCCATACTGGGCACCACGTAGTAAATCCAGAACGCGGCCACCCCAAAGATGGTGGCAAACACAAAGGCCGGATAGATGAGTGCGGTTTTGATGTCGCGCTTGATGTTCATCAAGCGCTCGACGTGCTCGGCGCTTTCTTTGAGCATGCGGTCCACGGTGCCTGTCTGGTCGCCAATGGAAATCAGGTTGCGCACCGTTTCAGGGAACACGTTGGGGTGGCGACTGAAGGCCTCGGTCATACCCACACCTGCATTCAAATCATCCGTCATGTGACGTGCCACCTGGCTCACTGCCTTGTTGCCACTGAGATCACTTTCTTCAACCAACGTACCCAGGGCCTCCAGTGCAGGCACGCCGGCAGTCATCATCAGCCCCATGTCACGCAGAAAACCGGCCAGATCTTCATTGCGGATTTGCCGCCTGAAGATGCGCAACACAAAATCCATGACTGCGGCCAGCCACAGCGGAAAACGCCACAAGCTGACCACCGTGCCATCGGTCTCGTTTTCAAGCCGCAAACGGGCAGACAAGTCCCGCTCGACAGCCAAGCGCAGCAGTCCAACGCGCAGCGCACCGTGCGGCAGCAGCACGCGGTAGTAGTAGGTGTTCAGGTTGGCCATGGCAGCGTCAATGTGGCAGATCAGTCTTCACCCACGGCACGTAAAATTTCGTCCATGGTGGTTTCTCCGTCCAGCACGCGCTGGCGTGCCAACGTCAAAATGGGCCGCATGCCCGCGGCCAGGGCGCGCTCGCGCAACTGGGCTCGGCTGGCATCAGATGCGATGGCATCGGCCAGGTCACGGTCCACCAGCAGCATTTCGTAAACGGGCAAGCGCCCGAAATAGCCGGTGTTGCGGCAGTGCGGGCACCCCATGCCGTGGTACACCTTCGGTGACTCAACCGATTCAACCTGCCCCAGCCAGGATTGCTCAGCTGGCGTGGTATCTCGCGCGGTACGGCACTGCGGACAAATGCGACGCACCAAGCGTTGGTTGATGACAGCCACCAGGTTTTCGGCGATGGTTTCGGCATCCACACCCAGCAGCTTGAGCCGGGGCATCACGCCAAAAATACTGCCGACGTGCAGGGTGGACAGCACCAAATGACCAGTGGACGATGCATCCAGTGCGGCACCCGCCGTCTCGCCATCGCGAATTTCCCCCACCAGGATGATGTCTGGGTCGTGCCGCAGAAAGTGCCGCATGGCATTGGCAAACTCGTATCCGGCGCGGCGGTTCACCTCGGTCTGACACGCCACCGGGACACGGTATTCGACAGGATCTTCCACCGTCAGCACGTTGCGTTCGATGAGCGGTTGCATGCGCAGTGCCGCGTGCAAGGTGGTGCTTTTGCCCGAACCTGTGGGCCCGGTGATGAGGATGAGGCCGTGCGGTCTGGCAAATGACTTGGCCATTGCTGCCACGTCGTTTGATTTGAAGCCCAGGTCAGCGAGCTTGTCCAGGCTGCTGCGCTCGGGCAGCATGCGCAGCACCATGCGCTCGCCGAATTCCGAAATGAGCGTAGACACCCGAATGGTGTAGTTCTGCTCCATCACCACGGCGGTGAAGCTGCCATCCTGAGGCAAACGCTGCTCACTGGCATCCATGTCGGCCTGAAGTTTGACATACACGACCAAACGATCAAGCGCAGGTGACAAGGCGAACATGGGGCGCAACACACCATCGACACGCATCAGCACCGAGCGACTGCGGGCGGTGGGCGCCAAGTGAATGTCGGTGGCGCGCTCGCGCACCCCCAGATGCAACATGTGCTCCAAAAGCCGGGCAGGACTGTAGGCACGGTCAATGTCAGCCTCCAGTTTGCGGACCTCACTCTCGATCAACTTGGCAGGCGGGTTGTCAGCAAAGTAGTAGTGCTGCTGAATGGCTTGGGCAACCTGATCAAACTCACCCTGAAAAAACCGACAAGCCTTGCCCAGCTTGCGCTGCACCAGATCTTCCACCACCTCACGCCGCGCATCGCCCAGCACCACGTCGACCAGCCCGTCTGATTCGCGCACAGGCAAAAAACCGTTGTTCAGACATTGCGCCCGGTTGAACAAGCCAGCCACGGCAGGTTCTGGTTCGGGCAGCTGGGTCGCAGCCAGAAACGGAATGTTGCGCTGTTGCGCCAGATAGCGGGCCACCTCTTTGGCACTGGTGAACCCCAACTCCACCAGCAGGTTGCCCATGGGCACCTTTTCAATTTTCTGCTTTTGCAGTACGTAATCGATGGCCACTGGGGCCACGATGCCAGCACTGATCAGGCTTTCGCCCAATGACTGGACCCTGTCCACCATGGGAGCTGATGCCGCTGCACCCAACGTCTGGCGCTGTTCAACGGGTTGCAACATCTGTGTTCTCCAGTAAAAAAAATGTCATTTCGTCAAGTTGACCGGTCGGTGCCAGGCGATGCTGCTGCTGGAACCTGGCCAGTGCCTCGCTGGTGCGTGGGCCAAGCAGGCCATCGGGGGCGATTCCCTCAAGCAAGCCTCTGTTCTTCAGTGCCACCTGGGCACTTCGCACGGCCTGCTGCGCAGCCACGATGTGCCGTACCGAGCCATTGGCTACCCATGCCACCCAGCGCTGCCCCGCCTCTCCGAACAGACACATGCGTGAAGACGGTTTGATGCGCTGTGCCAGCTCCGGGGACAACCGCTGAAAATCAATCAATTGCCCCTCGACAGGCAACCCGTCGAGTTGCCGCGCACACGCAGCACGGGTATCCACCTCGGGCTCGGGGTGGAGAGTCGACACTTCTGGGCTTGCTGCCACCACCGGAGAGTTTGATGACGTTTGCGCGGCCCCAGCCGACTCACTTGACACTTCGGGTACCGAAGCAGTGGCACCAGAAGCCGTTGCAGCATCAGACAGGGGTGAGCTGGGCGCCGCTGCCGCCACAACCACCGACGCTGTGAACGAAGGCGCACGCGCGCTCCCATCACGAACCACCCAGGCGGCCACAGCCACGGTAGCCACACCCATGGCCAGGCCTGCCAACATCCACGCCCGCCCTGCCCGGGCAGCGCCGTTGCTCCGCGACGGGGCGATCACCGCATCGGCACTCAAAGAGGGCACATCGGCCATGGCCCGGCGCACCAGTTCAACATCCACTACAGTCTGCCGACTGCCCGCCAGGCCGTACAGACACCTGTCGAGCACCAAGTGCAATTGACGCAAATTCCCTGAAGTAACCTTGTGCAACACATCGGCTGCTGCGGGTTGCAGCGTCAGCCGCCCAGCCCCGCCAGCGGCATTCACCCTGAAATCAAAGTAACGGCTCAGCTCGTCTTTGTGCAAGCCACGCAAACGAGCGTGCTTGACGATGCGGCTTTTGAGTTGACGCAACTCAGGCGCAGCCAGCGCCTGCTCCAGCTCCGGCTGCCCCACCAGCAGGATTTGCAACAGCTTTTCCTGGTCGGTCTCGAGGTTGCACAGCAGCCGGATCAGCTCAAGCGACTGGACACTCAGGTTCTGCGCATCGTCCACCACCAGCAGGCATGTTTTGGATTGCTGGTAGCTGTCAAGCAAAAATGCGTTCAGCTGGGCCAGCCCAGCCTCCAGACCAGGCTGGGGGGTCAACCCGAAGTCACCCAAAATGGTGGCCAGCAGCGCCTCACCTTGCAAGAAGGTGTTCAATATCAGTGCCGAATGGCACCCTTCTGAGGGCAAGGTGTCGAGCAGCCGACGCACCATGGTGCTTTTTCCCAACCCCACCTCGCCGGTGAGCAGCACAAAACCCTTGTGTGCCTGGATGCAGTGCGCAATTTCCGTGAACTCTTCTTCCAGCTGCGACGTGAAAAAGTACGACCCAGCATCCGGCGTGGGCGGAAACGGGTTGCGGGACAGGCCCAGCGCAGCATAGACCGAAGCAGCCCTCATGGACGGCCTGCCGGTGCAAATTGGTTCAACGCGTTACGCAGCGCCACCGAATCGGGGTTGACCCGCACGGCAGCAGCCAGCACGCCGCGCGCCTGCTCGCCCTGTTGCCGATGGCTGTGCACGCTGGCGACGTTGATGGCAGCCTCTTCATCGCCGGGCAGGCGGTCGAGGATGGTCTGGTAGCCAGCCAGTGCCGCGTCTTCACGGCCGTTTCTCAGATCGAACCAAGCCTGCGCCCTGACCAAGCCCAGCGCGCCCTCGGGCAAGCGTTTGCGCAACGCGGTCAACTCGACATCGGCACCCGCCACGTCGTTCACGCGCATGGCCGCCACGAAACGGGCAAAGCGCAACTCGACGGGTGTGTCGTCCACGGGCTCCGCGACGGGGGCTGGTTTGGGCACAGGTTTGACCGGCGCCCGCCTGATCGGGCGAGCTGCGCCTGTTGCGGATGCTGTACGCACCGCATCTGCCGAGGCACCCACTGCAGCAGACACCGAAGCAGGTTTATCAGTTTTTATAGCTACTACTACTTTACCATCAAGCGCTGGAGGCACTTTTTGATCATCATTTTTAGCCGTGACAGACGCGGGTGTGGCAGCGGCTGCTGTCAATGCATCTTGCGCAGGCGCAGCGGCCGGTGACCCCATCACTTGGGTGGGGACTGGCGTGGGCACTTGAGCTGCCACAGGCGGCGGGGTCTGCGCAAGCGGTTGGGGCTGCGCCAATCCCGCACGCTGGGCCACTGGCTGCGTGCCCAGCCACAGCCAGTAAGCGCCGCCACCGGCGGCCAGCACCAATGCAAACGCAGCCAAACCACCCAGCCAACCCGTTGCAGGCTTGGCAGCCGTGGGAGCGGGTGCGGTTACCCTGGGCAACGCGACCGAAGGGGCCACGCCATCCACGGTTTTGAGGGCATCGTGGATGAGACTCATATCACACGCACCCGCAACACAATGACCAGCTCCCGGCTGCGGTGTGTCTTGTTTTCGTTGCCAAACAGCCTGCCCAGAACGGGCACATCAGACAGCCCGGGCGCCCCCCGGTCGCTGCCCGATGTGCGCTGATCGATCAGACCCCCGACCACCACCACGTCGCCATCAGACACGTTCAGCGTGGTGGTCAAACCTTTGTAACTGACCGAAGGCAGCGACACCAGGTTACTGCCGCCCACGGCCACGAGCTGCAGGCTGCTCTGGTCGACATCGCTCTGCATGGGGTTGACCAGCAACTCGATGCGGCCGTCCTCACGCACAAACGGCAGCACGCCCACCATCACGCCCGAGAACACCGTGTCTGTCTGCACGTTGGCCGACGTGGTGGTGGCCCCGCCACCGGGTGCAGTCTGTGTGGTGGACGACTGCGACACGTACCGCGTGCTGGTGCCCACAGACAACAACGCGGGCGTGCCGTTTCGCACCTGTACATTGGGGTTGGACAGCACCTTCAGGTTACCGAACGAACGCAGCGCATTGATGACCACGCCGTAGTTGCTGCCCTGGTATGACAGCCCGGCAGCCGGACCGGTCAAACTGCCGATGACCGCCGCCGGAATGGTCAGCGCACGGTCCAAGTACGCACCCCCTGTGCCGTTGGGCAATGTGGTGGTGGCACCACCGATCTGCATCGGGGTGGTGCCGAACCCGGTCGCCAGGCGGTTGCGCAAGTGTGTCCAATCCACACCGAACTCAAAGTTGTCGCTCAGCTGCACGTCGATCAGCTGAGCCTCCACGTACACCTGTTTGCCCAGCATTTTCTGCACATGATCGATCAGCTTTTCCACCGCCCTCATTTTGGAAGGCCGTGCCTTGACATACAGCGTCCCGGTCATCTTGTTAAGGGTGAAGCCCGTGTCATCACCCATGGTGGGCGGCACGGCCAAAGTAGCGGCCGCAGCACCAGGGTTGCTGAAGCTGGCACCCGCCGACTGAGAAGCACCGGGTTGACCTGGCGGAACAAAGCCCCCCTGCGGCAACTGGCCCTGCTGCTGACCACCACGGGCCTGCGCGCTTTCACCCAACACTGCCTTCAAGGCAGACTCCAGCTCGTTGTAAGGATCGGTGGCAGCCCCGCCGCCAGCCGACATGGTCAGGTTGCCCTGCTGGGCATTGGAGCTCGAGTTGCCACCTGTCGATGCACCGAACACATTGCCACCCGAGCTCATTTGCAGGCTGCTCTTGGCATTGAGGAAGCTCAGGTTGAAAAACTTGTCTTCGGTCAGATTGACCCGAAGCGTGTTGCCCCTGAACTCGCCCGCCACGTCGTAGGTTCGCATCACCTCGTTGAAACCCTCGCGCAGCGTGACCTGGCGCAAATACATGTCAGCCAACTGACCGCCACGGATGACGGCAGGGTCCACGATCAGGTTCAGCTTGCCCGCATCTGCAAAGGCCGCCAGTATCTGGCTGATGCTGGCTTTGGACATGCCCACATTGATGAGCTTGCCTTCCAACGGATCGAACACCGGTGCCACCGGCAGAATGACAGGTTTAGGGGCTGGCTGGTTGAGCTCTTGCCTCAACTTTTGTTGGTGCTCCAGCAAGCGGGAAGACTCTTGGGCCATTTGCTCGCGCAGGCGCTCTGCGGCCACGTTGTCAGGTGGTTGCAGGCCTTCTACGCTGCGCGGTGGTGACAACGCGCAGCCAGACAACAAAAGCGCGATGGCAATCGCCACCCCACCCGAAGCGGTGCCACGTGCAACATGTCGCGAATGCCCCAACCGGCTGCTGAGTCGCACTGCGGGGTGGTCTGTAGGGGCGTGCTGGGCGCTCATGAGGGGGTCCTTGATGCGTCGGAGTGAAAAAGGTATGAACATGCGGTCAATTCTCAAAAATCAGAGTGCGCGAGCCTGCAGCCAGCCAGCCAGAACACCAAGAGGTTCGGCCACGACCACGTCGTCGTTGTCAGATGCCATTGCGGTGCTCGGTGCCTGGACACACAGCGAAGCGTTCGCAGCCAGGGTGGCCGCCGTCACGGCGGCCTGCACACCATCCCAGCGCGTGCCTGAGCCATCGCGGTCTTCAAGCGGTATTGCCAACCAGTACGCCGGGTTTGCACGGACGTTGGCAGCACAGTCAATGGCCCCTTGCACGCGGTTGTCGCCTGTGTAGTAGGGGCGGCTGACCAAAGGTGTGGGCACAGTTTGTGCGGTTGCCGTGTTCAATGCGGCAATCAAATCGTGCACGTTTCTGTATCCAACGGTACCGATGGGATCAGCCGGGCTTGAGCGTTCCAGTTGCACGGCCAGATCGGCATCGCTGCTCGGCACGGCGTCGTCAGGGTTGCGAAACACCGCATAGGTGGCCCGGAATTTATCGGCAGGCAAATCAAGGCCCAACGTGCGGTAAGGCAGCCAGCCAAACTGCCCTGTGGCACTGGCACAGCGCAGGTTGCCGGTGGTGGCGCGGCTCTCCCAGCCATTGCCATCGGTATCGGGGCAGGGCAAATGCCCGTTGCGCAAGGCAAATGCGCGCACTGTCTCGCGCAGGGTTTCGCCAACCTGAAGCGCTCGCTCGCGGTCACGTGTCGGCCCCACATTGCCAAACGCTGCCGACACCGCCCAGGTCATCAGACCCAGCACGGCCATCACCACCGTCAGTTCGACCATGGAAAAACCAGTTTGCATTGAACGGTACAAAACAGTGTGCATGCCGCCCCTGCCTTCATGGCTTGCTGGCCGTGATGTCGAGCCTGATGTCACCCTGGATCTTCTGCAAATCTTTCATCAGGTCCATCAGCTTTTGCGTGTTCTCGGGCGTGAGATCTTTGGCCAAGACCTGCATCTGGTCGGTCAATACGCGAATACGTTCCGCAGCCTGCAAGTTGGCCCGGAGTGCCTTCAGGTCGTACCCCCCCACCACGCTGGACCCCTGGTTTTGCTCAAGTTTGGCCAACACGGCATCCACCTCCATGGGCGATGGCTGGCGGCCATGGGCACTGAGTGCCTGCAACTCGGTTTGAATGCCCTGCAGGCTGGGGGCACCTGGCCGCGGTGGTTTGAACCCTTTGGCTGCCGTTGCCACGTCGGGCTGTTGCACGCCAACGGGTGACGAAATGCCCTCACCGGCCCCGATTCGGGGCGGCACGCCTGCACCCGACCCCATGCCCTCTGGCGCACCACGCATCTCGCCACTGGTGGCCGGCAATGGGCCGGATTGATCGGCTGTTTGCCGGAGGCCCATCCAAGCCAGCAGCATCACCAGCACCACGACACCGACCGCGCCCCCCCATACGACAGACTTGTTCATGGCAGACTCCGCACTGGCGCAGGCGCCGAGCCGGGCAAACCTGGCTTGAACTCTTTGGTGTTGATGCTGGCCGGCGAACCATCGGCCCAACGCAGGGTACCCACCCGCATGTCGTCCACGGGCAGCTTCAATGTCTGTTTGCCCTCTTTTTCAGACACCGTGGCCTCGTTGGGGCTCACGCGCAGCACACGGCCGCCTTCAACCAGGCGGTCACCACGCTGCACCAGGCGGTTGTCAATCACCACTGTCTGCTTGCTCGTCAGCACGTTTTCAAGGTGCAGCGACATGGACCGCTGAGGCATTTGCACACTGCCAACCTGCGGCGTACCCGGAGCCGGGACAGCCAGCAAGTCACTTGCCGATGCGGTTTTGACCACCTCGTTGCCAGGGGCCATGCGCCGCATGGCATCCAGCGCTTCGGCCACTTTGCCCTGTTCGGCCAGAGTTGCCGGGGGCAGAGGCGTCAAGTCCATCGTGATCGGGCGCACCGTGGGGGGGGTGCGCACCCCCGAGAGTTGCAGCACACCGTACAGGACCCAACCCAGCAACAGCAACGCCAAGGCATTCAATATGAGGGCAGCGTATTTCATGGCATCAGGATTTGGCAGGGGCCACCGAAGCAACCAGTTCGTAAGAGAACGCGCCGGGGGCGCTGTCAGTCGGATCCACCGCTTTCAAAGACCAGCCCGCCGTTTGCAATGCATTGACAAAACGGACCACCGATCCCGATGCGTCCAGCGCCGCCACACCATCCACACGGTAGGTTTTTGCCTTTCCCTGCTGATTGGTCTCAAGTCTGACGCGTTGAATGCGGATGTCGGTGCCGGCATGAGTCTTCAAGGTGTTGAGCAACTCGATAGGGTCGTACCGGGCACCACTGTCCAGTCGCTGTGCAAATTCGGCCACGGGCACCAACCGCTCAGATGCTTCGATGGTGTTCACCGCCTGAATGCGAGCTTCCAGCTGCTGGAGTGCCTTCAGCGAAGCCGCTGCCGATTGCTGCTGCTGCTGCGCCTGCTGGCCCGATAAAGTACCCAACCCCACCAAACCGATGGCCACCACAGCCGTGACGGCAGTGATCCGGCCGACCCACGACTCGGCACGCCAAGCCAAGCGATTCACCCCAGGGTTGAGCGCCTGCGTCAGCGCCGCACTGGCAGCCAGTGCAGGCAACACGCTGTTGACCTGACCGCCACCACCGGTGTAGGCGGCGGTGGGCATCAAAACAGGGGTGGTGTCGCTGGCCTGGGCAAACGCATCGGCCACCTCGACCCAATCGGTCTCAGACGCCAACCCCCACAGACCGCCCAACTCCAGGCGCAGCTTGCTGCCCATTGACAGCGCGCCCCGCGCGTTGGCACCCAGCAACTGGGCAGCGCCCACGACGGCACCGCCCCCCCGCCCCAGCGCATGCGCACTGAAAAACGACATAGCGGCGTCGGTTTGCATGAACAACGACAAATGACGCTCAGACACCAGCACCCGCCCCTGACCAGCCTTGATGCCGCTGCACAGCAACCCGGCCGAAGTCATGACAACGCAGTGGTCAGCCTGCTGGCTGGCCCAGCCACTCAGGCGCTGCCAGGTTTCGATCGCCACAGCCGAGAAGAACACCTGAAAACCGCTGGGCGATTTGATCAACCGGTGCACCACGATGTGTGCCGCACCCTCCACCAACCCCTCGGTGCGCACACGCTTTTCAATGAGTGCAGAGGCAAATTCGGGCTTGCCCTCGAAGCGCCACACCTCGCTGGGCACATCATCAGTGTCCAGCACCACCAGCGCCGGGTGACTCAGTCTGGGCCAAGGGGGCGCATCCACCCACTCATTGCCCTGAATGGATTGCCACCCTTGTGGGCCGATGCGATACACGTGGTTGACATTCATGGGCGATCCACCGCAACGGCGGCCGTTTTGAAATGCAAAGTGCCTGTAACCCCCAGGGTCAGTCCCTGGTCGCCCGCAGCAGGCGAGTGAAACAGGCCTGCATCTTTGGATACAGCAGCCAACTCGAACGATTCAGCAACAAACAACGCACCGCGCCCACCCGCCCGCAATTCGGACAAAAACTGCGCGGCGTCCACCCTGGACACCGCGGCGGTTGCACGCCGTATCCGCCGCTCGCCCCACTGCGCGGGGTCGAAACCGGTTTCATTGACCTTGGCGGTCACCTCTTTGACCGAACGGGACAACGCCTCACGCTTGTCCACCTCGGGCAACAAACGTCGCGCCGCCTCAAGCCGCGCTTGCACCTGCACCGCCTGCTGGCGCTCCAAGGCCAGCGTGGTCAACCCAGCCTGGGCCATGTAGGCTCCAGCGCCCACCAGCACGGTGGCACCCGCCAAAGCAACCAACTTGATGACGCGGACGCTGTTCACGCTCATTGCTCCATGATCCAATGGGCAGTCAGCAAAATCACACGGTCCTCGTCCAGCGTGCGGCCAACAGCTTCGCCAGACGTGCTGCCACTGGTGTTGCTGACGGTGGGCAGGCTGTTCATGCTGCCCGCCATGTTGGATGTGCCGATGTTGCGGCCCTGCGTGTTGTTGGCCTCCCACTGGGTACCAGGTGCGTTGGCATCGGTGGTGTTGGCGTGCGCTGGGCGCCCCTGAATACGAAAACGTCCTTCGCGTGAGTCAGGTTTGCCATCGATCACCTGATCCATGAAACGGGCCAAGTCTGGCGTGAGGCCACGGATGACCATCACGTTACCCGCACCGCTGGCGGTACCTGCCGGGTTCCACTGGAAGCACACCTGCAACTCAGCCGCGTTGCCATTGGAGTCGATGTACAAAAACCGGTCTTCATGCGCTTCGCCGCGACCAGGCGGCATGCGCACACCGGCACGTGACATCAGGTCACGCAGGTCATTTGTGGCGCTGAGCGCCACGTCACCAGCGCCCACATCCGCAGCAGCGTAACCCTGACCGTGACAAATTTTTGAGCCTTTGCCGGTGAAATTTTCGGGGATGCCGGCAACAGCCTGTCCGCCCGCCCGGGTGCACGCTGGAGATGTACCGATTTGCGTGGCCGAGCCGTCCACCATGTAGGTAGGGGCCTGCTGACAATCACCCAACACCACACCCGTTCGCTGGTAGTACTGGTCGTAGGCCATCTTCCACTGGTAGGCAAACTTGTTCACCACCTTCTGGTACTCGGCATTGCGCTGCACGTCTTTGGCAATGGCCACCGCGCCGATGATGAGGCCGATGACGGCCAGCACAATGGCCAGCTCAATGAGGGTAAAGCCCTGCTGGACCGTACGGCCCAATCGGCGGAAACGTTGGCGTGTTGTCATGTGAAGTTCTCCTGGTCAGGTGGACGGGCTGCCGCGCGTCATTGGTTCATTTTGTAAATGGCCACCACGGTGAGCACTTGGTCTTCGTCCAAACGGCGGCCAGTCGGCGTGGGTGTTGCGGTGGTCGCTGCGGTCGGCGCTGATCCAAATTGATCGGTATTGGTCCCCGTCCACTCGGTGCCTGGTACATTGGGGGTGCCATTTTGTACCCCTTGCATGCGGAAGCGGCCCTCTTGTGCATCGGGCTTGCCGTCGATCATCTGGTCCAGCATGCGGGCCAGGTCAGGCGTGAGGCCGGAAATGATCATCATGTTCCCCGAACCCTCCCCCAAGGTACCGGTGGCACCGATAGGCCGGTTCCACTGGAAGCACACTTGGATTTCCTGGGGATTGCCGTTGGTATCGAGGTACACGTAACGGTCTTCAAAACCTTCAGCACGGCCCGGAGGCATGCGGACGCCAGTGCGGGCAAACATGTCGCGCATTGTGGTGAGCGCTGCTGCTGTGCGACCAGCAGTTTCCATTCCTACGCCTACCGCCTTATCGCAAATGCGACCGGGCAAGGCGGCACCGCTCATATCCCCTCCAGAGAATTGAGTCACCCCTGCGCCGAGGTTGTAGTTGGCACCGTTGACCATGATCCTCGGTGCAGTCTGACTGTCCCCCAGCACCACACCCGTACGTTGGTAATACTGGTTGTAGGCCTGCTCCCACTGGTCGATGAATTTGTTTTTGACCTTGGTGTATTCGGCGTTGCGCTGAACGTCTTTGCCGATGGCCACCGCACCGATGATGAGACCGATGACGGCCAGCACAATGGCCAGCTCAACCAACGTAAAACCGCTCTGGCCTGAGCGGGCGGAAGCGGAGCGCGTAGCACGCCGACGCAGAGTATGTGCAATTGTGTGAACCATGATTCCCCTCAAGCAATGGATGGAGCACCACCCATCTGGTGGCGTGAGGGGGAATGTAGGCAGTCACCGTTAGACAAGCGTTAGCAAGTGCGTGAAACGGGTTACGCAATCGCCTTTGTCTGTATGGCAGACCGCTTTCAAGGCTGTCAAAGCCCTCAAAACGAACTCACTTGCCCGAAATCGTTGCTAAAAAACAACGACCCGAAGCATCCGACTGCGAACGCACAGCCATTGGCCAGGCGCTCACCCCGCCCAGCGGACCTTCCAGCCGGCCAGGCCAGCCTGTCGGGCACACCGCAAAGCTTGTTGGTGCGCAAGGTGCGCGGCATCGGGTTCACCCAAGGCCTGCAGTGCCACACCCTTGAGGCGAAGCAGGTCGGCCCGACAGGTACCGTGCCCCGTGTCGCCCGCCATCTCCAGCGTGCCACCGATGACACTGAGCGCCATGGCGTTCTGCCCACTGGCCACCAGCGCAGCACTGCCCAGCCACAGCGCCACCACCACCGCCGAGGGGTAGTGCGTTTGCACGTGGTCAGCCCATTTGGCCAAACCGGCAAAGTCAACCTGCTGGCCTTGCTCGGCTGCGGCCAGTGCCTGCATCAGTGTGGCCTGGGCTTGCCAGAAAACCAGACCCTCGGTTTCTGCCACGTCCAATGCCTGGGTGGCTTGGGCGTGCGCTGTGCCGAACTGGCCTTGCAGCCAGCTCAGCAAGGCACCGAATACATGGTGAATGGCATGGTCTTGCCGGGTGGTGGTTTGGCTTGCATGGTCGGCGGCCAGTTGCTGCGCCTGCCGCAAACCCGCCTCGTGACCACAGAGCCATTCCATCCATGCAAGCTGGTGTTGGCCAAACACCATGGGGTCGGATGGGAAATAGCGCATGCGTTGCGACAGGCTCAGCGCCGCCCCGCTGTCGGCCATGCGTGCGAACCAGATGCGGGCTTCGTCAAACTCACCGATCCAGAACAGCGCGTTGGCCATGGCCCAACAAGCCGTGTGGTGGGCAGCAGGGCTGTGTGCGGTCTCTATCATTTGTCGCCCCACAGCCAATGCCGCCTCATGGCTTTGGCTGCTGGCGTTGAGGTAGGCCAGCGACAGCACGTCAAAGGCCAGATCGGGATGCTCCACTGGGTCGGGCAGTACAGTGGCAAGGGTTTGCGTGATCTGGTGAGCCTCGGGGCTCCCATAGCCATTGCGGGCCAACAAACAGCGGACGTGGATGGCACGGGCCTCTACACCGGGTGCACCAGGCAGGTAACCCAATGCTGCCAAACGCTCGAACGCATGGATGGCCGCAACCAGGTCATCGTTTCGGGCGGCTTGGGTGGCTGCGGCATGCCAGCAGCGCTGCGCGGCAGGGGTGTCTTGCGCCTGCAACCAAAGTTCGGCCGCACCCACATGCTCGCCGCGCGCCTCCAGGAGGGTGGCGCAGCGTGCGCTGGCATGCCGCAATGCCACGCCGGTGAGCGTGGACAACAGATATTCGTGCAACCTGGGATGAAAAAATTCCACGTGACTCGGACCGCGTGTCACCAGCAAACCAGCAGCAAGGGCCTGTTCAAGAGCTCGGTCTACCGTGCCGGGTTCGCCAACGGCGTCACACAGTTCGCGCAAATCTGCCGTGGCAAAACGCATGCCCAATGTGGCGGCGGTTTGCAGCACCGGCCGGTGCCCGCGCAGGCGGTTGAGCATGGCGTTGCAGAACTCGCCAAAATGTGGGTTGCCATCGACACCGGCACCGAGATCAGCCAGCAAATACAACGGCACGCCTTGTGCCTGGGCCAGACGGCCTTGCAGGCTGACATCGTCGAGGTGCGCCCCCCCAGGCAGGGCACGCACCAACTCCCGGGCAGCGGCATCGTCAAGCGGTGTCAGATCGATGTGTTGATGGTCGGCACCGGGCTGTTGCTGAAAGGCCCGTGGCAAGGGGGCCTCGCTGCGCACCGTGACCAGCCACATCAGGCCGTTGGTCACCGTGGCCACCCGGTTGATGGCTTCGATGCTGGCATCGTCCACCCAGTGCAGGTCGTCAATGACGCAGACTGTGGCCCCTGCCTGCAACGGTGGGCGGAGCAAAGCGGCCAGCGCGATGATCAGATCGGCCCGGGCAGCGTGCGCCACGCTACGGTTTTGCAACAGGCTGCGCACAGCAGCCAAGCCTGCTGGCGTCAACACACCGCCGTTGGCCCGCTGCCAATCAGCCAATGCGACAGACAACCCTCCCTCCCCCACGAAGAGTGCAGCCAAACCATCAGCCAGACAGCACCAGGGTATGGCGCGCGTTTCAGGCCTTCCCGACAACCAGACAACCTTGCAGCCTTGCCTTTGGGCGTTCAGGGCGACCTCCCCGGCCAGACGGGTTTTTCCCCATCCGGGAGGGGCCTGAACTGTCAGCGAGGTGGCGTGGCCTGCTGCGGCCCGGCTCAGGGCTTGCGCCGCCACATTCAGCGCAGCTTGCCTGCCCACAAAACGGCCTTCCAGGGCACCGCCGCCATGCGGCAGGAGGCTGCAGGCAAGCGACGCCAGCGGCAAAACATGCAAATCGAAAGGCCGATCAAAACCTCTGAATGCCACGCCATGCACTGTGCGTGCACCGTTGTGCTCAGCCAATTCAGCGAAGGCGTCGCAGCAAACCAGTTCGCCGTCGTCGGCGTAGAGGGTCAGCCGGTCCAGCAGCCGCAGGCGCCAGCCCAGCACCGCCAGTCGGGGGCCCTGCCGAATCAGCATCCGCCCGGCGGTGACGCCCATGCGCAGTGGTGCACCTGCGCCCACCCATGCCCAGGTTTTGGCCGCTGCCTGCAAGGCCTGCCAACGGCAGCCTGTGTGCTCGCTGGTCAGCCCGAACACAAAGGTACACGCACTGTCGTCGCCACTCAGCCGATGCCCCCCCAGCAGCGTCAGTTGGTGGGTGAGGTGGTCCAGGGCACGATGCCAGTCGCTGTCCGCCCCCGCGTCAAGCCAATCGGTGTTGTCGAGCCCTCGTTCAAACTTGAACAGCGCGAGCACTGCCAACTCCTGACTGGGAGAAGCTGGATCAAATGCTCCTATGTTATTGATGTTTTTTATAGCATCTTCTGCTTTATAAAAAAGCGGTACATCCTTTTTTGCATCATATTTTTTCAGCCCATTTTGTTGTGCCTCTGCGGCTGTCGGCAACGGCTGTGCCTGAGTCCACCTGGCATCGGCACCCTGGCATGTGCGCTGCAATAAGGGCGCCAACGACTGGCGCTGGGCACACAACCAATCCAGGAAATTGTCCGAGAGGCCTTCGTCCACTCCATCCAGCCAACCCGCCCGGGAGCACTGCGCGCACACGGCCTCACTGTCCCAGCAGGCATTGAGCGGTTTCTTGTCGTCCCTGCCGAGCCACTCCAAATCGGTCATCACGTGCGGCGACGGTCGGTAGACCAGGGTGTCCCTTGACACTTCCAGCAAAGGGGTGCTGCTGACAAGCCGCCAGCCTTGCGCCCAGTCGGCCAGCACCAGGCGCAAATTGGCACGTGCCTTGTCGGCAGCCAATTGTGGCCAGAGCAAGTCAGCCAGTGCTTGGCGCCCCACCTCACGACCCGGATGGGCCAACACGTAGCCCAGCACGGCAACAGTTCTGCGGTATTTGAACCTGATCACGGTAGGCGGTCCAACCTGCCACAGGCACGGAACACCGAACAGAGTCAACAGTTGTGCGCCGACAGGTGGTGTATACGTTGATGCACTGGGCAGCGCCGAGCGAGAAACGAACGACATGCGGGGGACTTCGATCCGTACGCTGGTCAGGCCAGCGCGGGCGTCCATCGACTGACCCAACCATGCAGGCCATGGTTGTGCGCGAGGGTCAAGGCGACATCCATGGCAGCACGCGCACCGAACGCATCACCTTGGCCCCCAAGCGCCTGGGACCGTATGCGCCAGACGTCCATCAGACAGTGGCGGTGCTCACGGTCATCCGCGTTCGAAAGAATGTCTTCGGTCACGGTCAGGGCGGCGGCGTGCTGGCCACATGCCTGGTAAATGTCTGCCACCATCCACAAGGCTGTGGTCAGGCCCGCCTGGTACGACTCGGTCACTTCTGCCGATTGAACGGTCAAGGCGCTCAAATCAGGCACAGTGCCTTCATGGGCTTGCACCAAGGCCAGCTGAAGGCCTGCAATGGCCCGCCACAGTGCAAAGCTCTCGGCTTCAGCCACCGACAACGATTCGGCGGCATGGTACGCAAGTGCTTTCAAATCACCCTGATTCCAGGCCAAAAAGGCACTGATCGAGTGATAAACGCACACATCCTGCCTGTGCGAAGAGTCCCGCAACCAGTCTGCCGCCTGTTGTTGGTGTCGTACCACTTCCGTTGCCGACTCACCTTGCAACCACATGACCCAAGCCAACTGCACCGAGGCGAACACGGCGGGGTCGGATGCGAAGTATTTGCTTCGTTGTGCGCTGGGCACGCTGGCACAGAGCCCGACGCAACGCAGGAACCAGTCTCTGGCGGAATCGAAATGTCCCAGCCAAAACAGGGTGTTGCCTTGGGCCCAGGCGGCCGCCACCTGATGGGCAGGCAGCAGCGCCAAGTCTGACAGGGACTGCGCATAGGCCAGCCCATCCACACGCCCCTGCGAACTGGACCCCAGGTAAGCCAAAGCAGCCACCCTGAATGGCAGTTGCCCTGATGTGTCGACGGCATGAACCAACCCTGCGACCTCTTGGGCCAGCTCATGCACGCGGGCAAAACCATACCCTCTGGAGGCCACCAACGCCTGGGCATGCTGCAACCGCCATTCGATGCCCAGCCCGACAGGCTCATCAATACCCGCATAACCCAACCGCTCGATCTGGGAAAAATGCTCGCACGAGGCGTACACGTCATTGACGCGCAGCGCTGCGTGCACCGCATTTCGCCAGGCCGCCATGGCCTGTTCAGGCTGATGGGCTCGCTCCCACAACTGGGCGGCCTTGGCGAACAGCCCCCTGCGCAGAAAAATCTGGGCGACACTGGTGGCATGGGCCTCCAGTACGTCCCGAGGCATTGACCGAATGAGGTAATCCAACAGGGCAGGGTGAAAAAACGCGAAATGGTCCGCACCACGCCCGAGCACCCACTGGGCGGCCAAGCCTTTGGCCAATGCGCTTCGGGTGGGCCCCTGGCCACAGAGGTCATCAAGGTCACTCACCCGAAACAACAACCCCAGCAATGCCGCCTTGTCAAACACACTGCGCGCATCGCCCAACCGGTTGGCCAAGGCATGGCAATAGGCGTCAAAGTGTCCTCCCGGTAAGGATGGCTCGCTTTGAGCAAGCAAATACAACGGAAGCCCACGAGAATCCTGTATCTGGCGGCGCATGGCTGCTTCAGCCTGGCTGTCAGGTGCGATGTAAAACCCGCCCGCGGTCAGCAACTGATGGCAATCCGCATCAGTCAGTGGCCCGACAGATTGATGCACCAGGTTGGGTAACGCAGCCAGCACAGGGCAAGGTGTGGCACCCGCGTCGGCGATGGCGTTCAATTCCTGCGCAACAGCCAGCCAACGCACGCCCTCGACCCGGCCCGCGACTTGGGCCAGCAGGGTCAGCGTAGGGGCATCGAACCACGCCAAATCTTCCAGCACCACGAGCACAGGCATTGTGTGCACAGCAGAGCCCTCACCCAAAAGCCAAGCAATGGCATCGACCAGCGCTGGACGCGCCAACGCTGAAACCTGCCGCAGCCGAACCAGTTGAGCCACGACATCCACGGCGTCAGCCCCAGGTTGACGGCGCCAGGTGGTCAGCCACGATTCGGCATGCAGAATCGACTCGTGGCCTGCACCAAGTTCACGGACCAGTGCATCACGCACCACAGACCAGGGTTCTGACTGGGTTTCCGGTCGCCCGACAAACCAGACCAACCGCCCCCCCTGATTGGCGTACCGTCGGGCGAACTCCAGTGCCAGACGCGATTTGCCCACGCCCGACGGTCCCAGCAGACAAACAGACACCCCCCCTTGAACAAGCGCGCTGCCCAGCCGCTGCTCAAGAATTTCGAGGTCTGGTGCCCTACCCACCAGAGGCAGGTGCGAATCACCCAAACCTGGCATTTGCACGCCCTGAGCCAGGGCCAGGTTGAGCACAAAAAGTTCGATGGATGAGGCAAACCCTCTGAACTGCCGGACGCCCACTGGCTCGAACGCCATGGATAAGGCCAGATCTCTGCAACTCTCGTCACAGACAAGCTGCCCAGCGTTGGCCGTCAGTGCCAACCGCTCCACCAGACGTAAGCGCCACCCCACAATGTGAGACTCGGGGGCAAGTTGCTTCAGCACGGGTCCACAAGTCAACCCAATCCGAACGCCAACTTTGCCTTCCAACAAACGGGCCGCCCGCAGTGCGAAGTAGATCACGTCCACCCGGTAACCAGCATGCAGGCTGTTGAGTCCGAACACATACAGACAACCCACGTCATCGTGCTTGATCCGTTGCCCACCCAGATATGCAGCTTCGACATCCAACATCGGACAGTGGCGCTCGACATGCGCAAGCGTCTCGTCGTCTCGCCCTCCGGCAGGGGACACCAATGGATCCAATTCAATCCTCAGCAAAGCGACAGGGACCAAATCAGGGAAAACGGGTACGGACAACTGAAGGTCAAGCGCCTGGCGGCGATTCTTGCCATCCGACTCATCGAACAGCAAGCTCGGCTGCGAACCCTGGGTGAAAACACCTCTCTGGGCGTGGACCCAGCTCGCAAAGTCGGGGGACACACCGTCTTCAGCACCTCTCAGCCACAGCCCATCGGCACGCCGCTGCAACCAAAGCGCTCTGTATATGGTTTGCGCAGCAGGTGCGAACGCATCGGCAGCGGACACCCCCCAGTTCTGCAGCGCCCATCTATCAGTGTTCACAATCCCGTCGGGGTTGAATTGAATCCAATCCCTCTGGGCAGTCAGGATGTGAGGCAAATTCAGGCTTTTGAGCACCGACTGAATGTCAGCCAGCACCACACGCAGGTTTGCTCGCCCGCTGGAGGCGTCCAAGTCCGGCCAAAGCAAATCAGCCAATGCCTCACGCCGAACCACCTTGCCCGGTTGGCATGACAGATAGCCCAGCAGAGCAATGCCCTTCTGATAGCGGAAATGCACATCCACATTTCCGCCCGCTTGCAACAACGCCGGGGGGTCAAAAAATGTGAGAAGGGGCAACGAGTCCAAAGGCACAGTAACCAGCATGAACCAATTGGGAGGTGTGTATGAATGAGACTCTGAAAAAACAGTTTTTCAGAAAGTCGCGAAGTATCACACAGCCCCCCACCCACACCCTCTGCGCGAAGCCCCTAAATGGCCTTGCGCAAACTGGCCGAAGCGATGCGCATGCCTTCGCGGTACTTGGCCACGGTGCGGCGGGCGCACTCAATGCCTTGCTCTTTCAGCATGTCGGACAACTGGCTGTCGCTCAGCGGCTTTTTGGGGTCTTCACCCGCGACCAGCTGCTTGATGAGCGCGCGCACCGCGGTGCTGGACGCGTTGCCCCCGGTTTCGGTGCCCAGCGACGACCCGAAAAAGTACTTCAGCTCAAACGTGCCGAACGGCGTGGACATGTACTTGGCCGTGGTGACCCGGCTGATGGTGGACTCGTGCAGGCCCAGCTCATCGGCAATTTCACGCAGCACCAAGGGACGCATGGCCAGCTCACCGTGCATGAAGAAGTTGCGCTGACGCTCGACGATGGCGCTGGACACCCGCAAGATGGTGTCAAAGCGCTGCTGGATGTTCTTGATGAACCAGCGCGCCTCCTGAAGCCGTTGCTGCATGTTGCCGCTGCCTTCCGTGCGGGCGCTGCCCCGGCCATCGCGCAGGGCGCTCGCGTAGGCGTCGTGCACGCGAAGCCGTGGCATGACCTCCGGGTTCAGTTGCACCTTGAAACCACGCCCGGCGCGGGTCACGATGACGTCGGGCACCACCACGTTGCGTGACACATCGGCGAAACGGCGGCCGGGCTTGGGCTCCAGCCGGGCAATGAGCGCCAAGGCCTCGCGGGCCAGCGGCTCGTCCACCCCGCACAGCAGGGCCAGTTTTTTGCTGTCGCGCCGCGCCAGCAGGTCCAGGGGCTGGTCACACATGGCCAGTGCCGCTTGCGCCACCGGCGTGTTGCGCATGTCTTCAATCTGCAGGCGCAGGCACTCCGCCAGGTGGCGGGCGCCCACCCCTGTGGGCTCCATGTGCTGCAGCAAACCCAGGGCCACGCGGAAATGGTGGGTCAACTCCTCGCGCTGCAGCAGCAGGTCGGGGTGGATCGTTTCGTCACCTGGCATCAAGGCCTCTGCCAGCGCCTCCAGGGTGTCTTCCAGGTAGCCGTCTTCGTTGAGCGACTCGATCAGCACATACAGCGCGGCGCGCTGCTCATCCGACACCCGCAGTCCCAGCGCCTGCTGGTGCAGGTGGTCGTACAGCGACACATGGGCGTGGGCCAGGTCGGCGGCGCTGGTCGTGTCGTCGCCGTCACCGCTTTGGCGGGGGGGGGCGTCGCCGCCCCATTCGCCATCGTCTGGGGCCATCTCCACCGTGCCGTCGCCCTCCCAGTCGGGCTCGCCACCGGCATCGGCGCCGTCATCGGATGGGCTGGGGGTTTCCGGTGCATCGGGCGTCGATGATTTTGATTCGAATTGACCTTCAGCGCCTTCCTTGTATGGACTTTCAGCTGCGTTATTTGAAGCATCCGCCACACTGGCTTCCAGCAACTGGTCGCCCAGACTGACCGGGGCGTCGGCCTGCTCCAGGCCAAAGGCCTCGCGCTCGGCGGCGTCGTCCACCCGGTCCAGGAAGGGGTTTTCATCGAGCATTTGCTCCACTTCCTGGCTCAGCTCCAGGGTGGAGAGCTGCAGCAACCGGATGGATTGCTGCAACTGCGGCGTGAGGGCCAGGTGCTGTGAGACGCGTAACGACAGACCCTGCTTCATGCTCACATCCGGAAATGTTCGCCGAGGTACACCCGCCGAACATCGGCGTTGTCCACGATGTCTGCCGGTGTGCCCTGCGCCAGCACCGTGCCCTCATTGATGATGTAGGCGTGGTCGCAAATGCCCAGGGTTTCGCGCACGTTGTGGTCGGTGATCAGCACCCCGATGCCACGCGCCTTCAGGAAGCCGATGATGCGCTGGATCTCGATGACCGCGATGGGGTCAATGCCCGCAAACGGCTCGTCCAGCAGGATGAAACGTGGGTCGGTGGCCAGCGCCCGGGCAATTTCCACCCGGCGGCGCTCGCCGCCGGACAAAGCGGGTGCGGGTGATTTGCGCAGGTGGTCCACGCGCAGCTCATTCAACAGGGCATCCAGCCGTTGCTCGATCAGCGGGCGTGCCAGCGGCTTGCCCTGCGCATCCTGCTGCAGCTCCAGTACCGCACGGATGTTGTCTTCCACGTTGAGCTTGCGAAAAATGGACGCTTCCTGCGGCAGATAACCCAGGCCCAGGCGCGCACGGCGGTGAATGGGCTGGTGCTCAATGGTCTGACCATCCAGCAGAATCTGCCCCTCGTCGGCTCGCACCAAGCCCACGATCATGTAAAAAGAAGTGGTTTTACCTGCGCCATTGGGGCCCAGCAGACCCACCACCTCACCTTTTTCCACCGCGAGCGACACGTCCTTGACCACCTTGCGGCTGCCGTAGGATTTTTTGAGGTGCTTGGCCTCCAGGCGAACGACACTCACCGACCAACCCCCTCCATGCGCGGGCTGTTGCGCAGCACTGGAGCGGCTGTCGGCGCAGGCGCTGGGGCCACGCCGTCCTTGGGGGTGGGCGTCAACATGGCACGCACACGCCCAGAGGGGTTGGCGGCGGTGCGGTTGGCTGTGCCACCGTCCACCGAAAAGGTTTCGGCCAGGTTGTCGTACACGATGAGGCTGCCCGCGGTCTCATCACTCAGCGCGGTGCCCCGGTACCGGCGCAACACCGCCCGTCCCTGGAACTTGACGTTGTCGGCTTGGCCGTTGTAATCGATGCGGTCGGCCACCCCCTCGATGTACTCGTCCACACCGTCCCGCTTTTGCCGGAAAAACGCCTGTGCGGCCGGCGAACCGAGCACTTGGCCAAACTGGTTGCCCTGGGCGTCCTGTCGCACCTCGACCCGGTCACCGCGAATGACGATGGTGCCCTTGGTGATGACCACGTTGCCCGTGAACACACTGATCTGCTTGCCATCGTCATAGCGCAGGGCATCGGCCTCGGCATTCATGGGCTTGTCGCGGTCAGCGCGCTCAGCCTGGGCGGCACCCAGCCCACCCAACGCCAGCAGGCAGCCCACCAGCACCCCACGGCGCGCACGCGCACACCACGCTGGACGGACAGCAATCAGGGGCAGCGGAAAGGGAGATCGGGCAGGAGATTTCATGAGGGCACACTATTTGCTTTTGATTGTAGCGGCGAGCCATCGCCAGCACCGCGCTCGGGCGTGCACCGGGCGTCGTCCGGCGCAGCAGGCGCAAAAAAACCCGCCATCAGCGGGTTTGCGTCCAACCAAGCGGCCGCAGTAAGCCCACACCAGCGGGCCACTGAACGGTGGAGGCAGAGCGCGTCAGCCCTTGCGGCTGACTTCCACCAGGTGGTCCACCACCATCAGGGCACGCTCCATGGACTTGGCCAACGGACCGGACGTGAAGTAACGCCCCGCCACGCCCAGCGCTGGCACGCCGTCCACCTGGTAACCCTCGGTCAGCTGGGTGGCGCGCTTGGCCTTGCCCACCACGCCGAAGGAATTGAAAAACTCCAGGAACTTGGTTTTGTCCACGCCCTGCTTGGTCACCCAGGCCACGATTTCTTCCTGGGTGTTCAGGCGCTGCTTTTCACCGTGCACGGCGTTGAACACCTTGCCGTGCAGTTCTTCCACCTTGCCCATGGCTTCCAGCGTGTAGTACAGCCGCTGCTGTGGGACGCTGTCGGCACGGAAGGCCACTGGCACGCGACGCACCACCACGTGGGCAGGCGCTTTTTTGGCCCAGGCCTCGAACTGCGGCTCAAACTTGTGGCAGTGCGGGCAGTTGTACCAAAAGAACTCCACCACCTCGACCTTGCCTGCGGGTGTGTCCACCGGCGCCGGGCTGGACAGTTTGTAGTAGTCCACGCCTTCTTTGGGGGCCGCCGACTGGGCCACCGCAGGGGACTGAAGCACGGGGACCACGAGGCCAGCGGCTGCGGATGTCAGCAACGCACGGCGGGCAAATTCACGACGACGCATATCGATTCACTCCTGTTGAGAATGTGTGTGAGTGTGGGGGGAAACACGAATAGTTCCGGCCAGCGCCGCACGCTCAGCGCTGCACCCGCACCAGCGCGGCCTCAAACCCGTTGGGCTCCAGGTTGTCACGCATTTTTTCGGCGTCCCCCTGACGCTCGTAAGGCCCCAGCCGCACGCGGTACACGGTGCGCCCGGACTGCTCGCGCTCGGAAATCTTGGCATCCAACCCCATCAACACCAGCTTGGCCCGCTGGGCCTGGGCATCTTCGGGTGTGCGAAAAGCACCCACCTGCACAAAGAAAAGGAAAGGCTCGGTGGAAGCCCCTGTGGCGGCGCCTGGCTCATTGGCGGGCCGAGGGGTGGTGCTGAAGGTTTTGCCCTGGGCCTTGCTTTGCGCGAGGTCCCCCAGCGGATCTGAAGAGTAGGTTTTGCCTTTGGGCGCGGGGTCCGTCGCGCTGTTGCCCTCGCCCGCTGCCGGCGTGGGGGCGGCCACTTTTTTGGCCGGTTCGGCGGGCTCGGGCGTGGCCACTGGTGCGGGCGCGGCGGCAGGTGCGGGGACGGCTTCGGCGGCGGGTTTGGCGGGTTTGCCGTTCAGCGTGGCGTTGGGGTCCCAGTTTTTGTTGCGCTCGGCCTCGGCGGCGTCATCGGCGGCTTTGCGCGAAATGACCCGATCCACAAAGGGCACGGGCACCTTGGTGACGTAAACCGCCACCGCCAAGGCACCGGCCAGTCCCACCAACACACCGATGATGAACCCCAACAGGGTGCCACCACGCTGTGGCGCCCAGGCCCTGGCAGCGCGCGACCGAGTAGGCATGGGCTGCGGTAGCGTGGCACCCGGGTGCGCATGGGGGAGAAATGTGCCGCAATGGTTCATTGGTCAATCCTGATGAGGCCTGAGTGGGGGCCGTGAAGGTTACATCTTGCGTGGGGCGCTCACACCCAGCACGGCCAAGCCGTTGGCCAGCACCTGGGCGGTGGCGGCGACCAGCGCCAGGCGGGCGAGTTTGACCACTTCGTCGTCCACCAGGATGCGTTCGGCATCGTAGTAGCTGTGGTAGCAGGCGGCCAGCTCACGCAGGTAGAAGGTGATGTCGTGCGGCGCGTTGTCCTGCGCGGCGGCGGTCAACATGCCCGGGTACTGGGCGAGTTTGAGCATGAGTGCTGCTGCCTGCGGACTCTCCAGCGGGGCAAGGTCGGCCTCGGGCAGGCGGGCTTCATCACCCCCCCAGGCCGTGAGCACCGAGCAGATGCGGGCGTGGGCGTACTGCACGTAGTACACCGGGTTGTCGTTGTTTTGCTGCACGGCCAGGTCCACGTCGAAGGTGTACTCCGTGTCGGGCTTGCGACTGAGCAGAAAGAAACGCACGGCGTCTTTGCTGGTCCACTCGATGAGGTCGCGCAACGTGACGTAACTGCCGGCGCGCTTGGAGATTTTCACCTCCTCGCCACCGCGCACCACCCGCACCATGGTGTGCAGCACATAGTCGGGGTAACCCTGAGGAATGCCCACGTTGGCGGCTTGCAGGCCGGCCCGCACGCGGGCAATGGTGCCGTGGTGGTCCATGCCCTGGATGTTGATGACCTTGGTGAAGCCCCGCTCCCACTTGGCGATGTGGTAGGCCACGTCGGGCACGAAGTAGGTGTAGCTGCCGTCTTGCTTGCGCATGACACGGTCTTTGTCGTCGCCGTAGTCGGTGCTTTTGAGCCACAGCGCGCCGTCCTGCTCGTAGGTGTGGCCGGCGTCCACCAGCTTTTGCACCGTCTGCGCCACGCGCCCACTGGTGTAGAGGCTGGACTCCAGGTAGTAATGGTCGAAGCGGACGGCAAAGGCTTTCAGGTCCAGGTCCTGCTCATGGCGCAGGTAGGCCACGGCAAACTGGCGAATGCTGTCCGTGTCCTGGGCATCGCCACTGGCGGTGAATTCGCGGTCATCGGCCTTGACGGTCTGGCGGGCCAGGAAATCGGTGGCGATGTCGGCGATGTAGTCGCCGTTGTAGAAGGCTTTGCTGGCCGGGTTGTCCGGATCGGTGGGCCAGCAGTCATCCCCGGGCTTGGCCCCCTGGGCCCGCAACTGGGTGCTTTTGGCCAGGGTCTGGATCTGCACGCCCGCGTCGTTGTAATAGAACTCGCGGTGCACCTGCCACCCCTGGGTGGCCAGCAGGTTGCAAATGGCGTCGCCCAACGCCGCTTGGCGGCCATGGCCCACGTGCAAGGGGCCGGTGGGGTTGGCCGACACAAATTCCACCAGCACCCGCTCGTGGCGCGCCGGCCGCTGGCCGAAATTCGCGCCCTGGCCCAGCACTTCACGGACCACGGCCTGCTTGGCTGCGGCCTTCAGGCGGATGTTGATGAAGCCGGGGCCGGCAATTTCCAGCGCGTCCACCCACTGGTCAAACACGGGCACGGTGCGCAACACGGCGCACAACGAATCGGCCACTTGGCGGGGGTTCTGACCCAGTGGTTTGGCCAGGCGCATGGCTGCGGTGAAGGCAAAGTCGCCATGGGCGGCCACCTTGGGGGTTTCAAAAATGGCCATCTCACCCGCACCGGGGGTGAGCTTTTCCAGTTCGGCCGCCAAAGCGGCCAACAGTTCTTGTTTGATGTTGAGCATGGACCGATTTTAGGTGCCCCGCCCACCAGACCGCCCGAATGACGCACACCACCACATCCCGCACACAGGCGTGGCGGGATTGCATCGGACCACGCCTTGGGGCGTTATTTTTGGGTGCCGCACGCGCGGTGCGGCACTGCCATGACCACAATGTGGTGTTGGGCAGACGGCCCAATGTCACACCACTTTCACCGAGGGATTCCACCCATGAAAACCATTGCCATCGCCTTGACTTTGGGCCTGGGCCTGCTCGCCAGCCCCGTGTTCGCCGCCGACGCGCCCACGCCCCAGCAAAACAAAATGAAGACCTGCAACGCCGACGCCAAGACCCAAAACCTGGCAGGGGACGAGCGCAAGGCCTTCATGAAAACCTGCCTCAGCGCCAAGGCCGAACCGGCCGATGGCAAAACCGCCCAGCAAAACAGAATGAAAACCTGCAATGCGGATGCCAAAACCAAAGCCCTCAAAGGCGATGAGCGCAAAGCCTTCATGAGCAGCTGCCTCAAAGGCTGACCGAGCGACCAAAGCCCCCCTGCCCTCGCTCACGCCTGAGGGCAGGCGTTGCACAGCTCACGCGATGGGTGGCAACAGCCAGCGGGCCGCGGCGGCCTTGACTGCGTCGGTCAACAACTGGGCAGAGGGCGCCTCCCGCTCCCAATGCTGCCAATACAGGGCCACGTCGATGGCGGCCCCGGGCACCAACTCCTCCAGCGGCACACGCCCGGGCTCCAGCTGGCGCTGCTGCAGGTGCTGGTCGGGCACCATGCCCCAGCCCAAGCCGAGTTCAATGGCCTTTTCAAAGCCGTCCACCGCCGGGGCAAAGTGGCGGGGGTAAGCCGGTTGGCGCAGGCCAAAATGGCGGGCCAAAAAAGCGTCTTGCAAGGCATCCTTGCGGTTAAAAATGATGGCGGGCGTGGCCAGCAACTCGTGAACCGACACACTGCCCCCCGGCGAACGCAGCCGCGCCAGCAAGTCCACCGAGCCCACACAGCGGTAGCGCATGGCGCCCAACGGCTCGGCCACACAACCGCGCAGTGGGCTGGCCAGCGCCGTCACGCAACCCAGCACATCGCCACTTTTGAGGGCATCGTGCGTGTGATCCTGATCGTCCAGCACGATGTCCAGCAGCAAGTGCCGTTGCGCCAGCACCTGCGCCACACCGGGCAAAAACCAGCTGGCCATGGAGTCGGCATTGATGGCCACGCTCAGGGTCTGCCACGCTGGCCCCGCCCCGGTGCCTGGCAGGCCACCACCGCGCAGGGTGTTGAGCACATCGGCCTCCATCATCCGCAGTTGGCGCACATGAGTCAGCAGCGCTTGCCCGGCGGCGGTGGCGCGCACGGCCTTGCCCCGCACCAGCACCCGCTGGCCCAGAAATGCCTCCAGGGACTTGATGCGCAAAGAAACGGCCGACAGCGTGAGGTTGAGCTGCTGGGCCGCCGCTTGAAAGCTGCCTTGGTCCACCACGGCGGCCAAGGCTTCGAGTTGACGGGTATCGAGCATGGGTGGGTTGACGCAAACGCCTTGAATTGATTTTAAATTGAGTGAATCGACTTTTATTGAACTCAGTTTAATTCACGTCAAACGGTGCCACACTGGCTGGACGCAAGCACATTGCCTTGAGACCTGACACCGAGCCCACCATGAATGCCGCCACCCTTCCCCTGTTCAACCCCGTATTCCAAGCCGGCATGGCGCTGAGCCTGTCGCTCATCATGGCCATTGGCCCGCAAAACGTGCACGTCATACGTGCCGGCTTGCTGCGCCAACATGTGTGGCTGACGGTGGGCATTTGCATCGTGGCCGATGTGATGCTGATTGCCTTGGGTGTCTTGGGCCTGGCGCAGTTGGGTGGTCTGTCAGACAAGCTGCAGGGGGCCATGGTGGGGGCTGGTGTGCTGTTCTTGCTGTGGTACGGCTGGAGCGCCGCACGCCGCTGCCTGAACCCGCCCGCCAGAACCGCGCTGGCCGATGAGCCCACAGCCACACCCGAGGCCCCCGTGAGCCGCCGCCAGGCCGCCGCATCCGCCCTGGCGTTTTCGTGGCTCAACCCCCACGCCTGGCTGGACACCGCTGTGCTGATTGGCACGGCCTCGCTGGCCTACGGCACGCCGGGCAGCCGGGTGTTTGGGCTGGGCGCAGCACTGGGCTCGGTGGTGTGGTTTTTGGGCTTGGGCGTGGCCGTGCTGTGGCTGGGCCGCCGCCTGAACTCAGCCCTGCTGTGGCGCTGGCTGGACGGACTGGTGGCACTGATGATGGGCGGCACCGCCGTGTTCTTGCTGGCCAGCTTGTTTTAAGCACGCCCATCCACCTCACCACATCAATAGCAAACTATTGATATTAATAAAGCGAAAAAGCCACTTTTCATGAAGAAAAGTGGCTTTTTTAAATGACCCAAGGTCATGCAGGGGCGAGCCCGCATGCAACCTTGGCCACATCTGCCAGCCCCCCCCGCCTTTGACTGACCCGCTGGCCAACGCAAGGCCGGTAAAGAGAACGGCAGGAGGGCAGAAAGGCAACCGGGTTTACTGACCCATGATCAGGTTGGGCAGGAACAGGCTGATCTGGGGGATGTAGGTCACCATCACCAAGAAGATCATCAGCACCGACAACCAGGGCAGCGCGGCCCTCGCCACCTGCATCAGGCTCATGCCGGTCACACCGCTGGTCACGAACAGGTTCAAGCCCACGGGCGGCGTCACCATGCCAATCTCCATGTTCACCACCATGATGATGCCCAGGTGAATCGGGTCAATGCCCAGTTCGGTGGCAATGGGGAAGAAGATGGGCGCCAGAATCAAGATGATGCCGGTGGGCTCCATGAAGTTGCCCGCCACCAACAGGATGACGTTGACCACCAGCAAGAACATCCAAGGCTCCATGCCCATTTCCATGATGTGCGCGGCAATGGTCTGCGGAATGCGCTCTGTGGTCAGCACGTGGGCAAACAGCAGGGCGTTGGCCACGATGAACATCAGCATCACGGTGGTGCGGCCCGACTCCAAAAACACATGGGGAAGGTCTTTGAACTTCAGGTCGCGGTACACAAACACCGCCACCACCAGCGCATAGACCGCCGACACAGCCGCCGCTTCGGTGGGCGTGAACACGCCACCGTATATGCCGCCCATGATGATGACCAACAGCATCAACCCCCACAGGGATTCACGCAGGGCACCCAGCACCTCACGCATGCTGGCCTTGGGTGGGGGCGACGTTTTGAGCTTGCCCGCGCGCCACCAGACCGCAAACATCAGCATCAGGCCCAGCAAAATGCCCGGAATGACACCGGCCATGAACATGCGCCCCACCGACACCTCTGTCACAGCGGCGTATACCACCATGACGATGGACGGTGGAATCAAAATGCCCAGCGTGCCTGCGTTGCAAATGACACCAGCGGCAAACTCCTGTGGGTAGCCGTTCTTGACCATGCCGGCGATGACGATGGAGCCAATGGCCACCACCGTCGCGGGGCTGGAGCCCGACACTGCCGCAAACAACATGCACGCCAAAATGGACGCAATGGCCAGACCACCGCGCAAATGGCCCACTGCTGCAATTGCAAAGTGCACCATGCGCTTGGCCACACCGCCCGTGGACATGAGCACACCCGCCAGCACGAAGAACGGGATGGACATGAGCGTGTAGTGCTCGCTGGTCTCGAACATCTTGATGGCCATACTGGCCAGCGAGTCCTGCGAGAAAAACACAATGGTCAGCAAGCTGGAGAGCCCCAAGCTGATGGCAATGGGCATGCCAATGGCCATGCAGAAAAACAGGGCCGCGAATAAAACAATGGTGTTCATGCTTGTGACTCCTCACTCTTGAGCTTGAGGGCTTCGGCGGCCTCGTCGGCCAGGTCAAACGAGGCACGGGTGCCGGTCAGCAATCCGATGAGGATTTGCAAAAAGCGCCAGGCGGTCAGCGCGTAGCCCAGGGGCATGACGGCCAGCACCTGCCAGCGCTCGATGGGCATGTCGTCGAACTCGATGCCCACTTCCTTCATCTTCAGCACATAGGTGGAGGCGCCCGTGAGCACAAAACCCACGTACACCAGGCTGAGCAGCACCGCCAGCACGCCCACCCAACGGCGGGGGCCGACGGGCAGCAACTTGACCAACGCGTCCACACCGATGTGCGACCCCACCCGCACCCCGTAGGAGATGCCGGTAAAAATCATGATGCCGAAGAACACAGTGGTCAGCTCCTGTGCCCAGGAGAAGCCCGAGTTGAACACGTAGCGCATCACGACCTGCACAAAGGTCAGGCCGGTCATGGCCAGCAGCATGAGTGAAATGATCCACTCTTCCAAATGATCGAGAATTTTCATGGCCTGTTCCAAAAAAAGCCCCGGCAAGGCCGGGGCAGTCAGGAGGGGTTGGGTCGGTGAAAGCGGAGGCTTACTTGGCGTTGGCGCGCTGGGCGGCGTCGACCAGGTCCTTGCCGATTTCACCTTCAAACTGCTTCCACACGGGCTTCATGGCGGCGCGCCACTGGGCCTGGTGGTCTTTGCTCATGGGCAGCACTTTGGCCTTGTTGTCGGCAATGACCTTCTTGCGGAAGTCATTGGCTTCCTCAAAGGCGGCATCGTTGCCGTACTTGATGGACTCGACCATGGCCTCTTTCAGGCCTTTTTGCACGTCGGCGGGCAGACCGGACCACCACTTGGCGTTGCCAATGACCATGTAATCCAGCACGCCGTGGTTGCTGTCCATGATGTAGCCCTGCACCTCATGGAATTTCTTGCTGTAGATGTTGGACCAAGGGTTTTCGGTGCCATCGACCACGCCGGTCTGCAGCGCCTGGTACACCTCAGAGAAGGAAATCTTCTGGGGGTTGGCGCCCACGGCCTTGAACTGCGCTTCCAGCACGTCGGACGCCTGGATGCGGAATTTCAGGCCCTTGGCGTCGGCCGGTGAACCCAGGGGCACGTTGGCGGACAACTGCTTCATGCCGTTGTGCATGTAGCCAAAGCCCATGATGCCCTTCTTTTGCATGGAGGTCAGCAAGCCCTGGCCTTCTTTGCTGGCCTGGAAGCGGTCCACGGCAGCGATGTCGTCGAACAGGAAAGGCAGGTCAAAAATCTGCAGCTGCTTGGTGTACTTGCCGAACTTGGCCAGCGAAGGCGCAATGATCTGCACGTCGCCCAGCAACAGGGCCTCCATTTCCTTGCCGTCACCGAACAGCTGGCTGTTGGGGAACACCTGCACCTCGACCTTGCCGGCCAGCTTCTTCTCGGCCAGTTCCTTGAATTTCAGGGCGGCCTTGCCTTTGGGGGTGACGTCGGCCACCACGTGGCTGTACTTGATGACGATGGGGGCCGCCTGTGCCGCCAAACCCAAGGCCAACAATGCGCCGGCCACCGTCATTTTCAAAGTCAATTTCATGCTCATCTCCAGTGTTGAATGTGCGTCAGAAGGGATGGCCCCAACGATACAAACCTCACCGGACCGCCACAACTGTGGCGTTCAACAGGCGCCCACCTGGGGTTTACCCTAGGCCGCCAACACCGCCCGGGCATCGGCCAGCCACTGTGGGCCAATGCGCTGCGCCAACTCACTGTGCACAGGGGCGACCGCCGCGCGCATGCGCGAGAGCTGGCCCTCGTCGGGCTGGTGGACGCGGGTCGTGCCCGCCTCGCGCAGCGCCTTCAGGGCCTTGTCGTTTTGCAGGTCGGCCACCTGGTTGCCAAACTGCAGGGCTTCCTGCAAGGCCGTGGCCACCAGTTCACGGTCGGACCGCCCCAGGCTGGACCAAAAGCGCTGATTGGCCACCACGGCGTAGCCCAGGTAGGCGTGCTGGGTCAGGCTGAAATCGGTCTGGACCTCGTGCATGCGCTGGGTCCAGAAGTTGGAAATGGGGTTTTCCGTGCCATCCACCACCCGGGCCGCCAGGGCGCGGCGGGTTTCGCTGAACGCCAGCGTCACCGGGCGCGCGCCCAGGGCACGCATCTGCGCCGCAATGACGCGCGAGGCCTGCACCCGCATGCGCAAGCCCACAAAGTGTTCGGGCTCCAGCAGCGGGCGGTTGGCGCTCATGTGTTTGAAGCCGTTGTCCATGAAGCCCAGCCCCACCAGCCGCTGGCGCATCAGCCTGGCCAACATGCGTTGACCCAAAGCGCCTTGGGTGATGCGCCGCACACTGGCCACATCGGGGAACAGGTAGGGCAGGTCAAACAGCTCAAACTCCGGAAACCCGATGCGCCCAAACTTCGACAGCGAGGGGGCCAGCATTTCCACCGCCCCCAGTTGCAGGGCCTGCATTTCGTCGTGATCGCCGTACAGGTGGGCGCGGGGATACACCTGCACCTGTATGCGCCCGCCGGAGCGCTCGTTCACCAGTGCCTGGAAGCGCTCGGCGGCCAGGCCCTTGGGTGTGTCTTCGGCCACCACATGGGAGAAACGGATGGTGGTCACCCCGGCGGCGGCCCGCGCCGGATGGCCTGGCCACAGGCCTGCGCCCACGGTGGCACCCAAGGCCAGCAGCCATTGGCGGCGACGGGTGTCAGTCACAGCGGCGTAATTCGACATGGTGGCTATGCTACGGCTGACCGGCACCGGCGTCACTCCCATGCAACCCACCCCACCCTCACCCGATTTTGGCCTGCTGCAACAAGTGGCACCGGGCCAAGGCCTGCGCAACCGGCGCACGCTGTGGCTGCTGCTGGGCTTGCTGGTGCTGGTGGTGGCCTCGGTTGTGGCGCTGGTGCTCTACCTCAACGCCTACGAAAAAGGCGAAGAGGAACGCCGCCGCGTGGCCGACGGCCAGTGGCTGGAACAAAGCGTGCGCTTCCACTTCAATCGCCTGGAGGACGACTTGCTGGTGCTGGCCCGCCAAGCCACCCCCAGCCACAGCACCCGTCCCCGCCCGCCCCTGCAAGGCGGGCTGCTGTGGAACGAGCCTGGCGCGGTGCTGTGGCATGGTTGGATGGCCAACACCACCCGGGCCGCCCCTGCGCTGCTCGACTTGGACCACACCAGCCCCCTGTCCACACACCCGCCCCGGCCCCCGCCGTCGGTGGGATCACCGGCAACCAGCACACCCCACTGGCCTGAGCGCTGGCACCACGACCGCGCCAGCCACCCCGACAACGGCGAGGCGCTGGACAGCATGCTGGACATCGCCGTGGGCCTGCGGCGCTCGGCCTACGCCGGGCCCATGCGTGGTGCCAATGGCGCACCCAGCGACACCGTGTGGCTGGCGGTGCCGTTTTACGAGCGCGGGGAATTTGTGGGCACCTACCTGGCAGCCCTGTCCATGAACGCCTGCGTGCAGGGACTGGTGCCCAACTGGTTTCACCAGAACCATGAGGTGCGCATGGTGACCGACGGCGCAGACACCCCGCTGGCCCACACCCAGGATGCCGATGGCCCCTACCTGACACCCATGAACCTGCCCGACACCGACCTCTTCATTGAGGTGACGGCCCAGGACGCTCAGCCAGCGACGGTGCCCCGTCTGTTTTTGCTGGTGGCATTGCTGTTTTTGCTGGGCATGCTGGCCAGCCTGTTCGCGCTGCGCCGCGACATGGCCAAACGCCAGCGCGTGCAAGCACTGCTGGAGGCCCAGGTGGCGCTGCGCACAGCCATGGAGAACTCCGTCACCATCGGTCTGCGGGCCTGGACGCGGGAGGGACAAATCCTGTACGTCAACGACGCTTTTTGCCGCATGGTGGGCTACAGCGCACAGGAGCTGCTGGGCCGTTCGGCCCCTCTGCCCTACTGGCCACCCGAACACACGAACGAGCTCAATGTGGTGCACCGCGGCATCATCCACAGTGGCACCCATGACCAGGGAGTGGAGGTGCAATTCCAGCACCGCGACGGCCATGCGGTGGACGTGCTGATCCACGAAGCACCGCTGACGACGACCAGCGGCGAACACCTGGGTTGGATGAGCTCGGTGCTGGACATCAGCGAGCGCAAACGCGCGCAACGCCTGGCCAGCGTGCAGCAGGAAAAGCTGGAAGCCTCCGGCCGCTTGGTGGCCATGGGCGAGGTGGCCTCCACGCTGGCGCATGAGCTGAACCAGCCACTGGGCGCCCTCAGCAGCTTTGCCAACGGCCTGCTCAACCGCCTGCGCGCGCGCAGCATCACCCTGCCCGAGGTGGAGCCGGTGGCAGAGCGCATGGCCCGCCTGTCGGACAAGGCGGGCGGCATCATCCAGCGGGTAAACGCTTTTGCCCGGCGGCGCGAACTGTCGCGCCAGGTGCTGGACTTGGCCAGCTTTCTGCACAAGGCCACCCTCAGCCACACCGCTGTGGCGGGCACGGTGCTGCTGCCGCTGCCCCAGGCGGGCGCCCTGTGGGTGCTGGCCGACGGCCTGTTGCTGGAGCACGTGGTGACCAACCTGGTGACCAACGCCCAGGATTGGGCCGCCCGGGGACCCGCGTCACCCGCCCAAGTCAAAATTTGGCTGGACGTGGACCCCACCCAGCACTTGGCTGCCTTGCACGTGGCCGACAATGGCCCCGGCGTGAGCGAGGAACACCGGGAACACATCTTCAGCGCCTTTTTCAGCACCAAAGACGGTGGCATGGGCATGGGCCTGGCCATTTGCCGCTCCATCGTGGAAGCCCACCATGGCCGCATCGAGGTCAGCCGCGATGCCGAGCTGGGCGGTGCCCGCTTCACCGTGTGGTTGCCCCTGTCGGACGCGCCGCCCCCCCGCCACTGAGCAACGCCCCCGCAGCCCCTGCCACCACCATGAACACCGCCGCTATTCACATCGTTGACGACGACCCCGACGTGCGCGACGGCCTGGCCTGGCTGTTCGACTCCCGGGGTTATCACGCCGCCACTTGGTCGGGGGGCGAGGCGTTTTTGCAAGCCGCCGCCGAGCGCCAGGCCGACTGGGGCCCCGCCGTGGTGCTGCTGGACATCCGCATGGAGCCGCTGTCGGGACTCAACACCTTTGAACAACTCACCGAGCTGGCCTGCCCCTGGCCGGTGCTGTTCCTGACCGGTCATGGCGACGTGAGCATGGCCGTGGCCGCCGTGAAAAATGGGGCCTGGGATTTTCTGGAAAAACCCTTTCAGGACAACCAGCTGGTGGACCGCGTGGAACAGGCCCTGGCCGCCGCCCGCCAGCGCCAGCAGACCAGCGAGCAGGCCCGCCGCCTGCGCACCGCCCTGGCCAGCCTGAGCCAACGCGAACGCGAAGTGCTGGATGAACTGCTCAAAGGCCACTACAACAAGAACATTGCCGACCACCTGGGCATCACCCCGCGCACGGTGGAGTTTCACCGCGCCAACATCTTCGACAAATTGGGCGTGCACTCGGCGGTGGAACTGGCCCACCAGCTCGGCCGCCTGCAAGCCAGCGACACCACAGCCCCGCCAGACCACACCGCAGGCAGCAGCGGCGATCATCACCAACAATAGCAAACTGTCATTACCAATAAAGCGCTAAAAGCATATTTTCTTAAAATCCACTCACCACCATCTCACCCGGCACCCGTGCCGATAGACTCTCCCCCACGGCCCGACTGGGTCAGGCCCAATGGGCCAACCGAATTGGCAAACAAAGGAAAACCGTGTTCAAGAATGTGTGGGTGCATGGGGTAGCGTCTGGCTGGCCCGAGTCATTGGAAGTGCTGGATGCCGCCCTGCGGCGCATGATATTTGAGCCCTGCGGCGCCAGCCAGGACAAAGCGGTGGGCTGGATCGAGCCCCGCCACAGCGGTGGCGACATCGGCAACGGCCCGCTGGTGGAATCGGTCAACGGCCAATGGATGCTGCGCTTCATGGCCGAGGTGCGGCAGGTGCCGACCAGCGTCATCAAGCGGCGGGTGGACGAAATGGTGCAACAGATCGAGGCCACCACCGGCCGCAAACCCGGCAAAAAAGAGCAGCGCGACATGAAGGAAGAAGCCATGGCCGCGCTGCTGCCCCAGGCCTTTCCCCGCCAGCAATCCACCTGGGTGTGGCTGGACCCCACCCACCGGCGCATGGTGCTGGACACCACCAGTGCTGGCCGGGCCGACGACATCATCACCGCCCTGGTCAAGCTGCTGGACGGCTTCTGCGTGGAGCCACTGAACACCGCCACCTCCCCTGCGGTGGCCATGGCCACTTGGCTGACCGAGCAGGCGGCACCCGCCGGGTTCGACATCGGCAAGGAGTGTGAACTCAAGTCCGCCGACGAAACCCAGGCCGTGGTGCGCTACGCCCGCCACCCCCTGTTGACCGACGAGGTGCGCGACCACATTGCCGTGGGCAAACAACCCACCCGCCTGGCGCTGGACTGGGACGGGCGCGTCAGCTTTTTGCTGACCGACACCCTGCAGCTGAAAAAAGTGGCGTTTGCCGACGACGTGCTGGAGCAGGCCAAAGCCCAAGGCCAACGCGCCGACGACTTTGACGGCAACGTGCTCATGCTCACCGCCGAGATGACCCCACTGATCGGTGACCTGATCGACGCACTGGACGGGCTGGCCGAGCTGGGCGTCCCGGCCACACCCGGCGCCACCGCCACCACCCCCCAAACAGCCAGCGCCAGCCAGGGCCGCGTGACCCAGGGCACCACCCTGAGCGCCGCCGCCGAAAAGCACCTGACCGCATCTTCCAACCAAGGGAGCGCTGACAGCGATTTCACCAGCGACGAAAACCCACCCTTTTGAAGCGAGGAACCAGACACGCGATAATGGACTGTACAAAACAACAGGAACACCATGGACTCACTGGAACTTTGTGCTGGCGCGGGCGGACAGGCCCTGGGTCTGGAACGCGCAGGCTTTGAGCACCGCGCCCTGGTCGAGCTGGACGCGCAAGCCTGCGCCACACTCCAACACAACCGACCAACGTGGGAGGTCCACCTGAGTGACCTCCACGCGTTCGACGCTCGCCGATTCAGGGGCGTCGATCTGGTGGCCGGGGGTGTTCCGTGCCCCCCGTTCTCCAAAGCAGGCAAGCAGCTGGGTGCCAGTGATGAACGTGACCTCTTTCCTCAAGCCATTCGTGTGGTGGACGAAACACGACCACAAGCCGTGATGCTGGAAAATGTCCGAGGCTTGCTGGATGCCGTGTTCGTGGACTACCGGCAAAAAATCGCCCGTCAACTTCAAGCCCTTGGCTACTGGACTGACTGGCATCTGTTCAATGCGGCCGATTTTGGCGTTTCCCAGCTGCGCCCTCGTGTGGTTTGCGTTGCCTTGCGCAAAGACTTGGTGGATCACTTCAGGTGGCCCGCTCCATCGTTGACACTCCCTCCCACCGTGGGTCAACTGCTTTCAGACCTGATGGCCGAACGCGGCTGGCGGGGCGTGGACTCCTGGGTGGAAAGGGCCAACGACATTGCACCAACACTGGTCGGTGGCAGCAAGAAGCATGGCGGACCCGATCTGGGCCCTACCCGAGCGCGGCTGGCATGGGCTTCACTTGGGGTTGATGGCCGTGGTTTGGCAGAGGTGCCTCCAGAAGCTGACTTCGTGGGCATGCCAAGGCTGACGGTTCGCATGTGCGCACGCATTCAAGGATTCCCGGATGACTGGCATTTTGTGGGGAAGAAGACGCCCAGCTATCGGCAGGTCGGCAACGCTTTCCCCCCCCCTGTGGCCCATGCTGTCGGACACCAGATAGCGCATGCCATCGAAGCGGCGTCCGCACACCGAATCAGGCAACGGGTCGCATGATGGCTACACGACAGAAATCCGGTGCCAGGGTCCTGCTCCGTGGGTATTTTCTGGCACACATTGGCGAGGTACTCGAAGCAGAGCAGTTGCGCGCCGTGGCGGGCAACATCAGTGAGTGGGCCAGACGCATAAGGGAGCTGCGCACCGAGGAAGGCTTTCAAATACTCACCCACAACGACCGGTCCGACCTCAAACCGGGACAGTACTTGTTGGAATCAGCCAAGCCGCAACCCGCGTTTTCACGTGACATCTCCAAAGAAACCCGGGCTTTCGTGCTGGATCGCAACGGATTCACCTGCCAGATGTGCGGCGCCGTCGCGGGGGAGGCACACCCGTACGATCCGTCCCGAAAGACCCGTTTGCACCTGGGCCACATCATCGACAAAAGCATGGGAGGAAGCGATGATGCCGCGAATTTGCGGGCCATTTGCTCAGTGTGTAACGAGGGCGCGTCCAACGTGACACTCCCTCGGCCCGACTTACAAAAACTGCTGGTGCAAGTGAGGCGCGCCACCGCTGCCGACCAGCGGGAACTGCTCCGTTGGCTGCAAAAGAAATTCCCAGGCTAACCAGCCCTGGGGTCGTGCCTTCCAGGGCAACCTCGCCACCGCCCCGGTCCGCGCCCCCTCAGGCGCTCCGCCAGAACTGCGGTTGGCCGTAACGTTGTTTCAGGAAATCCACCCACAGGCGCACCCGCAGCGCCAGGTGCTTGCGCTGCGGAAACACGGCGTAAATGCCGTTGGGTGGCGCGGCGTAGTCCTCCAGCACGGGCACCAGGCGCCCGGCGGCAATGTCGGCTTCCACCTCCCAGGTGCTGCGCCACGCAATGCCATACCCGGCCAGACACCACTCGCGCAGCACCTGCCCGTCGGAACAGTCCAGCGGGCCGCCAGGGCGCAGGTGGATGAGGTCGGTCGAGCCATCGGCGCCCGGCAACTGAAAGGCCCAACCCCGGGTCTGGGAGGCGTCACTCGACAGGGTGAGGCAGTCAAACTTCACCAGGTCCGACGGGTGCTGGGGCACCCCGTGCAGCTGCAGGTAGCGCGGCGTGGCCACACACAGGCGGCGGTTGTCGGCCAGGCGCACGCTGACCAGTGACGAGTCGGGCAAGTCGCCCACCCGCACCGCGCAGTCGTAGCCCTCGCCCGCCATGTCCACCACCCGGTCGGACAGGTTGAGCGAAATGGTGACCTCGGGGTGCAACTCCCGAAAATGCGGCACCAACGGGGCCACATGACGCCGCCCGAAGCCCGCCGGCGCGGTGATGCGCACATGGCCACTGGCCTTCACGCCACCGGCACTCACACTGGCTTCGGCGTTGGCCAGGTCCACCAGCACACGCTGGCAATCTTCCAGAAACGCGGTGCCCTCGTGGGTGAGCGTGATGCGCCGGGTGGTGCGCACCATGAGCTTGACGCCCAGGTGCTCCTCCAGCCCATCGAGCCGACGGCCAATGATGGCGGGCGCCACCCCCTCGGCCTTGGCCGCCGCGGTCAGGCTGCCACGCAGGGCCACGGCGGCAAAGGTTTCGATGGCTTTGAGCTTGTCCATGGCCAGCGATTATGCTGATGACCATGGCATTCGCCCACCTCTCTCACTGCTGTCAATCCCTTTCCCAGCGCCACCGGTCACGCCCGTGGGCAGCACCCCTGCGCGGGGGCCGACCATGAACGAGCAGCAAGCACGGGCTGTGTTGCTGGTCAAGGCCATCGAGTCCGCACCGCAACGCGCCACCTGGGTCAGCAGCACACAACAGCGCGCGGCCAGCGAGGCCGCCCTGGCCGCCGCCCCGCGCCCGGCAACGGATGCCCGCTCACGCGAGTGGGCTGAGCGCTTCCTGCACCTGCGCGCCCAGAGGCTGCTCGACCAGGTGAGCCAGCAACACCCGGGCGTGCACTGGCTGCAGGTCCGCGCGGCGTCTTTCGGCTGGCTGAACGTCGCCTGGCCCGTGCTGGCCGTGGTGGTGGGCTGGGCGGGCGAAAACCTGTTTTCACCCGGGCACATCCACCTGCTGTCCCCCGCGCTGGTGGCGGTGCTGGCCTGGAACTGGGGCCTGCTGCTGTGGTTGGTGTTGCACCAGGTGTTGCGCCTGCGCCACCTGGGCCGCCCGGCAGCGGCACCCATTCAGCCCAGCGTCCCATCACGTTGCTGGCCCCAGCTGCCCTGGCCCTATGCCTGGGGCAAGGCCTTGTGGACCGTATCGCATGCCCTGCATCGCGATTGGCGGCGGGTGGCGGGCCCCTGCCTGAGCGCCCGCTGGCTCAGCCGCCTGCACGACGGCGCTGCCTGGCTGGCGCTGGGCCTGATCGCCTCGCTGGCGTGGAAGGGCCTGTACGGCCAGTACCGTGTGGGCTGGGAGTCGGCCTGGATTGACCCGCCGCTGATGCAGCAGCTGGTCAACACCTTGGCCTCGCTGGTGGGCAGCGCACCCTTCCGTGCCGCCACCATTCACAGCCTGCAGGGCTGGGCCACTGCCTCCCCCCCAGAGGTGGGCACCGCCTGGTTCTGGTTGGTGGCCAAATTGCTGTTGCTCACCGTGGTGCTGCCCCGCTGGTTGCTGGCCCGCGTGGCGGCCTGGCGCGCCCGGCGCCTGAGCCAGCACATGCGCCTGGACCTGACCGAGCCCTACTACGTGACCCTGCTGGCCACCTTCGGCGGCCACCCCACCCCCTTGCAGGTGTGGCCCTACAGCTACACCCTGGACGCTGCACAGCAAGGCCGTTTGGCACCGACCGCCCAGGCCCTGCACGGCGCAGCGGCCACCCTGGCGCTGATGCCCAACACCCCCTACGGCCAGCTGCCCCCGGCCAGCCACACCGCACCCGACCCAGGCCGCCCCAGCACCGACAAGCACCACCCGGTGGCCTTGTTCAGCCTGTCGGCCACCCCCGAGGCCGAAGCCCATGGCCAGTTTGTGCGGCACCTGGCGCAGCACACCACCGGCACGCTTGACCTGTGGGTGGACCGATCGGCACTGGCCCGCAAATTCGGCACCGGCCACCGCCTGACCGAGCGCGAGGCGCTGTGGCGGGCCTTTGCCGCCCAGCACGGCGTGGACATGCACCTGATTGACCTGGACACCTGACATGGCCGCCCCCGCCACCCCGCCCACCACCGCTGCACCGGCCACGGTGAGCCTGTGCCTGATCTCCCACACCAACGTGGGTAAAACCACCCTCGCGCGCACCCTGCTGGGCCAGGACGTGGGCGAGGTGCAGGACGGCCCCCACATCACCCAAAGCGCCCAGGCCCACCGTCTGCTGACCACCCCCGAGGGCGACGAGCTTCGCCTGTGGGACACCCCAGGCTTTGGCGACTCGGTACGCCTGCACCGCCGCCTGAGCCAGGCGGGCCAGCCCCTGGGCTGGTTCCTGACCCAGGTGTGGGACCGCTGGACCGACCCCGCCTTCTTCCTGGGCCAGCGGGCCATGCTGGCCGCACGCGACGAGGCCGACATCGTTCTTTACCTGGTCAACGCAACCGAAGCCCCCGAGGACTGCGGCTACCTGGTGCCCGAGCTGCACATCCTGGACTGGCTGGACAAGCCAGTGGTGGTGGTGCTGAACCAGTTGGGCCGAGCGCCCGAACACCGCCCCCCTGGCCACGCCGACAGCGACGAACAGGCCCGCTGGACCCGCCACCTGCAAGGGCACCGCACCATCAAGGCCGTGCTGCCGCTGGACGCCTTTGCCCGCTGCTGGGTGCACGAAAGTGTGCTGCTGACCACCCTGGCCGCGTGGGTCCAGCCCACGGCGCAGGACGGTTATGCCCGTTTGGTCGCCCAGTGGCAGCAACACAACTTGCAACGGCTGACGCAGACCGCCCAAGCGTTGGGCCGCGTGCTGCTCGCCGCGGCCACCGACATTCAGACCGGGGCCTCTGGCCCTCACCAGGCCGCACAGCAACACCTGGCCCAACGCGTCCTGACCTGCCGCCAGCAACTGACCCGCGACTTGCTGACGCTGCACCAACTGTCTGGCCAGGCCGACCACCCCGTGTGGCGACGCCTGGACACCCCGGCACTGAGCATCCAGACCCCGCTCGATGCCAAACGCCTGGGGCTGGTGGGCGCCATCACCTCTGGCGCGGCCACCGGTCTGGGGGCGGATGCCATGGCCGGTGGCCTGACCCTGGGTTTGGGCACACTGGTGGGCGCGGTGGTGGGCGGCCTGGCCTTTGCTGGTGCAGCCCTGGGGGCCAACAAGGTGCGCCAGCAAGAGGTGCCCACCCTGGCGCTGGCCCCCGAGGCCCTCACCGCACTGCTGCAAGAAGCCCTGCTGAAGTACCTGGCCGTGGCCCACTTTGGCCGGGGTCGGGGCGATTTTGTGCACGAGGACTTGCCCGCCGAATGGCACAGCCTGTGCGCGGATGCGGTGGCAGAACGTGCGCCCGCACTGGCCGGGTTGTGGGCGCAGGCCCATCAATGGGCCATGGACCAACTGCCACACCGCCGTGGCCGCACCGCCGCGCCCGCCAGCCCCCCAGCGGACCCGCCCCCACCCGAGGCGCTCGCACAGGCGCTGAACGGTCTGCTCAGCGAGCTGCTGCTGGCCCTGCTGGCGCGCCTGTACCCCCAGCACCGGGACGTGGTGCAGCCTGTGCCGAACTGACCAGCGGCAGACGCACCACCGCATCCAGCCCCTGCACCTGGCCGTGGTGTTGGCGGTTGTCCAGCGACAGCCCGCCGCCCAGGGCCAGCACCAGTCCGTGGCAGATGGCCAGGCCCAACCCCGCCCCTTGGCCTGGGTGGGGGGCACCCGCCGACCCCGGCGCGGTTTCGCGCGCAAAGGGCTGGAACAGGTGTGGCCGCAAAGCGGCTGAAATGCCAGGCCCCCGGTCGCTGATGACCAGCGCAGCCCAGCCCCCATCGGTGTGCAGGTGCACATTCAGCTCGGCCCCCACGGGGCTGTGTTTGATGGCGTTGTGCAGCAGGTTGCGGGTGAGCTCACGCAGCGTCCACTCGTGCGCGGCCACCGGCACCGCCTGAGCGGGCATGGACAGGCCAAAGTCCAGCTGGCGCTCACCCATCAGGGCCGACAGGTCCAGCGCCACCTGGCGCACCACGGGCGCCCAGTCCAGCACCGGCACTTCCGCCAAAGGCCCGTCACCCGCCCCCTGACTGGCCCGGCCCTGCTGCAGTTGCTCGGCCTTGGCCAGTGCCAGCATCTGGTTGGCCAGCTCGGTGGCGGTGTCGATGGTGTGCTCAATTTCCGCCAGCGCCTGGTCCGCCGGCACATCCCCCCGGCGGGCGGACTGCACCTGCACCTTCAGCACCGCCAGCGGTGTGCGCAGCTGGTGGGAGGTGTCGCGCACAAACCGCTTCTGGTGCGCCAGCAGGTGGCTCAGCCTGGCCATGTGCTGGTTGGTGGCGTCCAGCAAGGGGCGCAACTCCTGCGGGGCGCCGGGTGTGGCCAGGGGGGTCAGGTCGCTCTCGCTGCGCGCAGCCAGTGCGGCCCCCAACTCCCGCACCGGGCGGGTGGCGCGCTGCACCACCCACACCACCACCGCCGCAATCAGCACCAGCAGCGCGGCTTGCCGCCACAGCGTGTCGATGAGGATGTGGCGTGCCAGGGTTTCGCGCAACTCCAGGGTTTCTGCCACCTGCACGGTGGCCATGCCCTGGCCGCCGTGACCGGCCACGGGCTGCAGCAGCACGGCCATGCGCACCGGCTCACCACGGTAGGTGTCGTCGTAAAAGTTCACCAGCGCCGCGTACACCGGCTGCGCGGGAATGTCGCCTCTGGGCGGTGGCAGGTCGGCAAAGCCCGAGACCATCTCGCCCTGAAAACCGCTGACGCGGTAAAAAATCCGGCTGCGGTTGTCGGCCTCAAAGGCCTCCAGCGAGGAATACACCAGCGTGGCCTGCAGCGCCAGGTCACCCTGGGCCAGACCCGCCCCGCCCATTTGCAGCTGCAACTGCTCACCGATGGACTTGGCCGAGGCCAGCAACGTGCGGTCGTAAGCTGTGTCGGCGGCGGCCAGGGCCTGGCGGTACAGCACCACGGTGCTCACCCCCATGAACAGCGCCACCGGCAGCAAAATGCCCAGCATCAGCTGCCAGCGCAGCGACCAGGTGCGCGCGCCGGGCAGGCCGCTCATGCCTGTGCCTTGAGCAGGTACCCCAAGCCGCGCAGCGTGACCAGCTGCGCCCCGGTGTGCGCAATTTTTTTGCGCAGGCGGTAGGCCACCACCTCGATGGCCTCGGGTTGCACATCGAGCTCGCCCGGAAACACCCACTCAAACAGCTTTTCCTTGGCAATCGCGTGGCCGGGCTTGGCCAGCACCGCCCGCAACAGGGCCAGTTCACGCGGGGGCAGTTCCATGGGCTGGCCGCGGTGGTACACGGCACCGTGCTCACGGTCCACCTGCATGCCGCAGAAGGCGGCGCTCAGGGGTTCGGTGGGGTTATTGGCCAGGGGCGCCGGACCAGGGGCCGGGCTGCGGCGGCGCAGCAATGCCTGGATGCGGGCTTCCAGCTCGTCCAGGTCAAAGGGTTTGGGCAGGTAGTCGTCGGCCCCGGTGTTCAGGCCCAGGATGCGGTCGCCCACGGTGCCGCGCGCGGTCAGGATGATGACGGGGGTGGTGAGCCCCGCGCTGCGCGCCTGCGTGAGCACGCTCAGGCCATCCAGGCCGGGCAGGCTCAGGTCCAGCAGCACCAGGTCGGGCTGGGTGCGCCGCCATTCGGCCAGGGCGGTGCTGCCGTCTGCACAGGCCTGCACGGTAAAGCCCCGACGGCCCAGGGACCGCTGCAGGGTGGTTTGCAAAGTGGCGTTGTCTTCGACCAGCAGCAGCTTCATGGGCCGCATTATGGGCAGACCCCTTCTCAGGGAAAACACCCATGCGCCGGACAGCCAACTGACAGCGTGGCGCACGACCATGACAGGCTGGAATTCAACCCTTGCCCATTGACCACAGGAGACACACACATGCGCCGCGACACCTTCCTCAAATCCATGGCCGCCCTGGCCGCCACCGGTGCTTTGCCCCTGTCGGCCTGGGCCAGCGCCAACCTGAAGATGATGATTCCCGCCAACCCCGGCGGTGGCTGGGACACCACCGGCCGGGCCCTGGGCAACGCCTTGCGCGAGGCGGGCGTGGCCAGCTCCGTCACCTTCGAAAACAAAGGGGGCGCAGCCGGTGCCATTGGCCTGGCGCAGTTCTTCAACGCCAGCAAGGGCGACCCCAACGCCCTCATGGTCATGGGCGCGGTCATGCTGGGCGGCATCATCACCGGCAAACCCCCGGTATCGGTCACGCAAGTCACGCCCATTGCCCGCCTGACCAGCGAGTACAACGTGTTTGTGCTGCCCGAGAACTCACCTTTCAAAACCATGAAGGACGTGGTGGAGCAGCTCAAGAAGGACCCCGGCAGCATCAAATGGGGGGGCGGTTCGCGCGGCGCCACCGAGCACATTGCCGCCGCCATGATCGCCCAGGCCGTGGGTGTGCCCGCCGCCAAAATCAACTACGTGCCGTTCCGTGGGGGTGGTGAGGCCACCGCCGCCATCCTGGGCGGCAACGTGAGCATCGGCGGCAGCGGCTACAGCGAGTTCCAGCCCTACATCGAGTCCGGAAAAATGCGCCCCGTGGCGGTGACCTCTGCCAAGCGGCTCAACGGCATCAACGTGCCCACGCTGAAAGAGCAGGGCATTGACGTGGAAATTGGCAACTGGCGCGGCGTGTACGGCGCCGCCGGCATCACCCCCGCGCAGCAGGCGGCACTGGCCGACATGGTCGCCAAAGCCACCAAAACCCAGGCCTGGCAAGACGCCCTGGCCAAAAACAACTGGACGCCCGCGCTGCTCACCGGCCAGGCGTTTGCAGACTTTGTGGATGCCGACTTTGCCTCGCTGCGCGCCACCATGGTGCGCGCAGGCATGGTGTGATGCATTTTTGAACAAAAATCGCCTTCAGCGCTTTAATTAATTGAACAGTTTGCTATCTTTAAAAATAAGCCATTGCCATGCTGATCTCACCCCCTCCAGCCACCGATCCCGCACCCCATCACGAGCCGGTGGACCACCGGCCCGGTCAAACGGCTGTTGGACTGGCCACTCTGGGGGTGGCGGGTGTGCTCATGTGGGGGGCCAGCCACATCCCGGGTGACGCCGGTTATGCAGGCGTGGGCCCCAACTTTCTGCCGTGGCTGGTGTCGGTGATGCTGGCCGTGTGCGGTCTGCTGCTGCTGTGGCAGGCCCGCACCGGCGGCTTTCGGCACATGGCAGAACCCTCGGGCGCGGCCCGGGGCGACTGGCCTGCCCTGGCCTGGGTGGTGGGCGGCGTGGTGGCCAATGCGGCCCTCATCAACCACCTGGGGTTCATCCTGAGTTGCAGCCTGTGCTTTGCGCTGGCCGTGCGCGGCCTGCGCCTGGCCGAGGGCCAAACCGGTGGTGGCCTGCAACGGGTGCTGAGCGACCTGCTCATTGGCCTGGCCATTGCTGCCCCGGTGTTCTGGCTGTTCACCCAGCTGCTGGCCGTGAACCTGCCCGCCATCACCGCCACCGGCTGGCTCTGACCCACGGCCATCCCCTGTGGCGGGCCCACCCGCCAGCGTGCCCCCCGTTTTTCTTGACTGCCAAGGATTCCCATGGACATCTGGTCCCAACTGCTCGGCGGCTTCGTCACCGCCGGCACCCCCATCAACCTCATGTGGGCCTTTGTGGGCTGCGCCCTGGGCACCGCCATTGGTGTGCTGCCCGGCCTGGGGCCGGCCGTGACCGTGGCCATGCTGCTGCCCATCACCGGTCAGGTGGAGCCCACGGCCTCCATGATCTTTTTTGCGGGCATTTATTACGGGGCCATGTACGGCGGCTCCACCACTTCCATCCTGCTCAACACCCCTGGCGAAACCGGCACCATGGTGACGGCGCTGGAGGGCTTCAAAATGGCCAAGAACGGCCGAGCCGGCGCGGCGCTGGCCACCTCGGCCATTGGTTCGTTCGTGGCAGGCACCGTGGCCACCATACTGGTCACGCTGTTTGCGCCGGTGCTGGCCGAGTTCGCCGTCAAGCTGGGCCCCCCCGAGTACTTTTGCCTGATGTTGCTGGCCTTCACCACCGTGAGCGCGGTGCTGGGTGAAAGCACGCTGCGCGGCATGACGGCGCTGTTTCTGGGCCTGGCCATGGGCCTGGTGGGCATGGACCAAATTTCGGGCCAGGTGCGCTACACCGGCGGGGTCATGGAGTTCATGGACGGCGTCGAGGTGGTGCTGGTGGCCGTGGGCCTGTTCGCGGTGAGCGAGGCCATGTACAACGCGCTGTACGAGGGCCGCAGCGAAAGCCGCATGAACACCCTGAACAAGGTGCACATGACCCGCACCGAGTGGCGCCGCTCCTGGCCCGCGTGGCTGCGGGGCACGGCCATCGGGTTTCCGTTTGGCTGCATCCCGGCGGGGGGCTCTGAAATCCCCACCTTCCTGAGCTACGCCACCGAGCGCAAGCTGGCCGCACCCGAACACGAGAAAGAGTTTGGCACCGTGGGCGCCATCGAAGGCGTGGCGGGCCCCGAAGCCGCCAACAACTCGGCCGTGACGGCCACCCTGGTGCCGCTGCTGACGCTGGGCATTCCCACCTCGGTGACCGCTGCCATTTTGCTCAGCGCACTGCAGAACTACGGCATACAGGCCGGGCCACAGCTGTTCGAGACATCGTCCACCCTGGTGTGGGCGCTCATTGCGTCGCTCTACATCGGCAACGTCATGCTGCTGGTGCTCAACCTGCCGCTGGTGGGCCTGTGGGTAAAACTGCTGAAAATCCCCAAAGCCCCGCTGTACGCCGGTATCCTGATTTTTGCCACCGTGGGCGTGTACGGCATGCGCCAGAGCGCGTTTGACCTGTACCTGATGCTGGGCCTGGCCCTGGTGGGGGTGGGGGTGCGCCGCTACGACTTCCCCACCGCCCCCGTCATCGTGGGCCTGATCCTCGGCCCCATTGCCGAGGCGCAAATGCGCAACGCCCTGTCCATCGGCGAGGGCCGCTGGGGGGTGTTCCTGGAGCGCCCCATGTCACTGGCGCTGCTGGTGGTGGTGGCCCTGGTGCTGCTGACACCCCGCTTGCTGGCTTGGCACCGCCGCAGCTGAGCCAACCCCTCACCGCGTTGCTGGTGGGGGGCCATGAGGTGGGTGGCGTCAAGCTCACCGGCTACCACGACCAAGAAGACAAAGGCACCCAGAGCCAGAACCTGTCCAAGCGCACCGCGCTGTACGCCCATCTGACCACCGTCTCCAACGGCGCAGACGCGGCCCTGGGCTTCAACAGCCCCGTGGCGGGTCGCCAGTCGAACGGCCTGCAAGTGGGTGTGCGCCACCGATTCTGACGGCAATGGCTGCCGCGACGGCGGCGGGCACGGCGCGGGGCGCTTCTTCGTCCTCGTGCGAGGAGGCCACCCGGTTGCGTCCCGCGCGCTTGGCGCTGTAGAGCGCGGCGGTGCCATCACAAACGCGTTGGGCGATGGCGTGGGCTTCCGCCAGGTCAGCCCCGGGACACAACACCGCAAACTCATCCCCGCCATAGCGGCCCGCCCTGTCGGTGGGCCGCAGGCTCTGGCGCAGCACCAGACCCACGGCACGGATGACTTCATCCCCCACGGTGTGGCCATGCTGGTCGTTGATGGCTTTGAAGCGTCAGCAACACCGCCGCTCCCACCATGCCGGGCAATGACCGCAGCCACAGCCGGCGGATGCCGCTGCTGAGTTTGTCGAATGTGCTGACCATGACCAGCACCACGGACGGCAGCAGGCAAAAATGCAGCAAAGGCACCCAGGCGCCCGCAATCACCGAGTCCAACAACAGGTTGCGGGTTTCTGCCCGGTGGTGGTCCCTTGCCCAACGGGCGTGCAGGTAGGCCAGGTGCGGCCAGACCAGGCAGGTCAGCGTGGCCCACAGCCACAAGGGCCACGCTGCGCCCTGCTCATGCAACACCGCAGCCACCGACAACCCACCCAAGGCCATGCCAAAGGCGCGCAGCGGATAAATGCGGTGGTGGATGTGTTGGCGTTGCAAAGGCATGGTGACGGCGAACACCCGGCAGGTGTGCGGCAGATCCCCACTGCCCGCACCCCAAGGGGCGTGACGGGCATGTTACCCGTCGGCTCCGCCGGCGCCATGCTTCAGCCACACGTCAGTGATCGCACCGACCACCACCCATTTGGCAACACTCAATTGACCAACAAATAGTCATCAATCATTTTCGTTGTATGAATTTAATGTTGCTTTTGGGTTCGAATACAGTAGACCCTCAAGTTGCCCAAGGTCCACGCACCATGGGGCGACACCGCACATTCACTTCCAGAGGCGAAACACATGACCGCACGCACACAAGTCCACGGCCTGCAAGTGGCCACCGAGCTGTACGACTTCATCCAGACCCAGGTGCTGCCCGGCACCGGCGTCAGCAGCGAGGCGTTCTGGAAGGGTTTTGATGCCATCGTCGCCGATCTGGCCCCCAAAAACGCCGCCCTGCTGAGCGAGCGCGACCGCCTGCAAGCCGAGCTGGACAAGTGGCACAGCGCCAACCCCGGTCCCATCACCAACATGGTGGCCTACCGCCAGTTCCTGGAAACCATTGGCTACCTGGTGCCCCAGCCTGCCAACGTCCAGGCCACCACCGCCAACGTGGATGCCGAGCTGGCCGTGCAGGCCGGCCCCCAGCTGGTGGTGCCCATCCTGAACGCCCGTTACGCGCTGAACGCCGCCAACGCCCGCTGGGGCAGCCTGTACGACGCGCTGTATGGCACCGATGCCATTTCTGAAGCCGATGGCTGCGAAAAAGGCCCCGGCTACAACGAAAAACGCGGCGCCAAGGTCATTGAATTTGCCCGCAACCTGTTGGACCAGGCCGCCCCGCTGGCCAACGGTTCGCACAAAGACGCCACCGTTTACCAGGTCATCAACGGCCAACTCAGTGTGGCCTTGACCGGTGGCCGCCTCAGCGGCCTGAAAGACCCCAGCCAGTTCGTCGGCTTCCAAGGATTGCCTGCGGGCCCCAGCTCGGTCCTCCTCAAGCACAACGGCAACCACCTGGACATCATCATCAACCGCGCCACCCCCATCGGGCAGACCGATGTGGCCGGCGTGGCCGACGTGGTGCTGGAAGCCGCCCTGTCCACCATCCTGGACCTGGAAGATTCCGTGGCCGTGGTCGATGCCGCCGACAAGGTGGTGGCCTACAGCAACTGGCTGGGCATCCTGAAGGGCACTTTGACCGAAGAAGTCGCCAAAGGCAGCAAAACCTTCACCCGCGGCCTCAACCCCGACCGCGTGTACACCGCCCCTTCAGGCCGTGGTGAGGTGCGCCTGCACGGCCGCAGCCTGATGTTCGTGCGCAACGTGGGCCACCTGATGACCAACCCCGCCATCCTGTGGGGTGCCGAGGGCAAAGAAATTCCAGAAGGCATTCTGGACGCCATGGTCACCACCACCATCGCCCTGCACGACCTGCAAGGCCATGGCGCCAACGGCATCCGCAACAGCCGCACCGGCAGCGTGTACATCGTCAAACCCAAAATGCACGGCCCCACCGAAGTGGCCTTTGCCTGCGAGCTGTTCAGCCGCGTCGAGCAGGTGCTGTGCCTGGCCGACAGCACGGTCAAGCTGGGCATCATGGACGAAGAGCGCCGCACCAGCGTCAACCTCAAGGCCTGCATTGCCGCCGCCGCCAGCCGCGTGGCCTTCATCAACACCGGCTTTTTGGACCGCACCGGCGACGAAATGCACACCGCCATGCTGGCCGGCCCCATGGTGCGCAAGGGCGACATGAAAACCAGCGCCTGGATTCAGAGCTACGAGCGCAACAACGTGCTGGTGGGATTGAGCTGCGGCCTGCGCGGCAAGGCCCAAATCGGCAAAGGCATGTGGGCCATGCCCGACCTCATGGCCGCCATGCTGGAGCAAAAAATTGGTCACCCCAAGGCCGGCGCCAACACCGCCTGGGTGCCCAGCCCCACTGGCGCCACGCTGCACGCCCTGCACTACCACCAGGTGCTGGTGTCCGACATCCAGAAAGACATGGAAGCCGCCGCCGCCGAGGCCGACCCCGCGCGCCAGCGCGACGACCTGCTCACCGGCCTGCTGACCATCCCCGTCACCGCCAGCCCCAACTGGACGCCCGCCGAAAAGCAGGCCGAGCTGGACAACAACGCCCAAGGTATTCTGGGCTACGTGGTGCGCTGGGTGGACCAGGGCGTGGGTTGCTCCAAAGTGCCCGACATCAACGATGTGGGCCTGATGGAAGACCGCGCCACGCTGCGCATTTCCAGCCAGCACATGGCCAACTGGCTGCACCACGGCGTGGTGACCGAAGCCCAGGTGCGCGAAACCCTGGAGCGCATGGCCGCCAAGGTAGACGGCCAGAACGCCGGCGACCCGCTGTACCAGCCCATGGCCGGCCACTTCGACACCAGCATGGCCTACCAGGCCGCCTGCGATCTGGTGTTCAAGGGCAAGGAACAGCCCAGCGGCTACACAGAGCCCTTGCTGCATGCGTGGCGTTTGAAGGTGAAGGCTGCGGCTTGAAGCCCTTTATCCATAGCATCAAAGTCAATACCATAAAGCGGTAGAAGCATATTTTGGTAAAAATGGCACCTCAGGGTGCCATTTTTTTTGACCCGCATGACACCGCTCACAGCGAAAGGAAACTGGTGCGGCCATGTCCGCGGCCAAAAAGCGTGACGCGACCCAGTGTGCGCCCCACCCAAAACACCCGAGCGTCGGGCGGCGCGCTGCTGCGCCACCCCTCACTGTCACCCGCATGCTCGACACGGGGTTGACGACCTGCGCCAATGGCAGCTTCGATCGGCAACCGCCTGAACCACGAGGTCTCCATGTCAGACACCACCCACCACCGCATCTGCCCCCTGTGTGAAGCCTGCTGCGGGCTGGAAATCCAAGTGACCGACGGCCGGGTCACCCGCATCCAGGGCCACCAGGTCGATGTGCTGAGTGCGGGCTACATCTGCCCCAAGGCCATTGCCCTGAAAGACCTGCACGAAGACCCCGACCGCCTGCGCACCCCGCTGGTCAGGCGCGACGGCGTGCTCTCGCCCGCCAGCTGGGCAGAAGCGTTGGCCGAGGTTGAGCGCCGCCTGCCCCCGTTGATGGCGGCCCATGGCCGTCAGGCCACGGCCATCGCGGTGGGCAACCCGTCGGCCCACAAAATCGGGCTGCTCACCTACTTTGGCAAGCTCGCCCGGGCGCTGGGCACGCCCAATGTGTTCTCGGCGTCCACACTCGACCAGATGCCCAAGCAGCTCGCTAGCGGTCTGATGTTTGGGCACTGGCTGTCGGTGGCACTGCCCGACATCGGTCGCACCGACTTTTTGCTGGTGCTGGGCGCCAACCCTCTGGCCAGCAACGGCAGCATGTGGACGGTTCCCGACTTCAAGGCCAAGGCCAAGGCCTTGCGGGCGCGTGGTGGCAAGCTGGTGGTGATTGACCCCCGCCAAACCGAAACCGCAGCGGTGGCCGATGCCCACCACTTCATCCGCCCCGGGGCCGACGTGTTTTTGCTGGCTGCCATGGTGAACACCCTGTTTGCCGAAGGGCGGGTGTCGCTGGGCAACGTGGGCCAGTGGGTGAGCGGGGTGGAGGCCGTGCAACAGGCCGTGGCCCCATTCACGCCCGAGACCGTGGCGGCGCGCTGCGGCCTGGGGGCCGACACCATCCGCCAGCTCACCCGCGAGCTGGCCGCCGCCCCGCGCGCGGCGGTGTACGCCCGCATTGGCACCTGCACCCAGGCGTTTGGCACGCTGGCGAGCTGGCTGGTCGATGTGCTCAACACCCTCACCGGCAACCTCGACCGCGAAGGCGGCGTGCTGTTCGCCAAGGCGGCGGCATTTGCCAGCAACACCACTGGCAGACCCGGCGTGGGCAAAGGCGTGGTCACCGGTCGCCACGCGGCGCGGGTGAGCGGTGCGCCCGAGGTCTATGGCGAGCTGCCCATGACCTGCCTGGCCGAAGAAATTGAGACCCCGGGGCCGGGGCAAATCCGCGCGCTCATCACCGTGGCCACCAACCCCGTGCTCTCCAGCCCCAACGGTCCGCGCCTGTCCCAGGCGCTGGACCAGCTGGATTTCATGGTCAGCATGGACATCTACCTGAACGAAACCACCCGCCATGCCGACGTGGTGCTGCCCGGCGTGTCCCCGCTGCATGACATGCACTACGACGTGGCCTTTCCCCAGCTGTCATGGCGCAACCACGCCCGCTACAGCCCGCCCGTGTTGCCCCGCGATCCGCAGCAACCCGAAGAATGGCAAACCCTGCTCAAGCTGGCGGCCATTGCGCAGGGCCAAGGGGCCGACACCGACGTGGATGCGCTGGACGACGCGCAGTTTGCCGCCGACGCACAACGCCTGTTTGGCGACCACGCCCCCGCCGTGCTGGCAGCCACACAAGGCCTGCGGGGTCCGTCACGTGCGCTGGACGTGGCCCTGCGGACGGGGCCTTACGGCGACCAGTTCGGCGCCAAACCCGGTGGCTTGACCCTGGCCAAGGTCATGGCCACCAATGCCACGGGGGGCATTGACCTGGGCGAACTGCAACCCCGCCTGCCCGACATGCTGCGCACCCCCAGTGGAAAAATCGAACTGGCGCCCCCCAGTCTCATTCAAGATTTGCAGCGCGCCAACCATGACCTGCAAGCGCCAGCGGCCGATTTGGTCATCATTGGTCGGCGCGATGTGCGCACCAACAACAGCTGGATGCACAACCTGCCCACGCTGGCCAAGGGGCCGTTCCGCTGCACCGCCCTGGTTCACCCGCAGGACGCGGCGCGGCTGGGCCTGACTGACGGTGGCATGGCCATGTTGAGCGCTGTGACCCGGCCCGACGAGCCCCCCCGACGTGTGCAAGCCCAGGTTCAACTGAGCGAACACATGATGCCGGGCGTGGTCAGCCTGCCCCACGGCTGGGGCCACGACCTGCCCGGGGCCCAACTGCGCGTGGCCGCCGAACGCCCCGGCGCCAACCTCAACGCCTTGCTGGACGACCAGCTGCGCGACCCCCTGTCGGGCAATGCCGTGCTCAGCGGCGTGGCCATCACCATGGCACCAATGGCCTGACGCACCGAGTGACCGCCAAGGGCGGCACGGTTGGCATCAGGCCAAGCGGGCTGCAGGAATCTGGCAAGAGACGGGCTCCAGAGAGCGACCCAAAGAAATCCAGCCAGCACGATCGTCTGGGATACCCGCTACGCGCTGAATTACAACTTTGACACGGACGCACCCAAAATTTTCGCGACCAGCGGCATCTACACCGAAAGCGCCATGTCATTCATGAGCCCGCCCAACCCCACACAGCTGGATGGGGTGCGCAACCGGGGGGGCAAGTTACTGGTCATACATGGCAACTCGGACCCCGTGTTTTTTGTGGACGACACCACCAACTGGTACCAGAGCCTGAACGCAAGCTACGGCGGCAATGCAGCCGAGTTCACCCGGTTCTTCCGCGTCCCAGGCATGGGCCACAGCCGAGGCGGCCCAGCCACCGACCAGTTCGATGCGTTGACGGCACTGGTCAACTGGGTGAAAAAGGGCGAAGCGCCCGACAGCATACTGACCGCTGCCCGTGGCGCTGGCAATGCAGGAGGCGTCAATGCCGAGCTGACCGCCAGTTGGTCGGCCACGCGGACCCGCCCGCTGTGCGCCTACCCCAAGGTGGCTCGCTTCAAGGGCACGGGCGACATCGAGTCAGCCAGCAGCTTCCACTGCCAGTGAGTCAAGGTGGTGCCATGGGGGGGCAACTGACCTGTGGCTTGCCTTCCAGCCAAGTGACAACGGCCGACCGCTGAAAACTCAACCGAGCGCAACAACACCACCGCCCCGTGCTTGCGGTATCCCCCCGTGAAATCACGCGGGCTTGTAAAACGCCTCCACCTTGCCCTTGAGTTTGAGCAGCAGGGGTTGGCCCTTGCGGTCCACGGTTTTACCGGCGGGCACCCTCACCCAGCCTTCGCTGATGCAGTACTCGGCCACGTCAAAGCGCTCTTTGCCGTTGAAGTGGATGCCAATGTCGTGCTCAAAAATCTCGCGCACAAAGTGCGGGCTGCGGGGGTCTTGCGAGAGGCGGTCTGGCAACGGGGGGAGGCTTTGCGTGTCGGTCATGTGAAAACAGGTTTGAAGTGAAACAATCCCCCCGATTGTCCCGGATCCCGCATGACCCACACCCCCTCTGACCATTCCCTGCAAGCCCTGCAGGCCCGCCACGGCGAACGCTACCGTTGGCTGCTGCTGTTGTCGGTGATGGTGGGCACCATGGCCTCGGTCATGTCGTCCACCATCATGAACGTGGCCATTCCCGACATGAGCCAGCATTTCACCCTGGGGCAGGAGCGAGCGCAGTGGGTCACCTCGGGTTTCATGGTGGCCATGACCGTGTCCATGCTGACCACGCCTTGGCTGTTGGGGCGTTTTGGCTACCGCCGCACCTACGAGGCCTGCACCTGGCTGCTGATGGCCGGGGGCATTGCGGGCGGCTTTGCCACCAACTACCCGCTGGTGTTGGCCGCGCGCGTGGCCGAGGGGCTGGCCGCCGGGGTGCTGCAACCCATTCCGGCCATCATCATCCTGCGGGCCTTTCAGCCCAGCGAGCAAGGGCGCGCCAGCGGCCTGTTCGGCATGGGCGTGGTGCTGGCCCCGGCGCTGGGCCCCAGCATTGGCGGCCTGCTGGTCGATGCCTTTGGCTGGCGCAGCATTTTCTTCATGGTGGTGCCGTTCTGCCTGGCCTCGCTGTGGCTGGCGCGGCGCTATGTGCCCACCACCGCGCCCGGCGGTGGTGTGGCCAACCCCCAGGGGGCGGGACTGGACTGGCTGGGCCTGCTGCTGGCCTCGGCGGGCACGCTGTGCCTGCTGAATGGTTTGGTGACCCTACACAGCCCGGACAAAGGCTGGGCACTGGCGCTGGTGGGTGCCGCCACGGCCTGCCTGCTGGCCTTTGTGTGGCTGCAGCGCCGCACACTGCAGGCCCGCCGCGCCCGCCCCGGTAGCGGGCACGACCCGCTGATGAACCTGTCACTGTTCGCCGATCGGCGCTTTGCCATGGGCAGCATCGTCGCCTTCATTTACGGCATTGCGCTGTTTGGCTCCACCTACTTGCTGCCGGTGTTCATGCAAATGGGGCTGGGCCTGTCGCCCGCCTATGTGGGCAGCATCCTGCTGCCGGCGGGGCTGGTACTGGCCGTCACCATTGCCGTGGTGGGGCGACTGGCCGATCGGCAACCCACGCATCGACTGGTGAGCATCGGACTGGTGCTGTTGGCGCTGTCGTTTGCGCTGATGGTGACGGTGGATGTGGAGCGGCCGACGCTCGTCATTCCGCTGCTGGTGGGTTGGGCCATTCTGGGTCGCATCGGGCTGGGCTTCATCCTGCCCTCGCTCAACCTGGGGGCCATGCGCGGACTGGCACACACCCACATTCCACAGGGCTCCAGCGCCATCAATTTCCTGCGCATGCTGGGCGGGGCCACCGGCGTCAGCCTGTGTGGCATCGTGCTGGAATGGCGGTTGGCCGCCCATGGCGCGCAGTTGGACACCGGACCTGCCAGCGCCGGACGCATGCTGGCATTTGGCGAAACCTTCTGGCTGCTGGCGGGCCTGTGCGCCCTCGCACTGGTGGCGGCCTGGCGGCTGCGGGACGAGGGCTGAACACGCCAGGGCCAGGCTGTGGCCCTGGCGTGTTCCAATTGAGGGTTTGCGCGCACCCTGCGTGCCTACCTGGCCCTTCTCCGTGATTACTCTCAAAAACATCGTCTTGCGCCGTGGCGTCAAGGTGCTGCTGGACAGCACATCCGTCACCCTGAACCCCGGCGAAAAGGTGGCACTGGTGGGCCGCAACGGCGCAGGCAAATCGTCGCTGTTTGCGTTGCTGAATGGCAACCTGCACGAAGACGCGGGGGAGTTTTACATCCCCACCCAGTGGCGCATGGGCCAGGTGGCCCAGGACATGCCCGAAACCGACCAGAGCGCCACCGAGTTTGTGGTGCAAGGCGACACCGTGCTGCTGGCCGCCCAACAAGAGGTGGACGAAGCCGAGGCGCTGGACGACCACGACCGCATGGCCCACGCCTACATGGCCCTGCACGACGCTGGGGCCTACGACGCCGCCGCCCGTGCGCAAGCGCTGATTTTGGGCCTGGGCTTCAAGACCACCGAGCTGGACAACCCCGTCAACAGCTTTTCGGGCGGCTGGCGCATGCGCCTGCAACTGGCCCGCGCTCTGATGTGCCCCAGCGACCTGCTGCTGCTGGACGAACCCACCAACCACCTGGACTTGGACGCGCTGGTGTGGCTGGAAGCCTGGCTGAAAAAGTACGAAGGCACCATGGTCGTCATCAGCCACGACCGCGAATTTCTGGATGCCGTCACCAACGTCACCCTGCACATCGACGCGGCCAAGCTGGTGCGCTACGGCGGCAACTACAGCAAGTTTGAAGACATGCGCGCCGAGCAAATGGCGCTGCAGGCCACGGCGTTTTCCAAGCAGCAGGAAAAAATTGCCCACCTGCAAAAGTTCATTGCCCGCTTCAAGGCCAAGGCCAGCAAGGCCAAGCAGGCCCAGAGCCGCGTGAAGGCGCTGGACCGCATGGAGAAAGTGGCCCCGCTGATGGCGGATGCCGAATTCACCTTCGAATTCAAAGAACCCGCCAACCTGCCCAACCCCATGCTGGCCATGCAGGGCGTGAGCTTTGGCTACCCCGCGCCCGAGGGGTCACCCCAGGGCACCCCGCCCACCGTGATCGTGAAGAACGTGAGCAAATCCGTGCTGGCCGGGCAGCGCATTGGCATTCTGGGCGCCAACGGCCAGGGCAAATCCACCCTCGTCAAAACCGTGGCGCGCGACCTGGCCCCCATTGGCGGTGAAGTGACCGAAGGCCGGGGCCTGAACATTGGCTACTTTGCCCAGCAAGAGCTGGACGTGCTGCGCCCCGCGGACAACCCGCTGGAGCACATGATCAAACTCGCCAAAGACTTGGGCGCGGCCAGCAAGCTGGCGGGCCAGGCCACGCGCGAGCAAGACCTGCGCAGCTTTTTGGGCACCTTTAACTTTGGCGGCGACATGGTGAAACAGGCCGTGGGCAGCATGAGCGGCGGCGAAAAAGCCCGCCTGGTGCTGTGCATGATCGTGTGGCAGCGCCCCAACCTGCTGCTGTTGGACGAGCCCACCAACCACCTCGATTTGGCCACCCGCGAGGCGCTGGCCATGGCACTCAACGAGTTTGAAGGCACGGTGATGCTGGTCAGCCACGACCGCGCCTTGCTGCGCAGCGTGTGCGACGAGTTCTGGATGGTGTCACGCGGCGGCGTGGAACCCTTCGACGGCGACCTGGACGACTACCAGCGCTACCTGCTGGACGAGGCCAAACGCCAGCGCGAGGCGGTGAAAGAAGCCAGCAGCGCGGCGGCCAAGGCCGCGAAGAAGGCACAAAAAGCCCACGCCAAGGCTTGATATATGTAGCTGATTAACCAACAGCAGAAAGCGCTATAGGCACATTCCACACCAAATTCCCCAGCACATTCTCAGGGCCGTGATTTTGACCGCTCGGCGGTCAACCCTGTGCCGCAGGCCGTGGCGACAGGTGAATGCCTGCCAGCGGGGGTGCCAGCACCAGCCCTCACACCTTGATGCGCGTCGCCAGTTCTCGCAGGCGCTCGATGCCAGGCTCCTTGCGCGGCCAGACCAGGCCCACGCCGTCCCCCTCGTGGCGGGGCAGCACATGCAGGTGGGCGTGCGGCACGGTTTGCCAACCCGCCGCCCGGTTGGCCTGCAACACGGTGATGCCCTGGGGTTTGAACTCGGCTTCCACCGCGCGGGCAATGCGCCAGGCCACGCGCATCATGGCGGCGGCCGTGTCTTCGTCCATGTCCATCAGGGTTTCGAAGGGCCGTTTGCAGGCCACAATGACGTGGCCGTCGTTCAGCTGGCCCGCGTCCATGAAGGCAAACACCCGCTCATCTTCGTACACCTTGGCACAGGGCAGTTCACCGCTCAACAGTCGCTCAAAAATGGTGGTCATGGGTGGCATTCATTCAGGATTTTGGGTAGCAAACTCATAAATACCATCAAGCTCTGAAGGCATAATTTACTCACAATCATGCCACCATTGCATTCACACCGAACCACTGTGCTCCGCCAGGCCAACTTTCCGGCCGACACCACTGCGTTGCTGGCCATCATCCGCGAGTACCTGGACTGGCTGAACGTGGATGCCTGTGCCCGCAAGGCCGACCGCGAACTGGCCGAGCTGGAGACATTGTTCAGCCCGCCCAGCGGCCTGTTCCTGATGGCAGAGGTGGACGGCGCGCTGGCGGGCTGCGCGGGGCTGCTCAGGCACACCGGCACCACCGCCGAACTCAAGCGCGTGTACGTGCGCCCGGTCCACCGGGGCCTGTCCCTGGGCGAAACACTGGTGCGCCAGCTGATGGCGCTGGCACCCATGCTGGGCGCCGACCGGCTGATTCTGGACGCCGTACCGCCCACGGCGTTTGCCCAAGGGCTGTACCGCCGGCTGGGCTTCACCGAAACCCCACCCTATTACGCCGACCCGGCACCGGGCACGCGTTTTTTCGAACTTCACCTGCCAACCCAGGAGCCCCCATGTTCGTTGTGATCTTCCGGGCCACGGCCCGCAGCCTGGATACCGAGTACAGCGCCACCGCCGCCCGCCTGCGCGAACTGGCTCTGACGCAGTTTGGCTGCCTGGACTTTGTGGCCGTGACCGAGGGCGACCAAGAGGTGGCCCTGTCGTACTGGCCCGATGAAGCCCACATCCGCGCCTGGAAGCAGCACGCCGACCACCTGATGGCCCAGCAGCTGGGCCGCGAGCGCTGGTACAGCGGCTACACAGTGGAGGTGGCGGAAATCAAGCGGCAATACCGCTCGCCGACAGCGCCTGCGCAGGTTCAGTAATCTTCCCACGCCCGGCGCCGGGCGCGGGCCACCTGTTGGCTGAGCTTGCGTTGCCGGACCAGCCAGGGTTTGAGTCCACCGGGTTGCTGCACCAGTTCCAAGTCCGCTTGCAGCATGTGCACTGACTCGGTCAGCTCGTCTGCCTGGTCCATCAGCAGGTGCTTGAGGGTGTTGGTGTTGAGGCCCATGCCAGGCGGCACCTCAAACTCATGGCACAACGCCTGCTGGGTGCGGGCGCGCTGGCGCTCCAGCTCAGCCACCTGCGCCTTGACCAGCAGGGTCAGGCTTTTGAGCTTGTCGTCGGGCAGGCTGGCCACGGCTTGTGGACTGGCCAGCGCGGCACGTTGCTGGATGTCCATCAGTGTGACCATGTCTTTGCGGGCGTAGGCGGCGTTGGCCTCGCTCATCAGGGCGGTTTTGCGCACGCGCTCTCGCTCATCGGGCTCACGGTCGGGGTGCAAGGCCCCGGCCAACTGGCGGTACAGCGTGCGCAGGCTGGCATCGGCGTCGCCTTGCAGTGCCTGTTGCAAGGCCTGCGCGGCGTTGGGCGCTTTGCCGTCGGCTTTGGCGGCTTTTTTGGCTTTGCGCTTGGCGGCAGTGGCTTCGCGGGCGGCCTCTTCCTGGGCCACGGCTTCTTGCATGCGGGCTTTGGCCGCGGCCATCACGTCGGCCAGGGTGGCGTCGGGGTCGTGGGGCATGAAGGGCTCGCCCAGCATGGCCTCCAGCTGGGCCTTCATGTCCTGGGCATGGGCGCGCTCCCTGTCGGCCAAGCTGGTGGGGCTGTGGCGGTCGTGCAGGGCGGCCATGTCGGCATGCCCGGCCAACACCAAATGCGCGGCCAGGTTACACGCCATTTGCCCCATGAGCTGGCGCTGGGCGGGCGTGAGTTGGAGCGGGTGGGTCGGCTGGGTGAGCTGCGCGTCCAGCCACTGCGCCATTTGCTTCATCAGCGCTTCGTGCCGCTGGCTCAGGGGATACACCTGTTGCGCCAGCGCTTGCCGGTGGGCCAGTGACAGCGCGTCCATCTCGGCGATTTGCGCTTTGAGCTTGTCCACCCGAGCCAGTTGCAGGTTGTAGGCACGGGCGGCGGCAGACAACGTCGCGCCGACGTTGGCCACCACCTGCAGGCGGCGCAGCGTGGTCACGTCGTCGGGCATGGGGGCGTCTTCAAACAGGGGCAAAGAGGACATGGCTGCGGACTATATAGTGGCCGCCATGGCCAAAGACAAAACCCTGTACAGCTGCACCGAGTGCGGCGGCACCAGCCCCAAGTGGCTGGGCAAATGCCCCAGTTGCGGGGCGTGGAACACCCTCATCGAAGCCGTGGCCGAGACCGCCGCGCCCGCCAGCAAAAACCGGTTTGCTTCGCTGGCCGCCGCACAACCCGTGACCACACTGGCCGACATCGACGCGGCCGACTTCGAGCGCCTGCCCACCGGCCTGGACGAGCTGGACCGCGTGCTGGGCGGTGGCATGGTGGAAGGCGGCGTGGTCTTGATTGGCGGCGACCCCGGCATTGGCAAAAGCACGCTGCTGCTGCAGGCGCTGCACCAGTTGAGCCTGACGGTGCCCACCCTGTATGTGACGGGCGAAGAGTCGGGCGCGCAAGTGGCGCTGCGCTCGCGCCGCCTGGGGCTGGACGGCAGCCAGGTGCGGGTGCTGGCCGAAATTTCGGTGGAAAAAATCCTGGCCACCATCGAGGCCGAGCGGCCCACGGTGTGTGTGATCGACTCCATCCAGACCGTGTACAGCGAGCAGCTCACCTCTGCCCCCGGCTCGGTGGCGCAGGTGCGCGAGTGCGCAGCACAACTCACGCGCACGGCCAAGTCCACTGGCGTGACGGTGGTGCTGGTGGGCCACGTGACCAAAGAAGGTGCACTGGCCGGCCCACGCGTGCTGGAGCACATGGTGGACACGGTGCTGTACTTTGAGGGCGACACGCACAGCAGCTTCCGGTTGATTCGCGCCATCAAGAACCGCTTTGGCGCAGTAAACGAGATTGGCGTGTTCGCCATGACCGAAAAGGGCCTGAAGGGCGTGGCCAACCCCAGCGCCATCTTTTTGAGCCAGCACGCCGAGCCGGTGCCCGGCAGCTGCGTGCTGGTGACGCTGGAGGGCACGCGCCCACTGCTGGTGGAGATTCAGGCACTGGTGGACAGCGGCGGGCCATCGCCCCGGCGCCTGAGTGTGGGCCTGGACCGCGACCGCCTGGCCATGCTGCTGGCGGTGCTGCACCGCCACGCAGGTGTGGCCTGCATGGACCAGGACGTGTTTGTCAACGCGGTGGGGGGCGTGCGCATCAGCGAACCCGCCGCCGACCTGGCGGTGATGCTGGCCATCACCAGCAGCCTGCGGGGCAAGGCCTTGCCCAAAGGTTTTTTGGCCTTTGGCGAGGTGGGGCTGGCGGGCGAAGTACGCCCGGCCCCACGCGGTCAGGACCGGCTGAAAGAGGCCGCCAAGCTGGGCTTCAGCGTGGCCGTGGTGCCCCGCGCCAACGCCCCCAAGGCCAGCCACCTGAAGGTTCACGCCAAAGACTTTGAAGGACTGACCATTCACCCGGTGGACCGCATCGAAGAGGCCATGGAAGTGGTACGCTCGCTGGTTTGATTTTAGAATAGCAAACAATCTATATAAATAAAGCTCTGGAAGCATTTTTGACATGAAATTTTTGGTTCCATTGGGTTTGGCCGTCCTGCTGATCGTGGCCTGGCAATCGCAAGGCTGGGCGGGTGTGGCCCTGGTGGGCGGGGGTGTGGCCATGTGGGGCCTGCTGCACGTCACCCGCATGATGACCGTGCTCAAGCGCGCCGCCCACCAGCCCGTGGGCTGGGTGGGCAGCGCCGTCATGCTCAACGCCAGGCTGCGCCCCGGCGTCAACCTGCTGCATGTGCTGGCCCTCACGCGTGGGCTGGGCGAGCAGCTCTCGGCGGAGGGCACGCAGCCCGAGGTGTTTCGCTGGACAGACAACGGCGGCTCCAGCGTGCAGGCCGAATTTGCTTCGGGCAAGCTGCAGCGCTGGACGCTGAACCGCCCCACGGAACCTGAGCCATCCCAGGCCGATTCGGCGACTGAACAGCCCCCATCAGCCAGCGCCCCACCTTAAAATCACTTGGTTTTGGGGCACACCCCGCAACCCCTTTGAAGGACACCTTTCCCATGACCGCACTCCCCCCCTCCATGGCCGACCGCGACGGCAAAATCTGGATGGACGGCCAGATGGTGGATTGGCGCGACGCCAAAATCCACGTGCTGACCCACACCCTGCACTACGGCTGCGGCGCATTTGAGGGCGTGCGGGCCTACCAAACCGAGCAGGGCACGGCCATTTTTCGCCTGCAAGAGCACACCGAGCGGTTGTTCAACAGCGCCAAAATTTTGCGCATGACCATCCCCTTCACCCAGGAAGAAGTGAATGCGGCCCAGTGCGCCGTGGTGCGCGACAACCACCTGGAAAGCGGCTACCTGCGCCCCCTGACTTGGGTGGGCTCACAAAAGCTGGGTGTCAGCACCAAGGGCAACACCATCCACCTGATGGTGGCCGCCTGGGCCTGGGGTGCCTACCTGGGCGAAGAGGGCATGAAGCGCGGCATTCGCGTCAAGACCAGCAGCTACACCCGCCACCACGTCAACATCACCATGACGCAGGCCAAGGCGGTGAGCAACTACACCAACTCCATCCTGGCCAACCGCGAAGCCACCGACGACGGCTACGACGAGGCCCTGCTGCTCGATGCCTCGGGCTTTGTGTCCGAAGGCGCGGGCGAGAACATTTTTGTGGTCAAAAACGGCGTCATCTACACGCCCGACCTGTCGGCCGGTGCCTTGAACGGCATCACCCGCAACACGGTGTTCCACATCGCCAAAGACCTGGGGTTGGAAGTGGTGCAAAAGCGCATCACCCGCGACGAGGTATACATCGCCGACGAGGCCTTCTTCACCGGCACCGCCGCCGAAGTGACGCCCATCCGCGAGCTGGACCGCATCGAGCTGGGCAAACCCGGCTACGTGGGCAGCCGTGGCCCCATCACCGAGAAGGTGCAGACCGCGTTCTTTGACATCGTCAACGGCCGCAACCCCCAGTACGCGCACTGGCTCACGGCCGTCTGACGCGCCACGCCGCTGGCCCGCCCCTTCGTTTGCACGCAACCCCTCACACCGCCCCATGACCACCACCGCCAAAAACCCTGCCACCATCGAGCTGGCCGCTGCCGACCTCAACCCCCAGGGCGGCGTGTACTGCCCCAGCCCCAAGGCCGACATGCAGGTCTGGAACACCCACCCCAAGGTCTACCTGGACGTGGCCCGCCACGGCGAAGCCAAGTGCCCTTACTGCGGCACGGTGTATCGACTCAAGGCGGGTGAAACCGTGGGGCATGCCCATTGAGCGACGCGCTGCGTGACACGCTCTCGCGTGTCACCGTGGTGGTCGTGACCCACCACAGTGCCCATTGCATCCCGGCCCTGGCGCGCAACCTGGCGGCGTTCCCCCACATCACCGTGGTGGACAACGCCAGCCAGGACCACACGGCCCAGCAGGTGAAAAAGCTCATGCCTCACGCCAAGTGGCTGAGCCTGCAGGTGAATGTGGGGTTTGGCACCGCCAACAACCAGGCGCTGGACCGGGTCAGCACGCCGTATGCGCTGCTGGTGAACCCGGACTGCCTCATCACCCCACAAGCTGCCGCCCAGCTGGTGGCCACCGCCGACGCCCAGCCCCAGGCCACCATCGTGGCACCGCAACTGCTGGACAACGGTGGCCGCGCCCAGCTGAACTACGGCTGGCCCCGCTGGAAGTGGCACGCCCGAGGCCCTGGCGCCGAGGGCCTCACCAGTGTGGGCTACGCCTGCGCCGCCGCGTGGCTGCTGCGCTGCAACGAACGGCAGTGGCGCTTTGACAGCGATTTTTTCCTCTACTACGAAGACGAAGACCTGTGCGCCCGCATCATGGCCGCCGGACAGGAGGTGCTGATTGACCCCGCCGCCGTGGCCAGCCACGCCAACCGGGGCTCCGTCAAAGGTGGCTCGGTGGTGCGCGCAGAGTGGGGCCGTGGCTACCACCACAGCCGCTCCAAGATCCTGTTCATGCGCAAGCACCATGCGCCTGGCGCAGCGCAGCGCACCCGCCAGACGGCCCTGTGGCGTGGCGGGCTGGAACTGCTGCTGCGCCTGCTGACCTTGCAACCCCGCCTGATTGCGCGCAGTGCGGGCCGCTGGGTCGGCATGTGGCACGCCCACACCTGACCCGTTCATTCCCCACACCTTTTCATTGCATGCCCACCCTGACCATTGCCGTGATGACCCTCAACGAGGCCAGTCAGATCGAAGCCTGCCTGCGCAGCGCGGCCTTCGCTGACCAGCTGCTGGTGGTGGACTCGGGCAGCACCGACGACACCGTGGCCCTGGCACAGCGCCTGGGCGCAGAAGTCCACACCCACGCCGACTGGCAAGGGTTTGCCGAGCAACGCAACCGCCTGATGACCCACACCCGTGGCGACTGGGTGCTGTTTCTGGATGCGGACGAGGTCATTCCACCGGAGCTCGCCACCGACATCCGCGCAGCCGTCCAACGCAACGAGGACCGGGTGTACGAAATCACCTGGCTGCAACTGGCGTTTGGCCAACCCCTGACCCACATGCGCAGCGGTCCCGGCCTGCCCCGCCTGTTCCCCATGCGCCAATTGCTCGGTTTTGATGGTGTGGTGCACGAAGGTCCTCGGCTGCGCGACCCCAGCATCCCCCGCACCACCCTGCGGCACCGCCTGTGGCACTACTCGCGCCGCTCGGTGCACCAAAGCTTGGTCAAGCTGGCGCAGTACGCGCAGCTGGGAGCGGTCAAACGCCAGGGGCAAGGCAAAACGGGCGGCGTGCGGCGCGGCTTGGCCAGCGGTTTGGCCAGCTTTGTGCGGTTGTACTTTTTCCACCGGGGGTTTTTGTGCGGGCGAGCGGGCTTCTTACATTGTTTGTTCATCGCCTTGGAAAGCTTTTTCCGCTACACCGCGCTGGCGGTGGACCAGGACGACCTTCAACACCCCGCGTCCCGATGACCCCGCAGCCCGCCACCACCTGGCGTCACCAGGTGTTTGCCATGGCCGCCTTTGTGCTGCCGGCCTTGGCCCTCTCCACCCCCTCGGGCTACTCCTGGGGGGGCTTGTTGCTGTGTGGCCTGGGGTTGGCCTGTGGCCGCGCTTGGCCCAGCGCCTGGCAGCACCCCGCCCTGCGCACCTGGGTGCTGGCCGTGGTCCTGATGGGCCTGCTGCTGGGCCTGGACGCCTGGCAAACACACCCATTCAAGGCCAACACGCTGGACAGGCCAGCCAAGTTCGTGCTGGCCCTGTTGGCCGTCCCCGCAGTGCTCGCCGTCACCCCCACCAGCGTGCGGGCCCTGCGCTGGGGTCTGTGGGTGGGCGCCCTCGCGGCGGCCGGCACCGCGCTTTGGCAACTGCAGGTGTTGCAATGGACACGCGCCTGGGGCTACACCAATGCCATTCACTTTGGCAATTTGGCACTGTTGCTGGGCGTGTGGAGCTGGCTGTGGGCACGTCAGGAAAAAAGCTGGCCGCACTGGCTGGGCATGCTGGCGGCGCTGGCGGGCGGCTACGCCTGCATTGCCTCGGAGTCACGGGGTGGCTGGTGGGTGGCGCCGGTGCTGGTGGCCGGGGTATTTGCCCTGGAACACCGCCGCACACCGGGGGCAGACCGCGCGGCACCGGCAGGCCCACAACAAGGCCGCTACCGGGTGCGGTGGCTGCTCACGGTCGCGGCGCTGCTGGTGCTGCTGGGCTCGCAGTGGCACCTGGTACAGACCCGTGCCAGCGAAGCCTGGCAAGAGGTGCAACTGCACCAAACCACCGGCGCCAGCAACAACTCCATTGGCCAGCGGCTGGCCCACTGGAAGTTTGCCTGGCACATGGGCCTGGCCAAACCCTGGACTGGCTGGGGCGAACAGGGCTATCAGATTGAGAAAAACGCCCAAGCAGAGCAAGGAAAGGTCCCCCGCATACTGCACGAGTTTGAACATGCCCACAACGAATGGCTGGACATGTGGGCCAAGCGCGGCACCCTGGGTGTGCTCGTGCTGGTCCTGTTTTTTGCCCTGCCCGGCCAACTTTACTGGCGGACCTGGCGTCGATCATCCCGCGAGGCACCGGATACCCCGTGGCAACGCGCAGCCCGCACCAGCGCGCTGTGCGGCTTGGTCATGGTGGCGGGTTACGTGGGTTTTGGTCTGACACAGGTCATGTTTGCCCACAACGCGGGCACCATGATGTACCTGTTCATGAACCTGCTGTGGCTGGCACCCATTGCCCAAGCGTCAGCCGAGCAGCGCCACGGCAACGGTGAGCAGGCCCAGCGCGAGGTTGATGCTGACCCACAGGCGAATGCTGGCCAGTGAGGTGGCGGCCTGGGGCCACTCGGCCACCGCCACAGCGCGGGAAAACCGCTTGTAAAGCGCAAACCGGATGTGACCAAAAATGGCCCACATCAAGAGCCCCAAAGTGGCCATGAGGGTCCAGGACAGAGGCATGTGAAAAGCCCCACCGCTTTGCACCGTGTCCTTGGCGACACGGCCAATCATCCACACGCCGGTGATCACCGCCAAAGATGACAGCGCCAACACCACCTTGAAGAACCGCCCCAGCACGTCGTGCATCAGGCGCAGGCGCGCCGGTGGCTCCAGGCTGGCCACGGCGGGGCGAAGGAAATAATGGGCAAACACCATGCCGCCCACCCAGACCAGAATGGACAAGACGTGGGTCAGTTTGAGCAGGTTGTAGAACATGTGGGCAGTCCGGGCAAAAAAACCATCTTGCCATGGTGCAGCCAGCCCATTGGGGCCAAGGGTTTTCCGCGCCCTGCCATGGCGAAAAAAAAGCCACCCGAAGGTGGCTTTGAAAGTCCTTTTGAGGGGACATCGTTGGGACCGTTCTCGGCGATCAGTGGCCTGATTCAGCCGCTTGTTCTTTTCAACCTTGGAGAGTTGTGACAGCAACGGGTTGAATTGTGCGCCGCCGCAAATGGCTTGAACATCCCCCATTTGGGGGAGCCAACCACAATTTTGGCTGACCTGCATACTAATTACACCCCCAGTGGCAGGCTCACCACAAACCGCGCGCCCCCGCCAGGGCGGGCTTCGCAACGCACGTCGCCGCCGTGCTGGCGCGCAATGGTGCGGACCAGCGCCAACCCCAGGCCCACCCCGCCGTCACGTTCGCTGGCCCCCGCAAGGCGGAAGAAGGGCTCAAACACCCGCTCGCGCATGGTTTCGGGCACGCCTGGCCCACGGTCGTCCACCGTGATCTGCGCCCAGGCCACTCCGTGTTGCTGAACTTGGTCCAGCATCAGCTCCACATCGGGGGGCTCACCCAGCGGCCTGTGAGCGTTGGCCCCGCGCACGCCATGGCGGCGCGCGTTTTCCAGCAGGTTGCGCAGCAAGCGGCGAATCAGCCTGGCGTCGCCGCGCAACTCAGGTTGGGCCAGCACCTGCAGTTGGGCACCGGTGCGGGCGCACTCCTCTGCGGCCAGCCCGGTCAGGTCGATGGATTCCAGGTGCAACACCGGGGCATCGGCCGCGTCCATGCGGCTGGCCAACAAAATTTCGTCGATCAGCTGGTCCAGTTCGGCGATGTTGCGGGCAATTTCGGCGCGTTGCGCTGCCCGCTGGGTGGGCGCTGCCGTGTCGAGCAACTCCAGCCCCATGCGGATGCGGGCCAGTGGCGAGCGCAGTTCGTGCGAAGCATTGGCCAGCAGCGCCTTGTGGGATTGCAGCAAGGCCTGCACACGCTCGGCCGCCACGTTGAAACGTTGCGCCAAAAACGCCACTTCGTCCTGCCCCTGCACGGGCAATCGAATGGACAGGTCGCCCTGCCCCCAGCGCTCCACGCCTTGCTGCAGGGCTTCCAGGCGTTTGGTCAGCCAGCGCACCACAGGGTAGGTGCCCAACGCCACCGCCAGTGCCACCAGCGCCAGCAGGCTGGCAAACCCCAGCGTGGGTGGTCGCCATTCTGCGGGCCGCTGGCCCGGTGGCCGGTTGGGACGGGGCAGCTGGACGTACAGGGTCTGGCCGTCGTTCATGGTGACCTGGAACTCCACGGGCCCGTGACCGCCCATGCGCAAGGGCCGTGCCGGGGCCTGGCCCAACACCTCGCCCTGGGCGTTGCGCACCACGATTTCACGACCGGGGCGCTCGGCCCGTTCGCGCTCCATGTCCATGCGCCAAAGCCACCCCGCCAACAGCGCCAGCAAGGTGATGGCCAACACCACCGCCAACCAGATGCGCAGGTACAAGCGCTGGGTGAGCCACTGCCGCATGGCCTCAGTCCTGCTGCTTGGCAAACACATAGCCCACGCCGCGCACGGTGAGGATGCGGCGTGGATTTTTGCTGTCGGCCTCGATGGCATTGCGGATGCGGCCCACGTGCACGTCAATGGAGCGGTCAAACGCTTCCAGCTCGCGCCCCCGCACCGCTTCCATGATCTGGTCGCGCGTCAGCACGCGACCGGCGCGCTCGGCCATGGCCACCAGCAGATCAAACTGGTAGGAAGTGAGGTCACAGGCTTGCCCGCCCACGCTGACGGCGCGGGCATCGCGGTCAATCTCCAGTGAACCAAACCGCAGCGGCGGCTGGCCTTGGGTCGGTGATGGGGGGGCCTGTCCGTCGCCATGGCGGCGCAACACGGCGCGGATGCGGGCCAGCAGCTCGCGGGGCTCAAAGGGCTTGGGGAGGTAGTCGTCTGCCCCCATTTCCAAGCCAATGATGCGGTCCATGGGATCGCCCTTGGCGGTGAGCATGAGCAAGGGCACACGCCCCGCCTCACCGGGCAACGCACGGACACGGCGGCACACCTCCAGACCATCGAGGTCGGGCAACATGAGGTCGAGGATGACGAGTGCGGGCAAACCACCCGTGCTGCTTTGCAGCATGGCCAGGCCTTGGGTGGCGTCGGGCGCATGGGCCACGTCGTAACCCGATTGGCCCAGGTACTCCACCACCATGCGGGCCAGCCGCACGTCGTCTTCGATCATCAACAGGGGCAAGGTCATGGTCAACGGGCCACGCGTGTCAGGGCGTGGCGCAAGGGTGGGAAACGGGAAGGGGGATGCAGTGGCCACAGGCATGCCCCAGTGTCGGCCAGGCGCCACACGCGGGTGTGTCGGTGCCGTAAAGTTTTATAAATATCAACTTCATAGCTTAAATATCAACAATATCATGCGCTGGATGGCATTTTTTTCATCAAAATCCAAACCAGCAGCAGCACGGGCAAACCCAAGAGCGCCGTGCCCACAAAAAATCTGGGGTAGCCCACCGCATCGACCACCACGCCGGAAAACCCCGCCAGCCACTTGGGGGCCAGCAACATCATGGAGCTGAACAGGGCGTACTGCGTGGCCGAATACTGCACGTTGGTCAGTCCCGACAGGTAGGCAATGAAGGCCGCTGAGGCAATGCCCGCGCTCAGGTTGTCGGTGGAGATGATGGCGATGAGCGCCGTCACGTCGTGCCCGTGTCCGGCCAGCCAGGCAAACAGCAGGTTGGTCAGGGCCGACAGCACCGCCCCCAGCATGAGGATGCGCTGCACGCCAAAGCGCACCGTGAGCGCCCCCCCCACAAACGCCCCCACCAGCGTCATGATGACGCCGTACACCTTGGTCACGGCGGCCACTTCGTCCTTGGTGTAGCCCATGTCCACATAAAACGGGTTGGCCATGATGCCCATGACCACGTCGCTGATGCGGTAGGTGCCGATGAGCGCGAGTATCAGCACCGCCTGCCAACGGTGGCGGCGCACGAAGTCGGCAAACGGCTCCACCAGTGCGGTGCGCAACCACTCGGCCACGTTGCGCGCGGGGGGCAGCTCGGCCCGCACCGGCTCGCGTGACAACAACACGGTCAACACCCCCAGCGCCATGGAGGCGGCCATGACCAAGTAGGCGGTCTGCCAGGCCGCGTTCTGGTAGAGCGCGCCCGGCGCCCCCGTGGCCACACCCACCACGGCCACCGGCACCTCGGCCCGCGCCGACAGCCACAGCACCCCGGCCCCCGCCCAGATCATGGCCAGGCGGTAACCCGTCTGGTAGGTGGCGGCCAGCACACCCTGGTGGCGGGCGTCGGCCGACTCGATGCGAAACGCATCCAGCGCAATGTCCTGGGTGGCCGAGGCAAACGCCACCAGCAAGGCGCACCACACCACCGGCCCCAGGGTCTGGCGCGGGTCGGCCAGCGCCATGCCCACCAAGCCCGCCGCAATGGCCAACTGCGACACCAGCAGCCAACTGCGGCGACGCCCCATGGCACGGGTCAACAGGGGGATGGGCAACCTGTCCACCAGCGGTGCCCAGCACCACTTGAAGGCATAGGCCAGCCCCACCCAGCTGAGGTAGCCGATGGTGGCACGGTCCACCCCCGCCTCGCGCAAGCGAAAACTCAGCGTGCCCAACACCAACAACAGCGGCAGGCCTGCGGAAAACCCCAGGGCGAACATGCGCAGGGAGGCGGGCTCCAGGTAACTGCGCAACACCTGCCCCCAAGACTGGCGAGGTGTGTCAGATGGCACGGATTCGGCGTGGGGCGAGGGGACAGGTGTGTTCATGGGGGCCTTTGTGTCTATCATTTTGCCAATGTGCTACTTCTGCAATGCCATGCGCCTGGCCAATGCGCGCAAACCCCTGGTCGACAACCCCGCACCGGTGTCGTCCGACACTGGCCGCACGCTCTCGGCCACCCTGCGCCAAGGCAGACGGGGGTTTGTGCACACGGTGGCGGCGGGGGCGGCCACGGCCACCCTGGGCGGCTGGCCGCAAGCCCATGCCCAGGTGGAGGTGGGCAAAGCCTCCAGCCTGCGCAAACTGGTGCCCGCTGGCCAACTGGAAGCAGCCGCCGACAGCCAGTACCGCCAGCTGCTGACCGAAGCCCGCCAACAAAAGGCTTTGGCCCCCGACAACCACCCCCAGCTGCAACAGCTGCGCGCCATTGCGCAACACCTCATTCCCCATGCCTTGCCCTGGAATGACCGCGCCAAACACTGGCGCTGGGAAGTGAACCTGATTGCCAGCAAACAAATCAACGCGTTTTGCATGCCGGGCGGAAAAATTGCCTTCTACACAGGCATCCTGAACGACCTGAAACTGTCCACCGACGAGTCCGCCATGATCATGGGCCACGAAATGGCCCACGCCTTGCGCGAGCATGCCCGAGAACGCTTGGCCAAAACCCAGGCCACGGGGTTTGGGCTGTCCATCGGCGCCCGGCTGCTGGGCCTGGGCGACCTGGGTGACATTGCCGCCAACCTGGGCACCAAACTGCTGACCTTGCAGTTCAGCCGGGAGGACGAAACCGAGGCCGATCTGGTGGGACTGGAACTGGCGGCACGGGCGGCTTACGAGCCATCGGCCAGCGTGTCACTGTGGCAAAAAATGACTGAGGTATCGGGCGGCAGTGGGGGGCCGGGGCTCAACTTCCTGTCCACACACCCCTCCGGCCCCGCCCGCATCGAGGCCTTGCAGGCCAACGTGCCCAAGGTCATGAACCTGTACACACAGGCCAAGCGCGGCGGCTGATGAGCGGGGTTCAGGTGCCCCGCACATAGGGGTTGAACCGCCGTTCCTCGCCCAGGCTGCTTTCGGGGCCGTGGCCGGGGATGAACACCGTCTCGTCGCCCATGGGCCACAGCCGCTCGGTGATGCTGGTGATCAGCTGAGCGTGGTTGCCCTGCGGGAAGTCGGTCCGGCCAATGCTGCCGGCAAACAACACATCCCCCACAAACACGCGCTGGATCTCCGGCGAATGGAACACCACATGCCCCGGCGTGTGGCCAGGGCAGTGGCGCACGTGAAGGGTGCTCTGCCCCAGGGTCACGGTGTCTCCGTCGTGCAGCCAGCGGGTGGGGGTGAACATTTCAGCCGGCGGAAACCCGAACATGCGGCTTTGCTGGGGCAAGCCATCGATCCAGAACTGGTCCCCAGGGTGCGGACCCACGATGGGCAGCTGCAAACGCCTGGCCAGCTCGCCCGTTCCCCCAGCGTGGTCGATGTGGGCATGGGTGAGCCAAATCTGCGTCAAGTTCAGGCCCCGGTGGGCCACTTCGGCCAGCACCTTGTCCAGATCGCCACCGGGGTCGATCACGGCGGCCTCCAGCGTCTGGTCGCACCAGACAAGGGAGCAGTTCTGGGCAAAGGCGGTGACAGGAATGGTGTGGTACTGAAGCATGGCGAAACACGGGTTCGAAAAAATCTGTGCGGTGGGGATGGCCTTGGATTGTCGCGCCCGGCGGCTCACCGTTCACCGACGGGCGGCCACGGTCACTCCGGGCGCACCAGCCCCAGCGCCGTCCAACCCTGCACGGGCAAGCGCTGCAGGTCCACCGGGCAACTGGCGGTGTAGGGCACAAAGGCAATGGGCTGCATGCAAGAAATGCACTTCAGGCCATCGCCAGCCAACACGAACGACAACTCCCCGCAACCCGGACGTGACCAACGGAACAAGCCATTGTTCTGGCCCGGGGGCAACGGGTTGAGCACGGCGGCCTGGGGGGAGTCGTCCTTCAGGTCACCCGCCCACACCTCTCGCTGACCGCTGGGGCTGGTGTAGATCAACTGAGCCGTGGTGGCACCGGTTTTTTCCAGGAACCAGCCCTGCGCGGGCAAGGCCTGTTTGTCTCGGCAGCCCCCCAAGACCAACACGCCCAGCAGCACGGCACAGGCGGACCTCCCCAACAGGGCACTGACAGCGGAAAACCGCCATTGGCGTTGTTTCATGGTCAACCTCCTTGTTCGCTGGCCGATGGGCAGGGTCACAGCGCGACGTCGTACTCAATGGTCAGCGGCGCATGGTCGCTGAAGCGCGAGGACTTGTGCACCGACTCCGCCCGCGCCTTGGCAGCCAACGCGGGCGTGGCCAAGTGGTAATCCAGTCGCCACCCCACGTTGTTGGCCCAGGCTTGACCCCGATTGCTCCACCAGGTGTAGCACTCTGCGGTGGTGTCGGGCTGCAGTTGGCGGTAAACATCCACCATGCCACCATCGCCGAGCACGCGGGTCATCCAGGCGCGCTCTTCGGGCAAAAAACCACTGTTTTTCTGGTTGCTGCGCCAATTTTTCAGGTCTTTTTCCTGGTGGGCAATGTTCAAATCCCCGCACAGAATCAGCTCACGCCCGGACTTCAGCGCCATCAGGTGGGGATAAAACACCGCCAAAAAGCGGAACTTGGCGGCTTGGCGCTCTTCGCCCGACGAGCCACTGGGAAAGTAGCAACTGAGCACAGACAGCTTGCGCGCAGGGGTGTCAAAACGCAACTCCACACAACGGCCTTCCGCATCGAACTCCCCCCCGTCAAAACCCACCACCACCTCGCTGGGCTCGTGGCGGCTGTAAATGCCCACGCCCGAGTAGCCCTTCTTTTCGGCAAACTGGAAATGCCCCGCCAGACCCGCCAGCGTCTCAAAGCGCCCGGCCAGGTCAGGGGCCTGGGCTTTGAGCTCCTGCACACAAATACAATCCGGTTGACTGGTGGCCAGCCAGTCTTCCAGCCCCTTGCTGGAGGCCGAGCGAATGCCGTTGAGATTGAGGCTGGTCAGTTTGAACAAGGAATTTCCCCATGGTGGAACAGAACGAGGCCCAAGCCCCGGCCGATGCGCTGGCGCAAGCGTTTGTGGAGTTTGCAGTCAACGCCGGTGTGCTGCGTTTTGGCGAATTCAAAACCAAGGCAGGCCGCCTGAGCCCCTATTTTTTCAATGCCGGTCTGTTTGACGACGGTGCCAAGCTGGGCAAGTTGGCCCAATTTTATGCACAGCGCATCCTGGCCAGTGGCATGACCTTCGACATGATTTTTGGCCCCGCCTACAAGGGCATTCCGCTGGGTGCAGCCGTGGCCATTGAGCTGGCCAGGCTAGGGCACAACGTGCCCTTTGCCTACAACCGCAAGGAAGCCAAAGACCACGGCGAAGGTGGCACCTTGGTGGGCGCACCACTGAAAGGACGGGTCCTGATCGTGGACGATGTGATGAGCGCAGGCACGGCCGCACGCGAGTCCATCGCACTCATCCAAGCGGCAGGGGCCACCGCCCACGGCGTGGCCATTGCGTTGGATCGCCAGGAAATGGCCACTGGCCCAGGGCCCAACGGGGCACTGGTGGATCTGCCCCACAGCGCCGTGCAATTTGTGCGCGGACAACTGGGGTTGCAGGTGTGCGCCATTGCCCGCCTGACCGATTTGCTTCAATATCTGGAAACCAGTCAGGACAACAGCGGTGTCGCCGCCCACTACGCCAACGTGCTGGCTTACCGCCAGCGCTACGGGGTTTCAGACCCCGGTTGACGCCACCCCGCCACCGAGCCAACGCCCAACTCCACAGGGAAGAAACACAAACAAGGAGAGGCATTGACCCCTGCACCCCACTCCCCCACCGCCAGCAGCGTGTGTGCCCAAACCGGCACCACCTCGTGCCGCGCATGGGCGGTCGTATCCAGCGGGAAGGGGGTGTTCTGGAGGTGCCTGGCGGCGGGCCTCGTGGCCAGCGCAGCACATGCGCAAACCCCAGATGCAGGGGGGAGCATTTTTGTGTGTGTGGATGCCCAAGGGCGGCGCATCACCTCTGACCGCCCCATCCCCGAATGCCTGGCCCGCGAGCAGCGCGAGTTGTCGTCAACCGGCACCACTTTGCGCATCATCCCGCCCAGCCTGACCGCCGACGAGCGCGCACAGGAAGAAGCACGTGTGCAACAGGAGGCCGCACAGAAAGCCCGGCTGCTGGAAGAACGCCGACGTGACCGCGCCCTGCTGACACGCTACCAGTCGGAGCAGCAGCACCAGGTTGAGCGCAACAAACAGTTGCAGGTGGTGATGGGCACGCAGGAAACCATTCGCCAGCGAAGCCTGGATCTCCAAAAGCAGCGGGACGCCTGGCTGACCGAAATGGAGTTTTACAAAGCCCACCCGGCCCAGGCCCCTGCTTGGCTCAAACGCAATCTGCAGGACAACCAAGAACAGCAAGCAAGCCAACAGCGCCTGCTGGTCATCCAGATCGACGAAATGGCCCGCATCAACGCCCGGTTCGACGAAGAGTTGGTGCGACTCAAGCAGTTGTGGGGCCACTCGCCGGCGTCCACCCGCCGCCCCTGAACCATCCCGCCCGGCTGACGCCGCGCACGCGCCTCCCGCGCCCAGCACCCACACAGACCGTGGGCGGGCGAATCCTCAGCCCAGCTTGGCCTTGAGCACCTCGTTGACCTGCGCCGGGTTGGCCTTGCCTTGGCTGGCCTTCATGACCTGACCCACCAGGGCGTTGAAGGCTTTCTCTTTGCCCGCACGGTACTCGGTCACGTTTTTCTCGTTGGCGCCCAGCACCTCGGCCACGATGGCGTCGAGCGCGCCGCTGTCGTTCATCTGCTTGAGGCCCTTGGCTTCGATGATGGCGTCCACCTGCTCAATGGCCTCGGCAGCGTCATCGGACACGCCATCGGTCCACAGCGAGTCAAACACCTGCTTGGCTGCGTTGTTGGAAATGGTGCCATCCGCAATGCGCTCAATCAGCGCGGCCAGTTGAGCCGATGACACGGGCAACTTGTCCCATCCCACCTCGCCTTCACCAAGGCCGCTGTTCAGGCGGCGCGAGACTTCACCCATCACCCAGTTGCTGACCAGCTTGGGTTGACCGCAAGCCTTGGCCGCCGCCTCGAAGTACGCCGCCATGGCTTGGCTTTGCGTCAGCGTGGTGGCGTCGTACTCAGGCAGACCGTAGTCGGCCACCAAACGGGCGGCCATCACGCGGGGCAACTCGACCATCTCACTGCGCACACGCTCCACCCAGTCGCGAGCAATCACCAGCGGCGGCAGGTCGGGGTCGGGGAAATAGCGGTAATCGGCGGCGTCTTCCTTGGTGCGCATGGCGCGGGTTTCGCCCGTATCGGGGTCGAACAGCACGGTGGCCTGCTGAATCTCAAAACCGTCTTCAATCTGCTCGATCTGCCAGCGGATTTCGAAGTCAATGGCCTGCTGCATGAACTTGAAGCTGTTCAGGTTCTTGATCTCGCGGCGGGTGCCCAGCGGCGCGCCGGGCTTGCGCACCGACACGTTGGCGTCGCAGCGGAAGCTGCCCTCTTGCATGTTGCCGTCGCAAATGCCAATCCAGGTCACGATCTTGTGCAGCTCCTTGGCGTACGCCACGGCCTCGGCGCTGGAGCGCATGTCGGGCTCGGTCACAATTTCGAGCAGCGGTGTGCCGGCGCGGTTCAGGTCAATGCCCGACTGGCCAATGAAGTCTTCGTGCAGGCTCTTGCCCGCGTCTTCTTCCAGGTGGGCACGCACCAGGCGGACGGACTTCTTCTCGTCGCCCAAAAAGAACTCGACGCTGCCGCCCTGCACCACGGGGATCTCGAACTGGCTGATCTGGTAACCCTTGGGCAGGTCGGGGTAGAAGTAGTTTTTGCGGGCAAACACGCTCTGCTCGGCCACGTGCGAACCCACGGCCAGGCCAAACTGAATGGCGCGCTCGACCGCGCCCTTGTTCATCACCGGCAACGTGCCGGGCAAGGCCAAGTCCACGGCACAGGCCTGGGTGTTGGGCTCGGCGCCGAAGGCAGTGGGGGCGCGGCTGAAAATTTTGCTTTGCGTGGAGAGTTGGGCGTGGGTCTCGAAGCCAATGACGACTTCGTAACCGCGCACCAACAGGGAGGCTGTGGATTTGCTCATGCTCAGAATCCTTGTGGGGCGCGGGTGTGCCAGTCGGTGGCCAGCTGGAACTGGTGGGCCGTGCCCAGCAGCTGCGCCTCCTGAAAGTAATTTCCAATCAGCTGCAGGCCCACGGGCATGCCGTGCTCGCCAAACCCGACCGGAATGCTCATGCCGGGCAACCCGGCCAAGCTGGTGGACAGGGTGTAGATGTCTGCCAGGTAGTTGGCCACCGGGTCGTCGGACTTTTCGCCAATCTTCCAGGCCACGGTGGGCGACACCGGCCCGGCAATCACATCGCACTGGGTGAAGGCCTGCTGAAAGTCTTGGGCAATCAGGCGGCGGATCTGCTGGGCCTTGAGGTAGTAGGCGTCGTAGTAGCCGTGACTGAGCACATAGGTGCCGATCATGATGCGCTTTTGCACCTCGGTACCAAAGCCCTCGGTGCGCGACTTCTGGTACATGTCGGCCAGATCGGTGTACTGCGCTGCACGGTGGCCAAACTTCACGCCGTCGAAGCGGCTGAGGTTGGAGCTGGCCTCGGCCGGCGCAATGAGGTAGTACACCGGAATGGACAGCTCGGTGCGCGGCAGCGAAATGTCCACCAGCGTGGCGCCCAGCTTCTCGAACTCGGCCAGTGCGGCACGCACCGCCGCCTGCACGCCGGACGCGCAGCCGTCGCCAAAAAACTCCTTGGGCAGTCCAATGCGAAGTCCCCGGACATTTTTAATGCTTTTTTGCCCTCTATCGCTTGATGAAATTGAATTGTCAGCTATACCTGAAGAAGCCAACAAATGGGCCGCAAAGTCCTCGGCAGGGTGGTCCAGCGAGGTGGAGTCGCGGTCCAGGTCGGGGCCTGCCATGGCCGAAAGCAACAAGGCGCAATCGAGTGCGCTGCGCGCCATGGGGCCAGCTTGGTCCAGACTGGAGGCAAACGCCACCATGCCGTAGCGGGAGCACCGGCCGTAGGTGGGCTTGATGCCGGTGATACCGGTCAGCGATGCGGGCTGGCGGATGGAGCCTCCCGTGTCGGTGCCGGTGGCGGCGGGCACCAGGCGCGCGGCCACGGCAGCGGCCGAGCCGCCCGACGAGCCGCCCGGGATGCGGGCTTTGTCCCAGGGGTTGTGCGCTGGTCCGTAGGCCGAATTGTCGTTGCCCGAACCCATGGCGAACTCGTCGCAGTTGAGCTTGCCCAGATTGACCACGCCCGCGTCGGCGAGCTTGGTCACCACCGTGGCGTCAAAGGGGCTGCGGTAGTTGGCCAACATTTTCGAGCCGGCGGTGGTCGGAAAGTCACGGGTGACGAAGATGTCTTTGTGGGCCAGGGGCACACCCAGCAGCGGGGTGCGCTCGCCAGCGGCCAGCCGGGCATCGGCCGCTGCGGCCTGGGCCAGGCTGATCTCTTCGTTCTGGGCCAGGTAGGCGCCCAGGTCGGCGTGTTGTCGGGCGCGGGCCAGCAGGTGCCGGGTGGCCTCCACGCTGGAAACCTGGCCGGAGGCCAGGGCGCTGGCCAGCTCGGCCACGCCCCATTGGTGCAATTCGGTGTGGTTCATGTCGTGAAAAGGCGTTGCGCTCATTCAATGACCTTGGGCACCAGGAACAGACCCCGCTCGACGGCGGGAGCGCTGCGCTGGTTGGCCTCGCGTTGGTCGGGCTCGCTGGCGATGTCCTCGCGCAAGCGCAAGGCCACGTGGTCAATCACCGCCGTGGGGTGGGCCAGGGGTTCGACGCCAGTGGTGTCGATGGCGTTCATCTGCACCACGATGTCAAAAAAACCATTGAGCTGGGCCAGCATGCGGGCGCTGTGCTCGGTGTCCAGCTCCAGCCGGGCCAGACGGGAAATGCGCGAGATGTCTAGGAGGGTAAGGGACATGAAAAATCCGGTAACAATGCCCGATTTTGGGGCCGCCGTCGTGGGAAAATACGGCTCTCAACAGGAGGGGGTGCGTTATTATCGATCGTTTAACGGCCTAATTTGACTCAACTGGCGGGAACTGGCCGCCAACAGTCCGGAAGCTGGCGGCACCATCCGGCAAGGTTTTCAGCCCAAACCACCCCTTTGCCTGCCTACGCTCACTTTTAATTGATACACCACGGCGATGCCCTGCAGCACGCAAGGCATGCCTCATTGGACTTTGACAGTCATGTTTGAATCTATTCGTCGGCACTTCTCCACCGACCTTGCCATTGACCTTGGCACCGCCAACACCCTGATTTATGTGCGCCACAAGGGCATCGTGCTCGATGAGCCATCCGTGGTATCCATCCGCCACGAAGGTGGACCGCAAGGCAAAAAAACCATCCAGGCCGTCGGCAAAGAAGCCAAGGCCATGTTGGGCAAGGTGCCTGGCAACATCGAGGCCATCCGCCCCATGAAGGACGGCGTGATTGCCGACTTCACCGTCACCGAGCAGATGCTCAAGCAGTTCATCAAGATGGTGCATCCCCGCTCGGCCTTCAAGCCCAGCCCCCGCATCATCATCTGCGTGCCCTGCGGGTCCACCCAGGTGGAGCGCCGCGCCATCCGCGAGTCGGCGCTGGGCGCTGGCGCCTCTGAGGTCTACTTGATCGAAGAGCCCATGGCTGCGGCCATCGGAGCCGGTCTGCCGGTATCGGACGCCAGCGGCTCCATGGTGGTGGACATTGGCGGTGGCACCACCGAAGTGGGCGTCATCTCCCTGGGCGGCATGGTTTACAAGGGCAGCGTGCGCGTGGGCGGCGACCGCTTTGACGACGCCATCATCAACTACATCCGCCGCAACTACGGCATGCTGATCGGTGAGCCCACCGCAGAAGCCATCAAGAAAAACATCGGCTCTGCCTTCCCCGGTTCCGAAGTGAAAGAAATGGAAGTCAAGGGCCGCAACCTGTCCGAAGGCGTGCCCCGCAGCTTCACCATCAGCTCCAACGAAATCCTGGAAGCCCTGACCGACCCGCTCAACAACATCGTCTCCGCCGTGAAAACCGCGCTGGAACACACGCCACCCGAATTGGGCGCCGACATTGCCGAGCGCGGCATGATGCTGACCGGCGGTGGCGCACTGTTGCGCGACCTGGACCGGTTGCTGGCCGAGGAAACCGGCCTGCCGGTGCTGGTGGCCGAAGAGCCCCTGACCTGCGTGGTGCGCGGCTGTGGCATGGCGCTGGAACGCATGGACCGTCTGGGCTCCATCTTCACATCGGAGTGACCCACCCTCTGGACGGCGCCCTTGATTGGGCCAGAGGGCGACCATCCCCTGGCCCTTCTGGCTGGCACGTCCCGCCCAGCACCAGCACCGCCGCCCCACTCCGTCGCGCCCAAACCAAGCCACCATGCCATTAGGGACGCTGGACCGCACACCGCCCCCGTTTTTCAAACAGGGGCCGTCTGCGCTGTCCAAACTGTTTTTTTTCAGCGCCCTGGCCGTCTTCCTCATGGTGGCGGACCTGCGGTTTGCGCTGGTCAAGCCGTTTCGCTCGGCACTGGCCACTGCACTCTACCCGGTGCAGTGGCTGGCCATGCAGCCGGTGCACGGCGCCCACCAAGTCAATGCGTACTTCCAGACCTTGGACCAAGCTCAGACCAGCGCCGCCAGCAACCAACAAAAGCTCATTGAATTGGCTGCCCAGGCGCTCCAGGTGGAGCAACTGAACCTGGAAAACCGGCGGCTGAGGGACTTGCTGGCGCTGCGCGACCGGCTCACAGCCCCCAGCACTGCCGCACAGGTGCTGTACGACGCAGCAGACCCCTACACGCGCAAGGTCATCATCGACAAGGGCATGGCCCACGGGGTGGCTGCGGGTTCGCCGGTTCTGGACGAGTCGGGGGTGCTGGGTCAGGTGACGCGGGTACACCCCCTGGTGTCTGAGGTCACGCTGTTGACCGACCGGGACCAGGCCATTCCCGTGCTGAACACCCGTACCGGGGTGCGCAGCGTGGCCTACGGACAGTCAGGCCCCAGCGGCACCGAACTGGAATTGCGCTTCATGGCGGGCAACGCAGACGTCCAAGAGGGCGACCTCCTGAGCACCAGCGGCATTGACGGCGTGTACCCACCGGGCTTGCCCGTGGCCAAGGTCACACGGGTCGAACGGCGAGCCGAGTCGGCTTTTGCACGCATCCTGTGCCAACCCAGCGCACAAATCAACGGCACCAGCCACGTGCTGGTGTTGGCGCCTGCGGGCACCCAGTTGCCGCCGCCACCCAAAGTGGAGTCGCCAGCGAGTGGCCGCAAGCCCATCCGCCCGACCAAGGGGGAGCATTGATGCCTGACACTGCGCAGAAAGCCCAGCAGCCATGATCATGCGTCCTGGAAAACCCCTCCTGCTGCCCGCCAGCCCCTGGTTCATCTGGATCAGCTTGGTGGTGGCGCTGGCGCTGAACATGCTCCTGAACATGGGCCTGCTGGGGCGCTCCGCCTGGACACCGGATTTGCTGGCACTGACGCTGGTGTTCTGGGGTGTGCACCAACCTCAGCGGGTGAGTGTGGGCCTGGCTTTTGCCTTCGGCTTGGCCATGGACGTGCACCACACCTCGCTGCTGGGGCAACACGCCTTCGCCTACACGGCCCTGGGCTTCATGGCAGCCGCCATTCACCGACGCTTGCTGTGGTTCCCCATTCCCGTCCAGGCACTGCACGTGGTCCCGTTGTTTGCGGTGGCCCAAACCCTGGTGGTGCTGATTCGCTTGATCTCAGGCAGCGGCTTTGCCGGCTGGTCCGTGGCCTTGTCACCTTTGCTGACCGCGCTGTTGTGGCCGCTGGCCAGCCTGGTGTTGCTGGCACCGCAACGGCGCCCCCACGACCCCGATGCCAACCGACCGCTCTGACCCGCGCCCCACACCATGACGGCGATGCGTGACGTTGAAGCGGACCTGTCGCGCTTTCGCCTGCGGGTGTGGCTGGCCATGCTGGCCGTGCTGGTGGCATTTGGCCTGGTGGCTGCGCGCGCGGTGTACCTGCAGGTGTATCGCCACGACGACCTGAAAGCCCAGGCGGAAAGCAACCGGACTGCGGTGCTGCCCATCGTGCCCCACAGGGGGCTGATTCTGGACCGCAACGGCGTGGCCCTGGCCACCAACTACTCGGCGTACACACTGGAAATCACGCCCTCACGGGTGGACGATGTGGACGCCGTGATCGAGGCCCTGGGTGAGGTCATCGACATTCAACTGCGTGACAAACGCCGCTTCAAGCGACTGCGCGAAGAGTCCCGCAATTTCGACTCGCTGCCCATCCGCACCCGTCTGTCCGACGAAGAGGTGGCCCGTTTCACCGCGCAACGCTACCGTTTTCCGGGTGTAGACATCAAGGCCAGGTTGTTTCGGCAATATCCCTACGGTGAAACAGCCAGCCACGTGGTGGGCTACATCGGCCGCATCAACCAGGCCGAAAAAAATCGAATGGACGACTGGAGTGACGAAGAGCAGGCCAACTACCGTGGCACCGAGTACATCGGCAAGCTGGGCATTGAGCAGAGTTTTGAACAGCAGTTGCACGGCCTGACTGGTTTTGACCAGATCGAAACCTCCGCAGGCGGGCGCGCCGTGCGCACACTGGCCCGCACCCCTGCCACGCCGGGCAACACCGTGATGCTGACGCTGGACATCAAGCTGCAAAAGCTGGTGGAAGACATGTTCGGCGACCGCAGGGGCGCACTGGTGGCCCTGGACCCTCGCAATGGCGAAGTGCTGGCCTTTGTGAGCAAACCCACGTTCGACCCCAACCTGTTTGTGGACGGCATCGACGTTGAAAATTGGCGCATGCTCAATGAGTCATTGGAGAAGCCCTTGCTCAACCGGGCATTGCGGGGAACCTACCCACCGGGCTCCACCTACAAACCCTTCATGGGATTGGCGGCACTGACCAGTGGCAAACGCTCGGCGCAAACCACCGTCAATGACCCGGGCTACTGGATGTTCGGCAACCACAGATTTCGCAGCCACGGCGATGGCGGACTGGGTTCGGTTGACCTCTACCGCAGCATCGTCAAGTCCAGCAACGTGTATTACTACTCGCTGGCCAACGAGCTGGGTGTGGATGCCATCCACGACTTCATGCAACCCTTTGGCCTCGGCCAGATCACTGGCATCGACCTGCGGGGCGAGGTCCGCGGGGTGCTGCCCAGTCAGCGCTGGAAGCGCAACACCTACCGCCGCCCCGAACAGCAGCGCTGGTACGCGGGCGAAACCATCTCCTTGGGCATTGGCCAAGGCTACAACAGCTTCACCATGCTGCAACTCGCGCAAGCCACCGCCATACTGGCCAACCGAGGGGTCAAACACCTGCCCCACCTGGGTCTGGCCACGGAAGACGCCGTGTCCCGGCAGCGGCACCCCATCGAGCGCCCCCCGGGCCAGGACCTGGGGCTCAATCCGGTCCACTTCGAAGCCGTGGTTCGCGCCATGGTGGGCGTGACGCAGGAGGGCACCTCCACCCGCGTATTTGCCGGTGCGCCCTACCTGAGCGCGGGCAAGACCGGGACCGCGCAGGCCGTGACCATTGGCCAGAAAGACAAATACGACGCCCGCAAGCTGGAGGAACACCAGCGTGACCACTCGCTCTACATTGCCTTCGCCCCCGCCGATCGGCCACAGGTGGCGCTGGCCGTGGTGGTGGAGAACTCAGGGTTTGGCGCCGCGCATGCGGCCCCCATTGCCCGTCGCGTGTTTGACTACGTGTTGCAGGACCAATTCCCCAGCCCGGAAGACCTGGCCGCCGTTCAGAAAGGCCTCGCTGCAGCCCCCGTGGGTCAGCCGCGCAAGGCCAGTGAGATGGAGTGGCCCACCCCAGAGGGCAACGCCAACAGCAACGTGCGCCCCAGCGCCACTCAGAAGTAGGCCGAACTGGCGGTTTTGACGAGCAAAACACCCACCACCACCATGAAAAACACCCGCACGAAGCCAGAGCCATGCTTCATGGCCAAACGGGTTCCCACCAAACTGCCCGCGACGTTGGCCAGGGCAGTGACGGCCACGACGTGCCACCAGACGTGGCCCATCCAAGCAAACAGGCTCAGAGCCGCCAGGTTGGACGCGGTGTTCAACAGCTTGGCCGACGCACTGGCGTGCATGAAGTCATAGCCCAGCCAACGCACCAGCAAAAACACAAAAAAGCTGCCAGTGCCCGGCCCAAAAAAACCGTCGTAAAACCCGATCACCGCGCCCAGCAGGCCCATCGCCAGCATTTCGGCACGCCCAGCCAAGCGTGGCAAATGGGTTTGGCCCAGGTCCTTGCGGGCCAAGGTGTAGACGAACACCAGCAACAGCACACCGGGCAGGATTTTCTTGAGAAATTCCGGCGACACCTGGGTGACCGCCCAGGCACCGCCAAACGACCCGACCAAGGCCAGCGCAGCCCCGACCAGCAGCGAGGACCAGCGCAACTGCACCCGCTGGGCATACTGCCAGGTGGCAGATGCCGTGCCCCAGATCGAGGTGCCTTTGTTCACTCCCAACAGGGTGGCTGGCGGCGCGCCTGGGAAAACAGCAAACAGTGCGGGCAACAGAATGAGCCCACCGCCGCCCACGATGGCGTCCACGCCGCCGGCAAAAAACGACGCAACGGCCGCAAGCAATAAGTCCATGGGTTGCGATTGTGCAGGCCGCGGAGTGGCCAAAAAAAAACGCCAGCATCGGCTGGCGTTGGCGTGAACAGTGCACCTCTTGTGGGCGTTGTGGTGTTGTTATGGGCTCGGGTTGTCTCCTCGGCCTTTCGCCGGGGCAGGAGACTGTGTCAACCCGCAATGGCGTCAACCCACACTGTACGGCAACGCACGTGCATGGTGCATCGGGGATTTCCCGGAGGGGAGGCCCCCACCATTCGGACAACAAGGAACGGTGAAGCACATCAATGCCGCTGCCGCCATTGGTGGTGCGGCGGCCGACTTGGCAGCTCAAACCCTGATCAGTCCCCCTGCAGCATCCAGCGCGCGGCCTTCTCCGCCATCATGAGGGTGGGGCTGTTGGTGTTGCCGCTGGTGATGGTGGGCATGGCCCCGGCATCCACCACGCGCAGACCCGCCACCCGCCCGCCTCGGCCGTCACGCACCCGCAGGTGGGCGTCGAGCACGGCAGCCGGATCGCCGTCGCAGCCCATGGCGGTGGTGCCCACGGGGTGAAAGATGGTGGTGGCGATGTCGCCCGCCAAACGCACCAGCTCGTCATCGGTCTGGAACTGGGTGCCGGGCTTGAACTCCTCGGGCTTGAACGGCGCCATGGCGGGTTGCGCCGCCATGCGGCGCGTCAGCCGCAGGCTGTCCACCGCCACGCGCTGGTCTTCGGGCGTGGCCAGGTAGTTGGGGGCAATGGCGGGTGCGTCCTGGAACCTGGGGCTTTTCAGGTGCACGGTGCCCCGACTCGTGGGGTTGAGGTTGCACACACTGGCGGTGATGGCGGGAAAGGGGTGCAACGGCTCGCCAAACGCATCCAAACTCAGCGGCTGCACGTGGTATTCGATGTTGGGCCAGGGCTGGGCCGGGTCACTGCGGGTGAATGCCCCCAACTGGCTGGGCGCCATGCTCATGGGCCCGGACCGCTTGAGCAGGTACTCCAAGCCAATTTGGGCTTTGCCCCACAGCGTGCTGGCCAACGTGTTCAGCGTTTTCACGCCCTGCACCTTGAACACGGTGCGAATCTGCAAATGGTCTTGCAGGTTGCCGCCCACGCCGGGCAAGTCCACCTTCACGTCGATGCCGTGCTGGCGCAGCACCTGCGCCGGACCGATGCCCGACAGCTGCAAGATGTGCGGGCTGCCAATGGCCCCGGCACACAGCACCACCTCACGGCTGGCCTGCACCGTGACCACCTCGCGGCCGTTCCACACCTTCGCACCTGTGCAGCGCTGGCTGCCGTCGGCCTGGGTTTCCAGCAGCAACTGGCTCACCTGTGACTGGGTCCACAGCGTGAAGTTGGGGCGCCGCATGGCGTGTGGCCGCAAAAACGCCTTGGCGGTGTTCCAGCGCCAGCCCGCGCGCTGGTTGACCTCGAAGTACCCCACCCCCTCGTTGCAGCCGCGGTTGAAGTCGGTGCTGGCGGGAATGCCGGTTTGCTGGGCGGCCTGGGCAAAGGCGTCGAGCACGTCCCAGCGCAGGCGCTGACGCTCCACCCGCCACTCACCCCCGGCGTTGCCGGCGCGCATGAACTGGCCATAGGCACTGGGGTCTGACCACACCCGGCCAGGCACCGTGCCTTTGGCGCCGTGCAGCGCATCGGCCCCGCCGTGGTGGTCTTCGTGCAGCTTGAAGTCCTGCAGGCTGTTGGCCCACGTCCAGTCGGCATCGCCGGTGAGCCGCGCCCAATGGTCGTAGTCGCGGGCCTGTCCCCGCATGTAGATCATGCCGTTGATGCTGGAGCAGCCCCCCAGCGCCTTGCCCCTGGGGTAGCGCAGGCTGCGGCCGTTCAGGCCAGCGTCGGGCTCGGTGGTGAACAACCAGTCCGTGCGCGGGTTGCCGATGCAATACAGGTAGCCCACGGGGATGTGGATCCAATGGTAGTCATCGGCCCGGCCCGCCTCGATGAGCAGCACACGCCGGGAGGGGTCGGTCGACAGGCGGTTGGCCAGCAGGCAACCAGCGGTGCCCGCGCCCACGATGATGGTGTCGAATGAGGTGGACGACATGGTTGGCTCCTCGTGATGGGGGTGGTGCACGCGTCGACCGGCGGCATGGCAGCCGGAAAACGCACGGTATTATGGAAACACCCGAGGGCATGCTCCCGAACCACCCAGTGTGCCTGAGGAATTTTTTTTAAGCGATTTTGCCATCCAACGCTTGCTGTAAAACACTTCTTAGCTATTGCTTATTTTCCGCCATCTGCAACATGGCGACCGGCTCCGGTGCCAGCAGGCTGCCATCGCGCAGGCCCCTCACCGTGCCCAGCACCAGCCCACAGACCACCAAAGACACCAGCGCCAGCAACAGGGTGCCGACCGTCTGCAAGGGGCCTGAGCCAACCAGGGCGGCCAGCTTCAGGGTGAGGGTGGCAAAGGCCGCCAATGGAAACGACACCGCCCACCACACCAGGGAAAACGGCTGATTCACCGCCTGCGGGGCGATGCGTGCGGTCCACAGCAGAAAGAACAGCGCCACGCCCCAGAATCCGGCCACCACGGGCTGCGGCGCGCCATCGGCCTGCAGCACCAAGCCCATGACCGACGGCGGCGCCACGGTGATGAACCAGGTGGCCAACAGCCGATCGGGCAACGGGCCTTGAACGGCCCGGCGGACCAGCAACAGGGTCAGCACCACCGGCCACAGCAACGCCCCCACGCCAAATTGCGCCGCCGACCACGTTGGAAACCCCAGCGACAGTCCCGCCAGCGGTGCCACCACGTTGCCCACCACCGGGATGAACAGCACCGGCGTGACCGAAGGCCAGAACGCGGACGGGACTGGCGGCGGTGCCGCCTGCCGAGGCATGCCCCCTGCCCCCTGGATCAGGCCTTGCAACGACACCTCAGCCGCGCTGGCAGGGGCAGCCGCCGCCAGCGAGGCCACCAGCCAACGCTGCAACACCCACACCGTGGCCCACAGCTGCCCCAAGGCCGCCAGCCACCACACGCCAGAGAGCCAGGCACCACGCACCTCCAGGCGGACCGCCAAGGTCACCAGCAGCAGCACCGCCACGGGCAGCGCGGCGACGAAGCCGTGGCGCACGGGGTGGCGCAGGTCCTCGGTCAGCGCCTGGGGGTGGCGCTGAGCGCGCCACACCGACAGGCACAGCAGCGCCAGGGCCACCAGCAACGCCACCGCCCCCAGCGCCAGTGCCACGCCCGTAGCGGATGCGCCCAATGTGGGCTCTGCGGCCTGCCAGGCCAGCGCCAGCCCGGCCAAGCCCATGACCACCGAAAACCAGCTGGGGGCCAGAAACTTCAAGGGTGGGGTGGTCGGCATGGGGTGGACTTCGGTATCAGGGCAACACGCGGGCCGGGCGAACCACTTGGCCCGCCTCGGAACTCATTTGGGTGCTGGGCAGGCTTTGCCGGCACCGCAGCTGTCGGCACCGCCAGGCACACCCAGCTTGGCCAGTATGGTGCACAAGGGGCAGAAATTGGTGAAACCGAACTGGAAGAGGTTCAGCCCCACAAACGCGGTCATGGCCAGAAACCACTGGCTGACAAACAGCGGACTGCCCTCGACGCCCAGCGCCAGCGAAAGCATGATGAAAAGGCCCGCGATCACGCGGATGTAACGTTCAACGGTCATGGTCAACTCCTGGGTTTCAACAAAAAAATCAGTCGGCGTGCTGGCGGCGGTACACGGCGTAGTACAGCACCGGAATCACGATGAGGGTGAGCAGCGTGGACACCGCTATGCCAAATATGAGCGAGACCGCCAAGCCGTTGAAGATGGGGTCGTCCAGGATGAAGAACGCCCCCATCATGGCAGCCAGCGCCGTCAGGGCGATGGGCTGCGCCCGCACCACGGCCGACTGCACCACCGCCTGGGCAAACGGAATGCCGCGTGCGGTTTCCAACTCGATGAAGTCCACCAGCAAGATGGAGTTGCGCACGATGATGCCGGCCAGGGCAATCATCCCGATCATGCTGGTTGCGGTGAACTGCGCACCCAACAAGGCATGGCCTGGCATGACCCCGATGATGGTCAGCGGAATGGGGGCCATGATGATCAGCGGGGTCACGTAGCTCTTGAACTGCGCCACCACCAGCAGGTAAATCAGGATCAGGCCCACACCATAGGCAGCCCCCATGTCGCGGAAGGTTTCGTAGGTGATTTGCGACTCGCCATCCCACTTCACGGTGTATTGCCGATAGGGATCGCTGGGCTGTGAAATCCAGTGTTCGTTCAGCACGCCGGTGTTGGGCAAGGCCGCCGCTTCCAGGCGGGTTCGGATGCTGAACAGTCCGTACAGCGGCGAGTCCAGCTTGCCGGCCATGTCCCCGAAAACGTAGGTGACCGGCAACAGATTTTTGCTCATGCGGGGCATGTCGATGACGCCGGTTTCCACCCGCACCAGCTCGGACAGGGGCACCATGGTGCCATTGGCAGCCTTTACAGGCAGCGCCAACACACTTTGCAGCCCCACCTGCATGTCGCGCGGCAACTGCAGGCGCACGGGCACGGCGTATTTGCTGAACCCATCGTGCAGATAGGTGGCATCGCTGCCAGAGAGGGCCGTGCGCACCACCTGGGAAATGGTGGCCACCGGTATCCCGAGTGACTCGGCCCGGGCGCGGTTGACGCGCAGGAACACGCGGGGGGCGGGCTCTTTCAGGCTGGTGTCCACCCCTACGATGTCTGGGGTGGCTGCAAAGGCCTGTGCCAGGCGGCGAGCGAGTTCGTCACGCCCCTCGGCGGTGGGTCCGTACACCTCGGCCACGATGGGCGACATGACGGGCGGGCCAGGCGGCACTTCCACCACCTTCACGCGACCACCGTGGGCCTGGGCAATGCGCTCCAGTTCGGGACGCAGGCGCTGGGCAATGGCATGGCTTTGGTCGTGGCGGTGCTTTTTGTCCACCAGGTTCACTTGCAGGTCGCCACTCTCGGCATCGGCGCGCAGGTAGTACTGGCGCACCAGCCCGTTGAAGGTGATGGGACTGGCGGTGCCCGCATAGCCCTGGATGTCCCGCACCTCGGGGGCCTGGGCCAGGTAAGAGGCCATGTCCTGCATGGCGGCGGCAGTGGCCTCCAGCGGGGTACCTGCGGGCATGTCCACCACCACCTGGAATTCGCTCTTGTTGTCAAAGGGCAGCATTTTCAGGACGACGGCCTGCACCAGCGTCAGCCCCACCGAGAGCAGCAACGCCACCAGAATTCCGCCCAGCAGCAACCAGCGCTTGCGGGTGCTGGCCAGCAATGGCGACAGTGTGCGGCCGAAAAACGACTGCAACCCACGGGCCACCTTGCCTGGCCCGTGATCCGCGTGGTGGGCACGGGTGTCGGTGAGCTTGAGGGCCAGCCAGGGCGTGACCGTGAAGGCGATGGCCAGCGACAGCGCCATGCCCATGGACGAGTTGATGGGAATGGGGCTCATGTAAGGCCCCATGAGGCCAGAGACAAACGCCATGGGCAGCAAGGCGGCAATCACGGTGAGCGTGGCCAGGATGGTGGGCCCCCCCACCTCATCCACCGCACGGGGAATGATGGTGGCCAGCGGCAGATCGGGCGTGAGCTGGCGGTGGCGGTGGATGTTTTCCACCACCACGATGGCATCGTCCACCAGAATGCCGATGGAAAAAATCAGCGCAAACAGGCTCACGCGGTTGAGCGTGAAGCCCCAGGCCCAAGACGCGAACAGCGTGGCGGTCAGCGTCAAAATGACCGCCCCCCCCACGATCACCGCCTCGCGCTTGCCGAGTGCAAAACCCACCAGGATGATGACGCTGGCGGTCGCAAAGGCCAATTTTTGGATCAGCTTGTTCGCCTTCTCCGCTGCGGTTTCGCCGTAGTCCCGCGACACGGTGACCTGCACGTTGTCGGGAATGACGGTGTTTTTCAACTCAGCCAACCGCGAGCGCACGGCCCGGGCCACGTCCACCGCGTTTTCACCGGGTTTTTTGGTCACTTGCAAGGTCACGGCAGGAAACACCTGGCCAGGCGACGGCGCGGCATCCCCGCCCGTGGTCATGGCGGCGCCAGGCGTGAACCACACGTAGCGCTGGGGCAGTTGGGCGCCGGCCTCCACCTTGGCCACTTCGCGCAGATACACGGGGCGCCCCTGGCTGACGGCCACCACGATGTCGGCCACCTCGTCGGCCGAACGCAGGAACTCCCCGGTCTCCACGGTCAGCACACCGGGAGAACCCTCGGAACGGTCGGCCACCGTGCCCGACGGCATGCCCAAGTTGGCAGAGGCAATGGCTTGCTGGAGTTGCTGCACGCTGACACCGCGCTCGCGCAGGCGGGCTGGCTCCAACCACACATGCACAGCCCGGCCCGGCCCACCGATGGTCTGCACCTCGCGCGAGCCCTTCACACGCTTCAACTCGATTTCGACCGAGCGCGCCACCCGCTCCAACTCCAAGGCGGCCTGGCCATCCTGGCTCCAGAGGTTGATGGCCAGCACGGGCACGTCGTCAATGCCCTTGGGCTTGACGATGGGGTCCATCACCCCCAGGCCGGCGGGCAGCCAGTCTTTGTTGGCATTGAGCACGTCGTACAGGCGCACCAGGGCTTCGGTGCGGGGAACCCCCACCTGGAACTGCACCGTGAGCACCGCCACGCCGGGGCGGGACACGGAGTAGGTGTGCTCTATGCCCTGGATTTGCGCCAGCACCTGCTCGGCAGGGGCGGCCACCATTTTTTCCACATCGGCACTGGACGCACCGGGGAAGGGAATGATGACGTTGGCCATGGTGACGTTGATCTGCGGCTCTTCTTCCCGGGGGGTGACGAGCACGGCAAACAAGCCCAGCAGCAACGCCACCAGGGCCAGCAGCGGGGTGATGGCATTGGCCTGAAACCGTTTGGCCACGCGACCGGAAAACCCCAGCGCTTCGGAGTTGGCGGCGTCCACTGTGTCGGCGTCTGACTGGGGAGTGGGGGTGTGGGAGGTGGTCATGGGTGCGTCCGGTCGCCCGACTCAGCGCGCTGGGGCATCAGGGGTGGCAGCGGCAGCGGCGGGTTTTGCCCCCGTCAAACCGGCCCGCACGGGGTCCAGCGCCACACGCTCGCCACCAACCAGGCCCGCCAGCACCTCGTGTCCTGCAGCGCCCTGGTCGGCCCCCAGGCGCACCGCACGCAGCACAAAACCTGGCGAGGTCGCGTGGTCGCGGGCCACGTACACGGCGGTCATTTCCCCCCGACGAAACACGGCGTCGGACGGAACGGTGAGGCGCTGTGTCTGTCCGGTCAAGAAACGCACCTGCACCTGCTGTCCCGGCACCACACCGGCCGTGGCGTCAGCGGCCAGATCGAGTCGCCATTCCACGGTCTGGGAAACGGGATCGGCCGCAGGCAATGCGGTACGGCTCACGGGCGGCACCCAGCGCCCATCGGGCAAACGCACCTCGACGATCACGGGTTTGCCCGCCGCTGGCTGGCGCGAGGCGGGCACATGCACGACGGCACGGATGGGCTGTGGCGCGTACACCGTGAGCACCGGTGCTCCGGGCGCGGCCAAATCCCCCGCCTGGGCATGGGTGGCCAGCACCCAACCGTCATAGGGGGCGGTCAGCCGGGTAAAGCCCTGGGCGAGCTGAGACTGGGCCTGGCCCGCCATGGCCCCGCTGGCGCCGGCCTGTGCGGCTTTGAATTGCGCGGCGGCCACGTCCAGCGCAGACTGGCTGACAAAGCCTTTGGTGAACAGCTCCTGCGTTCTGGCCAGGTGTGCTTTGGCGTTGCCCAGCTGGGCATCGGCCTGCGCCACCTGGGCTTGCGCCTGTGTCACGCCTGCCTGGGTCATGCGGTCGTCAATGGTGGCCAACACCTGGCCTGCCCGGACGCGGTCGCCGGCCTTGACCTGCAATTGTGCGATTCGCCCGCTGGCTTGGGCAGACAAGGTGCTTTGCTGCACGGCCTGCAAACTGCCCTCCAACACCAGTGCCTGACCCACGGCGCGCTGGGCCACCAGGGCCACAGCCACCTCTGGCGCGGCGACCTGTGCCTGCGCAGGCACGCCCAGGGCAGCACACACCACCACCACCACCACCACCACCCAAACGGGCAACAAGGGGGGCGCCAGGCGGCGGGGCAGATCGAACAGGGCGTTGAAGGCTGTGGTCATGGGTCACTTCCAAAGGGAACGGGCGAGTATATCAATATACCCCCAGGGGTACAACAATCGCACAAATTTGCACCGCCAATCAGATTAAATACGCAGCAGATTTTCCATTAATGACAAGCGTTGTAGGCCATTTTTATCTAAAATTCACCCGCTGCGCCACCGCACACATCAGCTCGTAGCCAATGGTGCCCGCCGCGTGGGCCACCTCATCCACGGCCAGTACGGCACCGTGCTGGCTTTTGCCCCACAGCACCACCTCGGCCCCAGCCTCCGCGTGTGGCAGACCTTGGGCCGCACGGGCCTGGTCCACCGGTCCGAGGTCCACCGCGAGCAAGTCCATGCTGACGCGCCCCACCAGATGGGTACGCACCCCTTCCACCAGCACCGGCGTGCGGCGCTCCCCCTGTCCGGGCGCATGGCGGGGGTAGCCATCGGCGTACCCGCAGGCCACCACACCCACTCGCAAGGGCTGTGTGGCACAAAAGGTGGAGCCATAACCCACCGCCTCGCCCACCGGGACATCCTGCACCGCAATGAGCCGGCTGGCCAGGGTCATGGCGGGCTGCAAGCCCCAGTCTTGGCTGGTGCGGTGCGGGTGGTCGGGGGCCCCTCCGTACACCAAAATGCCGGGGCGTACCCAGTCAGCCGTGAGTGCACCGGCCGCCACTGCCGCACCGGTCTGACCCAACTCAGCCAGCGCGGCCTGGCCGTGCCGCAGCAAGGCAGCGCTGTTGCACAGGCTGCGCTCGCCGGGCAAGTCATGGGTGGCGCGCACAAACGTGCTCACCTGGCCAGCAATGCCGCTGAGGCCCGGGGTCGGGCTGTCGGCATCGCTGAAATGGGTCATGAGTGAAATTTCTTCCACCTGGGGCAGGGCGCTGAGCCGGGTCCACGCGGCCCGAAAATGCGCGGGACGAAACCCCAGCCGGTTCATACCGCTGTTCATTTTCAGAAACACCCGGTGGGGCACCTGGGTTTTGTGGGTGGCCAGCATGTCGATCTGCTCGTCGCAGTGCACCACGTGCCACAGACCCAGGCGGGAACACCACTCCAAATCACGCAATTCAAACGCGCCCTCCAGCAACAGCACGGGGCCTCGCCAGCCCAGGTCACGCACCCGCTGGGCCTCGCTCAGGTCCAGCAGCGCAAACCCATCCGCCGCCCGAAGGGCGTCGAACACCCGCTCAATGCCATGGCCGTAGGCGTTGGCCTTGACCACGGACCACACGCGCGCATCGCCCGCAGCAGCGCGGGCCAGCGCCAGGTTGTGGCGCAAGGCCTCCAGGTGAACGGTGGCGGAGATGGGACGGGGCATGGCAGTTTCCGAAAGATCACAAAAGTTGGCATTGGCAACGAGGGTTGGCCCGCACAGGGCACCCGCAGGTGGCGTGCTATAACCGCGCACCGTTGGAAATCCTGCGCCCGACTTTTGCACAGACTCGATCGCCAGACGCGCTTTTACCGCACCCCACTCCACAAATTATCTGCATGAAGCGCGGCTTCTACACCATCATGACGGCGCAGTTTTTCAGCTCTCTGGCTGACAACGCGCTGTTCGTGGCAGCCATTGAGCTGCTGCGCACCAGTGGTGCACCGGAGTGGCAGCGCGCCGCGCTGGTCCCCATGTTTGCCCTGTTCTATGTGGTGCTGGCCCCCTTCGTGGGCGCATTTGCAGATGCGCGCCCCAAGGGACAGGTCATGTTCATCAGCAACGCCATCAAGGTGGTGGGCTGCCTGCTGATGCTGGTGGGGTTCAACCCACTGCTGTCGTTTGCCGTCGTGGGCTTGGGTGCTGCGGCGTATTCGCCAGCCAAGTACGGCATCCTGACCGAATTGCTGCCTTCTTCGCAACTCGTCAAGGCCAATGGCTGGATCGAAGGACTGACCATCGGATCCATCATCCTGGGGGTGCTCTTGGGTGGCCAACTGGTGGGCCCATGGATCTCCAGCTACCTGATGCAAGTGGACCTGCCTGGCGTTGACACCGGCATCGACACGCCTGCTGAAAGCGCCATCCTCGTGCTCGTCGCGGTGTACGCCTTGGCGGCCTGGTTCAACACCCGCATTCCGCTGACCGGCGTGGCCTTCCGCCCTTTGCCGTGCAATCCATTGGCCTTGCTGCCAGACTTTCTGGACTGCAACCGTCGCCTCTGGCGCGACCGTCTGGGGCAAATTTCTCTGGCCACCACCACTTTGTTCTGGGGGGTCAGCGGCAATCTGCGCTACATCGTGCTGGCCTGGGCCGCCGCCGCGTTGGGCTATTCCACCACCCAAGCGTCGTCGCTGGTCGGTGTGGTGGCCTTGGGCACCGCCGTGGGGGCCGTGGTGGCCTCGCTCAAAATGAAGCTGGACCGCGCCACTGCGGTCATCCCCATGGGCATTGGCATGGGGCTATTGGTGGTGCTGATGATCTTCATCGACAACGTCTGGGTGGCGGCACCGTTTCTGATTGCCTTGGGCGCGCTGGGCGGTTTTTTGGTGGTGCCCATGAACGCCCTGCTGCAGCATCGGGGACACAACCTGATGGGCGCCGGTCGCTCCATCGCGGTTCAGAACTTCAATGAACAGGCATGCATCCTGGTGCTGGGGCTGCTGTACAGCGTCAGCACGGGCATGGGCCTGTCTGCATTTGCGGCCATCACGGGGTTCGGGCTGCTGGTGGCCGGCGTCATGTGGCTCATCCAGCGCTGGCATGCCCACAACGAAGTGGCACACCCCCATGAGCTGGAAGAGTTGCTGGCGGTTGCCCGCCGGGACGACCACCACTGAAAAGGCCCCATGCCCACCACCGTGTGCGATTTTTCAGCCACAGACGCGCACGGCCATGCCGTCAAGCTGGACCAATTCCGCGGCCAGGTGCTGCTGATCGTCAACACCGCCAGCGGTTGTGGCTTTACCCCCCAGCTGGCGGGACTGGAGGCGCTGCACCAGCGCTTTTCACCTCAGGGGCTGGTGGTACTGGGCTTTCCCTGCAACCAGTTTGGGGGTCAGGAGCCCGGCAGCAATGCCCAGATTGCCGAATTTTGCAGCCTGAACTTTGGCGTCACCTTTCCATTGATGGGCAAGGTTCAGGTGAATGGCCCAGAGGCAGTGCCACTTTACCAATGGCTCTCCAGCGCCGCACCCGGCATCCTGGGCTCCAAAGGCATCAAGTGGAACTTCACCAAGTTCCTCGTGGGACGCGACGGCACCACCGTGCGCCGGTTTGCCCCGCAAGATACGCCTGCGTCCTTGACCGAAGCCATCGAACAGGCCCTGGCAGGCTGACCGAGATTCTGGGACAAAAAAGCCCGTCACCAGCTCACTGGTGACGGGCTTTGTCGTTCAGGGCAACGGCTTACTCGGCAGCGGCGCTCTCACCCAACACGTCGGCCTGATCGGCCGCCAACTGGGCCGCATCGGCCTCGGCAATGGCGCGGCGCTCGGCGTCGTCCATGTCCTCCTTGACCTTGCGGGCCTTGTGGTAGGCCATGCCGGTACCTGCGGGGATCAGGCGACCCACGATGACGTTTTCCTTCAGACCACGCAAGGTGTCGCGCTTGCCCATGATGGCGGCCTCGGTCAGCACGCGCGTGGTTTCCTGGAAGGAGGCCGCCGAGATGAACGAATCCGTGGACAACGAAGCCTTGGTAATGCCCAACAGCACGTTGCTGTAGGTCGCGGGCATCTTGCCTTGACCACGCAAATCGTCGTTGGTGTTCAGGATTTCCGAGCGCTCGACCTGCTCACCACTGATGTAGGTGGAATCGCCCACGTTCTCGACCACCACACGGCGCAGCATCTGACGAACAATCACCTCAATGTGCTTGTCGTTGATCTTCACACCCTGCAAGCGGTACACGTCCTGCACCTCGTCCACGATGTAGCGGGCCAGCTCTTCCATGCCCAGCAGACGGAGAATGTCCTGGGGATCGGCGGGGCCGTCCACAATGCTCTCGCCCTTGTTGACCACTTGGCCTTCGTGCACCAAGATGTTCTTTTCCTTGGGAATCAGCTCGTCCCATACCTTGCCTTCGGGGTCGGTGATCTGCAAGCGAACCTTGCCCTTGGTTTCCTTGCCGAAAGACACGGTACCGGTCATCTCGGCCAGCATGCCCTTGTCTTTGGGTGAGCGGGCTTCGAACAGCTCGGCCACACGCGGCAGACCGCCTGTGATGTCTCGGGTCTTCTGGCCTTCGATGGGAATGCGGGCCAGCACTTCGCCGGGGCCCACTTCCTGGTCGTCACGTACCTGAAGCAGCGCTCCCACCTGGAAACCAATGGTCACGGAATGGTCGGTACCGGGGATCTTGATCTCGTTGCCGGTGACATCGACCAGTTTCACCTGAGGACGCACAATTTTGGCAGCACCACGGCGTTTGGGGTCAATGACCACGAGGGTGGCCAAACCGGTGACCTCGTCGACCTGCTTGGCAACGGTCAGACCTTCTTCCACGTTCTCGAACCTCACCCGTCCGGCAAACTCCGTGATGATGGGTCGGGTCAGCGGATCCCAGTTGGCCAGGATGTTGCCCGCCTTGATCTGCTGGTCGGGTTTGACGGTCAGGATGGCGCCATACGGCACTTTGTGGCGCTCACGCTCGCGGCCCAGGTCGTCGTGGATGATGATTTCGCCAGAACGGGCAATCACCACCAGCTCACCTTTGCTGTTGCTCACGTAACGCATGGTGGCGTTGAAGCCGACGGCGCCGCTGGACTTGGCTTCCACGCTGGAAGCAATGGCCGCACGCGACGCCGCACCACCGATGTGGAAGGTGCGCATGGTCAGCTGGGTGCCGGGTTCGCCAATGGACTGGGCGGCGATCACACCCACCGCCTCGCCCATGTTCACCAGACCACCGCGACCCAGGTCGCGGCCATAGCACTTGGCGCAGATGCCATAGCGGGTTTCGCAGGTCAGGGCTGTGCGCACTTTGACTTCGTCAACGCCTGCGGCTTCCAGCCCTTCTATGATGTCTTCGTCCAGCATCTGGCCAGCAGGCACCAGCATCACGCGGGTTTCGGGGTCCAACACCTCTTCGGCAGTGGTGCGGCCCAACACGCGGTCGCGCAGCGACTCGATGACTTCCCCGCCCTCGACGATGGCACGCATCAACGTGCCCTGACTGGTGCCGCAATCGTCCTCGTTGACCACCAGATCCTGGGTCACGTCCACCAGACGGCGGGTCAGGTAACCCGAGTTCGCCGTCTTCAACGCTGTGTCGGCCAGACCTTTTCGCGCACCGTGTGTGGAGATGAAGTACTGCAACACGTTCAGGCCTTCTCGGAAGTTGGCCGTGATGGGGGTTTCGATGATGGAGCCGTCTGGCTTGGCCATCAGACCACGCATACCCGCCAACTGGCGAATCTGGGCGGCAGAGCCACGGGCGCCCGAGTCGGCCATCATGTAGATGGAGTTGAAGGACTCCTGATCCACTTCTTGGCCGTGACGGTCAATGGTCTTCTGCTTGGCCAGTTGGGCCATCATGACCTTGGACACCTCGTCACCCGCCTTGCCCCAGATGTCCACCACTTTGTTGTAGCGCTCACCCGAGGTCACCAGACCAGATGCGTACTGCTGGGCGATTTCCTTCACCTCTTTTTCAGCGCGACCAATGATGCCGTGCTTCTCTGGCGGCACCAGCATGTCGTCCACCGCAATGGAGATGCCCGAGCGGGTCGCCAACTTGAAGCCGTTTTGCAGCAGCTTATCGGCGAACACCACGGTTTCCTTCAGGCCGCATTTGCGGAAGGACGTGTTGATGAGCCGGGAGATTTCCTTCTTCTTCAGTGCCTTGTTCAAGTTGCTGAATGGCAGCCCCTTGGGGAGAATTTCAGACAGCAGCGCACGGCCCACGGTGGTGTCCACCAGCTTGGTTTCCGCGACAAACTCGCCCGTGACCTTGTCTTTCAGGTACTCGGTCAAACGGACACTGACTTTGGACGTGATTTCCACCACGCCGGCATCCAGGGCGCGCTGCAATTCGGCCAAGTCGGCAAACATCATGCCTTCACCTTTGGCATTGATGCGGTCGCGGGTCGCGTAGTACAGACCCAGCACGACGTCCTGAGAAGGCACGATGGACGGCTCGCCACTGGCGGGAAACAGCACGTTGTTGGAAGCCAGCATCAGCGTGCGCGCCTCCATCTGTGCCTCCACCGACAGGGGCACGTGCACGGCCATCTGGTCACCGTCGAAGTCAGCGTTGAACGCCGAGCAGACCAGTGGGTGGAGCTGGATGGCCTTGCCTTCAATCAGGATGGGCTCGAAGGCCTGAATACCCAAGCGGTGCAGCGTAGGGGCACGGTTCAACAGGATGGGGTGTTCTTTGATCACCTCTTCCAGAATGTCCCACACCACCGGGGTCCCGGCTTCGACTTCCTTCTTGGCCGCCTTGATGGTGGTGGCAATCCCCATGGCTTCCAGGCGCGAAAAGATGAACGGCTTGAAAAGCTCCAGCGCCATCAACTTGGGCAAACCGCATTGGTGCAGCTTGAGGGTTGGGCCCACGGTGATCACGGAACGACCCGAGTAGTCCACCCGCTTGCCCAGCAAGTTCTGGCGGAAACGGCCGCTCTTGCCCTTGATCATGTCGGCCAAGGATTTCAGTGCACGCTTGTTGGCGCCCGTCATGGCCTTGCCACGGCGTCCGTTGTCCAGCAAGCTGTCAACCGCTTCCTGCAGCATGCGTTTTTCGTTGCGCGCAATGATTTCAGGCGCCTTCAATTCCAGCAACCGACGCAGGCGGCTGTTGCGGTTGATGACGCGGCGATACAGATCGTTCAGGTCGGACGTGGCAAAACGGCCGCCATCCAACGGCACCAACGGACGCAGATCGGGTGGCAGCACTGGCAGCACGTCCAAGACCATCCACTCGGGCTTGATGCCGGATTTCTTGAAGGCCTCGATGACCTTCAGACGCTTGGCGTTCTTCTTGATCTTCAGCTCTGACCCGGTCAGGTCATTGCGCAGTTTCTCGATCTCCACATCCAAGTCGATGCTTTCCAGCAACTCCTTGATACCCTCTGCGCCCATTTTGGCCACAAACTCGTCGTAGCCGAATTCGCGCTGTTTGGCCTCGTAGTCGTCCTCGGTCATGATGCTGTATTTCTTCAGCGGGGTCATGCCAGGGTCCACCACCACATACGCTTCGAAATAGAGCACGCGCTCAATGTCGCGCAGCGTCATGTCCAGCACCATGCCCAAACGGCTGGGCAGCGACTTCAGGAACCAGATGTGGGCACAAGGTGCCGCAAGGTCGATGTGACCCATGCGCTCTCGGCGCACCTTTGTCTGCGTCACTTCCACACCGCACTTTTCGCAGATCACACCACGGTGCTTCAGGCGCTTGTACTTGCCGCACAAGCATTCGTAGTCCTTGATGGGTCCGAAAATTTTGGCGCAAAACAATCCGTCACGCTCGGGCTTGAACGTGCGGTAGTTGATGGTTTCTGGCTTCTTGACTTCGCCAAAAGACCATGAGCGGATTTTTTCAGGCGATGCCAAGCCGATGCGGATGGCATCAAAATGCTCGTCGGGCGTGAACTGCTTGAACAGGTCGAGTAATGATTTCATGGTTTAAATCCTTGATCTTTCCTGCGGATTAAGAACGCTCGAGTTCGATGTCGATGCCCAGTGAACGGATTTCCTTCACCAGCACGTTGAACGATTCAGGCATGCCCGCGGTGATGGCGTGCTCGCCTTTGACAATGCTTTCGTACACCTTGGTACGGCCTTGAACGTCGTCGGACTTGACGGTGAGCATTTCCTGGAGGGTGTAGGAGGCTCCATAGGCCTCCAGCGCCCACACCTCCATCTCACCAAAACGCTGTCCACCAAACTGGGCTTTGCCGCCCAGCGGTTGCTGAGTCACCAGCGAGTAAGGGCCGGTGGAACGGGCGTGCATCTTGTCGTCCACCAAGTGGTGCAGTTTCAAGAAGTGCATATAGCCCACGGTGGTCACGCGCTCGAAAGGCTCACCCGTTCGGCCGTCGTACAACTGTGCTTGAGTGCGCGTGGCTGTCAGGCCTTTGGCTTTGGCAATGTCGTCTGGATAGGCCAGCTTCAGCATGGTCCGAATTTCGTCTTCCGACGCGCCGTCAAAAACGGGGGTCGCAAATGGCACACCGGTGGTCAGGTTTCTGGCCATTTCCAGCACATCCTGATCGCTGAGTTGCGACAGGTCTTCCTTCTTGCCGTTTCGGTTATAGATCTCTTCGAAGAACGTGCGAAGCTCTGCTGCCTTGGCCTCCGCTTGCAGCATGTCACCGATCCGCTGGCCAAGGCCCTTTGCTGCCCAGCCCAAGTGAACTTCCAGCACCTGGCCCACGTTCATGCGCGAAGGCACACCCAGCGGGTTCAGCACGATGTCACACGGCGTACCGTCGGCCATGTGCGGCATGTCTTCCACAGGTACGATTTTCGAGACCACACCCTTGTTGCCATGGCGGCCGGCCATCTTGTCGCCCGGCTGCAGGCGACGCTTGACCGCCAGATAGACCTTGACCATCTTGAGTACGCCCGCGGGCAACTCGTCACCTTGCGTCAATTTCTTGCGCTTTTCTTCAAAAGCCAAGTCAAAACTGTGGCGGGTTTGCTCCATGGAGTTCTTGATGCTCTCCAGTTGCACGGCCACGTCGTCATCTGCAGGGCGAATGTCAAACCAATGGTATTTTTCGACGTCTGCCAGATAGGCTTTGTCAATGATCGCCCCCTTGGCCAGTTTCTTGGGCCCCCCGTTGGCAAGCTTACCGGTCAGTAGCTTTTCAATGCGATCGAACGCATCGGCTTCCACGATCCTGAGCTGGTCATTCAAATCCAAACGGAAGCGCTTGAGTTCGTCATCGATGATCTGCTGGGCACGCTTGTCACGCTGAATGCCCTCGCGCGTGAATACCTGCACATCGATCACCGTGCCCTGTGAACCTTGGCCCACACGCAAGGACGTGTCTTTGACATCGCTGGCTTTTTCACCAAAGATGGCACGCAACAGCTTCTCTTCGGGGGTCAGGGTGGTTTCGCCCTTGGGCGTCACTTTGCCGACCAACACATCCCCAGGCAACACTTCCGCGCCCACGTAGATGATGCCGGAGTCATCCATGCGGTTGAGCTGCTGCTCAGCCAGATTGGGAATGTCACGTGTGATTTCTTCCGCACCCAATTTGGTGTCGCGGGCCATCACCACCAGTTCTTCAATGTGAATGGAGGTGTAGCGGTCTTCAGACACCACACGCTCGCTGATGAGGATGGAGTCTTCGAAGTTATAGCCGTTCCATGGCATGAAGCCGATCAGCATGTTCTGGCCGATGGAGATTTCCCCCAGGTCTGTGGAGGCGCCATCCGCGATCACATCACCCTTGGCCAGCACATCGCCTTTTTTGACAATGGGCCTCTGGTGGATGTTGGTGTTCTGGTTGGATCGCTGGTACTTGATGAGGTTGTAGATGTCCACGCCCACTTCACCGGCCACGGCCTCCGCGTCATTGACGCGAATCACGATGCGTGTGGCATCCACGTAATCGACCAGTCCACCGCGTTTGGCCGTCACCACCGTGCCGGAGTCAACGGCAGCCACCCGCTCGATGCCCGTACCGACCAGCGGCTTTTCGGGACGCAGCGTGGGAACAGCCTGACGGGACATGTTGGCACCCATCAACGCGCGGTTGGCATCGTCGTGCTCGAGGAACGGCACCAGGGAAGCCGCCACAGAGACAATCTGCGCTGGCGACACATCCATGTATTGGATGGTTTCAGCGCCCACCAGCACGGATTCACCCTTTTCACGGGCGGACACCAGCTCACCAGTCAGGCGACCTTCAGCATCCAGCGCAGCGTTGGCCTGGGCAATGACGTACTTGCCTTCCTCGATGGCCGACAGGTAATCGATCTGATTGGTCACCTTGCCGTCCACCACGCGGCGATAAGGCGTCTCGATGAAGCCGTACTCGTTCAGACGGGCGTACAGCGCCAATGAGTTGATCAGGCCGATGTTCGGACCTTCAGGCGTCTCAATGGGGCACACCCGGCCATAGTGGGTGACGTGCACGTCACGCACCTCAAAGCCGGCACGTTCGCGGGTCAAACCGCCTGGACCCAAGGCCGACACACGGCGCTTGTGGGTGATTTCAGCCAAGGGGTTGGTCTGATCCATGAACTGGGACAGCTGAGAAGCGCCGAAAAACTCCTTGAGCGCCGCAGAAATGGGCTTGGAGTTGATCAGGTCATGGGGCATCAAAGGCTCTTGCTCGGCCTGACCCAGGCGCTCCTTGACAGCTTTCTCAATGCGTGCGAGGCCAGTGCGGTATTGGTTTTCGGCCAGTTCACCCACACAACGGACGCGGCGGTTGCCCAGGTGATCGATGTCGTCCACTTCACCGCGGCCATTGCGCAAGTCGACCAAAATTTTGACAACCGCCAAGATGTCATCATTGGACATCACCATGGGGCCGGTCGACTCTTCGCGACCGACGCGCGCGTTGAACTTCATGCGCCCCACGCGGGACAGGTCGTAGGTGTCGGGGTTGTAGAACAAGCGCTGGAACAACGCTTGAACCGCGTCTTCGGTTGGCGGCTCACCGGGCCGCATCATCCGGTAAATGGCCACCCGGGCAGCAAACTCGTCTGCGGTTTCGTCGATTCGCAAGGTTTGGGAAATGTATGGACCCTGGTCCAGCTCATTGGTGTACAAACACTGCAAATCTTGCACACCGGCGCTGCGCAGCTTCTTGAGCAACACCTCGGTCAACTCATCGTTGGCCTTCGCAATGATTTCACCGGTGTCGCCATCCACAATGTTGCGGGCAACCACGCGGCCGATCAGGAAGTCCTCGGGCACACTGACGTGCGTGGTGCCGGACTGCTCCATCTCGCGGGTGTGGCGCGCAGTGATCCGCTTGTCCTTGGCGACCACCACTTTGCCGGATTTGTCTGTGATATCGAAACGGGCCACTTCACCCCGCAGGCGCTCGGCCACAAACTCCATTTGTGCACCACTGTCCATCAGGCGGAAATGATCGTTCACAAAGAAATTGGCCAGAATGGTTTCCGGCGTGAGTCCGATGGCCTTCAGCAAAATCGTGACGGGCATCTTACGACGACGGTCAACCCGGAAAAACAGCACATCTTTGGGGTCAAATTCGAAGTCCAGCCAAGAGCCGCGGTAGGGAATGATGCGCGCAGAGAACAGCAACTTGCCTGAGCTGTGGGTTTTGCCCTTGTCGTGTTCAAAAAACACGCCCGGTGACCGGTGGAGCTGGGAAACGATCACCCGCTCTGTTCCGTTGATGATGAACGAGCCTTTTTCGGTCATCAGGGGCACTTCGCCCATGTAGACCTCTTGCTCCTTGACCTCTTTCACGACCTTGGACTGCGACGTGGAAGATTCACGGTCATAAATGATCAACTGCACACGAGCGCGCACGGCCGATGCAAAGGTCAGGCCTCGGGTTTGGCATTCGCGCACGTCAAAACCAGGCTTGGCCAAGTTGTATTCGACAAACTTCATCTCCACAAAACCGTTGTGGGAGACGATGGGGAATGCCGACTCAAACGCAGCCTGCAAACCCTCTGGCGAACGCTTCCTGGGGGCTGTGTCTGCCTGCAAAAATGCGGTGTACGCATCCTTTTGCATCTGGAGCAGGTAGGGAATGGGCAACACGTTTTCACGTGTACCAAAGCTTTTGCGGATGCGCTTGCGTTCTGTGTATGGGTAGGCCATGGATTCTCCGGGCAAAGACATGTGTCCTGTGTCTTCAGCGACTGGTGTGGGGCGGCAGCCCAGGGCACTCGGTGGTTGGCCTCTACCAACCTCTGGCGGACGGCTTTGCATTGCGCAAAACCCGAACCAAGCGGTCTTCTGCAGTCGGGGGTCAGAAGACACTCAAGAATCACCGCTTGGTGACTCTTGAGTGGGCTCTGTAAGCAGCAAAGGCTGGAGGCCTCAAAGAGACGCTCCAGCCCTGGAAGGGAAAACCAATTACTTGAGTTCGACCTTGGCGCCAGCTTCTTCCAGCTTCTTCTTAGCCGCTTCGGCATCAGCCTTGGGAGCAGCTTCCTTGACGGTCTTGGGAGCACCATCCACCAGATCTTTGGCTTCTTTCAAGCCCAGACCGGTCAGTTCGCGCACGGCCTTGATGACGGACACCTTGTTGGCGCCAGCTTCCAGCAGCACTACGTTGAAGTCGGTCTTTTCTTCAGCGGCTGCAGCACCGCCAGCAGCGCCACCGGCGGCAGGCGCAGCCATGGCAGCAGCGCTCACGCCAAACTTCTCTTCGATGGCTTTCACCAAATCGTTGAGTTCCATGACCGTCATGCTGTCCAGCGCGGTCAAAAATGCGTCTTTATCGAATGCCATTTTGATTTCCTAATACAAGTTGGGTATGCCAAACGCACCGCATCAAGCGGGTTGCGCTTCGCCTTTTTTCTCTGCCACTGCAACCAACACCCGCGCGGTGCGCGAAATGGGGGACTGCATCAAGCCCAGCAACTGCGCCAGCAACACTTCCTTGGTGGGAATGTTGGCCAATTGCTTCACGCCGTTCACATCCAACGACTTTCCGCTGTAGACACCCGCACGAATCACCAACTTGTCATTGGTTTTCGCAAAGTCGGCCACCACTTTCGCGGCGGCCACGGCATCTTCAGAAAAGCCATAGATCAGCGGACCAGTCATCTGGTCTGCGGCCACTTCAAAGCTGCTGCCTGCCACTGCACGGCGCGCCAGCGTGTTTTTCAACACGCTCAGCGTCACGCCTTTGCTGCGGGCGTCGACACGCAACTTCGTCATGTCAGCAACCGTGATACCACGGTATTCCGCCATCACGAGCGTTTGAGCTTTAGCGGCGAGGGCGGTCACTTCGTCAATGACGGCCTGCTTCTCACTGCGATTCAGACTCAAGGTCTACTCCTTAAAAAAGCACTCCCGGACAACCCGGAAAGCGCACCTCATTGCAGCGACCAACTGTTCGTGGAATGTCCATGTTCAGCGGGATCGCCATCTGCGTTGGCCTACATTAAGCAAGGGCACCCCCTCACGCCAACGGTCTTGGATGGCCCTGACAGCATCACTGCCAACAGGCCCACCACACCCACGGCGTTCAGAACGCCGTGTGGTTTTCTATCAGCCAGCGATGGTTTGTGTATCCACACGCACACCCACACCCATGGTGGATGACACTGCCACTTTGCGCAGGTACAGGCCCTTGCTGGTGGCTGGCTTGGCCTTGTTCAGCGCGTCGATCAATGCGGCCAGGTTGCCCTGCAACTTCTCGGCATCGAAGGAGCGCAAACCGATGGTGCCGTGCACAATGCCGGCCTTGTCAACGCGGAACTGCACCTGACCGGCTTTGGCATTCTTGACAGCGGTGGCCACATCAGGCGTCACGGTGCCCACCTTGGGGTTAGGCATCAGTCCACGTGGACCCAGGATCTGACCCAGGGTACCCACAATGCGCATGGCATCGGGGGAAGCAATCACCACGTCAAAATTCATGTTGCCGGCCTTGACTTCGGCGGCCAAGTCATCCATGCCCACGATGTCTGCGCCAGCGGCCTTGGCTTCTTCAGCCTTCGCACCTTGTGCAAACACCGCAACACGTTTGGTTTTGCCGGTGCCGTTAGGCAGCACCACCGCACCACGAACGACCTGGTCCGACTTCTTGGCGTCCACGCCGAGTTGCACTGCCACGTCGATGGATTCATCGAACTTGGCGGTGGCGAACTCTTTCACGAGGGCGATGGCATCGTTCAATGCGTACAGCTTGTTGCTGTCCACTTTGCCGACTTGCGTTTTCTGCTTTTTGGTCAACTTGGCCATTTACACGCCCTCCACGGTCACACCCATTGAACGGGCGGAACCGGCAATGGTACGGACAGCTGCATCCAGGTCGGCGGCAGTCATGTCTTTCATTTTGGTTTTGGCAATCTCTTCCAGCTGAGCGCGGGTGATCTTGCCCACTTTTTGTTTGTGAGGCACAGGCGAACCCTTGTCCAGCTTGATGGCCTTCTTGATCAGCGTCGTGGCAGGCGGCGTCTTGATGATGAAGGTAAAGCTCTTGTCAGCGTATGCCGTGATGACCACGGGCAACGGCAGGCCCGGCTCAACACCTTGGGTCTGGGCGTTGAACGCCTTGCAGAACTCCATGATGTTCAAGCCGCGCTGACCCAATGCTGGACCAATGGGTGGTGATGGATTGGCCTTGCCAGCTGGCACTTGCAGCTTGACGAAGCCGACGATTTTTTTCGCCATGCTTTTACTCCTTACGGGTACATGCGCTGTCGATCAACTCAAACAGCTCCCCGGGGTTGCGACTCTGAATCAACTTCGGCGCCGAGTCGAAACGCGCCGAAAAGACGTCAGGTTTTTTCGACCTGACTGAACTCCAACTCAACAGGCGTGGCTCGACCAAAAATGGTCACAGACACCCGCATCTTGTTCTTCTCGTAATTGACTTCTTCCACCGTACCGTTGAAATCGGTGAATGGACCGTCTTTGACGCGCACATACTCGCCAACGACGAACTCCACCTTGTGGCGCGGCTTATCGGAACCCTGCTGCATCTGCGAGACAATTTTTTGAACGTCTTCTTCAGAAATGGGGGCAGGCCTGTTTTTGGCCCCACCCACAAAGCCGGTGACCTTGTTGGTGTGCTTCACCAAGTGCCAAGTGTCGTCATCCATCACCATCTCAACCAGCACGTAGCCTGGAAAGAACTTGCGCTCGGTGGTGCGACGCTGACCGTTTTTCAGCTCCACCACTTCTTCGGTGGGGACCAGAATGCGGCCAAACTTGTCCTGCATGCCGGCATTCGCCACACGCTCCATGATGTTGCGCTCAACGGCTTTTTCCATGCCTGAATAGGCGTGCACCACATACCAACGCAAAGCGGAAGCGGGCGACTCGGTCACAGGCTGAATTGGATCAGACATCATTTTCTCCATCCAAGGATGAGGTCATAAAACACCCACTCAATGGTCTTGTCTGTCAACCACAGGAATATGGACATGATGAGCACAAAGCCAAACACATACATCGTCATCTGAATGGCCTCTTTGCGCTCAGGCCAAACGACCTTCGCCAGCTCCCGGTAAGAGTCCCGCGCGAAAGCCACCAAGCGGCGACCAGACTCAGAAGTGAGATAAACCGCCACAGAACCCGCCACCATGACCAGCAAACCCGCCCACTGAACCAAGCCACCTTGCTTGGACAACAGGTAATAGGCCACAAACGAGCCCAACAACAGCACCAAGGCCACGCCGACCTTTGCCTTGTCAGCACCCGAATTCACGGTTTCAACTTCTGGAGATGCCATAAAACTTTTGTTCTCAAAAACCAGTCAAGCCACCGGAGACAAGCAAGCCCACCTGAAGCCTTTCGGCTTCGGCGGGCAAAACAACCACATTTGCTGAGGCTAAGTGACTTAGCAGGGCAGTGTGGCAGGGGCAGTAGGAATCGAACCTACAACCTTCGGTTTTGGAGACCGACGCTCTGCCAATTGAGCTATACCCCTACACGAAATCAGGCGATGACGGTGGCCACGACGCCGGCACCGACGGTACGACCGCCTTCGC
>CAYNGJ010000002.1:0-310014 GCA_964396895.1 uncultured Hydrogenophaga sp. | reverse complement strand
CGCACTTTGACGTTGTAATCCACCACGCGTTTGACGGCGACGAGTGCTTTCATGGAAATGGCTCCTGAGTTATGGAAGAAAGGTGCGGGTCTGATTGACGTTTACGTAAACGTAAACTCTAACACGGTCGACCTGGCGCTTCGCCGAAAGTCGATGAAAAAAACGAACGACCGTGCTTTTTATGTGAATTATAGAGAAAGTCCCTCAGGATGCAAGCACACGGGTGTGCACCACACGCTGCGGGTACGGAATTTCGATCTGGTGGGCACGCAACGCTTCCAGGATGGACGTGTTCACCTGCGAGCGAATGGCCATCTGGCCGTTCTCGGGGTCGCCGATCCAAAAGCCCACCGTGAACTCCAGCCCATCCGCCCCAAAGGCCGACAGTGACACCGCAGGCCCCGGGTCGCGCAGCACGCGTAGGTGCTTGAGAGTGGCCTGCTCCAACAGGGACTGCACCTGGGCCACATCGCTGTCATAGGCCACGGACACCACGGTGGACAGCCACACCCGCGTGTCGGCCAAGGACAGGTTTTCAACCCGCGTGGTCATGAGGATTTCGTTGGGCACGATGGATTCACGTCCGGTCAGCGATCGAATGACGGTGTAGCGCGCGTTGATGTCGCTGATGCGTCCCTCGAAGTTGTCCACCCGCACCATGTCACCGATGCGCATGCTGCGCTCGGCCAGGATGACAAACCCGCTCACATAGTTGGCCGCCAGCTTTTGCAGACCAAAACCAATGCCCACGCCAATGGCTCCACCCAACACAGACAGTGCCGTGAGGTCTATGCCCACTGCTGTGAGCGCCATCATCAGACCCACAAACGTCAGCAGTGCCTTGAGCGCGTTGCTGACCGCCTTGCGCAGCGACAGCTCCCCGCCCGTGGCCGAGCGCAGCAGCTTGGTCTCGATGGCCGACGAAATCCACAGCGTGACGATGAGCACAGCACCCGCCGTCAGCACCCCCTCAATGAGCGTGCGCAGGCTGATGACGGAACCGCCCAAGGTCCAGGTGACCTGCTCCAGCTCCCCCAAGATGACGGGCAACAGACCCAGGGTCCAGAGCACCATGGCAAACCAGGCCATCCAGGAAATGCTGCGCTCCATCACCCTCACCCAGCGCTTGTCGCCAAAGGCCACGTGCAGCACACGCACACCCACCCGTATGACCAACAGGGAAATGAACACGGGAATGGCCAGCTTGAACACGGCCAGCGGCAAAAACTTGGCGACCACGGCACGGGCCGAATAGGCGAGGGCCAGCAGCAGTGTGGGAAACAGCACACCGTCCACCCCCTTGCGGCCCATCCAGATGGAGGGGACGTCACCGTCCAAGTCCAACGCTTTGCCCAGCACCTTGACCCCCAACCAAGCCACCAGCGCACAGGCCAGCAACACCCCCAACTCAATCAGGGCACCGGTCTGTGTGAAGGGTTCAAGCCATTGGGAAAAGTCTTCGATGGGGGTGGTGGTTTTCATGTTCATTCGGTCAGGCACGCCAGCTGGGCGTGCGTTTGTCAACAAAGGCTTTCACGCCCTCTTGGGCATCGGGGTGGATCATGTTGCAGGCCATGGTCTGGCCTGCCAACTGGTAGGCCGCAGCCAAACCGGTTTCGCGCTGTTGGTAAAACAGCTGCTTGCCCATGGCCAGCGCCACGGCCGGTTTGGCCAAAATGGCGCCCAACAGTTCCTCAACCGCATGGTCCAGCTGCTCGGCTGGCACCACACGGTTGAGCAGCCCACGCGCCAAGGCCTCGGGCGCGGAGATGAACGCACCGGTCAGCAACATCTCCATGGCCAACTTTTGCGGCACATTGCGTGACAACGGCACGCTGGGTGTGGCACAGAACAGGCCCACGTCAATGCCGTTCACCCCAAACCGGGCGCTGTCCACCGCCACCGCCAGGTCACACTGGGCCACCAGCTGACAACCCGCCGCCGTGGCCAAGCCCTGCACCCGCGCGATCACGGGCACGGACAGCGACTGGATGGACAGCATCACCCGACTGCACTGGGCAAACAGGGTCTGGTAATAGGCCAGATCGGGGTGGGCGCTCATTTCCTTCAGGTTGTGGCCGGCACAGAAGGCCTTGCCCTCGGCGGCCAGCACCACGGCGCGGGCTTCAGTGTCTGCTGCCACCGCCCCCAGTGCCGCCTGCAACGCGCGCAGCATGGACTCGCTCAGCACATTGAACGCAGCCGGTGTATTGAGTGTGAGGGTGTGCACCCCCCGGTGGTCACGCTGGTGGCGCAGTTCGTCGGTGGATGGTGCGGGGTGGTCGGTCAAGGTAGGGTCTCCTCAGGAACACGCGCTGAGCGAGCGGCGGCCAAGTTGGCCCACCGCCCCTGCACACACGGGGGCTGCCTGTTTTGCGGTAAGGTCGTTGTCCATGCACAACCGCTCCGAATTCACCCGCTCGGCCGCCAGCCTGAGGCAGCTCACGCAGCAACTGTTGAACCAGCTTAACACGGTGATTGTGGGCAAGTCGGCCCAAGTCCACAATGCCGTGGCCTGCCTGCTGGCCGGCGGTCACCTCCTGATTGAAGACGTCCCCGGTGTCGGCAAAACCACCCTTGCCCACGCGCTGGCGCGCTCGTTTGGCCTGCAATTTTCGCGGGTGCAGTTCACGTCAGACCTCATGCCCTCCGACCTCTCGGGCGTGTCGGTGTACGAACGTGGCAGCGAGCGCTTTGTGTTTCATCCCGGGCCGGTGTTTGCCCAAGTGCTGCTGGCCGACGAAATCAACCGGGCCAGCCCGCGCACCCAGAGCGCTTTGCTCGAAGCCATGGAAGAAAAACAGGTCACGGTGGAGGGCGAGACCCGCCCCCTGCCCCAGCCGTTCTTCGTGATCGCCACACAAAACCCGTTGGACCAACTGGGCACTTACGCCCTGCCGGAGTCACAGCTGGACCGCTTCCACATGCGCCTGTCGCTGGGCTACCCCGACCGCCAGGCCGAGCGCGAGTTGCTGACAGGCCAAGACCGCCGCGCCCTGCTGACCCACCTGCCCGCCGTGCTGGTCCCAACCGACCTGGCCCAACTGCAGGCGCAGGTGCAGGCCATCCACACCGCCGACCCAGTGCTGGACTACGTGCAAGACCTGGTGGCCGCCACACGCGATGGCCGCTGGTTTGTGCAAGGCCTGAGCCCGCGCGCCACGCTGGCGGTGCTGCGCGCCGGCCAGGCCCAGGCCTACCTGAGTGGGCGCGACTATGTGGCGCCCGACGACATCGCCACCGTGCTGCCCCAAACCATTGCCCACCGGCTCAGCCCCCTGCACAACGCGGGCCGTGGTGCGCTGGAACAGGTGCGCGCCATGGTGAACGCCACCGCCCTGCCCTGAGCCTTTTGCCCGGTTAGCGCACATGGCCCTTGCTCCCCGACGCCTCCCTGGGTGGCCAGCACCCCGCCAATGGCTGGCCCGTTGGTTGGCCAACCGTGCGCCGCGCACCGATCAGCTGCAGCTGACGCAGCGCAACGTCTACATCCTGCCCACACGGCCGGGGTGGATGCTGGGCGTCACCCTCTTGGTGATGCTGGTGGGCAGCATCAATTACCAGCTCAACCTGGGCTACCTGCTCACCTTTTTGCTGGCCGGGGCTGCGGCTGTCAGCATGCATGTGAGCCATGCCACGCTGCGGGGTCTGTCACTGAAGCTCACCCCGCCCGAAGCCTGCCATGCCGGTGCGCTGGCCAGGGTCGAGGTGGTGCTGACCAACCCCGATCCGCGCGCTCGATACGGCATTGGTGTGGCCATGGTCGCTCCTGGCCATCCTCCCCATTGGGTGCACACCGACGTACCAGCGCAGGGCCGCGCCAGTGTCACCGTGGGCTGGCAGCCTCCGGCACGCGGGCGGCACGGGGTGCCCACGCTGACATTGGAAACCCGCTTTCCATTGGGCACCTTCCGGGTGTGGGCCGTGTGGCGCCCCGCAGCCAATGTGTTGGTGTACCCAAAACCCGAAACCCACCCGCCGCCACTCCCAGCCCCTACGCCCACCACGCTGCTACCCACGGCCGCCACCCACCAGGGCAGTGGCGAGCTGGACGGGGTGCGCGCCTACCGCCGGGGCGACCCACTCAAGTCCGTGGTGTGGAAGCGCGCAGCCCAGGCCATGGCGCGTGGCAGCGCCGACCTGGTCAGCCGCGACGCCTCAGGCAACCCCAGCGGCCATGAGCTGCGGCTGGACTGGCGGCACACCGGCACATCCGACGCCGAGCTGCGCGCCGCCCGCCTCACCGCCTGGGTGCTGACCGCCGACCGCCTGGGGCTGGACTACGGCCTGTGCCTGCCCCACAGTGACATCGCACCCGACCAAGGGCCGCGCCACCGTCAACACTGCCTGGAGGCGCTGGCACTGTGCTGACAAACTCCACCGCCCAGCGCCCCCCCACCACGCCCTCGGGCTGGCGCCAACGCCTGAAACAGCTCCCACGCGACACACGGGACACCCTGTTCTTGTTGGGCCTCATTGCGTGGGTGGTCATGCTGCTGTCGTCCCACCTGCCACTGTGGTGCACGGCGCTCACCGCAGGTGTGCTCGTGTGGCGAGGCTGGTTGGCGTGGCACGGTCAACCCCTGCCCGCACGCTGGTGGCGGTTGTTGCTGTTGGCCGTCACTGTGGCGGCCACCCTGCTCACTTATCGCACCATTTTGGGGCGGGATGCCGGTGTCACGCTCATTGTGGTGCTGCTGGCGCTCAAAACACTCGAACTGCGCGCCCAGCGCGACGCCTTTGTGGTGTTCTTTCTGGCCCTGTTCACGCTGCTCACACACTTCTCCTACTCGCAGAGCCTGCTCACTGCCGTCGGCGTGCTGCTGGCCACTTGGGGGCTGCTGACCGCCCTGGTCAACGCCCACCTGCCCGCCGGTCGTCCACCGCTGTGGTTGTCGGCCCGCATGGCCGGGGGCATGGCCTTGCTGGGACTCCCCATCATGGTTCTGCTGTTTGTGCTTTTTCCGCGTGTGGCACCGCTGTGGGGCATGCCTGCCGACGCACTGAACGCCCGCACCGGTTTGTCCGAGCGCATGCGGGTGGGTCAAGTCGCTGAGCTGGCGCAAGACAGCAGTGTGGCCATGCGCATCCGCTTCGATGGCCCGCCGCCACCCGCCCAGCAGATGTACTTCCGAGGCCCCGTGCTCAGCCGCTTTGACGGTCAGGACTGGCGGCCCCTGCAATCGGAGCTGCCCACCCGGTTGCAACTCAAGGCCGAACTGCAACCGCTGGGCACGCCCGTGGGTTACGAAGTGACGCTGCAGCCCCACCAGCAAAACTGGGTGCTGGTGCTGGACGCCACGCTCCAGGCCCCTGCCCTGGCCCGTCACCACCTGCAAGCCACAGCTGAGCTGCAGTGGCTGTCCAACCGGCCCATCACCGAGCTGGTTCGCTACCGCGCACAGAGCCACCCCGAATTCCGCCACGGCCCCCTGCAACCCCAGCTGGGTCTGCAAGACCACCTGGTGCTGCCACCCGGCTTCAACCCCCGGCTGATGGCACTGGCCCAGCGCTGGCGCAACGAGTCACCAGACAGGGCAGACGCCGCCCCTGCCCTGGTGCAACGCGCCCTGGCCACCCTGCGCACCGGGGGCTACAGCTACACCCTGGCACCCGGCACCTATGGCCGAGACAGCGCCGACGAGTTCTGGTTTGACCGCAAACAAGGGTTTTGCGAACACATCACCGCCGCCTTTGTGGTGTTGATGCGTGCCATGGACATCCCGGCGCGCGTGGTCACCGGCTACCAAGGCGGGGAGCTCAACCCCATTGACGGTTATTGGACCGTGCGCCAGAGCGATGCCCATGCCTGGGCCGAGGTGTGGCTGGCCGGACAAGGCTGGGTGCGCGTGGACCCCACCGCCGCCGTGGCCCCCAGCCGCACCGACAGCTTGGCCCGCCTGGCCCCCGCACGCGGGGTGCTGGGCACCGCCATGGTGGCCTTCAGCCCCGCCTTGGGTGAGCGCCTGCAAGCCACCTGGGAAGCCGTGAACAACCGCTGGAACCAGTGGGTGCTGAACTACACCCAGGACCGCCAGTTTGAGCTGCTCAAGCACCTGGGCTTTGAGTCGCCCAGCTGGCGTGACCTGGGTTACCTGCTGGCCACACTGCTCGCACTGGCCAGCCTGGCCGCCGCCGCGTGGGCGCGCTGGGCGCACCGCCAGCACGATCCCTGGCTGCGCCTGCTGACGCAGGCCCGCCAGCGCGCCAACCAACTCGGGGTGGACTGCGGCCCACAAACCACCCCCCGGCAACTGGCGCAACAATTGCAAAGGCAATGCGGCCCACATCCGAGCACCACGGCGGTGGTGAATTGGCTGCTGGCCCTTGAGGCCTTGCGCTATGCAGGCCCCAGCCGGTCGGCCTTTGTGGCACCCAAGGCGTCGCCCCAGCAAGCCCTGGGCCAACTGCGCCAACAATTCGCATTGCTCACTTGGCCCACCCGCCCCCACCTGCCTCCACCCACCGTCCCCGCAGCACCCACCCCGCCCCCATGAATTTGCTCCCCCACTGGCTGGCCTCACCCCGCCCTGCCCCGCAACCTCGCCGCCCGGTCCGGCACTGGACACGAGTGGGCACAGTGTGTTTATTTGTTTTCATAGCTGTAACATCAACCACCACAAGCGCTGGAGGCAAAAAAGATAAAAAATTACCCCCCCAATCGGTGTTCACCTATGCCCAACACGCCGAAGCCATGCGCTTTGCCGACGACGTGGCCCAGCGCAAGGGGCTGGATGCGCCCACCGTGCGCGCCGCCGTGGCCCAGGCGCGCAAGCTGCCACAGGTGCAAAAGCTCATGCTGCCCGCCCCAGTGGAAACCGCCAAGAACTGGGCGGCCTACCGCGCCCGCTTCATCGAGCCGGTGCGGCTGAAGGCGGGCCAGGCCTTCTGGCAGGCCAACCGCCGCTGGCTGGACAAAGCCCAGGCCGACACCGGCGTGCCCGCCAGCCTCATCGTGGGTGTGATCGGGGTGGAAACACTGTATGGCCGCCACATGGGCAACTTCCGCGTGATCGACGCGCTGGCCACACTGGCCTTTGACTTCCCCACGGCACACCCCCGCGCGGCGGCGCGCAGCCAGTATTTTCTGGGCGAGCTGGAGCAGCTGCTGGGCATGAGCCTGGCGGCCGGGCAAGACCCCAGCCGCCTGCGGGGCAGCTACGCGGGCGCCATGGGCTTGCCGCAATTCATGCCCGGCAGCTGGGCCCAATATGCGGTGGACTTTGACGGTGACGGCCAGATTGACCTGTTCAACAACCCGGCCGATGCCATTGGCTCGGTGGCCAACTACTTCAGGGCCTTTGGTTGGAAACCCGGCATGCCCACCCATTACGCCGTGACACTGGACCCCACCCGGCTGGGCATGGACAGCCTGATGGCCCCCGACATCCTGCCCAGCTTCAGCGCTGCCAGCATGGAAGCCAAGGGGGCGGTGCTGAGCGAGGCGGGCCGCGCCCACGTGGGCCCGCTGGCCCTGATCGAGTTGCACAACGGCCGCACCGAGCAGGACGGCAAACCCGCCAGCTACGTGGCGGGCACCGACAACTTCTACACCGTGACCCGCTACAACTGGAGCAGCTACTACGCACTGGCCGTGATTGAACTGGGTCTGGCCATTGAGGCCCAGCTGCGCGGAGAAGCCGCGCCTGCGTCGCTGGCCGCCCCCTGACCTAGGCGGCGTGTTCGGGCTGCGCCAGCACCACACGGTTGCGGCCCTGGTGCTTGGCGTTGTACAGGGCCTTGTCGGCCTCTTGGACCAAGCGCTCGCGGTCATCGGTGGGGGCGGGTGTACCCACCGCCACCCCCAGGCTGACGGTCACCACCGGCGCCACGGCTGAAGTGGCGTGCGGCATGGCCTTGGCCTGGATGGCTGCGCGAATGGCCTCCGCCGTTTCCAGTGCCTGCGCCTGCGTGGCGCCGGGCATGACCACCACAAACTCTTCGCCGCCGTAGCGCGCCACCAGCTCGCCAGCACGACGCACTGTGGCGCGCAAGGCATCGCCCACCTGGCGCAGGCAATCGTCACCTTGTTGGTGGCCGTAGAGGTCGTTGTAGAGCTTGAAGTGGTCCACATCCAACATGATGACGGCCAGCGGCGTCGCCTGGCGCAAGGCGCGTGGCCATTCCTCGGCCCAGTAGTCATCAAACCGGCGGCGGTTGGCCAACCCGGTGAGTCCATCGGTGGCGCTGAGGGTGGCCAGCTGCCGGTTGGCGGCCTCCAGCTCGGCAGTGCGCGCCAGTACCTTGTCCTCCAGCGCGTCTTTGGCTGAGGTCACGGCAGCCCGCAACCGGGTTTGCACGGTCAGTTCGGTTTTCAGCCGTTCCGAATAACGCCAAGCGGCCCACAGCATCAGCACTGCGGCGGCCAGGCGCATGAACAGGGTGATGGTGCGCAGTTTGTCGTGTTCGCGCGCGGTGTTGGACATCTCAATGGCCAGCGCTCCCACCACCGAGTCGCTGTTGATCTCGTACAGCTTGAGCGACATGACGTAGTCCCCCCCCAGCAGCAGGTGATACGCCTCATCCCATTGACCCTGGCGCATCAGGGAAAAGGCGCCGCTCTCGGTGGTCCGCAGGGCGGTTTGTTCGTCGTGCAAAGCCCGCATTTCAGCGGCCAGCAGCATGTGCTGTGTCAGGGCTTTTACCTCTTTCACGGTGGCGTCCAGCTCGGTGGCCAGCGTGGGGTAACTGGCGGCGCGCAGGGTGTTTTTCTCGAGCACGGCCATGGCCACCGAATGGGTCAGCGACTGGTTCAGCCTGACCATGCGCTCCAACCCCAGTTGCACCCTCAGGTTCTGCTGGTGCAACTCTTCACTCTTCAGGTCGGCGTAGAGGCCCACACCGATCGCCCCCAGCAAAATGAGTACCGCCAAGTGAATGCTGCTGAGAAAACGCATGGGGCCATGGCTCCTAAGGGTCAGTCAATGACCTTGTCGGCCCGCGCCAGCAACTCGGGGGGCAAGTTCACGCCCTGCGCCCGGGCTGCTTTCAGGTTGACCACCAGACTGAACTTTTCCACCGGTCCCCAGGGCACGTCACCGGGCTTGATGCCCTTGAGCACCAGCGCCGCTTTTTTGCCCGCCGAGTAGCCCACCAGGTAATAGTCGAGTCCGTAGGCCATGAGGGCACCACGGGCCACGCTGTCGATGTCACCCGCGAACAAGGCCATTTTGTGCTGATCGCACACCCGGGCAATGGCCTCCAGGTTGGCCACGGTGGTGTTGTCGGAGGTGATGGTGATGGCCTGTGCCTTGCCCACCAACGACGCGGCGGCGGCACCCACCTCGTCGCTGCGGGCCACCTTGACCTCCAGCAGCGTCAGGCCCAGCTCCTTGGCAGCCTCGCGGATGGACTGGATGTGGGTGAGGGAATTGGTCTCTTGCGGGTTGTAAATGGTGCCCCACACCTTGGCCTGGGGCACCGCACGCGCATAGGTCTCCATTTGCAGCCGCACGGGCCACAGGTCACTCACACCGGTGACGTGGGTGCCCGTTTTCTGACCAGGTGCACTGCCCGGCGGCACCAGTGCGGCCCGCACCGGGTCGGTCACCGACGAAAACACCAACGGCAGCCGGCTGCCCGTGCGCATGGCCGCCTGCGCGGTGGGGGTGGCAATGGCGTGGATCAGGTCCACCTTGGCCGCCACCAGCTCCTTGGCCATGGCCTCGGCAGCGGCCATGTCACCGTTGGCATTGCGGCGCAGGTAGCTGACGTTGACCCCGTCGCGGAACCCGGCACTGGTCAGGCCGGCCTCGAAGCCTTTTTCGTCCGCATCCAGCGCGGCGTGGGAAACGATTTTCAGCACCCCGATGCGCAGGGGAGCGGCGGCATTCGACTGCGCCCACAGCGCGGCGGGCGACAGGCCCAGCGCGGCCACACCGGTCAACCAATGGCGGCGCGACAGGTGCGAACAAGACAACAGGGACGAAGGCAGCGGCGCGTGCATGGCGGTGGTCCTTGTGGAGTGAGGTGCTCATGGCACCATCAGTGCAACGGCTTCATCATGGCACAAGTGCACAATGGGTCGCAGCAAATGGGTTGCCCTTCTTCCTGATTCATGACATGACGCACACTGCCTCGGCACTTTCCACCGGCTCAGACTTCGAGCAGATGTTCGAACTGGCCCCCGTCTCGCTTTGGTTGGAGGACTACAGCGGGCTCAAACGCCTGTTCGAGCAGTGGCGCAGCCAAGGCGTCACCGACCTGGCTGCCCACCTGGCCGAGCAACCTGAACGACTGGCGCAGTGCACGGCGGAATTCCGCATCCTGCGGGTCAACCAGCACACGCTGGACCTGTTCGAGGCCAGCAGCCTGCACGAGCTGCAAAACCGCCTGGGAGAGGTGTTCAGGGACGATATCCACCAGCGCGTCACGGCCGAGCTGTGCCAGCTGTGGTCCGGACAACTGAGTTTCAGCAACCAAACCTACAACTACACCCTGAGTGGACAGCGGCTGGAGGTGCGCATCCGCGCCCGCATCCTGCAGGGACACGAAGCCACCTGGGACCGTGTGCTGGTGACGCTGGAGGACGTGACCCGCCAGGAGCGGGACCACCAACTGCTGGCCCAGCGCGAGGAATACGCCCGAAACCTGTTTGAGCTTTCGCCGGTGTCGCTCTGGGTGGAGGACTTCAGCGCCATCCGCCGTCTGATGACCGACCTGCGCCAGCGCGGCATCGACGACTTCGCCACCTTTGTGCAGGTTCACCCCGATTTCGTCACCCGCTGCATGGAAGAAATCCGGGTCATCGACGTGAACCGCCACACTCTGCACATGTTTGGTGCAGAAACCAAAGCCCAACTGCTGCAACAGGTGGGCAGGGTGTTTCGGGACGAGATGCACGAGTCGTTCAAGTCGCAGCTGATTGACCTCTGGAACGAAAAATACTTTCAGCAGCGCGAGGTGGTGAACCACGGGCTCAGCGGCAACCTGCTGCACGTGCACATGCAGTTCCACGTCATGCCCGGCCACGAGGAACGCTGGGACATGGTGCTGGTGTCGCTGGTGGACATCACCGCCCGCAAAAAAGCCGAGGCTTACCTGGAGTACCTGGGCAAGCACGACGTGCTCACCCAGTTGCGCAACCGCACCTTCTACGCCGATGAGCTCAACCGCCTGTCACGCAAGGGCCCCTGGCCCATCAGCGTGCTGGCCATTGACCTGAATGGGCTCAAGCGCATCAACGACGAGCAAGGCCATGCCGCTGGCGATGCCCTGCTGCGCCGCGCCGGCGAGGTGCTGACCAAGGCGGTGGACGCCCCCGCCTGCGCCGCCCGCATCGGTGGCGACGAATTCACGGTGTTGATGCCGGGGGCCGACGAACAGGCCGCCAAAGCCATGCAAGCGCGCATTGCCTCGGTGCTGGACCTGAACAACCAGTACTACTCGGGCCAGCACCTGAGCCTGTCCATGGGGGCCGCCACCTGCCAGGCGGGTGCTTCGCTGGAGGCAACGGTGCAGCAGGCGGACCACGTCATGTACGACACCAAGGCCGACTACTACCGAACCCAGAAACTGGAGCGCCGTCAGATCGGTCAATAAAACAATAGCTTAAATATCAACACATATAAGCCAAAGTGGCTTAAATTATTGATATTTCTACGTTCACCACCATGTGCTCCCGACCACCCCCCTGGCGCAGACCCTTGACGGGCGGGCAGGTGCTGTAGTCGGTACCGGCGGCCAGGCGCACATGGCGCTCGTCGGTCACGCAGCTGTGGGTGATGTCCACGCTCAGCCACTCGCGTCGGGCCATGTCCACACACACCTCGGCCCAGGCGTGGCTGGCCAGGTCGGGCTCATCCACCGCGTAGAAATAGCCGCTCACGTAGCGCGCAGGCCAGCCCAGGCTGCGGCACACCGCCACCATGACCTGGGCCTGGTCTTGGCACACGCCCAGACCCCAGTCGAAGGCTTCCAGTGCGGTGGTGTCCACCTGGGTCTGGCCAGGTCGGTAACGCACCTTGTGGTGCACGGCGTCGGCCAGTGCCAGCACCTGCTCCGCGCTGGGCAGGTGGGCAGGACCCAGGTCACCCGGCCCCAGGCACAGCGCCGCGATGGCCCAATGCGCCATGCGCGCATGGGGCTCCACCGAGGGGGTGGAGCGCAGAAACAGCCCCGGGTGGGGCTGACCGGGCGCATCGGCCCAACGCGCCACGGCATGGGTGTCCACCACACCCCCGGCTTGCACGGACAGCGCCAGCACAGGGGCCTGGCGCGGAGAGGCCACCCAACTGCCATGGTGCACGTGGTTGCCCAGCGCATCCATCCGACCGTGCAACACCACCGGCGACGTCAGCGACCACTGCAACACCGTTTGCCCAGGCCCGGAGATGGGCCACAGGTGCAGCGACTGCACCATGTGGCGCAGCGGCTCGGTGTAGGAATAGTGGGTGGTGTGGTGGATGCGGAGTTTCATCAGTGCGGGGACGGCATCAGAAAATCCTGACTGATGCGGCCACCCAAATTATTGACACGGTCCAGGAACTGGGTCAGGAAAGCGTGCAGGCCGGTGGCCAGGATTTCCTCGATGTTGGCAAACTCCAGGTCGGCCCGCAGTTTGCCCGCCACACGGGCCGTTTCACCCGAGTGGTCATTGGCCACCGCCGACAGGTTGGCCAGCACCTCGTTCATGCAGGCCAGCAGGCTGCGCGGCATGTCGGGGCGCAGGATGAGCAGCTCGGCCACCAGCTCGGGCTTGATGACGTCGCGGTACACCTTGCGGTAGACCTCAAACGCACTCACGCTGCGCAAAATGGCGCTCCAATGGTAGAAGTCGTAGTCGAGGTCCAGCTCGCTGGCGGTGCCGTAAAAATCACTTTGCACGGCGTGAAACTTCACATCCAGCAACCGGGCGGTGTTGTCGGCCCGCTCCAAGAAGGTGCCCATGCGCAGGAAATGGAAGGACTCGTCTTGCAGCATGGTGCCAATGGCCACCCCGCGCGAGACGTGGGAGCGGAATTTCACCCACTCGAAAAACGGCGTGGGATCGCGCTCGAAGGTTTTGCTGTTGATGAGCTGCGACAGCTCCAGCCAGGTGATATTTTGGGTTTCCCACACCTCGGTGGTCAGCGTGCCGCGCACGGCACGGGCGTTTTCGCGGGCACCGCGCAGGCAGGAGGCGATGCTGGAGGGGTTGTCCATGTCGCGCACCATGAAGTTCAGCACGTTGCGCTGGGTCACTTCCCCGTGCTTGGCCTTGTAGGCGGCGGTCAGCTCGCTGATGGCCAGCAGGCCTTCCCAGCCCGCCTGCGCCACGGCGGCCGACTGGGGCATCAGGCTGGTCTGGTAGTTCACATCCAGGATGCGGGCGGTGTTCTCGGCCCGCTCGGTGTAGCGGGACATCCAGAACAGGTGGTCGGCGGTTCTTGAGAGCATGTTTTCTTTCTCCGTGTTCAGTCTTCCAGCACCCAGGTGTCTTTGGTGCCACCGCCCTGCGACGAGTTGACCACCAGCGAGCCTTCCTTCAGGGCCACACGGGTGAGGCCGCCGGGCACCATCTGCACCTCTTTGCCGCTGAGCACAAAGGGGCGAAGGTCAATGTGACGGGGGGCCACACCACTTTCCACGTAGGTGGGGCAGGTGGACAGGCTGAGCGTGGGCTGGGCGATGTAGCCCGCTGGGTTGGCCTTGACGGCCTGGCGGAAGTCTTCGATTTCGGCCTTGGTGGAGGCCGGCCCCACCAGCATGCCGTAGCCCCCGGCGCCATGCACCTCTTTGACCACCAGCTCGGGCATGTGGGCCAGCATGTAGGCCAGATCGTCGGGGTTGCGGCCCATGTAGGTGGGCACGTTGTTCAGGATGGGCTTTTCGCCCAGGTAGAACTCGATCATCTTGGGCACGTAAGGGTAGATGGACTTGTCGTCCGCCACCCCGGTGCCAATGGCGTTGCAGATGTTGACGTTGCCGCTGCGGTACACGTCGAGCAGACCGGCACACCCCAGGGTGGAGGTGGGGCGGAAGGCCAGGGGATCGAGAAAATCGTCGTCCACCCGGCGGTAGATGACGTCCACCCGGCGCGGGCCGCGCGTGGTGCGCATGTAGACAAAGTTGTCTTTGACGAACAGGTCCTGGCCCTCCACCAGGCTCACCCCCATTTGCTGAGCCAAAAAGGCGTGCTCGAAATACGCGCTGTTGTACATGCCGGGCGTCAGCACCACCACGGTGGGCTGCGCGGTGTGGCCGGGGCTGACGGCGCGCAGCGTTTCCAGCAGCAGGTCGGGGTAGTGGGCCACGGGTGCCACGCGGTGCTCGGTGAACAGCTCGGGAAACAGGCGCATGAGCATCTTGCGGTCTTCCAGCATGTAGCTGACGCCGCTGGGCACGCGCAGGTTGTCTTCGAGCACGTAGTACTCGCCCTCGCCCGCCGCATTGGGGGCGCGAACGATGTCGATGCCGCTGATGTGCGAGTACACGCCATCGGGCACATCGACCCCCATCATTTCGGGGCGAAACTGGGCGTTCTGGAAAATTTGGTCGGCGGGAATGACCCCCGCCTGGATGATGTCCTGCCCGTGGTAGACGTCGTGCAGGAATCGGTTCAGGGCGTTGACGCGCTGAATCAACCCGGCCTCCATGTCAGTCCATTCGTGGGCCGGAATGATGCGGGGGATCAGGTCAAAAGGGATGAGCCGCTCGGTGCCCGAACCATCGGCGTCTTTTTCGCCGTACACCGCAAAGGTGATGCCCACGCGCCGAAAAATCATTTCGGCCTCTTCGCGCCGGGCCTGCATGACCTCGTCGGGTTGTTGGGCCAACCAATCGGCGTAGGCTTGATAGTGCGCCCGGACCTGCTCGGGGGAAGCGTTCATTTCATCAAACATCTGGATTTGCATGGGCAGACTTTCTGTTGACCTTCCTCGTGATTCACCGCTGCCCTGGCCTGGGTCGACGGGGTCTGCACGGGTCTGGCGGGTGGCTGACGTTGAGGATAGCAATAAATGGGCCAGTCAAGGGTTTTCCAGGGCATCCAAGGGGTCTGTCAGGGGGCTGGCCGGGCCGCTGGGCGCGGCCTGAGCGGCGCCCGGTGGGGGCCGCCAATGCCAGTGGCGTGGCTGGACCTGCCGCTGGCAGGTCATGTCGGCGGGCTGGGCACTGCGCCACAACGCAGCCCCACAGTCGGGCGTGGCGACCCAGCGCACCCCACGCTCACGGTAGCGTGCCAGCACCTGGGGAGCGGGATGGCCATAACGGCTGAGGTACCCCGCCTGCACCACCACCCACTGCGGGCGAACGGTGTCCAGCAACTCGGCGCTGGAACTGGTGCGGCTGCCGTGGTGGGGGGCCAGCAGCCAGTCGGCGCGCAACTGCGGGTGGGCCTGAACCAGGGCGGCCTCGTGCGCCGCATCCATGTCGCCCGTCAGCAGGGCAGACCGGGTGGCACCCCGCACCCACAGCACGCACGACAGGTTGTTGCTGGCCGTGGGTTGCACATAGAGGGCAGGTGCCGGGTGCAGCAGCTCGAACACCACACCATCCTGCTCCCAGCGCTGGCCCGCCTGGCACCGGGTCCACCCGGGTGGATGGCCCAGCACCCGGTGGGCCAGCGCCCGGTCTGACAGGGCCGACACCAGGGCCGTGGGCTCAAACGAGGCCCACACCGCCAGTGGCCGCTCATCCGCCCACCCGGGTGACGACTGGACCAGGGCATCCAGCACGGCCAGGGCACCGCCCACGTGGTCGCCATCGCGGTGGCTCAACACCACGGTGGCCGGCCTCTCGCCCAGCGCGTTCAGCAGGGGCAGCAGCACCCGTTGACCGGCGTCGCTGCCGGGGCCCCATTGCGGCCCCGCGTCGTACAGCACGCTGCCGTGGGCCGTGCGAATCACCACCGCACTGCCCTGCCCCACATCGGCGGCCAACACCTCGAACTCACCCGTCGATGGGCGCGGTGCCTGCCACAGCAGCACGGGCAACCACAGTGCCAAGCCCAACAGGCGCCACGGCGGCGGCCAGCGCCGCACCAACGCCAGTCCACCCGCCACCGCCGCCACCGGCAGCCAGCCGGGCCAAGCGGCCATCGTCAGGGTGGCGCCAGGCCACTCCGCCAAGGTGTGCAACAGCGCCATCAGCACCTGCACCAGCGCCGCAGCGGGCGCCCACAGGGCGTACCACGCCACACCCGCCAGGGCCAGCGGGGTGATCAGCCAAGTCACCACGGGAATGGCCACCAGGTTGGCCAGCAACCCCACCACCGACACCTGGCCGAACAGCACCAGCGTCAGCGGGGCCAGCACCACGGAAATGACCGCTTGCGTGCGCAGCAATCCCCACAGCGGATGGGGCGTATCAGACCGGGTTGCCCCCAGTGCGAGCAGCACGCCCACGGCCACAAAACTCAGCCAGAACCCGGCCTGCAGCCAGGCCCAGGGGTCCCAGGCCAACACCACGGCCATGGCCCAGAGGCCCACCACCGGCCAGGGCCAGCGCCGCCCCAGCAGCCGCAGCCCCATGACCACGGCCAGCATGAGCACCGTGCGCTGCGCCGGTATGCCCCACCCTGAGAACAGCGCATACCCCAGCGCCAACACCCAACCGCCCCAAGCCGACGCCACCGGCGCGGGCACGGCGTGCAACAGCCGGCTGCCCCCAACGGGTGACAGCCGGGGCGCCCACCGCCACAGCCGCGACACCAAGTGCATGGCCAGCCAGGCCCACAAGGTGATGTGCAGGCCGCTGATGCTGACCAGGTGGGCCACCCCAGTCGCCCGGAACACGTCCCAGTCGCGGCGCTCGATGGCGGCCTGGTCGCCCATGACCAGTGCACTCAGCACACCCGCCACCCGGACATCGCTCACCCGGGCCTGAATGTGCTGGCGCACCCGCTCGCGCCAGGGTTGCCAGCCCCAACCGGCCGGGGCCAGGCGTTGTGGCGCGGGGTCGTTCGGCCCCATGCGCACGTAGCCTGTGGCCCCCAGGCCTTGTTCCCACAGCCACAGCTCGCTGTCAAAGCCGTGGGGGTTGGCCAGGCCGTGGGGCTGGCGCAGGCGCACGGTCAGCCGCCAATGCTCACCGGCCTGGGGCACCGCGCCGTCGGCCTGCGCCAGCCAGCTCAGTTGCACCCGCTGGGGGAAACCCTGGCCGGGCGCGGGTGGGCCACTGGCGGGCGCTTTGTGGCCCGGCGCCACTTGCACCCCGTCCACCCGAAACACGAAGCGCCACCCGTTGCCCGTGGCGCGGGGCAAATCGTCCACCTGGCCGCTCAACACCAACGACATGCCCTGCCAGGCCGGTGGCAGGACATCGGCCTGGCGCTGTGCGGCGCGCCACCCCGTGCTGACCGCCCCCAGGGCGGCCACCGCCAGCCACACCGCCACAGCCAGCCCAGGCGGTCGGCGAGATGGACCGGTCAACCGCCCCCGGATAAAAACAAAAACTGCAGCTACCAAACCAATGAATACAAGCGTCAGAGCACCAAAAAGCTTGTAATCATCGCCTGGCCACAGCACCACCTGCTGCAATGCGGCGGCCACCCCCACCACCCAAGCCAGCGGCGCCCACACCCACAACAGCGTGGCCAGTGGGACCCCGCCTTGGCCAGTCGGACCCGGCGGCAGCGGTGGTGCCAGAGGCTGGTGCATGGGCTTGTCGCTGGCAGACGTTATGCTGACCACACCCACCGCCAAGCCCAGGTGGACCTCGGGGGAAGGCTTCCCCCCCGCACCCAACCGCTCGGCAATGGCGCGCTAATTGCTTGGACCTGTACCGACCCGTTGACACCCGTCATTCATTGCTCCCCTGCAGAAAGCCCTTGACATGGCCATCCACGTTGCCCTCAACCACGTTACCCATTATCAGTACGACCGCCTGGTCAAGCTCGGGCCCCAGGTGGTTCGTTTGCGGCCCGCGCCGCACAGCCGCACCAAGGTGCTGTCTTACTCCCAACGCATCGAGCCCGCCGAGCATTTCATCAACTGGCAGCAGGACCCCTTCGCCAACTACCAGGCCCGTCTGGTGTTTCCTGAACCCACGCGCGAGTTCAAGGTCACCGTTGACTTGGTGGTGGAGATGGCGGTGTACAACCCCTTCGACTTCTTTCTGGAGCCCAGCGCCGAAGAGTTTCCTTTCAGCTACGCCCCGTCTCAGACCGCTGAGCTGGCCCCCTACCTGGTCACCGAGCCGCTGACCCCTCGGGTGGCCGCCTACCTGAAAAAAGTCGACACCCAGAAACAGCGCACCATCGATTTTCTGGTGGGCATCAACCAGTTGGTCCAAGGCGACGTCGGTTACACCATCCGCATGGAGCCCGGCGTGCAGACGCCGGAAGAAACCCTGGAAAAAGGCACCGGGTCCTGCCGCGACTCGGGCTGGCTGCTGGTGCAACTGCTGCGCCACCTGGGTCTGGCCGCGCGGTTTGTGTCGGGCTACCTCATCCAGCTCACCTCCGATGTGAAGTCGGTGGACGGCCCCAATGGCCCGGAAAAAGATTTCACCGACCTGCACGCCTGGTGCGAGGTGTTTCTGCCCGGCGCTGGCTGGATTGGCCTGGACCCCACCAGCGGCCTGCTGGCCGGTGAAGGCCATGTGCCCCTGGCCTGCACGCCCCAGCCGTCCAGCGCGGCACCCGTGGAAGGGGGGGTGGACAAATGTGAAGTCACCTTCGCGCACCACATGCAGGTCACGCGCATCCACGAATCGCCCCGCGTCACCCTGCCCTACACCGACGAACAATGGGAAAAAGTGGTGGCCTTGGGCCACGCCGTGGACCAGCGCCTGGACGCGGGCGACGTTCGCCTGACCATGGGCGGCGAGCCCACCTATGTGGCCACCGCTGACCGCGACGCCGCAGAATGGAACACCGACGCCCTCGGCCCCACCAAACGCGGCTACGCCACCGAGCTGGTGCACCGCCTGCGCGCCGAGTACGGCGACGGCGGCTTTCTGCACCTGGGCCAGGGCAAGTGGTACCCCGGCGAACAGCTGCCGCGCTGGGCACTCTCCATCTTCTGGCGAGCCGACGGCCAGCCCACCTGGCACAACCCCACCCTGTTTGCCGACGAGCGCCAACCCGCCACCTACACCGCCGACGATGCCCGCCGCTTCACCCAGGCGCTGGCGCGCAAGCTGGGGCTGTCCACCCAGTACATCACCCCCGGCTACGAGGACACCTGGTACTACCTGTGGCGCGAGCGCAAGCTGCCCGTCAACGTGGACCCGTTTGACTCCAAACTGGACGACGAGCTGGAGCGGGTGCGCCTGCGCCGCGTGTTCGACCAAGGATTGGACGCTCCCATCGGCTACGTGCTGCCGCTGCAGGCCCACCAAGGCAGCGCCAGAAGTGGCGCGCACCTGCGGGGTGGGGTTTGGAGCACCGGCCCGTGGTTCTTCCGCGACGAGCGCATGTACCTCATTCCCGGCGACTCGCCCATGGGCTACCGCCTGCCACTGGACTCTTTGCCCTGGGTGTCCACATCGGACTACCCCTACCACATCGAGCAAGACCCGAGCACCCCGCGCGACGCCCTGCCCGAAGGCACGGCACTGAAACACCAGTACGCACCGCACCAGATGGGTGGGGGTTTTGCCGAGGGTGGCACCGTCTCTCTGCAGGGCAGCGCCTACGTGCCCGCCGACCCCACTCAGGCCCCTCCGGCCAGTGCCTACGGCCCCAACGGCCAAGGCAACGTGGCTGCGCCGTCTCAACCCGCCCATGGGCGCTACCCGCAGCGGGGCGAATCGGCCGCGTGGCTCAGCCGCACCGCCTTGTGCGTGGAGGCGCGCGACCCCCACCGCGCCAACGGCCCCAAGGCCGAGACCGAGCACGGTGGCCAAAACAGCCACCTCTACATCTTCATGCCGCCGCTGGCGCACCTGGAGGACTACCTGGACCTGCTGGCCGCCATCGAAGCCACCGCTGAAAAGCTGGGCATGAAAGTGGTGCTGGAGGGCTACCCACCGCCGCGCGACCCGCGCCTGAAGATGCTGCAGGTCACGCCCGACCCTGGCGTGATCGAAGTCAACATCCACCCCGCGCACAACTGGGGTGAATTGGTCGAGCACACCGAGTTCCTGTACGAAGCCGCGCACCAGACCCGCCTGTGCGCCGAAAAGTTCATGACCGATGGCCGTCACACCGGCACCGGCGGTGGCAACCACTTTGTGATGGGTGGCGCCACCCCCACCGACAGCCCCTTCCTGCGCCGCCCCGAGCTGCTGGGCAGCCTGGTCGCCTACTGGCACAACCACCCGGCGCTGAGCTATTTGTTCAGCGGCCTGTTCATCGGCCCCACGTCGCAAGCCCCACGGGTGGATGAGGCCCGCAACGACCAGCTGTATGAACTGGAAATTGCGCTCAACCAGATCGACCGCAACCGCGCCACTTTCGGGGCGGAAATGCCGCCCTGGCTGGTGGACCGCACGCTGCGCAACATCCTGGTGGACGTGACCGGCAACACCCACCGCAGCGAGTTCTGCATCGACAAACTGTATTCACCCGACAGCAGCACCGGCCGCCTGGGGCTGCTGGAGCTGCGGGCGTTTGAAATGCCCCCGCACGCCCGCATGAGCATTGCCCAGCAGCTGCTGCTGCGGGCGCTGGTGGCCAAGTTCTGGGAAAACCCCTGGCGCGGCAAGCTCAGCCGCTGGGGCACCGAACTGCACGACCGCTTCCTGCTGCCCACCTTCATCCGCATGGACTTCGAGGACGTGCTGGCCGACTTGCGCGAGTCCGGTTTTGCCTTCGACATGGCCTGGTTCGAGCCCCACTTCGAATTCCGCTTTCCCATGGTCGGCCAGGTGGCGGCGCGCGGCATCGAGCTCACGCTGCGCAATGCGCTGGAACCCTGGCACGTCATGGGCGAAGAAGGGGCCAGCGGGGCCACGGTGCGTTACGTGGACTCGTCGCTGGAGCGCATGGAGGTGCACGTCAGCGGCTACAACCACAGCCGCTACGTCATCACCTGCAATGGCCTGGCACTGCCCCTGCAGCCCACCGGTGTGGCCGGGCAATACGTGGCCGGGGTGCGCTACAAGGCGTGGAACCCGCCTTCGGCCCTGCACCCCAGCATCGGCACCCACGGCCCCCTCACGTTTGACGTGGTGGACACCTGGTCCAACAAGTCGCTGGGCGGCTGCCAGTACCACGTCGTCCATCCCGGTGGCCGCAACTACGACTCCTTCCCCGTCAATTCCTACGAGGCCGAGAGCCGCCGCCTGTCGCGCTTCTTCCAGATGGGCCACACCCCTGGGCGCATGGTGGTGGCCGCCGCAGCGGTCAACCCGGAGTTCCCGTTCACGCTGGATTTGCGGCAGTGAGGACGGGCGGGCCTGGGGTTATCCCTGAGCCCGCCACTTGCCTGCATACTCAAACGCGTGAGCGAACCTTCCTTGTCCCCCACCCCCAAAGTTCCACCGACCAGCCCGCCCGACCCGGTGGCGCTGGCCAGCGAGTGGGCGCAAGCGGCCACACCCGGCCACCTCGACGAACTGCGCGAACCCAGCGGCAAAACGCTGCGCCCCCAGTGGGCGCAGTTTTTCCAGCATGTGGGGCTGGACGGCATGGGCGAACTCAACCGCCGCGCCCAGAGCCTGGCGCGCCAGATCCGCGACAACGGCGTGACCTACAACGTCTACGCCGATGCCGCCCACGGCACCCAACGGCCCTGGTCGCTGGACCTGCTGCCCACCATCGTCACCCCCGAGTGCTGGGCCGAAATTGAAGCGGGGGTGCTGCAACGCACGCGCCTGCTCAACCTCATCCTGGCCGACATCTATGGTCCGCGCGACCTGCTCAAGCGCGCACTGCTCCCCGCAGCACTGGTGCAAGGCCACCCCGGCTACCTGCGTGCCATGCACGGCGTGCAGCCGCTGGGCAACACCTGGCTCAACATTGCCGCGTTTGACCTGGCGCGTGGCCCGGACGGGGCCTGGCGGGTGGTGTCACAACGTACCCAGGCCCCTTCTGGCCTGGGTTATCTGCTGGAAAACCGCATCGCCATCGCCCGCCAGTTCCCCAAAGCCTTTGCCGGGCTGAAGGTGCAGCGATTGGCCGCCAGCTACATGGCCCTGGTCAACGGCATCCGCCGCATGGCACCCAACGGCCCCGATGCCCGGATTGCCCTGCTCACCCCCGGGCCGTACAACGAAACCTACTTTGAGCACGCCTACCTGGCCCGCTACCTGGGACTGTCCCTGGTCGAAGGCAATGACCTGACCGTGCGCGACCAGCGCCTCTACCTCAAGACACTGACCGGCCTGGAGCCGGTGGATGCCCTCATCAAACGCCTGGACGACGAGTGGCTGGACCCCCTGGAGCTGCGCAGCGACTCGGCCTTGGGCATCCCCGGCCTGCTGCAGGTGATGCGGGCGGGCAACGTGTTGCTGGCCAACGCGCCGGGCTCGGCCCCGCTCGAATCCAGCGCGCTGCTCGGCTTTTTGCCCGCCATTGCCCGCGAATTGCTGGGCGAAGAACTGCTGCTGCCCGCACTGGCCACCTGGTGGTGCGGCGAACAGGCCGCCATGCAACGGGTGCTGCCGCAGGTCAGGCAAACCGTGGTCAAGCCCACCTATCCCGGCTCAGAGGTGTACACGCAAATGGGGCAACGCCTGTCGGCCGAGGCGCTGGAGCGCCTGATGGGCCGCGTGGTGCAGCGCCCCGAGGACTACACCATGCAGGCCTACCTGCCCTTGGCCCAAACACCCACCTGGGCGGGCGACCACATCGCCCCCCGCTCGGCCATGCTGCGCGTGTACGTGCTGGCCGACGGCCCCCAATCATGGCGTGTGCTGCCGGGTGGCCTGGTGCGCCTGGCCCCCCGGGGCGAGCTGATGGCCTCCATGCAAACCGGCGGCAGCAGCGCCGACTGCTGGGTATTGACCCACGGCCAGGTGGACACCACCAGCCTGCTGCGCAGCGCCCCCAGCACCCTCAGCATGGCCTTGAACAAGCGCCCAGTGACCAGTCGCGCCGCCGAAAACCTGTTCTGGCTGGGCCGCTACACCGAGCGCACGGAAAACACCGTTCGGCTCGCCCAAATCGTGTTGCGCAACCTGCACAGCGAGGAGCAAACCGGCCGCGCCCTGCAAGACTGGATGGTGCGCCTGGCCCACACCCACTCCCTGGTGCTGGGCGAAGTGCCCAGTGGTGCCAGCACCCAGGCGCAGCGGGTGTTCGAGCGGGCCCTGGTTGCCGCCCTGGGCGACGCCGAAGGGGCCTTCAGCGTGGGCTTCAACCTTCGGTCCCTGCGCCTGGCCTCGGCCAACGTGCGCGAGCGCCTGTCACAAGAGCAGCGCAACCTGATTGAACGGGCCGAAACCGAGTTTCTGGAGCAGTGTGCCTCGCTGGGGGCGCACACCGAGTCTGCCGCCCAAGAGGCGCTGAACGCGCTGGAGGCCGCCAGCGAATCGCTGGCGGGCATTACTGGCGCCCAGACCGACCGCATGGTGCGCGACAACGGCTGGCGCTTGCTCAGTCTGGGGCGGCACATTGAGCGGCTGACCACCCTGTCGGCGGCCATGCGCCAGGCCTTCGAGGCGGGCAGCGTGCTCGACGCCAACGGCTTCGAAGCCCTGCTGGCGCTGTTTGACAGCACCATCACCTTCCATGCGCAATACCAGCAGCGCCGCGACGTGGTGGCCCTGCTGGACCTGCTGCTGCTCAACCGCGACAACCCCCGCTCCCTGGCCTGGGTGCTGGACACCCTGCGCTCGCGCCTGCGCAAACTGGAACAGGGTGACCCCGAATTTGCCGCCACCCTGTTTGCCAGCCTGCCCGACCCCAGCAGCTGGGACTTGGCCAGCCTGAGCCAGGCCGGGACTGACGGCCAACACACCCCCCTGCGCGAACTGCTGACGCTGTGCGAAAGCTCGGCCATGGCTCTGTCGGACGCGCTGAGCCAGCGCCACTTCAGCCACGCCGACCGCGACAACCGCAGTCTGCTGGCCTGACCACCACCCCTGCCCCCGCCACATTCATGCAGCTGCGCATCATTCACCAAACCAGCTACCACTATGACCCGCCCGTGGTCATGGCGCAGCACTTGGCACACCTCACCCCACCCAGTCTGCCGGGCCAGGTGGTGCTGGCGCACGCGGTCGCCATCACGCCGGAGGGCACGGAACCCAGCTTCAGCGTCGATGCCTTTGGCAACCAGCGTTGTTTTTTCATGCTGCAGGCACCGCACGCCGCGCTGAGCGTCACCGCCGACAGCCTGGTGAGCACCGAGCCCCCCCGCCCGCTGCCCGACTCACCCAGCTGGGAGGAGGTGCGCGAGTGGCTGACCTACCGGGCTGGCGCCACCTACGACCCCGCCGCCGAATTCACCTTCGCCTCGCCCTTTGTGCCCCGCCACACCGGCTTTGCCGACTTTGCGCGCGACCTGTTCACCCCCGACACCCCGGTGCTGGCCTGTGCCCAGGCGTTGATGACACGCGTCCACACCGACCTGACCTACGAAGGCGGCAGCACCGCCATCAACACCCCCGCGCTGGAGGCGCTGGCGCAGCGCAAGGGGGTGTGCCAGGACTTTGCCCACATCATGATCGGCTGCCTGCGCAGCCTGGGACTGCCCGCACGCTACGTGAGCGGCTACCTGCTGACCCACCCGCCCGAGGGGCAGCCACGCCTGATCGGTGCCGACGCCTCGCACGCCTGGGTGCAGGTGCACGCGCCCGGCGTGGGGTGGGTGGACTTTGACCCCACCAACAACCACTGCGGCCAGGACCGCCCCAGCGAGGAATACGTGACCCTGGCCCTGGGCCGCGATTTTGGCGACGTGTCACCACTGCGCGGCGTCATTCAGGGCGGCGGCAACCCGGTGCTGAAGGTGTCGGTCACGGTGGCCCCGCCCGACGAACTGGCCGCGCTGCAGGGCGAGTCAGCCGCTGACACGCCCAGTCAGTAGTCATAAATCAGAAGCAAACTTCTTTTACCAGCAAAGCGCTGGAAGCACTTTTCATTAAAAAATGAATGGCCACCGGGGTCAGGTCCACCACCGCGCCAGCTGTGCCACGTCTTCCGGAAACAACTGGCCCCGCTCGGCCTGCAGCACCTGGCCGTCGCGGCCCAGCACCACCGTGATGGGCAGGCCCTTGGGCTTGGGCAGCACCGCCTGAAACTCGGGCGTGACCCAGCCCGCTGGGAAGGTGTAGCCCCGCTTTTGCAGGTAGGGCAAGGCCTCTTCTTTTTTGCGGTCCACCGACAGGGCCAACATCTTCAGTCCCTTGGCCTGGTACTGGGTCCACAGCTTGTGCATTTCGGGGCTTTGCAGCGCACAGAAGGGACAGGTGCTGGCCCACCAGTAGAGCACCACCACCTGGCCGCGCACCTGTTCGGGGGTGAACTGGCTGCCGTCCAGCAAGGCCAGGGGCGGCAGCCGCCACACTGTGCCCAATTCGGGCAGGGGTGGTGCTTTGGCCTCGGAGGGTGGCGGACCACTCTGCGCCCCACTGGACAATGGCCAGGCCATTGACGCAGCCGCCCCCAGGGCGGTGATGGCGCCGCTGGCGCCGGTGTGTTGCAAAAAAAGCCTGCGTTGCATGGTGTCTCCGGGGTTCACAACAAAGCGTAGGTGGTGCTGGCGCGGCACACGCTCTGGCCACTGTCGGCGCCGACGATGTCGATTTCACCGAACACCAGGCTCTTGCCCGCCCGCAGCACGCGGGCCGTGACCAGGGCGTCCTGGTTGGACAGTGGTTTCAGAAAACTGGTGTTGAGCTGCACGGTGGTCATGGGCCGCTGGTCGCCCAACTGGGTGACGATGGCCATGACCATGGCGGTGTCGGCGGCCGACATCAGGGCCTGGCCACACACCATGCCACCGATGCGGCTGAGCCGGGGGTTGCTGGGCAGGCGCAGTGTGGCGTGGCCTGGACCACAGGACTCGGCGCGCAAACCCAGGTCTTGCACCCAAGGGGCAAACCAGTCGGCCAGCAGGCGGTTGAGGGTGGCCACGTCGGCCAGGCTGGGGGAGTCGGGGGAGGCGGTCATGGGGGTGTGGGATTTCATCGTGCCCAGGCAGTCAGTGGGTCTGTTGGGTCTGCTCGTAGAGCGTGACCACGCAGGCACCGCCCAAACCCAGGTTGTGCTGCAACGCCAGGCGCGCATTCGGCACCTGGCGAGCCCCGGCCTGACCGCGCAGCTGCTGCACCAACTCGGTGCATTGCGCCAGCCCTGTGGCACCCAATGGGTGGCCTTTGCTGAGCAAGCCGCCCGAGGGGTTGGTGACCACCGCCCCCCCGTAGGTGTTGTCGCCGTCGGTGACAAAGCGCTCGGCCTCGCCCAGGCCACACAGGCCCAGGGCCTCGTAGCTGAGCAGCTCATTGTGGGCAAAGCAGTCGTGCAACTCGACCACGTCCAGGTCTTGCGGCCCCACACCGGCTTGCTCGTACACCTGCTGCGCCGCGCTGCGCGCCATGGAAAAACCCACGACCTCGCGCATGTCGCGCGCCTCGAAGGTGGCGGCGGTGTCGGTGGTCATGGCCTGGGCGCGGATGCGCACGCTGCCGTTCAGGCCGTGCTGGCGGGCAAAGCGCTCGGAGCACAGCACCGCCGCGGCCGCGCCGCAGGTGGGCGGGCAGGCCATGAGGCGGGTCATCACGCCCGCCCACAGCATGGGCGCGGCCATCACGTCGTCGGTGCTCAGTTCTTTGCGCAGCAGGGCCAGCGGGTTGTGCGTCGCGTGGCGGCTGGCCTTGGCGCGGATGGCGGCAAAGGTCTCCAGCCGCGTGCCGTACTGCTGCATGTGGGCCAGCCCCGCGCCGCCAAAGTAGCGCAGCGCCAGGGGAATGTCGTCGCGCCCCACCAGCTCGGCGGTGGCGGCATCGAAGGGGTCGAATGGCGACGGCCGGTCGGTGAAGACGTTGCCCAGGGCACCGGGGTTCATGTGCTCAAAACCCAGTGCCAGCACGCAGTCGGCCGCGCCACTGGCCACCGCCTGGCGGGCCAGAAAGAGCGCGGTGGAGCCGGTGGCGCAGTTGTTGTTGACGTTGAACACGGGAATGCCCGTCATGCCTACGCCGTACAGCGCGCGCTGGCCGGCGGTGGAGTCGCCATACACATAGCCCACATAGGCCTGCTGCAGGTCGGTGTAGGCCAGGCCAGCATCGGCCAACGCGGCGCGCACGGCCTGGGCGGCCATGTCGGGGTAAGGTGCGTGGGCACCGGGTTTGGCGAAGGGTGTCATGCCGACGCCGGTGACAAGAACTGGGGACATGGTGGCTTCTCTGGTTTTCACGGTGCCCCGTGGATGATCCAACGCACCAGGGCCAAGGCACTGTCGGGCGTCAGGGTTTCGTGGGCACGAATGCTGCCAAAAACGTGGCGGGCGCGCAACTTCTCGGCCAGGCGCACATCGGCACCCGGGTCGTTGGCATAACGGGCGTAGTCGGTGGCGAGCTGGGCAAAGGTGGGCGCTTTTTTCTGCGGCGGGTTGCCGTGGCAACCCATGCAGCCTTTGTCCAATGCCAGCTGGCTGCTGGCCTGGGCGGCGGGCGCCAGCGCCAGCAACAGCCACAGCGCCAGCCAAGTCCAACGTTTGGTTGACATGGTGTCCTTTCAGGCCACGCCGCACCCGCGCTGCGAACAGGCCTGGGCGTGGAGTGGGGTTTCGAGTTGCAGGGTGGTGTGCCGGATGTCGAAGCGCGTGTGCAGCAACTGCTCGGCGGCGCGCAACACGCTGTGGGCGTCGGGGCCGGGGCGGGCCAGTTCGAGGTGTGCGGTCAGCGCCACGTCGCGGGTGCCCATGGCCCAGACGTGCAGGTCGTGCACGCTGGCAACGCCAGGCACATCGGCCAACGCCTGCTGCACAGCGGGCAACGCAATGCCTTCGGGCACGCCGTCAAACAGCAGGTGCAGCGACTGCCGGAACAGCCCCCAGGTACCCACCACAATCACCACGGCAATGAGCAGGCTCATGACTGGGTCTATCCAGCCCCAGCCCTGCCACAGGTAGAGCGCCCCGCCCAGCACCACGCCCAGCGACACCAGGGCGTCGGCGGCCATGTGCAAAAACGCCCCTCGGATGTTGAGGTCGCCCTCGCCGCCGCGCATGAACAGCAGCGCCGTGGCGGTGTTGACCACAATGCCCACCCCGGCCACGGCGATGATGGTCCAGCCCTGGGTGGACTCGGGCGAGCCCAGGCGGCCCACCGCTTCCCAGGCCAGTGAGCCCATGGCCACCAGCAACAGCAAGGCGTTGGCAAACGCGGCCAGGATGCTGGCGCGCTTCCAGCCGTAGGTGTGGTGCACATCGGGCCGCAACTTGCCCGCCAGCGCACCACCCCAGGCCAGCACCAGACCGGCCACATCGCTCAGGTTGTGCCCGGCGTCGGCCAGAAGCGCCAGCGAATTGATGTGCCAGCCGTAAAACCCCTCTATGCCCACAAACCCCAGGTTCAGCGCGATGCCGATGGCAAACGCCCGGTTGAAATTGGCGGGCACCGGGTGGTGGTGGCCAGCGTGCCCATGGTCATGGTCATGGTCGTGACCATTCGCTGCACTCATGCCTGCGGCTCCGGCGCTCGCAGCGACTGGCTCAACTGGTCGGCCAGCTCGGCCCAGTCGGAGTCCTGCTGCAGCGCGTCGCGCAAAAACGCGGCCTGCGCCGCCGACCAGAAGGGCGCCTCGTGCAGGCGCACCTCGCCCGCCAGCGGCGAATGGGTGTCAATGAAGCGACCAATGTCTGCGTCGCCATTGGGCAGCCCCAGTTGCGCAAACAGGTGGTGAAAGCGGTGAATCGTGGTGTCCATGAGGGCCTCCTGTGGCGGGACGAAGCGGGTGGAGTGTTCACATCATGGCGCAAGCGCTCACGGCGTGCGCCATTCGCGCGCCATTTTCAGATGAGTGAAGTTGACCAACTGGGGCAGCCAGGTGTCGGGGCCACGGTTGAAACACCACTGTGGCCGGACCGCAGCCGCGCCACGCGGGTAAGCTCAGCCCCCCACACACCGCCCTCTGCACCATGCCGCTCGACTGGAAAACCCAACAAATGATCAAGGCCTCGGGTTGGCCACTGGCCCCCGAAGACCTGGCACCCGAGGCCGACTTCAACGCTCGGCTGGCAAACGGCCTGGTGCCCTTGCACTGGGCCTGCTCGTTGGGCAAACAGGGGGTGGTGCAGTACATGCTGGACCACGGGGCCAACGTGCTGGACACCACCAACCGCGGTCAGGGCATGCTGGAATTGGCAGCTGCATCCGAGAACTTTCAGACCGTGATGCGGGTGATCGACAGCCTGAAAGCCGCTGGGGCACCTGCCCCCGCCCCCGCGCTGAGGGCGCAGCTGACCCGCACGTTCAGCACCGCCCACACCAACGCCAGAAATCGCCTGCAGCAAACGCTGCGGGACTGGGACCGGTTGAGCAAAAAAGCCTGACCGCGGGGCTCAGTCGACCGGCACCCCACCGGGGGCCGCGTCCAGCTTCTGCAACAGGGTGTCCAGCGCGTCGTACACGCCTTGCAGGGCCTCCACCCCCACCACCTTCTCCAGTTCGGCGTATTGCAGCTCCACCAGCGGCGCCATGGCCTCACCCATGGTCTGTGCCTGTGGCGTGAGCGTGACCCTGACGCGGCGCTGGTCATGCGCCATGCGCTCGCGCTGGATGAGCCCGGCCTCCTCCATGCGCGCCAGCACACCGGCAATGCTGGGACTGGAAATCAGGCAACGCTCGCACAACTGGCGCGGCTCCAGGCCGTCTTCCTGCAGCAATGCCCGCAGGATGCGCCACTGCTGCTCGGTCACGCCCTGGCCATTGAGCATGGGGCGAAAACGCTGCATCAGTGCCTCGCGGGACTGGAGCATGAGCTGGGGCAGGTTGCGGTGCCGAAGTGGGCTGGTCATGGTGGTGGCCACTGTGAAAGGAGAAGGTTGACGGCACGTCACTGTAACGGGCGGTGACCGGACGCTGTGAAACTGCCGCCCACATTCCTCGGGAAAACCCCATGTTCAAGTCAATGGCAAAATCATTGACACACTCACATGTTAGCGTTTTAATTGCGCACATATTAGCAAATGCCCGGCCTGCTCCGCTGCGTGCCCAAGGCTCCCACCCATTGCCATGACCTCACCCGCATTCCCCGCCACCACCGCGCCCCTCCGCCACCCGCGCGGCACGGTGTACGGCACCCTGCTCAACCACCGCGACGCCCTGGCCGCATTGGGAGAGCAAGTGCACGCCGCGCCCTACAAGGCACCGCCGAAAGCGCCTGTGCTGTACATCAAGCCCCGCAACACTTGGGGCCAACCCGGTGCAGCCGTGGTGGTGCCCGCCGATGCGCCAGAACTGGAAATGGGGGCCACGCTGGGCCTGGTCATTGGTCGCACCGCCTGCCGCGTCAGCGCTGACCTTGCCCTCGGCTTTGTCGCGGGCTATGTGGTGATGAACGACATCAGCGTGCCGCACGCGGCCGTGTACCGCCCCTCCATGCGCTTCAAATGCCGCGACGGCTTCTGCCCCATGGGGCCTGTGGTGGTGGCGAATGACGCCATTGACCCGGACAACCTGGCCATCACCGTGGCGCTGGATGGCGAGGTGGTGCACCGCAGCAGCACGGCCGGGCTGATCCGCCCCGTGGCGCAACTGCTGGCCGATGTGACCGAGTTCATGACCTTGCACCCTGGCGATGTGCTGGCTGTGGGCGTGGCCGCCGGTGCGCCGCGTGCCCGTGCCGGGCAGCGGGTGGGCATTGCGATTGAAGGCATTGGCCAGTTGGAGCACACGCTGGTGGCCGAAGGAGAGCCCATCGCCACCGCCCATCCAAGCGCACCCGACGCACCCAGCGCCGAACCCGGCAAACCCGTCAACACGGCCAGTGTGGCCAAAACAGCCCGAGTGGCCTACAGCGGCGCCATCCACACCGCCACCGAACACCCCCACGGCGTACAACTGGCCGATGGCCGTGTGCTGGCCGAGGCAGATGTGGTCTGGCTGCCCCCGTTCGAGGTGGGCACCGTCATTGCGCTGGGGCTGAACTACGCCGACCACGTGAAGGAGTTGTCCAAAGAGCTGACCGTGACCACGCAGGACGAGCCACTGGCTTTTTTGAAAAGCGCCAGCGCCCTGATCGGCCACCGGGGCCAAACCCGCCGCCCCGACGGCGTGGCCTTCATGCACTACGAGTGCGAGCTGGCGGTGGTGATAGGCCGCACGGCCAAAAACGTGCGGCGTGAAGACGCCATGCAGTGCGTGGCGGGCTACACCGTGGCCAACGACTACGCCATCCGCGACTACCTTGAAAACTACTACCGCCCCAACCTGCGCGTCAAAAACCGCGATGGCTGCACCGTGCTCGGCCCCTGGTTGGTGCCCGCCTCGGCAGTGCCCAACCCGCACCACCTGGCGCTGCGCACGCTGGTCAACGGCGTGGTGACCCAGCAAGGCAACACAGCGGACCTGATATCAGACATTGCGGCGCTCATCGCCTACCTCAGCGGCTTCATGACGCTGCAGCCCGGCGACGTGATCCTGACCGGCACGCCCGACGGCGTGGTGAACGTGAACGTGGGCGACGAGGTGGTGACCGAGATCGACGGCATCGGCCGATTGGTCAACACCCTGGTGGGTGACGAAATTTTCAATGTTTAAGTGCTCCATCGCTTATCCATCAATACTTTTAAGCTATTGAAACAGAATACAGACAGGAATACCCCATGCGCATCGACCACCTCATCAACGGCCAGCCAGTTGCCGCCAGCGACTACTTTGAAACCGTCAACCCCGCCACCCAGGACGTGCTGGCCGAAGTGGCCAGCGGCACCGAGGCGCAAGTGAACGCCGCCGTGCAGGCCGCCAACGACGCCTTCCCGGCCTGGGCAGGCCGCCCCGCCACCGAGCGCGCCAAGATCATGCGCAACCTGGGCGAGCTGATTGCCAGGCACGTGCCCGAAATTGCCCGCACCGAAACCCAGGACACCGGCCAGAGCATCAGCCAGACCGGCAAACAGCTGGTGCCCCGCGCAGCCGACAACTTCCACTACTTTGCCGAGATGTGCACCCGGGTGGACGGCCACACCTACCCCACGCCCACGCACCTGAACTACACGCTGTTCCACCCCGTGGGCGTGTGCGCGCTCATCAGCCCGTGGAACGTGCCCTTCATGACCGCCACCTGGAAAGTGGCCCCCTGCCTGGCCTTTGGCAACACCGCTGTGCTGAAAATGAGCGAGCTGTCGCCCATGACCGCCGCCCGCCTGGGCGAACTGGCGCTGGAAGCCGGTGTGCCCGCAGGCGTGCTGAACGTGGTGCACGGCTTTGGCAAAGACGCAGGCGAACCCCTTTGCGCCCACCCGGATGTGCGTGCCATCAGCTTCACAGGCAGCACCGCCACGGGCAACCGCATCGTTCAGTCTGCGGGCTTGAAGAAGTTCAGCATGGAGCTGGGCGGCAAAAGCCCGTTTGTGATTTTCGAAGACGCCGACCAGGACCGCGCGCTGGACGCGGCCCTGTTCATGATCTTCTCCAACAACGGCGAGCGCTGCACCGCAGGCAGCCGCATCCTGGTGCAGCAAAGCATTTACGCTGACTTTGCCGCCCAATTTGCCGAGCGTGCCAAACGCATCACCGTGGGCGACCCGCTGGCCGAGAGCACCATCATCGGCCCCATGATCAGCCAGGGCCACCTGGCCAAGGTGCGCAGCTACATTGAGTTGGGCTCCAAAGAAGGTGCCACCCTGCTGTGCGGCGGCATCGACCGCCCCAGCTACGCCCCCGAACTGGCGGGCAACCTGCAAAAAGGCAACTTCGTGTGGCCCACCGTGTTTGCCGACGTGGACAACCGCATGCGCATTGCGCAGGAAGAAATCTTCGGCCCGGTGGCCTGCCTCATTCCGTTCAAGGACGAGGCCGATGCAATTTGCTTGGCCAACGACATCCAGTACGGCCTGAGCAGCTACGTGTGGACCGAGAACATCGGCAAGGCCCACCGCGTGGCCGCGTCCATAGAGGCGGGCATGTGCTTCGTCAACAGCCAGAACGTGCGCGACCTGCGCCAGCCTTTCGGCGGCACCAAGGCCAGCGGCACCGGGCGCGAGGGCGGCACCTGGAGTTACGAGGTGTTTCTGGAGCCCAAAAACGTGGCCGTGTCTTTGGGCAGTCACCACATTCCGCATTGGGGTGTATGACAGAGAAAAATTATTGTCATACAAAACAGGGTTTAGTCATACACTGGGGTTCTATTTGTATGACAAGGAGTCTTCCCATGTTGTCTGTCCGTTTACCCGCAACCATTGAGCGCGATTTGGTCAGCTACTGCACCGCCCGCAAGCTGAGCAAATCGCAAGTCGTGCAAGAGGCGTTGGCCGAGTACCTGGTCACCGCCCAAGCCGCCATGCCCACGACCCCACCCGACGAACCCGATCTGTCGTTTCTGGCGCCCGATGACCCCATTCGGCAGTTCATCGGCATTGCCAAAGATGGCATGAGCACCGATGAGCTCATGCGCATGACACGCGGCGATGACTGGAATCAGCCATGACCCTGGTGGACACCAACGTTTTCGTCGATGTCATCCATCGAGACCCGGTGTGGTTGGAGTGGTCTTTGCGCGAACTCATCAAAGCCAAACAACAAGGCCCACTGATCACCGATTTTGTGGTGTACGCCGAACTGCACACCCACGACACCGCCGGACCGCACGTTGACGCATTTTTGGACCAATTGGACGTCCAAGTTCGCGACCTGTCACGCCTCGCAGCCCAATTGGCGGCCACCGCTTTTCGCACCTACCGCCAACGCGGCGGTGCCAAAACCGGCGTGCTGCCCGACTTCTTTATTGGGGCCCACGCCCAGGCCGAGGGCTTGACGCTGCTTACCCGCGATGCTACCCGCTACCGCAGCTACTTCCCCAGCGTGGCGCTCATTTGCCCCTGACTGCCCCCGACAAACCCCATGACCATATCCACGCCGTTAACAAGAGAGCAATACCGCGCCGCGTTGGATGCCGTGCTGCCAGAGCTTCCACTGCAACAGTACGAAGTTTTGGAGCGACTCTTGAACGCCCCCAGCCATACCGCCAGCGCTGGCGAAATTGCCAAGCAATTGGGTATTCACCACGTCACAGTCAACGCACTGTTTGCAGCCTCAGGCAGGCTCGTGCTTGAAAAAATCGCAATAAATTCACCCCATCCCGTTGCGACTGAATTTGCGAAGCTTTGGCAGGTATTGGCACGCCAAGGTAGGCCGGGAATCGTGAAGGGTTTCCCATGGGAACTGCGTCCAGAGGTTGTTGACGCGCTGAGGAACTCAAATTTGCTCGAAGGCAATCACCTGTTGGCTGATGAACCACTTGACGAGACACCCTTGTGCGAAGGTGCTTCCTCGCAAAGCGTGAACACGGTTCGCAGTCGCAATGCAATGGCTCGGGCGCAGTGTCTGTCAACCCAAAAGGCCGTGTGCGTGGCGTGCGGCGTCGACATGGGACAACTGTATGGACCTGAATTCAGCGACTGCATACACGTTCACCACCTGACCCCGCTTTCTCAGTCGGATGGTCCGCGCCAGGTGAACCCAAGCACGGACCTGGTGCCCGTGTGTCCAAACTGCCACGCCGTCATTCACGCACACGGCCAACTTCGTACCCCCCTTCAAGTATCGAATCTGTTGAAAAAAGTACACCCAAAGTAAGGAGACAACACCATGGGAAAACTCGCCCTCGTCGCCAAAGTCACCCACGTGCCCAGCATGTACCTCAGCGAGCTGGACGGCCCGCGCAAGGGCACACGGCAAGACGCCATTGACGGCCACCAAGAAATCAGCCGCCGCTGCCGCGAACTGGGGGTGGACACCCTGGTGGTGTTCGACACCCACTGGCTGGTGAACGCCAACTACCACATCAACTGCGCCCCGCACTTCAAAGGCAACTACACCAGCAACGAGTTGCCCCACTTCATTGCCAACATGCCGTTCGAATGCCCCGGCAACCCCGAACTGGGCCAATTGCTGGCCAAGGTGTGTGTGGAGCACGGTGTGGAAACCCTGGCCCACCACGCCACCAGCCTGGACCCGGAGTACGGCACCTTGGTGCCCCTGCGCTACATGAACGAAGACCAGCACTTCAAAGCGATATCGGTATCGGCCATGTGTACGGTGCACTACTTGGACGACAGCGCCCGATTGGGGTGGGCCATGCGCCAGGCCATTGAACAGCATTACGACGGCACCGTGGCCTTTCTGGCCAGTGGGTCCTTGAGCCACCGCTTTGCCCAGAACGGCCTGGCCCCTGAATTCGCCTTCAGAATCTGGAGCCCTTTCCTGGAGCAGCTGGACAGCCGCGTGGTCGAGATGTGGAAAACCGGCCAGTGGAAAGATTTTTGCGGCATGCTGCCCGAGTACGCCAGCAAAGGCCACGGCGAAGGCTTCATGCACGACACCGCGATGATGATGGGCGCACTGGGCTGGAGCGAATACGAAGACCAGGCTGAGGTCATTACGCCCTACTTTGGCGCGTCGGGCACGGGGCAAATCAACGCCATCTTCCCGGTCACACCGGTGACGGGCCGCGCCATCCCACCGGCACGGGCCTCTGCGGCTGAGGGCTACACCTCGGTGGCCACCCGGCTCTGACGCTGCTCTGCACACCACTGACCGCCATGCCCCACCTCGTCATCCTCTACACCGCCAACCTCGACCGCCCCATGGGCGAAGGTGGCAACGACATGGCCGCCGACATGTCCGGTTTATGCCGCACCCTGGCCGACACCATGCTGGCCGTTAGAGACGAAGCAGGTAAGCCCGTGTTCCCCCCCGGTGGTGTGCGTGTGCTGGCCTACCCGGCACCTCACTTTGCCGTGGCCGATGGCGGCGCGGCAGGCCGGGCAGCGGGCGGCAGCGGCGACTACGGCTTTGTGTACCTGAATCTGCGCATGGGCAGGGGCCGATCCAAGGAAACAATTTCCATAGCTGGAAACGCTTTACTGGTAAGCGCCAGCGCCCATTTTCACTATCAATTGACCCACCAACACATCGGCGTGACGCTGCAAATTGACGAAGGCCCCGAGGTGTTCGACGCCAAAACCAGCTCGCTGCACCCCCTGTTCAAAAAACCCTGACACCCCACACACCCACACTCCCCATGCTTGACGACACCCTCATCGCCCAACTGGCGGCCGAATTGCAGCAGTCGCAAACCACCCGCGTGCCGGTAGAGCACTTCTCCAAGCGCTTCCCCGGCATGACCATTGAAGACGGCTACCGCGTCAGCCGCGCCTGGGTGGCCCAGCAGGTGCAGGCGGGGGCCAAGGTCATCGGCCACAAAATTGGCCTGACCAGCCGCGCCATGCAAATCAGCAGCCAAATTGACGAGCCCGACTACGGCACCCTGCTCGACTTCATGCGCTACGACTGCACGCCCGGCCAGGTGCTGGACATTCCCGTGAGCCAGTTCATCGCTCCGCGTGTGGAAGTGGAGTTGGCATTTGTCCTCAAAGCCCCGCTGCAGGGCCCAAACATCACGGTGGAACAGGTGCTGAATGCCACTGACTACATCACCCCGGCCATTGAAATCATCGACGCCCGCATCGAGCAGTTCGACCGCCACACCCAGGCCCCCCGCAAGGTGTTCGACACCATCAGCGACAACGCGGCCAACGCCGGCATCGTGTTGGGCGGCCAACGCATCGACCCACGCGGCATGGACCGCGCCTGGTGCGGCGCCATCCTGCGGCAAAACGGCGCGGTCGAAGAAACCGGCCTGGCCGCCGGTGTGCAAGGCGACCCCGCCGTGGGCATTGCCTGGCTGGCCAACAAGCTGGCCCCCTGGGGCGAAACCCTGCACCCCGGCCACATCGTGCTGGCAGGCTCGTTCACCCGGCCTGTGGCGGCCAAGGCGGGCGACCTGTTCGAGGCCGAATACGCCAGCCCGGCTGGCCCCTTGGGCACACTGGCGTTTCGCTTCGTCTGAAGGTTCACCCCCTCCACGACCCCCAGCGACCCATCGCCACCCCCGTCCATTGCCCACCAGGAGCACCCCCATGACGCCAGCCAGCCCCCAGTTCCCGCCCATTCGCAAAGTCGCCATCGTGGGCGTGGGGGCCATTGGTGGCGTATTTGCGGCGTGGTTGGGCTCACGGTTGCCAGGGGACCTGATTGAACTCAGCGCACTGGCCCGAGGCCAGACCCTGGCCGCCCTGCAAGGCAACGGCCTGCAATGGACGGACACCGAAGGCCGCATCCACGCTGTGCCCCTGCGCGCCAGCGACGACGCCGCCGCACTGGGCCCGCAAGACCTGGTCATCGTCTCGGTCAAAGGCCCGGCCATGCCTGCCGTGGCCCAGCAAATCAAACCCCTGCTGGCCGCCCACACGGTGGTGCTGGTGGCCATGAATGGCGTGCCTTGGTGGTTTTTTGACGGCCTGGGCGGCGAATGCGCGGGCCTGCAACTGCAAACCGTGGACCCAGGTGGTCTCACAGCCGCCGCCCTGCCCACCGCCCATGTGCTGGGCTGCGTGGTGCACGTCAGCGCGGTGTCGCCGCAGCCGGGGCAGGTGACGCGCATCAAAAACAACCAACTCATCATTGGCGAGCCGTCGGGCAAGGAACATCGCCCCCACGCTGACGCTGCCCCCCAAGGGGGTTCGAGCCCGCTTGGGGCGGCCCGGCGTGGGCTCAGTGCCCCGCGCGTGCAGGCCGTCGCGGCGCTGTTGGAACAAGCCGGGTTTGGTGTCACCGTGTCCAAGCGCATCCAGCACGACATCTGGTTCAAGCTGTGGGGCAACATGACCATGAACCCGGTGTCGGCCCTCACCGGCGCGCCCTGCGACCAGATTCTGGACGACCCGCTGGTGCGCGCCCATTGCAGCGCCGTGATGCGAGAGGCCCAGGCCATTGGCCAGCGCATTGGCTGCGCCATTGACCAAGTACCAGAAGACCGCCACGCCATCACCCGCAGCCTGGGATCGTTCAAAACCTCCATGCTGCAAGACGTGGAAGCGGGCCGCCCCATTGAGCTGGACGCCATCCTGGGCTCGGTGCGCGAGATTGGCCAGCACCTGAACCTGCTCACCCCCCACATGGACGCGCTGCTGGGCCTGACCCGCCTCATGGCGCGCACCCGTGGGCTGTACCCGAGCGCCTGATGCGCCAACGGCACCAGGCAAAACCCCACACCCCGCCCCACGGCACACACCGAACCCCACTGGCTCCGACCCCATTTCGCTTTCTGCCAAGGAAACCCCATGCCCATCCCCCACCCCGTCAACACCTTCAAACAGGCCCTGCAAGCGGGCCGGCAACCCATAGGCTGCTGGGTCGGCTTTGCCGATGCCAACGTGGCCGAAGCGCTGGCCGGTTGCGGCTTTGACTGGTTGTTGCTCGACGGCGAACACGCACCCAACGACCCCCGCACCGTGCTCGACCAACTGCGGGCCCTGGCCCCCTACCCCGTGCAGGCCGTGGTGCGCCCCGTGGTGGGCGAAGTGGCGCTGGTCAAGCAATACCTGGATGTGGGCGCACAAACGCTGCTCATTCCCATGGTGGACACACCCGAGCACGCGGCGCTCATGGTCAGCGCCACCCGCTACGCGCCCGACGGCATTCGCGGCATGGGCGCGGCCCTGGCACGGGCCTCGCGCTGGAACCAAGTGCCCGACTACGTGCACCACGCCAACGAGCAGATGTGCCTGTTGGTGCAAGCCGAAACCACCCTGGCCCTGCACAACCTGCCCGACATGGCTGCTGTGGACGGCGTGGATGGCGTTTTTTTTGGCCCTGCTGACCTGTCAGCCTCCATGGGCTTTCCGGGTCAGGCCAACCACCCGGAGGTGCAAAAAGCCATCCTGAACGGGATTGCCCAGGTGCGCGCCGCTGGCAAGGCCGCTGGCGTCTTGATGGCCGACAAGGCCATGGCCCAGATGTACCTGGACGCGGGCGCGCAGTTTGTGGCCGTGGGTGTGGACACCACGCTGCTGGTCAAGGCCGCCACCGACCTGGCCGCGCACTTCAAAACCAAAAGCAATCCGCCAGCACCTGCCAGCGCCGGGGCGCAGTCAACGGGCTCCCCGTACTGACTGGGTGGCTGCGCACGTGCCCCAAGGCCGCTGCGCGTGCCCACCCACTCAAAGCCCGCCACACGGAACGCAACGCCAACCCTTACCGCCAACTGCCCGCCATGACCACAGCCAACCTGCACGCCGCCTACCCCCGCCCCGAACACTTCAGCCCCGAAGAATGGGCCGCCCGCGTGCAACTGGCCGCGGCCTACCGCATTGCCGACCACCTGGGATGGACGGAGCTGATCTACAACCACATCTCTCTGCGCGTACCTGGGCCAGAACAGCACTTTCTGATCAACCCCTTTGGCCTGCACTACACCGAGGTGTGCGCGTCCAACCTGGTGAAGGTGGACGTGCGCGGCAACATCATTGGCCAGTCTGAGTGGCCCATCAACCCGGCAGGTTTCACGTTTCACGGGGCCATTCACGAGCAGGTGCCCGAGGCCCATTGCGTGATGCATGTGCACACCACCGCCACCCAGGCCGTGTGCTGCTTGGAAGACGGACTTGAGTTTTCAAACTTCTACGCCGCCCAGCTGTACGGAAAAATCGCATACCACGACTTTGAGGGCATCACCGTCCACCTGGACGAGGGCCAGCGCATTTTGGCCAGCTCGGGCGGCAAACCCGTGCTGCTGCTGCGCAACCACGGCCCGGTGGTCATGGGATTCAACCTGGCCAACGCGCTGGCGCTGATGTGGCTGGTCAACCGTGCCTGCGAAGTGCAGCTGGCTTCCCAGTCCATGGGCAAAACGCGTGCCATTGCCATGCCGGTGCTGGAAGCCTGCGTGCGCGACTCGCTCAACTTCAACCCAAAATTTGGCGGCGGGCAGGACGCGTTTGATGCCCTGCAACGCATCGTGGACCGCGTTGACCCGAGTTACCGGAACTGAGTAAACCCGCTGGGCTGCCCGCCCATCAGGCCTTCACACCGTCAACCACTGCTCAATCTTGTCCCGGCTGGGCACGCCACCGGCGTGCACCACCTTGCCGTTGACCACCACGCCGGGCGTGCTCATCACGCCGTAGGCCATGATGGCGCGCATGTCTTCCACCTTCTCCAGGGTGATGTCCACGCCTTTGGCCTTGGCCACTTGGTCTATGAGGGCGACGGTGTTTTTGCAGTTGGTGCAGCCAGAGCCCAGTACTTTGATGTCCATGGTGTGTTCCTTCAGGTTAAATAAATCAATAGCTGTTAGCGCTTACTCATCAAGCGCTATAAGCACTTTTTACTTGAAATTCTTGCCTCACTCCTGCTCCATCTCCAGGTAGGTGAGGTTGGCCAACTGGGGCAGCCACACGTCCACGTGCTGCAGGTGTTTAAAGGGCGTGGCGTCAAAGCTTTTGACGGCGGCGCTGATGTCGGTGCCCGCCTCCACGGCCTTGCCCATGTGGGCGCGCAAGGCCCGCAGCAAGTTGCCGGTGTCGCGCTGGGCTTGGGCCAAGTTGGTCACGCGGCCGTGGCCGGGCACCACCACCGTGGGCTTGAGCGCTTCCAGCGCCTCAAAGCTGGCCACCCAGGTTTTGGTTTTGCTGACCGGGTGCAGGCCCAAAATGCGGTCGGTGTAAACCACATCGCCCGTGAACACCACGCCCGTGGCGGGCAAATACACCAGCATGTCGCCGGGCGTGTGGCCCCCGTTGCGGTGGATGAATTGCAGCCTCACGCCGCCCAACTCCAGCGTGTTGTCTGGGCCTTGCAGCCAGCGGGTGGCATACACGGGCACGGTGCCGTCTTGCTTGTCTTTCAGCACGGGGGCGTTGGCGCGCAGGTGCTCGGGGCCGCGGGCTTGCATGTCGACCTGGGCGCTGGCGTGGGCAATGATGTCAGCGCCCTGCGCCTTGAAGTAGCCATTGCCCAGCCAGCGGTGGTCTTGCCCCCCGGTGTTGATGACCCATTTGATGGGCTGGCTGCTCACCTTTTGCGCGGCAGCGGCAATGGTGGCCCCGGTTTGGTGGGTGGCACCGGGGTCTATCAGCACCGCCCCGGCGGGCGTGACCACCAGGCCAATGTTGGCGTTGAGCGCTTCGTTCTCGTAGGTGCGGCCTTCGGTGTCGCCCACGTAGGCATACACGTTGGGGGCCACGGGCTGAAAGGTGACTTGCACCGCGTGGGCAGCCCACGACAGGGCCAGGCCGCATGAGAGGGCTGCGGTGTGGAACAGGGTTTTGAGGTGGGGGCGGCGGTGGGTCATGGTGTTGTCTCCTGTGTTTGTGATGGGTGAATGGTGGCAGGCGGGCGGCTACAGCACGGCATTGAACACCCAGCCCACCAGCAAAATGCCGCTGGCCACCACGGCCACAAAGGTGGCAATCAACCGAATCTTCAGCACCTTTCGCAGGATGATCATCTCGGGCAACGAGAGGGCAATCACGCTCATCATGAAGGCCAGCACCGTGCCCAGCGCCGCGCCTTTGGCCAGCAGCGCCTGCACGATGGGGATGACCCCAGCCGCATTGGTGTACAGCGGCACACCCATGAGCACCGCCAGCGGCACCGACCACCAGGCCTCTTTGCCCATGAAGCTGGCCATCAGGTCTTGCGGTGCGTAGCCGTGTATGCCCGCGCCAATGGCAATGCCCGCCAGGATGTAGGGCCACACCTTGCCGACGATCTCTTTGACCGACGCCAGGCCCGCCGCCACACGGTCGGCCAGGGTGGTGTGGCCGGGGTCAAAGTCGGCAGACATTTTGGGCATGTCGCGCACCCAGTCTTCCAAGTGTGCTTCCATTTTCAGGCGGCCAATCACCCAGCCCGACACAATGGCCACGCTCAGGCCCAGGCCCAAATACAGCAGCGCCACCCGCCAGCCGAACATGCCAAACAGCAGCGTCAACGCCACCTCGTTGACCATGGGCGCTGAAATCAGAAAAGAAAACGTCACCCCCAGCGGCACACCGGCCTGCACAAACCCAATGAACAGCGGCACCGCCGAGCAACTGCAAAACGGCGTGACGATGCCCAGCGTGGCCGCCATGACGTTGGCCAACCCCTCAGAGCGGCCCGCCAGCAGCGCCCGGGTGCGCTCGGGCGTGAAGTAGCTGTTGACCATGCCCATGACGAACACCACCCCGGTGAGCAGCATCAGCACCTTGGGCGTGTCGTAGAAGAAAAACTGCAGCGCCCCACCCAGGTGGCTGCTGCGCTCCACCGGCATTTGGGCCACCAACCACTCAGACGCAGGCACCAGCGTTTGGTACAGGCCCCACCACACGGCAGCGGCCAGCAGCACAAACGCCAAGGGCTGGCGCTTCGGCCAGTGCCGCCAACCAGGGTGAGACGACGCAGAAGGTGAAGAAGAAAGTGTGCCCATACCCCTGAAGACGCACGGTGTGCCAAAAGGATGCAAGTTGGCTTGAAACAAAACCCGGCGCCATCAGGGGGCGGATGCAGCCAAGCCAAGCCAAGTCGAGTTGAATTGAATCGAACTGAGTCAATGGGCCCAGCGATGGCCAGACCAACTACAAGCGCGGCACAAAGTCTTCCACACCACCACCGGGCGAGGTTTGAATTTGGCAGCCTTCTGTCATGGCGGTGCGCAAGCGCTCGCGGGCGCGGCGCAGCCTGGCCTTGGTGGCGGGCAGGCTCAAACCCTGCTCGGTGGCGTAGTCTTGCTGGCGCTGGCCCGCCAAGTCGCACTGGCGAATGATGTGGGCATCCGCCAGGGCCATTTCAGTCAGCACCCGTTGCAGGCAGCCAGTGAGCTGGTCCACCACGGGCGGGGCATCAGCGTCGGGGTCAAAGGGCAAGGCATCAGTGCCCGGCATGCCCAGCCCACCTTGCAGGCCGCTACCCAAGGGCTCCTCACCCAGCCAGGCGGGTGGCAGCGGCTCGGTGGGGTGCTGGCGGCGCAGGTGGTCGGTCAGGGTGTTGCGGGCCACTTCAAACAGCCAGGCCCTGGCATTGGCCACGCTGCAAAACCGCTCACCCTGGCGCAGCGCCTTCAAAAACACGTCTTGCAGCAGGTCTTGCGCCGTGGCTGCATCACCCAGGCGGTGCTGCAGCCAACCCCGCAATTCGGCCTGGTGCAGCGCCCATGCCTGCATGAGGCAAGCCGGTGCCCCGCCCTGCCCCGCCGGCTGTGCCGCCAGTGCGGCAGTCCGGTCGACTTGGGCGTGGTGGCTGGCGGAGGACTGGTCGGTGAGCGGGTCGGCAGGCGGGAGGTCGGAGGGGGTGGGCATGGGCTGGTTTTACTTCACCCGCTGCCCATCCGCCCCCACCACCCGCTCGCCGTCTTCCTTGTCCAGCGCGCCCAGTTGCGGCAGGGGCAGGATGTCGAGCACGGCTTCTGAGGGGCGGCACAGGCGGGTGCCCAGCTCGGTCACCACCAGCGGGCGGTTCATGAGGATGGGGTGTTCCACCATGAAGTCAATCAGCTGCTCGTCGCTCCAGTGCGGCTGGTCCAGCGCCAGCTCGGCGTAGGGTGTGCCCTTTTCGCGCAGCAGGGCTCGGGCACCCTGGCCGGTGGCGGCCACCAGCTCGGTCAGGCGCTGCTTGCCGGGTGGGGTTTTGAGGTACTCCACCACCTCCGGCTCCACGCCGGTGTTGCGGATGAGGGCCAGCACGTTGCGAGATGTGCCGCATTTGGGGTTGTGGTAAATGGTGATTTGAGTCATTTTTTGATAGCAAAAATGAGTTAAAAATATAGCAAACTATTAAATTAAATAAAGCGTTAGGCTGGCTAATAATGTTGAATTAATCTTTCAAACCCCAGCCCCACGCTCGTACCAACCCTTGCTCTGGTTGACCACGCGCACCACCAGCAACATCACCGGCACCTCAATCAGCACGCCCACCACCGTGGCCAGCGCAGCGCCTGAGTTGAAGCCAAACAGGCTGATGGCGGCGGCCACGGCCAGCTCAAAGAAGTTGCTGGCGCCAATGAGCGCTGAGGGGCAAGCGATGTTGTGCTTTTCGCCCACGGCGCGGTTGAGCCAATAGGCCAAGCCGGAGTTGAACAGCACCTGTATGAGGATGGGCACGGCCAGCAGCGCAATGACCAGCGGCTGCGCCAAAATGGCCTCGCCTTGGAAGGCGAACAGCAGCACCAGCGTGACCAGCAGCGCGGCCATGCTCCACGGGCCCAGCTTTTCCATGGCGGCATCGAACGCGGCCTGCCCTTTGCGCAGCAGGGCCTTGCGCAGCCACTGCGCCAGCACCACGGGGATGACGATGTACAGCACCACCGAGGTCACCAGCGTGGCCCACGGCACCACAATGGCCGACAGGCCCAGCAGCAGCCCCACCAGCGGCGCAAACGCCACCACCATGATGGCGTCGTTCACCGCCACTTGCGTGAGGGTGAACAGCGGGTCACCCCCGGTCAGGCGGCTCCACACAAACACCATGGCCGTGCAGGGGGCGGCGGCCAGCAGAATCAGCCCAGCCACGTAGCTGTCGAGCTGGTCGGCGGGCAGCCAGTCGGCAAACAGGTGCCGGATGAACAGCCAGCCCAGCAGCGCCATGGAAAACGGCTTGACCAGCCAGTTGACGAACAGCGTCACGCCAATGCCCCGCACGTGCTGGCGCACCTGGCCCAGTGCGCCAAAGTCCACCTTCACCAGCATGGGAATGACCATGACCCAAATCAGCAGGCCCACCGGCAGGTTGACCTGCGCCACCTCCATGCGGCCCACGGCCTGGAACACGCCGGGCAGCACCTGCCCCAGCGCAATGCCCACCACGATGCACAAAAACACCCACACCGTCAGGTAGCGCTCGAACACGCTCATGGGCGCAGCGGCAGCACGCTTGGCCGTCACCTCGCACTGGGCGCTCATGCGGTGGCCCCGATGGTGTCCATCTTGGCTTTCAGGGCCAGGCCGTCCAACGAGGCCAGTGGCAAGGCGGTGAACAGCTCAATGCGCCGGCGCATGAGGTTGGCCGTATCACGGAAGGCCTTGCGCTTGGCCTCGTCGCTGCCCTGCACCGCCGCCGGGTCGGGCGCGCCCCAGTGGGCCGACAGGGGCTGGCCGGGCCAGAAGGGACACACCTCACCGGCGGCCTGGTCGCACACGGTGATGATGAAGTCCATCACCGGCGCACCGGGCGCGGCAAATTCGTCCCAGGACTTGCTGCGCAACCCCTCGGTGGGCAAGCCGTTGGCCTGCAAAAACGCCAGCGCAAACGGGTTGACGGCACCTGCGGGGTGGCTGCCCGCCGAAAACGCTTTGAACCGGCCATTGCCCAGCGCATTCATCAGCGACTCGGCCAGCACGCTGCGGGCAGAGTTGCCCGTGCACAGAAACAGGATGTTGTAAACGGTGGGGGTGGTCATGGTGGAACCTCGATCGGGGGGGTCAATGGGTTGAGAGTGGGTGAACGTGAACGTGAACGTGCTGCGGACTGGCGGGCGCGTGGCCGGTGGCGGCTCAGTCGGGGCAGCAAACGGTGGCGGGCAGCGCCACCGCGCAGGGCGCGCCCTGGCAGCAGTTGTCGGTCAGGTGGGCCATGAGCTGGTTCATGGTGGCAAAACTGGCGCTGTAGATGAGCTTTCGGCCATCGGGGCGCTGCATCAGCAAACCCGCGTGGGTCAGCTCTTTCAGGTGGAACGACAGGGCCGATGGCGCAATGGCCAGCTGCTCGGCCAGCACACCTGCAGCAAGTCCGTCAGGCCCGGCCTGCACCAGCAGCTTGAAGACCGCCAGCCGCGCGTCATGCGCCAGTGCGGCCAGCGCCCGGACAGCATCGGCGTGCACCATGGCTGTGGGCGCTGCGGCAGCGACCAGTGTGGCGTCAGGTGCCATCAGCAGCAGCCTGCTTTGGCGCTGGGGCCACAGCAGCCACCCGCCGTGGCGGTGGCGGTGGTGGCCGAGGCGGCTGTGGCTGAGGGCTTGGCGGGGGCACAGCACCCGCCACCTTTTGCATCGTTTTCAGGAGCTTTTGGTGCACAACAGCTCTGCGCTGAAGGCACTTTTTGTTCTTCATTGTTTGCACTGAAAGTGGGGATGGTGTCCAGCGTGTGGAACTGCTCCCAGGCCACGCCCTGGGGGTCGGTCACCCAGTATTTGTCGCTGCGGGCGTAGCAGCAGGTGGTTTCACCCTCGTCCAACAGCGCCATGTCGGCGGCCTGGGCCTGCGCTTTGAGGGCGGCCAGGTCGTCCGCGTGTTCCACCTGAAACCCGAAGTGGTCCAGCCCTGGCTGGCTGCCCCGGGTGGAAATGGCGAAGTTGACCGGCGGGTCGGTCAGCATCCATTTGGCGTAGTCGGCCTCCACACGGGCGGGCTCTGCGGCAAACAGGCGGTTGTAAAAAGCGAGGCTGGCGGCCAGGTCGGCCACATGCAGGTGAACGTGAAAGCGCTTCATGGGGGCTCCTTTGATTTCAATATTTCAATGAATGTTGAATTAAATCACAAACATTGGCCATGCGCCAATCCCCGCCCAGAAAGTAATAACTCGTAACACCCCGGTGGCATACCCGGCTTACCCGTCGCCGTACGGCCAGCCACAGACGCAGACCATCATCTATGGCGCAGCTCCACCGCCAGCCCCCGTGGAAGTGGCACCTCTCTTGCCTTTTGCAGGTGCCCTCTGGATCGGTGGCCACTGGGGCTGGGAGGGCAGCAGGTGCTGGCCGATAATCCAAACCCATGTCCGAACGCGTCATTCCCCTCATCGACCACCGCATGCGCACACTGGCGGCCACGGTGCCCACCGCCCAGGTGGCACCCAATGGGCTGCTGGCCGACGGCCTGGGCAGGCCGCTGCGCGACCTGCGCATCAGCGTGACCGACCGCTGCAACTTCCGTTGCAGCTACTGCATGCCCAAAGAGGTGTTCGACAAAGACCACCCCTACCTGCCGCACAGCGCGCTGCTGTCATTCGAGGAAATCACCCGCGTGGCGCGCAGCTTTGTGGCGCACGGGGTGCAAAAAATCCGCCTCACCGGGGGCGAGCCGCTGCTGCGCAAACACATTGAGGTACTGATTGCCCAACTGGCCGAGTTGCGCACCCCCGACGGCCTGCCGCTGGACCTGACGCTGACCACCAACGGCAGCCTGCTGCGCAAAAAAGCCCAAGCCTTGAAAGACGCGGGCCTGCACCGCGTCACCGTGAGCCTGGACGGGCTGGACGATGCCATTTTCCGCCGCATGAACGACGTGGATTTTCCGGTGGCCGAGGTGCTGGACGGCTTGGCCGCCGCCCGCGAGGTGGGTCTGGGTGCTCCGGTCAACGGTGGCCCCAGCGGCCTGAAAATCAACATGGTGGTCAAGCGCGGCACCAACGACCACGAGATTTTGCCCATGGCGCGCCACTTCCAGGGCAGCGGCATGGTGCTGCGCTTCATCGAGTACATGGACGTGGGCGCCACCAACGGCTGGCGCATGGACGAGGTGATGCCCAGCGCCGAGGTGGTGCGCCACATCCACGCCGAGATGCCCTTGGTGCAGCTGGCGCCCTCTGCCCCCGGTGAAACCGCCGAGCGCTGGGGCTACGTGGGGGCCAACGGCCAGCACGACCCCGCGTTGGGCGAAATCGGTGTCATCAGCAGCGTGACCCAAGCGTTTTGTGGCGACTGCAACCGCGCCCGCCTGTCCACCGAGGGCAAGCTCTTCATGTGCCTGTTTGCCACCGAAGGGCACGACCTGCGCAGCCTCATCCGAGGTACGCCCGCGCCCGACGGCGGCCTGCACACCCCCGCCAGTGAGGCCGAGCTGGCCAGCGCCATCGGCGCCATCTGGCAAGGCCGCACCGACCGCTACTCGCAATTGCGCGCCAGCCTGCCGCCCGACGCCACCATCGGCACGGGCAAGCGCATTGAAATGAGCTACATCGGCGGTTGAAGCACCTGGTACGCCCCGCCCCACTCATCAGCCTGACCCCTATTCCTGCCCCACCGCATGCACACACCCACCGCCTCGCGCCCCCACACTCCCCACATTGCCCCTGGCGACATCACTGGCCTGGTGCTGGCCGGTGGCCGAGGCACCCGCATGGGCGGCACCGACAAGGGGCTGCAAAACTTCCACGGCACCCCCATGGCGTTGCACACCCTGCTGCGCCTGCAGATGCAGCAAGGCGGCTGGGTGGGGGCCACGCTGGTCAACGCCAACCGCCACCTCGCCGCCTACGAGGCCTTTGGCGCCCCCGTGTGGCCAGACACCCTGGCCGACTACGCCGGGCCGCTGGCGGGCTTCATGACCGGGCTGGAACACTGCGAAACCCCCTGGCTGCTGACCGTGCCCTGCGACACGCCCCGCTTCCCGCTGGACCTGGCCGAACGCATGGCCCAGGCGCTGCTGCGCGAGGGCGCAGAAATCGCCATGGCCGCCGCCCCGGAAGAAGACGGCAATGTGCGCAGCCAGCCCGTGTTCTGCCTGCTGAGCACCGATTTGCTGGCCAGCCTGGTGGCCTTTACCCAAGCGGGCGGACGCAAGATTGACCGCTGGACCGCCCAGCACCACACCGTGCTGGTGCCGTTTGACCAGCCCGGCGACGACCCGCGCGCCTTTTTCAACGCCAACACCCTGGTCGATTTGCAGGCGCTGGAAGCCCCCTGAACCGCAGCGCCCTGCGCCCCCTCTGCAGGCGCAGTCAGGATCGCTGAAGAACAACATAACGTATAGCAAACTATTCAATTAAATCAAGCGCAAAGCATGAAAAACATTGAAGAAATCATTGCCCAACTGCATGGCTATGATCCGCAAGCCCTGAGCGCCGACGGTGTCAACGCCTTTCTGGCCGAGCTGGTCCAACCCCTGGCGGCCACCGACACCGAAGCCTTGCCGCTGATGCAGGCCCACCACCGGGTGCTGGCCGCCGACATCGTCTCGCCCATCAGCGTGCCGCCGCACGACAACTCCGCCATGGACGGTTTCGCCCTGGACGGTGGCCAGCTGCAACCCGGCCAGCCACTGGTGCTGCAACCCGTGGGGGCCACCGCCTTTGCGGGCAAGGCCTGGCAGGGCACGGTGGCACCGGGCCAGTGCGTGAAGATCATGACCGGCGCCATCATGCCCACCGGTCTGGACACCGTGGTGCCCCAGGAGCTGACGCAAGCCGGTGCCGACGGCAGCATCACCATCCCCGCTGGGGTGCTGCAGCGTGGCGACAACCGCCGCCTGATGGGCGAAGACCTCATGCAAGGCCAACCTGCCCTGCGGGCGGGCCAGCGCCTCACCCCCGCCGCACTGGGCCTGGCGGCCAGCCTGGGCCTGCCCAGCGTGAGCGTGTTCCGGCGGCTGAAGGTGGCCTACTTCTCCACCGGCGATGAAATCCTCAGCCTGGGCGAGGCCCCACGCGAAGGCGCCGTGTACGACAGCAACCGCTACACCGTGTTCGGCTTGCTGCAGCGCCTGGGTTGCGAGGTGATCGACCTGGGCGTGGTCCGCGACGACCCGGTTTTACTCGAAGCCGCCTTTCGGCAGGCCGCCGCGCAGGCCGATGCCGTCATCACCAGCGGTGGCGTGAGCGTGGGCGAGGCCGACCACACCAAAGCCATGATGCGGCAACTCGCCGCCGACGACCCCAGCGGCCACAGCGGCGTGGTGTTCTGGCGCATTGCCATGCGCCCCGGGCGACCCATGGCCGTGGGGCGCATTCCCAAGCCACAGGCCGGACGTTTCGCCGCCGGGCCGCCCCAAGGCGAAACAGCCCCCTCGGGGGGCAGCGCAGACGCAACCGCGTCCAGCGTGGGGGTCATTTTGTTCGGTCTGCCGGGCAACCCCGTGGCGGTCATGGTGACCTTCCTGGCCTTTGTGCGCCCGGCCCTGCAGCGCATGATGGGCTGCCAGGGCTGTGCACCCGTGCTGCTCAAAGCCCGCAGCACCGAGGCCCTGCGCAAAAAGCCGGGCCGCACCGAGTACCAACGCGGCACCGTGACCACCGCGCCCGACGGCAGCCTGCAGGTGCGCACCACCGGCAACCAGGGCTCTGGCGTGCTCAGTTCCATGGTGGCGGCCAATGGCCTCATCGTGCTGCACCATGCCCAGGGCAACGTGGCCGTGGGCGACGAGGTGGACGTCATGGTGTTCGACGGCGCCATCTGACGAACCTCCACCCAAGCGTGGCATTTGCCTGCTTCTGCTGTTTTTGTGGGGATTTTTCGGGCAAAACGCCACCCATCTCCCGTGAGCATGGAACACTGTGCGCTGAACGGTCACCGGTCGGTGGCCACGCTAGAACCGCACAGGAGAAGCACATGGGATTGATGGATTCATTGTTGGGCGCCGCCGCCCAGGCCGCCTCGGGCGGCATGTCACCGGCAGGCGGCGCTGCTGGTACCCAAGGGATGGACGGCATGGGCATGGTGGGCGAGCTGCTGCAACAGTCGGGCGGGCTGTCCGGTTTGCTGGAAAAATTTCAGGGCCAGGGGCTGGGCGAAGCCGCCCAGTCTTGGGTGGGCACGGGGGCCAACCTGCCCCTCTCTGCCAACCAGGTGACCCAGACCCTGGGGCCAGACATGCTGCAACAATTGGTGGCCAAATTTGGCGGCAACTCGCCCGAGCTGGCCCAGTTGGTGGCCCAATTTCTGCCGATGGTGATTGACCAGCTCACGCCCCAGGGGCGAGTGCCCGCCGACAACGGCCTGGGTGGCTTGGGCAATCTGGGCAACTTGGCCGGGCTGGCCGAGCAGTTTCTGAAAGGCCGCTGAAGCGGCCACCACCGCCGCTGCGCGTTGCCCACCCCTGGTGGCGGCAGTGGGGAGTTCCCTTTGGCTCAGGCGCTCTGCGCCTGGGCCTCCAGGTCACGCTTGAGTGCATCGGGCAGCCGAAGCTGCCGCGCCAGCTCGTCCAGGTAGGCCCGTTCCATGAAGCTGGTCTCATCGGCCACCAGCACACTGGCCAGGTACATTTCGGCCGCCTGCACCGGCCCCACCGCTGCCAGGGCCACCTCGGCGGGGTCCAATGGGCGTTTCAATTCTTGGACCAGCCAGTCCCGGTCGGTCACGTCGGCGGCCTGGCGTTGCAATTCCGCGTCAATCAGGCCGCGCTCCTGCTCATCCACATGACCATCGGCCTTGGCGGCCGCCACCATGGCCTTGAGCATGAGGCGGCTGTGCAGCTCCACATCGGGCGCGGCCAGTGCCTGGGTCACGGCCTGCGGCCAGGGGTTGTCGGCGAGGGCAGCCGACGGCTGGGCCTGCTGGGTTTGCCAGTGCTGGTAAGTTTTGTAAGCGGCGTAGCCAAGCGCCGCCAGGCTGCCGTACTGGAGGGCTTTTCCACCCATCTTGCGGCCCCGCTTGCTGCCCAGCAGCAGGCCCAACGCGCCCCCCACGGCGCCACCGGCGGCCAGTTGCCCCCATTGAAGCGGTGCGTCAGCCTTCGGTGCGCCGGATGGGCGGGTCTGGCCAGTGACCTGCGGCAACTTGCCCTCGAACAGGCCGATGCCGCTTCGGAGCAACTGCTCCAGCATGGTTTGTGCGCTCATGTTCAATACCCCTTCGTTTCAGTTTCCAACAGCCCGCAGCGGTGCCCGCTGCTGCAGCATGTGCACCAAGGCACTGACCCCAGCGCCCGACAGCAGCAACATCAGGGCACCCGCCGCCCACAGCACCCACACCACGGGCGATAACCAGCCCACCACCGATGGCAGGTGCGCCACCAGGGCCTGCAGCCACGGCAGCACCAGCGCCACGCTGGCCGCCCAGGCTTCGCTGGCACCAGCAGGCCACAGCACCAGCAGCCACTGCGGCAGCGGCAGCTGGCCCAATTGCCGGGTCACTTCGCCAGCGTTTTGGCCCACCTCACCCCATTGCGCCGGCGACAAGCCCGCCACCCAGCCCACCAGTGCATGGGACAACCACGCCAGTAACGTCCAAGCCAACAACACGGCAGCCACCGCCAGCCAAACCAATGCGTGCCACATGCAGATCTCCTTCACAGTCAGACATGGCGGCATCATCTGGCAGAAAAAACATCGGATAAACCACTATTTAAGTCATTAACATTCTGGTTTTTCAGAAATTGGACACCCCTTGTCGCGCCCTCAGCGTGCCATGGGCATGATGCGGCAGCATTTGCCACTGTGGCCACGCGGGGTGGTGTGCCCCAGTTCGCCCTTGACCTGTGTGCCCTGACCGCCCTGGGCAGCCGCAAAGTCGGCCAGCGCTGCACACCCCCTGGCCAGGGCCTGCGCGGCCGCCTCCCCCTGACCCGGCAGGCACAGCACCAGGGTGTGGTCGTTGCGCTGGCGCACCTGGAAGTCGAACAGGCCAGCCTGCTCTTCGAGCACCGTGGACACCGCCAGGGGCAGCAAGGGGACGGTGCCGTTGGCCCCGCGCAGCAGCAGCACATCGTCACGGCGGCCCTGCACCGTCACCACCGGGAACGGTGAGCCGCAGGCGCAGGCCTCGGGCGAGAAGGTGACGTGGTCCCCCATTTCATAGCGGATGAGCGGCTGCACGGTGTTGACCAAGCTGGTCAGCAGCACCGAGCACGAGGGCTGACCAGGGGGCACGGGGCGGTGGTGGTGGTCCACCGGCTCCAGCAGCAGCCAGTCGGTGTTCAGGTGCATGTGGCCGTGCGGGCACTCCCAGCCCATGGGCAAAAACTCAGAACTTCCGTAGCTGTGGCGCACCGGGGCGTGCAAATGGGTTTCGATGTGCCGGCGCATGGCGGGTGTGAGGGTTTCGCCGCCGGTCAACACCTCACGCAGCCGAGGGCGAAAGCGGCCCAGGCGTGCCTCTTCGGCCAGCATGACCGCCGCCGTCGGGTAGGTGGCCAGCACGTTGGGGGCGAAGGCATGCAGCTCGGCCAGCAAGGCGGCCGTGGGCTGCAGGATGGAGCAACTCGCCACACCGCCCGCGCGCCATGGCTGCACCGCGCGCAGCCGCTCAAACGACACCAGGCTGGCAAAGTGCCCTTGCGTGGCCCCCACCAGGGCCAGTCGCTGGGTCAGGCCCATGGGGTCCATCAGCCGCTGCCAAGGCGTTCCCAGTGGTTGGCGCAAGGTTTCCAGCGCGTCGTACACGGCCATGCAGCGGGCGTCTTGCACAAACACCCCCGGCGACCCACCCGTCCCCGAGCTTTCCCACACCAGGTATTTTTTCTGGTAGACCTGCCCAATCTTCGACGTGTCGGCCAGGAAAGCGGTCAAGCCATCCAGCTGGAGCCCGGGGTCGGTCACCCACTCGTCAAAATGCGCCATGAGCTCCCCACGTGTGACGGGGGCCATGTGGGCGAGCTGGGCAAAGTGGGGGTGGTCGTCCCGGGATGCAGCTGGGCCCACACCTTGCAGCCGCTCCCGGTACAGGGCTGAACCCTGTTGGGCATGGGCCAGCACCGCCCCCAAGCGCTGGTGTTGCCAAGTGCTCAAAGCGGCCTGGCTGGCGTGTGTGGCGGCGCCCACATCGACCATGGCCCGCGCCAATAACAGGGTGTCAAACACAGTGGCCATGCGCACGCTCCCGCAGTGGTCCCGTCACCCCGCACGGCGCGTGGGCGGGCCACCGCCCATGCTAAGGAGCGAAAGGCCCTGGCGCTTTGCGCCGGATCAAGCTTTCTGGCCCACCACGGGCGTGGACGCAGCGTGACCCGCATGGCCCACGGAGACACCGCCGTGCGTGTGGGTGCGCGCCAACAGCGAATACATGGTGGGCACCACAAAAATGGTCAGCAGCGTGCCCAGGCTCATGCCGCCCACAATGACCCAGCCGATTTGCTGGCGGCTCTCTGCCCCCGCGCCGGTGGCCAGCGCCAGCGGCACCGAGCCCAGCACCATGGCCCCCGTGGTCATCAGGATGGGGCGCAGGCGCTGCGCCGCAGACGCTTTGACGGCGGCCAGCTTGGACTGACCCTGCTCCTGCAACTGGTTGGCAAACTCCACTATCAAAATGCCGTGCTTGGTGATGAGGCCCACCAGCGTGATGAGCCCGATCTGGCTGAACACATTGAGCGTGCCCCCGGTGAACTTGAGCGCCAGCAGCGCACCCAGCATGGACAGCGGCACGCTGAGCATGATGATGAAGGGGTCAACAAAGCTTTCGAACTGCGCCGCCAGCACCAGGTAAATGAACAGCAAGGCCAGCACAAACACAATGACCAGCGAGCCCGACGAGTCGCGGAACTCGCGGCTCTGGCCGTTCAGGTCGGTGGTGTAGCCGGGGGGCAGCACCTGCTTGGCAATGGCGTCCATTTGCGTCAGCGCCTCGCCCAGGGCCAGGTCGGGTGCCAGGTTGGCGGTGATGCTGGCGCTGCGGCGCTGGCCAAAGTGGTTCAGGTCGCGCGGCACCACCACTTCGCGGGTTTTGACCAGGGCGGCCAGCGGAATCATGGTGTCGTTGCGCCCGCGCACAAACAGCTTGTCGATGTCGTCGGGGGCGTTGCGCTGGGTGCTCTCGGTCTGCACCACCACATCGTATTGCTCGCCGTCTTTTTTGTAGCGGGTGACGATGCGACCACCCAGCATGGTCTGCACCGTGCGGGCAATGGCCTCCACGCTCACGCCCATGTCGGCGGCACGCTCGCGGTCCACGTCCATGCGGATTTCGGGCTTGTTCAGGCGCAGGTCGGTGTCCACCTGCACAAAACCGGGGTTTTTGGCCAGCTCATCTTGGAACTGGCGCACCACCCGGGCCAGGTTTTCGTAACTGTCCGAGGTGACGATGACGTAGTTGATGGGCCGCTCCCGAAAGCCCTGCCCCAGCGAAGGAGGCGTGATGGGAAAGGCGCTCACCCCCGGTAGCCCGGCGATGCGCGGCGTGAGCTCGCGCGCCAGGGTCTGGGTGTTTTTCTCACGCTCTTCCCAGGGACGGGCGCGCAAAAACACGTTGGCCTGGGCCACCGTGGGGTTGCCCACGATGCTGAACACCCGGTCAAACTCGGTGTACTCCTGCCCGATTTTCTCAATGACCTCGGCGTACTTGCGGGTGTAGTTCATGGTGGCGCCATCGGGTCCGTTGATGACGGTCAGGATCACGCCCCGGTCCTCAATGGGTGCCAGCTCCTGCTTGATGTCCTTCAGTAACCACCAGGTGCCCCCCGCACTGCCCAGCATGACCAGCAGCACCAGCCAGCGGGCTTTCAATGCCCCGCCAAGCACGCGGCTGTAGCCCCGGGTGACGCCGTTGAGCACGGCCTCCATCCCCCTGTCGAACCGGCCTGGCTTGGGGTTGTGCTTGAGCAGCTTGCTGCACATCATGGGCGAGAGCGTCAGCGCCACAAAGCCCGACACCACCACCGCCCCGGCCAGCGCCAGCGCAAACTCGGCAAACAGACGGCCGGTGCGCCCCGGCGTGAAGGCCAGCGGCGCGTACACCGCCGCCAGCGTCAGCGTCATGGCCACCACGGCAAAGCCAATTTCCTTGGCCCCTTTGATGGCCGCCTCGACGGGCGCCAAGCCTTCCTCGATGTAGCGGTAGATGTTCTCCAGCACCACGATGGCGTCGTCCACCACCAGGCCAATGGCCAGCACCAGCGCCAGCAGCGTGAGGGTGTTGATGGAAAAGCCGAACAGCGCCATCAGCGCAAAGGTGCCGATCAGGCTCACCGGGATGGTCACCAGCGGGATGATGGACGCACGCAGCGTGCGCAAAAACACAAAAATGACCAGCGCCACCAGCACCACGGCCTCCAGAATGGTCTGGTAAACGGCCTTGATGGAGCGGTCAATGAACACCGAGTTGTCGTTGGCCACGTCCACGCTGATGCCGGGGGGCAAATCGGCGCGCACCTTGTCCAGGCGCTCGCGCACACCAGCCGACAGCACCAGCGGGTTGGCCGTGGCCTGGCGGATCACGCCCAGCGAAATGGCGTCGCGCCCGTTCAGGCGCACGGAGGTGCGCTCGTCTTGCGGCCCCTCTTTCACCCGCGCCACGTCCAGCAACCGGATGGGCTGGCCATTGACGGTTTTGATGGTCATTTGCGAGAACTCGCCCGCACGCTGCAAGTCGGTGGCCGTCGTCACGTTGAACTCGCGCTGCCCGCTTTCAATGCGCCCGGCGGGCACCTCCAGGTTGTTGCGTCGCAAGGCGTCTTCCACGTCCTGCACGGTCAGGCGGTAGGCCGCCAGACGGTCGGGGTCCAGCCAGATGCGCATGCTGTAGCGGCGCTCGCCATACACCCGCACGTCGGCCGCGCCCGGTGCGGTTTGCAGCACGGGCTTGGCCAGGCGGTTGGCGTAGTCCGACAGTTGCAACGCATCGTGCGTGTCAGAGCTGAGGGCCAACCAGATGACGGGGAAGGCATCGGCCTCGACCTTGGCAATGACGGGCTCGTCTATGTCCTGCGGCAACTTCTGGCGCACCCGGCTGACCTTGTCGCGCACGTCGGCGGCGGCGGCATCCGGGTTGCGCTCCAGCTTGAACTTGACGGTGATCTGGCTCTGCTCCTGGCGGCTGACCGAGGTGATGACGTCCACCCCCTCAATGCCCGCCACCGAGTCCTCGATGATTTTGCTCAACTGCGCCTCAATCACCTCGCTCGACGCCCCCGCCAGCCGGGTGGTGACGGTGACCACCGGCTCGTCGATCTTGGGGTACTCGCGCACCGGCAAACCGTTGAACGACACCCAGCCCACCAGCAGCACCAGCAGCGACAGCACGGTGGCAAACACCGGGCGGCGGATGGATATTTCAGGCAATTGCATGACGGTCTCCGTCAGGGTTTGGCCACGGCTGCCGAGGGTGCGGCGGTTTGATTTTTTGAATCATTTCCGGCCCCAGCGCTTTTATTCATTGACTTTTCAGCTACAGCATCAGGAGCTTTGCCTCCCGAACCCTGGCCAGGGCCCGGTCCTGCACCGTCACCGCCGCCCTTGCGGGGTCCGCCCCGGGCCGACATGTCCACCACCCGCACCGCAGTCCCGTCTTTCTGAAGGCGCTGCTGGCCGGCCACCACCACGGTGTCGGCCTGGTTCAACCCAGTCACCACCTGCACGGTGGAGGCTCGGCGCACGCCCAGCGTCACTTCCACCTTTTTGGACAGCCACTTGCGCGCTTCGCCCTCACCCTCGGGCTGTAGCACAAACACGAACTGCTTGCCCCCCTGGGGAACAATCGCCTCCTCCGGCACGGTCAGAGCGCCCTCGTTCACCGCAAACACGGTGGTCGTGCGAGCGAACATACCGGGGCGCAGTAAAGAACCCGGCTGAGCGGGCAGCAAGGCGCGCACCGCCAGTGAGCGGCCATTGGCATCCACCAACGGGTCCAGCGCCACCACCTTGGCCTGGAAGCTGCGGCCCGGCAGCGCATCCAGCTCCACCTTCACGGGTTGGCCAGCGGCCAACTTACCCTGGTAGCGCTCGGGCAGGCGAAAGTCCACATACAGGCTGCTGGTGTCCTCCAGGTTGACCAAATCGGCCCCGTCTTTCACATAGTCGCCCAGATTGACCACGCGAATACCCACCGTGCCGTCAAACGGCGCCACGATGCGCATGCGCGCCACCCTGGCCTGCGCCAGGGCCAACTGGGCCTCGGCCACCTGCAAGGCGGCCTGGCTTTCCTCCACCACGCGCGGGGCCACAAACTTTTCAGCCACCAACTCCTGGTTGCGGGTGAGGTTGGCGCGGGCAATGGACACCTGCGCCTGCGCCTGGCTCAGCTCGGCCTTGGGCAGCACATCGTCCAACTGCACCAGCAACTGGCCCTTTTTCACCCGTGAACCGTCGGCAAAGGCGATGTGCGACACCCGCCCGGCCACCTCCGGCCGCAACACCACGCTCTGGCGCGAACGCAGCGTGCCCACAGCCTGGGCATCGTCTTGCAGGCTGACCATGGCCACTTTGGCCACTTCCACACCCGGTGTACCGCCCGGGCCACCTGGGCGTCCACCAGGTTGGCCACCGGGCGCGCCGAGGCCGCCAGGGGCAGGCGCTCCGCTGGCCGCACCCGCACCCATGCCCGGCAGGCCATGGCGTTGCACCCACCACGCCCCGCCCGATGCCAGCGCCAACCCCAGGGCAGCCACTGCCCAAACCGTGTGTTTTTTTGCCATTGAATGCCCACAGAACGCGTAAAAGGCTGGCAGACGACTCCCGTTGTTCATCCGCCCGATGGGGGCAAATTGTGCCGGTTTATCGATTACCTGTTGCCGACACCGGGCACGCCACGGTTGGCCAACGCATCGGCGCGCTCGTTGCCTGGGTCACCGGCGTGACCTTTGACCCAGCGCCACTCGATGTGGTGCTCGGTGTTGGCCACCAGGGCATCCAGGCGCTGCCACAGGTCGGCGTTTTTCACGGGCTGCTTGGCGGCGGTTTTCCAGCCTTTGGCCTTCCAGCCGTGTATCCATTCGGTGATGCCTTTGCGCACGTATTCACTGTCCAGAAACAGCAACACATCGCAGGGTCGCTTGAGGGCGGAAAGCGCCTCGATCACGGCCATCAGCTCCATCCGGTTGTTGGTGGTCACGGCTTCGCCGCCCCACAGTTCTCTTTCATGGGTGCCGGACTTCAGAAACACCCCCCAGCCGCCGGGGCCGGGGTTGCCTTTGCAGGCGCCGTCTGTGTAGATGACCACTTTGTTCAAAACGTGAAAACCTCAGGTGTGGGGTGGGGCTGGCGATTGTGCCTGCACCTGCGCCTGCAATTGCCGCCCCACCACCGAGGCGGGTGCACCCTTGGCCGTGGCACGAAAAGGCTTCCAGGCAGGTCCGAGCAGGCGCATGCCTTTGACCCGTTTGACCGCCACCACCATGTACACCGCCCCCAGAATGGGCCACCACCGAGCGCCCACACCGTCCATCCAGTCAAAGCGTTGCAGCCAGCGCTCGGTGCGCACTGCCGGCTGGTACACGCCAAAGGTCGTGCTCTCCAATTCAAACGCCAACAGCCGCAGCCAGTCGCGCAGGCGCCAGTAACCGATGAACTCCCCCGCCTGGGGCAAGTAGAGCGCGGATGCCGCCAGCCGCTGCAGTCCCAGGCGTTCACAGGCCCGCGCCTGGCGCTGGCGCAGCGCCCACAGGCTCAGGGGGTTGAGGCCAGTGATGACCACCCGCCCCTCTGGCCGCAGCACGCGCTCGGCTTCGCGCAGCGCGGCGTGGGGGTCTGCGCTGAGCTCCAGGGCATGGGGCAACACCAACAGGTCCAGGCTGTCGGCTGGAAAAGGCATGGCTGCGGGGTCGCACACCAAGCCGGTGGAACGGCCCTGGAACGGAAAGCGCACCGGGTCGTCCGTGGGGGTGAGTGCGTGGGTCAGTGCCAGCCAGCGGTGTGGCATGCGGTTGGCCTCCAGCGCATCGAGTTCTGGAATGCCCAACTGCAAGGCGTTGTAGCCAAACACATCGGTCACGGTTTGGGCAAACTGGACCTGCTCCCATCTCAACAGCCGTCGGCCGGGGGGCGTTTGCAGCCAATCGTCCAAACCTATAATTTCTTCAGCCATAGGCTCCTTGTGTCCAGACAGGGTAGATGCCTGAGTTTCCCCGCAGGTTCCTGCCACCACCGGCCACACCATTGGCCCGCCGACATGCACCTACACCCCATTCCCGCGTTTTCCGACAACTACATCTGGCTGCTCCAGAACGGCCAGGAGGCGCTGGTGGTGGACCCCGGCGAAGCCGACAGCGTGCTGGCCTGCCTGGCCGAGCGCGAACTCCAGCTTCGAGGCATTCTAGTGACGCACCACCATGCCGACCATGTGGGCGGTGTGCAGGCCCTGCACGACGCCACCGGCGCACCGGTGTTTGCGCCTGCCACCGAGTGGGGCGGGCTGAGCAGCCACGCCGAGCACCGCGTACAGGGTGGCCGCCACCTGTCCCTGCTGGGCCTGGACTGGATGGTGCTGGACGTGCCCGGCCACACCGCTGGCCATGTGGCCTATGTGTGCCCCAGCGTGCCGCTGGTTGGCCAAGGCCCACACCCGGTGCTGTTTTGTGGCGACACCTTGTTTTCGGGTGGGTGCGGGCGGCTGTTTGAAGGCACACCTGCACAAATGCTGGCCTCGCTCGACACCTTGGCCAACCTGCCCGACCACACCCTGGTGTGCTGCACCCACGAGTACACGCTGGCCAACCTGCGCTTTGCCTTGGCGGTGGAGCCACACAATCCGGAACTTCAGCACTGGCAAGCCGTCTGTCAAGGCTTGCGTGAACGCCAACGCCCCACACTGCCGTGCAACTTGGGGCGCGAGCGCCAGATCAATCCCTTTTTGCGTGTGCGCGAACCCACCGTTCGCCACGCGGCCCAACAACATGCCCCCCATGCGCCGGGCGATGTGGCCACTTTTGCCACCCTGCGCGAGTGGAAAAACCAATTCAAATGAACCGACTCCACCTGCCCTGGCGCCTCCGTACCCCCCTGCAACGCGTGTGCCAGACCGTGCGGCACCTGACCCTGCGTCCTGGCCTGGCCCTGGTGTGTGTGGTGCTGGCCGGTTGTGCCACCGCCCCCATGGGCAGCATGGGGCCCGCCACCCGCGTGCTGGCCGATGAACCCGGCCACACCACCAGCCCCGTGCTCACGCGCCGCAGCCCACCGCTGGTGCCTGGGGGCGCGCTGCAACCCATTCAGGCCAGCCACACGGCCTCCGTGTCGGTGGTGGCGCTGGAAACACCCGCCGACCTGTGGGAGCGCATCCGCCGTGGCTTTCGCATGCCCGACCTGGAAGGCGACCTGGTCAGCGACCGGGAGCAGTGGTATGCCACCCGGCCCGACTACATCCAACGCATGACCGAGCGGTCACGCAAATACCTGTTTCACATCGTGGAGGAGCTGGAGCGGCGCGACATGCCCACCGAACTGGCGCTGCTGCCCTTCATTGAAAGCGCCTTCAACCCGCAAGCCGTCTCCAGCGCCAAGGCCGCGGGCATGTGGCAGTTCATGCCCGCCACCGGCAAAGACTTTGACCTGAAGCAAAACGTGTTTCGCGACGACCGACGTGATGTGCTGGCGTCCACCCGCGCGGCACTCGACTACCTGCAGATGCTGCACGGCATGTTTGACGACTGGCACCTCGCGCTGGCGGCCTACAACTGGGGCCAGGGCAGTGTGAAGCGGGCCGTGGAGCGCAACCAGCGCAAAGGCCTGCCCACGGCCTACGAAGACCTGACCATGCCCGCCGAAACCCGCCTGTACGTGCCCAAACTGCAGGCGGTGAAAAACATTGTGGCCCACCCGGAAGAGTTCCGGGCTCGCCTGCCCGTGATTGAAAATCACCCGTTTTTTGACACCGTCACCATCGACCGTGACATCGACGTGAGCCTGGCAGCCAAGCTCGCCGAGGTGGACGAGGCCGATTTCCGCGCCCTCAACCCCTCCATGCACCGGCCCGTCATTTTGGCGGCGGGCTCACCCCAAATCCTGCTGCCGTGGACCAACGCGGGCGTGTTCAAACGCAACCTGCAGTACCACATTGGCCCGCTGGCCAGCTGGACCGCCTGGGCCGTGCCCACCCACATGCGCACCGCCGACATTGCCAAGCGCGTGGGCATGCCCGAGAGCGATCTGCGCAGCCTCAACCACATCCCCCCCAGCATGCTGGTCCGCGCAGGCTCCACACTGCTGGTGCCACGCGACAGCAGCCACAAGGCCGAGGTGCCCGAGCTGCTGGCCGACAACGGCCACGTGCAACTGCAGCCCGAGGTGGTGCGGCGCAAATCCACCGTCAAGGCGCGCAAGGGTGAGACCATCACCAGCCTGGCCGCCCGCCTGCGGCTGGACGCCCACGACGTCGCGCAGTGGAACAAGCTGCAAGTGGGTCACCGCCTGAAGCCAGGCCAGGCGTTGGTGGTGTTCCGCGACAGCGTGGTGCGCGTGGCCGATACCGGGCGCAGTCCACGCGCCAGCAGCAGAGAATCCAAACGGGTCCGCGCGCCCGCCAAAAACAGCCGCCAAAAAGCCACTGCAGCCCACAGCCGATCGTCCAAAGGCGCATCCAAAGCGCCCACCAAGGGCGCTGGCAGCAAAAAAAACAGCCGGCAGAAAAAGTGAGGGCCGCAGGGCTGCTGAGGGTGGACGACCCGATCAGACCCGGAATCGGGTTTTGGCGCGCAGCGTGAATTCGTTGGTGTAGGTGCGCTCCAGGTCGATCCAGGCGGTGCGCACCTGGTGATCCAACCGACCCAACACCTTCAGCGCGGTGCTGGCGGCCTCCGCGGTCAGCACGCCATCGGGCGAGAACCCGTCGCGGGCTTGGTCAACGGCGAACAGGTATTGGGCGCGACCCACTTCGACGTGCGCCGAGGGCACCGCGCGCAGCAGGTCGGCGGGACCGGCGGTGTGCAGCCACTTCAGGGCGTGTACCACCCCGTCGGCCAGTTTTTGGGCCAGACCGGGGTGGGAAACGGCCCAGGCCTCGGGTGCACACACGGCAGAGCCAGGCACCACGCCACCGAACAACTCGCTGGTGCCCCGTTGCGAGCGGGTGTCTGCCACCACGCGCAACTGCCCCTGCTGCTCCAGTGCCCAGACACGGGCATCTCCCGCACACAGGGCATCGAGCTGACCCGCCCGAAAGCGGCGCACCAGTGCCTGTGCGTCATCGCTGTGCACCCAGGTCAGTTGGCCCGGGTGCAAGCGGGCACGCTGCAACACGGCCTCCAGCACCATGTCGGTGGTCCCAGGGTAGAGCAAGCCCACCTTTTTGCCCCGCAAATCGGCCGGCCCTTTGAACCCAGGCAAGTCACGGGAAGACACACCCAGCACCACCTGGGGTGTGCGCGTCTGCAGCACCAGCGAACGCCAGGCCGCACCCCGGGCGTGCTGGGCAATGGTCAGCGGGTAGGCGCACGCAGCGACATGCGCCGCGCCACGGTGCACCGCCTGCAAAGCGGCTTCGTCGGTGGCCACGTCCAACCAACGGACAGACACCCCTTCGGCCTCGAAAAAGCCCAACGCCTGGGCCAGGGTCAGCGGGAGATGGGCCATGGACGGGCGCGCACACAACGCCAAGGTCAGGTGCTGGGTGTCCGTGTGCCGGGTGGGCCGCTGCCCCTGCGCCCGCAGGGCCACGCTGCCCAGACCAGCCCCCGCCAGGACCAGCCCGGCATGGTTCAGGAACGCCCGTCGCCCCCGTGGTGAATTGCCCGCATCGTCCATGCCACAAGGCTATCGCCAGGCAGGCCCCGCGTCATCGGGACGAATCCCGAGCGGGTTTGTACCTAAACCCGTGTGGGCCGGGTGAGGCACAGGCGACGGGGACCATCAGCCGGCGGCAGAACGCCGGTCCACCAGGGCGTGGGCGATGGTGCCCAGGTCCACGTACTCCAGCTCGCTGCCCACAGGCACTCCGCGCGACAGGCGGGTGACGCGGATGTCGGTGGCCCGCAAGGCCTGGGCAATGACGTGGGCCGTGGCTTCGCCCTCGGCGGTGAAGTTGGTGGCCAGAATGACCTCATTCACTGCCGGAAAGGCCTCGCCCTGCAGTGACAGCTCGGCACCGCCCAGGCGGTCAAACAGTTTTTGCAAACCGATGTCATGTGGGCCTATGCCATCCAGCGGGCTGAGCTTGCCCATGAGCACAAAGTACAGGCCCTTGTAGGCCCCCGTGCGCTCCAGGGCCGCCTGGTCGGCAGGGGTTTCCACCACGCACAACTGCGTGCGGTCGCGCCGTGTGTCCAGGCAGGTGCTGCACACCTCGCTCTCGGTGAAGGTGTGGCAGAGCTCGCAGTGGCGCACCTGCTCGACCGCCTGCGCCAGGGTGGTGGCCAGTTGCAAGGCACCGGCACGGTCGTGTTGCAACAGGTGAAAAGCCATGCGGGCGGCCGACTTCAGGCCCACCCCGGGCAAGCGGCGCAGCGCCTCGGTCAGCGCATCCAGTGAATGCGCGTCAGCCATGGGCAACGGGGCATCGCTCAACTGGCCTGGCTTGCACGGTCATGGCGGATGTCAGAACGGAAACTTCATGCCGCCGGGCAACCCGGGCATGCCTGCCGTGAGCTTGCCCATTTTCTCCTGGCTGGTGTCCTCGGCCTTGCGCACGGCGGCGTTGAAGGCGGCGGCCACCAGGTCCTCCAGCATGTCTTTGTCATCGGCCAGCAGCGAGGGGTCGATGGTGATGCGCTTGACGTCGTGCTTGCAGGTCATGACCACCTTGACCAAGCCAGCACCCGACTCACCCGTGACCTCCACATTGGCCAGTTCATCTTGCGCCTTTTTGAGGTTGTCCTGCATGGCCTGGGCCTGCTTCATGAGTCCGGCGAGTTGTCCTTTGTTGAACATGGTGGTTCCTTGTGGGTAGATTGAAAAAACGGAATGGGAAAGTGGCCAACCCGGTTGGCGCAGTGCTGGCCGGGCGGTGGGGAGTGTCGGGTTCGGGGTCAAACCGGCAGGGGCCGGATGCTGCCGGGCACAATTTTGCCCCCAAACTCCCGTTGCATGCTCTGCACAAACGGGTCTTGGCGCAGGGTGTCCTCGGCGTCGCGCAAGCGTTGGGTGGCGGCGGCGGCCAGACGGCGGGCCGGTGAGTCGGCCACCGCACCCACCTCGATGCTGAGTTTGACCGTGTGACCATGTTGTGCCAGCGCGGCTTGCAGGCGGTCGCGGGTCGTGCCTTGGGTGAGCGAGGCATTTTCGATGCGCAGCAGCCAGTGGGCGGGCGTGGCGGTGTCGTCACGTGCCAGCAATTGGGCCTGCAACGCCAGTTCGCGCACCAAGGCCCCCACGGTTTCGGCCTTGACCATGGCCACCACCAACCCGTGCCAAAAATCGCCTTGTGCCAACGCTGACGGTTGGGCGGCGCTCGCCAGCGGTGTGCCCAGCCCATCGGACGGGTCACGCGGCAGGGGCACCTCGGCCACCGTGGGCGCGGCTGGCTCGGGCATGTGGCGCACCGGCAAGTCATCAATATGGATAGCTGACTTGTCTTTTACATCATGCGCTGGATCCGAATTTTCTTCATATTTTTCAGACAACCCGTCGCCGGACTCTGATGCCCGGCCAGCCAACGGGTCTTTGTCCATGTCCACCACGGGCAAGGCCGCCACCGGGGCGTGTGGTGTCCGCACGGGCACGGCGCTCAAGGGCCGTTCTCGCACGGGTGCAGCAGAAGCGGCGGCGGGTGGCGCCGTCACCCGTGTTGCGGCGGCATCAGGGCTTTTTTTTTGCGCCCCGGCCACCCGCGCCGGTGGGGGCTGGAAGGCCAGCAAGCGCAACAGCACCATGACCAGGGCCGCGTATTCATCCGGCGCCAGGCCAAGCTCGGTGCGGCCATGCAGGCACAGGCTGTAGAGCAACTGCGTCTGGTCGGCGGGCAGCAGCTGGGCCAGCCGGGTCACGTCCCCCGCTTCGGGGTCAGCCGGATCGGGGGCAGCGTCTGTGAGCTGGGCCACGGCCATGCGCTGCAGCACGTGGGTCATTTCCTCCAGCGTGGAGGCGGCGCTCAGCCCTTGCTGGCGCAGCCCGTCTATGGTCTGCACCACGGTGGCGCCGTCGGACAAGGCCAGCGCCTCAATCAGGGCAAACACATGGCTGCGCCCCACCACGCCCAGCATCTGGCGCACGGAAGCCTCTTGCAGTTGGCCGTCGCCAAAGGCAATGGCCTGGTCAGTGAGGCTGAGCGCGTCGCGCATGGAGCCACGCGCCGCCCGGGCCAGCAGGCGCAAGGCCTGGGGGTCCGCAGGCACCCCTTCGGACTGCAGCACCTGGCCCAAATGTTCAAACACCGTCTCGGGCGGCATGGGCCGCAGGTTGAACTGCAGGCAGCGACTGAGTACGGTGACCGGCACTTTTTGCGGGTCGGTGGTGGCCAGCACAAATTTCAAATACTCGGGTGGCTCTTCCAGCGTTTTCAACATGGCGTTGAACGCCGTACCGGACAGCATGTGAACTTCGTCAATCATGAAGACCTTGAAGCGCCCTTGCACCGGCTTGTAAACCGCTTGCTCCAGCAGCGCCTGCACGTCTTCCACGCCCCGGTTGCTGGCGGCGTCCAGCTCGGTGTAGTCCACAAAGCGGCCAGAGTCGATGTCGGTACACGCCGGGCACACGCCACACGGCGTGGCGGTGATGCCGCCTTGCCCGTCAGGCCCCACGCAGTTGAGCGACTTGGCCAGGATGCGCGACACCGTGGTTTTGCCCACGCCGCGTGTGCCAGTGAACAAGTAGGCGTGGTGCAGGCGCTGGGTGGTGAGTGCGTTGCCCAAGGCCGTGACCACATGGGTCTGCCCCACCATTTCGGCGAAATTTTTGGGGCGGTATTTGCGGGCCAGGACAACGTAGGACATGGACCGGATTCTAGGGGCAGCTACAATCGACCCTGACGGGCCTTCCCGCATGGTAAAGCGGCCAACCGGGTCAGATGGGGAACCAAGCAGCCCTAACTGTGGAGCCAGTGCCGGGGTCAAGGCTCGTCACCCCCCCTTTTTTGACATGCCCGAGTGCGCCACCCGGTCCCTGGCAGCAGTTGCCTGCGCGAGCGGCGGTGTCAGAGCGCTTCGGAAATGCGCCCGGCCATCAGAATGCTGCCGTGCAGGCGCGAGGTGACGTCGTTGTTGACCTTGCCGGGCTGGTGGTTGGTCAGCAGGTTCCAGACCAGGTCGTCGTCCACCCGGAAGCGGCACAGCAACATGTTGCCCGAGGCCAGCTTCATGACCTGCGCGGGCGACAGCGCCGCCAGCAGGTCGGCCGCTTCTTCCGTCAACCCCAGGCGAAACAGCGCCGCAGGTTTGTCGGCACGGATGAGTGACTGGGCCAGCATCAGGTAGGTGAGGTTGGCTTCACGGATCTCGGCCAGCAGTTGTTCGTTTTCCATGGTGTTCACTCCTTCGGTGTGTGGTTCAGCACCCCTTCGGTAACACGCCGAAAAGGGGCTGATGCGTTGAAGTGAATTGTGAAAACATGCCAATCGAACTTGAATCAGCCTTCTTCTGTTTGTGCTGTCAGGCTCATCCACCCGCCGTGTCAGCGAAAGCCTGACACAGCCCCCACCCCGGTACACTGCGCGGCTGAGTTTTTCCGATGCCATTCGCCATGAACGCCCACCCCATCCGCAGCCAATACGAAGACTTCATGCGCCATGTGCACACGCAGGGCGTGTTCAAGGCCGACCGCACGGGAACGGGCACCACCAGCGTGTTCGGCTACCAGATGCGGTTTGACCTCAATGAAGGCTTTCCGCTGGTCACGACCAAGAAGGTGCACCTCAAGTCCATCGTCCACGAACTGCTGTGGTTCCTCACCGGCTCCAGCAACAACAACGACCTGCGGGCGCGCGGCGTGACCATCTGGGACGAATGGGCGCGCGAAGACGGCAGCCTGGGCCCTGTGTATGGCGTGCAATGGCGCAGCTGGCCCAAGGCCGACGGCACGCACATCGACCAAATTTCAGAAGTCATCAAGACCCTCAAAACCAACCCGGACAGCCGCCGCCTCATCGTCAGCGCGTGGAACGTGGCCGAGCTGGACCAGATGGCCCTGATGCCCTGCCACGCGTTCTTTCAGTTTTACGTGGCCCCCGCCACCGAGCCGGGGGGCAAAGGCAAACTCAGCTGCCAGCTGTACCAGCGCAGCGCCGACATTTTTCTGGGTGTGCCCTTCAACATCGCCAGCTATGCGCTGCTGACCCACATGGTGGCCCAGCAGTGCGACCTGGACGTGGGCGATTTCATCTGGACCGGCGGCGACTGTCACATTTACCGCAACCACACCGATCAGGTGGCGCTGCAGCTGAGCCGCGCCCCCATGGCCTACCCCACGCTGACCATTCAGCGCAAGCCCGAGAGCATCTTCGACTACCAGTTCGACGACTTTGTGTTCACGGGCTACGACCCGCACCCGGCCATCAAGGCACCCGTCGCCGTCTGACCCACATCCCCTGCCCCTCCGTGCTGACCCGCCAACAACTGCTGGCCCTGGTGCTGCTCACGCTCATGTGGGGCATCAATTGGCCCATGATGAAGCTCTCGCTGCGCGAGCTCTCACCGCTGTACTTCCGTGCCATCACCATGACGCTGGGAGCGGCTTGGCTGTTCTTCTTTTTCAAAGCCCGTGGCGTGCGCATGCGGCCCCAGGGCAGCGAGTGGAAGACCGTGGCCACCCTGGCCTTGCCCAACATGCTGGGCTGGCACACCATTTCCATCTTCGGCGTGAAAGAGCTCAGCTCGGGCAGGGCCGCCATCTTGGGCTTCACCATGCCGGTGTGGACGGTACTGTTGGGCGCCCTGTTCATGGGACACGCCCTGAATCGCCGCACGGCCTGGGCCACGCTGGCGGTGGCATGCGCCATCGGCCTGCTCATGGCACACGAAATTGGCAACCTCACCGGTCGCCCCCTCGGCGTGTTGTGGATGGAACTGGCAGCGGTGTGCTGGGCCATTGGCACGCTGATGATGCGCAGACTGACCATCACCCTGCCCACCGAAGCCCTGACCGTGTGGATGATGCTGATGGCCAGCGCCTGCCTGTGGGCACTGGCGGTGGTGGTGGAGCCGGTGCCGTCGTTCCACTTCAGCGGGGCCATGTGGTTCAGCCTGGCCTACGGCGTGGTCATCAACTACGGGTTTGCGCAAATCATCTGGTTTGGGCTGGCGCGCAACCTGCCCCCGGCCACCAGCGCCATGAGCGTGATGGCCATTCCCCTCATCGGGGCCTTCAGCGCCACCTTCATCGTGGGCGAATGGCCGCACTGGCAAGATTACGTGGCCGTGGTGCTGGTGATGAGTGCCATTGCCGCCGTGCTGCTGCCCGCCCGCACGGCACAACCCTCAGCACCACCACGCCCTTGACCACCGCTCCACACGCGCCCTCTGCTGGGGCCGCCCGGAGGTCGGCGCACCGCTACCATTGCCATCCATGCGACTCAACCTCATCTACGCCCGCGCCCGAAACGGGGTGATCGGCCTGAACAACGCCCTGCCCTGGCACCTGCCTGAAGACCTGGCCCACTTCAAGCGCCAGACACAAGGCTGCCCCGTGGTCATGGGCCGCAAAACCTGGGACTCGCTGCCCCCCCGCTTTCGCCCGCTGCCGGGCCGCCTGAACGTGGTGCTGACGCGCGACCCGTTGTGGACAGCCCCCCCCGGGGGCACCACCGACGCCATTTCCTCCAAAATTTCAGATGTAAACGGCATCCAGCGCTTTGATTCATTGGAGAGTGCGCTGTTGAATTTGAAAGACCATCCCGAGGTGTGGGTGGTGGGTGGCGCGCAAATCTACGCCCAGGCACTGCCACTGGCCCAACGCGTGGTGGTCACCGAAATTGACGCCGACTTTGCGGGTGATGCCCATGCCCCCACTCTGGGCGAAGAATGGGCCGAAACAGGTCGCGAGTCGCACACCGCGGCCAACGGACTGCGCTACAGCTTCGTCACCTACACCCCCCGCTGACAGCGAAAAGGCCCGCATGGCCACACACCAATTTTGAACAAGGATGGGGCAACCGTGAAACTCGCCACCTGGAACGTCAACTCCCTCACTGTGCGCCTGCCCCAGGTGCTGGACTGGCTGGCCGCGCAGGCCGACGCCGGGGATCCCATCGACGTGCTGGCCCTGCAAGAGCTGAAGATGACGGATGACAAATTTCCCGTTCAGGCCTTCAGCGACGCGGGCTACCACGCGCAATGGTTTGGTCAAAAAACCTACAACGGCGTGGCCCTGCTGTCCCGCCAACCTTTGACCGCGACCGTGAAAAACCTGCCCGGCCTGCCCGACGAGCAAGCCCGGGTGCTCACCGCGACCGTGCCGTGGACCCGTTCACCGTCGGCCGGCGGCAACGCTGAACACCCTGAGGCAGACGCTGGCATCCGCGTCATTGGCGCCTACTTTCCCAATGGACAGGCACCCGGCAGCGACAAGTTCACCTACAAAATGCAATGGCTGCAGGCCATGCACGCGTGGGTGCAACAAGAACTGGCCAGCCACCCCCACCTGGTCCTGATGGGCGACTTCAACATCACCTTCGACGACGCCGACGTGTGGGATCCGGACGGCATGCGCGAGGCCATCCACTGCACCACCGAGGAACGGCAGCACCTGCAGGCACTGATCGGCCTGGGCCTGCACGATAGCGTGCGCTTGTTTGCGCAGCCCGATAAAAACTACAGCTGGTGGGATTACCGGGAATTTGCCTTTCGCCGCAACCGGGGCTTGCGCATTGACCACATCCTCATCAGCGACACGCTCAAGCCCCTGGCACAGGCCTGTGCGGTGGACAAACTGCCCCGCAAAAACGAGCGCCCCAGCGACCATGCTCCGGTGGTGTTGACGCTGGGTTAAAAGCCAAAAACCGCTGCAACGGTTGAATTCATTGGACAGTTTGCTATATATTTAAATAGATAGCAAACTGTTGTTTTACAGAAAGCGCTGAGTGGCATTTTTACTCACAAAACACCCGGAGTGGGCAGACTCGATTCACTCCAGGTGCAGCTCCTGAATTTTCCGGGTGATGGTGTTGCGGCCTATGCCCAGTTTGTGGGCCGCCTCGATGCGCCGACCCCGCGTGTTGGCCAAGGCGGTGAGGATGAGGCGCGTCTCAAAGCGGCGGGTGAGCACGTCCCACACATCTTCGCGCCCGGACTCCAGCAGGGTTTTGGCCTCGGCCTGCAGGCCACGCTCCCACTCTTCCAAACCCCCAGGGGCCGCAGTGGTCGACGCCTCGGCCACTGCCATGGCCGGCGTCTGGTGCTCGCCCAACGGCTGAACAAAGCCCAGGCCAGCGTGGTTGGCCGGGTGCTCAGGCCCCGCGCCCCCCAGTCCGGCGGGCTGCGCGGTTGAGACCACCTGAGTCGGCACGCCCTCGTGCGAGACGGCTGCACTGACGGGGGCAGACACGTCGGCCTGCGCCGCAGCTGGCCCGGGGGCCGCCACTGACAGCACCTCAGGCGGCAGGTCTTTGACCTCGATGACCTGGGCCGGTGCCATCACCGTCAGCCAATGGCACACGTTCTCCAGCTGGCGCACATTGCCCGGAAAGTCGAACGAGGCCAAGCGCAGCAGGGCCGCTTCGGAAATGCGTTTGGGCTCCACATCCAGCTGCTTGGCGCTCTGCACCAGGAAGTGGCGCGCCAGCATGTACACATCTTCGCGGCGCTCGCGCAGGGCGGGCAGGCGCAGGCGGATGACGTTCAGGCGGTGGAACAGGTCTTCGCGGAACACCCCCTCTTTCACCCTTTGCTCCAGGTTCTGGTGGGTGGCCGCAATGACGCGCACATTGGTTTTGACCGCACTGTGCCCGCCCACGCGGTAGAAATGCCCGTCCGACAGCACACGCAACAAACGCGTCTGCAAGTCAAACGGCATGTCACCAATTTCGTCCAAAAACAGGGTGCCGCCATCGGCCTGCTCAAACCGACCCCGGCGCATGGTCTGGGCGCCCGTGAAGGCACCGCGCTCGTGGCCGAACAGCTCACTCTCCAGCAGGTCTTTCGGAATGGCTGCGGTGTTGATGGCCACAAACGGCCCGTTGGCACGGGGGGAGTGCTTGTGCAGCGCACGCGCCACCAGCTCCTTGCCGGAGCCCGATTCACCGGTGATCATGACCGTGACGTTGCTCTGGCTGAGGCGACCAATGGCCCGAAACACATCCTGCATGGCGGGCGCCTGGCCCAGCATTTCGGGCGCGGCGGCCATGCGCTCCTCGGCCACTTCTTCGCGCTGGCTTTCTTCCACTGCGCGGCGGATCAGCTCCACCGCCTTGGGCAAATCAAAGGGTTTGGGCAGGTACTCGAACGCGCCCCCCTGAAAGGCGGACACCGCGCTGTCCAGGTCGGAAAACGCCGTCATGATGATGACGGGCAGACCGGGCAGCTTCTTCTTGACCTGGTCCAGCAGGTCGAGACCGGAGCCACCGGGCATGCGGATGTCGCTCACCAGAATCTGCGGGCCCTGGTCGTCGTTGCTGTCGCTCAGAGCGGCCAGCACCTCTTGGGGGTTGGTGAAGCTGCGGGTGGGCAGGTTCTCACGCAGCAGCGCTTTTTCAAGAACGAACCGGATGGACTGATCGTCATCCACGATCCAGATGGGTTTCATGCGTTCGTTTCCTTTTGCCTCTTGTTCGATTCAACCCCGCCCTTTGGTGTGAAGTCGGGTGCTCCCGCTCGACTTCAAGGCAGGGGAATCAATATCTTGAAGTCGGTTCGCCCGGGAACGCTGTCGCACTCGATCAGGCCATGGTGCTGCTGAACAAAGGTCTGCGCCAGGGTCAGCCCCAGCCCAGAACCCCCTTCACGTCCCGACACCAGCGGGTAAAAAATGCGGTCCTTGATCGAGTCCGGTACGCCGGGCCCGTTGTCGATGACATGCAATTCCAGTGCCAGGCGGTAACGCTGCTTGCCAAATGTGACTTGGCGGGCCACTCGCGTCTTGAAAACGATCTCGGCATCCCCCGTCTGCAGCCGGGGTGCCAGCGCCTGGGCGGCGTTGTGGGCGATGTTGAGCACCGCCTGAATGAGCTGCTCGCGGTCACCACGGAACTCGGGCAGCGACGCGTCGTAGTCCCGCACGACCTTCAAACCCTTGGGGAACTCCACCAAAATCAGGGAGCGCACCCGCTCGCACACTTCATGGATGTTCACGTCACCCACCACGTGGGGCCGACGGTGCGGGGCCAGCAGCCGGTCCACCAGGGTTTGCAAGCGATCGGCTTCGTGAATGATGACCTGCGTGTACTCGATGAGTTCGCGCGACTCCAGCTCCATCTGCAGCAACTGGGCCGCACCGCGTATGCCCCCCAGGGGGTTTTTGATTTCATGGGCCAGGTTGCGAATCAGCTCTTTGTTGGCCTGTGCCTGGTCGATGAGGCGCTCCTCCCTGTCCTGGCGGGTCTGTTGCTCCAGGGGCAGGAGTTCCACCACCACTTCATTGGCCACCTCGGTCTGGGCCACCACCACATGCACGGGCATGGGCTCACGGTGGTGGCATTTGACCCACGCGTCGTAGCGCAACGCGGCAAACTCATTGCCCTTGGCACCCGAGAGGGCGTTCAGCAACACATTGGGCTGGGTGAAAAAATCGGCCAGTTGCGTGCCCGCCACCCCACGGCGGGACAGGCCCAGTGCATCCTCCAGGGCCGCGTTCACGAACAACAGGCGGCCATCGGTGGCCACAACCGCCACCAGGGTGGCCAGCAGGTCCAGCGACTGGAAACGGGAAGCCGGAGATGGCGCCTGCCCCTTGGGCATTTTCACCACGGCCACGTCAGCGGGGCACCAAGGCGTTACCCGTCGCCGCCTGGGCGGTGGACGCCGCAGGGGCTGCGGCACCACCGGCCCGCTGCAACTCCCGCCGTATGCCCGCCACATCGGCCTCGGCCCTGGCCAGGCTGGCCTTGAGGTCAGCCACCCGCTCGTTGTAGATGGCGGGATTTCTCAACTCCACACCCCGGCGTTCGGGTTGCCCGCCGTTGTACTCGCGCTGCAGGTCCGCCAGACGGGCTTCTGCACGGCGCAGCTCGGCCTCCAGGATGGCACGTGCATCGCTGTCTCTGGCCCTTTGCTGAGCGGGGTCCACACGGGGTTGATCGGCCGAAGCCGGTGCGGCATGGGCCACACCACTGGGCTTGGCGTTGGCTTTGTTGCCACTGGCCCGCGTGCCCTGGACCACCGTGACGTTGCCGCCCTCCAACGGGGTGCAGTCTTTCTTCTGGGCGGGGGTGGGGTTGTTGGTGTATTCGTTGCCGCAGCGGTATATGCGGTCTTGTGCCTGGGCGGTACCCAGTGCACCCCCGGCCAGCACGGCGCACATCAGCGATGCCATGCGCTGGGTCAAGGCAGAAAAATTCATGTGAGGCATTCCATTCTCCAGAGCAACAGGCTCTGTCACTGTGATGGACAGTATCCCCCAAAAGTGCCCGTGCACCGCTGAAAGTGGGCTGACCTCGATGGTCGCTCCAACAAAAAAGGGACGGCCACGCCGTCCCTTTTGAGAGGTCATCCACCAATCACAGGCTGTAGTACATGTCGTATTCGACAGGGTGCACGGCCATGCGGAAACGGGTCACTTCCTGCATCTTCAGGTCAATGTAGGCATCGATCATGGAGTCAGTGAACACACCGCCCTTGGTCAGGAAAGCGCGGTCTGCGTCGAGTGCTTCCAGGGCCTGGTCCAGGCTGTGGCACACGGTGGGCACCAACTTGTCCTCCTCAGGAGGCAGGTGGTACAAGTCCTTGGTGGCGGCTTCGCCGGGGTGGATTTTGTTTTCCACGCCGTCCAGACCGGCCATCAGCAGCGCGGCAAAACCCAGGTAAGGGTTCATCAGTGGATCGGGGAAGCGTGCTTCCACGCGACGACCTTTGGGGTTGGCCACGTAAGGGATGCGGATGGACGCCGAGCGGTTTTTGGCCGAGTAGGCCAGCTTGACCGGGGCTTCGAAGTGGGGCACCAGGCGCTTGTAGCTGTTGGTACCTGGGTTGGTGATGGCGTTGAGCGCGCGAGCGTGCTTGATGATGCCACCCACGTAGTACAGGGCGAAGTCGCTAAGGCCAGCGTAGCCGTCACCGGCGAACAGGTTTTTGCCGTCTTTCCAGACCGACTGGTGCACGTGCATGCCGGAGCCGTTGTCACCGGCATAGGGCTTGGGCATGAAGGTGGCGGTTTTGCCGTAGGCGTTGGCCACGTTGTGCACCACGTACTTCTGCAGCAGCGTCCAGTCGGCGCGCTCCACCAGGGTGGAGAAGCGCGTGCCGATCTCGTTCTGGCCAGCGCCGGCCACTTCGTGGTGGAACACCTCCACGGGAATGCCCAGGCTTTCCAGGATCAGGGCCATTTCAGCGCGCATGTCGTGCGTGCTGTCCACCGGGGGAACGGGGAAGTAGCCGCCCTTGACCGTGGGACGGTGGCCGCGGTTGCCGCCTTCGAGTTTGGAGCCAGTGTTCCAGGGGGCTTCGTACTCGTCGATTTCGTACATGACGTTGCCTGGCTCATTGCTCCAGCGCACGCCGTCGAAAATGAAGAACTCTGGCTCAGGACCGAAGAAAGCGGTGTCGCCCAGGCCAGAAGCCTTGAGGTAAGCCTCGGCACGTTTGGCGATGGAGCGGGGATCGCGGTCGTAAGACTTGCCGTCGGTGGGCTCAATCACATCGCAAGTCAGCAACAGCGTGGTCTCTTCCATGAACGGATCCACCACCGCCGTGTTGGGGTCAGGGATGAGCTGCATGTCGGAGGCTTCAATGCCTTTCCAGCCTGCAATGGAAGAACCATCAAACGCATGGCCAGACACAAACTTGTCTTCGTCAAAATGGGACACGGGCACCGTGGTGTGGTGCTGTTTGCCACGGGTGTCGGTGAAACGGAAGTCAACAAATTTGACTTCGTTGTCTTTCACCATTTGCATCACGTCTGCGACGGTCTTGGCCATCAGAAATCTCCTATGGGCTGATTACGGGTTTGGAAGTTGAACAATCCACTCAAGCAGTTTCCATGCCATAACAGGCACAACGAAACCGCTTCACTGGGTATTGTGCCCTGCGACCCAGGGCGAACCGCCGATGCGCACTGCGCACAGGCGATTTTATTTACGCACCAATTCGATGCACGAATGCACCTCATTGGTGCTCACTGATTTCGCACCAATTCGGGGCCCAACTGAAACGCGCCGGCATTCAAGCCCGCCAACAAGTCCAGGTACGCCGCATCGGCCAGCAGCACTGGCCCCTTCACACCGAGGTCGATGTGCCGTCCATACTGCGGGTGATCCACACTGGGCAGGCTGAACACTTTGATGTCAGGGTGTGCCCGCTCAATGCGCTCCATCAAGGGGGTGAGTGTGGCCTCCATCGCACCATAAACGATCACGGACTTCTCCACCCATGCGCCCACGGAAAAGCAATCGGCATAGTGGGTGTCCAGCACCCACTCGACCATGGGCCAGGCCATGACGGGAAATCCCGGTACAAAATGCACGGCCCCGCCTGCTGCGCCCTGGCAGGAAAAACCCGGAATCTGGTTGTAGGCATTCGGGATGATGGTGGCCGATGCCGGAAACACCCCCATGTTCAAGCGCTGCAGGCTGTCCGGGTGGGCCAGATCAAGGGTTTCGCCCTGCTGCCTTGCCAGGTCCAACATCCGTTGCTCGATCAGGGTTTTGGCCTGAGGGTGCAATCGCAAGGGTTGCCCCAGCGCGGCCGCCGCGCATTGACGGGTATGGTCATCGGGGGTGGCCCCGATACCGCCAAACGCAAACACCACATCCCCGCTGGCAAAAGCCTGCGCCAGCAACGCGGTGATGCGAGTGGGGTCGTCACCCACGTGGTAGGCATAGGCCAGCGGCAGGCCACGCGCGCACAACAGCTCAATGAGCTTGGGGAGGTGCTTGTCGGCGCGGCGACCTGACAGTATTTCGTCACCGATGATCAATGCACCGAAGGTGGGCGTGGAGCGGGTCATGAAAAGTACCTGTGCATCAGGGGTGCCTGTCACCCGCCACCGGCGGCGGAGGCAAGGCGGGCGTCTCAGTGGGATGGCCGGTGCTGGCGTCGGACAGCACATCAGTCACGTCCACGCTGGTGGCCGCCGTGCCGGCACGGACACGAACCGCGGTTTGTGCCGCCACGTACCCAGGCTTGGGCCGCTGGTCTTGAGCGCGCAAACGTTCCAGCACGGTCAGCGCCAAGTGGGTGAACCACAGCGAGGAAAACGCAAAAATCAAGGTGTACAACCAGATGGCCAGGGGTATGAGCAGCGGCGCCATGGCAATGAACATGGCACCCGAGGCCCACAACACACTGGGCAAGGCACCCAGATAGCCCGACGCCACGCCCAACAGCAAAAACTGGTGCCGGTGGCGGGCAAACAGCAGTTTGCGTTCGTCCACGGTGGCATGCTCGGCCAAGGCATCGAAGGTGAACACCCGGTAGGTCAGCCAACCCCAGATCAGTGGGGGCAACACCATGATCAGGGGCGGAATCAGCCACAACGGCAACGAGGCCAGCAGCGCCAGCAGCGCCATGACGGTGGAAATCAACGACCACCACACGCTGCCCCACCAGGATGCGCCCTTCTTCTTCTCGAGCGACGCAAAGCGGCGACCGGACACCAATGCCACCATGGCAGGGGTCATCAACCAACCCACCAACAGCAAGGACAGCACCACAATGACCGGGGTGGCCAAAAACAAAATGATGAGCGGCCCCAGCACCGCACGCAGGCCACCGGCGCCCACCTTGTCGAGCCAGTTCAGCGCCAGCGACAACAGCTCGTTGTCGGTGAGCCAGGCGGACACATCGGCCACCGCCGACTCCCAAAAGAAGTAGCCCATGCCAAACGAGAGCGCCACCATGAGGACCAATGGCAAAAACGACAGCGCCACCACCCGCGGGTGCAAGCAGTAAGCCACTGCGCGCCAAAAAGCATCGAAAACCAAGCCCATGGGTCTGCCTTCCTGTCCTTTGCCTCACGCCTCGGCGGGCAACTTTGCCTGCTTGGGGGAGGCGTACAGCGCCTGCACCTCGACGTCGGTGAGCCAGCGCCATTGACCGACAGGCAAATCGTCCGTCAGCACCAGGCGGCCAATGCGGGCACGGTGCAAGGCCTCCACCCGGTTGCTCACCGCTGCCAGCATCCGCTTGACCTGGTGGTACTTGCCTTCGGTCAACGTGAGGTCCAACCGGTGGCTGCCAACTTGTACGGCGGCGGCGGCCCTGACGGGCACCGGACTGTCATCCAACACCACACCAGCCAGCAAACGTTGCAACTGCTGTCCATCCACCGGGTGTTTGGTGGTCACTTCGTACACCTTGGGCACGTGGTGCTTGGGCGAGCTCATGCGGTGGATGAATTTGCCGTCGTCACTCAACAACAGCAGGCCGGTGGTGTCCTGGTCCAGTCGCCCCACGGTTTGCACACCCGCCGCCGCACCGCCACCCCGCGTGCGCAGTGGACCCGGCAACAGGGTGTACACACTCGGGTACATGCCGGGTTTTTGCGAGCACTCGTACCCGGCGGGCTTGTGCAGCACCAAGTAGGCACGCTCGTGGTACGCCCACGCCTGTCCTTGCACGGTGAACAGCAAGCCCGTGGGTTCAAATTCGGCCAGGGTGTCGGTGCACAGCACCCCAGACACTGTGACCAGCCCCTGTTGAATCAGGCCTGCGCACACACGCCGTGTGCCAAAGCCCTGGGAAAACAAAATGTCCTGCAAATTCATGGTGACCATGCTCAGGATGGTAAGCCAAGCAAAAAGTGCTCGCGGTAGTGGATGAGTTCATCGATGGACTCATTCACATCGGCCAGGGCGGTGTGCCGCTGCTTTTTTTTGAATCCCTTGTACACATCGGGTCGCCAGCGACGTGACAGCTCTTTGAGGGTACTGACATCAAGGCAACGATAGTGCAAGTAGGCCTCCAGTTTGGGCATGTAGTTGACGAGAAAGCGCCGGTCCTGGTGCACGGTGTTGCCGCACAACGGTGAGGCGTGCTTGGGCACGTAGCGGGCAATGAACGCCAGCAACTGCGCCTCGGCCTGCTCGGCCGTGAGGGTGCTGGCCTTGACTTTGTCAATCAGGCCACTGCGGCCATGGGTGCCTTTGTTCCACTTGTCCATGCCTTCCAGCACAGCGTCGGGCTGGTGAATGACCAGCACTGGCCCTTCGATGCGGGGCGTGAGCTGCGGGCCGGTAATGACCACGGCAATTTCCAGAATGAACTCTTTGTCGGGGTCGAGGCCGCTCATTTCGCAGTCAATCCAGACCAAGTTGAGGTCGCTGCGCGTGAGCGCAGGTGAACCATCGGCCTGGCCGGAGGTGGCGACAGGGGTGGCAACGGAGCGGTGAAGTGTCATGGCCGGATTTTCACCCATGCCCGGGCGCGGCGTCGGCAAACACCCTTTTGGCACCGCCAAGTCTGGCAGCTGATTAGACTCGGCGCATGCTTGAACCGACCACTGGGCTCACATGGGCCTTCTCTCTCCTCTTGATGGCGGTCACCGCGACACAGCTGTGGCTGCTGTCCCGACAAACCCGTCACGTGAACCAGCACCGTGCCGCCGTACCATCCGCGTTTGCCCAGACCATCCCACTGGCCGCGCACCAGAAGGCGGCCGACTACACGCTGGCCAAAGGCCGCTTGTCATTGGTAGAGGTGACTTGGCAGGCTGCACTGGTGCTGGGCTGGACGCTGCTGGGTGGCCTCAACAGCCTGAACCAGTGGTTACTGAACATCCTGTCGGCCGGGTTGTGGCAACAACTGGCTTTGGTGGGTGCGTTTGCGCTGGTGGGCGGCCTGCTCGATGCGCCACTGGCTTGGTACCGCACATTCCGCCTGGAAGAGCACCACGGGTTCAACCGCACCGTCCTCAAGGACTGGCTGCTCGATGGCCTCAAGGGTGGCGTGGTGGCCACCGTCATCGGCCTGCCCATTGTGGCCCTGGTGCTGTCCCTGATGGCCAGTGCCGGCGCCTTGTGGTGGTTGTGGGCCTGGGGCTGCTTCATGGCCTTCAACGTGTTGCTGATGGTGATTTACCCCACGCTCATCGCGCCCCTGTTCAACAGCTTCAAGCCCTTGGAGGACAACGTGCTGAAGGACAGGGTCACCCAGCTGATGGCGCGGTGTGGGTTCAAGGCCAAAGGACTGTTCGTGATGGATGGCAGCCGCCGCAGCGCCCACGCCAACGCCTACTTCACGGGTCTGGGTGCTGCCAAGCGGGTGGTGTTTTACGACACGCTGCTGGCCCAACTCTCTCCCGACGAGGTGGACGCGGTGCTGGCACATGAGTTGGGTCACTTTCACCACCGCCACATCCGCCAGCGCATGGTCACCATGGCGGTGCTGGCGCTGGGTGGCTTTGCCATGTTGGGCTGGCTGTCTGGACAGAGCTGGTTTTACCTCGGGCTGGGCGTGGAGCCCAACTTGCAAGGCAGCAGCGACGCGCTGGCCTTGCTGCTGTTCATGCTGGTGGTGCCCTTGCTGACGTTTTACCTGTCCCCGTTGATGGCGGTCAAGTCGCGCCGCGATGAATTCGAGGCGGACCAATTTGCCGCCAGTAAAGCCGATGGCTCAGCCCTGCGCTCCGCACTGCTCAAGCTGCACCAGGACAATGCCACCACCCTCACACCTGATCCCTGGTTTGTGTGGTTCTACTATTCCCACCCACCAGCCAGTGAACGCTTGGCCAAATTGCAGCCCGCATGACACCCACCCACATGGTCAGACCGACTCCCGCGCCCTGGCGCTTTCCCGCCGCCACCAACCCGCTACAACCCCATGCAAGTCGCTAAGCAAGCCCACCCCGGACTGGTGGTGGCCACCCACGGGCGACACGTGGTGGTAGAGAGTCCCGACGGTGAACGCCGCATTTGCCACCCCAAAGGCAAAAAGAACCAGGCGGTGGTAGGCGACCAAGTGCGCTGGGCCATCAGCGGAGACGAGGGCAGCATCGAAGCCGTGGAGCCACGGCGCAACCTGTTTTACCGGCAAGACGAAATCCGCACCAAATCGTTCGCGGCCAACATTGACCAGACGCTGATATTGCTGGGCGCAGAGCCCGAGTTCTCTGAGCGCCAACTGACCCGCGCGCTGATTGCGGCGGAGGCCCAGGGCATTCCCCCGCTGATCGTCCTCAACAAGAGTGACCTGACCAACCTGTTTCAGGCCGCGTGGGAACGCCTGGCACCCTACCGCGACATGGGCTACACCGTGCTCGGTGTGTGCCTTGCCCGCGCCAGCGGTGGAGCGCCCTCCCCTTTGGACGCCCAAGAATTGGCCGCACTGACGGCCTTGAACGACCACCTGATGGGTCGAACCACCCTGGTGCTGGGCCCGTCCGGGGTGGGCAAAAGCACCCTCATCAACCACTGGGTACCCGGCGCCCTCGTGAACACCAATGAAATTTCCCGGGCGCTCAACTCTGGCAAACACACCACCACCAGCACCAACTGGTACTGGGTGGACAAGGCCAAAACCACGGCCTTGATCGACTCACCCGGGTTTCAGGAGTTTGGGCTGCACCACATCGAGCCCACACAGCTCGCGGCCTTGATGCCAGACATGCGCCGACACCTGGGGGACTGCAAGTATTACAACTGCACCCACCTGCATGAGCCGGGTTGCGGCGTCATTTCTGTGATAAAAAGCGCACCCAACGCTTTGTACATAAGCGATTCTCGCTACAAAATATATGGAGAACTGTTCGAAGAACTCTCCAACACCCGACATTGGTAGCTCGCCCAACGCCTGAGGGCACCTGCTCAGCCCATGGAACGCGCCAACGTGACCAGGGCCAAAAACAGCATCCACAACACCACACTGCGCCACACCAGTCCCACCAGGTTGGTCAGGTGCGCCAACTGGGGCTGTACTGCGGTGGGCTCGGTGTTCTGCACGGATGGATTAGCGCCCATGCGCAGGTTCAGGGCACCGGCGGTGGCGGCCAGCACAATGCCGTCGTGGGGGTCATCATGCCCCCAGGCCTCTTGTCGCCAGTTGGCCACCGCCTCTTCAAAATTACCCACCACGGCAAACGCAAGGGCCGTGGCGCGGGCAGGCACGTGGTTGATCCAGCGCCAGGCCTGAGCCGCAGCGCGACACGCACCCTCACTGGGCTGACGCGCACCCCACACCACCAGAGCACCGGACATCCCACCCGTGACGGAACCTGCGGTCATGGCGGTTTTGGCCCGGCAGGCTGCGTCCATGTAATCCGCCAGCCGAAACAACACCGCACCGGCGGGTCCCAGCCCCAGCAACCAGAACACCACAAAACACACCAGCACGCCCAGCACATGCCGGTGGACGGACAGCGCAGAACATTCAATGACATGCTTGACCAGATCAGCGGCGGGCACCACTTCCAGAGGCAACTTGCGCCACTCGGCCAAAGCCCGCCGGGCGGCCATTTCATCGCCCCGTTCCAAAGCGGCCCGGACCTCGGTGAAGTGGTGGCTGAATTGCCGAAATCCCAAAGTCACGTACAGCACCGCCACCGCCCAAATCAGGGTCAACAGCATGCTGTACGACCACAACACCAGGTGCACCGCTGCCGTCAGCACCACCGGCAACCCCACCGCGATGCCCCACACCAACGCCCCGTGGTGCGTCTGCCCGGCGTCCAGACTGCGCAACACCCACCGAACCCAGGCACGCATGCCAGCATGGACCCAGTTTTGGTGCATCAAAGGCCGCGCCTGCTCAATCAGCAAGGCAAAGAAGACAGCGAAAAAGGTCATGCGGCGATCATAGCGACACCGCCCTTGCACCGCCGCACACACTGCCGCCGCAGACTCAGGCGCTCAAAAAAGCGTAGAGGTTGCGCAGCATGCCCGCGGTTGCACCCCAGATGTAGCGCTCCGCGCCAGCGTCCTGATACGGCATGGACAGCCATTGACGCAGCACACCCTGGTGCTCGACCTCGTGCCAACGGTGGTTGGCCGGGTTCATGAGAAACGCCAGCGGCACCTCGAACACCTCCGACACCTCATCCGGGCTGGGGCTGAGAGCAATACCGGGTTGAACCAGGCCCAACACCGGCGTGACCGAAAACATGGTGCCCGTCAGGTACCGGGGCAGGCACCCCAGCACCTCCACGGCGGCCGGCATCAAACCCACCTCTTCCTCCGCCTCCCGCAGGGCTGCCCGCTGCACCGACCCATCACTGTGGTCCACTTTGCCACCCGGAAAGGCGATTTGCCCAGAATGGGTGCTCAGGTGAGTGGCCCGTTGCGTGAGCAACACCGTGGGTTCTGGATGCTGCACCACGGCGATGAGCACCGCTGCGTCGGCGGGTTGCCGCTCGCCAAAACGGGGCTCGCGCTCAATCTCTGGCCGCCACACTGGCGGCGCAGTGAACCGTTGGCGCAAGGCGTCGGCCCCCATGCGGGCGATCGGCACGGCGGGCAAATGCCCATCGTGGCGAAGAATGGGCACAAGGCGGGGGTTGATGGTGGACACGTGCGGCGGTCAGGTCGAAAAAAAAGCCGCACTGGGCGGCTTTTTTCAAAGAGGCAAAGCCTGGCTTCAAGCGCCCAACTTTTCCTTGATGCGAGCGGAACGACCGCTGCGGTCGCGCAGGTAGTACAGCTTGGCGCGGCGAACGTCACCGCGACGCTTGACTTCAATTTTGGCGATGCGTGGGGAGTAAAGGGGGAACGTGCGCTCAACACCTTCGCCATTGGACACCTTGCGCACGATGAAGTTGCTGTTCAGGCCACGGTTGCGTCGAGCAATCACGACACCTTCGTAAGCCTGCAGGCGTTTGCGGGTACCCTCCACCACGTTCACGCTGACAATGACGGTGTCACCGGGCGCAAACACAGGGATGGTTTTGTTCAAGCGAGCAATTTCTTCTTGCTCCAGGGTCTGGATAAGGTTCATGGTTTCCTACTTGAGGATCGTGGTCACGCTGCACAAAAGGCCCAGGTTGTCAGTGCACTGCTGTGCGCATGACCCCAGACGGCTGGCCAGAGGATCCGGATAGCCTTTGATTGTAACCTGAAACTGCCAAACGCCTTCCAAAGTGATTCATGGTCCGAGCAATTCAGCTGCTTCGAGGTGCGCGCAAACAGCCCCGCCCACCCAGTGCCCTTGCGCTAGGCATGCCGTCAGCAGATAGCCTCCCGTGGGGGCCTCCCAATCCAGCATCTCACCGGCACAAAACACACCAGGGAGGGAGGTCAACATGCAGCGCTCATCCACGGCGGCAAAGCGCACGCCACCGGCGGTGCTGATGGCCTCATCCAATGGCCGGGCGCGCGCCAGCTCAACCGACAATGACTTGATGGCCTTGGCCAACAACTGCGCATCGTGCATGCCATGCGATCCCAGCTGCTCATACAGAAGGCCCAGTTTCACGCCATCCAGAGCCAAGCGACTATTCAGGTGCGAACTCAAGGACCGCGACCCCCTGGGCGCCCCCACTGCGGACGCCACCCTCTCCAACGACCAGTCTGGCAACAAATCCAGCCGCACCTCGGCTTTGCCATGGACCTCCAGCTGCTCGCGCACCCAACGCGATGCGGCATACACCAGACTGCCCTCCAGCCCCGTTTCCGTGACCACACACTCCCCTTTGCGGGAAAACAGCGCCCCCTGGCCCGCTCCGCCATCCGACCCTTCGGTCACCACCAGAGATGGCGACACCACCGTCAAGGCGATGGATTTCAACGGCTGCCCGGCAGCCCGGAGCCTGAAATGCTCGGACCACCCGCCCACCACATCAAAGCCACAGTTGCTGGGCTTCAGCGGTGCCACTGCCACGCCAGACCGCGCCAGCGCTTCCACCCAGGCGCCATCCGAGCCCAAGCGCGACCAACTGCCACCCCCCAGTGCCAAAATGGTGGCCTGCGCCGCAAATCGCACCTCGCCATGTGGGGAGTCAAACAACAATTCCCCTTGGGCATTCCAACCCCGCCACAGGTGACGCTGGTGAAACTGAACCGACACGCCTGACGCGGGATGGCGCAGCCGGTGCAACCATGCCCGCAGCAACGGTGCAGCCTTCATGTCCACGGGAAACACCCGCCCAGAAGACCCCACGAACGTTTCAATGCCCAGGCCTGCGGCCCAAGCCCGCACCTCAGGCCCACCAAATGCCTTCAGCATGTTGACCACCGCCTCCGCCCCCGGTCCAAAACGATCGACGAAGGCGTCCTGTGGCTCAGCGTGAGTGAGATTCAACCCTCCCCGGCCAGCCAACAGAAACTTCCGGCCCACGGAAGGCATGCGATCAAAGAGATGAACCTGATGACCTGCGGACGACAGCACCTCCGCCGCCATCAGTCCTGCAGGGCCACCCCCAACAATTGCCACCGAGGCACAGACGGGGTTTTGTTCATCTGGGCGATGGTGGGCGATCGGGTGGTCGGGGGAATTCAATGCGTGTACCTTTGGACCGTGTGCACTGGCGTGCTGAATGGGTGCACCCTCCGGCACAGGCCGGATTCGGGTGTTTCTGTCACAATGCCCCCAACTTTAACCGTGCACTGCCACCTCCCATTGATAGGATTTGAAATGGCCAGCGACCTGATCAAACACGTTTCCGATGCATCCTTTGACGCCGATGTCCTCAAGGCCAACGGCCCCGTTTTGGTCGACTTCTGGGCCGAATGGTGCGGCCCCTGCAAAATGATTGCCCCCATCTTGGACGAAGTGGCCACATCCTATGCAGGCAAGGTGTCGGTCGCCAAAATGAATGTGGACGACAACCGCGCCATTCCTGCTCAGTTCGGCATCAGGGGCATTCCCACCCTCATGGTGTTCAAAGACGGCCAACTCGCCGCCACCAAGGTAGGTGCGCTGAGCAAGGCCCAGTTGACCGCGTTCATTGACCAGCAACTGGCCTGATGCACACACCCAAACGCCCTGCACAGGGCGTTTTTTTTGTGGCCACCGTGGAACAAACCCCGCAATCCCCGCACTTTGGGACTGAAGCGCCGTCCTTGACCCTATAATCTTTTCCGTTGCGTTCAATCGATGCACGCAACAGCGCTGGCGGCAGCAACACACGCTCGTCGGATCCGCGCTCCACACGCCCACACTCACGGGCAAATCCCCACCCTCAGAATTGGCTCCGCACAGGGGTTTCCATGCACCTTTCCGAACTCAAAGCTCTCCACGTCTCCGAAGTGTTCAAACAGGCTGAAGCCCTGGAAATCGAAAACACCGGACGCATGCGCAAACAGGAACTGATGTTTGCCATCATCAAAAAACGGGCCAAGGCGGGGGAGCAAGTGTTCGCCGATGGCGTGCTGGAAGTGCTGCCCGATGGGTTCGGCTTCCTGCGCGCACCCGACACCAGCTACAACGCGTCCACTGACGACATCTATATTTCCCCCAGCCAGATCAGGCGCTTCAACCTGCACACGGGAGACATGATTGAAGGTGAGGTGCGCATTCCAAAAGACGGGGAACGCTACTTTGCCCTGAACAAACTGGACAAGATCAACGGCTTGCCCCCTGAGGACAACAAGCACAAGATCATGTTCGAAAACCTCACGCCCCTGTTCCCGAAAGAACAGATGCGGCTGGAGCGTGACATCAAGAGCGATGAAAACATCACTGGCCGAGTGATCGACATCATCGCCCCCATCGGAAAAGGCCAGCGCGCGCTGATCGTGGCCCCGCCCAAGAGCGGCAAGACGGTGATGATGCAGCACATCTGCCACGCCATCACCTCCAACCACCCGGAAGTGGAATTGATGGTGCTGCTGGTGGACGAGCGCCCGGAAGAAGTGACCGAGATGCAGCGCACAGTCCGCGGGGAAGTGATTGCATCCACATTCGACGAGCCCGCCGCGCGCCACGTGCACGTGGCCGAGATGGTCATCGAGCGCGCCAAACGCCTGGTCGAGCTCAAAAAAGACGTGGTCATCCTACTGGACTCCATCACCCGCTTGGCCCGTGCGTACAACAACGTACTGCCATCGTCTGGCAAGGTGCTGACCGGCGGTGTGGACGCCAACGCGTTGCAGCGCCCCAAGCGCTTCTTCGGCGCCGCCCGGAAAATCGAGGAAGGCGGTTCACTGACCATCATTGCCACAGCGCTGGTGGACACCGGCAGCCGCATGGATGAAGTGATTTTTGAGGAATTCAAAGGCACCGGCAACTGCGAAATCCACCTGGACCGCCGCCTGTATGAAAAGCGCGTGTTTCCGTCCATCCAACTCAACCGCAGTGGCACTCGCCGTGAAGAGCTCCTGCTCCAGCCGGAAATCCTCCAGAAAACCCGGATCCTGCGCCAGTTCATGTACAACATGGACGAGATCGAGGCCATGGAGATGGTCCTCAAGAGCATGAAATCCACCAAGAACAATTCCGAGTTCTTCGACATGATGCGCCGAGGCGGATGAAGCCGCCGAGAGACGTGCCATCTCAGGGGTTTTCATGCGATAATCATCGGCTTTATAGGGCTTATCGTCGGCTGTGTCGATGTGGTGATCGGTCCCATGCGGATCTCCCTTTAAATCCCAATCAGGGGCCGGTCGGCCCCATTTTCGCGACAAGTGTTGCCTGGGCTGGCCGGCGCAACGGCTGTCGCAACTGAACCAAGGAATCGAAATGAAAGAAGGCATCCACCCCAACTACCGTGAAGTTTGCTTCGTGGATTTGTCGAATGGATTCAAGTTTGTGACCCGCTCCTGCGCCAACACCAAAGAGATGGTCAAAATGGAAGATGGCCGTGAACTGCCATTGTTCAAGCTTGACACGTCCAGCGAGTCACACCCCTTCTACACGGGCACGCAGAAAAGCGTGGACACCATGGGCGGTCGCGTCGAGAAGTTCCGCAACCGCTTTGGTCGCACCACCACTGCAGCCAAGTGACGCAAGTCCAGCGCATCAAGCGCTGGTTGCACCCCAAAAAAACCGACGCCCAGTCGGTTTTTTTTTGCCTCGCCCGGTTCAATGTCACACTTGCCTGCGTACCCACCCCCCATACCTGACCACGCACCAAACGTGTCTCACCCAACCCCGGCCATCGTCACACAGGCTGCCGTGAGGCGTTTGCCCCGCTGGGCACTGCTGGTGCTATGTCTGGCGTATGTCTTGCCGGGTTTTGTGGGCAGAGAGCCTTGGAAAAGTGCCGATGTGACCTCGTTCGGCGTCATGCGGATGATGGCTCGCGGGGAAACCGACTGGCTCACGCCCACCGTGCTGGGTCTGCCCAGCGACACCCAAGCTTGGCTGCCCCACTGGTTGGGTGCGTCGGCCATGTGGTTGCTGCCCGCATGGCCCGAAATGGCCTCTCGGTTGCCCTACATGGCGGCCCTGCTGTTGAGTCTGTTTTTCACCTGGCACGCGGTGTACCGAATGGCGCTGTTGCCCGCAGCCCAGCCAGTGTCATTTGCATTTGGCGGGCAAGCGTCCCCGGTGGACTACGCACGGGCGCTCGCGGACTCGGGCGTCATGGCGCTCATGGCGTGCCTGGGTCTGGCCCAGCTGTCGCATGAAGCGACGCCCGACACCTTCCAACTGATGGCCGTGGCCGGGCTGCTGCATGCCATTGCCCTGGGGCAGCACCGGCGACTGTGGACTCGCACCGCCACGCTGGGTTGGTTGTCGGGGTTGGTGACCTTGGGTTTGTCTGGTCAGGGGCTGATGGCATTGGCCGTCGCAGTGCTGTTGCCGTGGGTGCAGTGGCATACTGGCAGTGATCGCGGCGCAACGCCCGCCGACCGAGCGCCCGCCACGAGCGATTCGCCCCGAACCCACCGGCGAATCGATGCCGCTTGGCCGCTGGGTGTGCTGGTTGCACTGATCACGGCGGGATGGGTGGTGATGTGGGGTGGTCAGACCTGGCCGCCCGCCGTGAACACCACCAACGCTTCGGACGCCTTGACGTTGCTGATTTGGTTTGCGTGGCCCGTGTGGCCATTGGCCATTTGGACCCTGTGGCGGTGGCGCAGGCATTTGCACCATGCCCACCTGATCGTGCCCCTGCTGTTCGCCGCACTGATGGTTCTGGGCAGTGTGCTCCAAGGCAACTCAGACCGGGTGTTGATGCTGTCGCTGCCCGCGCTGTCCGTGCTGGCGGCCTTTGCACTGCCCACCCTGCGCCGAAGCGTGAGCGCTTTGATCGACTGGTTTTCAGTACTGTTCTTCACCACCTCGGCCACGGTGATCTGGGTGGTGTGGGTCGCCATGGTGACCGGTTACCCCAGCAAACCCGCCGCCAATGTGGCCCGACTGGCACCGGGCTTTGTCGCCGAATTCGGGCCATTGGCATTTGCCGTGGCAGCGGTGGCCACGCTGGTGTGGTTGCGGGTGGTGGCCTGGCGCCTGGGCAAACACCAACCCGTGATATGGAAAAGCCTGGTGCTTCCGGCGACCGGCGGGGTGCTGTGCTGGCTGCTGCTCATGACGCTTTGGCTGCCATTGCTGGATTATGGTCGCAGCTATGGCCCGATTTCGCGCCGCATGGCCGCGCTGATTGAACCGGATGAGTGTGTGCAAACCCATGGCCTGACACAGGCACAGCTGCTGGGCCTGATGCACCAGGGTCACCTTGACCTGCGTCGACTGCCCAATACCGATACCTGCACCTACCTCATCGTACCCGCCGACCGCCACGGCGACCCTGGTTTTGATGAAGCAAAATGGACCTTCAAAGCCCGCCTGAACCGCCTGAACGACAGGCGCGAGAGCCTGCTGCTGTTCACGAAAATCAGCGTTTCGCAGGCACCTTTCGAGGCTCTGGAGTCAACGGCCGGACGCGGTCTGCAGGCAGTTGCAGAGTGAACACAGAGCCCGCACCCAGTCGGCTTTCCACCTGCACCTGACCGCCATGGCGCTGGACCACGTGCTTGACAATCGCCAGACCCAACCCGGTACCACCGGTTTCCCGTGAACGGCTCCGATCCACACGATAGAACCGCTCAGTCAACCTGGGGATGTGCTCGGGTGCAATCCCAGCACCTGTATCGGCCACCCAAATACGAACGTCACCGTCAGCCATCTGGCGCAAACCCGTGGTGATTTTTCCTCCCGCTGGGGTGTAGCGCACCGCGTTGCTCAGCAAATTGCCCAGCGCACTGGCAAGCTCGGGGCCGCTGCCAGCGAGTTGCACGTCCATCGGCAGCTCCACTTCCAGCGTATGACCACCGCCGCGACTCAACACTTCTGACAAGCCCCTGGCCTCCTCCACGCAGCGGTTGATCAGTTCGCTGGCCAACACCAAGTTTTGCCGATTGGGCGTGGGACTGCCTTCCAACTTCGACAGCGTGAGCAGGTCACTGACCAGCGTCTGCATGCGCTCGGCCTGCTGCCCCATCAGGTTCAGGTACTTGGCCCGCTCCGCCTCGTCCAGCGGCAAGGTTTGTAAGGTCTCCACAAACCCACTGAGCACCGTCAGCGGCGTGCGAATTTCGTGGGACACATTGGCCACAAAATCGCGCCGCATGGCTTCAGCCTGTTGCACCGCAGTGACATCCCGTGAGAGCAGAAGCTTGCGCCGCTTGCCATAAGGATGGATGCGGATGGAGATGATCACCGGCTTGCTGGCCGAGGCCCCCACGCCACCGATGGACACCTCGTTGTGGAACTCCCCATTGCTCAGGTAGGAGGAAAAGACGGGGTCGCGAATCAGGTTGGTGACGTGCTGGAGCAGATCCCGCTGTGGGTCTATGCCCAGGTGCTCCGCCGCAGTCTGGTTGCTCCACTCGATGCGTCCTTCGCTGTCGAGCAACAGCACCCCATTGGGCGATGCCTGGATGGCCGACAAAAACTCGTCCAGCCGGGCCTGGCTGTCCTTGGCCTTGCTTTGCAGGCCTTTTTGCAAACGGCGGACTTTTTCCACCAGAAAACCCCACACATGGGGCACGCCGGGCTCATTGGCCCAATCGGCCCGCTTCATCCAGTTCAGCACTTTTTTGAAGCGCCAGCTGTCCAAACCCAGCCAGGCCAGACCGCCCACCAAGGACCCGAGGAATACCAGAAAAATCGACCCTTCGTACCACCCCCACAGGGTCCCCAGGGCCATGAAGCCCAACAACTCAACAAAACGTGAAATCATGCGGCGGGATTGTCCGCCGAAACCACGGCGGCAGCGCGCATGCCGACCACCGAAAGCCGGTAACCCGCACCGCGCACCGTTTCGATCAAACTGCCCGCTTCCCCCAGGGACTCTCGCAACCGTTTGATGTGAACGTCCACCGTGCGCTCTTCTATGAACACGTGGTCGCCCCACACCCTGTCCAACAGGGTGCCGCGGGTGTGCACCCGCTCAGCGTTCTTCATCAGGTAGTGCAACAGTTTGAACTCGGTGGGGCCAATTTTGAGCTCCTGCTGCCGAAAGCTCACGCGGTAGGTGGCCGTGTCCAGCACCAGCTCACCCACCTGCACCACGTCGTCCACCGTCTCGGGCGAACGCCGCCTGAGGACGGCCCGGATGCGCGCCAGCAGCTCCTTGGTGGAGAACGGTTTGGTGATGTAGTCATCTGCTCCGGCGTCCAAGCCTTGCACCTTGTCCGATTCGTCAGAGCGGGCCGTCAACATGAGGATGGGCACCAACTTGGTCCGCTCGTGCTGTCGCCAGCTGCGCGCCAAGGACGCGCCACTTTCGCCCGGCAGCATCCAGTCCAACAGGATGATGTCTGGCAACTCGGCGTCCACCTCCCGACGCGCTGCTTCACCGTCAAACACCAGTGTGGGCGCAAACCCGTTGTGCTTGAGGTTGACGGCAATCAGTTCAGCGATGGCGGGCTCATCCTCCACCACCAGGATTCGGGGCAACTTTCTCATCGAATGGCCGACTCCATGTCAGAGGCGCCGAGGTGGCGCACATCGGCCCCTTTGGCCACATAAATGGTGCTTTCCGCGATGTTTTTGGCGTGGTCCCCCACCCGTTCGATGGCCTTGGCCAGGAACAACAGGTTCAGGGTGGGCGAAATGGCCCTGGGGTCTTCCATGATGTAGGTGATGAGTTTGCGCAGGAAGCCGTCGTACTCTTGGTCAATCTGGTCGTCGGCTTTGATGATGCCCAGGGCCGTTTCCGTGTCCAGGCGGGCAAACGCGTCCAGCGAACGCCGCAACAGGTCCGACGCCAGGTTGGAGGCCATGCGCAACTCCGAGGTGGGCAACGAGCGTGCCGAACCGCTCTCAATGATCAACTTGACCATGCGTGCAATTTTGGTGACCTCGTCGCCGGCGCGCTCCAGGTTGGCGGTGATTTTGGCCATGGCCAGCAGCATGCGCAAATCGCGGGCGGTGGGTTGACGGCGACCAATGGTGGAAGAGATCTCGTGGTCGATTTCCACTTCCAGGCTGTTGACGCCCGCTTCGCGCTCGATCACCTGGTCGGCCACCTCGGCATGGAGTTCAAACAGGGCATGGAAGGCATTGCGCAACTGGGCTTCCACCAGTCCGCCCATTTCCATGACCTTGGCGGAGATGCTGTTCAGCTCGTTGTCGAACTGGCTTGAGATGTGTTTGTCGCCCATGATCAACCAAACCTTCCTGTGATGTAGTCTTCCGTTTCTGTCCGCTTGGGTTTGAAGAACAGCTCTTCGGTGACCCCAATTTCCATCAATTCGCCGAGGTACATGTAGGCGGTGAAGTCACTGCAACGGGCAGCCTGCTGCATGTTGTGGGTGACGATGGCAATGGTGTAGTCGGTTTTCAGCTCATGCACCAATTCTTCCACCTTGGCGGTGGAAATGGGATCCAGTGCCGAGGTGGGCTCATCCAGCAGCAGCACCGAAGGCTTGACCGCCACGCTGCGGGCAATGCACAGGCGCTGCTGTTGACCTCCAGACAGTGACAAGCCATTCTGGCCCAGCTTGTCTTTCACCTCGGTCCACAGCGCGGCTTTGGACAAGGCCCATTCCACACGGTCATCCATGTCGCTTTTGCTCAGGTTCTCGTACAACTTCACACCGAAGGCGATGTTGTCGTAGATGGTCATGGGAAACGGCGTGGGTTTTTGAAACACCATGCCAATCCGGGCACGCAACAGGTTCAAGTCCTGCTTGGCGTCCAGGATGTTTTGACCATAAAAATTGATCTCACCCTCCGCCCGTTGGCCGGGATACAAGCTGTACATGCGGTTGAGCGTGCGCAGCAGCGTGGATTTGCCGCAACCGGAAGGCCCAATGAAGGCAGTGACCTTCTTTTCAGGGATGTCGAGGTTGACGTTCTTCAGGCCTTGGAACTTGCCGTAAAAGAAGTTGAGGTTTCGCACCTCGATGGCGTTGGGGGTGACAGTCGTGTTGGTGGGCATTTGGGTGCATCCAGTGGTGGTGGAGGTGGCGAGCAGGCGGCAAATGTGCTGCATCTGCCCGTGACGGACCAATCAGGCAGAAACTTTCTCGCGGAAAAACACCCGTGCCAGGATGTTGAGCAACAGCACGGCCAGCGTGATCAGCAAAGCGCCACCCCAGGCCAGTCGCACCCAGTTGTCGTACGGGCTCATGGCAAACTGGAAGATCACCACCGGCAAGTTGGCCATGGGCGCGCCCATGTTGGTGCTGAAAAATTGGTTGTTCAGCGCGGTAAACAACAGCGGCGCGGTTTCACCGCTGATGCGGGCAATGGCCAGCAACAAGCCGGTGATGACACCGCTTTTGGCGGCACGCAGCGTCACCAGGGTGGCCACCTTCCAACGGGGTGCACCCAGTGCAAAAGCGGCCTCACGCAGGCTACCAGGCACCAGGCGCAACATGTTCTCCGTGGTGCGGACCACCACCGGTATGGCGATCAGCGACAGCGCCAGACTGCCCGCCCAACCCGAGAACTGGCCCATGGGCGCCACCACGATGGCGTACACGAACAGACCCAACACGATGGAGGGGGCCGACAGCATGATGTCGGTCACAAACCGGGTCAGCTCAGCGGTTTTGCTTTCATCTCCGTACTCGGCCAGGTACACGCCGGCCAGCACGCCCACCGGAGTGGACACCAACACCGAAAACCCCAGCATCATCAGACTGCCCACGATGGCGTTGGCCAGACCACCCCCCTCCGAGCCCGGTGCGGGCGTGGACTGGGTGAACATGTTGGCGTCAATGGCCGAAAAACCGTTGTAGAACAGCACCGACAAAATCCACAGCAACACCGCCAAGCCCAGACCCATGGCCCCCATGGACAGCGCAAGGCCGATGGTGTTGGCCCGCTGGCGGCGGTTGTAAAGTGATTGGTTGAAGTTCATATATTTAATTTATATAGCAAACTATTGAATACCATCAAGCGCCACGTGCCTTTTCAGATCTCAAAAGCATGATCTTGGCAACCGCCAGCACCACAAAGGTGATCACAAACAGCATGAAACCCAGCGCAAACAGGGTAGAGAGATGGAAGTCCGCCGCCTCGCCAAACTCGTTGGCCAGGGTCGAGGCAATCGACGTGCCGGGCGAAAACAGCGAGTTGGGCATGCGGTTGGCATTGCCAATCACAAAGGTCACGGCCATGGTTTCGCCCAAGGCTCGGCCCAGGCCCAGCATCACACCACCCACCACGCCTTTCTGGGTGTACGGCAGCACCACTTTGCGCACCACTTCCCAGGTGGTGCAGCCCAAGCCGTAGGCCGACTCGCGCAAGATGGGGGGGACAATGGCAAACACATCGCGCATGACCGCAGCGATGAACGGCAGCACCATGAAAGCCAGCACAATGCCTGCCGCCAAAATGCCAATGCCATTGGTCGCACCCCCAAACAGGGGACCGATCAAGGGCATCTGACCCAGCGTGGACTGCATGGCGGGCTGCCCATACTCGGCAAACACCGGCGCAAACACGAACAAACCAAACATGCCGTAAATGATGGAGGGCACGGCGGCCAACAGCTCAATGGCGGTGCCCAATGGCCGCCGAAGGGCAACCGGGCAGTTCTCGGTCAGGAACAGGGCCACGCCAAACGCCAGCGGCACGGCAATCAACAGCGCAATGCCGGCGCTGGCCAGGGTGCCGAAAATGGCAATGGCCGCACCGAACTCTTCGTTGATGATGTCCCACTCCACCCGCCAGATGAACTGGAAGCCAAACTTCTGAAACGAAGGCCAAGCGTTGATGAACAGCGACACGATGATGCCAATCAGCGCGGCCAACACCAACAACGAGAATCCCTGCGTCAAACGGTGAAACACGGCATCTTGCCAGCGCTGCATTTGCGCAATGGCGGCCATGTTGGGGTTGTCGGGCTGGACGGATGCCACAGGTTGCGCGCTCATGGTTGTTCCCACACTGCTCATGAAGACTCCTGACTGGAGGTGTGCAAAAAACCCACCAGCACGCGGGGGCGCGCTGGTGGGTGGTTGATATCACCCAGGCAAGCTCAGTTTTTGACCTGAGACCACACTTTGGAGCGGATGTCGTTGGTCAGGCTGTCTGGCAACGGCACGTAGTCCAAGTCGATGGCCATTTTCTTGCCATTTTTGAAAGCCCAATCAAAAAACTTCAGCACTTCGGCCGATTGGACTTTGTCGGCGGGCTCCTTGTACATCAGGATGAACGACGCCGTGCTGATGGGCCAGCTCTCGGCACCCTTGGCATTCACCATGGACACGCCCATGCCGGGCACGCTGGACCAGTCCACGCCAGACGCGGCAGCGGCAAAGGTTTTGTCATCGGGTGCCACGTACTTGCCGTCGGCGTTCAACAGCTGCAGGAACGGGATGTTGTTCTTTTTGACGTAAGCGTATTCCACATAACCCAGCGAACCCTTCACGCGGGTGACGTTGGCGGCCACACCTTCGTTGCCCTTGCCACCCACGGAAGAGGCGGCTGGCCACTTCACCGCAGCGCCCTTGCCCACTTTGTCGGCCCAGTCCTTGCTGACAGCCGTCAGGTAATCGGTGAAGTTGAAGGTGGTGCCTGAGCCATCGGCGCGGTGAACAATGGTCACGGCCTGGTCAGGCAGGTTTTTGCCGGGGTTCAGGGCGGCCAGCTTGGCGTCGTTCCACTTGGTGATGTTGCCCAGGAACATGTCGGCAAGCACCGGGCCGCTGATGCGCAGTTCACCGGGCTTGAAGCCTTCCAGGTTGAACACAGGCACAGTGCCGCCGATGATGGCGGGGAACTGCACCATGCCGTCCTTGTCCAGGTCTTCACCTTTCACAGGGGCGTCGGTGGCACCGAAGGCCACGGTTTTGGCGCGGATCTGGCGAATGCCACCCGATGAACCGATGGATTGGTAATTCAAGCCCGTGCCGGTGGCGGCTTTGTAGGCTTCGGCCCATTTGGCGTACACAGGGAAAGGAAAGGTCGCACCAGCGCCAGTGATGTCGGCGGCCAGGGCGGATGTGCCATAGGACAGGGTGGCCAAAGCGGCGACGGAGGCGGCGACGGTTTTGAGGAACAAGCGTTTCATGTGAATCCTTTCGGTGGTTGACAAGATGACGCCAACTTTAGGAAGCTTTTGTGACATTGCCGTGACAGAGACGCATCCGAACCCCACACCACGTCCGGGGCAAACTTCCCGCGTCCCAGCCTCATCTGCGATCCCCCGGTACTGACACAGGCCGGTGCTATGCTCCAGCCCACACCCAGCACATGCCCATGCAAAACGGAACCTTACTCGCCGCAGTCGATCTCGGCTCCAACAGCTTCAGGCTGGAAATTGGTCGCTACGACCACGGTCACATTCAACGCGTCGAGTACCTGAAAGAAGGGGTTCGCCAAGGCAGCGGCCTGAGCGAAGACCGCACCCTCAGCGACATCGCCATGCAGCGCGGCTGGGACTGCCTGGCCCGCTTTGCAGAGCGCATCAAGGGCTTTGACCGCAGCCAGGTGCGCGCCGTGGCCACCCAGACCCTGCGCGAAGCCCGCAACCGCGACGTTTTTATTCAGCGCGCCCAGCTGATTCTGGGCTTCCCCATCGAGGTGATTTCAGGCCTGGAAGAAGCGCGCCTGATTTACCAGGGCGTGTCCCGTCTGTTGCCCCAATCCGACGAGCGCCGCCTGGTGGTGGACATCGGCGGCCGCTCCACCGAACTCATCATGGGTCTGGGCTTTCAGGCCAAGGCCATGGATTCTTTTCGCTTGGGCAGCGTGGCTTGGTCGGCCAAGTACTTTCCCAACAACGTGTTCACCCCGCAGGCCTTCAAAACCGCCGAAATTGCCGCACAGGCCGTGCTGGACGAAGCGTTGGACATGTTCCCGCGCAGCCAATGGGACGTCGCCTACGGATCCTCAGGCACCGTGGGGGCCATTTCCGACGTGCTGCTGGCCAATGGCCGAACGGACGACACCATCACCCGTGAAGCCCTGGACTGGCTGCGCGACAAGCTCATCAAAGCCCAGAACGTCGACAACCTGCGGTTGGAAGGCATCAAGGACGAGCGCAAGCAGGTCATTGGCGGGGGCTTGAGCGTGTTGCAGGCCGTGTTTGACCTGTTTGACATCGACTACATGCAACCCGCCCAGGGTGCTTTGCGCAATGGCGCGCTGTACGACTTGATTGACCGGGAGTCCGACGTGTCCGATGTGCGCGAGCGCACCGTTCAATGGTTGAGCCAGCGTTTCTCAGTTGACGCATCCCAGGCTCGCCGGGTGGGCATGGTGGCGTCGGCACTGTTTGGCCAGATCGCCGCCCCCAATGCCCACAACGAACGCCACTCCAAAAAACTGGACTGGGCGGCCCGCCTGCACGAGCTAGGGGTGCACATTTCCCACGACGATGCACACCACCACGGGGCCTACGTGCTGGAGCATGTGGACGCCCCGGGCTTCTCCATGGCAGAGCTGCAACGCCTGAGCTTGCTGGTGCTGGGTCAGCGCGGCAAACTGCGCAAACTGGAGCACTGGCTGGGCGATGAGCTGTTGGTCAAGCAGCTGGTGTGCCTGCGCCTGGCCGTGCTGCTGTGCCACGCCCGCCGCGACCCCGATCACCGGGCCATTTCAGTGCAGTTCAAGCCCCGGCAAATCAAGCTGGTGGCCGATGTGGGCTGGGCACACCACCACCCCCAATCGGCCTGGCTGATTCAGGAAGAAGCCCTGGCTTGGCAAAAGGTGGGCTGGAAAATGACCTACACCTTCGAATGAGGCTCACCGCCTGACACACACCGGCGGGCCCAAGCATGCGGTGTTCAGATCAGGTCGGGGGTTTGCACCGTGACCAGTGTGGTTTGTGTCTCACCGTCGCGCACGCGGTGGCGCAACCACCACACCGCGCCTTTCTTGATGGCGCACTCCGCATCCTGCAAGCCCAGCAACTGGGCCACCACCTGGCCCAGCGTGGGCTGGTGGCCCACCACCAGCGTCAGGCCACCGGTGTGGGGCCAGCCCACCAGCTCACGCAGCGCCAGGGGGCTGGCATCGGGCGCCAAACCAGGTCGGATGTGAAATGGCCGCCCCAACCACTCCACGGTTTGCACGGTGCGCACGGCCGGGCTGCACAGCACGCGGGCTGAGGCGGGCAGGTGCTGATCCAGCCACGCGCCCATGCGCCTGGCCTGCTTCAGGCCTTTGGGCGTGAGTTTTCGGGCCATGTCTTGGCCCTCGGGAGTCCAATCCTGGGCTTCCGCATGACGCCACAACACCAAGTCCATGTCGTTCACCCTTTGCGCCCATAGCGCGACATCAGGGTGGCCTGCGCAGCCACCCCCACCGCCGGTTTGCCCTTTCCCTTGCCTTTGGTGACGCTGTCGGTCACCACCCGCTGGTAGCTGCCGTCGGGTTGCAGCAGCCACGCATCGCGGGTGTCGGCCAGGTACATGTCCAGGCACTCATGGATGACACGCTGCTTGAGGTGCGGATCGGTCACGGGCCAGGCCAGCTCCACTCGGCGCAGCATGTTGCGGTTCATCCAGTCGGCGCTGGACAGCCACAGCTGGTCTTCATCCCCGATCTGGAAATGAAACACCCGTGAGTGCTCCAGAAGCCGTCCGATCACGGAACGGATGCGGATGTTGTCGCTCACCCCCGGCAGGCCGGGCGGCAAGATGCAGGCGCCACGCACGATCACGTCCACCTGCACACCACATTGCGAGGCGTGGGCCAGGGCACGCGCCAGCACTTCGTCGGTCAGGGCGTTCATTTTCAGGACGATGCGCGCGCGCTGACCCGCCAACGCGGCACGGGCCGCCGCCTCCATGCGCTCCAGCATCGCTTTGTGCAGGTGAAAAGGGGCGGTCAAGGCCTTGTTCAGGCGCGGCAGGCGGTTCTGGCTCGCCAGGTGCAGAAACAGGTGTTCCACGTCGGCGGTCAGCGTCTCATCGGCACTGAGGTGGCTCACGTCGGTGTACAGGCGGGCCGTGCCGGGGTTGTAGTTGCCGGTGGACAGGTGGGCATAGCGCACCAGCCTGCCCTGCTCGCGCCGGGTGATGAGCATCATCTTGGCATGGGTCTTCAACCCCACCACACCGTACACCACCTGGGCACCCACCGACTCCAGCCGTTCGGCGTAATTGATGTTGGCCTCTTCATCGAAACGGGCTTTCAGCTCCACCACGGCAGTCACTTCCTTGCCCCGGCGCACGGCCTCGCGCAGCAGGTCCATCAACTCGGAACGGGCCCCGGTGCGGTAAATGGTTTGTTTGATGGCCAGCACGTCGGGGTCCTCGACCGCCTCGCGCAAAAAGGCCAGCACGGCATCAAAAGCTTCGTAGGGCTGGTGGATCAGCACGTCTCCCTGCTGCAGGCGTTCAAAAAACGACTGGCCCGGCGTGAGCTGAGCAGGCCAGCCGGCAGCATGGTGCTCAAACCGCATGGCCGGTGCATCCACCAGGTCGATGAGCTGGTTCAGGCGCACCAGGTTGACAGGGCCGGGCACCCGATAGAGCGCTTGCAGTGGCAGACCAAACTGCTGGAGCAAAAAGTCGGACAGGAAATCGGAGCAACCGGCCGACACCTCCAGACGCACCGCCTGACCATAGTGCCTGTGCTGTAGGCCTTTGCGCAATGCGGTACGCAGGTTTTTGACTTCGTCTTCGTCCACCGCCAGGTCCGAATGGCGGGTAACGCGAAACTGCGAGAACTCCGTCACCTGCCGCCCAGGAAACAAATCCACCAGGTGGGTGCGGATCAGGCTGGAGATGGACACAAAGTGCTGTTGCTTGGAACCACGGGGCGCAGGAATCTGCAAAAAACGTGGCAAAAAGCGCGGCACTTTGACAATGGCCACCTCGTTTTCGCGGCCAAAGGCATCGCGCCCGGTCAGGCGAACGATGAAGGTCAGCGTTTTGTTGGCCACCTGTGGAAACGGGTGGGCAGGGTCCAGTCCCACGGGCACCAGCAGCGGCTGGACTTCGCGCAGAAAATACTCGCGCACCCATCGGCGCTGGTTGGCATTGCGCTCGCTGTGCGACAACACCTTGATGCCCCGCTTCTCCAGCGCGGGCAGCAACTCCTGGTTGTAAATGCGGTATTGCTCGTCCACCAATGCATGGGTGCGCTCGGCCAAGGCGGCAAACGAGGCATCGGTGTAGGCGCCTTTTTTGTCGCCACTGAGTTGGGCCGACATGTGGGCAGCGGCACGCACCTCGAAAAATTCATCGAGGTTGGAGGACACGATGCACACGTAGCGCACCCGCTCCAGCAGTGGCACGTCTGGTCGGCGCGCCCAGTCCAGCACACGCTCGCCGAACGACAGAATGCTCTGGTCGCGGTCCAGCAGCTGAAACCTGGCCGCCGTGGGCAGTGCGGCAGGTGACGCGCTGCGGGTGGATTTGGTGACTTTCTTGGCTTTCGTCGCTGGGGTAACCTTGGGCACTGTGGCACGCTGGCCCCTCGGACGTGCATTGGTGGTCGGGGCAGATCGGGCACGGGTCCGCTGGGTGGCGGGCGGTGTGGTCGCCGGTGTCTCGGCCTGAGCGACACCGTCGGTAGAAGCCCCGCTCAGTGCCGAAACCACCTCGGGGTGGGGGTCACTCTGAAGGGTGATTGAATTGGAATCCATGGACATGAGCACACTGACCCTGATGTTGTGGTGGGTGACACCGTCACCGTTTCGTCATTATTGGCTCGTCTTATGACCAAACGGTGACAGTTTGGTGCCCGCTGGACATGCATTTACCCTGCCAATACGCCTTTCAGCGCTTTTTTGCCGACGTTTGTCCGCTCTTCTATATTGACCAGGTGACTGACAAACTGCTGTACCGACTGCCCCCAGCCAAACTGCAACGCCCGTAAGCGGGCCGCATGGCGCGGCAGGGTCAGCGCCCGCAACACGGCATCGTGCAGGTTGTTGGCCATGGCCCCGCCCAGGCCTTTGCCCAGGATTTCGGTGGGGCCATCCACGGGGTAGCACGCCACGGGGGTGCCGCAGGCCATGGATTCCAGCAAGGCGTGGCCAAAGGTTTCGGTGCGGCTGGGGAACACAAACACGTCTGCGCTGGCGTACACGCCGGCCAGTTCGGTGCGTTGCAAAGCGCCCATCCAATGCACCTCAGGGTAGCGGTCGCGCAGGGCAGCCTCCAGCGGCCCCGTCCCACACACCACTTTGCTGCCCGGCAAGTCCATGGCCAGAAAATCTTCCAGGCTTTTTTCGGTGGCAATGCGCCCGGCATACAGGGCCACGGGCCGGGGCAGGCTGCCCAGCAGCGGGCTCGGCACAGGTTGTGGCTCGTACCCAAACAGGCGGGTGTCCACCCCGTGGGTCCAGGCGCGCACGCGCCGAAAGCCCCTGGCCTCCAGCATGTGCATGACACTGTGGGTGGGCACCATCAGCCCCGATGAGGGCCTGTGAAACCAACGCAACCAGGCGTACCCAATGGACAGCGGCAGGCGCACATTGGCCTGGAGCATTTCGGGCAACTTGGCGTGGAACGCGGTGGTGAACGGCAACTTGTGGCTCAAGCAATACCGCCGGGCGGCCCATCCCAGCGGCCCCTCGGTGGCCAGGTGAATGGCCTGGGGGCGGCCAGCCCGCAGCAACTCTGCCATTTTCCGATAGGGCCAACGGGCCAGGTCCATGCCCATTTGCCAGGGCCCAGGCTGCGCGTGGAAGCGCCCGGGGTGGATCACATCCACCTCATGCCCTTGGCTGCCCAATTCCTTGACCAGGTCCACCAGCGTGGTGACCACGCCGTTGACGTGGGGCAGCCATGCGTCTGTGACCAGCGCAATTTTCATGTCGTCTCCTCGAACCTCTCTGTGTCTTCGCCGTTGACCGCCGGCGCGGCGTCGGCTCAGACGCCGAGGAAGTGTTTGCGGTAGCGTGGGTGCAGGTCGGCGATGCGCATGATCATGGGCAGGTCAGCGGCGTTGAAATCGGGGTCCCAGGCCGGGGCGCCCAAAATTTTGGCCCCCAGACGCAGATAACCCTTGATGAGGGCAGGCGGCTCCACATCCAGCGAGGTGTCCAGCCGATCCACCGGCAGTGGCAAGCGGGGCCGCACATGGAACTCCACCGACGCCAAGTGTGTGTCCTTGAGCTTGTGCCAGATGCTGGCCGCCGCGTGCCCGCCGCCCACCATGCCGTGGGCACCCTGGTGCTGCATGGGAATGCTGGCGCAGCCAATCATGGTGTCAAGCTGGTTGCGCACCATGAAATCCGCCAACGCGCCCCACAGCGCCATGATGACGCCACCGGTGCGGTGCTCGCGGTGCACACAGCTGCGGCCCAGCTCGACCATGCGGTCGCGCATGGCGCGCAGGCGGGTCAGGTCAAACTCGGTGTCGCTGTAGAAGCTTCCCACCCGTTTGGCCTGGGTGGGCGTGAGCACGCGGTAGGTGCCAATGACCTGACCTGTGGCCACGTCGCGCACCAGCAGGTGTTCGCAAAAATCGTCGAACAGGTCCACGTCGTGGCCGGGCACGGTTTTGGGCAGCACCGCCCCCATTTCCTCGGCAAAAATCTGGTACCTCAACCGCTGTGCCTCCCGGACCTCGTCCAGGTGGCGCGCCCAAGTCACCACCGTACCCTGGGACGCAGGCGCAACGCCCCGGGCCAACGCCGCAGGTGCCACCACCGATTCAGGGGCCAGCGCGCCCACCGCATGTGATGCCGGATGAAGCGACCCCCGGGGCAAGGCAATGGGCGACAGGTCAATGGTGGGGGTGGGCAGTTCTTTCATGGGGACTCCAGTCAGCAAGGTGGGTGGCGTGATCCACCCACAAGACAAGACCGCGGGCGGGTCTGGCCTGCATTCTGAAAACCGCACATGTCGACCCTGTGGCGGGTTCATGAACTTTTCGTGACACAACCCAAGCAGGTCCACGTCGGGATAATGACCGCCACCCCACCCCACCCGGCACCACCACCCCCATGACCCAGCCCAGCCCCACCCACACCAGCCCGCGGCACGCCACAGCCCCCGTCCACAGCCACCAGCCGCTGCAAGGCCTGCGGGTGCTCAGCCTGGCCCTGAACCTGCCGGGGCCAGCCGCACTCATGCGCCTGCGTGCCATGGGGGCCATGTGCACCAAGGTGGAACCCCCGGCCGGCGACCCCATGGCCACCTACAGCCTCGAGGCCTACCAGGCCTTGCACCATGGCCTGACACGCCTGACCCTGGACCTGAAACACGCCGACGGCCAACAGGCCTTGCACACCGAACTGGCCCACACCGACGTGCTCATCACCTCCTTTCGACCGTCCGCGCTGGCCAAACTGGGGCTGTCCTGGGACAGCCTGCACGCGGCCCACCCCCGGCTGGTGGTGATCAGCATCGTTGGTGCCCCAGGCACACGGGCCGAAGAGCCCGGCCACGACTTGACCTACCTGGCAGAGAACGACCTGGTTCAGGGGTTGAACCTGCCCGCCACCCTCTACGCCGACATGGGCGGGGCACTCGCCACCAGCGAAGCCGTGCTGCAGGCCCTGCTGATCAGGCACGCCACCGGCCAAGGCCAATGGCGCGAAGTGGCCTTGAGCGATGCGGCCGCCTGGTTGGCCCTGCCCCGCCAGTGGGGCCTGACACGGCCCGAAGGCGATGTGGGCGGAGCCCACGCAGGCTACGGCGTGTACGCCTGCCTGGATGGACGCGTGGCGGTGGCCGCACTGGAGCCCCATTTCGCGCGCAGCCTGTGCGCGGCAGTTGGCTTGCCAACCGACACGCCCCCCGCCATGCACGCACCCGACACGCGCCAGGCGCTGGCGGCTTTTTTCGCCCGCCACTCGGCGCAACAGCTGCAACAACTGGCCACCGAGCGGGATTGGCCCCTGCACACGTTGTCTTAAACCCGCACCACTGCGCAATTTCCGCCACGATGGAGCACCAGACCGCACCAAAACTCTGGTCAATGGCTTGGCTTCCGGCTATTCTCAACCGGTTAAATCAACGGGGAATGGGATGACAACTTTTATTGTGCTCTGGGTGGTGTTCGCTGGGGCGGTGGGCATGCTGGCCAAACAGCGGGGGCGCGGACCCCTGGCGTGGACACTGATCGGCATCGTGATTTCACCGCTGCTGGGCTTTGTGGTGCTGATGATGTCCAAAGACTTGGCGCTGGCCGAGGCACTGGACACGGTCACGCACGACATGGACCTGACCCACGTCAAATGCCCCCACTGCGCGGAATACGTGCTGCCCGAGGCCAGCGTGTGCCCTTACTGCCGCGGCAAACTGGTGCCCAACCCGGAATTCGTCAAGCAGCGCGTGGCCGAAAAACTGGCCGAAGAAGAAGAACTGCAGGCGGGGCGCCAGTACAACCTCATCATTGGCGTGGGCATCGTGATTGCCATCTCCATCGTCGCCTGGCTCTCCACTTTCCTGAAGTGAGGCATTGCCTGCACCACGGCTGACAGCGGTCCCGCCCGCCTGGCACCTGCTGCCACTCTGCGGCCCCCTCAACACCCCAACCCGAACGCGCCCCTGGCCCGTTCGGGTTTTTTCATGAGGTTTTGCGGGTGGTTCGCCCACCATTGGGCTTGACGGGTTTCAGGTTGGGGCTGCGCGGCGGCAGGCCCGTGTGCTGCGTCAGCAACTGGCCCTTCACCGGCTGTTTGGTGGGCATGCGCACGCCGCCTTTGCCAGCAGCCTGCACCACCACCCCAGACTTGCCCGGCGCAGCCGTGCTGTTTTTCTTGCGCGCACTTTGGTAGCCGCCATCGGTCAGCGGCTGGAAGGTGGGAATGAGGTGGTGCTTGCCGTTGCCGATGAGGTCACTGCGGCCCATGGCCTTGAGCGCCTCGCGCAACAGTGGCCAGTTGTTGGGGTCGTGGTAGCGCAAAAAGGCCTTGTGCAGGCGGCGGCGTTTGTCGCCCCGCACGATGTCCACGGTTTCCTCGTCGCTTTCGGGACGGCGGTGGATTTTGCGCAGCGGGTTGCGCCCCGAGTGGTACATGGCCGTGGCCGTGGCCATGGGGCTGGGATAGAAGGTTTGCACCTGGTCGGCCCGAAAGCCGTTTTTCTTCAGCCACACGGCCAAGTTCATCATGTCTTCATCGCTGGTGCCGGGATGGGCCGCGATGAAATACGGGATGAGGAACTGCTTTTTGCCCGCCTCTTCGCTGTACTGCTCAAACAGCTTTTTGAACTTGTCGTAGCTGCCAATGCCGGGCTTCATCATCTTGGTGAGCGGCCCGGTCTCGGTGTGCTCGGGTGCGATCTTCAGGTAACCGCCGACGTGGTGCTGCACCAGTTCCTTCACGTACTCGGGGCTTTTCACCGCCAGGTCGTAGCGCAGGCCAGAGCCAATCAGGATCTTCTTGATGCCCTTCAATGCCCGGCCCCGGCGGTACATCTTGATGAGCGGGCCGTGGTCGGTGGTCAGGTTCTGGCAAATGCCGGGGTACACGCAGCTGGGCTTGCGGCACGCGGCTTCAATGGCCGGGCTGCGGCAGCCCAGGCGGTACATGTTGGCCGTGGGACCGCCCAGGTCGGAGATGGTGCCGGTGAAGCCCTTGACCTTGTCGCGGATGTCTTCAATTTCTTGAATGACCGAGTCTTCCGAGCGGCTCTGGATGATGCGGCCCTCGTGCTCGGTGATGGAGCAAAAGGTACAGCCGCCAAAGCAGCCACGCATGATGTTGATGCTGAAGCGGATCATTTCCCACGCGGGGATTTTGGTGGCACCATCGTGGCCGCCGTTCTCGTCGGCGTAGCTGGGGTGTGGGCTGCGGGCGTAGGGCAAGCCAAACACCAGGTCCATTTCGGCCGTGGTCAGCGGAATGGGGGGTGGGTTGACCCAAACGTCGCGCGCGGTGTGGCCTTCGCCGTGCGCCTGCACCAGTGCGCGGGCGTTGCCGGGATTGGTTTCGAGGTGGAGCACGCGGTTGGCGTGGGCATACAGCACGGGGTCGCCTTTGACCTGCTCGTAGCTGGGCAGGCGGATGACCGATCGCTCGCGCGGTGGCACCTTCACGCCTTTGCCTTGCAGCGCCGGGTTGGGCATGAAGGTCAGGGGCTGGACAGCTTCCTGAGTGCCCGCACCAGTATTTTTTATACTTTTTTGGAACTCAACGCTTGATGGCATTGAATTGTTTGCTTCTGTATTTGAATTTTCTTTGGCGCAGGTGCTGCCCTGCTGGGCCGCCTGCTCACTGGTGGTCTGGTAGGGGTTGACGTGGGCTTCCACACGGCCCGGTTCGTCCACCTCGGTGGACGTGATTTCAAACCAGCCTTTGCCACTGGCGTCGTCGGGGCGGCGCACAAAGGCCGTGCCGCGCACGTCGGTGATGCTGAGGACGGGTTCGCGGGCGGCCAAGCGGTGGGCAATTTCCACGATGGCGCGCTCGGCGTTGCCGTACAGCAGCAGGTCACATTTGGCATCGACCACGATGCTGCGGCGCACCTTGTCGCTCCAGTAGTCGTAGTGGGAAATGCGGCGCAGGCTGCCCTCAATGCCGCCGAGCACGATGGGCACGTCCGAAAACGCCTCGCGGCAGCGCTGGCTGTACACAATGGCCGCGCGGTCGGGGCGCTTGCCGCCCACGTCACCGGGGGTGTAGGCGTCGTCCGAGCGAATTTTTCGGTCCGCCGTGTAGCGGTTGATCATGCTGTCCATGTTCCCCGCCGTCACGCCCCAGAACAGGTTGGGCTTGCCCAGCGTCCGAAAGGGCTCGGCACTGGTCCAGTCGGGCTGAGCGATGATGCCCACCCGAAAACCCTGCGCCTCCAGCATGCGCCCGATGACGGCCATGCCAAAGCTGGGGTGGTCCACATAGGCATCACCCGTCACCAGCACGATGTCGCAACTGTCCCAACCCAGCTTGTCCATTTCTGCCCGGCTCATGGGCAAAAACGGTGCCGTGCCAAAACGTGCCGCCCAGTACTTGCGGTAGCTGTTCAGCGGCTTGGCGGCGCGGTGGAAGAAGGAAACGTCAACGGGGGCATTCATGGGTGGGCTCGCAGGGGGCAACCGGGGCAGCGCCCGGCAGGGCAGGCAGTGTACGTTTTTGACGCGCCACATGGGCCGGTGTGGGCTTTGCCAGCGCTGCCAGACCCGGAACACACCAACAAAAATGCCCACGGCTTTGGGCCGTGGGCATTTTCAAAAAAAGTAGCTGAAAACTCAATAAATATGAGCGTTGAAAGCCATTTTTATGGAAAATTTCAACTCAAGCCTGGGCCTTGGCATAGGCGGCCATGCCATCGGTGATTTCTTTGTGGGCGTCTTCTATGCCCACCCAGCCATTGACCTTGACCCACTTGCCGGGCTCCAGGTCTTTGTAGTGCTCAAAGAAGTGGGCAATGTTCTTCAGCACCAGGGGGTTCACGTCTTCCATGCTGTTGATGTGGTCGTAGAACGCCAGGATTTTTTTGGTGGGCACGGCCAGCAGCTTGGCGTCTTCACCGCCTTCGTCGGTCATTTTGAACATGCCAATGGCGCGGCAAGGCACCACCACACCGGGGGGCAAGGGAACGGGGGTCAGCACCAGCACGTCCACGGGGTCGCCGTCGCCGCTGATGGTCTGGGGGATGTAGCCATAGTTGCAGGGGTAGTGCATGGCGGTGCCCATGAAACGGTCCACAAACAACGCACCCGACTCCTTGTCCACCTCGTACTTGACGGGGTCAGAGTTCATGGAGATCTCGATGATGACGTTGAATGCTTCAGGGGCTTTGGAGCCAGGGGTGACGTTGTTCAGTGACATATTGAGTGGGTGCGAGGGTGAAAAAACACATGAGGGGCAGCGCCTGGACCGAAGTTCCCGCTGCAACCAACCCCTGATTGGGTCTGATTTTACTGATGAGAGGCTGACACCCTACCGCCGGCACAGGGTCTGTGCGTAGTCGCGGCGGCTTGCCAAGGGCTTACCATGGTGCCGCACATGCCCGCCGTGGCCATCCACACGGCCACATGCCCGTGGCCAGTTGACGATCCAGGAACGCAACATGTCGATTGCCTGCTCCCTCCGCTCTCCCCGCCATGCGTGGCACGCGCCGCCGCGCCATGTGCTGTGGGCGTTGCTGTTCTGTTGGTTCGCCCTGGCCAGCAGCCTTGCGGCGGTGGCGCAGCCCATGGCCCAGTCACCGTCCCGCGTCCAGCTGAGGGTGGTGGGGGGGCTGGGCAGCCTGAACCAATACCGAGAATTTGAAGAACCCTTCTGGCGCCAGGAATTCCCCGCGCTCACGCTGGGTCAGGCCACAGCCCACATTGTCCCTTTCAACAAAGCAGGCATTCGCACCCACGAAATGATGCGTTTGATGCAGTTGGGCGTGGTGCCCTTTGGCACGGTGCTGCTGACCACGGTCATGGGCACCGACGCCGAACTGGCCGCCATGGACTTGGCCGGTTTGAACCCGGACATGGCCACGCTCAGGCGTTCGGTGGCTGCGTTTCGCCCCCATTTCGAGCGTGTCATGCGCGAGCGCCACGGCATTGAGGTGCTGGCCATCTACACCTACCCCGGGCAGGTCACGTTTTGCAAACAACCCCTCAGGGGGCTGGACGACTTGGCGGGGCGGCGGGTGAGGGTCTCCAACGCCACCCAGGCCGACCTCATACGCCCCTGGGGTGGCGTGGCCGTGCAGACCGAGTTTTCCGAAGTGGTGGCCCAGATCCGCAGTGGCCACGTGGACTGCGCCATCACCGGTGCCATGTCGGGCCATGCCATTGGCCTGCACGAGGTCACCTCTCACCTCTACACCGGCGCCACCAATTGGGGGGTGTCCCTGTTCGGCGCCAACACCCAGGCTTGGCAGGCCCTGCCTGCGGACGTGCGCACAACCCTCAAAACCGCGCTCCCCAAGCTGGAACAGGCCATCTGGGCCGATGCGGAACGCCAGCACCTCGAAGGCGCGGCCTGCAACACCGGCCAGGGCCCCTGCCGCAGCGGCAAACCCGGTCGCATGGTAGAGGTCAAACCCGATGCAGCCGATCTGCAGCAACTGCGCGACACCTTCAGCACCAGTGTGTTGCCCTCGTGGGTTCAGCGTTGCGGTCTGTCATGTGTGCCGGTGTGGAACCAATGGCTGGCCCCAGTGGCGGGGGTGCAGGCCAAAGCACCCACCGGCCCCCGCTGACAACCACCCCGCTGGTCAACACGCCCTGTCTGGCGCACGCCATGCTGTCCACCGAGCACACAGAACACCACACCGGCAAAGCCATTCACCTGTCTGCGCTGGCGGCCCTGTGCATCGTCTGGGTCCTGGCCTGGCTGCTGATGCAACACGGGCGCGATGCCGCCCTGGACAGCGTGCGCCACGGTGTGGTCCGCGCCGCCAGCGGCACCGAAACCTCACTCAACCGCCTGCTGGTGGGGATGGATGCCCTGCTGGCCGACGTGGCCACCTGGACCCGCGACATGCCGGCCCCCGACATTCGCCCATCCAGCACCCTCGGCCAAGTGCCCCCCACTGGGGAAACACTGGGACGTCTGCTGCGCACCGCCATCAACCAGAACCTCCTGCTGCGCGATCTGTATGTGACCGATGCCAGCGGCGAGGTGCTGGCCAGTGCCCGCGCGGACACCCGCCGCCTCGGAGGCCCCGAGGACCCACGGTTGCTGACCGCCACCCTGCAGCAGCCGTTCCCCACACTGGTCATCAGTCCCCCCACCGTGCCCAACGCGTTGACACCCGACCGTGTGATCTACCTGTCCCGCTCGGCCACGCTGGGCAATGGGCTGCCCGCCCTGGTGGTGGCTGAAATCCGCGTCGCGCTGCTGTCTGCGGAGCTGGACCCACGAGATGCCTCTGGCCTCACCGCCATCACCCTGGAAAGCGAGGACGGCCAGTTGATGGCCGCGTACCCCAACTGGGAGTCCCCCGAGCGCCAAACACTGAACCCTCCCCTGAACACATTGGCCGCCACCGCACCGGCCACCGTGGCCACGGCCGACCGCACCGGAACGGGTGAGGCCATCATGGCCATGCGGCCGCTGCTGTACGGCAACCTGTGGGTATCGGCCAGTCAGCCCACCCAACAGGCCCTGGCCAGCTGGCGCAGCGAACGCAATGCCATTGCCACCGTGGCCACTGTGCTCAGCCTGCTGCTGACCGGGATGTGGCTGTGGGCCTTGCGGCACGTGCAGCGCCTGGCTGCCGCACGCGCCGAGGTGGCTGCGGCCAATGCCCAGCTGCGTGCATCCAACCAAGACCTGGGCCACAGCCTGTCACTGGTGCGGGCCACGCTGGAGGCCACAGCGGACGCCATCTTGGTGGTCAACCAGCAAGCACGGGTGACCCAGTTCAACACCCGTTACGCCCAGGTCGTGGGACTGTCGCCCGAGGAGCTCACCGGGTGTGATGCGGCCCACCTGAGACAACACCTGTGCCAGCTGCTGGACAACCCGGAGGAGGTCACGCAGGCGGCACTGCGTGCCTACCAGCACCCGCACAGCGACACGCGCGATGAACTGCACTTCAAAGACGGACGGGTGTACCTGCGCCACTCCACACCGCAACTGCTTGACGGCCAGCCCACCGGGCGGGTGTGGAGTTACCAAGACATCACCGCGTTTCGGCAGGTGGAGATGCAGCTGCTGGCGCAACAAGCCCAGCTCAACGCCGCCCGTCACAACCTGACGGCCACGCTGGAAGCGTTGCCCGATCTGCTGTTCGAACTGGACGAGAACGGCACCTACCTGGACGCGCACGCGCACTCGCCCGACAAAATGGTGGTACACCCCAGTCGGTTCATGGGCAAACGGGTGGCCGACGTGGTGCCGGCCAAAGAGGCGGCCATCGTCATGGCCTGTCTGCAGGAAGCCAAGGCCAAGGGCAGTGCCTACGGGCAGCAGGTGCAGCTGAGCATTCGTGGCGAGCTGCTGTGGTTCGAACTGTCGGCCGCACGCAAAACCACCGCGCCCGGAGAGCCCCTGCGCTTTGTCATGCTGGCGCGCGACGTGACCGAGCGCAAAGCCAGCGAGGCCCTCATCTGGGCACAGGCCCATTTCGACCCCCTCACCGGCTTGCCCAATCGGCGCATGTTCCGCCAGCATTTGCAGGACGCCCTGTCGCCCGCACGCACTGGCCAGGGCATGACCACCAAGGTGGCGCTGATGTTCATTGATCTTGATCGGTTCAAGGAAATCAACGACGCGCACGGCCACGAAGTCGGCGACCAGTTGTTGCAAACCGCCGCCCAACGGCTGCGCAGTTGTGTCCGAGGCAGTGACCTGGTGGCCCGCCTGGGGGGCGACGAATTCACCCTGGTCATCCACGACTTGGAGACCGAGCAGCAGGCGCAGGACATTGCCCTGAAGGTGCTGGCCCGATTGGCCGAGCCCTTTGACCTGGGTCCAGACACCGAACACATCTCCGCCAGTGTGGGCGTGACCCTCTATCCCGACGATGGATTGGCCTGGGAAGACCTGATTCAGCAGGCCGACCAGGCCATGTACGCCGCCAAAAACGCGGGGCGCAACCGCTGGGAACGTTTCAGCCCCGCCATGCAAGAGGCCGCCCTGGTGCGCGCCCGCATCGCCCGCGAACTGCGCGGCGCCCTGCCCGGCAACCAGCTGACGCTGGTCTTCCAGCCCTTGGTGGACTTGCGCACCGGCGAGTTGCACAAGGCCGAGGCACTGCTGCGCTGGCACCACCCGCTGCAGGGGCAGATCAGCCCGGCGGTGTTCATCCCCATTGCGGAAGAGACCGGTCAGATCAACGCCATAGGGCGCTGGGTGCTGGAGCAGGCCTTGCAGCAACTGGTGCGCTGGCGGCAAACCCTGCACCCCGACTTTCAGATCAGCGTGAACATTTCCCCCGCGCAACTGCGCGAGGGCTGTGCCGACAGCCAGGCCTGGCCCGAACTGCTCACCCGCCTGGGGTTGCCCGGTCACAGCGTGGTACTGGAAATCACCGAGGGCATGCTGATGGAAGCCAGCGCAGGCACCCGCGCCCAGCTGGCCCGCCTGCACCTCGCGGGCATGCAGGTGGCGCTGGACGACTTTGGCACGGGTTATTCCGCCATGTCCTACCTGCACCAGTTCGACCTGGATTACCTGAAAATCGACCGGGCATTTGTGAAAAACCTGGAGGCCTCTTCCAAAGACTTGGCGCTGTGCAAAGCCACCATCGTCATGGCCCACGAACTGGGGTTGAAAGTGGTGGCCGAGGGCATAGAAACCGCCGAACAGCAACGCCTGCTGAGCGAGGCTGGCTGTGACTTTGGCCAGGGCTACCTGTTTGCCCAACCCTTGCCCGCCCAGGACTTCGAGACCTGGGCAATGGCCCAAACCCGCCGGCCCGCACCGTGGAAAATTCCGGACAGGCGGCAATCCAGCGTTTGATTTTTTCGTAGCTTAAAGTGCTTTAAAATAAAGCGCTGCAACCATTTTTCATTGATTATTCACGCACCCCATGACCTACAACGTCTACACCCAACTGCAAACCCTGGGCATCACCCTGCCCCCGGTGGCCGTGCCCGCCGCCGCCTATGTCCCGTTCATGCACAGCGGCAAGCTGGTGTTCCTGAGCGGACACATCGCCAAAAAAGACGGCCTGCCCTGGGTCGGCCAGCTGGGCCGCAACATGGCCACCGCAGAGGCCAAAACCGCCGCGCACGCCGTGGCCATAGACCTCATGGGCACCCTGCACGCCGCCTGCGTGGCCGCCGGCACCGACCTGAATGGGGTCAAGCGCATCGTCAAGGTGCTGAGCCTGGTCAACTCCAGCGCCGACTACACCGAGCAGCACCTGGTCACCAACGGCTGCAGCGAGTTGCTGGGGCAGGTGTTCGGCCCCGCCGGTGCCCACGCCCGCAGCGCCTTTGGTGTGGCGCAGCTGCCCCTGGGCGCCTGCGTGGAAATTGAGCTGATCGCCGAACTGGCCTGACCGGCCGTCAAACCACGCGGGTCACGCGCGCGGGCTTGAAGCCCAGGTCAGCGGCCTTGCCCTTGCGCCCGCGCGGCGTCCTGGCGTTGTTCAGGCTGCGGATTTCCAGCGTCTCGTCACGCGCCTTGCCACCGCGACCCAACCCCTCGATGCGCACGCTGCGCGTGTACACCGCCGCGCCGGCCAGCGTGTCCTTGTCTTCCAGCGACATCAGCATCAGGCCCCGGCCACCTTTGGGGCTTTGGCGCAACTCGCTGAACTCAAACGTGAGGATGCGCCCCCCCGTGGAGGCGCAACACACATGGGTGCCGGGCTCCAGGCCCACGTTGTGTTGCACCGAAGGCGCGCACACGGTCTCGCCCTCGCCCAGGGTCAAAAAGGCCTTGCCGCTCTTGTTGCGCGACAACATGTTCTCCACCGTGGCCCAGAACCCATAGCCACCCGAGCTGGCCAACAACAGCGTGGCCGACAATGCACCCGCAAAGTAATGCTGGGGCTGCGTCCCCGCTTCCAGCTCGATGAGGGTGGTGATGGGCTGGCCATCGCCCCGCGCACCCGGCAAGCTGGCCACAGGCACCGAATACACGCGGCCATTGCTGCCGAACACCACCAGCGTGTCCACCGTGCGCGCCTCGAAAGTGCCGTACAGCTCGTCACCGGCCTTGAAGGCGAAGCTGGCCGCTTCGTGGCCGTGGCCGGTGCGCGCGCGCACCCAGCCCTTGGTCGACACCACCACGGTCACGGGCTCGTCCACCACCTTGATTTCAACCACGGCCTTTTTCTCGGCCTGAATGAGGGTGCGGCGGGCATCGGCAAAGGTTTTGGCATCGGCCTCGATCTCACGCACCATGAGGCGGCGCAGGCTGGCGGGATTGCCCAGGATGTCTTGCAGCTTGCCCTGCTCCTCGCGCAGGTTGGCCAGTTCCTGCTCAATTTTGATGGCCTCCAGCCGCGCCAACTGGCGCAGGCGAATGTCCAGAATGTCTTCGGCCTGGCGCTCGCTCAGGCGGAAGCGGTCCATGAGCGCGGCTTTGGGCTCGTCGCTCTGGCGGATGATGGCAATCACCTCGTCGATGTTGAGCAGCACCAGCTGGCGCCCCTCCAGAATGTGGATGCGGTCCAACACTTTGGTGAGTCGGTGTTGAGAGCGCCGGGTGACGGTGCCCTGGCGAAACTCTATCCACTCGCTCAACATGCGCCGCAGCGACTTTTGCGTGGGCCGTCCATCCAGGCCCACCATGGTCATGTTGATGGGGGCGCTGGTCTCCAGGCTGGTGTGGGCCAGCAAAGCGGTGATGAGCTCGGACTGCCCGAGGCGGCTGCTCTTGGGCTCGAACAGCAGGCGCACCGCCGCGTCTTTGCTGGACTCGTCGCGCACGGCATCGAGCACCGCCAGCATGCTGGCCTTGAGCTGCGTCTGCTCCGTGGTGAGGGCTTTTTTGCCCGCCTTGACCTTGGGGTTGGTGATTTCCTCGATCTCTTCCAGCACCTTCTGGCTGCTGACCCCGGGGGGCAGCTCGGTCACCACCAGTTGCCACTGCCCACGGGCCAGTTCTTCGATCTTCCAGCGGGCACGCACCTTCAGGCTGCCCCTGCCGGTTCGGTAGGCCGCCTCGATGTCGGCCTGCGGGCTGATGATCTGCCCGCCACCGGGGTAGTCGGGGCCGGGAATCAGGCCCATCAGCTCGGCATCGGTGAGGGCCGGGTTTTTGATGAGGGCCACGCAGGCATCGGCCACCTCGCGCAGGTTGTGGCTGGGGATTTCGGTGGCCAGGCCCACAGCGATCCCGCTGGCGCCGTTGAGCAGCGTGAACGGCAAGCGGGCGGGCAACTGGCGCGGTTCTTCGGTGGATCCGTCGTAGTTGGGCACAAAGTCCACCGTGCCTTCGTCCACCTCGTCCAGCAGCAGGCTGGTGATTTTGGCCAGCCGAGCCTCGGTGTACCGCATGGCGGCGGCCCCGTCGCCATCGCGGCTGCCGAAGTTGCCCTGGCCGTCGATCAGCGGGTAGCGCTGGGCAAAATCCTGCGCCATGCGCACCAGCGCGTCGTAGGCAGCCTGGTCGCCGTGCGGGTGAAAGCGGCCCAACACGTCACCCACCACGCGGGCGCACTTGACGGGTTTGGCCCCCACGTTGCCGTTGGGTCCACCAAACCCCAGGCCCATGCGGGCCATGCTGTACAGAATGCGGCGCTGCACGGGCTTTTGGCCGTCGCACACATCGGGCAGTGCCCTGCCCTTGACCACGCTCAGCGCGTACTCCAAATAGGCGCGCTGGGCATAGCTGGCCAGGCTGTCGTCGTTCAGGTCGGGCGGCGCAGGTTCCGGTGGCAGGGGCGGCAAGGGCGGCGGTGCCTCGGGATTGGGTTGGGCGAAAAGGTCGGTCAACAGGTCGTCGTTCATGGGAAATACCAACGGAAGGGGTCAGGGCTGCGCCAGGGCGTGCTGCTCAGCGACGTGGGCGGCGCGGCGCTGCAGGCCACGGGGTGGCTGCAGGTATTGGTAGAGCTGGGTCACGGTGTGCACGTACTTGCGGGTTTCCGGGAAGTTGGGCACCTGTCGGCCGGCGCGGCGCACCGCGCCCTCGCCAGCGTTGTAGGCGGCCAGTACCAAGTCGATCTGCTCAGGGAAGCGGGCCAGCAGGCGCGCCAAGATGCGCGCACCGGTGTGGATGTTGGTGCGCGGGTCGACCAGCTGGCTTTCCACGCTGCGCCGTGGGTGCGGGTTGAGCCCGTGGGCCTGGGCGGTCTCAGGCATGATCTGCATGAGACCGACCGCGCCACGCGGGCTGACGGCCTGCGCGTCAAAACCCGACTCTGCCGCGATGACGGCCTGCAACAACTCCGGCGCCACCCCATGGGCCCGCGCCGCGTCACGGATGTGATGGCGCACCGCCTTGTACGCCGGAGACACCTGGAAAAACGCCAGCAACCGGGCCGGGGCCACCACCGCGCCGGTGTCTGGAAAGGCCGTGCCCACCAGCGCGGGCGTCTCCCAACCGGACTCAGCCGCCTGGTCCACCGGAACCGGTGCGGCCACCGCCTTTGGTGGGCTGCCACGGTAAAACAGCTCGTAGCGCTCGTCCAGCCTGTCTGCCGAAAAGTGGGCCACACCGCGTTCGTCCACGTAACCCCAGATTTGGGCATGACCCACCCCGGCTGACAGGCACAGCATGGCCAACGCACAGGTGCGCAGCCAGGTTCGCCAAGCCAGGGCGAGGGTCATCACACATCCACCTCCACCGAGTCGCCGTGCAGCTCCATCAGCTCGCGACGGGCCGCGGCCTCGCCCTTGCCCATGAGCTTGGTGATTTCGGCTTCCGTGCGCGCAAAGTCGAAAGCGCCCAGGGTGACTGGCAGCAGGCGGCGGGTGTCGGGGTTGAGGGTGGTGTCCCAGAGTTGCTCGGCGCTCATTTCACCCAAGCCTTTGAAGCGGCTGATGCTCCAGCCGCCTTCCTTCACCCCGTCTTTGCGCAACTTGTCCAGCGTGGCCTGCAACTCGCCTTCGTCCAGGGCATAGACCTTGGTGGCGGGTTTCTTGCCCCGCGCCGGGGCGTCCACACGGTACAAGGGCGGGCGGGCCACAAACACATGGCCAGTTTCAATCAATTTGGGGAAGTGTCGGAAAAACAGGGTCAGTAACAGCACTTGGATGTGGGAGCCGTCCACGTCCGCGTCACTCAGGATGCAGACCTTGCCGTAGCGCAGGCCGCCCAGGTCGGGCTGGTCATGGGGGCCATGCGGATCCACCCCAATGGCCACGGCAATGTCGTGAATTTCGGTGTTGGCAAACAGGCGGTCACGCTCCACCTCCCAGGTGTTGAGCACCTTGCCCCGCAAGGGCAACACGGCCTGGCTTTCTTTGTCGCGGCCCATTTTGGCGCTGCCCCCGGCCGAGTCGCCCTCCACCAGAAATACCTCGTTGTGGGCCAGGTCGCGGCTTTCGCAGTCCGTCAGTTTGCCGGGCAACACCGCCACCCCGGAGCCTTTGCGTTTCTCCACCTTCTGGCCGGCTTTTTGCCGGGTCTGCGCGGCCTTGATGGCCAGCTCGGCCAGCTTTTTGCCGTACTCGACATGCTGGTTCAGCCACAGCTCCAGCGCGGGTTTGACGAAGCTGGACACCAGCCGCACCGCGTCGCGCGAGTTCAGCCGTTCTTTGATCTGGCCCTGGAACTGCGGGTCCAGCACCTTGGCGCTGAGCACGTAGCTGGCGCGGGCAAACACGTCTTCGGGCAGCAGCTTGACGCCCTTGGGCGCCAGGGCGTGTAAATCAATGAAACCTTTGACCGCCTGGAACAGGCCATCGCGCAGCCCGCTTTCGTGTGTACCCCCCGCCGAGGTGGGGATGAGGTTGACGTAGCTCTCGCGCACCGGCGCACCATCTTCGGTGAAGGCCACACACCAGGTGGCACCCTCGCCTTCGGCAAAGCTGTCGTGGCCACTGTCGGCCACGCCTTCGCCGTCGAACAGGGGAATGACCGGCTCGCCATTCAGGGTTTGCTGCAGGTAGTCGCGCAGGCCGCCCTTGAATTGCCAGGTGGTGGTGTCGCGGGTTTTTTCGTTCACCAACGTCACGTTCACGCCGGGCATGAGCACGGCCTTGCTGCGCAGCAAATGGGTGAGTTCGGCCATGGGCAGTTGGGCCGACTCGAAATATTTGGCGTCGGGCCACACCCGAACCGTCGTGCCTTGCTTGCGGTCGCGCGGGCCATCGGCGGCACCGACCTGCTGGGCGGCGGTACCCAGCAATGCCGGTCGGGTCACCAAGGGCTCGGTCACGTCGCCGCCAGAGAACGCCAAGCTGGCCACTTGGCTTTCGCGGTAGCTGGTCACCTCCAGCCGGGTGGCCAGGGCGTTGGTCACGCTCACGCCCACCCCGTGCAGGCCGCCCGAAAAGCTGTAGGCGCCGCCTTTGCCCTTGTCGAACTTGCCGCCCGCGTGCAGGCGGGTGAACACCAGCTCAATGACTGGCGCTTTTTCTTCCGGGTGCATGCCAAACGGGATGCCGCGCCCGTCGTCCTCCACACTCACCGAGCCGTCGGTGTGCAGGGTCACGCGGATTTTTTTGCCGTGCCCCGCCAATGCCTCGTCGGCGGCGTTGTCCAGCACCTCTTGCACGATGTGCAGCGGGTTGTCGGTGCGGGTGTACATGCCCGGGCGCTGCTTGACAGGCTCCAGGCCTTTGAGCACACGGATGGACTGTTCGGAGTATTCGGGCGGTGAATTCGGGGTGGCGGGGCGTTCCATGGCCGCGAATTGTATGCCCTGACCCGGCGACAGCTGTACGCAAACACAGCCCAGCACATACCAGGGGTCGGGTGTGCACCGGCCCGGCACAGCAAAGACATGCCCCCCACTGATTCACCCCTGCAACCCATTGGGCACGCGGATGTGGCTACAGTCACGCCCATGAACGCACCCGCCCCCAAATTGTCCATGCTGCAGGTCCTGGCCTGTGGCGCTGCCATCGTGACCCTGTCCATGGGGGTTCGCCACGGGTTTGGCCTGTGGCTGCAACCCATCACCCAGGCCCAGGACTGGACGCGCGAAACCTTCTCCTTCGCCCTCGCGGTGCAAAACCTGTCATGGGGCATTGTGGGTGTGTTCGCCGGCATGATGGCCGACAAGTTCGGCGCGTTCCGCGTGCTGGTGGTTGGAGCCCTGCTGTATGCGCTGGGCCTGTTGGGCATGGCGCTGTCACCCACCCCGCTGGCCTTCATGCTGACCACCGGGGTGCTGATCGGTGCGGCGCAGGCGGGCACCACCTACGCGGTGGTGTACGGGGTGATTGGGCGCAACATCGCGCCTGAGCGCCGCTCGTGGGCCATGGGCGTGGCCGCTGCCGCCGGCTCGTTCGGGCAGTTCCTGATGGTGCCCGTGGAGGGCATGCTCATCGCCGCGCTGGGCTGGCAACAGGCCCTGATGGCCCTGGCCGCTGCGGTGCTGCTGATTGCCCCCCTGGCCTGGGGCCTGCGTGAGGTCAGCTCGACGAGCGGCACCGGGGTGCACCGGGAACAAACCATCGTGCAGGCCCTGCGCGAGGCGTTTCGCTACCGCAGCTTCCAACTGCTGATGGCCGGCTACTTTGTGTGTGGCTTTCAGGTGGTTTTCATTGGCGTGCACCTGCCCAGCTACCTGAAAGACCACAACCTGTCGCCGCAGGTGGCCAGCACGGCGCTGGCGCTGATCGGGCTGTTCAACGTGTTTGGCACCTACGCCGCTGGCGTGCTCGGGCAGCGGCTGGCCAAGCGCCACATCCTGGCCACCATTTACCTGGCGCGCTCGGTGACCATCACCGTGTTTTTGCTGGCCCCACTGACACCCTGGAGCGTGTACCTCTTCGCCAGTGTGATGGGGGTGCTGTGGCTGTCCACCGTGCCCCCCACCAACGCGGTGGTGGCCCAGATTTTCGGTGTGGCGCATTTCTCCATGCTGGGCGGCTTTGTTTTTTTCAGCCACCAGATCGGCAGCTTCATGGGCGTGTGGCTGGGGGGGGTGCTGTATGACCGCACGGGCAGCTACGACGTGGTCTGGCTCATTGCCATTGGCCTGGGCGTGCTGGCGGCGCTGGTCAACCTGCCCGTGAAAGAAAACGCCATTGCCCGCCACGCACTGGCCTGAGAAGCTGAAACGCATCCACCATGCCCACCCAATCGCCCCGCCCTCCCACCGCGCCACCACCCGACACGGCAACCGACAGCCCCGGTGGCGGCCGGGCGCACTGGCGACGGGCGTCGGTGTGGCTGGTGGTGGTGCTGACCTTGTTGGCGGTGTTTGCCCTTTACCGCCGCCCCGACTTTTTGCTGACCCTGGCCGATCAGGTGTGGTCTTGTTTTTAGTTTTTATTGACAAATTGGCCTACAGCGCTTTTATTCATTGAATAGTTTGCTATCGACATGAGCGTTCCACCTCTCCCATCCAACCATGGCACCGAACCACCTTCGGCCTGGGTCACCCGCTGGGCGCACCTGATCCAGCCCGGCGGCCATGTGCTGGACGTGGCCTGTGGCGCCGGTCGGCACGCGCATTGGCTGGCCGCCCGCGGCCTGCGGGTGACGGCGGTGGATTGCAACGCCAACGCCTTGGCCCTGGTGGCACAGGGCTGGCCACCACAGGCCACCCACCCCCCCCACCTGCTGCACGCCGACCTGGAGCACCAGCCCTGGCCACTGGGCCAACAAACCTTCGACGCCGTGTTGCTGACCAACTACCTCTGGCGCCCCCTGTGGCCGCACCTGCTGGCCGCGCTGGCACCCGGCGGCGTGTACCTGCACGAAACCTTTGCGCACGGCAACGCCACGGTGGGCAAACCCGCCCGCCCAGACTTTCTGCTGCAACCCGGTGAACTGCTGCAAGCCTGCCAGGGCCTGCGCGTGGTCGCCTTTGAAGACGGCTTTGCCCCGCACCCGGCGCGCTATGTGCAGCGCATCGCCGCCGTGCGCGAAACCGCCCCCCACAACGACGTGCCACCGCGCCACCCGCTGACGGCCTGACCCCGGTGACACGGCCGGCCAAGTCGATAGAATGATCTGCTTCACTTTCAGCTCTGCACCCTTATGAACCCCATCACCGGCAGCATCGTGGCTCTGGTCACGCCCATGCACGAAGACGGCAGCGTCGATTACCCCACGCTGCGCAAGCTCATCGACTGGCACATCGCCGAGGGCACCGATTGCGTGGGGGTGGTGGGCACCACCGGCGAATCCCCCACGGTGAGCGTGGAAGAACACTGCGAAATCATCCGCGTGTCCGTGGAACAGGCCAAGGGGCGCGTGCCCATCATGGCGGGCTGCGGCGCCAACTCCACGGCCGAGGCCATCGAGCTGGCCAAGTTCGCCAAGAAGGTCGGGGCCGACTGCCAGCTGCAGGTGGTGCCCTACTACAACAAGCCCACACAAGAGGGCCAATACCAACATTTCAAGGCCATTGCCGAAGCCACCGGCGACCTGCCCGTGGTGCTGTACAACGTGCCCGGTCGCAGCGTGGCCGACATGGCGCACGCCACCGTGCTGCGCCTGGCCCAGGTGCCCGGCATCGTGGGCATCAAGGAAGCCACGGGCAACATCGAACGCGCGCAATGGCTCATCAAGGAAGTACCCAAGGGCTTTGCGGTGTACTCGGGCGACGATGCCACAGCCGTGGCGCTGATGCTGTGCGGTGGCCAAGGCAACGTCAGCGTGTCGGCCAACATCGCGCCGCGCCTCATGCACGAATTGTGTGTGGCGGCGGTGGCCGGTGACGCCGCCAAGGCCATGGCCATTCAGCTCAAACTGCTGCCCATCCACAAGCACCTGTTTGTGGAGGCCAACCCCATTCCCCTGAAGTGGGCGATGGCCCGCCTGGGCCTGTGCGGCCCCACCTTGCGCCTGCCCATGACCCCCATGGAAAAGGCCAACGAACCCGTGGTGGAAGCGGCCCTCCAAGCCGCTGGCCTGCTGCCCTGACCCCCCATAACCTCCAGATCGGCTGCCGGCCCACCACCATGACGACACCCACAGTCTCCCCCGCTCAACAGCCCTCACCCTCCCGCTTGCACACCCTGGCCTGGCCGGTGCTGGCCCTCTCGGCGCTGACGCTGACAGGGTGCTCCACCTTCCAGGAAAGCAAGGTTGACTACACCAGCGCCAAGCGCGCCAACACGCTGGAAGTGCCTCCGGACCTCACGCAACTGAACCGCGAAAGCCGGTTTGTGGTGCCCAGCGGCCCTGTGACGGCCACGGGTTTCCAGTCGGCCCAGCCGGTGCAGACCACGGTGACGGCGGCCAACGCGGTGGGCGACGTGCGCATCGAGCGTGCGGGCAACCAGCGCTGGCTGGTGGTGGGGCGACCCGCCGACAAGCTGTGGCAACCCGTGCGCGATTTCTGGCAGGAAAACGGCTTTGTGCTCTTGCTCGACCAGGAAAAGCTCGGTCTGATGGAAACCGACTGGGCTGAAAACCGCGCCAAGCTCCCACAAGACTTCATCCGCAACACCTTGGGCAAACTGCTCGACAGCCTGTACTCCACCGGCGAGCGCGACAAGTTCCGCACCCGCATCGAGCGCAACGCTGCGGGAGAGACCGAAATTTTCGTCAGCCACAGGGGCATGGTGGAGGTGTACACCTCCAGCGCCAAAGAGCAGACCATGTGGCAGCCCCGCCAGCCCGACCCCGAGCTGGAAGCCGAATTCCTGCGCCGCCTGATGCTCAAGCTGGGTGCCACGCCCGAACAGGTCAAGGCACAACTGGCCACCCAGTCGGCACCGCCCAAAGCCCGCCTGCTGAGCGCCGGTGGCGTGCCCGTCGCCGTGGAAGTGGACGAGCCGTTTGACCGCGCCTGGCGCCGCACCGGGCTGGCCCTGGACCGCACAGGGTTCACCGTGGAAGACCGCGACCGCGCCCAGGGCACCTACTTTGTGCGCTACGCCGAGGCAGTGGCCAACGACAAAGAACCTGGCATGCTGAGCCGCTGGTTCAGCTCATCCAAGAAGGACATCACCACCGTGCAGTACCGCATCCTGATCAAAGGTGCCGACAAAGCCAGCACAGTCTCCGTCCAAAACAGCCAGGGTCAGGCAGACGCCTCGGCCACCGCCCAAAACATCCTCAAGCTGCTGCTGCAAGACTTGCAGTGATGCCAATACACCCAGTCGCATCCAGCGGCTGCCCACAAAAAAAGCCGCTTGAAGCGGCTTTTTTTGTGTGGGGGTGTCGGTTCGCCCGTTAGAACGGGCCACCGGCACCCTGGCCCATCACTGCTTCTTCTCTTCGGGCTTTTGCTCGGCTGCGGGAGCAGCAGGAGCGGCGGCGGCAGGTGCAGCGGCAGCATCAGCAGCCGGTGCAGCAGCGGCAGGGGCTGCAGCAGCAGGAGCGGCATCAGCAGCAGGTGCAGGAGCGGCCACGGGCGCGGGTGCGGGCGCAGGGGCTTCTTCTTTTTTGCCACAGGCGGTGAGGGCAGCAGCGGCCAACAGGGCGGCCAACAAAACGTTTTTGTTCATGATGATTAAGTGATTGACGGAGCTGAAACAGCGATTTCCCTTGGCCCACCCCGACTGAATGGCTTCAGCAGCAGAGCGGGTCGGGCGCAAGTGTATTGGAAAAATCTGTCAACCGTATTTTCCCTGTCAGGGGATGTACGCATTTTTACATCTGCACCGGCATGGAGTCCCGGTAGACCGACGGTCAGAGCCCGAGCACGCTGGCCCCAAACCCGGGGGTGGCCCGCCCCCACGCCTCTCGCAACGACAACTGCAGGCCGCTGCGGGCCGCTGGGTCATCGCTGCACAACAGGACACCCCTGACGCGGTCGATGCGCTGGCAGGTCCACACGGGTGTCCAGCAACAAGAGGGCAAGTCCTGCTCGGACAGTGTCGCGCCCACCCTGGCTTCCACCAAATGGTCCCAGGTGGTGCGCCACCGCACAAAGCGGGGATGCAACCGGTGCACGGCCTGAAAGTCACGGGCCAGCAACCGCAGGTGGCGGCCGCCTTGCGCCCAGCGGTTCAAGGCGTCCACCACCCCAGGCTCACCCAGTGGCCAATCGGCAAAGTCCGCGTCAGACCACCACCACTCACGCCAGCCCTGTCGGCTGGCCTGCTCAACGGCCGCACGGATGGCCTGCGCCAGCGCCTGGGCGCCCTGCAGGCGCCCCAGCGGCAGGACATGAAGTGGCTCAGGTGGGGTCGACATGCAACCACCCGGCACTGTGCCAGTCGGCCAACAGGTCCTGTGCGGCGGCGCTGGCCTTGCCCACGGTCTTGGCAGGAAGGCCACGGGCATCGGCCAGTTGCCGCATCAGGCGTGCATCGGCGCCACCTGCACGGAAGCTATCGCCATTGATGAAAATGTGCTTGTCGTCGTACATCATGCGGGTGCGCCTGTCCAGGCGAAGTGCACCGGGCTGCCAGTCCTCCTGGGGCTCGTCGAACCAGACCTTGGGTTTGGGATCGGTCATGACTTCGCCCAGCGCACAGGCCAGGGACTGGCGGTCGGCCAGCAATCGCTGCAAGGCGTCGTGGGCAAAGTCACCCAGCCCCTCTGGCAGTGCCGCCGGTGTGGCGGTGGCGGGCTGGTTGGCGTCGCGGTAGAGGGTGTTGTCCTCGAAGGCGTCGGTCATGCGCAGCAGCAGCTCTCCCGCCAGGCTGGCGCGCTGCGGAACCCGAAAACCGATGGAGTAGGTCATGCACCCCTGGTCCACGGCGATGCCGTCGTGCGCCCAGCGCGGGGGCAGGTAGAGCATGTCGCCGGGCTCCAGCACATGCTCTTCTTCAGGCACAAAGTGGGTCAGGATTTTCAGGGGCACCCCCTCTTGCAGGCTGAAGTCGGTCTGCCGACCGATGCGCCAACGGCGTTGCCCGGCGGCTTGCAGCAGGAACACGTCGTAGCTGTCAAAGTGCGGGCCCACGCCGCCGCCCTCACTGGCCCAGGAAATCATCAGGTCATCCAGACGGGCATCTGGCACAAAGCGGAAACGGTTCATCAGCGCGTGCACCGGGTCGGCGTGCAGGTCCACGCCTTGCACCAGCAAGGTCCAGCCCGGTTGGCTCAGGGGCGGAAAGGCGGTTTTTTTGAACGGGCCGTGGCCCAGGGTCCAACCTGGACCCGCATCTGCGCTGGCCTTGGCACGGCGGGCACGGGTGGCGGTGGCCGCGGGGACTTGCCCCAGTTGCTGGATGATGAGGCGCGACTCCACGTCTTCTTGCTGGGCCATGTCAAACAAGGCGGTTCGGCTGAGCAGCGGCTGAAAACCGGGCACAGCCTGGCGGACCAGCAAGGGCTTTTTCTGCCAGTGGCGGCGCATGAACTGCGCCGGACTGAGCCCGCCCAACAGGGTCAAAGGCTGGGTGACATCGGTGGTCTGACCAGGCAGTACCGCGGCGGCAGGGGGAGTGGGGTTGAGTTCTGACATGGGACAATTGTCGGATGAAAATCACTGAGCAATGCGTCGCCGCCCTGACCTGGACGCTGAAAGACACCCTGGGCGAAACCTTGGACACACTGGATGAGCCTGTCGAGTTCCTGATTGGTGGTGAAGACCTGCTGGCCAAGATTGAAGAACACCTGCGCGGCCTGGCGGCTGGCGACGAGGTGCAATTACAGCTGGAGCCCGAAGACGCCTTTGGCGACTTCAAGGAGCAGCTGCTGTTCCTGGAGCCACGCCACCTGTTCCCGGCCGAGCTGGAGGAGGGCATGGCGTTCGAGGGACTGCCACCCGGCGGCAACCCAGCGGCGCCCCCCGGATTGCTGTACTTCGTGACCGAAATCTACCCCGAGCACGTGGTGCTGGACGCCAACCACCCGCTGGCCGGCATCGCCTTGCGACTGACACTGGCGGTACACGCCGTGCGCGAAGCCACACTGGAAGAGGTGGGCAAAGGCAGCCTGGGTGTGAGCTTTTTCAAAATCAACGGTGGCAACGCCGAAGGTGCAGCCGACCATGACCATGACCAAGGCAGCGGGAAAAATTTACACTAAAAACAGCCTTAGCGCTTATCAATAAACAACAGTTTGCTATACAAAAAAAGCCCAGACCAACACAATCGATCTGGGCTTTTTTACGGGCGATGGCCCGGTCTTCTGACTCAGGCCTTGCCCGTGGAGCCGTAGCCACCCGTGCCACGTTGGGACACCTCAAACTCATCCACCACGTTGAAGCGCGCCTGCAGCACCGGCACGATGACCAGCTGTGCCAAGCGCTCCATGGGTTGGAGGGTGTAGGGCACGTCGCTGCGGTTCCAGGCGCTGACCATCAACTGCCCCTGGTAATCGCTGTCGATCAGGCCCACCAGGTTGCCCAACACGATGCCGTGCTTGTGACCCAGCCCTGACCGCGGCAGGATGAGGGCCGCGTAGCCAGGGTCCTTCAGGTACATGGCCATGCCCGTGGGCACCAGTTGCCAAGCGTTGGGCGCCAGGGTCAATGGTGCATCCAGGCACGCGCGCAGGTCCAACCCGGCGCTGCCTGGGGTGGCGTAATCGGGCATTTGCCCGTGCAAACGCCCATCCAGGATTTTCAGATCGACTTGCACGGGACTCACTTCTTCATGGACTCTTTGAGGGCCTTCAAAGGGTCGTCTGCGTCGTCCTCTGGGGGCTTGGGCATGCCGTCCTCACCGGGCTCCGCGCCGTCGGCATCCGGGGCTGGCACACCAGCAGGACCGCCGTAACCCTCCTCTACCGATGCGTCATTCAGCAGGCTGCGCACGGTGGCGTCGTCGATCAGCACGGTCTTTTCACGGCCACCGGTCACCACTTCAGGGTAGCCGATGATGACGGCCACCATGATGAGCTGCAACACGATGAACGCAATCGATCCCTTGTAGATCTCGGCGGTGGTCACGGCTTTGATGCGGGCATTCGTGATCTGGTCGGTGTAATCATTGCGGGCCGCCACACTGCGCAGGTAGAACAGGGCAAAGCCGAAGGGCGGCGTCAGGAACGAGGTCTGCAGGTTCATCGCAATGATGATGCCGAACCAGATCAGGTCAATGCCCATCTTCTCGGCCACGGGGGCCAGCAGCGGAATGACGATGAACGCGATTTCAAAGAAATCGATGAACATGCCCAGGATGAACACCAGCAGGTTCACAAAAATCAGGAAACCCAACTGGCCACCGGGCAGCTTGTCAAACAGGTGTTCCACCCAGATGTGGCCATCGGCCGCATTGAACGTGAAGCTGAACACCGTGGAGCCCACCAGAATGAACAACACAAAGATGGACAGCTTGGTGGTGTTTTCCAACGCCTGGTTCAGCAGCGCAAACCCCAGGCGCTTGCGGGCGCCGGCCATGATCAAAGCCCCCAATGCCCCCATGGCGCCACCCTCGGTGGGCGTGGCAACGCCCAGAAAGATGGTGCCCAAGACCAGGAAAATCAGCACCAGCGGCGGAATCAGCACAAACGTGACTTGTTCAGCCAGACGCGAAAACAAACCCAGACGGAACAACTTGTTCAGCAGCGCCAACGCCAGCGCCAGGAACGAGCCAATGGTCGCGGACAGGATGAACACCTCGTCACCACCAGCGGGCATTTCGCGGCCCAGCCAGGGGTTCAGAATGCTCTCGTGCACCGTGGACCAGCCGTAAGCCACACCACCCGAAATGAGCAGCAGCGCTAACAGCGATCGGTGGCCACTGGCCCCATTGGGCTCGTTGTAGATGCGTGCCTCTGCCGGAAGCGCAGGCACCCACTTGGGCAGGACAATCGCCACGGCGGCAATGAACACCAGGTACAGACCCACCAGCAGCAAGCCGGGCACCATGGCGCCAGCGTACATGTCACCCACAGAGCGGCCCAACTGGTCGGCCAGCACAATCAGCACCAATGACGGTGGAAGGGCTTGGGCCAGCGTACCCGACGCCGTGATGGTACCCGTCGCAATGGTGCGGTTGTAGCCATAGCGCAGCATGATGGGCAAGGAGATCAGGCCCATGGAAATGACGGCTGCCGCCACCACACCGGTGGTGGCTGCCAGCAACGCACCCACCAACACCACGGCCACGGCCAGACCACCGCGCACCGGGCCAAACACCTGGGCCACGGTGGACAGCAGGTCTTCTGCCATCCGGCTTCGCTCCAGGATGATGCCCATCAGGGTGAAGAACGGGATGGCCAGCAAGGTGTCGTTCTGCATGATGCCGAACACCCGCAAAGGCAAGGCCTGGAACAGGTTGGGCGGGAACAGGTTGAGCTCCATCCCCACAAAACCGAAGAACAGACCGGTGGCTGACAGTGAAAACGCCACGGGAAAACCCATCAGCAGGAACACCAGCAGGCCGCTGAACATCAGCGGCACAAAATTGGCAGTGAGAAATTCGACCATGATCATTTCGCCTTGGAGTTGTTGTTGGCCTCGGCTTCCAGGGCGAGTTCCTGCGCCAGCATTTCTTCATCCGACAGGGTGTCGGTGCTCAGCACGTCCGGCCCCTGGCCGGTGATGAACGCCAAGCGCTTGATCAGTTCCGACACCCCCTGCAGGGCCAGCAGGGAAAACCCCACGGGAATCAACAAGTGCACAGGCCAACGGATCAGGCCACCCGCATTGGAAGACATTTCACCCGACTCCCAAGCGTTGTGAAAGACGGGCCATCCCATGCTGACCATGAGGTAGCACAGGGGAAACAAAAACAGCAGGATGCCCCCCACGTCCACCCAATTGCGGGTGGTGGGGCTGAATTTGCTGGAAATGAAGTCAATGCGCACATGCACATTTTTCAAGAACGCATATCCGCCGCCCAACATGAACACGGCAGCGAACAAGTACCACTGAATTTCAAGAAAGCTGTTGGAGCCCACGTTGAACAGCTTGCGCACAATGGCATTGCCAGCACTGATGAGCGTGGCGGCCAGAATCAGCCACATGGCCAGTTTGCCGACCAGGCTGCTGATGCCGTCAATCAGGCGGGACAAAGAAAGTAAGAGGGGCATGGATGACTCCAGGAGCCGTTGGTGAAACAAAACCCGGCAGTTTAGAAAAAACTGCCTGAGGAAAGGCTGACGCTATTCACTCGAATCGGAAGGCTGAACAAAAAACCCCGCTGCTGCGGGGTTTTTTGGCCATGACAGGCAATGGCGCTCAGAGCTTGGCGCTCTGCATGTAGCGGTCGAACTGGGCTTCGGTGAAACGGAACCACAGGTTCTGGTCTTTGCGGAAAGACGCGTAATCCGAGTAGATTTTTTTCCACTTGGGGTTGGAGTTGCTCAGGTCCGAGTACAGGGCCATGGAGTGCTTGAATGCCTCGTCCATGACGGACTTGGGGAATGCCTGCACCTTGGCACCACCCGCCACCAAGCGCTTCAGTGCACCGGGGTTGCGCGCGTCGTACATGGCTTGCATGGTGGTGTGGGCGTTGGCCGCAGCACACTCGACAATCGCCTTGTTCTCAGGAGACAGTGCCTCGTAGGCCTTGTTGTTGATGTACAGGGACAGCTGTGCGCCACCTTCCCACCAACCTGGGTAGTAGTAGTTCTTGGCCACTTTTTGGAAGCCCAGCTTCTCGTCGTCGTAGGGGCCCACCCACTCGGTGGCGTCGATGGTGCCTTTTTCCAGCGCCTGATAGATTTCGCCACCGGGGATGTTCTGGGGCACGCCGCCCATGGCCGTCAGCACCTTGCCAGCAAAGCCACCAATGCGCATTTTCATGCCCTTGATGTCGGCGATGCCCTTGATTTCCTTGCGGTACCAGCCGCCCATCTGGGCACCGGTGTTGCCCATGGGGAAGTTGACGATGTTGTATTCGTTGTAGAACTCGCGGAACAGCTTCAAGCCGTTGCCGTCATACATCCATGCGGTCAACTGGCGGCTGTTCAGGCCAAACGGAATGGCGGTATCCATGGCAAAGGTTTCGTCCTTGCCAAAGAAGTAGTAGGGTGCCGTGTGTGCGGCTTCCACGGTGCCTTGCTGCACACCATCCACCACACCAAATGCGGGCATCAGTTCACCACCTGGGTGAACGGAAATCTCAAACTTGCCACCGGACATGGCCTTGACTTGCTTGGCGAACACGTCGGCAGCGCCGTAAATGGTGTCCAACGCTTTGGGGAAGCTGGAAGCCAGACGCCAGCGAATGGCGGCCTGGGCATGCACAGCAGGTGCTGCACCTGCGGCCAGCACACCGGCAATGCCAGCGTGCTTGATGAGTGAACGACGATCCATAGTGTTTGACTCCGTGGTTGGATTTATCACATCCGGGGGCTTCGTTCGGAACACCGCCCGGAGACTGATTCAGTCCGGGTCATTGTAGGAAGCGATGCCCCGGGAACATTCCGGGTTTTCCCTTGAATAACCCCCAACAGAGCGCCCCTGTTCAGCTTCTTGCAAGCTTGTGTGGTCAGTGCTCACACCGGGCTTGAAATTATTTCAAGCCATTGAGCCAGTTCGCGATGCTGGCCTGCATGCCCGGCGCATCCAGACCTTGCAATGCCAGCAGACGGGCAGGATCACCATGGTCAATGAACACATCGGGCAGCCCCAGTTGCAGCACAGGCTTGGCACAGCCGAGTTGCTGCAGCGCCTCCAGCACCGCAGACCCTGCACCCCCCATGGTGCACCCCTCCTCCACCGTGACCAGCGCATCGTGGTCATCGGCCAGTTGCCTCAGGAGCGCCACGTCCAGGGGTTTGGCCCAGCGCATGTTGGCCACCGTGGCATTCAACGCTTCGCCGGCCACCAGCGCCGGGGCCAACAGCGTGCCAAACACCAGCAAGGCCACGCGCTGACCAGTCCGCCGCACCTCGCCCTTGCCGTAGGGCAGCGCGTCCAGGTGCGCAGGCAGGGCCACGCCCGGGCCAGTGCCCCTGGGGTAACGCACCGCCACCGGGTGGTTTTGTTCGTAGGCCGTGGTGAGCAAGGCGCGGCATTCGGCTTCATCTGCCGGGCAGGCCACCGCCAGATTGGGGATGCAGCGCAAATAGGCCACGTCGTAGGCCCCGGCGTGCGTCGCCCCGTCGGCCCCCACCAGCCCTGCCCTGTCCAGGGCAAACACCACTGGCAGGTTTTGCAGTGCCACATCGTGGATGAGCTGGTCATAGGCCCGCTGCAAAAACGTGGAGTAGATGGCGACCACCGGCTTGAGGCCCTCGCAGGCGAGGCCCGCCGCAAACGTGACGGCGTGCTGCTCGGCAATGCCCACATCGTGGTAGCGGCCTGGAAAACGCCGCTCGAATTCCACCATGCCGGAGCCTTCGCGCATGGCGGGTGTGATGCCCACCAGGCGCGGGTCTTTGGCCGCCATGTCGCACAGCCACTGACCAAACACCTGGGTGTAGGTGGGCGAGGCCGCAGCCGCGGCCTTGACCAATCCCACCGCAGGGTCGAACTTGCCGGGACCGTGGTAAGCGATGGGGTCGGCTTCAGCCAGCTTGTAGCCCTGCCCTTTCTTGGTCACCACATGCAAGAACTGCGGTCCTTTGAGGTGGCGCAGGTTTTCCAGCGTGGGAATCAGCGAATCCAGGTCGTGGCCGTCAATCGGCCCAACATAGTTGAAGCCAAATTTCTCGAACAGCGTGGCCGGCACCACCATGCCTTTGGCGTGCTCTTCCAGCCGCTTGGCCAGCTCGAACAGGGGTGGCGCATTGCGCAACACCTGCTTGCCCACGTTTTTGGCGGCGGCGTAAAACTGACCACTCATCAACTGCGCCAGGTAGCGGTTGAGCGCCCCCACGGGCGGGGAAATGGACATGTCGTTGTCGTTGAGGATGACGAGCAGGGGCAAGTCATCGTGCACACCGGCGTTGTTCAACGCCTCGAAGGCCATGCCAGCCGTCATGGCGCCGTCACCGATGACGGCGATGGCATGCCGGTGCTCGCCTTTCTGACGAGCGGCCACAGCCATGCCCAGCGCGGCAGAAATGGACGTGGACGAGTGCGCCGTGCCAAAGCTGTCGTACTCACTTTCGTCGCGTTTGGGAAAACCGCTGATGCCCCCCAGCTGGCGCAGGGTGCCCATGCGGTCGCGCCGACCCGTCAGGATTTTGTGCGGATAGGTTTGATGCCCCACATCCCAAACGATGCGGTCATGCGGGGTGTTGAACACGTAGTGCAAGGCCACCGTCAGCTCCACCGTGCCCAGGTTGGAACTGAGGTGTCCCCCTGTGCGCGACACACTGTCGAGCACAAACTGGCGCAGCTCTGCGGCCAGCGCCGGAAGTTGCGGACGTGCGAGTTGACGCAGATCGGCGGGTTGTTCGATGGATGCGAGTAATGAAGTCATGACTGTCGCCGTTGCAGCGTCCTTGATGGTCATTGTGCGGCCTCGGGTGCCCTCAGGCAGCCTCTCAGGACAAAGGTAGGGGCTTTCAATGGGTTCGGCTGCCCACCAAATCGGCCAGGGCGTGCAGCGCCTGCACCTGTGGCAAGCCACTGCGGTCCAGCGCCGCACGGGCTTGCGCCAACAGGTCGTGGGCGTAGCTGGTGGCGGCATCCAGCCCCAAAAGGCTGACAAACGTGGGCTTGTCCTGGTGCGCGTCCTTGCCAGCTGTTTTACCCAGGGTCTGTGTGTCGGACACCACATCCAGCACATCGTCCACCACCTGAAAGGCCAAGCCCAGGTGGCGGCCGTACTGCGCCAGCTCGCTCAGCGCGACCGTGGGCACCTGGCCGCACGCCGCCCCCATGAGCACGCTGGCCTGCAGCAGGGCACCGGTTTTGAGGCTGTGCATGCGCTCCAGCTCAATCTGCGTCAACGGCAGACCCACGCTGGCCAGGTCAATGGCCTGCCCGCCCGCCATGCCATGCACACCGGCGGCCCTGGCCAGTTGCACACACAGCTGGGCACCCAAGGCAGGGGGCACGCAACCGTCATCGGGCACCAGAAGCTCGAAGGCCAAGGCCTGCAAGGCGTCACCGGCCAACAATGCCTGGGCCTCGCCATAAGCCACATGCACCGTGGGTTTGCCACGGCGCAGCACATCGTTGTCCATACAAGGCATGTCGTCGTGCACCAGCGAGTAGGCATGGATCAACTCCACCGCACAGGCCGCACGCATGGCGGCCTCGGCGTGGGGCCGGTCAGCAGCCTGACTGGTGGCCAGTACCAGCAGGGGACGCAGGCGCTTGCCGCCGTCCAGCACGGCGTAGCGCATGGCGTGGCCGAGGCCGGCGGGCGAGTCTTGCGCCACCCAGCGCGACAGCGCCTGCTCGACGGCATGCAAGCGATCGGTCATCCAGTCGGTCAGGTCAAAAGCTTGGGAAGGGTTCGTGCAGGCTGGCAGCGTGGCCGCCGGGTAAGGCAGGGTGTGGGGCATCAATTGGGTGTCCAGCTTTTGAGCTCGCCATCCTCCAGCACCTTGATCTGGTCTTCCACAGTCTTCAGGCGGTCACGGCAGAACTGCAGCAACTGGGCCCCCCGCTGGTATTGGGCCAGCAGTTGCTCCAGTGGCAGCTGCCCGGCGTCCAGCCCCGACACCAGCTGCTCCAGCTCGACCAACGCCTGTTCATAGGTGTCGGGCAAGGCCGGTACAGAGGGGTCGGCGGCGGATGGTCGGGCTTTGGGCATGGGTGAGGCGGGGGTCAAACAACCGTTGATTTTAGGCGGTGCCCTGTGTCGGTGCGGGTTACCCACCATCCAGGCCCGCATTTCGGCCTGCAATTTCCCAGGGGCGGGCCACTGGTTGGCGCGCCCGGTGGGTCAGACCACCCCTGCGGGTACACTAAGCGCCCCTTTTTCACCCTGACGGGGTTGCACCAAGGTTTTTACTTCACCCTCCCGCGCCAAGCCGACAGTCGCCAGCGATTTTCGTGATGCGCTTACCCTGCCCCTTCATAGGGGGAGTCTCTAGGTCAGGACCATCATGTCTGATTTAAGTCTTCAACTGCAGCAGGCCGCAAGCCAACTTCCAGTTTCCAGTTATTTCGACAAAGCGCTGTTTCAGCGCGAAATGGCGACCATCTTTCAGCGCGGGCCCCGCTACGTGGGGCACACCAACGCCGTCCCCAACATCGGCGACTATTACGCCTTGCCTCAGGAGGGCGAGGGCCGTGCCCTGGTGCGCACCGCCCAGGGGGTGGAGCTGGTCTCCAACATCTGCCGCCACCGCCAAGCGGTCATGCTCAAAGGTCGGGGCAACTTGGCCCAAAACCAGTCGGGCAGCGCGGGCGGCAACATCGTGTGCCCGCTGCACCGCTGGACCTACAGCGGCGGCTCCGCGATGGGGCAATTGGGCGAGCTGATCGGCGCCCCCCACTTTGCCCAGGACCCTTGCCTCAACCTCAACAAATTCCCGCTGCGTGAGTGGAACGGCATGCTGTTCGAAGACAACGGTCGCGACATCGCAGCCGACCTGTCGGGCATGGGTCCGCGCGCCGCGCTGAACTTCGATGGCATGGTGCTGGACCACGTGGAAATGCACACCTGCAATTACAACTGGAAGACCTTCATCGAGGTCTACCTGGAGGATTACCACGTGGTGCCCTTCCACCCGGGGCTGGGCAATTTCGTGACCTGTGATGACCTGCGCTGGGAGTTCAAGCCCGAGTTTTCGGTGCAAACCGTGGGGGCGCAAAACCTCATGGGCAAGGCCGGCAGCCCGGTGTACCAGAAATGGCACGAGCAACTCATGGCCTACCGCAACGGCAAAAATCCCGAGCACGGTGCCATCTGGCTCACCTACTACCCCCATATCATGCTGGAGTGGTACCCCCACGTGCTGACGGTGTCCACACTGCACCCCATCGGCGTGGACCAGACCATGAACATGGTCGAGTTCTACTACCCCGAAGACATCGCCGCCTTCGAGCGAGGTTTTGTGGAGGCCCAACGCGAGGCCTACATGGAGACCTGCATAGAGGACGACGAAATCGGCGAGCGCATGGACGCGGGCCGCAAAGCCCTGCTGGCCCGTGGTGACAACGAGGTGGGCCCCTACCAGAGTCCCATGGAAGATGGCATGCAGCACTTTCACGAGTGGTACCGCCAGCGCATGGGCAGCATAAACACCTGATTTGATAGCTTAAAATCAATACCAGATAAGCGTCAGATCGCTAAAAAACATAAAAATGCAAGCCTTGTGGATGCTGCTGGCGGCGTGGCTGTTCGCCACCATGGGGGTGTGCATCAAGTTCGCGTCCGAACACTTCGGCAGCTTCGAGGTGGTGTTCTACCGTGGACTGATTGGCCTGGGCTTCATGTGGGGCGTGACGCGCGCGCGCGGCGTGTCACTGGCCACCCGCGTGCCCGCCATGCACGCTTGGCGCAGCGTGGTGGGCACCATCGCCCTGACCAGTTGGTTCTACGCCATTGCCCACCTGCCCCTGGCCACGGCCATGACGCTGAACTACATGAGCAGCGTCTGGATCGCGGCCTTCCTGGTGGGGGGCGCCTTGCTGCTGCAACGCAGCGGCCAGCCGCTGAGGGGCCAGGGGGCACTGCTGGTGTCGGTACTGGCCGGGTTTGGCGGGGTCGCCCTGATGCTGCGCCCCACCCTGGCCGACAACCAGTTGTTTGCAGGACTGGTGGGCATGCTGTCGGGCATTTTTTCGGCCTTTGCCTATTTGCAGGTCTCTGCCCTGTCCAAAGCGGGTGAACCGGAAAGCCGCACGGTGTTCTACTTTTCACTCGGTGCCACCGTGGTGGGGGGCATTGGCATGCTGGCCACCGGCTGGTCGGCGTGGGCATGGCCGCACGCCCTGTGGCTCATCCCCATCGGGCTGCTGGCCGTGCTGGGGCAGCTGTGCATGACCCGTGCCTACGCCAGCGGTGCCACCCTGGTGGTGGCCAACCTGCAGTACGCCGGCATCGTGTTCGCCGGCATCTACAGCATCGTGATCTTCCAAGATGTGCTGCCCCTGATGGGCTGGCTGGGCATGGGGCTCATCATTGTCAGCGGCATCGTGGCCACCTTGCTGCGCGCGCGCGCCGCCCCGCAAACCCCGCCCGAAGACCACTGAGCGGCCCCACCGCCCACCCTGCCCCCGCATCGCATCCACCGCACAGGCCCACCATGACATGCCACAGCACCCTCGTCACCGTCACACAGCTCCAGCAACTCATGCACAGCGGCCAGCCGCTGCGCGTGTTCGACTGCAGCTTTGACCTGAGCAATGCGTCTGCGGGCACCGACCAGTTTGCGCAGGGACACATCCCAGGCGCCCGCCACGCGCACCTCGACCGCGACCTGTCTGCCCATGGTGCACCCGACAGCGCCCACCCCCCAGCCTCCGGTGGCCGCCATCCGCTGCCAGCGCGCGAAGACCTGGTCCGCTGGCTGGCCAGCCACGGTGTGGACAACGACACCCAGGTGGTGGTGTACGACCGCCAGGGACAAAACTACTGCGGCCGCCTCTGGTGGATGCTGAAGTGGTGTGGTCACGCGGCCGTGGCCGTGCTGGACGGTGGCTGGCAGGCCTGGCAGGCCGCTGGCGGTGCCTGCGAAGTCGCCCCCCCCACGCCCGTCGTGCCCAGCACCCCCAGCCACTTTGCGCTGCTGCCGCCGCTGGTCGAGCTGGTCACCACCACCACGGTTCAGCAGCGGCTGCAACAGCCCGGTCAAACCCTGATCGACGCCCGGGCTGCCCCCCGTTACCGCGGTGAAGTGGAGCCGCTGGACCCCGTTGCAGGCCACATTCCGGGGGCGCTGAACCGACCCTTCGCACTCAACCTGGCAGCGGACGGTCGCTTCAAACCGGCTGAGCAACTGCGGGCCGAATTTTTGGCGCTCCTGGCGGGGCGCGACCCCGCGACCGTGGTCCACCACTGCGGCAGCGGCGTGAGTGCCGTGCCCAACGTGCTGGCCATGGCTGTGGCCGGCCTGGGCGGTCAGGCACTGTATGCAGGCAGCTGGAGCGAGTGGTGCCGCACGCCCGGCCTGCCCGTGGCCACTGGCGACGAACCCAGCAGCTGAGCTGCACGCCAGCATGCCAGGCCGCAGCCAGCCTGCGGTACGCCGTCAGCCCCCGTGTGCCAGCCTGCTGACGGTGACCACCAAACCCACGCCGATCAGCAACCACACCAATTGCGCCAAGGTGTCGGTGAGATTGAGGCGCTTTTGCAGCTGCGGAATCAGGTCTGCCAGGGCCACGTACACAAAACTGCTGGAGGCCACGACCAGAAAGAACGGCAGGTAGTCGTCCAGCTGGCTGACCATGGCGTAACCCACCACGCCCCCCAGCGCCGTGACCGTACCGGCCAGGGACACTTTGACGATGGCCGCCCGCCGCGTACCCGCTGAGCCAAGCAACACCACCAGATCGCCCATGTGGTGCGGCACCTCGTGCGCCAACACCGCCAGCGAGGTGACCAGACCCAACTTCCAGTCAGCCATGAAGGCCGACGCAATCAGAATACCGTCGCCAAAGGCGTGCACGCTGTCGCCCGCCAGCACCGACCAGCCGCCCCCCGTGCGCGGCGCGGCCGTGTCTGCCGAGGCCGACCCATGGGCGTGATCGTGGTGACCATGGTCGTGGCGACCGGCTTCCTGGCCATGGCCATGTTCGTGACCGTGGTGGTACAGCTCGACCTTGTCCAATACAAAAAAGAACACCACCCCGGCCAGAAACACGGCAAACAAGTCGTGCGCGCCCGCCGCCGACTCGAAGGCCTCTGGCAGCAGGTGCATGAACGCCGTGGCCAGCAAGGCGCCGGCCGCCAGGCTGAGCATGTGCGAGGTGTACCGCGACAACACCCCCAAACCCAGCACGGCCGCCACCCACACGCTGCCCACACCCGCAGTGATGGTGCCCAGCAGTATCAAAAATAAAGTCATAGCAAAGAAATAAATTCAGCAAAGCGTTAGGCGATATTTTTCCATAAAAAAACCGCCCACTGGGGGCGGATTTTTCATCCGAGACCAACGCTGCAGTGTGCCTCAGCTCACCCCGTGGGACTTGAACCAGTCGAGTGCGCGCTGCCAGCCATCTTGTGCCGGGCCCTGGCGGAAGCTGGGGCGGTAGTCGGCATGGAAGGCGTGGGGAGCATCCGGGTACACCACAAACTGCGATGCCTTGGCCGCCGCATTGCCCTGGGCCAGTTTGGTTTTCATGGCCTCCACGGTGTCCAGCGGAATGCCGGTGTCTGCGCCACCGTACAACCCCAGCACAGGGCCGTTCAGCTGGGCCGCCACGTCCACCGGGTGCTTGGGCGTCAGGGATGTGGCCTGCCCCACCAGGCGCCCATACCAAGCCACGCCGGCCTTGACGCGGGGGTTGTGCGCTGTGTACAGCCACACCTGGCGACCGCCCCAGCAAAAGCCGGTGATGCCCACCCGGTTCAAGTCCCCGCCGTTGGCACCCGCCCACGCAACCGTGGCGTCCAGGTCAGCCAGCACCTGGGCATCGGGCACTTTGGAGATGACCTCTGCCATCAATTTGGCCATTTCGCCATAGCTCTGGGCATCGCCCTGGCGCACAAACAATTCGGGCGCGATGGCCAAGTAGCCTGCCCGTGCAAACCGACGCGCGGTGTCGGCGATGTACTCGTGCACCCCAAAAATTTCAGACAGCACCAGCACCACCGGCAACCCGGTTTTTCCAGCAGGTGCGGCCCGATAGGCTGGCATTTTGAAGCCGTTGACCTCAATGCTCACCTCGCCGACCACCAGGCCTTCCGCCGGGGTTTTGACCACGCTTTGCGCCATGACCGGCAGCGCCGCAGCGGCATAGCCCACACCCAGAGCGGCCCTGAGGGCGGTGCGCCGCGTGGCACCCTCAGGCGCACCCGGCTGGCCATTCACCAAACCGTTGATTTCTGACTCTTGATCGCTGTTGAACATGAAGTGCGTCTCCTAGACAGGGGGTAACGACAGAACCTAACCGACAAACGTGTGCGAGGCCACCACCTGCACCTCGGTGCACCCTCAAACCAGCAACGCTGGGGGGGCACGCCGCACAGGCTCGGAATGCTAACCGGGGCGCGCAGCACCCTGCGCGAAAGCCCCGGCAAACCACTGCTGTAGGGCGGGATTTACCGGGGAGCCGTGGCGCCGGTTGACCCGCATCAATCAGGTTGCACGTGGGACATTTGACTGGCCTTCATCCACCGATTTCAAGCCTTGGGGCCATGGCTGGGGTGCTATGCTCTTTATTGGGTGAGAGTCCTCACTGTCGTTTTCGTGCCTGCCCGTGGGGCCAGGCACCCTTTTCCCGAGCAGGCACACATGTTGGATCGCATCAAACTCACCCACCGCGTTTGGGCCGCACTGGCCATGTACTGGCTGGTTTTTGTGGCCGCCATGGCCACCGGTTTCATGGGGATGAGGCAGGCCAGCGAGGCACTCAAGCATGTTCACGGAGACCGCATGGCCGTGGCGGGATCGCTGGCGGTCATCAACCGCAATTTCCTCGACAACCGGTTGCAAATCCTGCTGGCGTTTCAACACGACCCCACCAGCCCGCTGTTTGCCATCCACGGCCACGCCGTGGACATGCACTTCGACGCCATTTCCAGCGGCCGTGGAGACAACGATGCGGCGTTCAAAACGGTGATGGGCCGGACCTTGAGCGCAGAAGAAAAGGCCCTGGTGGACGACATGCAGGCCAAACGCAAGGCCTGGCAGGAAAAGCGCGATGCGGTGCTCAAGGCGCTGCAGGGTGCCGATTTCTCGCCGGAAACCATGAATGTGTTCCTGGTGGCCGGTCGCACCGAGGGCGATGCTTTCGAAAAATCCATCACCAAGCTGCGAACTTACCAGTCCGAGATGGCCGACGTGGAAGCCAAGGCGGCCGATGCCCGCTATGACCGGGCCAAACTGATTTTTGTGGCCATTGTGCTGCTGGGCGCCATTCCCATGACCCTGCTCATGCTACTGACCCTCAAGCGCATGTCCAGCGGGTTTGCCGTGGCCGATGAAACCGCCACCTGCATTGCCGCAGGCGACCTGACCCACCGCATTGAGCCCACTGGCGCCGACGAAATCACGCACCTGCTGGAACAGATGCGCACCATGCAGAACAACCTGCGTCAGCTCATTTCCCAAGTCATCACCGGTGCCGACTCCATTGCCAGCGCCTCCAACCAAGTGGCGGCGGGCACGCTCGACTTGTCGGCGCGCACCGAGCAGCAAGCCAGTTCGCTGGAGGAAACAGCCTCGGCCACTGAAGAGCTCAACAGCACGGTCAAGCTCAACGCCGAAAACGCCACCCAGGCCAATCAGATGGCCGAGACCGCCTCGTCGGTGGCCATCAAGGGTGGCGATGTGGTGGCCCAGGTCGTGCACACCATGGACGAAATCAACACTTCGTCGCGCAAAATTGTGGACATCATTGCCGTGATCGACGGCATTGCTTTCCAGACCAACATCCTGGCCCTGAATGCCGCCGTGGAAGCGGCGCGGGCCGGTGAACAAGGGCGTGGTTTTGCGGTGGTGGCCTCCGAGGTCCGCTCACTGGCCCAGCGCTCATCCACCGCCGCCCGTGAAATCAAGGGGCTGATCGACGACTCGGTCAACAAGGTGGACAGCGGCACCCGCCAAGTGGACGAGGCGGGCGAGACCATGAAGGAGATTGTGGGCAGCATCGAACGGGTCACGCAAATCATGCGCGACATTGCCTCGTCCAGCGCCGAGCAGGCGTTGGGCATCTCGCAAATCAACCAAGCCGTCGCGCTCATGGATGGCGTGACCCAGCAAAACGCGGCACTGGTGGAAGAGGCTTCGGCGGCCTCTGCCTCGCTGCAGGAACAGGCCAAGCAGCTGACCCTCGTGGTCAGCGCGTTCAAGCTCTGACGACGGGAGAGCCCCACAACCGGCGCACCTGCCCACCCAGACACCGAACACAAGCCACCTGTCCTGCGACGGTGGCTTTTTTCATGCTCAGTGCGCCTGCTCCCAGTTCGGGCCCACGCCCACCTCGGCCAACAGCGGCACCTTGAGTTGCGCCACCCCGGCCATGAGGCGGGGAATTTCCAGCTTCAGCCAACCCACCTCGGCCTCGGGCACCTCGAACACCAGTTCGTCGTGCACCTGCATGATCATCTTGGTGGCCCTGCACTGCGCGTCCAGCGCCTGCTGCACCGCCACCATGCTCAGTTTGATGAGGTCAGCCGCCGTGCCCTGCATGGGCGCGTTGATGGCGGCACGCTCGGCCCCGGCGCGGCGCGGGCCGTTGGGGCTGTTGATTTCCGGCAGATACAGGCGGCGGCCCAGCACGGTTTCGACATAACCCTGGGCCTTGGCTTGGGCACGGGTGTCGTCCATGTAGCGTTTCACACCGGGGTAGCGTTCAAAGTAGCGCTGGATGTAGTTTTTGGCTGCCGTGTTGTCGATGCCCAGGGCTTTGGCCAGCCCAAAGCCACTCATGCCGTAAATGAGGCCGAAGTTGATGACCTTGGCGTAGCGCCGCTGCTCGCTGCTGACTTGCTCCACCGCAATGCCAAACACCTCGGCCGCCGTGGCACGGTGAACGTCCAACCCATTGGCGAACGCATGGAGCAGGGCCTCGTCGCCACTGAGGTGGGCCATGATGCGCAGCTCGATCTGGCTGTAGTCGGCGCTGGCAATCACATGGCCCGCAGGCGCCACAAAGGCCTCGCGCACGCGGCGGCCCTCGGCGGTGCGCACGGGAATGTTCTGCAGATTGGGGTCGTTGCTGGAGAGCCGCCCCGTCACCGCCACGGCTTGTGCGTAGTGGGTGTGCACCCGGCCCGTGCGCGGCAACGCCAACTGGGCCAGCTTGTCGGTGTAGGTGCCCTTGAGTTTGGACAGGCTGCGGTGCTCCAGCAGCTTGGCGGGCAGGGGGTAGTCTTCGGCCAGCTTTTCCAGCACCTCTTCGTCGGTGCTGCGCGCGCCGGTGGCGGTTTTTTTGATGACAGGCAAGCCCAACTTGTCAAAGAAAATTTCGCCCAGCTGCTTGGGTGAAGCCAGGTTGAAGGGCTGCCCGGCAATCTCGTACGCTTCTTGCTCCAGTTGCAGGATGCGTTGGCCCAGTTCGTGGCTTTGCGTGGCGAGCATGGGTGCGTCAATCAGCACGCCATTGCGCTCGATACGGTACAGCGCCTCGCTGCTGGCCATCTCCAGTGCGTACACCGCCCGCAGTTTGTCATCGGCCTGCAACTGAGGCCACAGCACGGCGTGCACGGCCAAGGTCTGGTCCGCGTCTTCCGCGGCGTAGGCGGCGGCCTTGTCCACGTCCACCTGGGCAAATGGAATCTGGTGTGCGCCCTTGCCACACAGGTCTTCATAGGTGGTGCCGCTGCGGCCCAAGTGGCGCAAGGCCAAGCTGGTGAGGCCGTGGGGTTTGTGCACTTCGAGCACGTAGCTTTGCAGCATGGTGTCGTGGGCATAGCCCTGCACTTCAATGCCGTGGTTGGCCAGCACATGCCTGTCGTATTTGACGTGCTGACCCAGCTTCTTCGCCGCTGGGTTTCCCAGCCAGGGCTTGAGGCGGGCCAACACCTCGTCACGCGGCAGTTGTGCGGGGGCATCGGGGCCGTTGTGCGCCAGCGGAATGTAGGCAGCGTGGCCAGTCTGCACACACAGGCTGATGCCCACCACCTCGGCCACCATTTCGGTGAGTGAGGTGGTTTCGGTGTCCAGCGCGGTCAGCTCGGCCGCCTGGACGCGGGCCAGCCAGGCGTCGAATGCGGGCCAGTCGGTCACCACGTCCACCCGCAGATCGGGCGCAGTGTCGGCGGGAGCGGTGGGTGGCTCCGCAAAGAGGTCGCCACTCTGGCCCCTGGCCGACGGCGTGGGCGTGGCGGTGCCAGATGCATCCCCCGCAGCGGGCACGGGCTGGGCGCCTTCCTGCTTGTCTTGCAAAGACTTGGCCAAGCCCTTGAATCCAAATTTTGAATAAAAATCGATCAAACCGCTTGAATGCTCTGGCATGACAGCTATTGAATTCAGACTTGGCAACCCCGGCACAAACCCGTTCAGGTCGCAATCGGTTTTGATGGTCACCAGCGCACGCCCGGTGGGCAACCAGGCCAGGGCATCGCGCAGGTTCTGGCCGGCCACCCCCTTGATGTCGTCGGCACGCGCCACCAGTGCGTCCAGGCTGCCGTATTCCTGCAGCCATTTGGCAGCGGTTTTGGGACCCACCTTGGGCACCCCGGGGACGTTGTCAACGGTATCGCCCACCAGGGTCTGGAAATCGACCATCAGCCGCGCGGGCACGCCGAATTCGACCTCCACCCCGGGCACATCGCGGCGCTTGCCGTTCATGGTGTCGATGATGGTGACGTGCTCGTTCACCAGCTGGGCCAAATCCTTGTCACCACTGGACACCACCACCTCGAACCCCTGCGCCACACCGGCCACGGCCAGGGTGCCGATGACATCGTCCGCCTCGACGCCGGGCACATTCAACACCGCCCAGCCCAACAGCCTGACCACTTCGTGGATGGGATCAATCTGGCTGCGCAGGTCGTCGGGCATGGGGCTGCGGTTGGCCTTGTATTCGGGATAAAGGTCATCCCGAAACGTGGGGCCCGATGCGTCAAACACACAGGCCACATGGCTGGCGGGCACTTCCTTGCGCAGGCTCTGCATCATGTTGACCATGCCACGGATGGCACCAGTGGCGGTACTGGTGGGATCGCCCGGGACCGCACGCAAATCGGGCATGGCGTGGTAGGCGCGGTACAGGTAGCTGGAGCCGTCAATCAGCAGCAAGGTGGGGCGTGTGTCGTTCATGGCGGCATTGTCGGGCATGGCTGTGCCCCGCGCGCCGGACCACGGGCACCGACCAGCGTCGGACACGCCCGCCATGGACTTCTTGGGCCAAGGGTGGCTTGCCTACAATCGGGCATGGCTTTTTCACACACCCCTGCTGCTGCGGCCCCCGGCTCGCACGCCCCTTGGCCCCGTTTGCGCGGAATGTTCGCCGCGGGCCTGACCGCCTGCCTGAGCGTGGCGCAGGCCCAGACAGACACCCCCACCACCGAACGGCCCAGCGCCAAAGTCGAGCGCATCACCCACGAAGACGGGGGCAGCCGGGTGGAAGAGCTGCGGGTGGGCGGCCAGACACGGCAAATCGAGGTGACCACCAAGTCCGGCCTGCCCGCCTACCACATTCATCCGGCCGACGGTGCGCAAGGCCCGGCCAGCCCAGCCGGTCAACGCAGTGGACTGGCGGGCAGCCCTGGCCGCAGCAGCTGGCGTCTGTTCGACTTCTGAGCTCCGGCAGCTTTACCCGCGCAGACCACCTACCTGGCAGCCACCTCGGCTGCGCTTTTTGTGCCCTTTTGTTTCTCCCACCCGTGACATGGCCGTATTTACCAAAGTGACCCGCACCGAAGCCGCCAGTCTCTTGCGCAAGCTGGGGCTGGGTGAGCTCACCGCACTCAAAGGCTGTGCAGGGGGCATTGAAAACACCAACTATTTCGCCACCACCGAACGCGACGGCGTGGTCCACGAGCATGTGCTGACACTGTTCGAACGCCTGACCTTCGAGCAGCTGCCCTTCTACCTGCACCTGATGAAGCACCTGGCGGGCAAAGGCATTCCCGTACCCGACCCTGCTCCCGACGCCAAGGGGCACATCTTGCACAAGCTCAAAGGCAAACCGGCGGCGGTGGTCAACAAACTGGCGGGCAAGAGCCAACTGGCCCCACAGGCCGCCCACTGTGCCGCCGTGGGCCAGATGCTGGCGCGCATGCACCTGGCGGGTCAGGATTACGACCGCCAGCAGCCCAATTTGCGCGGTCTGGCCTGGTGGAACGAGACCGTGCCCGTGGTACTGCCGCATTTGGATGAACCCCAAGCCCAGCTGATCCAGGCCGAACTGGCCTACCAAAACCACGTGGCGGCCAGCCCCGCCTATGGGGCGCTGCCCCGCGGCCCGGTGCACGCCGACCTGTTCCGAGACAACGTGATGTTCGAAGGTCCAACCCTGACGGGCTTCTTCGATTTCTACTTTGCCGGGCACGACAGCTTTCTGTTTGACTTGGCGGTGTGCCTGAATGACTGGTGCATTGACCTCGACACCGGCGCCCACCACACCGAGCGCGCCCAAGCCATGGTTCAGGCTTACCAAACGGTGCGTCCGCTGACCGGCGCAGAACGGGAACTGCTGCCCGCCATGCTGCGCGCAGGGGCCTTGCGGTTTTGGACCTCGCGCCTGTGGGACTGGCACTTGCCCCGTGAGGCGGCCATGCTGCAACCACACGACCCCACCCACTTCGAACGGGTGTTGCGCCAACGTGCGCAGCATGCGTCCACATTGAACTCTCTTGCCCTGGGATGACCCCACCCCCATGAAACTGAACATTGTTCCCGCCAAAACCGGTTGGTTGTGGGTGCGCCTTGGCATGAAGACCTTTTTTCGCCAGCCCTTGGCACTGGCGGGCTTGTTCTTCATGTTCATGGGCGTGGTGTCACTGCTGTCGGCCATCCCCCTGCTGGGCAGTGCCCTGTCGTTGGCACTGCTGCCCGCGGCCACCCTGGGCCTCATGACCGCTGCACGCCAGGCCTCGGAAGGCAGGTTTCCCATGCCTGCGGTGCTGGCCAGTGCGTTTGCAGCGGGCAAGCAACGCATGCAGGCCATGCTGACGCTGGGTGGCCTGTACGCGCTGGGGTTTTTGCTGATCATGGGCATCTCAGCCCTGTTTGACGGTGGCCAATTTGCCAGCGTCTACCTGAACGGCGAACCCATCACCCGCGAGCTGGCCAACGAGCCCGAATTCCAGCGCGCCCTGTGGGTGGGCATGGGTTTGTACCTGCCGCTGGCCATCTTGTTCTGGCATGCGCCGGCGTTGGTGCACTGGCATGGCGTGTCGCCGGTCAAAAGCCTGTTCTTCAGTGCCATGGCCTGCTGGAAAAACAAGGGTGCGCTGATGGTGTACGCAGTGGGCTGGCTGGGGGTGTTCATGGCCGCCGGCATGGCACTCAGTTTGGTCATGGCCTTGCTGGGGAGCGAACAGCTCGCCGGGCTGTTTGTGCTGCCATCGGTACTGCTGATGGCCGCCATGTTCTTCACCTCCACTTACTTCACGTTTCGCGACAGTTTTGTCGCTGATGATCCACCCCAGGACTGAGCCCACCCTCCCCTGACGGTCGGCACAATATCATCACCACACCCACCCTTCAGGAGCCCACATGAGCCAACACACACTGCAAGGCCGGACCGAAACCGAACTGCTGTGGTTTCAGCGTCGCCAAACGCTTCAGGCGGCGGCCGGTTGGGTGGCACTGGGGGGGTGGAGCGGCGCTTTTGCCCAACAACGCAGCAACATCGTCGAACTGGAAGGGGATGCCCTGCTCAACGGTGAGCGTCTGCGTCCCCAGACGGTGGTGCAGACGGGCGACATGCTGGAAACCGGCCCCCAGTCACGGCTGATTTTCGTGATTGGCAACTCCTCTTTCCACGTGCGGCAAAACTCCCGCCTGACGGTCGAACGCGGCAGCAGCCTCAACGTGGTCAGCTTGCTGAGGCTGCTCACCGGTGCGGTGGTCAGCGTCTGGGGCAAGGGCAATGACCGGCGCATCGTGACACCCACGGTCACCGCCGGCATCCGGGGCACGGGGGTGTACACGGAAGTGTTCCCCGAGCAGAACTTCCGGGGCTATTTCTGCAACTGCTATGGCACGGTGGACCTGACCACCGCGTCCGAATCCGCCACCTCCACCGCCGATTACCACGAGGCTTTCTGGATGGACCGGCAAGGCAACGGTGAAGTCCGCCTGTCTCCGGCGCGCGCCATCAACCACACCGACGAAGAACTGGAGTTCCTCGCCGGACTGGTCAACCAGCGCACCGCCTGGCAAATCAGTGGCCGCAAAGGCAGCAAATTCAGCGGTGACTACTGAGCCGTGCCCTGCGCCGTGGTGCGTGCCACACACAAAGTCCATTTTCCTGTCGGCAGGCAGGGCCAATCAGCCATAATTTACAAGCGTTGCCACAACCAGGGCGCGCGCCAGGCGAACCAGGTGCCTGACGCCGTCGGTGGCCACAGCCGTTACAACAACTGGTGCAAAGGAGTACCCGTCTTGAAACCTACCCTCATCTCTGGTGGCGCCATGGCATTGGCCATCGCCACGCTGGCGGGTTGCGCCCAGTCCCCCATCCCCGTGTCGGGCAACTTCGACCTCACCGAGCAAAAGAAAGTCCGCTCTGCGGGACATTGGCAAATCATCTCCCACGACGCGGTGCGCGAGACGCTGAAAATGCTCGACGACTCCGGTGTGGCCAGCAATGCGCGTGTGTCGCTCACCGCTCCGGAAAAATCCACCGAGTTCGACAAGGCCTACCACGAGCTGCTGACCACCGCACTGGTGCGCTCCGGCCGTCGCGTCACGGCCAATGGTCAAAGCGCCCTGCAACTGAGCTACAAAGCCCAGCTGGTGGTGCACAACAGCCCGCGCCCCCACTTTGTGCCTGGCATGTACACCGCATTGACAGCGGGTGTGTTTGCCCTGTATGGCCTGCGCAACCAACACCTGGATACCCAGATGCTGGGTGGTCTGGGCTTGGCAGGTGCTGCGGACTACGGCAGCAGCGTGGGATCTGGCGGCCCCACCGCCACTGAGTTGATTCTGACCACCACGGCGGCCACCCCCGACCAGATATTGACGCGCAAGACCGACGTCTACTACATCGAAAACGCCGATGCCACGCTGTTCAAGCACGCGCCAGAGTTCAAAACCATGAAGGTGGTGGCCCAATGAAACGCATTGTCCTGCCCTTGGTGCTGGTGGCCGCCGGTGTGTTGAGCGCTTGCTCGGCCCCTGGCTCCGGTGCCTACGTCAAAACCGAACCCACCTACGAAGAGGCCAAGGCCAGCAAATTTGTGAGCACCAACCGCGAGGCGATCCAGAGCCTGGTGGCGGGTCTGGACATGAAAAACATGGCCGGCACACCCCTGTTGGTGGCCACCGTGGTCAACGTCAATGACCTGCGCAAAACCGCCCCACTGGGCCGCACGCTGTCCGAGCAATACGCCTCGCAGCTGGTGGCGCAAGGCTTTCTGGTCAAAGAGCTGAAGCTGCGTGGCGACATTTTTGTGCGCGAAGAAACGGGCGAGCTCATGCTCTCGCGCGAGCTGAAAGACATTGCCAAGGTCCACAGCGCCGGCATGGTGGTGGTGGGCACCTACTCGGCAGCGGCCAGCGCCACGTTTGTGAGCCTGAAACTGGTGAAAACCGACACCGGACAGATCATCAAGGGCTTTGACTACGCCCTGCCCAACAACGCCGACGTCAACAAGCTGTTGCAGCAGCCCCTGCGCACCATGTGACGCCGCGCGGGTGTGCGATCGCTGCACGCCCTTGGCCCCTGTCGCCAAACAAAAGCCCCGCCAGTGATGACACGGCGGGGCTTTTTTTCTGCCCGATCACCGCCCCAGTGAAGCGGAGAAGGTCATGGGCAAAATCACGTCACATGCCGATGCTGCCCCCATCGGTGCGGGTGACCACCACGGTGGCGGAGCGGGGGCGCTTGGTCGAAGCGGCGTCGGTCTGGCTGGCAGGCCAGTGGCTGCTGAAGGTTTTGGCCGCAAAGTCGGGTGTACCGTCTTCACCGGGGTGCTGCACGTTGAAGAACAGGGTTTTGCCATCGGGGGTGACGGCCACCCCCGTGATTTCGCAGTCTTTCGGACCCACGAGGAAGCGGCGCACACTGTCGGCGGAGGCATTCGCCCCTTTGACGGTGCTGGTGCCCCCGGCAGCGGTGACCTTGCCGCCGTCGCCCACCTTGCCGGGCACCGCGGCCAGCATCATGCAGTTGGTGACGTCGGTGTAAGCACCATCGTCGGTTTGAATCCACAGCAGGCCGCGGTGGTCGAAGTACAGACCGTCGGGGCTGGAGAAGTCGTTCACGGCGGTCAGACCAGACAGGTTCACGTCGCCAGGGGCGGTGGCTTCCGCACCGAACAGGTAGATGTCCCAGGCAAAACGGGTGGCCGTGACCAGACCCGCCTCTTCGCGCCAGCGGATGATGTGGCCGTGTGGGTTGCCCTTGTTGGTCTTGGTGCTCCCGTCGGCGTTGGTGTAGCTGTCTTCGTAGTAACGGGGGTTGGCGGCATCGGGCTTGAGCTGCGAGCCCGTGGGCGTGGCCGTGGGGGCCACGCGGTTGCTGTTGTTGGTGAGGGTCATGTAGGCCTCGCCGTTGAGCGGGTTGACCGCGCCCCACTCGGGACGGTCCATCTTGGTGGCGCCCAGTGCATCGCCCGCCAGCCGGGCGTTGATGAGCACGTCGCCCTGGTCGGCAAACGCGTACACCGCATGGCTGGCGTCCAGGCCATTCTTACCAAAGGTAAGTTCCAGCCACTGGCCAGTGCCGTCGGTCGAGAACTTGGCCACGTACAGCGTGCCTTCGTCCAGGTACTTGGCTCCGGCCGCCAGGCCACCGTTCACGTCCTTGGCGTCCCACAGTGCCTTGGACACAAACTTGTAGATGTACTCGTTGCGCGCATCGTCACCCATGTACATGACGATGGGTTGGCCCACCACGGCAGGTGCAGGCCAGGCACCTTCGTGGTTGAAGCGGCCCAGGGCCGTGCGCTTGGTGGGCGTGGAAGTGGGGGCAAACGGGTCAATTTCCACCACCCAGCCAAACGTGTTGATGGTGTTGCGGTAGTCGTCGGCGGCGGTGGCACCGGTCACGCTGGAGGTCCAGCGGGCGTAAAGGTCGGCACTGCCAGCGGTTTCCCAGAGGTAGGGGCTTTTCCGGTTTTCAGGCAAGCCGTAGCGTTTGAGGGCCACCACCTCTTTGGCGCTGCGCTTGGCATCGTCTGCGGCTGCGCGGCTGATGACGTTGAGGAAGTTCTCTTCACACGTCAGGTAGGTGCCCCAGGGGGTGTAGCCGTTGGCGCAGTTGTTGTTGGTGCCACGGGTTTTGCTGCCGTCGGACGAAAACACCGTGCGCAGCAGCGCATTGCCTTTGGCGGGACCAGCGAACACCATGTCGGTGGCCGATGTGATCCGGCGGTTGTACTTGGAGCCGCGCACCATGCTCATGTCGGTGCCGGTGGTGCCGCGCTTGACTTCCACCACACTCACGCCATGGGCGTAAATTTCCTTGTCCACTTCGCTGGCCACGCGGGCCGCGCCTGGGGTGCGGCCGTTGGGGTGCAGGCCATTGGGGGCCACCACGTATTCGTGGTTGACGGCCAGCAAGCCGCGGTCTGAACGGTTGGACTGGAACTGGCCGGTGTCACTCAGGCCGAAGTAGTACATGCCGTCGTGGCCGTCGCCCGCGCGGCGGTTGTAGGACTCGGCGGTTTCACTGCCATCGTCCTTCCAGGACTCGTCACCGTACTGCAGCGGGTCGCCCAGCGCGTGCAGGATGCTGACCTGATAGCCCGTGGGCACGGTGACCACGTCGTTCTTGTTTTTGGCCACGGCGGCGAAACCCAGCTTGAGGCCGGGCTCGGCGGCATCGTCACCGCCGCCGCAGGCGGTGAGGCTGGCACCACCGAGCAACACCCCGGCCGTCACACTCACGCCACCTTTGAGGGTTTGGCGACGGCTCAGGCGAATGGACAGGATGTCGTCCATGTGGGGGTTGTGGGAGGGGTTGACGATCTCGTTGTCGTCGTAGCTGTTGGCGGTCTGCATGGACACTCCGGCGGGTTGAAAAAAGCCGAATATCGGCCATCGATGTGACACATCCGTGTCAAGGCCATGGCCCCGTTGGCCACCCGCCAAAACCGGTGTGGCGCTGTCAAGTGCCATGTCTTGGAACTGACACGCCGTTGTCATCATGGCGGCACCTGCCTCGGGTTAGCCTCGGTAGAGAGTGGGGGTGCGCGGCGTGACCGTGCCCGCCCACACACCTTCAACCTTCAGTAGGACAGCACCATGCTCGCCATCAAAAAAGCTTTTAAGTTCATCGAGAAAAACCCCACAGACGCCGCCGCCCGCACCCTGTCAGACCTTGTGCTGGCCCTGGAAACGGACGGCCAGTTTGGCGTGACACGGTTGTACCAACTCGACTACAAACGCTTTGAATTGGCCATGGCCATCCTGGCTGAATGGCGGCTGGACCAGTACTACGCCAGCAAGCTGCGCTTGATCGACGCGAGCAGCCAGGTGCAGGACATGCACGTCACGGCCACGCTGCCACCGGGCATCTGATGCGGTCACGCGCAGCGCGCGCGGCCACCAGACTCAGTCGTCCACCGGCGTGAGCTTGGCCACCGACAGCGCCAGCCACTTCACCCCATGGCGCGGGAAGCTGATTTGCGCGCGCGCGTCGGCCCCGGCGCCTTCCAGCGTCAGCACCTTGCCCTCGCCGAACTTGTTGTGAAACACCTTCTGCCCCATGGCAATGTCGGTGCCACGGCCAGACTTGGGTTGCAGCGCGGGCCCCGCCGACGCGCCGGTGAACACTGCGTCTTTGTTTTTTGAATAAAAACTGCCTCCAGCGCTTGACTGGTATGAGTTTTCAGCTCTCGAAAATGAAGACGCCGAAGACCCTCCCCAGCCGTTGCCCGCCCCGCTTCGCCCCACGCCCATACCCTGGGCAAAACCACCGCCCTTGGGTGTGAGCCAGCGCAGGCAGGCCTCGGGCAACTCGTCCAGAAACCGGCTGCGCAGGTTGTAGCGCGTCTGGCCGTGCAACATGCGGGTTTGCGAGTGGCTAATATAGAGCCGCTTGCGCGCACGGGTGATGGCCACGTACATCAGGCGGCGCTCTTCCTCCAGCCCGGCGCGGTCGGAGGCCGAGTTTTCGTGGGGGAACAGGCCTTCCTCCAGGCCGGTGATGAACACGCAGTCAAACTCCAGCCCCTTGGCCGCGTGCACGGTCATGAGCTGCACCGCATCCTGCCCAGCTTGGGCTTGGTTGTCGCCCGCCTCCAGCGCAGCGTGCGTCAGGAATGCGGCCAAGGGCGACAGGGTTTCACCCGTGTCTTCCGGCAACACGGCCAACAGCAGGTCGGCAGGTACCCCCATGGGCAGGGGCGCGGGGCGCTCGGCGGGCAGGTCGGCCCACAGCGGCAAATCGCCGTCGGCGGCCGCGTGCAGGGCGCGCTCGTTGGCATCGGCCAGCGCATCTTCAAAGCTCAAGCCCTGGCTGGCGGGGGACTGGCTCAGGGCAGACGCACCCGCGTTGCCAGGCCCTGGGCGGCCATCGCGCTGCGAGCGATCGGCGCCGACGCCCTCTTCTACCGGCAAGGCCACGGCATCGCGGCCAAAGCCTTCCAGCGTGACAAAACTTTCTGCGGCGTTGATGAGTTCCTCCAGGTTTTCCACGCGGTCTGCGCCCTCGCGCTCGGCCTGGTAGTGCGCCAGCAGGCCACTGCCGTCGAGCACGGTCTGGATGATTTCACGCAAGGTCTGGCCTTGCGTCTGCTCGCGCATCACATCGACCTTGGCCACAAAGTGGCTGATGACCGCCCCCGCCCGCCCGCCCACGGCGCTGACGGCATCAAACAGGGCGCAGCCACTGGCGCGGGCCACGTCTTGCAGCTGTTCGATGCTGCGAGCGCCAATGCCCCGGGGCGGGAAGTTCAGCACGCGCAAAAAACTGGTGTCGTCGCGCGGGTTCTCGAGCAGGCGCAGGTAAGCCAGCGCGTGCTTGATTTCGGCCCGCTCGAAAAAGCGCAGGCCCCCGTACACCTTGTAGGGCACCCCCGCCTGCACCAGCGTGGTCTCCAGCACCCGGCTCTGGGCGTTGCTGCGGTACAGCACGGCCACTTCGCGCCGGTGCACACCCGCATCAGCCCCCTGGCCACGCACCAGCTGGCGGATTTCATCCACCACCCAGCGGGCTTCCTCGAAGTCGGTGGGGCTTTCAAACAGGCGGATGGGCTCACCCGCGCCCTGGTCGGTGCGCAGGTTTTTGCCCAGGCGCTGGCTGTTGTGGCCAATGAGGTGGTTGGCCGCGTCGAGGATGTTGCTGTGGCTGCGGTAGTTTTGCTCCAGCTTGATCTGGCCCTGTACCTGGAACTCGCGCACAAAGTCGGCCATGTTGCCCACGCGCGCGCCGCGAAAGGCGTAAATGCTCTGGTCGTCGTCACCCACGGCCAGCACCGCCGTCTGCGGGCCCACCAACTGTTTGAGCCAGGCGTACTGCAGCTTGTTGGTGTCCTGGAACTCGTCCACCAAGATGTGGCGAAACCGCTGCTGGTAGTGCTGGCGAATCTCGGCGTGGTCGCGCAACAGCTCGTAGCTGCGCAGCAGCAGCTCGGCGAAGTCCACCACGCCTTCGCGCTGGCACTGGTCTTGGTACAGCTGGTACAGCTCCACCTTCTTTTTGGTGTCGTCGTCGCGCACGGGCACGTCGCCGGGGCGCATGCCCTCTTCCTTGCAACCGGCAATGAACCAGGTGAGCTGTTTGGGGGGAAAACGCTCGTCGTCCACATTGAACTGTTTGCACAGCCGCTTCACGGCAGACAGCTGGTCCTGCGTGTCCAGAATCTGGAAGGTCTGGGGCAATCCCGCAGGCTTCCAGTGGGCGCGCAACAACCGGTTGCACAGGCCATGGAAGGTGCCCACCCACATGCCGCGCACGTTCACCGGCAGCATGGCCTGCAGGCGGGTCAGCATTTCTTTGGCCGCTTTGTTGGTGAAAGTGACGGCCATCAGCCCGCCCGGCCCCACCTGCCCCGTTTGCATGAGCCAGGCCATGCGTGTGGTCAGCACCCGCGTTTTGCCCGAACCGGCCCCCGCCAACACCAGCGCGTGGCCAGCCCCCAGCGTGACGGCGGCCAGTTGTTCGGCGTTCAGGCCTTGCAGCAAGGAGGGGGCCGTGGGGGCCGCAGCCGCAGAGGGAGAGAACGCCGGTGGGGCAACATCGTGGGTCATGGCGCCATTGTAGAAAACGGGTCCATCCACCACACGCCGCGCATGTGTATACAATCCGTCACCGGGCCCAAGTTTCTTGCGTCCGGTTTTTTGTGGCCGGAACCAAGCCAAGCGCTCATCCTTTATTTGTAGCTGTCAGGGCTTACACATCAAGCTCTGGCTCCATTTTTGGAGCTTGGAATCATGGAAATTTTCGACTACGACAACATCCTGCTGCTGCCCCGCAAGTGCCGGGTGGAAAGCCGCTCGGAATGCGACGCCAGCGTGGAGCTGGGTGGCCACACCTTCCGCCTGCCAGTGGTGCCGGCCAACATGAAGACCGTGGTCAACGAGGTCATCTGCGAATGGTTGGCCCGCCACGGCCACTTCTACGTCATGCACCGGTTTGACCTGGACAACGTGGCCTTTGTGCGCGACTTCAAAGGCAAGGGGTTGTACGCCTCCATCTCGCTGGGCGTCAAACAGGCCGACCGCGACACCGTGGACCAGTTGGTGGCCGAGGGCCTGGTGCCCGACTTCATCACCATCGACATCGCCCACGGCCACGCCGACAGCGTGAAGCACATGATCGGTTACATCAAAGAGCGCCTGCCCGCCAGCTTCGTGATCGCGGGCAACGTGGGCACGCCCGAGGCCGTCATCGACCTGGAAAACTGGGGCGCGGACGCCACCAAGGTGGGCATTGGCCCCGGCAAGGTGTGCATCACCAAACTCAAAACCGGTTTTGGCACGGGCGGCTGGCAACTCAGCGCCATGAAGTGGTGCGCCCGCGTGGCCACCAAACCCATCATTGCCGACGGCGGCATCCGCAGCCATGGCGACATTGCCAAGAGCGTGCGCTTTGGGGCCACCATGGTCATGATCGGCTCGTTGTTCGCTGGCCATGAAGAAAGCCCCGGCCAGACGGTGGAGGTGGACGGCGTGCGCTACAAGGAGTACTACGGCTCGGCCTCCGACTTCAACAAGGGCGAGTACAAGCACGTGGAGGGCAAGCGCATTCTGGAGCCCATCAAAGGCCAACTGGCCAACACCCTGGTGGAAATGGAACAGGACGTGCAAAGCTCCATCAGCTATGCGGGCGGCAAAAAGCTGATGGACATCCGCAAGGTGAACTACGTCATTTTGGGTGGCGACAACGCGGGCGAACACCTGCTGATGTGAACGCGTCGCCCCAGCGCGTGGACGCGTTCACTGCCCACACACGCCCCCGGCCCTCACAGCAGGGCCAGCCACCGCTGGGCCAACGTGTGCAGCGGGTGGCCGGGCTGCACCAGGGCGTCTAGCACCGAGAAGTGGTTCAACCCCGGCAGCGTCTCGCACACCGGCACCACCGCCCTGCCCCAGGCGGCCTGCATGAGCCCGTTCTGGCGGATGAATTCGGCGCTTTCACCGCCACCCACCACCGTCCACAGCGACGCCTGAGCCACCGCCGGTGGTGGCCGCCGCGCCGGGCTGGCCGACAGGGCATCGGCCTCGGTCAGCCGCAGGTCGGGTGCCAAAAAAGCCACCTCCCGCAGGGGCAACAGGTCATACAGGCCTGAAATGGACAGCGCCTGCAGCGCGGGACTGGCCAAGTTGCTGCCGTTGGCACTGGCGACCAGGGGCTGCAACAGACAGCTGGCCAGGTGCCCTCCTGCGGAATGGCCCACCACCCCCACCCGGCGCCCATCGCCACCCCAGCGCCCAGCCTGCGCGCGCACCCAGCCCAAGGCCCGGACCATCTGGGCCTCGATGTCGGGGATGGTCACGGCCGGACACAGGTCGTAGTTCACCACCACCACACACGCACCCAGCTGCGTGAACACGGGCGCCACCAAAGAGTGCTGGTGTTTGTCCAGGCTGCGCCAGTAGCCCCCATGGATGAACACCACCACCGGCGCCCCCTCCCCGCTGCGGGGCTGCTCGGCCAGTGTGGGGTGGGGCTGTGGCCAAAACACGTCCAACCGTTGCCCGGGGGTGGGGCCATAGGCCAGGTCCAGCTCGCAGAATTGGCTGGTGCGCACCGCCGCGGACTGTGCGGCCCAGCGCTCGAAATGCTCAGCATGTGCGGGCACCAGGGCGCGGTTGTTGTATTGGTGCGCCAGCGCGTCGGGGGAGAGTCCGTGGTGAAACCGTGTCTCGGGCAAATCGTGTGCAGGCATGGCGGTGGGACCGTTCAAAGAAGTTGACAAAGCACTGACGCAGGCCATGGGCCAGGGACCACAGGACCTTTCGAATCCGTGGACTTGGTGTATTCTGAATACAGTATTCCACAACCACCATGCTCACCCTGTCCCGATTGGAAACCACCCCCGACCTGGTCGACCAGGTGTACCAACGCCTGCTTGCCGCCATCAGCGACGGCAGCATGGCCCCCGGCACCCGCCTGACCCAGGAAGACGTGGCCGAGCGCTTGGCCGTGTCCCGCCAGCCCGTGTTGCAGGCGCTGCGTCTGCTCAAGGCCGACGGCTTGGTGCTGGAGGCCACCGGTCCCCAGGGCCAAAAGGGCCGTGGGCTGGTGGTGGCCCCCATCGACGTGCTGGCCGTCATTCACATCTACGAAGTGCGCAGCACCCTGGACGCGCTGGCCGCCCGTCTGGCGGCCCGCCAATGCGCCCAGCTTGACCCCGCCCTGCTGGTCCGTGGCCGTGAGGCCGCCGCTGGCCAAGTGGTCAAAGACATGGTGGATGCCGATCTGGCCTTTCACCGCGCCATCTACCAAGCCAGCGGCAACCCGCTGATTGCCGCCAGCGCCATGCTGCACTGGTGCCACATCCGCCGCGCCATGGGTGAGGCCTTGCAAACCTCGCCGCTGCGCGCCACCGTCTGGGACGAGCACGAGGCCATGTGCCAAGCCATCGTCCAAGGCCAGGAAGAGCAGGCCGCCCAACTCATGCTGGACCACGGCGCACAGGCCAGTCAGCACCTTGTTCACTCGCTCTCGCGGCCCCATGGTCCGCTCCCTCACTCCGTGGTTCGATGAACCACTTGCGTGCGGCCGGTGCGTCAGCACCGGCCGCCTTTTTTTAACACAAAAACTGTCACCAGCGCTTTATTTAATTAAAGAGTTTGCTATCAAATGAGTCAATTGAATTCCCCTTCTCCTGTCAACGTGGCCGTGCTGGGTCTGGGGTTGATGGGCACCCCCATGGCACGTCGCCTCTGTGAGGCTGGCCACACGGTGCACGTGTGGAACCGCACCGCCGGCAAGGCCCTGGCGCTGCAGGTGCACGGTGCCACCGCGCACCACCACCCGGAACAAGCGGTGCAGCAGGCCGACATCGTCATCACCATGCTGCAGGACGGCCCGGCGGTGGAGGACGTGCTGTTCCGCCAGGGTGCGGCCAAGGGGCTGCGGCCCGGCAGCCTGGTGGTGGACATGTCGTCCATCCAGCCCCGCCAGGCGCGTGACCACGCGGCCCGCCTGGCAGCCTTGCAGGTGGCCTGCCTGGACGCCCCCGTGTCCGGTGGCACCGTGGGGGCCGAGGCGGGCACGCTGGCCATCATGGCTGGCGGACGCCTGGCCGATTTCGAGCGGGCGCTGCCCGTGCTCAAGGTCATGGGACGCGCCACCCATGTGGGGCCGCTGGGGTCGGGCCAACTGGCCAAACTGGCCAACCAGATGATTGTGGGCATCACCATCGGCGCGGTGGCCGAGGCCCTGCTGTTTGCCGCACGCGGTGGCGCCGACATGGGCAAGGTGCGCGAGGCCATTTCCGGCGGGTTCGCCGACAGCCGCATCCTGCAAGTGCACGGCCAGCGCATGGTCGAACGAGATTTCGCCAAACGCGCCGCCGTCACGGTACAACTCAAAGACATGCGCAATGCCATGGCCACCGCCCACGAAACCGGGTTTGATGCCCCCATCACCCAACTGTTCGCCCAACTGTTCGAACAAACCGTGGAGCACGGTCTGGGGGACCTGGACCACTCGGCCCTGTTCATGGAGCTGGCCAGCCGCAACGGCATGAACTGAGGGCGGATCAGGCCACTGGTGTGGGCTCGCTCACACCACGCGCTGACCCGCTCCCCAAGGGGTGGCCGTTTGCTATGCTGCTGACCCATGCCCATGCCCATGCCACGCCCCCTTGCTGTCCGGCCTGCTTCGCGCTGAAGAACAGGCATGGCCAAGCTCGATCCCGACATTGCCGACTGCCGCGCGCTCGTGGTAGACGGCAACCCCATGTCGCGCAGCATCATCGTGTCGCAACTGCGGGACTACGGACTGACCCAGATTGCACAGGCCAGCCGCCCCTCCGACGCTCGCCGCGCGCTGGAGTTCAGGGAGTTCGACGTGGTGCTGTGCGAACAAACCTTCCCCGGCAGCACCTACAGCGGGCAGGCCCTGCTGGACGACCTGCGTCGCGCCCAGCTGCTGCCCTTTGGGACCGTGTTCGTCATGCTCACCAGCGAAGCCAGCTACACCCAGGTGGCAGAGGCCGCCGAGTCCGCGCTGGACAGCTACCTGCTCAAACCCCACACCGCCGCCGCACTGGGCCAGCGCTTGCGCCAGGCGCGCTACCGCAAAGCACTGCTCAGCCCCATCTTCAAACACATCGAGGCGGGTGAGTTCGAGGAGGCCACCCGCCTGTGCATGGCGCGCTTTTCCGCACGCAGCGAATACTGGCTGTACGCCGCCCGCATCGGTGCCGAACTGCTGTTGCGCCAGACACGCCCCACCCAGGCGCAGCAGCTGTTCGAGGCCATCCTGCAACACCAAGCACTGCCCTGGGCCAAGCTGGGCGTGGCACGCGCCCATGTGGACGCGGGTCAACCTGTACAGGCGCTGCAGACGTTGCACAGCCTTTCCGGAGACGAACCCGGCTATGCCGATGCATACGATGTCATGGGCCGCATCCATGTGGACCAGGGCAATTTCGAGCAGGCCCTTCAGGTGTACCGCCAAGCCAGCGACATCACCCCCAGCTCCATCGCCCGCTTGCAAAAACGGGGCATGCTGGCGTTTTACCTGGGCGAGAAAGAAGAAGCCGCCAAAGCGCTGGACCGCGCCACCTTGCTGGGGCTGACGTCCAAGATGTTCGACCACCAATCGCTCATGCTGCTGGCGTTCACCCGCTACCAAATGCGCGACACCCAAGGCCTCAAGCGCTGCATCGAGCAAATGCAAACCGCGCTTGAACAGCTCGACGCCCCCCCCAGACTGCGCCGATTCCAACGCGTGGCCAGAACCCTGTTGCTGCTGATGAACAAACAAGTCAGCGCGGTGGTCAGCGAGCTGCGGGGGCAGGCCGAAGAAATCAGTCAGCCGCCGTTTGACACCGAAGCGGCGTGCAACCTGCTGTCGCTGTTGGCCGAAGTCGCCGCCGCCGAGCTGCAACTGGAGCCCGTGCCCGCCTGGGTCACGACCCTGGCCCAGCGCTTTTGCACCAACAAAGGCATGGCCGAACTGCTGGCCGGCGCGGCCAACCGCCACCCGCCCTACGCCGAACTGGTGCGCGCCGGCCACCACCACATCACCGAGTTGGCGCAGCAGTCCATGTCGCACACCATTGCGGGCAACCCGCGCGTGGCCATCAAGGCGCTGGTGACCCATGGTGGCCAGACCCGCAACGCCAAGCTCATTGACACCGCCCGGCTCACCCTGCAGCGCTACCGCGACAAAATCCCCGAAGCAGAGGTGCTGGACAGCCTGATCCAGGACCTGCTGAACCAGTACGCCCCATCCAGCCAACCCCCCACGCTGGGGCAACCCACCGGGCGCAGCGCCGGAGGCCTGTCGCTGGTCACCCGAGCCGAGCAGCAGGCGGGCCAACGCCCGGAAACCGCCACCACCTCAGGCCCATGAAAAAAGCCGGTGCACCACCTGTTGGGGTGGCGCACCGGCTTTGGGCAACCTGCCCGCTCAGCACCGAGCGGGGGGCATGTGCGTGAACTCAGCGAACGCTGGTCCGGCGGCGGCTGCCGTCGGTGGAAAAGCGCGCATCCGCACCGGCGGGACGACGTGGCTTGAAATCGCCACCGCGCGGGGCGCCGTGGGGCGCACGGTCTGCACCGGCCCAAGGGGCCGCGCGCTCACCGCGGGGCTCGAAAGCACGCTCGGGACGGCCCTCGACACCACGGCCGCCTTCGCGGTCGAAGCCACCACGGCCAGCGGCCTCACGGCCACCTTCGCGGTCAAAGCTGCGGGCTGGGCCGCGCTTGTCGCCACCGAAGCCACTGCGGTCGTTGTTGAACGCAGGGCGGTCACCAAAGGCCGGACGGTCATGGCTGAACGCTGGGCGCTCTTGGCGACCTTCAAAGCGGGGCGCAGCGGCCGGACGGTCGTTGCCCCAGGCGGGGCGCTCGGCACGGAACTCGGGGCGGGGGCCACGGTCCTGACCACGGTCAAAACCACCTTTGTCGGAACGACCGAAGCCGCCAAAACCGCCACCACCGTTGCCCCCACCGAACCCACCTTCACGGCGGGGGGCGGGACGACCACGGCCACCCGCGAAACCGCCACGGCGGTCGTCGCCACCACGGCCACCAAAGGAGGCCTGGGGTGGGCGCTGCTTGGGCTCCAGGCCAGGAATGACCTCGGCCTTGAGTGGGTGGTGGGTGTGGTACTCGATGTCGGAAATCTTGCGGCGGTCACGGAACTCCGCGAACGTCACGGCCAAGCCATCACGGCCAGCACGGCCAGTACGGCCAATGCGGTGGGTGTAGTCCTCTGCCTTCATGGGCAGACCGAAGTTGAACACGTGCGTGATGGTGGGCACGTCAATGCCACGGGCCGCCACATCGGTGGCCACCAGAATTTGCACACGGCCTTCGCGCAGCGCCATCAGGCGGCGGTTGCGCATGCCCTGGCTCAGGGCACCGTGCAGGGCCACGGCGGAGAAGCCGGTTTGCTGAAGGTCGTTGGCCAGGTTGTCACACTCGATTTGGGTGCTGGCAAACACGATGGCCTGGTTGATGGTGGTGTCGCGCAACCAGTGATCCAACAGGGCACGCTTGTGCTCGGCGTTGTCGGCCCAGAACAGGCTTTGCGTGATGTTGGCGTGCTTTTCCTGGGGCGTGTCAATCTGGATTTTCTTGACGTTGGCACCGTTGTCGTGCATAACGCGCATGGCCAGTTGCTGGATGCGCGGCGCAAACGTGGCGCTGAACATCATGGTCTGGCGGCGCTGCAGTGTGAGCTGGTTGATTTCAGCCAAGTCGTCGGCAAAGCCGAGGTCCAGCATGCGGTCGGCTTCGTCCATGACCAAGAACTTGACTTCGTCGAGCTTGATCTGGCCGCTGCGCTGCAGGTCCAGCAGGCGGCCAGGGGTGGCCACCACCAGATTGGCGTTCTGCAGCTTGGCCACTTGCAACTGGTAAGGCATGCCGCCCACCACGTTGGCAATGCGCAGGCCGCGGCAATGGCGCACCAGGTCGATGCCGTCGTTGGCCACTTGTTGGGCCAATTCACGGGTGGGGCACACCACCAGAGCGCCAGGGGTGGCGGGCTTGAAATTGCGGGGGTTGGTCGGGTCTTTGCGCTTGGCGCGCTTAGGGGGGGCTTCGCCCTTGGCTGCGGCATCGGCACAGGCCTGCTCGTAAGCGGCCTTTTCGGCATCGGCTTCTTCTTGCTGCATGGCCATCAGGGTGTGCAGCACGGGCAACAGGAAGGCGGCGGTCTTGCCGCTGCCGGTCTGGCTGGACACCATCAGGTCGGCGTACACACCGTCGCCGGTGTTCAGCGCCAGGGGAATGGCCTTGTTCTGGACCTGGGTGGGCTCGGTGTAGCCCATGTCGGCCACGGCCTGCACCAGTTCAGGGGCCAGGCCCAGCAGCTCGAAGCCGTTGGGACCAGCGGGCACTTCAGGCACGTCGGACTCAGCGACCTGGGCGGCCACGTTGGTGGTGAGAGGCTGTGCCAGATCGGCGGCAGCCACGGAAAGGTTGGTTTCGGGCATGGCTTCGCCAGCCGACATCAAAGCGTCGTTCATTTTTTATTTCCATGTGCGGCACAGCGCACAACATCGAAAAAAGCGGGAGTGGTCCTCAAGGGACGCGACCCAGGCAAGGGTGCTGGGTGCAGGGGCGGACCGCCGGTGCTTCGTTCGTGGTTCAAAAAACATCAACCACCCAACGAACATCGCACCCAATACAGCTGTTGCCCGAGGGGCAGCACTGAGCGGCTAGCGATTGGCTGTTGACCTGGAAGGCAATACCGATCAACCCGTGAAGTTGGTTTCGGTGCCCACGCCGACCACCCTGTGTGGGTTGTCAGCGCCAGAAGCCTGAAGTGTGAGGCAGATGCACAAATCTGCGCCCTTTTTGAGCGCAGCCCCCGATTATATGCACCAACTCGGGAAAACCCCAAGCTTTATTTGCACATGCCGCCCTGAGGACCCTTTGGCCCGGGTGCAGCGCCCACCCCGCCAACGTCAGCGCTTGGCCATGCGCTTGATGGAGGCGGCCGCGTCGATGCGGCCGTCGGCGGCAAACGCCTCCAGATTGGACTCGATGCGGTCCGGGTCGTACAGGTAGTTGACCATGAGGCCCCAGGACTGCGCCAACCCTTTGGCCGAAGTGTCGGCCAGCCAGTTGAGCTGCTCGACACGTGCGCCGTTGCCCAAGTGAAAGCGTGCCACCGGGTCGGCCGGTCCGTCGCCATGGCGGCCCTGCAGCAGGTAGTGCGCGGCCAGCCGCAGCAGCGGATCGCGCAGCGCCTGCGCCAGCTCGGCGTTGGCATGCCAACCGGTGTCACCCGCCAGCAAAGCCTGGATGTCGGGGGCATCCAGCCCCGCCACACCGGCGGCGGCCAGTCGCTTGAGGTCGGTCGCGGTGAACGAAGCGGCCACCGCTTCGGGATGGGAAGCCACCCAGCGCACCAGCCCCGGAATGGGCGAGAGCGTGGCAAAGGTTTTGAGCTGAGGGAAGTCGCGCTGCAAGTCGGCCACCACGCGCTTGATGAGGAAATTGCCAAAGGAAATGCCGCGCAGCCCGCCCTGCGTGTTGCTGATGGAATAAAAAATGGCGGTGCTGGCCTTGTGGTTGTCCACCACCGGTGCCTGCTCGTCCAGCAGGGTCTGCACGTTGTCGGCCAGGTCTTCCACCAGCGCCACCTCCACAAAAATCAGGGGCTCCAGGGGCATGCGGGGGTGGAAAAACCCGTAGCAGCGGCGGTCGGAGTCCAGACGGTTTTTCAGGTCGTTCCACGACTGAATGGCGTGCACCGCCTCGTACTGCACCAACTTCTCCAGCAACGCCGCGGGCGACTGCCAGGTGATGCGCGACAGCTCCAGAAAACCCACATCAAACCAGGCGGCCAAACGGGTCTGCAGCTCGCGATCCAGCGACCGCAGCACCGGGTCGCTCTTCTGGAACTTCAGCAGGTCGGCACGCAAATCGACCAGAAACTTCACCCCCTGCTCGATGGCGGCAAACTGCGTGAGGATGCGCAACCGCGACGACCGCATGGCCGCGCGCAACTGGGCCTCGGCGTCCCACTGGCCCTCGGTGCCCACGGCGGACTGGTAGGCGGCGTGGGCCTGGTCCACCCGGGCGGGGTCGGGGCCGAATTCCAAGGCGATGAGGCGCAAAAAGGCGTGCTGGCCCGCCTCATCCAGGCCCAGGTAGGTGTGGGCCAGCTTGGCGGCGCGCTGGCGGGTGGAGACCTCGCCGCCACGGCCTTCGGCGCACTCGTGCAGTTGCTGGCGCACACGCTCCAGCGTTTTCTCGGTGGGCTCGGCTTTTTTGGTGGTGGCACTGGCCATGAGCGCACGCACCTTAGACAAGCCGCGCGACATGAAGTTTTCAGTCATTTTGTAGCCTTTTAATGCATGAACAAAGCACGATGGTGGCACATTGCACCATATTGGGTCAATGTCACACTACACTGGCGGGCTGAGCCCGCACCCCGTGCCAACCCAGCATTTGGCACACTGTATTCAATCTTTGACGGAGACCACATGCCCGGCTATTCCGACCCCGGTTTTGACACCCTGGCACTGCACGCCGGGGCCGCCCCCGACCCCGCCACCGGCGCACGCGCCGTGCCCATTCACCTGACCACCTCGTTTGTGTTCGAGTCCAGCGACCACGCGGCTTCGCTGTTCAACCTGGAGCGCGCCGGCCATGTGTACAGCCGCATCAGCAACCCCACCAATGCGGTGTTGGAGCAACGTGTGGCGGCGCTGGACGGTGGCATTGGCGCCATCACCGTGGCCAGCGGCCAGGCTGCGCTGCACCTGGCGGTGTGTACCCTCATGGGCGCAGGTGGGCACATCGTGGCCAGTACGGCGCTGTACGGCGGCAGCCAGAACCTGCTGCACTACACCATGCGCCGCTTTGGCATTGAGACCACCTTCGTCAAGCCCGGCGACATCGACGGCTGGAAGGCCGCCGTGCGCCCCAACACCCGGCTGTTTTTTGGCGAGACTGTGGGCAACCCTGGGCTGGACGTGCTGGACATTCCCACGGTGGCGCAAATGGCCCACGAGGCGGGCGCACCGCTGCTGGTGGACAGCACGCTGACCACGCCCTGGCACCAAAAGCCGCTGGCGCTGGGGGCCGACCTCGTTTACCACTCGGCCACCAAGTTTTTGAGCGGCCACGGCACCGTGATTGGCGGTGTGGTGGTGGACGGCGGCAGCTTTGACTGGGCCGCCGAGTACGCCAAAACTGGCAAATTTGAAGAGCTGGCCGCGCCCTACGACGGCTTTCACGGCATGAACTTTTCGGAAGAAAGCACCGTGGGTGCCTTCTTGCTGCGTGCCCGCCGCGAAGGCCTGCGCGACTTTGGCGCTTGCCTGTCACCCCACAGCGCCTGGCTGATTTTGCAAGGGCTGGAGACCCTGCCCCTGCGCATGGAACGCCACATGCGCAACACCGAAAAAGTGGTGCAGTTCCTGGCCAGCCACCCGCTGGTGGGCCGCGTGGGCCACCCGCTGCTGGAAAGCCACCCCAGCCACGCCTTGGCGCACCAACTGTTGCGCCACGGCCCGGCGGGTGCGGGCTCGGTGTTCAGCTTTGATATCAAAGGCAGCCGCAGCCAAGGCCGCGCCTTCATCGAGGCACTCAAACTGTTCAGCCACCTGGCCAACGTGGGCGACTGCCGCAGCCTGGTGATTCACCCCGCCAGCACCACGCACTTCCGCATGAGCGACGAGGCGCTGGCAGGCGCGGGCATTGGCCCCGGCACCATTCGGCTGTCCATAGGGCTGGAAGACCCGGTGGACCTGATCGACGACTTGAAGCGGGCGCTGAAGACCGCTGAAAAAGCAGTTTAAAGCCACTCAAAAAGCAAAAAAACAAACGAAAAATGCACAAAAATTGTCGTTTTTAGATAGCTGAAAACTCAACAAATTAAAGCGAAAAATGCATTTTTCATCCATAAATTTCACTTCAAAGTTTGATGATGAAAATTGAAGTCACTGCAGGCCCAGGCCTCCCCCCCCACCCGCTGTACGCCTACACCGGTGGAAAGCCCTTCAACCCCGCACAGCCCACAGTGGTGTTCATCCACGGCGTGCTCAACGACCACAGCGTCTGGATTTTGCAAAGCCGCTACCTGGCCCATCACGGCTGGAACGTGCTGGCGATTGACCAGGCGGGTCACGGCCACAGCGGCGGTCGCTGCCCGCGCTCGGTGGCCGAAGCCTCAGCCACGGTGCTGGCCCTGCTCGATGTCCTGGGGGTGGAACGTGCCGCGCTCGTCGGCCACAGCTTTGGCTCGCTCATTGCGCTGCACACCGCCGCCCAGGCGCCAGGGCGCGTCAGCCACCTGGCGATGGTGGGCACGGCCTCGCCCATGCGCGTGTCGCCAGCGCTGCTGGAGTCGGCGTTGAACCAGCCTGACAAAGCCATTGCCATGGTCAACACCTTTTCCCACTCCACGCTGGCGCCACCGCCGTCTGCCCTGGGGCCAGGCACCTGGCTGTATGGCGGCTCGGCCGCGCTCATGCGCCGCGTGCTGGCCAGCAACACGGCAGAAAACGTGTTTCACACTGGTTTTGTGGCCTGCGACGCCTATGCCGACGGCGAGGCCGACATGGCACGGGTGCAATGCCCCGTGCTGCTGGTGCTGGGCGAGCGCGACCAAATGACCCCACCCAAAGCGGCGCGAAACCTGGTCAAAGCCGCCAAGTCAGCCGGACTCAGCCCCCAGGTGGTGACCCTGCCCGCCGGCCACTCACTCATGACCGAAGACCCTGAGGGCACGCTCGCCGCGCTAAAGGACTTCCTGGCCGTTGCAGCGTGACGCGTGCGGCGCACCCAATGAATCCGCCGAATCAGATCAATCCGAGGTTTCAATGAGCACGGCTCACCCCGCACACACCCGGGCGGGCGGGCACCCGCCCGTGTCCGCCAGCGACATCACGCCCCCCCTGTCGGCCGAGCGCGCCCAGGCCATTGCCCACAGCTTTGACCTGCGCGCCCTGCCCGCCGACTTTCTGGCCAACCCCTACCCCGTGTACACCGCGCTGCGCGAGAGCGATCCCGTGCGCCGCATGCCCGATGGGTCTTACTTTTTGACGCGGCACGCCGACCTGGTGGCGGTGTACCGCGACGCCGCCACCTTCAGTTCGGACAAACACATCGAGTTCAGCCCCCGTTTCAACGTGCCACCGCACAGTGCGACCCAACCCGCGCCGCTGTACCAGCACCACACCACCAGCCTGGTGTTCAGCGACCCGCCGCTGCACACCCGCGTGCGCCGCCTCATCATGGGCGCACTCACCCGCCGCGCCATTGCCGACATGGAAGGCGGTTTGATGGAGTTGGTGGACCGCCTGCTGGACCGCCTGCAGGCCCAGGGCGGTGGCGACCTGATCGAAGACTTTGCCGCTGCCATTCCGGTGGAGGTGATTGGCAACCTGCTGGGTGTGCCCCTGGCCGACCGGGGGCCCCTGCGCGACTGGTCGCTGGCCATACTGGGCGCGCTGGAGCCCACCCTGACGCCCGAGCAACACGCCCTGGGCAACCACAGCGTGAGTGAAATGCTGGCCTACCTGCGCACCCTGGTGGCCGAGCGCCGCCGCCACCCCAAAGACCCCGAGCGCGACGTGCTGACCCGCCTCATATTGGGGGACGGCAAGGAGGGTGGCAAAGACACCAACGAACTGCTGACCGAGGAAGAGCTGCTGCACAACTGCATCTTTTTGCTGAACGCGGGCCACGAAACCACCACCAACCTCATCGGCAATGCCCTGGTGCTGCTGCAGGAGCACCCCGCCGCCCTGACCCAGCTGCAACAAGGCCTGCGCGACACCCGCCACCAACCTGAGGCCCAGGACCTGCTGCTGACCCGGGCGGTGGACGAGGTGCTGCGCCTGGAGTCGTCCAACCAGCTGGGCAACCGACGCGCGCTGCGTCCGATGACCGTGGGTGGGGTGGATTTGCCCGAGGGCGCACTGGTGACGCTGTGCATTGGCGCGGCCAACCGCGATCCAGCGGTGTTCAGCCAGCCCGACATGCCCGACCTGCTGCGCGACCCCAACCGCCACCTGGCCTTTGGGCTGGGTGTGCACCAGTGCGCGGGCCTGAGTCTGGCCAGGCTGGAGGGGCGCATTGCCCTGGGGCGGTTTTTGCAGCGCTTTCCCGGCTACACGCTCAGTGCGCCACCGGTGCGGGGCATGCGGGCACGGTTTCGGGGATTTGCGGCGGCCCCCTTCATCGCCTGACCGAGCACCGGCAGGGCTTGGGCCGGTCTCAGGCCAGCACGCTGGCCAGGGTCTGGTTCCGGTACTGGCCCACCGTCCACATGGCGCGGGTGCTGTCCTCCAGCGGCAGCAGCAAGCGCTGCACCAGCGGGCCCAGGGTGACCAGGGTGGGCTCCACCAGCAACACAAACCGCTGTTCTTCTTCGTCCAGGCGACCCACCCAGTCCAGGGTTTGCAACGCCTCCAGGGGCTCTTCCAGCTGCAGATCGTTCACCCGCAGCTGTTTGGCCAGGTGCGCCAGCGTCACCCCGGTTCCGTCGGCCTGGCCACGCCGGGCCGCGAGCACAGCCAGAATTTCCAGCGCCAGCTGAAACGACCAGCCCGGCGTGTCGCCCCGGCGCGCAATGCCCGCCAGCAAACTGGGCAGGTAGGCCGTGACCACCGCCCCCAGCAACACAATGGCCCACACCAAATAAATCCAAACCAGCAAGATGGGTACCGTGGCAAACGCCCCGTACACCAACGAATAGGACGGTACCTCGGCCACGTACCATCCCAGCAGCGACTTGGCCAGCATCAGCCCCAGCGCCGCAAACAAGCCCCCCACGGCAGCGTGACCCCACAGCACGCGGGTGTTGGGCACTTGGCGGTACAGCAGCACCAAGCTCAGGGCCACCAGATTGAACTCCAGCGTGTCAATCACCAGCTTGAGTCCTCCGGGCACCGACCCCATCAGCCCCTTGTTGAGGGAAATGGCGTAAGACGTGAGCGTGAGGCTGGTGCCCAGCAGCAGCGGCCCCAGCGTGAGCACGCCCCAGTACACCAGCACCCGCTGGGTGAGCGAGCGGGCACGGCGCACCCGCCAGATGTCGTTGAGCTTGCCGTCAATGGTCAGCACCAGCGCCAGCGCAGACATCAGCAGCAGCACCGCGCCCGTCCAGCCCATTTGCCCGGCCTTGGCGGCAAACTGGCCCAGGTAGGTCAGCACCTGGCGGGCAATGGCCTCGGGCACCAGGCTGTCCACCAGCCATTTTTGCAGCGCCACCTGCATGCGCGAAAACATGGGAAAGGCGCTGAACACCGCCAGCCCCACGGTGAACAAGGGCACCAGGGAAATGATGGTGGTGAAGGTCAAACTGCTGGCGGCCACCCCCAGCCGGTCTTCGCGGAAACGCTCGCGCAGCGTGAGCGCGGTGGTGCGCCACGGAAAGCGCCACACGTCTTGCAGCAACGCCTGCATTTGCCCCTGAAACCGATGCCATTGAGTCATGTCGGTATCATGCCACCGGCGCTTGGCGCCACCCACCCTGCGGGCACGCACCGGCCCACCCGATCGGGCCCGGTGTGCGGTGCGCTGCCCCTTGCCACAGAACCACGCACACCCCCTGTGCGCCCCCCATGTCCCAGCTCCCCCTCCCTGACGCCCCCGCCACCGCCACGACCGACGGCCCACCGCCACCCGAACCCTCTGCCGCGTCTGGCCCCGTGCAGCTGACCCGAGCGGTGGCCGTGGGCAGTTTGCTGGGCCTCATCGTGCTCGGCCTGGCTTGGGAGCTGTGGCTGGCGCCCCTGCGCCCGGGAGGCAGTTGGCTGGCCATCAAGGTGCTGCCGCTGTGCATTCCGCTGGCCGGGCTGCTGAAACACCGCATGTACACCTACCGCTGGCTCAGCCTGCTGGTGTGGATCTATTTCACCGAGGGCGTGGTGCGCGCCTGGAGCGACAAGGCGCCTGGCAACTGGCTGGCCATGGTGGAGGTGGTGCTGTGCGTGGTGCTGTTCGTCGCCTGCGCGGCCCATGTGCGCATTCGGCTGACGCAATCCAAAGCCAAAATGCCACTCAGCGCTTGATGGCATTGACTTTTAAGCTTCTATTTTCATGAACACACCTGCCCTGCTCTCCACCTTGCGCCAAGCGGTTGGCGCGGCCCATGTGCTCACCCACGACGACCCCGCCGCTGACCTGAGCGCCTGGGAGCAAGACTGGCGCAAACGCCAGCATGGCCGGGCGCAGGCCGTGGTCCGTCCCGGCAACACCGCCGAGGTGGCCGCCGTGGTCAAGGCCTGCGCGCAAGCAGGGGTGAGCATCGTTCCCCAGGGGGGCAATACCGGCCTGGTGGTGGGCGGCGTGCCCGACCACAGCGGCACCCAGGTGGTGCTGAGCCTGCTGCGCATGAACACCATCCGCGAGATCGACGCGGCCAACCTCACCCTCACCGCCGAGGCTGGGTGTGTGCTGCAAACCGTGCAGGAAGCGGCTGAGCAGGCGGGCTTTCTGTTCCCGCTGAGCTTGGCGGCCGAGGGCAGCTGCACCATCGGCGGCAACTTGGCCGTGAACGCGGGCGGCACCCAGGTGGTGCGCTACGGCAACACCCGCGACCTGTGTCTGGGCTTGGAGGTGGTGACCGCGCAGGGCGAGGTGTGGCAAGGCCTCAGCGGCCTGCGCAAAGACAACACCGGCTACGACCTGCGCCACCTGTTCATTGGCAGCGAGGGCACGCTGGGCATCATCACCGCGGCCACCCTCAAGCTCTACCCACAACCGGCGGCACAGCTCACGGCCTGGGCAGCGGTGCCCAGCCTGGACGCAGCGGTGGCCCTGCTGGGCCTGGCGCACCGCCACGTGGGGGCGGGCCTGACTGGCTTCGAGGTGATGGGTCAGTTTGCGCTGGGCCTGGTCAACACCCACTTTGCCCACCTGCGCGTGCCGCTGTGGCAAGACACCCCCTTTTGCGTGCTGCTGGAGAACTCGGACCACGAGAGCGAGGCCCACGCCCGCGCCCAGTTTGAACACCTGCTGGAGGTCGCGCTGGACAGTGGCTGCGTCACCGATGCCGTGGTGGCCGAAACCCTGGCCCAAGCCCACCAGCTGTGGCACATCCGCGAGAGCATCCCACTGGCCCAGGCCGAAGAGGGCCTGAACATCAAGCACGACATTTCGGTGCCCATTTCGCGCATCCCCGCCTTTGTGGCGCACACCGACGCGCTGCTGGCGGCCGCCATTCCCGGCGTGCGGCTGGTGAACTTTGGCCACCTGGGTGACGGCAACCTGCATTACAACGTTCAAGCCCCCGCCGGGGTGGATGCGGCGGCTTTTCTGCGCGAGCACGAAGAGGCGGTGAACGCCCTGGTGTACGAAGCCGTCAGCCAGTTCAACGGCTCCATCAGCGCAGAGCACGGCGTGGGCAGCCTGAAAGTGGGTACGCTGCCCAAGTACAAGTCGGGCGTGGCGCTGGACCTGATGGCGCGCATCAAGCGCGCGTTGGACCCCGACCACCTGCTCAACCCCGGGCGGGTCGTGAATGACAAACCCTGAAATGACTTTGCGCCTGCCCTGACTCGCCATCGTGGCGGCCCGGACAGGCGCAATTCAAAGAAAAACCGGGAATAAAACGCGTCAGCCCGCGATCAGGTCATCGGCCACCAAGGCCGTGCGGCGCTGTTCCTGCATTTTGCCGACCGCTGTGTCCAGTGCGCGCTTGAGCTTGTGGGTGGCGCCGTCAATGGCCTGGTGAACTGAGCCAGCCACCTCGGTCACGGCCAGCGGGTGCAGGCCGGCCAAGCGTGCCTCCATGACACAACGCTTGTCGTGCGTGCCACCGTCTTTGTGGCCGTTGACATCGCTGACATGGATTTCGACACGGGTCACATGGTCGCCAAAGCGGTGCAAGGCCTTGCGGACCACCTCCTCGGCGTGCTGGGCCAGCACGTCGTTGCCATCCACGTTGTCATCCGTATTGAACTGAATCTGCATTTGTACTCCTTCGTTGTGGAAACCCATTGTGACCCGAAAACACCACCTCGCCAGAGCGGCCAGCGGCAAGTTTTCGGGCCTTGGTACGAGCCTCTTGGGGGCGGAATGTTCCCCCAATGGACTCACACCGAGCAGCTTGGCGGCTCGACGCTGGCCTGTGGTCACTCGCTCCAGTCGGAATAGGCCTCGCAAATTTTATTGGTCCGCTTGCCACGGGCCGTTTCGGAGAACGTGACCAGATTGCCACGGAAATCGTCGGGGGTCTCGTTCCACATGCAGGTGCACCAAGCCTGCTCTTTGTTTTGTCCTTTGATGGGACTGCGCTCCTTGCCCCCTTCGTAGAGCTTGGACGCATAGCTCAGGCACTGGCGGTACTGCGGATCGCTGGCGGGGACGGTGTTGTACTCAGTCTGGGCCTGCACGCTGGCACTCAGCAACACAAAAGCGGCGGCAACCGCGGCGGAGATCAGTTTTTTCATGCTTCTTTTTCCTGTGGGTTGTGGGTGTTTTCCGGGCACCAAAGCGCTCCTCCCGGCAACACAGCGTAATGCAAATTCGGCGCCATTTCTACGCATATTTCACGCCCAATGTGCCCCCAATCACTGCGGTTGCAAACCCGGCGGGGTCACTGCCCCAGGCGGGCCTGGGCGCGCAGGTGTTGTTGCGCGGGTCTGTCCATGCAAGCGTTGATCCAGGCGCTGGTCAGCGGGAATCGGGCCATGAGGGCACGCGCGGGTTTGGCCCAGCCCAGCACCGACGCCGCGCACACGTCGGCCACCGTGAAGCGGTTGGCCGCCAGCCAGGCGTGGCCCCTGTCGGCCTGGGCTTGCAGGTGGCGCTCCACCACCGCCAGGGGAACGGCCAGCCGCTTTTCGGCGGCCAGCGCCAGCTCAGGCTTGCGCTGCCCGGCGGGCATGGCCACCAGGTGCATGAGCACGGTGAGGGCGTCGGCCTCCACCTCATTGACCACCCAGAAAGCCCATTTCAGCGCCTCGGCCTCTTCGGCTGGAGTGGCGGGACTGATGCTGTGGCCGTCTGCAGCCCCGTGCACACGTGCCAGGTACAGCGCGCAGGCCATGCTCTCCCACAGCACCACGTCGCCGTCCGCCCGGCTGTCTTTCACCACGGGAATGTGGCCATTGGGGTTGAGCGCCAGCATGTCGGGCGTGCGGGCGCCACCGCCCTGGTAGGGCACGGGCACATGCTCGTAAGACAGACCCAGCTCCTGCGCCACCCACAAGGGACGAACGGCGCGGGAGGCGGTGATGCCGTAAATGGTGATGCTCATGGCTCAGCGGCTCCAGATCAAAAAACGGGTCAAGCCAGCAGGTCGCACAGCTCGTTGAGGCGGGTCACGGTGTCGTGTGGCTGCAGCCCGTGGGTCCACAGGTGTTCACTGCGGTTGACCCACACCGCCTGCATGCCCGCGCCCAGGGCACCGAGCACGTCCAGGCTGGCATCGTCACCCACATGCAACACCTGCTCGGGCGCCACACCCACGGCCGAGGCCGCGGCCTGGAAGATGCGCACATCGGGTTTGCCAAAGCCACACCGGGCCGCGCTGATGGCGCACTGAAAGTGGCTGGCCAACCCCACCTTGGCCAGGTCAGCGTTGCCGTTGGACAACGACACCAGCGGGTAGCGCGCCGACAGCCACGTCAGTGCGGGCAAGGCATCGTCAAACAGCTCGACGCGCTGGCGCTCGGCAAAAAACACCTCAAAAGCCGGATCGGCCAGACCCGGGTCTTCCCCCGCGCGCGTCAGGGCCAGGCGGATGGCCTCGCGCCGAATGGCGCTGAGGTCGTGCCCGAGATCGGGGCGGCTGCTGACCACCTGCTGGCGAATGTCGTGCCGCGCGTGCGGGTTGGCAAACAGGGCCGAGGTCATGGGCGCATGTGCGTCCAGCCACGCGGCCAGTGCCTTCTCGGCCCGCGCGATGGTGGGCCAGATGGGCCACAAAGTGTCGTCCAGGTCCAGGGTGATGGCGCGGATGCGGGCGGGCTCGAGCATAGGTGGCAGAGAATACCGCATGGCCTTCCAAACCGAACCCACCCACACCCACGGACGTGCCGCCAAAACGGCCATTCTTTACTGCAACCTGGGCACACCCGACGAGCCCACCGCGCCCGCCCTGCGCCGCTACCTGGCGGAGTTCCTGGGCGACCCGCGGGTGGTGGAAATCCCCAAGCCCATTTGGTGGCTCATCCTGCACGGCATCATTTTGCGGGTACGCCCCGCCAAATCGGCGGCCAAGTACGCCAGCATCTGGACCAGCGAAGGCTCGCCACTCATGGTGTGGACGCGCAAGCAGGCCCTGCTGCTCAAAGGTCACCTGGGCGAGCGCGGCCACCGGGTGGAAGTGCGCCACGCCATGACCTACGGCCAGCCATCGGTGGCGCAAGAAATGAACAAGCTCAAGGCCGAAGGCTTCTCCCGCGTGCTGGTGCTGCCCGCTTACCCGCAGTACAGCGGCACCACCACCGCTGCGCTGTTTGACCAGTTTTACCGCTGGGCCAGCCGCACGCGCTACGTGCCCGAATTTCGCTTTGTCAACCACTACCACGACCACCCCGGCTACATCGCGGCACTGGCGGCGAGCGTGAAAAAACACTGGCAGGCCAACGGCCAGCCCGACAAGTTGGTGATGAGCTTTCACGGCGTGCCCGAGCGCACCCTGCACCTGGGCGACCCCTACCACTGCGAATGCCACAAAACCGGTCGCCTGCTGGCCGAGGCGCTGGGCTTGGCCAAAGACGGCTACGTGGTCACCTTTCAGTCGCGCTTTGGCAAGGCCAAGTGGCTGGAGCCCTACACCGAACCCACGCTGGTGGCACTGGCGGGCCAAGGCGTGAAGAAGGTCGACGTGATGTGCCCCGGCTTCACCGGCGACTGCCTGGAAACGCTGGAAGAAATCAACCAGGAAGCCCGTGAGGCGTTTTTGCACGCCGGTGGCAGCGAGTTCGGCTACATCCCCTGCCTGAACGACAACCCCGAATGGATTCGGGCCTTGTTGGATCTGGCTGAAACGCATTTGGCTGGGTGGCCCACTCAAACCGCCCCCGAGGCCAACGTCTTGGCCGCCAGCCAGGCCCGAGCCCTGGGCATGGGCGCACCCAAGTAATTCACACGCGTTTGGCGGCGACCGCGTCGGCCAAACCACGGCAAGCCTTGTCACCTGTGCGCCACAGTGTGTCGCGCATCGTCCATATATTTCGCACACGAAATAAAAATGACGCATGCCCGCAAAACCCACCCCCCCCAGACTGGTGTTTCTGCTCAACAGCGCACAGCGTCGACTGCAGCAACTCATCGCCGAAGCACAAAACCTGGCCGCCTGCAATGGCATGGGTGCCCCTTCGCCCGCGCAAGGGGCCGTGCTGTTTGTGCTGCACAAGACCGATGGACTGAGCATGGGCGAGCTGTCGCAGGCCCTGGCCCTGGCACCTTCGGCCACCACGGGCCTGGCACAGCGCATGGAGGTGTTGGGCTGGGTCAGGCGGCAGCCTTGCCCGCTGGATGCCCGCACCCAGCGGTTGTGGCTGCAACCCGAAGGCAGCGCTTTGTTGCCTGCACTGCACCAAGCGCTCAAACACATCAACCACCACCTGACCGACGGCTTCAGCGCCGACGAATTGGACACCGTGGGCCGCTGGCTGCGCCATGTGCAGCAAGTGCCCCACCCCACCACCACCGAACAGACCGCACCATGACCTCCCTCACACGCAACACACACCTGACCCCAGACCCGGCAACAGCACCCGCACCGGAACCAGTGAACCTGGTTTGCGCCGACGGGCAGGTGCTGCGCGGCCACTACCTGCCCAGCGCCGAGGTGACCACCTTCACCGAAGATGCCCACGAGGTGCGGCACCCAGTGCTGATATCCCCCGCCACCGGGGTGAAACAGCACTTTTACCTGCGCTTTGCACACTGGCTGGCCATGCAGGGACACGACGTGCTGGTGTTCGATTACCGGGGCATTGGCCTGTCGCTGCACGGTCCGCTCAAGCACTGCCGGGCCACGCTGGCCGAGTGGGGCCAGCAGGACCAAGTGGCCGCGGTGGAGTGGCTGCTGTCACGCACCGGTGCGGCCGAATGCGTGGTGCTTGGGCACAGCGCGGGAGCGCAAATGATTGGCCTGCTGCCCAACCACCAGCGCGTGGCCCGCCTGGTGGGCGTGGCTGCGTCCAGCGGGTGGTTCAAGGGCATGCGGCCTGCCTTCCGCCTCAAGGCCCACTTTGGCATGCAACTGGCACTGCCGCTGGGCACGCGGCTGCTGGGCTATGCCCCCAGCGCGGCCCTGGGTTTGGGCGAAAACCTGCCCGCCAGCGTGGGCCGCCAATGGGGCAAATGGTGTGCAGCCGGGGGCTACGCCACCAACGCGGTGCGCCACCTGCCTGAGCAAGATTTTCATGCGCAGGTGCGCACGCCGATCACCGTGCTGCACGCCACGGACGACGACATTGCCACCCCCGCCACCGTGGCCGATTTGCTGCGCACCCTGCCCGGCGCACCCAAGCACAGGCTGCACATCACACCAGCAGACCACGGACTGCGCGGCATTGGTCACATGAACTGGTTCAGGCAGTCGCATTCAGCGGTCTGGCCGCTGTTGGCCCAGGCGGTACAAGGCAAGCTGGGCCCCCGCTGAGGCCACGCGTCAACCGCCCAGCAGGGTTTGCAGCCCGTTCGCCAAAAATACCAAACAAAACAGCTTCCAACGCTGTATGTGTTTCAATTCTTTGCTATATTATTAAAATAATAGCAAACAACGCTTACAAATAAAGCGCCAGGTGCCAATTTGATGCAAAACCATGCATTGAACGCGGTCACCCCATCACCCCAAAGGCAGTTCCCGGTTGTACACGATGAAGCCAGCGTGCTGGCCCACCTGGTCATACAGCAAACGGCCGGGGATGTTGGTCTCGTGCGTCGTCCAGTACACGCGCGACGCCCCGGCTTCCTGGGCTTTGGCGTACACCGCCTGAATCAGGGCGCGCCCCACCCCCTGGCCCCGCACCTCAGGGTGGGTGAACAGGTCTTGCAGGTAGCACACGTCCGCCAGCCGCGATGTGCTGCGGTGAAACACCCAGTGCACCAGGCCCACCAGTTGCCCGTCGCGCTCGGCCACCCGTGCGTGCACCGGTTCGTGCTCGTCGAGCAGGCGTGCCCACGTTTGCGCGGTGATGGGCTCTGCGAGTGCGGTGGCGCCGTGGCGTCCGTAGAAGGCGTTGTAGCCGTCCCACATCGCGCGCCATGCCGCGAGGTCGGTGGGCCGCAGGGGCCGAACCACCAGCTCGGCCGTGCCGCTGGGCACCAGCGCAGCGGGCCGAGCGGCGCCCGGTGCGTGTGGCTCGGGCGGGGTGGCCCGCATGTCCAGGTCTGCGGCTGCCACAGCCGTCACCCTGGGACCAAAGCTGGAGATGTGGGTCAGCGTGGCGTTGTGGTGGGCCACCACCTGTGCTGGGCCAATGGCGGCGTTGCCCGCTGAGGTGTGGCCATCGGCCACCAGCACCACGGGGTAGCCCAGTGCCAGGGCACGCCGCGTGGTGGTGTCCACACAAAACTCGGTGTGCATGCCGCACACCACCAATTGCGATACCCCGTGTGTGCGCAGCAGCGCCAGCAGCGCGGTGTTCAGGAACGCGTCGGGGGTGGTCTTGCGCACGCGGGCGTCGGATGGCGCCACCTCCAGGCCGTGGGCCAACTGCCACGCGGCGGTGCCGTGCTCCAGGTAGCCCGCGCCAGATTCGTGCTGAACAAACACCACCAGTGCCCCCACCGACCGGGCCTGGCGGGTGACGAGGTTGATGCGGGCGATGGTGCCCTCGCAGTCGTGCGCCGCGCCCTCCCCTTCGCACAGGCCTTGTTGCATGTCGATCACCAGCACGGCGGTGATTGGCTGGGTGGTGGCCTGTGGCATGGACGCCCCTTTTTAAAGTGACAGCACCTGACTCGGTTGACCCGAACCACGCGCCAAAAGGCACATGGTAGCGGTGCCGCTCAGCCTTCAGCCCCGTGCAAGAACTCGCTCACCCAGCGGTAGTGGCTGGCCACATTCAAAGCCGGTGCGTGGCCGCAGTCGGGCACTTCCACGGTGTGCAGGTGGCCACGCAGGCCGGGGCCGCGCATGTGCATGTCGGCCACCACCTCGGGCAGCACCAGGTCAGAGTGTTCGCCGCGCAGCACCAGCACGGGACAGGTGATGGCGTCGTAATGCGGCCAGATGAGGTAGTCGTCCGGGTGGTGCACAAACTGCTGCACCATGGCCGGATCGTAGTGCGGGGTCACCTGGCCATTGGGCAGGCGACGCACCGAACTTTCGGTGAGCTGGCACCACTGTGCGTCGCTCAGCCAGCCGTAAGGCGCGTACACCTGACGAAAAAAAGCCTCCAGTTCGCGCACGGTGTCAAACGCCGGTGGCTGGCCCGCGTAGGCTTTGATGCGCTCGATGGCCGCCTGCGCCAGTTGCGGCGCGTTGTCGTTGAGCAGCAGGCTGCGGATGCGCGGCTTGAGCGTGGGCTCCAGCAGGCCACCGGCGCACACGGTGCCAATGGCCCCACCCATGGAGGTGCCCACCCAGTGCAGCTGGTCAATGCCCAGCTGGTCCAGCAGGTCGCGGGCCTGGGCGGCGTAAAAGCGCAGGCAGTACTCGCTGGCGGGGTCGGCGGCCCACTGGCTCAGGCCCCGGCCCACGGTGTCGGGGCAGATGACGCGGTAGCCCAACCCCACCAGGTGCTGGGCCAGCGGGTCCATGTCGCGCCCGGTGCGGGCCAGGCCATGCCAGGCCAGCACCACGGGGGCGGCGGGGTCGCCCCAGTCCATGCAGTGAAGTTCGCGCCCGGCGCAGGTGAGGTAGCGGGAGGTGGGGGTCATGGTGTGCCTGGTCGGTGGGTGCCCGCTCACTCGGGCACGGCGATGCTGCCCGCCGCCAGGGCAATGGCGTCGGCAGCGGCGGGGGTGGCGGCCATGGGTGGCAGGTTGGCCTGGCCGATGGCGGGTGCCGCACCGGGCGCACCACCGCGCGGAACGGTGCGCACCACCTGGCTGGGCGGCAGGGCCTTGCCGGACTTCAGGTGGTCATACATGGCGTCGAGCGAGCGGTTCAGGTACACGTGCAGGGGCACGTAGCGGCTGTCGTAGCCGGGCAGCACGGTGGGCAGGCCAATGAAGCTGTCAAAGTGCTGGGCATTGGTCACTTCCACATAGCTGAGCTTACTGGCACCGCCTTCCACCTGGCGGTTGAGCGCTGCGTAGGGGCGCGAGGTGTGGTTGGGTGGCAGCAGCGCGTCCGAGCGGCCATGCACGATGAGGGCGGGCTTGCCACGCAGGTTGCCGGTGAGGCGCGTTTCGTTCATGCCGGTTTGCAGCGCCGTGGCCTGAGCGCCCGTGCCGGTGAGCAGGTTGCGCAGGCACAGGGCACCGTCCAGATTCCAGTCGGCCACGCTGTTGGCGTTGAACGACAGGAAGTCGCGCGCCGGGCCAAACTTGCTGAGGTTGTTGACGAGGTTGACCCCACCCGACGGTGGCACGCCGTTGCCGGTGGCGTACATGCCCGCCAACGCGGCAGGTGCCAGGGTGGTGACGGCACCCGCTGCCGTGGTGGCCGCGTAGCTGAAGCCGCACAGGTGGTCTTTGACGCTGGCGCGGGCATAGGCGTTGGCAAAGGTGGTGGCCACGGCGGGGGCCACTTCAAACGCTGCCAGTGAGGGGTACAGCACGCTGGACTCTGCCTCCCACCCGTGGGCCAGCAGTTTTTGCAGGGCGTCTTCGGCCAGCTCGGCCGTGCTGTTGCCGGCCAGCAAGCCCTGTGCCTTCAGCCCCACGCAGCGGTTGGGCGCAATGGGCAACGCCGCGCCCGCAAAACCGGCGGCAAACGCCGCCGCATAAGGCCCGCTGGCCAGGGACGGTGCCAGCGACGCGCAGGCCTGGAACAGGTTGGCCTGTGTGGTGTAGTCGTACAGGGTTTTGCCGTGGGCACTGACGGCCACACCACCGCGCTTGACGCTGAGCACCGCACTGGCGGGCACCTGCACCTGCGGCTCGGTCACCACCACGCCGTCAATGAGGCCGGTGACATCTTGCTCGGCCGCGGCCACCGCAGCGCCGCCACCGTTGGACACGCCCGAGGCCAGCACCAGGGTGTTGGCGGGTTTGATGTGGCGGTAGCGCGTGCCAAAGGCGTCGGGCGTGCCGAACTGCTGGTTCAACACGTAAAACGCCATGTCAATGGCGCGCAGGGTGTGGCGGCCCCAGTCTTTCTCGGGGTTTTGGCCCGAGTGGGCGTGCTTGAAGGCAAAGCGGTTGGGTGTGGCGGTGTTAAAGGCCGTCAGCTCGGCCAGCGACAGCCCGGCGTTGAACGCGGCATTGACCCCTGCACTGGCGGCACTGGCACGGGTGCCGTTGACCAGGGGCACCGTGTCGTTGGCCAGGTCGTGGGGGGCGGCACCGGTACCCTTGTCGGTGTAGGCCACGGCGCAGCCACGCTTCAAGCCCCACTCACCGCTGGAAATGGCCCCGTACACCCCGCGCGACCCCGATGAGGTGGCCGACACAATGCAGGCGTTGGCCGGGTCAAAGCTGGCGGGCACCTGCACCACCAGGGTCACGTTCTGGCGGCCAGTGCCGTCGTCGGCCAGTGCGGTGTATTCGGTGCCGGCCACCTTGCCCTCACCGGTGGTGGCGGTGCCCGCCACGTCCACATTGGGTCCGTAGAACACGCCATAGCCACCGGCGGCCGTCATGTCCAGCAAGGCGCGGTAGTTGGTGTGAATGGCGGTGCGCCGCAGCTCGGCTGCGGTGGGCAACAAGGGGTTGGCGTAAGCCGGTGCCACGGGCGACTGCAGGCCGGTTTTGCCCAGGCCAGCGGTCAGCAAATCGTCGGTGCTGCCGTCGTAACTGGCCTGGGTGATGGTGCCCAGGTAGCCGGGCTTGGCGTTCACCTCGGTGTCCCCGCCCCCGCCGCAGGCGCTCAGCGCGGCCGCCGCCAGCACGCCCAGACCCAGGTGTTGAATGTTCACTGCCATGTGTGTCTCCTTGATGATGTGGAACCAACCTGCCTCAACCCAAAAACAGTTGCCTCGGTTCGGTGCCCGGCGCTTTGGCGGCGGGCAACACCGCTGCCTCAGCCCGCGCGGCGCAGCGCGGCCTCGCGCAAGCGCCCCACCACGCCGGTGGGGAAGTGATAGACCGACAGCACAAACAGCACGCCCAGCCACAGCAGCCAGCGGTCGGGTGACAGCAGCGCTGACAGCAGGGGCACACCGGCGGTGGCGTCGTGGCCCCAGCGCAGCACGTCTTGCAGGTAGCTCTGCGCCGACAGGAACAGCGCCGCCCCCAGGGCAGAGCCATAAATGGTGCCCATGCCGCCGATGACCACGATGAGCAGCGCGTCCATCATGATTTCGAAGCTCATGGAGGTGTCCGGCCCGTTGTAACGCAGCCAGAGCGCCAGCATCACCCCGGCCAGGCAGGCAAACAGGGCCGACAACACGCTGGAGAGGGTGCGGTACACCACCACGCGGTAGCCAATGGCCTCGGCGCGGAACTCGTTCTCGCGGATGGCCTGCAGCACCCGACCGAACGGCGAGTTGACGATGCGCAGCAGCGCCAGCAGCAGTAGCACGGCCACCACGAACAGCAGGTAGTAGGTGAGCAGGCGGCCGTCCAGCGACACGCCCAGAAAGGGCTCCTCGCTGAACTCGAAGCTGGGCGAGAGGATTTCAGGCAGGCGAAAGCTCAGACCGTCTTCCCCGCCCGTGATGTCAGACAACTGCGAGGCCAAGGTCTGGAAAGCGGTGGCCACGGCCAGCGTGATCATGGCGAAAAAGATGGCCCGCACCCGCAACGAAAACAGCCCGATGACCAGCGACAGCACCAGGCTCAGGCCCAGCGCACCGCCCACCCCCACGGCCAGCGCCTCCCAGGTGGGGCCCATGCGGGTGGTGGCCACGGCCACGCCGTAGGCCCCCAGGCCAAAAAACATGGTGTGGGCAAAGCTGACGATGCCGGTGTAGCCCAGCAGCAGGTCAAAGCTGGACACCAGCACAATGAAAATCAGCACCTTGGCCGCCACGTTCAGCGCCTTGACACCCGGAAACAAAAACGGCGCCAGCGCCAGCGCCAGCAGCAAGCCCACCAGCAACACCGCCAGCACGCGGCTGCGGGGAAAGTCACCTGAAATGAGTCGATTGAGCATGACAGTCACCGGTTCGCCACGGGGTACACGCCTTGGGGGCGCCACGCCAGGATGGCGGCCATGAGGGCGATGTTGGAAAACAGCGCCACCTTGGGCGCCAAAAAGCCGGTGTAGTTGGCCATCAGGCCCACCAGCAGCGCACCGATGAGCGCCCCCCCTGTGGAGCCCAACCCGCCAATGATGATGACGATGAAGATGAGCACGTTGACCTGGTGGCCAATCTGGGGAATCACGCTCTGCTGGTACAGCCCCCACATGACGCCGCCCAGGCCCGCCAGCGCGCTGCCCACCACGAACACGCCCACAAACAGGCGGCGGATGCGGTAGCCCAGCGACTCAACCATTTCGCGGTCCTGCACCCCGGCGCGGATGAGCAGGCCAATTTTGGTGCGCGACAGCACCCAAATTTGCGCCAGAAACACCGCCAGCCCCACCACCACGGCAATCAGGCGGTACTTCTCCACCGCTGCGTCGCCCATGTACACGGCGCCGCGCATGGCCTCGGGCAGGGGCAACGGAATTTGCAGCGGACCCCAGATGACCTTGATGAGCTCCTCGCCAATGATCATGCCGCCCATGGTGATGAGGATTTGCTTCAGGTGCTGGCCGTACACGGGCCGCACAATGAAGCGCTCAAACGCCAGGCCCACGGCCGCCGCCACCGCCATGGCCACAACCATGGCGGGCAACACCGCCACCAGGTTGCGCCAGAGTTGGTCAGACCCCGTCCAGTCGCCCATGGCCCCCAGCACGCTGGTGGCCACAAAAGCCCCCAACGCAATGAACAGGCCGTGGCCAAAGTTGAGCACGTCCATCAGGCCAAACACCAGGGTCAGGCCCGAGGCGATGATGAAAATGATCATGCCCATGGCCAGTCCCGCCACCGTCAGCGTGAGCCAGGTGGAGGCGGACCCCATCAGCGGCAACACCGCCAGGGCGAGCGCGGGCACCAGCAACAGCGGCCGGTAGTCCAGTTCGTCAAGGGTTTTGAGGTTCATGCAGAAAGCACTCCGTGGTCATTGTTTTGTGTAGCTGACTTCTCAACACCATCAAGCGTTGAATGGCTTTTTTGCTTGAAATTCACAGCGCCAAGCCCAGCAAGCTGCGTTGCAGGGCTTCGTCCTGGGCCAGCTCGGCCATGCTGCCGGCGTGCACCACCCGTCCGTCGTCCATGACGGCCACGGTGTCACCCAGGCGTTTGGCAAAGTGGATGTTTTGTTCCACCAGCAAAATGCTCACGCCACTGGCCTTGAGCTGCTGGAAGGCGTCGATCATGTTGTTGATCATCACGGGGGCCAGGCCCTTGCTGGGCTCGTCGATGATGAGCAAATCGCGTGGCTCAACAATGGCGCGCGAGACCGCCAGCATCTGCTTTTGACCGCCAGAGAGCTTGCCTGCGGGGTGGTTCCAGAATTTCTCCACCGCCGGAAAGAGCTTGAAGATCCACTGCAGCCGCGCCTCGTCCATTTGCTGGGCGCGCTTGGCCGAACGGGCGGCCAGCAGCATGTTTTCCTTGACGGTCAGGTCGGCAAAGATGCCCATGTTCTCGGGCACATAGGCAATGTTCAGCCCAGCGATGTGCGGGGTGTGCAGGCGGGTGATGTCTTGCCCGTTGAACACCACACTGCCCTGGCTGGCCTGCCACAGGCCCATGATGGTGCGCAGCGTGGTGGTTTTGCCCGCGCCATTGCGCCCCAGCAACATCGTGAGCTGACCACGCGGCACCACCAAGTCCACCCCGTGCAGGATGTGGTACGCCCCAATGTGTGTGTGCACGCCTTGCAGCGTCAGCAGCGGCTCGGGCTGGGCCAGCGGCGTGGCCCTGGCCACCCGGGTCACCTGGGCCCACTGGTCAAAGGCTTCGCCCGCGTGCCTCGGCGAACTGGCGGGGGTTGACGCGTTCATGCGGCCTCCTTGTTGGCGGCGTTGTCCGCGTCTTTGCTCACACCCAGGTAAGCCTCTTGCACCACGGGGGAGGCAATCACGGTGGCTGGGTCGCCATCTGCCACCAGGCTGCCGTTGTGCAGCACGATGATGCGGTCGGCCAGCTCGCGCACCACGTCCATCTTGTGTTCCACCAGCAATATGGTTTTGGTCTTGTCGTCTTTCAGCTGGCGGATCAGGTTGAGAATGACGGGCGCCTCGTCGTGGCTCATGCCGGCCGTGGGCTCGTCAAACATGTAGACCTGTGGGTCCAGTGCCATCAGCAGCGCCACCTCCAGCTTGCGTTGGTCGCCATGGGGCAGGCTGGCCACGGGTGCGTCTTGCTGCTGGGCCATGGCCACCGACACCAAAATGGCGTGGGCACGCTCGGTCAGCCCAGCGTGGTCGCTCCAGATGCTCCAGAGGTTGAGGCCGCGCCGGTGGGCGCCATCCACCCTGGCCTGCACCGCCAGGCGCACGTTTTCCAACACGCTCAGGTTGGGGAACAGGTTGGTCAGCTGAAACGCCCTGCCCAGCCCGGCGCGGGTGCGGGCCGAGGCGCTCAGGCCGGTCAGCTCGCGCCCGTTCAGGCTGACCCGTCCGGCACTGGCTTTGAGCTGGCCGGAAATCAGGTTGAAGTAGGTGGTCTTGCCAGCGCCGTTGGGGCCAACAATGGCGGTGAGCGTGCCCGGTGCAAAAGTGCAGGAGACAGCGTTCACCGCCACGTGTCCGCCAAAGCGGACCGTGAGGTCTTGGGTTTGCAGCATGGGGGTGGGAAGGCGACGGTCAACTCGACCCGGCGCCAAGCCGGGTCGATGGAACGAAAAAAACGAAAACTCAGCGCCCGTTGCGGATGGGCACGTTCATTTCTTCAGGCTTGATCTCGCGCACCAGCTCGGGCACGCCCCAGGCAAAAGCCGGGTCCACCTTGATCTTGAAGTGGTACATGCTCTGCATGGCCTGGTGGTCTTGCTTGCGGAAGGTCATCTTGCCCTTGGGCGTGTCAAAACTCATGCCCTCCATGGTCTTGATGAGCTTGTTGGTGTTGGTGTCGCCATTGGTGGCCTTGAGGGCCGTGACGATGGCCATGGCAGAACTGAAGCCGCCCGCCGTGAAGAAGTCGGGCGGTGCCTTGAACTGCTTGTAGTGGTTGGCCACCAGCGCTTCGTTGATGGGGTTTTTGGGCATGCCAAAGTAGTAGTAGGCCGCGCCTTCCATGCCAGGGAAGTTTTTGTACGCCGCCATGGCGGGCAGGATGTTGCCGCCCGTGGCAATCTCAATGCCGTGGCGCTTCAAGTCCATGTCGGCAATCTTGAAGGGGTTGCCACCGGCCCAGATGATGAAAATCATCTTGCGCCCGGGCAGGTCCTTGAGCTTGTCGATCATGCGCTGGCCACCGGCGGTGAAGTCGGTGGTGGCCGGGGGCAGGTACTCCTCGTGCACCAGCTTGGATTTCTTCAGGGCTTCTTTAAACGCCTTGACGCCGTCTTTGCCAAAGGCCGAGTCTTGCGCCATGGTGACGATGCTCACGCCCTCTTTGTCCAGCGCCACGGCGTTGGCAATGGCGTCCTGGCTGCTGTTGCGACCGGTGCGGAAGATGTATTTGTTCCACTTGTCGCCTGTGATGCTGTCGGCCACGGCGGGCTCGACCAGCAGAATCTTTTTGTACTCTTCGGCCACGGGCAGCATGGCCAGCGCCACGGGCGAGGCGGTGGGGCCAACAGCAAGGTCCACCTTGTCGTCGCCATAGGCGGCGGCCAACAGGCTCTTGCCCAGGTCGGGCTTGCCTTGGTCGTCTTTTTCAATGACCACGATCTTGCGGCCGCCCACGGTCATGGTGCCGCCGGTGGCGTAGGCCAGGCCCATCATCAAGCCCGTCTGGGTCTGCTTGCCATAGGCCTCCAAAGGCCCGGTCATGCTGTGGATGTGCGCAATCTTGATCTCTTTGGATTGCGCCATGGCAGGCACCGAGAAGGCACCGGCCGACGTGGCCAGGGCAGCAAGCGCAGTCAGGTGGATGAAGGGGCGTCGTTGCATGGATGTCTCCTTGTTGAAGTGAGATGGACATCGCAGGCTTCGTGCCAACCAAAAGACCGTTGATTTGCCTGGATTTTTACCCATAGACCACATAATTTGTCTGATTATCAGGCAATTTATGTGTCCAAATATCAGACATATGTCTGATCAGCGATCAGGGTTTTCCAGACGTTCGTAGAGTTTGGCGCGCGAAATGCCCAGCAGGCGCGCCGCCGCCAGCTTGTTGCCCCCGGTGGCCTGCATGGCGGCGGCAATGGCCACGCGCTCCACCTCGGCCACCTGCACGGCCAGCGGGCGGGTGGCATCGGGCCGGTCTGCGGTTTGCCAGGTGGGCAAAGCCGGGGCCACGTCGGCCACGCCCGAGGCCCGCAACACCTGCTCCAGCTGCGGCGCGCTGAGCACGTCGGTGTCACAGCGCAGGGTGGCCTGCTCCAGCACGTTGCGCAGCTCGCGGATGTTGCCGCGCCAAGCCTGGGCCAGCAGCAAGGCCAGGGCCTGGGGCTCCAGCTCGGGCGGGTGTGCCTCACCCCGGTGCACCATGTCTTCGCCCAGCACCTCGATGAGCGCGGGAATGTCCTCGCGCCGCTCGCGCAGCGGCGGCACACGGATGGGCAGCACGTTCAGGCGGTAGTACAAGTCCTCGCGGAAGCGCCCTTCGCGCACCAGGGCCAGCAGGTCGCGCGAGGTGGCCGCCACCAGCCGCACATCGAACGACACCAGCTGGTTGGAGCCCAGGGGCTCTATCTCGCCCTCTTGCAGCGCCCGCAACAGCTTGGCCTGCAGCCCCAGGGGCATGTCGCCAATTTCATCCAGAAACAAGGTGCCGCCATCGGCCAGCTTGAACTTGCCATCGCGCCCTTTGCGGTCGGCACCGGTGTAGGCGCCGGGGGCCACACCAAAAAATTCGGCCTCCAGCAGCGTGTCGGGCACGGCGGCAATGTTCACGCCCACAAAGGGCCCGTGCGCCCGGCCCGAGCTGGCGTGGATGGCGTGGGCCAGCAGCTCTTTGCCGGTGCCGGTTTCCCCCAGCAGCAGCACCGGGCTGCCCGATTGCGCCGCTCGCCTGGCCTGGCGCTTGACCTCCATGGCGGCCGCGCTGCGCCCCACAAAGCTGGCGAAGGTGTAACGCGACTGGCGCGACGCACCGCGCTGGGTGCGGCGGTGGCTGGCCAGCTCACGCCGTGCATCGTCCAAGTCGCGCTGCAACAGCGAGAACTTGGCAATCAGGGGCTGGAGGTTGGTTTCGGGCTGGTCGAACAGCACAATGCCCAGCGCCCCGATGACCATGCCCGCCGGGTCACGCAGCGGGATGCGGCTGACCACAAAGGTGCCCGCCCGGTTGCTCAGCAGGTCAATGAGGATGGGTTTGCCGGTTTGGAGCACTTGGTGCATGAGGGTGTTCTGCACCACCTCGGACACCGAGTGACCCACAAAGTCTTCCTCGCGGGCGTAGCCCAGGGCCGGCAGGTAGCGGCGGTACTGGTCATTGATCCACACCACCCGCGCCTCGCGGTCCACCAGCAGCATGCCCTCGCTGGCGTTGGCCCACAGGTCGAACATGGAGCGCGCGGCCAGCTCCAGAATGCTCTGGGCATCGCGCGGCAGGGGGTGGGTGCTGCTCATGGCTGGCGCAGCAGGTTGAGCACATCGGACCGGGCCTGGTCGGCGGACTCGAAGCGCACCCCCTGCCAGCCGTGCAGGCGGGCGGCGTCCAGGTTGCGCTGCACATCGTCAATGAACACCACCTGGGCCCCTTGGGTGGCAAAGCGGCGCACCGCCGTGTCAAAGATGTCGGGGTTGGGCTTGATCTGCCGCACCCGCGCCGAGAAAATGCCGCCATCGAACCAGTCAAAAAAGTGGTGGCTGCGCTCCAGTTCGTCGGCGTAGCTGGCGGGCATGTTGGACAGGTAATAGAGGGTGTGCCCCTGCTGGCGCAATTCGTCCATCAGCGCCACGGTGCCGGGGTTGGGCACCAGGTGCGACGGGATGGCGTCGATCACCGCCGCCACCTCTTGCGTGTCCAGGCCAGTGCGCCGCGCAATGCGCTGGGCCAGTGGCGCAGGGGTGATGCCGCCTTGGTCGAACAGCGCCCAGTCGCTGTCTGGGTGGAAGCCCTGAAAAATGGCGGTGGCCCAGGCTTTCCCCCCTGCCTCGTCTGCGGCCCGGTGGGGCAGCACCTGTTGCAACAGCTGCGTGGGTTGCCAGTTGAACACCACCCCACCGAAGTCGAACACCACCTTCATGACCCGTTCCTTTGTTGACACCGACCTTGGCGTGCCGTGTTTGTACCGCATGCGCGCTTTGGCCAAGCAGCACACCCACTCGTCGGTTGTATTTTTATAGCAAACTTCACAAACAGAAAAAGCGCCATAGGCGCTTTTTCTTCAAAAAACCGGACCCACCAGCCCGGTGGGCATCACAACGCGATGCCGGGGTTGCCTTCCATGCCCACCAGCTTGGGCGTGTTGAGCTTGAGCTTGCCAATGGTTTTGTGGCTCTTGAAGTAGGTTTCCATCACGTCCCAAATGGGCTCGCCCTTGGCACCTTCGGCCACAGGCGCCCAGCCGGCCACCTTGTAGGTTTTGCCCGCCTCGATGGCCTTGCCCTTGAGCATCATGTTGTTGATGCGCTTGCCCGCACCGGCCTTGGGGTCGCAGGTGTACTCCAGCCCACCCACGCGCACCATGTCGCCGCCCTGCTGGTAGTAGGGATCGGGGTTGAACAGGTTGTCGCACACGTCTTCCAGCACGGTCTTGATGGTCTCGCCCGTCATTTCGGTCAGGGTGCTGGTGGGGTAGGTGATGGCGACCTGGTCCATCATCAGTTCGCGGGTGATGGCCTGGCCCGGCAGAATGGTGGTGCCCCAGCGGAAGCCAGGGGAGAAGGCCATGTCGGCGCCCTTCACTTCCATCAGGGCATCGACAATGAGCTGATCCCACGAGCCGTTGAAGTTGCCACGGCGGTACAGCAAGCCTTCTGACACGGCCAGCTTCTCGTCCAGCTTGGCCTTGTAGGGTGCGCGCATTTTGTCGATGTAGGTCTGCATTTCGGGGTCGGCGGGCAGCAGGTTGGCGAACACGGGCAGCAGCTTGTAGCGGAAGTCTTGCACCTTGCCACCGCGCACATCGAAGTCGAGCACGCCCAGAAATTTGCTGTTGGAGCCGGCGTTGGTCACCAGGGTTTGGCCCTTGGCGTTTTTGACCACCAGAGGCGCGGGCATGCCGTCGTGGGTGTGGCCACCCAAAATGGCGTCAATGCCAGTGACGCGGGACGCCATTTTGATGTCCACGTCCATGCCGTTGTGGCTGATGACCACCACGGCCTGCGCACCCTTGCCGCGCGCCTCGTCCACCATTTGCTGCATGTGCTCGTCCTGGATGCCGAAGGTCCAGTTGGGCACCATGTAGCTGGGGTTGGCAATGGGGGTGTAGGGGAAGGCCTGACCGATGACGGCCACGGGCACACCGTTCATTTCTTTGATCACGTAGGGCTTGAACACCTGGTCACCAAAGTCGTTGGTTTTCACGTTCTGGGCCAAAAAGTCGAGCTTGCCACCGAAGTCTTTCTCCACGATTTCCTGGACGCGCTTTTCGCCCAGGGTGAATTCCCAGTGCGGGCACATGGCGTTGACGCCCAACAGCTTGCAGGCATCGACCATGTCCTGGCCGTTGGTCCACAGCGCCGTGGCGCTGCCCTGCCAGGTGTCGCCGCCGTCGAGCAGCATGGCGTGGGGGCGGCTGGCCTTCATCATCTTGACCAGCGTGGCCAGGTGGGCAAAGCCACCCACCTTGCCGTAGGTCTTGGCGGCTTTTTCAAAGTTCAGGTAGGTGAAGGCATGCGCCTCCGCCGTGCCGGGGCGCATGTTGAAGTGCTTGAGCAGGCCCTCGCCCACGATGTGCGGCGGGCGGCCCACGGCCTCGGCCACACCCAGGTTGACGTTGGGCTCGCGGAAGTAAATGGGCATCAACTGCGCGTGGCAGTCGGTGAAGTGCAAAAAGCTGACGTTGCCGAACTTGGGCAGGTCGTACAGCTTGTTGCCAGCGCCGGGTTTGCCCGCCAGCACGTCTTTGTGGTCCAGGGCCATGCCACCGGCGCTGGCCACGGCCAGCACTTGCATGAATTCGCGACGACTGAAGCTCATGAATATTCCTCTTTAATTAAGTGTGCATATTTACCGGAAAAAAGCGACCGGTGCGTGCACCGGTCGCTCTTCTGTCAGCGCGCCATGGCCCGGGTGCCCGTCGTCACTGATTGACTGGCGACTTGGGGTCCAGCAGCAGGGCCATGATGTCCTTCAACTGCTTTTCGTTCAGGATGCCGTTGTGCCCCACACGCGGCATGTTGGAGCAGGCGTTGTAGGCGTGCGAATTCCAGAGCTTGCCCCAGGTGTAACGCACAATTTCCTGTGAGGCCGCTGCCGACGGGTCACTCACCCCACGCAGTTTGCCGTACTGGTGCAGGCTGGGGCCCAGCGTGCCGTAGGAAATTTCCTTGGCGTCGATCTGGTGGCAGTTGTAGCAATTGCCACCGTTGACGGTTTTTTCATTGTCCGACCAAGTCAGACCACGACCGCTTTGGGCCGACTTCTCGCCCTCTTTCCAGTCGCCCAGAAACTGGCCGTCTGCAGGCCATTGGATGGTCTTCATGGCCGCCGCCTCGATGGCCTTGGCGGTTTTCTCGTCCACGGGCTTGCCCGCCACGTCAGCCGCGCTGCACAGCGCCATGGCTTGGTCTTGGTTGAGGCGCTCCACCTTGACCAAGCCGTGGTCCATGAACGAGGCCTTGTTGACTTCCTGCGTCAGCTTGTCGTGGTCCACGCCAGTGCCACCGGTGGTGCAGCCCGCGAGCAACAGGGCCGCCAGGGGAAGGGTCATTGCAATGGTTTTTTTCATGGTTTGACTCCTCAGCGCTTCAGGGCGGGAACGATGGACTCGGCGCCATTGGCGTTGACGCCCATGTACACACTCAGTGCAATGGTGGCGTCACTGCCCCACTTGGGCTCGGGGAAGCGCTGCTGTCGGTAGCAGTCGTTCAGGCGCTTTTGCATGGGCCACATCTGGGCATTGGAAATGCGGTAGGCGGGCCAGGCGGCAAAGCCCACGCCGTCGCCGGGGTTCTTGGTCAGGTTGGGCAGGTCTTGCAGGCGGATGCGCTTGTCGTCGGAGCCGTGGCAGGTGGCGCACGAGAAATCGTGCGGACCAGCGCGGTAGAAGAACAGGCGTTTGCCCACTTCATACATGTCCTGCTCTAGGGCATGGTCCTTAGAGACCTTGAAGCGCATGCCCTTGGACTCGCCACCGATCCAGGTGGCCAGCGCGGTGATGGTGTTCATCTCGCCCTTGCCGTAGGGTGTTTTCACGATGTCGGCGGCGTTGAAACCTTGCAGGGTTTCCATGCAGGTCACCAGCCGGGTTTCCAGGTCCTGAACACGCTTGGTGTCGGCAAAATACTTGGGCAACTGAACAAAAGCGCCTTTCACGACGCCAGGACCCAGGCCCAGGTCACATTGCTCCAAGGAGACCTTCTTGGGGCCGCGCTTTTGCTTCCAGAGCTCTTCGCCCTTCATTTCGTACAGTTCGGCAGGGTTGCCGTCGGCCAGCATTTCGCGGAATTTGGCGATACCAGCCGCAGCGGAATCCTGGGCTTGCGCCCCGACTACCGCCATGCCCAACGTGACGCCCAGGACGAGCATGCGCTTTTTCATTGGAAAGTCTCCTTGTTGTGGTGAAAACAAAAACGGCCCTTCTCGCGAAGGGCCGTGGCCCGTCAAGCCCCCATCAAGCGATGGTGGCTTCGTCGGTTCGGCTGTCGCCTTTGTTGTCCACCCACTTGACGGTCACTTTTTCACCCTTGGCGCCGCCCTTGAATTTGAAGGACAGGAAAGGGTTCTGTGACACCGCACCGCTGAACATGGCCTGCAGCACGGACTTGCCGGCGTGCGTGGCTTCCAGGTCTTTGATGTAGTGGGCGGGCACCGTGGCGCCCGATGCATCCTTGCGGGCACCGGATTCCATGGGGTGGGACATGAGGACGCGGACTTCTGTCACGCCGTCTTTGTTGTTTGCACGAATGCGCATTGGATCTGCCATGACTGGACTCCTGAATCAGTTGAATGTGGACAAAAAGAAAACAAATGCAACGTGGTGACGCGAGGCATCAGCCGCCGCAGCCGCCCAGGGTCACTTTGGTTTCTTTGGTGGCAGAGAAGAGCTTGCCGTCGGCCTTGACCACGGCCACCACGTTGGTGGACTGGCCCATTTTCAGGCGGGTTTGAACAGACGCCTCGGTACCGGCGGGGATGATGAAACCGGCGGCCAGGGGCGTGGGGTTTTTCTCGACCAGCAGGTAAATTTCGGTGGTGTTGGGCAGGTTGCTGGAAGCACCCACGGGCACCACGGCACCGTTTTCGGCGATGTCGGGGGAAATGACCGATACCTGGTCGCTGTTGGCAGCGGTGCCACCAATGGCCTTCATGGCATCGGCAATGGTCTTGACCTCGAACGCGGAGCGCTCGACGGCGGCCATGGCCTGTTGTTGGGTGATCAGGCCCAAGGCCACCAGGGTGCCCAGTGCGCTGGTCGTCTTGATGACGGTACGGCGGGTGTTGTTCATGAGAACTCCTTGAAAAAAGCGGTCAGAAAGTAAGGACATGTCCCGCGGCACTTGGCTTGCATCCATCAATCCTTGCATAAGCAAAGTGTAATTTTTGACAAATATCAAGCGCTACAGGGAAAACGAGAACGGACTCAAAAAAAGTCACTTGCCGGCGGGTTTGGATGTGTCCACCCCCCGAACCGGTCCGATGACGCGGTTCTGCTCGGCGGTGTTGCCTTGGGCATTCTTGGCGTAGTCGGGCAAAAAGGACGTGATTTTGGCTTCGGTGGCGCAATTTTTCATGCAGGCCACGTTTTTCACATCACCCTTGCCATTGGTTTTCCACATGGGCTCGTAAAAAACCATGCCGTTGCGGTTGGGCATGCGCTTTTGGGCCTCGGCAATGTTCTGGTCCGACAGCACATGGTCGGCAGGCACCACTTCGGCCAAGCTGAGCAGGTAGGCCACCACACCGTACACCTCGTCGGTGGTCAGACTCTTGGGGGCGTTCCAGGGCATGGCGCGGTTGATGTAGTCCCACAGCGTGGACACCGTGGCCACCTTCATGATGGTGGTTTTCTGGGGGAAGCTGGAGCCTTCTTCCAGGTTCTTGACGCGGCCGCGCTGGATGTCGGCCTTGGTTGTGCCACCAATGAGGGGGGTGAACACCTCGTTGGATTCGCCAAAACTGCCATGGCAAGAGGCGCACTTTTCTTCCCAGACCGTCTCACCCATGGACACGCTGCCCGCACCTTTGGGCAGGCCCTTGAAGTCGGGGCGAACGTCAATGTCCCAGGCCTTGACTTCAGCAGCGGTGGCATCGCGACCGACGCTGCGCATGGCCACCTTGTTGTCGGCCCAGGCAGTGCCGGAGCCCAGGGCTGCCAGCGCGAGCGCAGCCATTGAAAGTTTGAATGTGAGTTTCATCAGAACACCTGCACGTTGGAGACTTCACCGTTTTCCGCCACTTTCCAGGAGTGGATGGCGTTCTGGTGGTACACGGAGCGCGTACCGCGCACGGCACGCAACTGGTTCATCTTGGGTTGCACGTAGCCGGTGCTGTCGATGGCACGGCTTTGCAGGATGGCGGGCTTGCCGTCCCACACCCAGTCGATGTTGAAGCGCGTCAGCGCCTTGGGCAGAACGGGTCCCTCCAGGCGGGCGGTGCGCCAGTTGCGACCACCGTCCACACTCACGTCCACCCGCTTGATGGGGCCGCGCCCCGACCACGCCAAGCCACTGATGTTGTAAAAACCCTTGTCCAGCAGCGTCTGGCTGCCAGAGGGGGTGGTGATGACGCTCTTGCACTCTTGAATGCCGCTGTACTGGCGGTGGGTGCCGTCGGGCATGTGGTCGATGTAGTGCACCGCTTCGTCTTTGGCGGCGTACTTCTGGTCCCCCACCTCGATGCGGCGCAGGTACTTGACCCAGCTCACGCCCTGCACACCCGGCACCACCAGGCGCAACGGGTAGCCGTTTTCGGGGCGCAGCATTTCGCCGTTCATGGCCCAGGCCACCATCACGTCGTCCATCGCGTTTTCGATGGAGATCGTGCGCGTCATGGACGAGCCGTCAGCGCCTTCGGCCAGCACATACTTGCCATTCTTCTTGTCGTAGCCGCACATTTCCAGCAGGGTGGACAGCAACACACCCGTGAACTCGGAACAGCTCAACATGCCGTGCGAGTACTGCACCGACGACACGGCCACATTGCCCCACTCGGTGGCAGAGTTGGCACCGCACTCGATGAAGTGGATGCGCGACACGCTGGGCAGGCGCATCAGGTCGTCCATGGTGAACACGCGCTGGCGTTTGACCAAGCCGTTGATCATTAGGCGGTGCTTGGAGGGGTCAATGTCCCACCAACCCTGGTGGTGGCGCTCGAAGTGCAGGCCGCTGGGGGTGATGATGCCGAACAGGCCCTGCAAAGGCGTGAAGCTGACCGAGGCCTGTGGCACGCGGGTCAGCCCCGGGCTTTCGCGGCGCTGCAGGTTGGCTTCCCATTTGCTGGGCTGGCCGTAGGGGTTCATGGCCACCGGCAAGCCCAAGCCGCCGGTGTGCTCTGGCATCTGCAGGATGACATCTTCGCCAGCGCCTGCGGTGGCCGCAGCCGCGCCAGCCTTGGCCGATGCCGCCACCCCTGCCCCCATGGCCAGGGCCTTGCCCATGAAACTTCGGCGGGCTTTGCGCGCCACTTCGAGCTTGTCGGCGCTCAAATGGTTTTCGGGCGCGGGAAGAACGCGCCCGATGACTTCACTCAGGTCTTTAGACACTTGCTTTTTCCTTCTGGTTGGAGGGGGATGGATCTTGCTGACGGGTCTCGGGCACCGCAGGCGGCAGCGGCGCGTCCGGCGCAAACACCTGCTCCGCATGTCCCAGCCCCATGCGGGTGGCAATTTGCACCGACACGGTCCTGCACAATTCAATGAACATGCGGTCGGCGACCTTGTAAAACACCTGGGTGCCCTCGCGCCGGCGCGACAGCAGGCCTGCCTGGTACATCAAGCCCAGGTGGCGCGAGGCGTTGGCTTGCGCCATGCCGGTGGCGGCGATGATGGAATTGACGCTTTTTTCTTCGGCACACACGGCATGGAGGATCTTGAGCCGAGCGGGCTCGGCCAACACGCTGAAATAGCGCGCTGCCGCCTCAAAAACCTCGTGCATGTTGTCCAAGGGAATCGTCTCCGTGCGTGTGCTTTGATACAACTATATGCTTTGTTGCGAATATACGGATTAGTGTAAACCCTTGATCCCAACGCCAGCTGACACGCCACCACAAAACGCCAAACTGACGACCTTGTCAGAAACCCCTCACAATTTGTGGAAAAATTTCCCCTGCCCTGGCGTGAATTCAGGGTTTCTACGGTCTCATGCCCGAGACTGAGCGGATACCATCAATTGCAATATCCGCAACAACTGATATTGCCAACCCACAACCACACCTTGGAGGTCAGACAAAAAATGAAACCACTCAACCGGATACTGATGGGCGGCCTGCTGGCACTGGGCGCCACCCTGGCCCAGGCCCAAGTGGCACAAGTCAAGGTGTGGGCAGCTGCATGTGCCAACTGCCACGGCACCAATGGTTACGCCGAACCCGGCAATGAACCCCTGGCAGGCAAAGACAAGGCTGAACTGGTTCAGAAGATGCTGGACTTCAAAAGCGGCCGCAAGCCCGCCACGCTGATGCACCAGATCTCCAAGGGCTACAGCGACGAGCAAATCAACGAGATCGCCGCGTACTTCGCCGCCCAACCCAAAAAGCCTTGAGGAGACACACACCATGAAACGTCGTCAATTTGTACAAACGCTGGGTGCGGGTTCTGCACTGGGTGCTGCGGGCTTCATGACCGGCTGTGCCTCCACCGGTGGTGGTGCCAGCATCGGCAAGGTGGTGGTGGTCGGCGGGGGCTACGGTGGCGCCACGGCCGCCAAGTACCTGCGCCTGTTTTCCGAGGGCACGGTGGACGTGACCCTGGTTGAACCCAGCGCCGCTTTTGTGTCCTGCCCCATTTCCAACTTGGTGGTGGGCGGCTACAAGACCATGGCCGACATCACCACGCCCTATGACAACCTGACGAAACGCCATGGCGTGAAGGTGGTCAAGGACATGGTGTCGGTCATCGATCCCGACAAGAAAGTTGTCAAGCTGGCCAGCGGCGGCGAACTGCCTTTCGACCGCCTGATCGTGTCGCCCGGCATCGACTTCATGTACGAGACCCTGCCCGGCATGGCCAGTGCAGCGGCCAAAGACAAAGTGTTCCACGCCTGGAAGGCCGGCGCACAAACGGTGGGCTTGCGCAAGCAACTGGAGGCCATGCCCGACGGCGGCGTGTACGCGCTGTCCATTCCCCGCGCCCCCTACCGCTGCCCCCCCGGCCCCTACGAGCGCGCCTGCCTGGTGGCCAGCTACTTCAAGAAGCACAAGCCCAAGAGCAAGGTCGTCATCTTTGATGCCAACGATGACATCCAGTCCAAGAAGGGCCTGTTCATGAAGGCCTGGAAAGACCACTACGACGGCATGATCGACTACCGCCCCAAGCACAACGTGGTGGACGTGGACGTGGCGACCAACACGCTGAAGTTCGAGTTCAACGACGACTTCAAGGCCACCGTGGCCAACGTGGTGCCCAACATGCGTGCGGGTGACATCGCCCTCAAAACCGGCTTGGCCACCGCCAACAAGCGCTGGTGCGAGGTGGACTTTCTCACCTTCGAATCCATCGCGGTGAAAAACGTGCACGTGCTGGGTGACGCCATCCAAATCGCCCCTGGCATGCCCAAGTCCGGTCACATGGCCAACCAGCACGGCAAAACCTGTGCCGCGGCCGTGGTGTCACTGCTGCAAGGCAAGGCGCCCCCTTCCCTGCCCATTTACGCCAACACCTGCTACAGCTTCGTCACCGACGAAGACGTGGTGCACGTGGCCAGCGTCCACCGCTACGATGTCGAGAAGAAAACCATGCTGACCGTGGCCGGCTCCGGCGGCGTGTCGGTGGCGGCCAGCGAGCTGGAAGGTCGCTATGCCCACGCCTGGGCGCGCAACATCTGGGCCGACACGCTGGCCTGATGCGCTAACCCCCAAACCGCCGACCTTCGTCGGCGGTTTTTTTGCCTCAAACATCAGTCATTAAGCAAGTACTAGAGGTCAAGAAGTGAACCGTCTTCTTCGCACACACCGCCTGGCCGCCATCGGGCTGGCCACACTGGCCACCCTGGTTCTGAGTGGGACCGCCTGGGCGCAGGCCGATGAAGCCCGCGCCAAAAAGATTGCCGGTGGCTCGTGCTTCCTGTGCCATGGCGCACAAGGCGAATCCACCAGCGAGATTTTCCCCCGCCTGGCGGGTCAGAACGCCGCCTACATCGCGAAACAACTGTTGGCCTTTCAGTCGGGTGCACGCAAGAGCACGGCCATGGCTGAAATGGTGGCCAAGCTCAAGCCCGACGAAATGGCGGCCCTGGGCCAGTATTACCAGAAAATGGACCTGCCCAAGGAAGAACCCAAAGAGCCCCAACTGGCGGCCATGGGCCAGTACATCTACCACAACGGCAACAAATTCAGTGGCGTGCCCGCCTGTGTGGCCTGTCATGGCATCAATGCCGAAGGGGCGGACAACCTGCCTCGCCTGGGCCGTCAGTTTTCCGCTTACATTGAGCACCAGCTGAACATGTTCAACAAGCGCGACCGCAACAACGACAACGCCGTGATGCACGTGGTGGCCGAAAAAATGACCAAGCTGGAAATGCATGCCGTGGCCGAATACCTGAGCGGCAAATGACCTTGCCGCACCCCGCCACACCCGGTTGATGTGCGAGAGCCCCGGACAACGCCCTTGGGCGTTGACTGGTGTTTGAAGCTTTGAGCCATGCCTTGCGGCATGGCTCTTTTTTTGGCCAACTCAGGCCAAGCGTGGTGCCAGCTCGCCCTTGTCGTAGCGGCGCTGCATGGCCTCCAGGCTGTGCACCTGGGTGATGCGGCTGGCCATGCCCGCGCTGCCAAAGGCCTCGTAGCGGTTGGCACAAATGGCCTGCATGGCCTTGGTGGCTTCTTTATAGAACTTGCGAGGGTCGAAGTTTTTGCGGTCCTTGGCCAAAAACTGGCGAATGGCCCCGGTGCTGGCCATGCGCAAGTCGGTGTCGATGTTGACTTTGCGCACGCCGTTTTTGATGCCTTCCACGATTTCCTCCACCGGCACACCATAGGTCTGGCCCATGTCGCCCCCGTACTGGTTGATGATGGCCAGCCAGTCTTCGGGCACGCTGGAGCTGCCGTGCATGACCAGGTGCACATTGGGAATGCGCTGGTGGATTTCTTTTACGCGGTCAATGCGCAGCACCTTGCCCGTGGGCTTTTGCGTGAACTTGTAGGCCCCGTGGCTGGTGCCAATGGCAATGGCCAATGCGTCCACCTGGGTCTTGGCCACAAAGTCGGCGGCCTCGTCGGGGTCGGTCAGCAGCGCGGAATGGTCCAGCTTGCCTTCGGCGCCGTGGCCATCTTCCTCACCGGCCATGCCGGTTTCCAGTGAGCCCAAGCAACCCAGTTCGCCCTCGACCGACACGCCGCAGGCGTGGGCAATGTCCACCACCTGGCGCGTGGTTTCCACGTTGTACTCGTAGCTGGCGGGGGTTTTGCCGTCTTCCAGCAAGCTGCCGTCCATCATCACCGAGCTGAAGCCCGACTGGATGGAGCGGGCGCAAATGGCGGGTGATGCGCCGTGGTCCTGGTGCATACACACGGGAATGTGGGGGTACATCTCCACCGCCGCCAAAATCAGGTGGCGCAAAAACGGCTCGCCTGCGTAAGAGCGCGCACCCGCCGACCCTTGCAGGATCACGGGGCTGTTCACCGCGTCCGCCGCTTGCATGATGGCCTGCACCTGCTCCATGTTGTTGACGTTGAAGGCGGGCAGACCGTAGCTGTGCTCAGCCGCGTGGTCCAACAGTTGTCGCAAGGAAATCAAGGCCATGGTGGGTCTCCGGTTAAAAATTTAAGGAAAAAACGCCCATATCGCTTGCTGCACAAGCGATTTCAGCTACAAAAACAAGTTAATTCGGGTGACCACCCCAGCGCCCGTGCCGGGCACTGGGGGGTGCACTCACCGGTTCAGGCGGCACGGGCACAGGACCCACGCACCTGGGGCCACCCACGGCAAGGGAGGCCTCCCTTGCCTGCTGCGGGTGGCCGCGTCAGTCGGCGCGGCGCGCCAGCACTTCAAAGGCGGGCAGGGTTTTGCCCTCCAGCACTTCCAAAAAGGCACCGCCGCCGGTGGAGATGTAGCCCACCTGCTTTTCAATGCCGTACTTGGCAATGGCCGCCAGCGTGTCACCGCCACCCGCAATGCTGAAGCCCGCGCTGTCGGCGATGGCCTGGGCCACCACTTTGGTGCCGTTTTCAAACTGGGGAAACTCAAACACGCCCACGGGGCCGTTCCACACAATGGTGCCCGCCTTCATGAGCTGCGCGGCCAGCTTGGCGGCGGTGTCGGGGCCAATGTCCAGAATCATGTCGTCGTCGGCCACGTCGGTGGCGGCCTTGACGGTGGCCACCGCGTCGGGGCTGAAGGCCTTGGCGCACACCACGTCGGTTGGAATGGGCACCTCGGCACCCCTGGCCTTCATGGATTCGATCACGGCTTTGGCTTCGCCCACCAAGTCGGCCTCAGCCAGGCTTTTGCCAATGTTCAGGCCAGCGGCCAGCATGAAGGTGTTGGCAATGCCGCCACCCACGATCAGGCCGTCCACTTTGCCGGACAGGGCTTGCAAAATGGTCAGCTTGGTGCTGACCTTGCTGCCCGCCACGATGGCCACCAGCGGGCGCTGGGGGTTGGCCAGGGCCTTGCCAATGGCGTCCATTTCGGCGGCCAGCAATGGGCCCGCGCAGGCGATGGGGGCGGTTTCGGCGATGCCGTAGGTCGTGCCCTCGGCCCGGTGGGCAGTGCCAAAGGCGTCGTGCACGAAGATGTCGCACAGGGCGCCCAGCTTTTTGGCCAGCTCGGGGTTGTTCTTTTTCTCGCCCTTGTTCAGGCGGCAGTTTTCCAGCATGACCACTTCGCCGGGCGTGGCGACAAAGCCGCCGTCCACCCAGTCGGACACCAGGCGCACGGGCGCGCCCAGCAGCTCGCTCATGCGGGCGGCCACGGGAGCCAGGCTGTCTTCGGGCTTGAATTCACCCTCGGTGGGGCGGCCCAGGTGGCTGGTGACCATGACGGCGGCACCGGCGTCCAGCGCCATTTTCACGGCGGGGATGCTGGCGCGGATGCGCGTGTCTTCGGTGATCTGGCCCGACTTGTCCTGGGGCACATTCAGGTCGGCACGGATGAACACCCGCTTGCCACGGGCAAAGCCGCTGGCAATGACATCGGAAAAACGCAGAAATTTCATGAACAAGCTCCTTGTGTGTAGAAATCGGGGGACACCCCCGATTGTCGCTGGGCGGTTGGCGGGGTCTGACTCAACGCCCCGTGGCCGGGGCCACGCCCTGCCCCACCACCCGCACCATCTCCAGGCACTTGTTGGAGTAGCCCCACTCGTTGTCGTACCAGCTCACCACCTTCACAAAGGTGCTGTCCAGCGCAATGCCGGCATCGGCGTCGAACACGCTGGTGCAGGTCTCGCCACGGAAGTCGGTGGCCACCACTTTGTCGGTGGTGTAGCCCAGCACGCCCTTCAATGCACCTTCGCTTTGGGCCTTCATTTCGGCGCAGATCTCGGCGTAGCTGGCTTCTGAGTTGAGTTCCACGGTCAGGTCGACCACGGACACGTCGCTGGTGGGCACGCGAAAGCTCATGCCGGTGAGCTTTTTGTTCAGCTCAGGAATGACCACGCCCACGGCCTTGGCGGCACCCGTGCTGCTGGGGATGATGTTTTCCAGGATGCCACGGCCACCGCGCCAGTCTTTGTTGCTGGGGCCGTCCACGGTTTTTTGGGTGGCGGTGGCGGCGTGCACGGTGGTCATGAGGCCGCGCTTGATGCCCCATTTGTCGTTGAGCACTTTGGCCACGGGTGCCAGGCAGTTGGTGGTGCAACTGGCGTTGCTGATGATGGCTTGGCCAGCGTAGGTGGCGTGGTTCACACCGTAGACGAACATGGGGGTGTCGTCTTTGCTGGGGGCGGAGAAGATGACTTTTTTGGCACCGGCGGCCAGGTGCTTTTCGCCACCGGCTTTGTCCAGGAAGATGCCGGTGGATTCGATGACGACGTCGGCACCGACTTCAGCCCACTTGAGTTCGGACGGGTCTTTGATGGCGGTGAGGCGGATTTTTTTGCCGTTGACGACGAGGGTGTTGCCTTCGACGCTGACCGTGCCCTTGAAGCGGCCGTGCACGCTGTCGTATTGCAGCATGTAGGCGAGGTAGTCGGGCTCGAGCAGGTCGTTGATGGCGACGACTTCGATGTCAGAAAAATTCTGGATGGCCGAGCGCAGCACGTTGCGCCCGATGCGGCCAAAGCCGTTGATGCCGATTTTGATGGTCATGGGGGTGGTTCTCCTCGTGGCTTTTTTAAATTTGTTGACAAAAATGGCGTCCAGCGCTTGTCAATATTGGGTTTTATGCTTCTGCTTCCGCGATGTTTTCCGCCACGACGGGCAGCAGCGCCGAAAAGTCGGCAATCACCCGGTCTGGCTGACAAGCGGCAATGGGCTGGCCCATGTTGTAGCCATAGGGCAGCGCCCACACGGTCACGCCAGCGGCTTTGGCGGTGGCCACATCAATGGACGAGTCGCCCACAAACAGCGCCCGCGCTGGCGCCACGCCAAACTGGCCCAGGCACGACTGAATGCCCAGCGGGTGCGGCTTTTTGGTGGCCAGCGTGTCGCCACTGACCACGCGGTCGAACACGGGGGCGAGCTGGTGCGCGTCCAACACCACCTGGGTGTAACGCCCTTCCTTGTTGGTGACCACGGCCAGCTTCACGCCCTGGGCCTTGAGCGCATGCAGCACCTCGCGCACATGGGGGTACAGGTGGCTGCGGCTGCCGCAGCGCTGCCCGTAGTGCTGCACAAACGCGGCGTTGATGGCGGCAAAGTCCGCCGCCTCGCGCACCGCCGCCTCGGTGGTGCCCCGCGAGGCCGCCAGCGCCTGCACCAGCAAGGTTTGCGTCCCGTGGCCTATCCAGTCGTTGACCTGTTGCTGCGTCACCAGCCGCAGGCCAAACTGGGCCAGGGTGTCGTTGGTGGCGTCGGCAATTTCGGGGGCCGTTTCAATCAGGGTGCCGTCCAGGTCGAACATCACCAGGTCCCAGGCGCGCGCGCTCATGCGGCCACCACCTTCTGCACCGCCGCGACCACCGCCTGCGCGGTGATGCCGAAGTGGGCGTACAGGTCTTTGGCGGGGGCGGACTCGCCAAACGTGGGCATGCCAATGACCTCGCCGGTGCGGCCCACGTACTTGCGCCAGAAGTCGGGGTGCGCCGCTTCAATGGCCACCGTGGGCAGCGCCAACGGCAGCACCTCGTCTTGGTAGGCGCGGGGTTGGCGGTCGAACACGTTGGTGCATGGCATGGACACCACGCGGGTGCGCATGCCCTGGGCCGCCAGCGCGGATTGGGCCTGCAAGGCCAGTTCCACCTCGGAGCCGGTGGCGACGATGACGGCCTGCGGGCGGTCCATGTCGGACAGCACATAGCCGCCCTGGCGGATCTGCCCTGCCAGGATGCGCTCGGTCACGCGCGGCAGGTTTTGGCGGCTCAGGCACAGGGCACTGGGGCCGTCACGGCGCTCAATGGCGCTGGCCCAGGCCACGGCGGTTTCCAGCCCGTCGGCGGGGCGCCACACGTCCAGGCCCGGAATGATGCGCAGGCTGGGCACATGCTCCACGCTCTGGTGCGTGGGGCCGTCTTCGCCCAGGCCAATGCTGTCGTGCGTGAACACGTGAATGACACGCTGCTTCATCAGCGCGGCCATGCGGATGGCGTTGCGGCTGTAGTCAGAGAAGGTCAGGAAGGTGCCGCCATACGGAATGAAGCCGCCGTGCAGCGCCATGCCGTTCATGAGGGCGGCCATGCCGAACTCGCGCACGCCGTAGCTCAGGTGGTTGCCCAAGGTGTCACGGCCAGCCTTCACGCAGCCTTTGAAGTTGGTGAGGTTGGAGCCCGTCAGGTCGGCGCTGCCGCCAAAAAACTCGGGCACCAGCGGGGCCAACACATCCAGTGCGTTCTGGCTGCTTTTTCGGGTGGCAAACGCATCGGGCTTGGCGGCAATGGCGGCCAGCACCTCGGGCAAACGGTCGGCAAAGGCGGGCTGCAGGTCACCGGCCATGCGGCGCTCGAACTCGGCGGCCAGCTCGGGGTGGGCACTGCGGTAGGCCTCGAAGCGCAAGCGCCAGGCGCGCTCGGCCGCTTGGCCACGGGCCACGGCATGCCATTCGGCGGCAATGTCGGCGGGGATGTCAAAGGGCGCAGCCGTCCAGCCCAACGCGTCGCGGGTGGCTTGCACTTCTGCGGCGCCCAGGGCGGCACCGTGCACATCGTGCGTGCCGGCCTTGTTGGGCGAGCCCATGCCAATCACGGTTTTGCAGCAAATGAGCGTGGGCTTGCCATCGGGCTGCACGGCCTGGGCCTTGGCGGCGCGGATGGCGGCGTCAATGGCGGCGGGGTTGTGGCCGTCCACAGCCGGGATGACGTGCCAACCGTAGGCCTCGAAGCGCTTGGGCGTGTCGTCGGTGAACCAGCCTTCCACATGGCCGTCGATGCTGATGCCGTTGTCATCCCAGAACGCCACCAGCTTGGACAGGCGCAGCGTGCCCGCCAGCGCGCAGGCCTCGTGGCTGATGCCCTCCATCATGCAGCCGTCGCCCAAAAACACGTGGGTGAAGTGGTCCACCACGGTGTGGCCGGGCCGGTTGAATTCCGCCGCCAGCAGCTTTTCGGCCAGGGCCATGCCCACGCCGTTGCTGATGCCCTGGCCCAGTGGGCCGGTGGTGGTTTCCACACCAGGGGTGATGCCCACCTCGGGGTGGCCGGCGGTTTGGCTGTGCAGCTGGCGAAAGGCCTTGAGCTGGTCCATGGGCAGGTCGTAACCCGTGAGGTGCAGCAGCGCGTAAATGAGCATGGAGCCGTGGCCGTTGCTCAGCACAAAACGGTCGCGGTCGGGCCAGTGCGGGTTGGCGGGGTTGTGCCGGAGGTGGCGGTTCCACAGCACCTCGGCAATGTCGGCCATGCCCATGGGGGCACCGGGGTGGCCGGACTTGGCTTTCTCGACGGCATCGACCGCGAGCATGCGGATGGCGTTGGCCATCTGGCGGGCCATTTCAGGGGTGGGGCTGGACGGGGTGACGGCAAACATGGGGCACTTTCGGGGCGGGTGAACAGGCGGTGGCGTTGGGGACGGCGGCGGACGGCGCAACGGCGCAGGCTGGGCTCAGCCGCCCAGGGCGCGTTTGCGACGCTCCATCATTCGCCAGATGAAGGGCGTGAAGATGAGTTGCATGGCCAGCTCCATCTTGCCGCCGGGCACCACGATGGTGTTGGCGCGGCTCATCTGGCTGCCACCGATCATGTTGAGCAGGTACTGAAAGTCAATGCCCTTGGGCTTGGCAAAGCGGATGACGACCATGCTCTCGTCCGCACTGGGAATGTCACGGCTGATGAAGGGGTTGGACGTGTCCACAATCGGCACGCGCTGGAAGTTGACGTGCGTGTGCTCGAACTGCGGCACGATGTAGTTCACGTAGTCGGGCATGCGGCGCAGGATGGTGTCGGTCACGGCCTCGGTGCTGTAGCCACGCTGGGTTTTGTCGCGGATGAGCTTTTGTATCCACTCCAGGTTGATGACGGGCACCACGCCAATGAGCAGGTCGGGGTACTGGGCAATGTTGTGCTCAGGCGTTTTGACGGCGCCGTGCAGGCCTTCGTAAAACAAAATGTCGGTGCCGGCGGGCAAGTCTTCCCACGGTGTGAAGGTGCCGGGTTCCTGCTTGTAAGGCGCGGCCTCTTCGGCGTTGTGCAGGTACTTGCGGCTGCGGCCCGTGCCCGATTCGGCGTAGGTTTTGAACAGGTTTTCCAGCTCGCCAAACAGGTTGTTGTCGGCCCCAAAGTGGCTGAAGTGCTTGTTGCCCTCTTTCTCGGCTTCGGCCGCACGCAGCTTCATTTCTTTGCGGTCGTAGCGGTGCAGGCTGTCGCCTTCGATGACGGCCGACTGCAGCGACTCGCGGCGAAAGATGTTCTGAAACGTCTTGGTCACCGTGGAGGTGCCGGCGCCCGACGAACCGGTGATGGCGATGATGGGGTGGCGTTCTGACATGGCGGTCTCCTGCTGGATTTTTAATGAAAAGTGGTCTTATCGCTTGTATTGGTTGAACAGTTTGCTATTGACAAACAAACGCCATACAAGGGATCAAGTGATGGGTTCAATGCGGTGCATCAGTCGCGGAACAGGCTGCGCTCGCTGAACAGGGGGCTGGCCTCGTCCTTGTAAGCCTGTGGCTCGGCGTGGTAGCGCTCAATGCGCTCCACCTCGTTCTTGCTGCCAAACACCAGGCCAATGCGCTGGTGCAGGCCCGTGGGCTGCACGGTCAGCATGGGCTCGCGGCCGGTGCTGGCACGGCCACCGGCCTGCTCCATGATCATGCCGATGGGGTTGGCCTCGTACAGCAGGCGCAGGCGGCCCGGCTTGGACGGGTCTTTGGTGTCGCGCGGGTACATGAACACGCCACCGCGCATCAGGATGCGGTGCGCCTCGGCCACCATGCTGGCGATCCAGCGCATGTTGAAGTCTTTGCCCCGCGCCCCGGTTTTGCCCGCCAGGCATTCGTCCACGTAGCGCTTGATGGGGGCTTCCCAAAAGCGGCTGTTGGACGAGTTGATGGCGAACTCCTGCGTGTCCTCAGGCACCTTGATTTGCGGGTGCGTCAGCTTGAACTCGCCCAGGCTGGGGTCCAGCGTGAAGCCGTTGACCCCGTTGCCCACCGTCAGCACCAGCATGGTGGTGGGGCCGTACAGCGCATAACCCGCCGCCGCCTGCGTGGCACCCGGCTGAAAAAAGTCCTCGGCCCGGATGTCGCGGCCCGAGTCAATCACCGCTTGTGGCGCCCGCAGGATGGAGAAGATGCTGCCCACCGACACGTTCACGTCGATGTTGCTGGAGCCATCCAGCGGGTCGAACACCAGCAGGTACTTACCGCGCGGGTACTGGCCGGGAATTTGGTAGGGCTCGTCCATCTCCTCGGACGCCATGCCCGCCAGGTGGCCGCCCCACTCGTTGGCCTTGATGAACATGTCGTTGCTGATCACGTCCAGCTTCTTTTGCGTTTCGCCCTGCACATTCACGCTGCTGCCACCCTCAGCCGCGTGGTTGCCCAGCATGCCCCCGAGTTCGCCAAAGGCGACGGCGCGGGCAATGGCCTTGCAGGCCAGGGCCACGTCCAGGATCAGGGCGTTGAAGTCGCCACTGGCCTCGGGGTAACGGCGGCGTTCCTCGATCAGGAACTGGGTCAGGGTGGAGCGTTGTGACAAAGGCATGGTCAACTTTCAAACAAACTGGCAATGAACAAATCCATTCGCCACCGGCACAGTGGCCAGGCAACGGGCAAAGCTTCCCCCGGTGGCCCACCAAGGGGCCACGCACATGCAATGACTGAAACGGGCCGACAGGGGGGTGGGCACCGTTGCCCTCACCCCTTCAGCGGTCTGGCTGCTGGCTCAGGCCTTGGCGGCCTCGGCGCGCAAGGCCTTCATGACACCGTGGTAGCCCCCACCGGCATCGGGCGCACCGAACACGGCGCTGCCCGCCACACAGGTGTCGGCACCGGCGCGAACAATCTCGGCAATGTTGTCCACCTTCACGCCACCGTCCACTTGCAGCCAGATGTCCTGGCCACCGGCGGCCTTGTGCGCCTCAATGGCCGCGCGGAGGGTGCGCAGCTTGGCCAGCGTGCTGGGGATGAACTTCTGGCCACCAAAGCCAGGGTTCACGCTCATCAGCAGCACCATGTCCAGCTTGTCCCACACGTGGTCCAGCACCTGCACGGGGGTGGCGGGGTTGAGCACCAGGCCCGCTTTGCAACCGTGGTCGCGGATGAGCTGCAGCGTGCGGTCCACATGGCGACTGGCCTCGGGGTGGAAGGTGATGATGTTGGCGCCCGCTTTGGCAAACAGCGGAATGAGCGAGTCCACTGGCTCGACCATCAGGTGCACGTCGATGCCAATTTTCACGTGGGGGCGAATGGCTTCGCACACCAGCGGGCCAATGGTCAGGTTGGGCACGTAGTGGTTGTCCATCACGTCAAAGTGCACCAGGTCGGCCCCGGCGGCTTCGATGGCCCGCACCTCTTCGCCCAGGCGGGCAAAGTCGGCAGACAAAATGGACGGGGCAATGCGGATGTGGGAAGTGCTCATGGTCGGGCAGAGAAAAATGGGGGGTTGGAAGGGGGATGGGCAAACCGTATTGTCCCGCCCTCAGGACACCACGGGCGAACGCGGGGCCTTGGCCATTGGCTGGGTGGCCTCGGCATGCCAGGCCCGCAGCTGGCCCAGGCCGACGGCCCCCAGGTCATCCACCACCCGCAAAGCCCCCGAAAAATCGTGGTGGCTGGTGTACGAGGTGGGGGTGATCACCGTGGGCAAGCCCGCCGCCGTGGCGGCACGCAGGCCGTTGTTGGAGTCTTCCAGGGCCAGGCACTCACTGGCGGGCAGGTCCAGTGCGGCCAGCATTTGCAGGTACACCTGCGGATGGGGCTTTTTGTGGGGCGCGGTGGACGCGTCGCCAATGGCCACAAAGTGGGTGCGCCAGTCGGGGCCAATGGCCTTGGTCAGCAGCGCCGCAATGTTCACGGGCGAGGTGGTGGTGGCAATGGCCAGGCGAATGTTGGCGGCGGCGGCCTCGCTCATCAGGCGCAACACCCCAGGGCGCAGGCTGACCGCGCCACTTTGCACCGCGCTTTCGTAAGCGGCGGTTTTGAGCTCGTGCAGGCGGGCAATGGTGTCGCGCACACCGGCACCGCCAATGTCCTTCACGTCGGGCTGCACCCGCTGCCAGTAATGCAGCATGCGCTCTTTGCCGCCCGAGATGTTGAGCAACTCGGTGTACAGCGCCTCGTCCCAGTGCCAACCCATGCCCTCTTGCGCAAAAGCGTGGTTGAACGCAGCCAGGTGGGCCTGCTCGGTGTCGGCCAAGGTGCCATCCACATCAAAAATCAAGGCTTGCAGCATGGGGCGTTCTCCTGCACAAACAAGGGGGCTGAATCACCCCACCAGCAGCAGCAGTGGGGTTCAACATTCAGGCGTTGGGCAACTATAAGCAGTCAATTGAATAAGGTAAATTCACAATTCCTTTTATTTCAGTTAAGGAAACACTGAATGAGAAACGCCACCTTCCGACAGCTCAGGGTGTTCAGCGAAGTGGCCCGCCACCTCAGCTTTGCCCGCGCCGCCGAGGCCTTGCACCTCACCCCACCGGCGGTGACCATGCAAATCAAAGAGCTGGAGGGGCATGTGGGCTCGGCCCTGTTCGAGCGCAGTGGTCGCCGCGTGAGCCTGACCACCACCGGCGAGTACATGCTGGTGTACGCCCGCAAGATGCTGGCCACCCTGAAAGATGCCGAAGACACCGCCGCCCGCCTGCAACACCTGGAAACCGGCACGCTCACCATCGGCATGGTCAGCACGGCCAAGTATTTTTTGCCCCGCCTGCTGGGCGAGTTCAAGCGCGAGCACGAGGGGGTGGAAATCCGCCTGGCGGTGGGCAACCGCGAGCAATTGCTCAACATGCTGCAAGGCAACGAGGTGGACATTGCCATCATGGGCCGCCCGCCCAAAGAGCTGGCCACCCGCGCCGAACCGTTTGCCGCCCACCCCCACGTGTTTGTGGCTCCGGTGGACCACCCCTTGCTCAAGTTCGGTCACCCCACGGTGGACAGCCTGCAGCCGCACGGCTTCATCGTGCGTGAGCGCGGCTCGGGCACCCGCGCGGCCATGGAAAAATTCCTGGAGCCCTACCGCACCGAACCCCGCGTGGTCATGGAAATGACCAGCAACGAAACCATCAAACAAGCCGTCATGGCCGGGCTGGGCCTGAGCTTTTTGTCGCTGCACACCATCGGGCTGGAGTTGGAGCACAAGCTCATTGCCGTGCTGGATGTGGAGGGCACCCCCATCGTGCGGGCCTGGAACGTGGTGCACACACTGTCCAAAATGCTGTCACCCGCGGCCGAGGCGTTTCGCTACTTCATGCTGGAGCGCGCCGAAAGCCACTTGGCCGAAACCTATGGCCGCCTGCTGACGCTGCCCCAAGGCAGTTGAAGGAACGGCCCAACCACGGCAACCCCACCAAGCGCAGGTCCAGCAAGGCAGCAGCAAGCCCGCACACGCCCCACAGCGGGGCAACTCATGCACGATTTTGAGCATTGCACCAAAATTAGGCACACTTCTTGCTTCATGGCGGTGCACATTTTTGAGGTGCCTGGAAATGCACCAAATTCATTCATCACACCAAACGGAGTTCGCATGGACGCACTGAAACAGGGCACGGATGCACTGTTCATCTTGTTGGGAGGCATCATGGTGTTGGCCATGCACGCCGGGTTTGCTTTTTTGGAGTTGGGCACGGTCCGCAAAAAGAACCAGGTCAACGCCCTGGTGAAAATTCTGGTGGACTTCTCCGTGTCCACCGTCGCGTACTTTGTGGTGGGCTATGCCGTGGCCTACGGCACCACTTTTTTGGTGGGCGCCGAGCAACTGGCCGCCAAGAACGGCTACGAGCTGGTCAAGTTTTTCTTTTTGCTGACCTTTGCGGCGGCCATCCCCGCCATCATCTCGGGCGGCATTGCCGAGCGGGCCAAGTTCTGGCCACAGCTCATTGCCACAGCCGTCATTGTGGGTGTGGTCTACCCGTTCTTTGAAGGCATTGCCTGGAACAAACACTTCGGCGTGCAAGACTGGATACTGGCCACCACCGGCGCCGAGTTCCACGACTTTGCCGGTTCCGTGGTGGTGCACGCCGTGGGTGGCTGGATTGCCCTGCCCGCCGTGCTGCTGCTGGGCGCCCGCGCCAACCGCTACCGCAAAGACGGCGGCATGTCGGCCCACCCGCCGTCCAGCATCCCGTTTCTGGCGCTGGGCGCGTGGATTTTGTGCGTGGGCTGGTTCGGCTTCAACGTCATGAGCGCGCAGACGGTGGACAAAATTTCGGGCCTGGTGGCCGTCAACTCCCTGATGGCCATGGTGGGCGGCACACTGGCCGCGCTGGTGGCGGGCAAAAACGACCCCGGCTTTGTGCACAACGGCCCGCTGGCCGGCCTGGTGGCGGTGTGTGCGGGCTCTGACCTGATGCACCCGCTGGGCGCCCTGGTGGTGGGCGCCGTGGCCGGCGCGCTGTTTGTGAGCATGTTCACCCTCACGCAAAACCGCTGGAAGATTGACGACGTGCTGGGCGTGTGGCCCCTGCACGGCCTGTGCGGCACCTGGGGCGGCATTGCGGCCGGCATTTTTGGCAGCACCGCCCTGGGTGGCCTGGGCGGCGTGAGCCTGGGCGCCCAACTGCTGGGCACCGCCATGGGCGTGACCTGGGCGCTGCTGGGCGGCGTGGTCGTGTACGGCACGCTCAAGCTCACACTGGGCCTGCGCATGACGCAAGAAGAAGAGTACGACGGCGCCGACCTGACGGCCCACCGCATCAGCGCCACGCCCGACCGCGAAGTGAGCTGGTGAACACCCCACCAGCCTGAAGGGGCCGGTGTGTGGGCAGGTGGGGTTTGGGCGGCGGTTTGGGTTCCAATACGCCCATGAAGCCCACCCCCGACCCCACCCCCGCCGACAGCGAGCGCCGCCTGACCGAGCTGGAAATCAAGGCCAGCTACAGCGAAGACCTGCTGGACACCCTGAACCAGATCGTGGCCCAGCAGCAGCAAGCGATTGACCACCTGCGCCGCGAAGTCAACCTGCTGCGCCAGCAGTCCGCCGACAGCGGCGCACCGGTGTTCCGCAGTCTGGCCGACGAGTTGCCGCCGCATTATTGAATGCATGTTTTAAGCAAAATATACCGCCAGCGCTTTTATTCATTGACTAGTTTGCTATGAATAAATTCACCCATGTTGCACCGCTTCTTGGCCTGCCCCAACAGGCCACCGCCGCATGAAATGGCAGCGCCTGTGGCAACCCCGCAACCCCTTGTTTTGGGTGGTGGTGGTGCTCAACGCCCTGTCCACCCTGCTGGCCTGGGTGGTGCGCACTTACCCCCTGCCCCCCACGCTGGCCGCGGCGGTGGCGGCGTTTGCCGTGGGCAACGCGGTGCTGGGCTTGCGGCTGATGTGGGCTTTGGCGAAAACGCCGCCTGAGCCGGGGGCGCGGCGGGAGGACTGATGGGCGGTGGCGGTGCGTGCGGTGTGTGCCCCTGAAATACCAGCACCTTGCCGCTCGGCGCACAAACTCCGATTGAACCTGCCGCCGGGTCACTTCGTTTCCACGAGCGAGGCCAAAGTTTCACCGGCCTCAAGCGCGTTCTCAATGTCCGACCGAAACTGGGGCCCCATTCGAACGGGCGCAATGGTGACGGTTTTCATGCGCAAACTGCATTGCTTTCGTGATGCACACATGTACGCAGCTGGACGGTTGCGATCCCGTCGATCAGCTCGGCATGGATGCGACTCAGCAGGGCATGGTTGGGGTTCATGGGGGCTTCCAGCAGAGCGAAAGGGCTCAACGGTAAGTAAATTCGCCACGCTAACGCCCCGCTGTGACAGGCGTGTGAATGCCTGGCAGGGCGCGCTGGCCAGCGGCCTGGGGCGTCAAGCCTGCGCGGTGGATGATGCGGCGCTGGCGCTGGTGGCGCTGGTGGCGGTGGCTCCCACGCCGCCGTTTGGCGCACTCCAGTGCAGCACCTCCAGGCGCCCATCGGTGTGCTCCACCAGGGCGCTCAGGCTTTCTACCCAGTCGCCGTCGTTGCAGTACAGCGTGCCGTCAATGGTCCGCATTTCTGCGTGGTGAATGTGCCCGCACACCACACCGTCATGCCCACGCTCGCGCGCTTCGGCGGCGACCGCTTCCTCAAACTTGTTCACGTAGCTCACCGCCGACTTGACCTTGTGCTTCAGGTACCGCGAGAGTGACCAATAGGGCAGGCCCAACTTGGCCCGCAGGGAATTGAAATGGGTGTTCAGCCGCAGCGTCAGTTCGTACAGGTTGTCGCCCACATAGGCCAGCCACTTGGCGTACTGAATGACACCGTCAAAGTGGTCGCCATGGATCAGCCACAGCCGCTTGCCTTCCAAGGTGGTGTGAACGGCCTCTCTCAATACCTCCACGCCACCAAAGTGGTGGCCCGTGAAATGCCGTGCGAACTCGTCATGATTCCCTGGAATAAACACCACCTTGCAGCCCTTGCGGGCGCGTTTCAGGATTTTTTGCACCACGTCGTTGTGGCTTTGCGGCCAGTACCAGCGGCGGCGCAGTTGCCAGCCGTCAATGATGTCGCCCAGCAGGTAGAGGCGTTCGCTGGGGTAGGCCTTCAGAAAGGCCAGCAGCGCCTCGGCTTGGCAGCCGGGGGTACCCAGGTGCAGGTCTGAAATGAACAGGCTGCGCACCCGCATGCCGCCCGGTGCGGGGTGGTTGTCGGGGTCTTCCGGGTCCTGTGCGGCGGGTTCTGTGGCGCTGGCGCCCAACAGGGCGCCCATGGAGGCATCTGCCCCTCGACCAAAGGACTTGAACAAGGGTCCGGAAGGCGAGCGGGGGGGCGGGGCAAACTGCATCATGGCGCCGCCCATTTCAGTTCCAACTCTGATCGGTCCGTGGGGCTGGTGAGGGGCATGGACGCGTTCCGCATGGCTTTTTCTGCAGTAGTGGGTGGTCTGGCCATGGTGGTGGCGCGGCATGGCGGTTTCATGGCAGGGCAATGAAATTTTTGTGACTTTTGACCCCTGGCACACGTCAAGAAAATGTCACGGCTTTGCCATCGTGGCTACACACCGGCTGTTCAGCATGGGGCAACTTGTTCAAGGAGTTGCCATGAAAGTTGTGGTGGTAGGTGCCGGGTATGTGGGGCTGGTGACGGCGGCATGCCTGGCCGAATCGGGTAACCGGGTCGTGGGCGTGGACCATGATCCGGTGCGCGTGGCGCTGTTGCAGGCGGGGGGCATTCCCATTTACGAGCCAGGGCTGGAGGACATGGTGGGTCGCAACCTGTCCGCAGGCCGCCTGCTGTTCACCACCAGCATGGCGCAGGCGCTGGACGGTGCCGAGGTGGTGTTCATTGCCGTGGGCACGCCACCGCTGGAAGACGGCTCTGCCGACCTGCAGCATGTGCTGGCCGTGGCCCGCGACATTGGCGAGCACACCACCGGCTTTAAGGTGGTGGTGAACAAATCCACCGTGCCCGTGGGCACGGCTGCCCGCGTGCAAGGGGTCATCAGCAGCCAGTTGGCGTTGCGTGGCGAGGTGGGTGCCGAGGTGTCGGTGGTGTCCAACCCCGAGTTTCTGAAGGAAGGCGCCGCCATCGACGACTTCATGCGGCCAGACCGCATCGTGGTTGGGGTTGAGCCCGGCGCTGCGGGCGAGCGTGCCAGGCAATGGATGGCCAGGCTGTATGTGCCCTTCAACCGCCACCACGACCGCACGGTGTGGATGGACGTGGCCAGCGCAGAGCTGACCAAATACGCGTCCAACGCCATGCTGGCCACCCGCATTTCGTTCATGAACGAGGTGGCGTTGCTGGCCGACCAGCTCGGCGCTGATGTGGACAGCGTGCGCCGAGGCATGGGGCTGGACCCGCGCATTGGCCATGGTTTTTTGTACGCCGGTACCGGCTATGGGGGAAGTTGCTTCCCCAAAGACACCCGCGCCTTGGTACACGCCGCCGGGCAACACGGTTGTGGCATGCAAGTGGTGGCGGCTGTGGAGCGCGTGAATGCCACGCAAAAGCACACCCTGGTGGACATGGTGCTGAAGGTGTTTGGGCCAGATCTGCGCGGTGTGCGCCTGGCGGTGTGGGGCCTGGCCTTCAAGCCCAACACCAACGACATGCGCGAGGCCCCCAGCCGTCACATCGTGGCGGCGCTGTACCGCCTGGGTGCCACCCTGGTGCTGCACGACCCGGTGGCGACCTCGGAGGCACAAGCCGCACTGGCACAAGACCTGGGCAGGCCCTGGAGCGAGCTGGACCGCCTGCAACTGGCTCCCACGCCCATGGAGGCGTTGACGGATGCCCATGCGCTGCTCATCGTCACGGAGTGGAAGTGCTTCCACAATCCCGACTTTTCCGCCATGGTCGAACAGATGCACCACCCTCTGGTGCTGGATGGCCGCAACCTGTACGACCCTGACACCTTGCAGGAGATGGGCGTGGCTTACCACGGCATAGGCAGGCGCAATGCGCTGGGCGTGCAGGCGCTGAAGCAGGGCGTGGGCCTTGGGCGTGATCTTGCTGCGGTGGCCCACCAGGCCATGCCGCAAAGCCAACCCGCCTTGGCTTGAGTGGAGGGGTGGTGTGGGCCTTTGCGCGTGAGCCATCGTGCTGGCTCCATCAAGTCAGCCCCATCCAGCAGAACTCACGGCATCACCAGCCAAGGCGGCCGCACCTGACTCCGGTGGCATTCATGCCGCTGCCTGTGCCCCCTTGCCCTGGGCAAAGGACAGGCGGTTGGCCCCTGCGCGCACCAGCATGTGCTCCCAAAGCCCTTCCACTTGCAACGCAATGTGTGACCAGTCGCGCATGGCCACGGCATGTGGTGCCTGTGTGCGCAACTGTTGAACCAGTTCGGGCGTGGTGGCCAGGGCCACGGCGTGGCGCACAAAGGCATCCGCATCACCGGCCGGGGCCAGCAGGCCGCTGACCCCATGGCGCACCAGGTCGCTGGCGGCGGCGTGGTCAAAGGCCACCACGGCCAAGCCGCTGGCCAGTGCCTCGGGCGTCACATTCCCGTAGGTTTCGGTCAGGCTGGGAAACACAAAGCTGTCCGCGCTGGCGTAGTGGGTGGCCAGGGCGTCACCCGTTTGGCTGCCCACCATCCGGGCCTGCGGGCAAGCGGCCTGGAACTCGGCTCGGGTAGGGCCGTCGCCCACCACGATCAGTGCGATTTCGGGGTGGGCGGCCTGCATGGCGTTGAAGGTTCTGGCCAGCAGGCCCAGGTTTTTTTCCGGGGCCAGGCGGCCCACATACAGGGCCACATGGCCTTGTGGGCCCACGCCCCAGCTGCGGCGCAGCTCGGCGCTGCGCCGTTCGGGCTGAAAGCGGGCCACGTCCACCCCACGTGCCACCACATGCAGCCGCTCAAAATGGTTGGCCGCCAGCGCGGCTTGCAACGCTGCCGTGGGCACGGTGGTGCAGTCGGCCAGGTTGTGGAACTTGCGCAGGTAGGCGGCTATGGGCTTTTGCAGCCACCCCAGGCGGTAGTGGCGGCTGTAGGCATCGAAGTTGGTGCGAAAGTCGGTGCTGATGGGCAGCCTCAGCTTGCGCGCCGCCTGCAGTGCCGACCAGCCCAGTGGCCCCTCGGTGGCAATGTGCACCACATCTGGCCGGTGCAGCGTCCACAGCTTGGCCTGTGCCTTTTTGGCGGGCAGACCCATGCGCAAATGGGGGTAGTTGGGAATGGGCAAACCCCGCACCAGCACCTCCTCCAGCGAGCGCGGGTGGACCGGGTCAGCGGCATCGGGCAACTGGCGCGGGCGCACCAGCTGCACGTGGTGACCCCGCGCTTGCAGCGCCTGCACCAGCTTGGCCAGCGTCAGGGCCACACCGTTGATTTCAGGCGGGTAGGTCTCGGTCACCAGTCCGATGCGCAGCGAGGGCCTGGTCACGGGCAGGTGCTCCACTTGCAGGTGGTCGCTCAGCAGGCCAAGGGTTGGGTTGGGGTTCATGCTGCGCATGGTGGGCAAAGCACATAACAGCCGTGTGAAACCTGAGCGAAGCTTTTGTGTCAGCGCCCACCCTGTCACCGTTATTTCACATGCGGCCGACACGATGGCGTCATTCTGGCCCGCAGGGGGCGAGGTGCCCTTGGGTCTGTTGCCCAAGGGTTTGTGCGTTTAACCGGAAAGACTTGCCATGACCTCTTTCGCCGCCTCTTTGCGTGAGCAGCGCTGGGACGACCACCGCTACTACCACCACAGCACCATCAACCAGAGCCTGCACCTGGTCAGCGCCATCAGCTTTGTGGTGGCCTATGGGCTGATGTGGGTGGACCCAGCCATGGCCGCGCTGGTGGCGTGGCTGGTGTCCATGCTCAGCCGCCAGGCAGGGCATTTCTTTTTTGAGCCCAAGGGCTACGACCACATGAACCAGGCCACGCACGAGCACAAGGAAGCCATCAAGGTGGGCTACAACCTGCAGCGCAAAGTGGTGCTGATGGCCATTTGGGCAGCTTCCCCCCTGTTGCTGGTGTGGGCACCCACGCTGTTTGGCCTGCTGACTGCACACACCGATCTGCTCAGCTTTGCGCGCAACGTGGGCTGGATGTGGCTGGCCGTGGGCGTGGGCGGCCTGGTGTTCCGGGTGCTGCAACTGTGGGTGCTGAAAGACCTGCGCACCGGCCTGGTGTGGGCCACCAAGATCATCACCGACCCCTTCCATGACATCGTGCTGTACCACAAGGCCCCATTGGCCTTGCTGCGTGGCGAGATGATGGACCCGGGGGGTGTCAAGCACTGAGTGCCCGCTGCCTTGCTGTGGCGGGGTGACCGAAAAAGCGGCTTCAGAGCCGCTTTTTATTTCATTATTAATAGCTAGCTGTGATTACCAGTCAAGCGCTGAAGCACTATTTCTTTTGAAATCTGTCGCCTATGGGTTTGATGGCTGCTGCCTGGGGCCTGCCACCACCAGCCGTCGGCGCGCATGCGCTCGCAGGCCTGCAACACGCGGGTGGTCACCTCGGCCATGTCGGCGTCGGTGTAGTTCAGGCTAAAGATGAAGCGGCCTGTGCCCACCCAGCTCAGGGCCAGCCCGGCATCGCGCAGGTAAAACTGCAGCAGCCAGTGGTAGCGCGAGGGCAGTTGGTAGGTCACGGTCCAAATGCTGGAGAGCGCCTCCACCCTGAGGGGAAGCCCGGCGTCAGTCAGCGCCTGGTTGAAGGCTTTGGCCCGCGCCAGCCAGCGTTCGTCCAGCCCCTTGTAAATGGCTTGCACCTCGGGCGAGTCCAGCCGGGTCAGAAAAGCGTCCATGGCCCCCATCACATACGGGTGGGCGTTGAAGGTGCCACGGGCAAAGCAAATGTCGGCCGGGCGCTCGGGCCTGAAGCGCTGCATCAGCGCTTGCTTGCCGCACACCACGCCCACGGGCAGGCCGCCGCCCAGGGTTTTGCCGTAGGTGACCATGTCGGCCTGCACGCCAAAGTATTCCTGCGCGCCGCCCTTGGCCAGGCGAAAGCCCACAAAAATCTCGTCAAAAATCAACACAATGCCGCGCTCGGTGCACACCTGGCGCAGTTCTTTCAGCCAGGCGGTGTAGGCGGCGTGGTCAAACCCGGCGCTGCGGCTGCCGTCCACCAGGGTGGAGTCGCCGGGGGCGTTGCGGTTGGGGTGCAGGGCTTGCAGGGGGTTGACCAGCACACAGGCAATGTGGTTGCGGGTGCGCAGCACGCGCAGGCTGTCGGTGTCCATGTCCTTCAGGGTGTAGGTTTCGCGCGGGGGCAGGGGGTTGCCGGGGCCGGGCTGCACGTCTTCCCACCAGCCGTGGTATGCCCCGGTGAAGCGCACCAGGTGGCGCTTGCCCGTGTGGTAGCGCGCCAGGCGCACGGCCTGCATCACCGCCTCGGTGCCCGACATGTGAAAACTCACCTCGTCCAGCCCCGAGAGGGTTTTGAGCCGCGCCACGTTGCGCGCCACGCTGGGGTGGTAGCCGCCCAGCACGGGGCCCAGGGCGCTGCCTTGGGCCGCTCCTTCTGCCATGCAGGCTTTGTAAAAGTTGACGCCGAACACGTTCACGCCATAGGAACCGGTCAGGTCCATGAAGTGGTTGCCGTCCAGGTCGGTCAGCGTCACGCCTTCGGCGGCACCCCAGAACGCGCCCACGGGCAAGTGCGCCCTGGCGTAGTCGCTGAACTGAAAGGGCACGCGGTAGCGGCCGGTGAATTGCAGGTCTGACAAGCCCTGGCGCGCCTCGGCGGTCAGGGCCAGGGTCTGGGGTGAGCGTTCGCGCAGGCTGCGCGACAGCCGCTCAAAGCCCGCGCGCCGCTGGGCCGCCACTTCGGGCGGTGCGCCGTCGGCGGCAAAAAACTGCGCCTCGCCATAGCTGTAGCCCGGTATCAGGCGGCCAATGCGCTTGGCCCACAGCGAGTGCCCGGCCAGCGACGGGTGCTTGGCCATGGACAGTTGCAGCCGTCGCCAGCCTTTGAACATGGCATAGGGCAGGGCGGCGGCGGTTGCCAGGGGCCAGGCGGCGTTCATCACCATTTCAGCGCTCATGTCATCAGGCTTTCAAGTTGCGGTGTGAAAGTTGTAGTCAATTCCTTTGACAGCCCGATGAAACACACCCACTCCCCCGCCGCCACGCCCTCGGTTCGCACCCCGCTGAAGCAACGGCTGTTGATGAACGAAGACCTGAACTTTTTGCTCACCAACCGGGTGCCGCGCATCGCGCTCACCCATGCCATGGGCTGGTTCAGCAAGCTGCAAAGCCCGCTGTTGGCGCGGGCCTCCATTGCCGTGTGGCGCTGGTTCACCCCGCTGGACTTGAGCGAGGCCGAGCACACCCGCTTCAATAGCCTGCACGACTGCTTCACCCGCCGCCTGAAAGACGGTGCCCGCCCGTTTGATGCCCGCCCCGAGGTGGTGTGCAGCCCCAGCGACGGCATCGTGGGGGCGTGTGGCCGCATGGACGGCACGCGGGTGTGGCAAGCCAAAGGCTTCCCGTACACCTTGCAAGACTTGCTGGGGTCAGATGAGCTGGCCCAGCGCCATGCCAACGGCCATTACGTGACGCTGCGGCTCACCTCGGCCATGTACCACCGCTTCCATGCCCCGGCTGACCTGACGGTGGACCGGGTGACCTACATCAGCGGGGACACCTGGAACGTCAACCCCATTGCGCTCAAGCGTGTGGAGCGCCTGTTTTGCAAAAACGAGCGCGCGGTGATCGAGGCGCGCCTGACGCGTGGCAACGCCGCTGTGGTGCTGGTGCCGGTGGCGGCCATTCTGGTGGCCAGCATCCGGCTGCACTTCATCGATGTGCTGCTGCACCTGCGGTACCGGGGGCCCAACGTCATGCCCTGCCAGGCCAGCGCCCAAAAGGGCGACGAGCTGGGCTGGTTTGAGCACGGCTCCACCCTCATCATGCTGGTGCCCCAGGGCTTTGAGCTGGCGCCGGGGCTGGGCACTGGCAGCCCCATTCGGGCGGGGCAGCCGCTGTGGGTGGCGGCGGCGCCAGGTGGTCGGCCATGACGGCTGCCTGCGGGGCACGGTCCAGCCCGTCGCGCCATGAGTCGCTGCGCCTGGCCCGGCGGTTTCGGCAGGCTCTGGGCCAGGCCGAGGCGGCCGGTGGCGCTGCACTCACCGTGAAGGACTTGCTGCTGCTGCATGGCCATGCCTCCATGGCCACGCTGCTGATGCTTTACGCCTTGTTTTGCCTCATGCCTGTGGGCGGGGTGGGCAATGTGTTTGGGGTGGCGCTGTGGTGGCTGTCGTGGCAGTGGGCCAGGGGGCAGCAGCAGCTGGTGCTGCCAGAGCGGGTGGCGGGCATTCGGCTCAATGCGCGCCTGAGCATCATCACCCTGCGCGCGCTGGCCTCGGGCTACCAGGCGGCGGGCCGGTGGCTGCGGCCCCGTTGGTTTGGCCTGCAGGCCCCCTGGACCCAAGCCTGGTGGGCCAGCTGGATTGCGCTGCAGGCCGTGGTGATATTTCTGCCGGTGCCCTTGGGCAACACCTTGCCCGCCTTCAGCCTGGTGGCGCTGGGCCTGGGGCGGCTGCTGGCAGACGGGTTGATGCACGCCGCCTCGCTGGTGCTGGGCGTGCTGGGTTTGGTGTACATGGCGGCCCTGGGCCACATGACCTGGCAGCTGACCTTGGAAACGGTTGAGCGGGTCAGGGTGTGGTGGGGATGAGTGGGGCTGACCGGCACTGCGGGCTGTCACTGAACATTCACGGTGGCTGCCTACAGTGGCGGGCTTCGATTCCCAGCCACCCCACCGAGCCATGAACGCATATTTTTTACCCGGTTTTCGCTCGGTGCAGCCGCCATCAGCCTGGCGCTCTCGGGCGGCCCGTTGGGTGGGTCGTGCGGTTCTGGTGGGGGTGCTTGTGGCGGTGCTTATGGCGCTGGCAGCCTGTTCTCCGCGCCAACTGTTGGTGCGGGGTGTGGCCGATGAATTGGCCAGCCAAGGCCAGGCCGATGAAGAAGACCTGGGCCTGGCCCGCGATGCCAGCCCGTTTTACTTGAAGCTGTCCGAATCTTTGCTGAAGGAAGCACCAGGCAACCAGAAGCTGGGACAGGCAGTCGCCAGCGGCTTTACCCAGTACGCCTACGCGTTTGTGGCTTTTGACGCCGAGCGCATGGCCGCCACCGATGCCAAGGCCGCCCACGCACAAAACGAGCGCGCCCGCCGCCTGTACCTGCGCGCACACCGCCACGCCATGGCGGCACTGGAGTGGTCAGACCCCGGCTTCAAGGCGAGGCTGATGCCTGCCAGCGCGCCCATGAATGGCGTGCTAAAGCCCGACCAGGTGGGCCTGGCTTACTGGGCGGCGGCATCTTGGGGGGCGCACATTGCGCTCTCCAAAGACGATGCCGACACCGTGGCCGACCTGCCCGCCGTGGTGCGCCTGGCCACCTGGGCCTGGAACACCAGCCCCACCCACGGTCACGGGGCGCTGGCCAGCCTCATGGGCACGCTGGAGGCGTCCCGCCCGGGCGGCTCGCTGCCCCAGGCCACCGCTTACTTTGACCAAGCCATTGCCCTGGCCGAGGGGCGCAGCGCGGCCCCCTACGTTGCCAAGGCCGAATCCATTGCCCTGCCTGCCGGTGACCGCCCGGCGTTTGAGGCACTGCTGCGTGCGGCTTTGGCGGCCAGCGCCACCCGGCGAGACATGTCCAACCAGGTCATGCAGGCCAGGGCCGAGTGGCTGCTGGGCATGGCTGATGACCTTTTTTAATGGCTTTTTCATGACCCATCGCTTGTTTTCCTTGCGCCGCGCCAAATTGCGTGCGGCTTTGTGGCTGTTGTGCGGCGCACTGGGCGTGCAGGGCGCGGCCCAGGCGGCTGAGCAGCGCTTGCGCATTGGCACCCTGGTGCCCAAAAACTCGCTCTACCACCGCGAGCTGATGGACATTGGCGAAACCTGGCGCACCGCCATGGGTGCCGATGCCCGGTACCTGGTCTATACCGATGGCAGCCAGGGTGGCGAGGCCGAAATGGCACGCCGCATGCGCATTGGCCAATTGCAGGGGGCGCTGATGTCGGTGGTGGGGCTGCGTGAAATTGAGCCCTCCATCGCGGCCCTGCAAGTCATGCCGCTGCTGTTCAGAAGTTGGGAAGAAGTGGACCATGTGCGCGAAAAAATGCGCGTGGGCATGGAGAAGAAGTTCCGCGACAAGGGCTTTGTGGTGCTGGCCTGGGGCGATGCGGGTTGGGTGCGCTTTTTCTCCAAAGACCCGGCCGTGCGGCCTGGCGACTACCAGCGCATGAAGTTCTTTGCCTGGGGCTCTGAGCCTGAGCAGCAAGCCATCATGAAAAGCCTGGGGTACACCCCGGTGCCGCTGGAAACCTCGGACGTGCTGCCCGCCATACAGACGGGGATGATCCAGGTGGTGCCATCCACCCCGTACTTTGCGCTGGCCACGCAGATTTACAACTCGGCCCCGCACATGCTGGAGATCAACTGGGCACCCATCGTGGGTGCTTTTGTCATCACCAAAAAGGCGTGGGACGACATGGGGCCTGAGGCACAAAAGGCTGTCATGGCCAGAAGCGAAAAGGCCGGTGGCGTGATTCGCGCCAAAGCCCGCCAAGAAGTGGAAGACGCGGTGGAAGCCATGGCCAAGCGCGGCCTCACGGTGCACCGCCCCACCCCGGCCCAGCTGCAGGAGTGGCATGCGCTGGCTGAGCAGTTGTACCCCCGCATTCGGGGGACCATGGTGCCCGCAGATACGTTTGACGAGGTGTTTGCCCACCTCAAGGCCTACCGGTCGGCCAAGGGCCAGGCGCAGTGAGGGCGCAAGCCCAAGCCTGGCTGGCGGGTCTGGGCCGGGCAGATGAAGGCGTGGCCTCTGCCGCCCTGATGTTGATGCTGCTGATTGCCTTGCTGGAAATGGCCATGCGCCCGCTCATGGGGCGGGGTGTGGAGAACGCGCCCATCGTGGTGCAGCACCTGGGTCTGGTGCTGGCCATGGCCGGTGCGCTGGCGGCCGAGCGGCACGGCCACCTGTCCACCCTGGGAGACATGGGCAGCGCGGTGGGTGGGCTGGCGCGGGTGTGGCTTCAGGCGTTGGCCAATGGTTCTGCGGCCCTGGTGTGTGGCGCGCTGGCGTTGGCCAGCTGGCGGTTCGTGGCCACAGAAATTGACACCGGGGCCGTGCTGGCCTATGGCTTGCCGGTGTGGTGGGTGCAGGCCAGCATGCCCCTGGGCTTTGCGCTGCTGGGCCTGAAGCTGGGTGCGCGGTGTGCCCAAGGGTTTGTATCCAAGGTGGTGTGGGGCGCGGCATTGACCGCCGCTGGCTGGTGGCTGGCCACGGGCCTGGAGGGCATCACCCTGGCCATGTGGCCGCTGCTCTTGTGGCTGGTGGCCGCCCTGCTGGCCGGTGCGCCCGTGTTTGCCGTGCTGGGTGGCTTGGCCTTGACCCTGTTTTGGCAAGACGGGCTGCCCCTGGCTTCGGTGGCGCTGTCGCACTACCAGATTACCGTCAACCCGTCGCTGCCCGCCTTGCCGCTGTTCACGCTGGCGGGTTTGGTGTTTGCCCGTACGGGTGCGGCGGCCCGCATTGGCCAGTTGTTCGTGGCCCTGATGGGGGGTGGGGTCATGGGCACGGTGCTGGCCACTGCGGTGCTGTGTTCGCTGTTCACGGCGTTCACGGGGGGCAGCGGGGTCACCATCCTGGCCTTGGGCGGCTTGCTGCTGCCGCTGCTGCGCAATGCGGGTTACCCGGAGCAGCGCGGCATCAGCCTGGTGACCAGTGCCAGTGCCCTGGGGGTGTTGCTGGCCCCGTCGGTGCCGTTGATCATGTACGCCATCATTGCGCGTGTGCCCATCAACACCATGTTTCTGGCCGGGCTGTTGCCCGCCGTGGTGATGGTGCTGAGCCTGCTGGTGTTTGGCGGCTACCTGCGTCGCCCTGCGGTGCAAGGCGGGCAGCTGCCACCTCCACCGCCACAGCCCCCCAGTTTGAAGGCTGCCCTGGCGGCGGCCTGGGTGGCCAAGTGGGAAATGGGCGCACCGGTGGTGGCCATAGGCTCGTTGGTCAGTGGGCTGGCCACGCCCACCGAGAGCGCCGCCCTGACGGCGGGCTATGCCATCGCTACCCAGGCGTGGGCGCATGGCGAGCTGTCGGTGTCCAGGCTCAGGGCTTGTTTGAGTGAGTCTGCCCAGATCATCGGTGGCGTGCTGGTGATATTGGGCATGGCGCTGGGACTGACCAATTTTTTGATTGATGCGGGCATTCCCGATGCCGCCATTGAAGCCGTGCAGGGGGTCATCCCCAACCAGGCGCTGTTTCTGGTGGCGTTGACGGCCTTTCTGTTGCTGGCCGGTGCGCTGATGGAAATTTACGCCGCCATCGTGGTGCTGGTGCCCCTGCTGCTGCCCGTGGCGCAAAGCTATGGGGTGGGCCCGGTGCACTTTGGCATTATTTTTCTGGCGGCCATGGAGATGGGGTTTTTGTGCCCGCCTGCGGGCATGAACATCTACTTTTCGTCATCCATGTTCGGCAAGTCCATCCGGTACGTGGCGGTGTCGGTGTTGCCAGCGCTGGCCGCCATTTTTGTGGGCACGGTGATCATTGCGTGGTGGCCCGCCGTGGCGACCTGGCTGCCATCGTTGATGGGGCACTGACGCGGAGCCTCAGCCGTCGTTGGTGGCATCAGTCATCCGAATGAACGACCGCCAACGAGTTCGTATCGATTCGACTGCCAGTGGCCGCAACCAGCCTCCACCCGACCTTCAGGTTTCAGCAGCGCCCAAAGCCAGCTCCCCCCTCAATCATCCTCCCCCAACTCCGCGCTCCACCCCCCCGCCTTGGCCTTGGCAATGGCCTCGCCGTGGATGCGCGCGTGGCGCTGCGCCAGCGCTGGCGGCAGGCGGCTGGGCAGTTGGCCGTAGGGCTCCCAGGCCAAGTGCACTTTTTCAAACAGGTTTTGCATTTCGCCGGGGGTTTTCCCGGCGAAATCGCTGCCCTCGGGGGCCAGGTCAAACACCCAGGCATCGCGGATGAGACGGCCAATGAGGGTGATGCCGTGGTTGTCTTCGTGGGTGAGGCCGGGGTAGGGTTGCATGGTGGGGTTCTGTTGGGTGGTGGGATGCAGGCGCTGCGCTCAGCGCGTCAGCCCAGCATAGAGCAAAGGCAGCTTTTCGGGCAGGCGCTCCACCCGGTCCACCACCATGAAGTGGCGGGCACCGAAGATGCGGCTCACGTATTGGTCAGCACGGGGGTCCAGGCTCATGCAGTAGGTGAGCACGCCGTTGCGCCCGGCTTCTTCCACGGCTTTTTTGGCGTCGTGGCGCAGGTATTGGGGGTCGCGCACGTCCACGTCAGCGGGTTCGCCGTCGGTGATGACGAGCAACAGCTTTTTGCTTGAGCGCTGTTGTTGCAGCGCCGCCGCCGCGTGGCGGATGGCTGCGCCCATGCGGGTGGACAGCTGGCCTTGCATGCCGGCCAGCCGGGCTTTGGCAGCGTCGTCGTAGGGCTGGTTGAAGTCTTTGAAGCGCCAGTAGTTCACGTCATGGCGGCCATCCGAGCAAAAGCCGTGGATGGCGAAGGGGTCGCCCACCTTGGCCATGGCGTCGGCCAGCAGCACGCAGGCCTCGCGGGTCAGGCCCAGCACGGTTTGATCTTGGTCGGCCACTTTGTCATTCGTCGATTCAGACAAATCCACCAACACCAGCACCGAAATGTCGCGCAGCTTGCGCACGCTGCGCATCATGATGCGGGGGTCGGGCTGCTCGCCCATGCGCAAGGACACGAGCGAGGCCAGGGCGGCGTTGAGGTCGATGTCGTCGCCGTCTTCCAGCTTGCGCAGGCGTTGCACGCCCTGGGGCTGCAGGGCGTCGAGCAGGTACTTCATGCGGCCAATCAGGCGGCGGTGCTGGGCCACGATGCCGTCCACCAGGGCGGGGTCGCCGGCCTTGGCGCGGCGCTCTTGCACGGTGACCCAGGCGGGGCGCTCCAGCTGAATTTGGTGGTCCCACTCGGGGTAGTGCACGGGGTCAATGACGGGCTCGCGCCCCTCGCTCTCGTTGTAGGACACGCCCATGTCTTCGTAGGGGAAGAGCTCGGTGCCCAGCACCCACACTTCCTGCGCGTCGTCACCGGCGGTTTCCACGTCGAGTTCGTTGGCAAACTCCATGAGGTTGACGTACTTGCGCACCTGTTTGGCGCTGTCGTACCCAGCGGCCATGGCGGCTTCGCTGTCCAGTCCTTCGTGGCCCTCAAAGGCCCAGAAGTAGCGGTTGTCGTCGCGGTAGGGGGCGGTTTGCAGATCGGTGCGGGGGTGAAACGGCAGGCCCACCAGCGCCTTGAAGCTGTGTGCCAGGGCCACGCCCACCTCCCACGACACGGTGGGATCGTGCGGGTCTTGCACCACCCTCGGCAAGGCCTGCACCCACAGCGCCCTGCCCTGCGCCACCCAGGGATGGTCGTCGGCACAAGTGGGGTCGAGCAGGGCACGGGCCAGGCGGCTCAGAAAATCGCCAGCGGTGCGGTCCTGTGCGGGGGTGGCGGTGTGCAGGCTGGCCCACAGGGCGCGCAGCCCCGGAAAACGGGCCACCGCCAGCGCTTCCACCCGGGCGTCTTCCACCAGGGCCACACAGGCCATTTGCCAGGGGTTGAGCGACTCGGCCGACAACGGCCTGCGCGTGGACACCAGGTGGGCGGCCGCGTGGGCGGCGGCGGCGCGGTACAGCTCGGCGGCGGGCACGGTGCCCCGGTCGGTCACCACCGCATCGACGGCGTCGGGCAGGTGGATGAGGTAGTGCTCGATGAAGGGGCGGTAGCCCTCACGGGCTTCAAAGTCACCGGCTGTGGGGCGCATGTAAAAGTCGCGCGCCCACAGCGCACGCAGGTACATGTGGATGCGCCGCTGCACGTCCACCAGCAAGGTGCCTTTGCGCTCGTTTTGCAGCACGGCCAGCGACTCTTTCGAGTCCAGCCCAAAGTAGCGGATTTGCTCCTCGTAGTGGGTGCGGTGGGCCTGTGCGCCCCAGGTGGCCCAGCGACGCAGCCCGCCCAGGGTGAGCTGGCCCAGCAACACGTCGAGCTGGTCGAGCATGGGTCGCACGCCGCGCGGGGCCTGGGCCAACAGGGTGTTCAGGAACTGCAGGTATTGCAAAAACAGGTCGGGGTCGGCGAGGCGGCGTGCGGCGGTGGGGGCGGTGCCCAGCACCAGCTCGATGACCGCGCCCGAGGTTTTGGACGCCAGCATCAGCGCGGTGGTGGCCAGGTCACCCACCACGTCTTCGCCCACCTCTTTGGCCACCTGCGGTGCGCCTTCTATCCAGGCCTGCACCACGCCTGGCCCACGGCCCAGGCCTTTGAGGGCCACGGCACCTTTGGCGTAGTTGTCCAGCCCCCTGGCCGAGAGCACCTTGGCCGCGTCGGGCCAGCTGTGCAGCATCAGGGCGCGGCTCTCAGGGTCCAGGGCCTGCAGCCAGTCGGTGTGTTCGTCCAGGTGGGCAGACATGGTGGCTCAGAAGAAGGTGGCCACGGCGGCGTCGAGTGCGTCGCGCATGTCGGGGTCGTCGGTGATGGGGCGCACCAGGGCCACGCGGCAGGCGGCCTGCGCGGCCACGCCCTGCGCAATGAGGCTGCCCGCGTAAATGAGCATGCGGGTGGAAATGCCCTCGTCCAGCCCGTGGCCCTTGAGGTTGCGGGCGCGCTCGGCTATTGATACCAGCTTGCCCGCCACCTCGGGCGTGACGCCCGTTTCGTGGGCGACGATTTCGGTTTCCACCGCGTGCTCGGGGTAGTTGAAATCCAGCGCACCAAAGCGCTGTTTGGTGGATTGCTTCAAGTCCTTCATCAGGCTCTGGTAGCCAGGGTTGTAGGAAATGACGATCTGAAAGTCGGGGTGTGCCCTGAGCAACTCACCCTTTTTCTCCAGCGGCAGCACGCGGCGGTTGTCGGTCAGGGGGTGGATGACCACGGTGGTGTCCTGGCGGGCCTCGACCACTTCGTCCAGGTAGCAAATGGCCCCGTGCCGGGCGGCGGTGGCCAGTGGGCCATCTTGCCAGCGGGTGCCTTGGGCGTCGAGCAGAAAACGGCCCACCAGGTCAGAGGCGGTCATGTCTTCGTTGCAGGCCACGGTGATGAGTGGCTTTTGCAGCTTCCAGGCCATGTGCTCGACAAAGCGGGTTTTGCCGCAGCCGGTGGGGCCTTTGAGCATCATGGGCATGCGCACCGAGTAGGCCGCTTCGTACAGGGCCACTTCGTCGGCCACGGGGCGGTAATAGGGTTCTTGTGCGACGCGGTAGGCGTCAAGTGCTTCGCTCATGCCAGTCTCCAGAACAACAGGGGTTGCGTCAGTGCCCCAATGGCCGGGCGACATGCGCCAGCCACTCGGGCACTGGGCCTTGCCGCCGGGGTGGCGGTGGCAAGGCCAACCAAGGCGCACATGGGCGAACCGTGTGGCGGTTCGCCCAGGGCCATCACACGGTTTTGCCGCGGAAAATCACCATGGAAGCGCCTTGCGACTGCTTGAAGTTGTCGTAGCCCACCAGGCGCACATGGTTGTCCGGGTTGGCCTGGCGACAAGCCTCGCACTCGGCCAACACCTTGTCCACATCGGTTTCCCCGAACATGGGCAGCTTCCACATGTACCAGTAGGAATCCATCAGGTACTGAGGCTCGGTGTGCTCAATGGCGGGGTTCAGGCCTTTTTTCACCAGATAGTCCACTTGCTTGCGGATTTCGTCGGTGGTCATGGCGGGCAGGTAAGAAAAGGTCTCGAACTTGCGGCTGGCAGGGTCGGACAGGCGGGATGAATAGTCTTGCATCATGAATTCCTTAAAAACAGTAGCTGTCAATGCTTATCAATCAAGCGCTGTGGCTCATTTGTGTGCAATATCAAGCTTGTCCACGGTGTCGAACTCAAACTTGATTTCTTTCCAGGTTTCCATGGCAATGGCCAGCTCGGGCGAGTGTTTGGCGGCGTCCATCAACACCGTCTTGCCTTCTTTCTCCACGGCCACGCCCTCGTTGCGGGCCTTGACGCAGGCTTCCAGCGCCACACGGTTGGCCGCCGCACCGGCAGCGTTGCCCCAAGGGTGGCCCAAGGTGCCACCACCAAACTGCAGCACGGAGTCGTCACCAAAAATGTTGACCAGAGCGGGCATGTGCCACACATGGATGCCGCCCGACGCCACCGGCATGACGCCCGGCATGGAGCCGAAGTCCTGGTCAAAGAAGATGCCACGGCTGCGGTCTTCCTTGATGAAATCGTCACGCATGATGTCGATCCAGCCCAGGGTGGAGGCGCGGTCGCCTTCCAGCTTGCCCACCACGGTGCCCGAGTGCAGGTGGTCGCCGCCCGACAGGCGCAAGCACTTGGTCAGCACGCGGAAGTGAATGCCGTGGTGGGGGTTGCGGTCGAGCACGGCGTGCATGGCGCGGTGGATGTGCAACAGCATGCCGTTGTCGCGGCACCAGTTGGCCAGACCGGTGTTGGCACAGAAACCGCCGGTGAGGTAGTCGTGCATGATGATGGGCGACCCGATTTCCTTGGCGTATTCGGCGCGCTTGTACATCTCTTCAGGTGTGGGGGCGGTCACGTTCAGGTAGTGGCCCTTGCGCTCGCCGGTTTCGCGTTCGGCCTTCTCGATGGCTTCCTGCACAAAGTCAAAACGCTGGCGCCACCGCATGAAGGGCTGGCTGTTGACGTTTTCGTCGTCTTTGGTGAAGTCCAGGCCACCGCGCAGGCACTCGTACACCGCACGGCCATAGTTCTTGGCCGACAGGCCCAGCTTGGGCTTAATGGTGCAGCCCAACATGGGGCGGCCATACTTGTTCATGAGGTCGCGCTCGACCTGGATGCCGTGGGGTGGGCCGCCACAGGTTTTGACGTAGGCAATGGGGAAGCGGATGTCTTCCAGGCGCAGGGCGCGCAGGGCCTTGAAGCCAAACACGTTGCCCACCAGCGAGGTCAGCACGTTGACGATGGAGCCTTCCTCAAACAGATCAATGGGGTAGGCCACAAAGGCGTAGAAACAGGTGTCGTCGCCGGGCACATCCTCAATTTTGTAGGCACGGCCCTTGTAGTAGTCGAGGTCGGTCAGCAGGTCGGTCCACACCGTGGTCCAGGTGCCGGTGGACGATTCGGCGGCCACGGCAGCGGCCACCTCTTCGCGGTCCACGCCGGGCTGGGGCGTGATTTTGAAACACGCCAGGACGTCGGTGTCTTTGACGGTGTAGTGGGGCTCCCAGTACGTACTGCGGTATTCCTTGACGCCCGCGTTGTAAATCTTCGTGGCCATGTTTGCTCCTCTTGGGTTGAATCCGTGAAACACTTTGGTGCCCAAAGCGCGCCAAAGTGGGCGTTTTTGCTCTGAACTGGTGCAGATTGTTGAAGACCTGATAAATAAATAAAAGTAAAATGTTTTTACCGTTACGTTTTACTTTTATCTAATGAAACTGCGCCACGCCACCCTGCACCAACTGCGCATCTTTCTGGCCGTGGCCCGCCACGGCAGCTTTGCGCGCGCCGCCGAGGCCCTGCACCTGTCGCCCCCCACGCTGTCGCTGCAGGTCAAGCAGCTGGCCGACACGGTGGGGCAGCCGCTGTTCGAGCAGCTGGGCAAAAAAATTTACCTCACCTCGGCCGGGCACACCCTGGCCGAGGCGTGCCAAGACATCGACAACCGCTTGGAAACCTTGTCGCAGGACCTCGCCGCGCTGCAGGGCATTGAGCGGGGGAGTCTGAAAATTGCCATCCTGACCACGGTGAAATACACCGTACCCAAACTGCTGGGTGGGTTTTGCGCCGCGCACCCGGGGATTGACGTGGCCATGTTCGTGGGCAACCGCGAGAGCCTGTTGCAGCGCCTGGCGGCCAATGAGGACGACCTGTGCATCATGGGCCAACCGCCCGAGCACATGGACGTGGTGTGCGAGGCCTTTGCCGACAACCCACTGGTGCTGGTGGCACCGCCCGATCACCCTTTGGTGGGGCAGCGCCAGATTTCGCCCCAACGATTGGCGCAGGAGCCCTTCATCCTGCGCGAGCCGGGTTCGGGCACCCGGCTGACCGCCGAGCGTTTTTTTTCAGCCCAGGGCATCGCCCTGAAAAACCGGCTGGAAGTGGGCAGCAACGAAGCCATCAAGCAGACCGTGGCCGGGGGTTTGGGGTTGGCCGTGCTGTCGGCCACCACGGTGGTGTCCGAACTGGCCTTGAAAGAGCTGGTGCAGCTCGATGTGCAGGGTTTTCCGCTGATACGGCGCTGGCTGGTCGTTTACCCCAAGGGCAAAAAGCTTTCGGCGGCGGCGCTGGCCTTCAAGGATTGGCTGTTTGAACACCGGCCACCGGCAGCCGCTGGACAATGAGCACCCGGTCAATGCGCCGCCCGTCCAGCTCCAGCACCTCGAAGTGCCAGCCGCCCCACTCCACAGCCTCGCCTTTGGCCAGCAGGTCGCCCGCCACGGTTTGCATCAGGCCCGCCACGGTGTTGTAGAGCCCTTTGTCTTCTTCGGGCAGCTCGTCGAGGCCCAGCCGGTGCTTGAGTTCCTGCACCGGCATGGCGCCGTCCACCAGCCACGACCCGTCGGGTTGTGGGGTGGCCCAGGCGTCCACCGGCTCGGAGCTGGAGAGCTCGCCGGTGATGGCCTCGAGCAGGTCCAACGGCGTCAGCATGCCTTGGACCTCGCCGTATTCGTCCACCACACACACCACCCGCATCGAACGCACCCTGAACTGGGCCAGAAGCTCCAGCCCGGACAGCGTTTCTGGCACAAACACCGCAGGCACCACGTGCTGGCGCAAGCTGTCTTGCCGTGTGAGCCCGCTGGCGCACAGTTCCACCAGGTGCGGCACATGGACCAGGCCCACCACATCGTCCAACCCGCCACGGCAAACCGGGTACCACGAATGGGCGGAGTGCCAGGCCTTCTCCAGCGCCACCTCCAGGGTGTCGGTGGCTTCCAGCCATTCGATGTCGGCCCGGTGCACCATGATGGAGGTCAGGGGCCGCTCGTCGAGGTTGAACACGTTGCGCACCATCTGGTGTTCGTGGTGCTCAATGATGCCCGCCCCCAGGCCTTCGTCCAGGCTGGCCTCGATTTCCTCTTCCGTCACGTGTTGCACGGCGTTGGTGTCAATGCGCAGCAGGGCCAGCACGCCAGTGGTGGTGGCCGACAGCAGCGCCACGAATGGCCTGGCCACCCGCGCCACCCAGTCCATGGGACGGGACACCACGCGTGACACCGCCTCGGGATAGAGCTGGCCAATGCGCTTGGGCACCAACTCGCCAAACACGATGGTGACAAAGGTAATGACCACCACCACCACGGCCGTGGCCGTGACGTTGGCGGTGGCCAGGGTCATGCCCCAGGCTTGCAGTTGAGCGGACAAGTCGTCGCTGAAAGCCGCCTCACCCACAATGCCGTTGAGCATGCCGATGGACGTGATGCCCACCTGCACCGACGACAGGAACTGGGTGGGGTTTTCCAACAGTTTGAGCGCGGCCTGCGCCCCCTTGTCCCCGGCTTCGGCCAACGCAAGCAGTCGGGCCTTTTTGCTGGAGGCCAGGGCCAGCTCAGACATGGCAAAAGCGCCATTGAGCAGGGTCAGAAAAGCAATGAGCAGAACATCCATAATTTGTGCATGGCACTTTACATGATCGGGGACGTCCAGGGCTGCATGGGGCCGCTGCAGCAACTGCTGGACAAGGTGGGGTTTTCGGCGAGCCGCGACACCGTGTACCTGCTGGGTGACTTGGTCAACCGCGGACCGGATTCACTGGGCGTGCTGCGCTGGGCGCACGCGGCGGGCAGCTCTGCCCGCTGCCTGCTGGGCAACCACGACCTGCACCTGCTGGCAGTGGCCCACGGCGTGCGCAAGGCCCACCGCAAAGACACCTTGGGCCCGGTGTTGCAAGCCCCGGACGCAACTGAACTACTGCATTGGCTGCGCTGCCAGCCCCTGGCCCGCTTGGCACACGGCTGGCTGATGGTGCACGCGGGGGTGCTGCCGAATTGGACAGCTGAAAAAACCGTAGCACTTTCATCAGAATTTGAAAGCGTCATGGGCGGTTTTGAGTACAAAAACTTCCTGCAGGTGATGTACGGCAACGAACCCAACCACTGGCGGGAAGACTGGCCAGCCCACGAGCGCCTGCGTGTGGTGGTCAACGCGCTGACCCGGCTGCGCTTTTGCACACCCGAGGGTCACATGGAGTTTGATGCCAAAGACAGCGAAGCCACCCCGCCACCGGGCCACCTGCCGTGGTTTGACGTGCCCGGCCGGCTGACGGCGGCGCAGCCAGTGGCCTTCGGCCACTGGAGCACCTTGCGCGACCTAAAACGGCCCAATGTGCTGGCGCTGGACACCGGTTGCGTCTGGGGTGGCTGCCTGACGGCGGCCGAGATCCGGCCAGTGGGCGCGGGCCAGGCCGCGCGAGCCCTGCCGCTGGTCAGTGTGAACTGTCCTCAGGCACAGCAGCCAACTCCAAGGCCGGCGTGAGTTCTTCGGGCTGCGTCGGTGCGGCGACCACAGGAGCAGACACCGGCGCAGGGGAACGGAACAACGCAGCCACCCGCTTCTTGGGTTTGATATTGGCAGAAATGCGACCGACATTGGAGCGGGGTTCTGCCTCCCAGCGGGGCTTGTCGTCCACCGACACGCTGGGCTCATAGGGCTTGTCAAAGAACGGATCGACCGGAACACGCGAACTGTGGCGCGGGCCCGAGCGCACGGGGGGGCGTGCGGTGTCCCTGTCGGCTCCACGCTCACGGGGCGCTGGCGCACGGCTGGTGTCGTCTTCCTCGTCGCGGCCCCAGTGGCGGCGGCCATCGTTGTAGCGCCCCACGGGTTTGGCGCCGGCATCTTCCAAGGGCAAGGGCTCGACGTTGGCCTTGATTTTGATGAGTTTCTCGATGTCGGCCAACAGGCGCGAATCGCTGGGCGACACCAGCGACACCGCCAGACCCGACGCCCCGGCACGCCCGGTGCGACCGATGCGGTGCACGTAATCCTCTGCATTGAAGGGGAGGTCAAAGTTGAACACGGCCGGCACGTCTTTGATGTCCAGACCGCGGGCGGCCACGTCGGTGCACACCAACAGGTCCACGGCACCGCTCTTGAACGCCTCCAGCGCTTTCAGGCGCTCGTCCTGCGACTTGTCGCCGTGCAGCGCGGTGGTTTTCAGGCCCTCACGCTCCAGTGAACGGGCCAAGCGGGCACAGCCGAGTTTGCTGTTCACAAAAATGAAGGCTTGCTTCAGGTCTCGTTCGCGCAGCACATGGTGAATGGCGCGGCGCTTGTCGTCGTCGGACACACCAATGAAGCGCTGCTCCACCGTGGAGGCAGTCGCGTTGGAACGGGCCACCTCGATGGTGACGGGGTCTTGCAAATAGCTGCCCGCGAGGCGCTTGATTTCCGGCGAAAACGTGGCAGAAAACAGCAGCGTGGTGCGCTGCTTGGGCAGGTAGCTGAGGATGCGCTGCAGGTCCGGCAAAAAGCCGATGTCCAGCATGCGATCGGCCTCGTCCAGCACCACGTATTCGACCTGATTGAGCACGCAGTTTTTGGCCTCAATGTGGTCGAGCAAACGGCCCGGCGTGGCCACCAGCACTTCGACACCTTTTTTCAGCTCGGCGGTTTGGGGCTTCATGTCCATGCCGCCGAACACCACCGTGCTGCGCAGCTGGGTGTACTTGGCGTACAACGCCACCTGCTGGGCCACCTGGTCGGCCAGCTCGCGCGTGGGCAGCAGCACCAGGGCTCGCACAGGGTGGCGGGCGGGCGAGGTCGATGCGTTTTCGTGCTTCATCATGCGCTGCAGCAATGGCAGCGAGAAAGCAGCCGTTTTACCGGTGCCCGTTTGGGCTGCGCCCATCACATCCCGCCCTTGCAGCACCACAGGAATGGCCTGGGCTTGGATGGGGGTCATGGATTCGTAGCCCATTTCGGCCACGGCGCGTGCCAGCGCAGGGGCCAGCGATAGTTGGGAAAAAGAGTCACTCATTGGGGTGTATTGTCTCACTTTGACCCGAGAGACCTGCACGGAGCCGCGCGCGAACCACTGCAGTTGCGGCCCAGGCGCCACACATGGCGGTGAAAGCGGGACAGAATTCAGGTGTCGGCGGGGCGCATCAGTTGGTCAAAATCGGCCGCCGGCATGGGCTTGCCAAAGAAGTAGCCCTGGCCCAGGTCACAGCCAAGCACCTGGAGGGCGCGGCGGTTGACCTGAGTCTCTATGCCCTCTCCCACCGTGCGCAGCCCCAGCGAGCGCGCCATCTGGATCACGGCGCGGACAATGGCGGCACCGTCCGGGTCAATGGTGAGGTCGCGCACAAACGACTGGTCAATCTTGATTTTGTCCACCGCCAGTCGCCGCAGGTAGGCCAAGCTGGAATAGCCGGTACCGAAGTCGTCAATGGCCAACTGCACACCACGCTGCTTGAGGCGGTGAATCACCGCCATGACCTCTTCAGGCTGCACCATCAGGGTGGACTCGGTCAACTCCAGCTCCAGACGACTGGGGTTGCAACCGGAGCGTTGCAGGGCATCGGCCACCTGCTGCTCCAGCAGGCCCTGACGAAACTGCAAGGCTGAGACGTTCACGGCCACAAACAGGTGCCCCTGGCCCGCATCCATCCAGCGGCGCTGCTGCATGCAGGCCTCGTGCAGAACCCACTGCCCAATGTCCACCACAAGCCCTGTGGACTCTGCCAGTGGAATGAAGGCATTGGGCGGCACCAACCCCACCCCGGGACGCTCCCAGCGGATGAGTGCCTCGGCACCCACAATCTCGCTGGTGTTGAGGTTCACCAGCGGTTGGTAAAACAGGCGGAACTCCCCTCGCTGAGCAGCACGGGACAGATCACCCAACAAGGCCATTCGGTCGTGGGGACCCTGGTTCATGTCCTGTGTGAAAAAGCGCACACAACGCCGCCCGGCGTCCTTGGCCTGGTACATCGCCACTTCGGCGTTGTTGAGCAACGCATCGAAATCACTGCCATCGGCGGGGCACAGGGCAACGCCCACCGAGGCCGACACCACTGCCTCACGGCCATTGACCCGGAAGGGCTCAGACAGGGCCGCCAGCAGGTGCTGGGCAGTGCGCCTGAGCGAATCGACCTCGGTGATGGGGCACAGCACCACAAACTCGTCGCCGCCCCTGCGGCTGACCGTTTCGGTGCTGGCAATGGCCGACGCCAGGGCGCGGCCGATCTGGCGCAGCATTTCGTCACCGCCCGCGTGCCCCAGCGAATCGTTCACCGTTTTGAAGTGGTCCATGTCCAGCACGACCAGGCCCACCTGGGTCCCCCCAGCTTTGGCCTGGGAAATGGCCTGTTCCGCGCGGTCGCGCAGCAACAACTGGTTGGGCAGGTTGGTGAGTTGGTCGTGGCTGGCCATGTGCAGCGCGCGGCGTTGGGCAGCTTTCTGCAGTGACAGGTCGGAAAACGAGGCCACATAGTGCGTCACCACGCCGGTGTGTGGATCGCGCAGAGCGGTGATTTTCAGGTGCTCTGGGTAAAGGTTGCCGTTTTTACGGCGACTGAGCATTTCACCTTGCCAGTTGCCCTGTGATGTCAGCGCAGCCCACAGGCTCTCGTGCACACCCGGTGGGTGCTTGTCGGGCTGAAACATGTCGGGCACCAAGCCCATGACCTCATGGGCTGCATACCCGGTGATGCGCTCGTATTCCGGGTTAACGGCCAGCAGCTTGGCATCGGCATCGGTCACCAGCACCGCGAGCTGGGCCATGTCCCACATGGTGGCCAGGATCATCAGCTGGCTGGACAGACCGACCGACAGCAGGCCACCATTGGCCGTAGGCCTGCTGATGGGCATGGCCGATGTTTGGCGTCGAAGAGCACCCGGCCGCTCGTGCAGCCCCATGGGCAGGGTGTCCTCGTCCGCCGGGTAGGTCATGGTGGTCAGGCCTTGGGCAAGGTCACGCCCACTTGGCCCTGGTACTTGCCACCACGGTCTTTGTAGCTGACCTCGCAGACCTCGTCGCTCTCGAAAAACAGCACCTGGGCGCAACCCTCGCCGGCATAGATGCGGGCGGGCAACGGGGTGGTGTTGGAGAACTCCAGCGTCACATACCCCTCCCATTCGGGCTCGAACGGGGTGACATTGACAATGATGCCGCAGCGGGCATAAGTGCTTTTGCCCAGGCAGATGGTGAGCACATTGCGCGGGATGCGGAAGTACTCGACCGTGCGGGCCAGCGCGAAGCTGTTGGGAGGGATGATGCAGCTGTCGCCGTGGAAATCGACAAAACTCTTTTCATCAAAATTTTTGGGGTCCACCACCGTGCTGTGGATGTTGGTGAACACCTTGAACTCGGGCGCACAGCGGATGTCGTAGCCGTAGCTGCTGGTGCCGTAGCTGATGATCTTTTTGCCCTCGGCTTCGCGCACCTGGTTGGGCTCGAAGGGCTCGATCATGCCGGTCTGCTCGGCCATGCGGCGTATCCATTTGTCGCTCTTGATGCTCATTGCGTGCTCTCGGGTTATCTGAACATTGTAGGCAGCGCCAGCTGCACATGGGCAATGGCACGGTCATCCGCCAGGATGATGAGCGCGAACAGCCATTCGTCCAGGCTCTGGGCCGCCGACGTGCGCCGGGCCAGCAGCGGCGTGGCCTGCGGATCGATGACCACAAAATCGGCCTCGCAGCCCGGTGTGAGGTTGCCCACCACCCCCGCCAAACCCAGCGCACTGGCAGCCCCCGCCGTGTGCAGCCACCACAGGTGGCCGGGCGTCAGGCTGAGGCCAGGCTTGAACACCCCGCCCTGTTCCAACCCCATGCGCCCCACAAAATAAGCGGCCTTCATGGTTTCAAAGGGGCTGAACGATGTGCCACCGCCCACATCGCTCGCCAGGCCGTGCCGGTAGCCAGCGGCCTGCGCCGCCGCGAAGTCGAAAAACCCGCTGCCCAAAAACAGGTTGCTGGTGGGGCTGACGGCGGCAGCGGTGCCGGTCTCGCGCATCAGGGCGCGGTCATCGGCATCCAGGTAAATGCAATGGGCGTAGACGGCCCGCTCGCGCAGCAAGCCAAAGCGGTGGTACACGTCCAGGTAGCTGCGCGCCTGGGGGTGCAGCTGGCTCACCCAGGCAATTTCGTCACGGTTTTCGGCCACATGGGACTGTACCCACACACCGGGGTGGCGGGCCGCCAGCTCACCCGCGCCACGCAGCTGGGCGTCGGAGCAGGTGGGCACAAACCGCGGGGTGATGGCGTAGCCGAGGCGGTCCACCCCGTGCCAGCGGTCGATCAGCGCCTGCGACTGCAGCAGGCTGTGCTCGGCGGCGTCACCCCGCCCGGGGGCACTGGGCGGGTTGCGCAGGCCGTCGGGGGCGTTCTGGTCCATCAGGCACAGGCCGGTGATGAGGCGCATGCCGCGCACCTGCGCCGCACCGAACGCCGCCTCCACCGCCGTGGGGTGCGAGGTGGCAAAGGCCAGCGCGGTGGTCACGCCGTGGCGCAGCAACTCGGCGGTGAACACCTCGGCCACCGCCGCCGCGTGGGCCGGCTCGGCAAACCGGGTTTCCTGGGGAAAGGTGTAGTGCTCCAGCCAGGGCAACAGGCCGTCGGCGGGTGAGCCGATCACGTCCACCTGCGGGTAGTGCACATGCATGTCCACAAAGCCCGGCACCATGACCTTGCCCGGCCAGTGCGTGACCTGCACCCCCTGGGCCTGGGGCTGCTCCAGCCAGTGCGCCAGCGCGGCGTAGGCACCACTGGCCAGCACCCGCTCGATGCCGTGTGCGTCGGGTTGCGTCAACAGCAGGCCGTCGGTGTCAAACCGGGGCTGGCCCGCAGCGTCAAAGGTCAGAAGGGAGGCTCGGTAGGCGTTCATGGCGGGGCAGCTTAGCCCAGACCCGCCCCCGGCACATGCCCAAGCGGTATAGACACCATACGCCAGGCACCATGCCGCCCCTGGCCGGGGCAGCACTGCCGGTGCGCCTGATGAGGCTCATCGGGCGATCTTGCCCACCACACCCTCGGCCAGCCAGTTCATGCCCAGGATCTGCTCGTCGCTCAAGCTTTGCCCGGCGGGAATCACCAGTTTGCCTTCGTTGTCGCGCACCCCGACCTTGGTGGCAAAAGGCTGCAGCTTGCCAGCGGCGATGTCTTTCTGGCGGGCCAGCACATCGGTCTGCACGGCCTTGGGCACTTTGGGGCCGAAGGCATCGACGCGGATCATGCCCTCCTTCACGCCACCCCACAGGCGGGCGCTGGCCCAGGTGCCGTCGCGCACGGCCTGCACGCGGCGGCTGTAGTACTCGCCCCACTGGTGGGTCACGGCCAGCACCTGCGCGTCGGGCGCGGCTTTGCGCATGTCGGAGTGGTAGGCCACGGCCAGCTTGCCACGCTCCTGCGCCGCCACCATCACGGCGGTGGAGCCGGTGTGAAAGGCCAGCACCTCGGCACCCTGGTTCATCAGCGTCATGGCGGCGTCGCGCTCGCGCGGGGGGTTGAACCACTCACCCAACCACACCACACGCACCTGCGCGGCGGGATTGACCGAGCGCATGCCCAGCGTGAAGGCGTTGATGCCCTGAATGACTTCCGGAATGGGAAACCCCGCCACATAGCCCGCCTGGGTGGCCAGGTGGCCCGCCGCCACACCGGCCAGGTAGCGGCCTTCGTAGTAGCGGGCATTGGCCACGGCCACGTTGGTGGCGGTTTTGTAGCCGGTGATGGACTCGAACTTCACGTTTGGAAATTCAGCGGCCACCTTGAGCGTGGGCTCCATAAAGCCAAAGCTGGGGGTGAAGACGATGTCGGCCCCGTTGCGGGCCAGATCGCGGATGACACGCTCGGCGTCCGGCCCTTCGGCCACGTTCTCGACGAACGTGGTGCGCACCTGGGGCGGTTGGCCAGCCGTGTTCAGCGTGGCCTCGACGGCCTTGCGGGCGTCGTCGTGCTGGCGCGTCCAGCCCGCTTCCGTGATGGGTGAGACGTACACGAACGCCGCCTGCACAGGCGCTTTGCCCGCTGACGTGGCGGCCTGGGCCAGAACGGAAATGGGAAGGGAAATGGAAAAACAGGCGGCCACGAGCGTGGCTGCGAGGTTTTTGTACATGGTGGTCCTCTACATGGCTTGCCAACAAAAAACCCCGCCAGGCAAGCACTGGCGGGGGCAGGATTGTAGCGCAAGCGGCCATGGCCGCCAGCACGTTTTTAAGCAATAAATGCCTCCAGCGCTTGTCGATATTAAATACTTTGCTCCAATTTATTCATCAGAGCCTGGCGATGTTCGTCACACAGAAAACTGGCCTCCAGGCTGTTGCGGGCGAGCCGGATCACGTCGGCCTCGGTCAACCCCAGGGCTTGCACGGTCTGCACGAAGTTCTCGTTCAGGTAGCCCCCAAAATAAGCCGGGTCGTCGGAGTTGACGGTGGCGCACAGCCCGGCATCCAGCAGGCGCTTCATGGGGTGGTCCGCCAGGTCTTGCACCACGCACAGCTTGAGGTTGGACAGGGGGCACACCGTCAACGGCACCCGCTCGGTGGCCAGACGTGCCACCAAAGCCGCGTCTTCCAGGCAGCGCACACCGTGGTCAATGCGCTCGACCTTGAGCACATCCAGCGCCTGCCAGATGTAATCGGGCGGGCCTTCCTCTCCCGCATGTGCCACCAGGCGCAGACCCAATTCGCGGCAGCGGGCAAACACGCGCTCGAACTTGGTCGGCGGGTGCCCCACCTCACTGCTGTCCAGCCCCACACCCATGAAGTGCGCTCGAAACGGCAGTGCGGCCTCCAGCGTGGCGAAGGCATCGTCCTCGCTCAGGTGGCGCAAAAAACACAGGATGAGGTGGCTGCTGAGGCCCAGTTCGGTGCGCGCGCGGTCACAGGCGGTGGTCAACCCCCGGATGACGGTGGCCATGGGCACGCCCCGGGCGGTGTGGGTCTGGGGGTCGAAGAACAATTCGGCGTGCACCACGTTGTCCGCGTGGGCGCGCAGAAAGTAGGCCCAGGCCATGTCGGCAAAGTCGGCCTCGTGCAGCAGCACGCTGGCACCCGCATAGTAGATGTCCAGAAAGCTCTGCAAATCGGTGAAGGCGTAGGCGGCACGCAAGGCTTCCACGCTGGCGTAAGGCAAGGACACGCCGTTGCGCTGCGCCAGCGCAAAAATCAGCTCGGGCTCCAGCGAACCTTCGATGTGGATGTGCAGCTCCGCCTTGGGAATGCGGCGGGCCAAGGCCATGGCCGCAACGACGGCAGCCGAAACAGGTGTGGGCGAACCCGGAACGGGGACAGTGACGGGTGACAGACTCATGGCACAGCTCCTTCGGTCGGCAGGGGGTGGGGGAAGTGCCCCTGCCAGAAAAAAAGCCACCGGCACGCCAGGCATGCGGGTGGCTGGGAAGTAGGCGGGTGGGCATGCCACACCCGCCTCAGGCGATGGTCAGCCGCCGGGCACTTTGCCTTCCACGCCCTTGACGTAGAACTTGATGCCGCCCAGGAAGGCATCGTCGGCCACGGCGTCTTTGGCCAGCACGTCTTTGCCGTCCTGGCCCTTGATGGGGCCTTTCCAGATGACAAAGCTGCCGTCTTTCAGACCGGCCTTGATGCCGTCGATTTTGGTCTTGACATCGGCGGGCACGTCGTCGGCAATGGACACCATGTCGATCGCGCCCTCTTTCACGCCCCACCAGGCAGCGCCGGTGCTCCACGTGCCATTGAGCGCATCACCCACGGCCTTGATGTAGTAAGGCCCCCAGTTGATGACGGCGGAACCCAGGTGTGCCTTGGGATCGTAGGCCGACATGTCGGAATCCCAGCCAAAGGCGCGCTTGCCCATCTTGCCGGCCGTCTGCAGCACGGCGGACGAGTCGGTGTTCTGGAACAGCACATCGGCCCCACCGTTGATCAGCGAAGTGGCAGCTTCGGTTTCTTTGGGTGGATTGAACCACTCACCCACCCAGACCACTTTGGTCTTGATTTTGGGGTTGACCGACTGCGCACCCAGCGTGAAGCTGTTGATGTTGCGGATGACCTCGGGAATGGGGATGGAGCCCACCACGCCCAGGGTGTTGCTCTTGGTCATGGACCCGGCAATCACACCGGCCATGTAGGCCCCTTCGTAGGTGCGGCTGTCGTAGGTGCGCATGTTGGGCGCGGTCTTGTAGCCGGTGCCGTGCTCGAACTTGACGTCGGGCATGTCGGTGGCCACTTTGAGCATGGGCTCCATGTAGCCGAAGGTGGTGCCAAAAATCAGCTTGTTGCCTTGACCGGCCATGTCGCGGATGACGCGCTCGGCATCGGCGCTTTCGGGCACGCTTTCGACGAAGCTGGTGACCACCTTGTCGCCAAACTCTTTTTCAACGGCCTTGCGGCCGTTGTCGTGCGCAAAGGTCCAGCCGCCGTCGCCCACGGGGCCGACGTAGGCAAAAGCCACTTTCAGCGGCTCGGGTTTGGCCGGCGCAGGCGCGGCTGCCGGAGCGGGCGCTGGCGCAGCCGCCACAGGCTCTTCCTTCTTGCCACAGCCCAACAGGGCCGCAGAAGCCAGTGCCGACACGGCGGCGACCTGGAGCAAGGAACGTTTGGTGGGATCGATCATGAAGACTCCTGTCAACGACATGGGTTAAGAAATGCACAACAAAATGATTATGAACCTGCGCCCCAGCGGCTCAGGCCCCAGGGTGAAACGGCTTGCCGATGCTGCTGGGCATGTTGACCCGGATCCAAGCCGGGTTGCGTGAAATGAGCGCCAACACGACCACCGTGGCCACGTAGGGCATCATGGTCAGGAACTGGCTGGGCACATTCACCCCCGCACCCTGCAAATGGAACTGCAGCATGGTCACGCCACCGAACAGATAAGCCCCTAGCAAAACCCGCGCCGGGCGCCAGGTGGCAAAGGTGGTGAGGGCCAGCGCAATCCAGCCCTTGCCCGCCACCATGCCCTCCACCCACAGCGGTGTGTACACGGTGGAGATGTAAGCCCCCGCCAAACCGCACAGCGCCCCTCCCGCCACCACGGCGGCCAGGCGGATGCGGCGCACCGGGTAGCCCAGGGCGTGGGCGGACTCGGGGCTTTCGCCCACGCTGCGCAGCACCAGGCCGGTGCGGGTGCGGTACAAGAACCAAATCAGTCCCACCGTCAGCACCACGGTCAGATACACCATGGGGTGGTGGCGAAACAGCGCGGGTCCCAGCAGGGGAATGTCGGTCAGGCCGGGAATGGCCCAGGCGGTTTGCTCGGGCAGGCGCGCCTGCACATAGCCTGTGCCCGCAAACGCCGAAAACCCACCGCCAAACAGACTGAGCGCCAGGCCGGTCGCGTACTGGTTGGTGTTGAGCCAGATGACCAGCACACCGAACAGTGCCGCCAGCACCGCGCCAGCGGCCATGCCCGCCACAAAACCCAGCACCGTGCTGCCGGTGTGCACCACGGCGGCAAACCCGGCCAGGGCGGCGCACAGCATCATGCCCTCGGCCCCCAGGTTGACGATGCCGACCTTTTCATTGATGAGCAGGCCCAGCGAGGCGATGGCCAGCACCGTGCCCGCGTTCAGCGTGGCGGCCAGCAAAAGGGCGTAGGAATCCATGGGTGTGCTCCGTGCGGGTTACTTGACCCACCGCAGGCGGTAGGCAATGAGGGTGTCGCAGGCCAGCAGCGTGAACAGCAGCAGGCCCTGGAACACACCGGTCATGGATTTGGGCAGGCCCAGGCGCGACTGCGCCAACTCGCCGCCGATGTAGAACATGCTCATCAGGATGGCGGAAAACACCATGCCCACAGGGTGCAGCCGCCCCACAAAGGCCACGATGATGGCGGCAAATCCGTAGCCGGCCGGCACATAGGGCGTGAGTTGCCCAATCGGCCCCGCCACTTCCAGCGCACCGGCCAGGCCGGCCGCCCCACCACTGGCCAGCAGCGCCAGCCACAGCGCCTTGCGCGACGAAAACCCCGCGTACAGTGCCGCCGCCGGGGCCAGCCCGCCCACCTGCTGGGCAAAGCCCGCGTAGGTGCGGAACAGAAACACCCACAGCCCCGCCACCCCGGCCAGCGCCAGCACCAGGCCGATGTTGACCCGCGAACCCTCGAACAGGCGGGGAATTTTGGTGACCGCCTCAAAGGTTTTGGTCTGGGGGAAGTTGAAACCCATGGGGTCTTTCCAGGGGCCATACACCATGTAGTTGAGCAACTGTATGGCCACGTACACCAGCATCAGGCTGACCAAAATCTCGCTGGCGTTGAACTTGTCGCGCAACAAGGCCGTGACGCCCGCCCACGCCATGCCACCCAGCACCCCGGCCAGCAAAATGGCGGGCACGATCCAGCCCCCGGTGGACTTGTCGGCCAACAGGGCCACGCCGCCTGCGGCAATGGCGCCGACGACAAACTGGCCCTCGGCACCGATATTCCAGACGTTGGAGCGGAAACACACCGCCAAGCCCAGTGCAATGATGAGCAGCGGCGTGGCTTTGACCATCAGCTCACTGATGGCGTAGCCGCTTTTGATGGGCTCCCAGAAAAACACCTGCAGGCCACGCACTGGGTCTTTGCCCAGTGCCGCAAACAGCGCCACCCCCAGCAGCACGGTGATGGCCAGGGCCAGCAGCGGAGAGGCGTAGCTCCACAGCGGCGAGGGCTGGGGCCGGGCTTCTAGCTTAAGCATGGGCCACCTCCCCCACCGAGGCATTCGGGGCCGGTGCGGCGCCCCACAGCCCGGACATCCACTCGCCGATGCGCTCCACCGTGGCCTCGGCCCGGCTCAGGCTGGGCGACAGCCGCCCCTTGGCCATGACGTGCAAGCGGTCGGAAATTTCAAACAGTTCATCCAGCTCCTCGCTGACCACCAGCACGGCGCAACCGGCGTCGCGCAGGGCCAGAATTTCGCCGCGAATTTGCGCCGCGGCCCCCACGTCCACCCCCCAGGTGGGTTGGCTGACGATGAGCAGGGCGGGTTGGGCCTCGATTTCTCGGCCCACGATGAACTTCTGCAAATTGCCTCCCGACAGTGATTTGGCGGCGGCCTGCGGGCCAGCTGCCTTGACCTTGTACTGGTCGATGATGGCCTGCGCCTGCGTGCGCAATTTGGCCAGGTTGAGCCAGCCCATGCCAGGTGACACGGCCTCGCGGCGGGTGAGCAACAGGTTGTGCGCCAGGCCCAGCGTGGGCACCGCGCCCCGGCCCAGCCGCTCTTCGGGCACAAAGTGCAAGCCCAGCTTGCGGCGGTGGGCGGGGCTGAAGGCCCCCATGTCGTGCACCTTGCCGCGGGCGCTGGTGGGCACCAGGGCGTGGGCGTGGGTGGACACATTCATGAGCACCGTGCCCGAGGGCGCGCGCGGGTCTTCGCCCGACAGCGCCCGCAGCAGCTCGCCCTGGCCGTTGCCCGACACGCCGGCAATGCCCACCACCTCGCCCGCGCGCACCTGTAAGTGGATGTGGTCCAGGTCGGTGCCGAAGGGGTCGGCGCGCTTCAGGCTGAGCGCTTTGACGGTCAGCACCGATTCACCCGCCTTCAGCTCGCGCAGCTCCAGCGCGGGCGGCTCGGCACCGATCATCAGGCGGCTGAGCGAGGCGTTGCTTTCTTCCTGCGGGTTGCACACCCCCGTGACTTTGCCGCCACGCAACACCGTGCAGGCGGTGCACAGGTGGCGGATTTCGTGCAGCTTGTGGCTGATGTACAGGATGCTGCAGCCCTGCGCCGCCAGCTTTTGCAGCACCAGAAACAGCTTGTCCACGGCCTGCGGGGTGAGCACCGAGGTGGGCTCGTCCAAGATGAGCAGTTGCGGGTGCGTGAGCAGCGCCCGGATGATTTCCACCCGCTGCATCTCGCCCACGCTCAGGGTGTGCACCGGGCGGTCGGGCGCAATGTCCAGCCCGTATTCCGAGGCCGTGCTCTCGATCTGGCGCGTCACTTCGGCCAGCGTGAGCGACTTGTCCAGGCCCAGCCACACGTTCTCGGCCACGGTCAGCACCTCAAACAGGCTGAAGTGCTGAAACACCATGCTGATGCCCAACGCCCGCGCCTCTTGTGGGTTGCGGATGTGGGCGGGTTGACCGTTGAACAGCACCTCACCTTCGTCGGGCTTGACCGAGCCGTAGATGATCTTCATCAGGGTGGACTTGCCCGCCCCGTTCTCGCCCAGCACGGCATGGATTTCGCCGGGCTGCACCGTCAGCGACACGCCGCTGTTGGCCACCACACCGGGGTAACGCTTGGTGATGCCGTGCAATTGCAAGCGTGGGGGGGATTCAGCGCTTTGAGTCATTGAACAGTTCGCTATATTTTTACAAATTTATTCAGGCCTGTTTGCGCAGCGATGCTGCCACAGACTTGATTTGCTCCCGCAACCACCGTCCCGCACTGGACGATTGGGTGCGTGGGTGCCAGAGCTGGTAATACATCATGCGGGGGAAAACGATGGGCGGCAGCACGATGGACACCGGCAACTGCCCCACAAACCGCTCGCAGTACTGACGGCCCGTGGTCAGCACCAGCAAGCTGGATGCCACCATGCCGGGAATGAGGCCAAAGTGTGCGCAGCGGGTCGCGATGTGGCGGTTCAGGTGCAGGGTGTCCAGGTGGTCGTCGATCACGCCACGGGCGCCGGGGTGTGTGGGCATGGGGGCCACGTGTTCGGCCTCCAGCCACTCCTGTTCGGTCCAACCCCGGCGCAACGCCGGGTGTTGGTGGCTGACCAGGCACACCACCTCGTCGCCAAACAGGCGGCCCAGGTGCAGGTCGGGCGGGGGTTTGGGCCAGTTGCCAATGACCACGTCCACCTCGCCCTGCGCCAGCTGGTGGCGGTAGTCGGCCTGGCCGCTGAGGGAGTGGATTTCGATGGGGCACAGCGGCGCCATCTGCTTGATGCGGGCCACCAGTTGCGGCAAAAACAGCGGGTCCAGGTAGTCGCTGGCGGCCACCGAGAAGGTGTGCTCGGAAGTGGCGGGGTCGAACCCTCGCGCATCGGAAAACAGGGTTTCGGCACTGCGCAAAATGTGGGCAGCAGGCTCCAGCATGCGCAGGCCTGCCTCGGTGGGCACCATGTGGGCGCCCGAACGCACCAGCAGCGGGTCACCCGAGATGTCGCGCAACCGCTTCAATGCGCTGCTCACCGCCGGCTGGTACATGCCCAGACGGACGGCGGCGCGGGAAACACTGCGTTCAGACAACACGGTATGCAGGACCTTGATGAGATGAAGGTCGATCTTGTCGAACAGTGGCTGTGGTTTCATACTTTTTACCCCATGCAAACCATACGCCAGACCATATGCACCCAGGGCACGGTCTGGCTAAGCTGACCCGCATGCACACGCCACCCCACACCCAGGCCGAGTTGGCCCACCCCACCCTGCGCTTCGTGCGCCGGGGCCAGGCTCAGGCGCTGGCCAATGTACCACCCACCCGCACGCTGCTGGACCTGCTGCGCGATGACCTGGGCCACACCGGCACCAAAGAGGGTTGCCGCTCGGGCGACTGTGGCGCCTGCACCGTGGTGCTGGGTGAACCGGACGGCCTGGGCGGCCTGCGCTACCGGGCGGTCAACAGCTGCATCAAGCCCGCCCAGTCCATCCAGGGCCTGGCACTGTGGACCGCCGAAGACCTGGCCGCGGACCCGCTGATCCGGCCCACCACCCCCCCGCCGACGACCCCCGCCGCCGCCAGCCCCGAGGCCGCGGCGGCACACCCACCGTGTGCAGCCCGGCAGTCCCCGCACCCGGTGCAACAGGCACTGGTGGCGCACCACGCCAGTCAGTGCGGCTTTTGCACCCCCGGCTTCGCCATGAGCCTGTTTGCCCAGTACCAGTCCTGCCCCGCCGGCCAGCCCATGGACCGCGAGCAGGCGTTGACCGCCCTCTCAGGCAACCTGTGCCGCTGCACCGGCTACCGCCCCATTCTGGACGCGGCCCAAACCCTGCACCTGTGGCCACGCCAGGCGGTGGACGAGGCAAAGGTCATTCAACTATTGGAGCAAACAAATCAACACCATCAATCGCTGGATGCCAATTTGATTGATAAATCTGCCACCCCCAGCTACCTCAGCCCCACGGCCTTGCCAGATGTGCTGCACGCCCGTGCCACCTGGCCGCAGGCCCCGCTGGTGGCAGGTTGCACCGATGTGGGGCTGTGGATCACCAAGGGCCACCAGCAGCCCGCCCAGGTGCTGGACCTGACCCGGGTGGCCGAGCTGCGCCGCGTCGAGTCCACGCCAGACGGCCTGGCCATCGGGGCCGCCGTCAGCCTGACCGATGCGTTTGCGGCCCTGGTGGCCAGCCGCCCCGCCCTGTCCGGGTGGGCCAGCCGCTTTGCCGGCCTGCCCGTGCGCAACGCCGGCACGCTGGGCGGCAACGTGGCCAACGGTTCGCCCATTGGCGACAGCATGCCCGTGCTCCTGGCCCTGGGTGCCAGGGTCCGGCTCATGGCATGGGTGGGTGATGGCCAAGCACTGGCCGAGCGCGAGCTGCCGCTGGAGGATTTCTACCTGGGCTACCGCCAAACGGCGATGACCCCCACCGAGGTGCTGACCCACATCCTGGTGCCCGCGCCCGGTCAACCGTGGGTTCCCCCGCCCCGCACCACCTCCACGCCCCCTGCGGTGACGGCCCACGGCCAATGGCTGCGGGCCTACAAAATTTCCAAGCGCTTCGAGGACGACATTTCCGCCGTGTGCCTGGGCCTGCAACTTGAATTCGACCAAGGCCACGTGGTCAGCGCACGCCTGGGGGTGGGCGGCGTGGCCGCCACCCCGGTGCGCGCACGCCAGACCGAGGCGGCACTGACTGGCCAAGCCTGGAGCGCAGCCACCGTGGACCAGGCCATGGCGGTGCTGGGGGCGGAGTTTTCGCCCATTTCGGACATGCGGGCCAGCGCCACCTACCGCCGCCAGGTGCTGGGCGCGCTGCTGCGCCGCGCCTGGCTGGAAAGCCAAGGGCACACCGCCACCAACCTCGAACACACCGACCTGGCCCACTTGGTGGGCACCCAACCATGACCCCCCACCACCCACAACCCGTGCCCACACCCATGCTGGCACCCACACCCACCCACCCGCCCACCACAGACGCTGGTCAACAAGGCTGCATGGGCCAGTCCGTGCCGCACGAAAGCGCCATGGCCCAGGTGCAGGGCAGCGCCCGCTACGTGGACGACATGCCCAACGCCGCAGGCACCCTGCACGCCGCACCCGTGCTCTCGCCCGTGGCCCATGGCCGTTTGGGCGGGCTGGACACCGCCGCCGCCTTGGCGCTGCCCGGCGTGGTGGCCGTGCTGACGGCCGCGCACATCCCTGGCGACCCGGTGCTGGCCGCCTTTGCCCACGACGAGCCCATCCTGGCCCGCGACACCGTGCAGCACGTGGGTCAGGTCATGGCCCTGGTGGTGGCCACCGACGTGAACACCGCACGGCGCGCCGCCCGGCTGGTCAAGGCCGACATCACCCCCCTGCCCCCCGTGCTGCACGCCCGCCAAGCCCATGCGCAGGGCAGCTACGTGCTGCCCCCCGTGCACGTGGCACGCGGTGACGCCGACGCTGCCCTGGCCCGCGCCCCGCATGTGCTGCACGGCAGCTTCGAGGTGGGTGGGCAGGAGCACTTCTACCTGGAAGGCCAGATCGCTTACGCCCTGCCGCAGGAGCAAGGCCAATGGCTGATACACAGCAGCACCCAGCACCCCGGCGAAATCCAGCACTGGGTGGCCCACGCGCTGGGCCTGAGCCAGGCCGACGTGCGCGTGGAATGTCGACGCATGGGCGGCGGCTTCGGCGGCAAGGAAACCCAGAGCGGGCACCTCGCCGTGTGGGCCGCCCTGGCCGCGCACCACACCGGGCGCCCCGTGAAAATGCGGCTGGACCGGGACGACGACTTCCTCATCACCGGCAAGCGCCACCCCGTCAGCCACGACTACACCGTGGGCTTTGACGACCAGGGCAGGCTGTGCGGCCTGAAGCTGACGCAGTTGCTGCACTGCGGCTTCAGCGCCGACCTGTCGGGCCCGGTGGCCGACCGCGCCATCTTCCACAGCGACAACGCCTACTTTCTGCAAGACGTGGCTGTGGCCAGCTTCCGCTGCAAAACCCACACACAAAGCCACACCGCGTTCCGCGGCTTCGGCGGGCCGCAGGGGGTCATCGCCATTGAAACCATTCTGGGCGACGTGGCCCGCCACCTGGGTCTGGACCCGCTGGCGGTTCGACTGGCCAACCTGTACGCGGACACCCCGCTGACCCACCCGCTGCCCACCGTGGCCGCGCACGCCGCACACAACCCCACACCCGCGCTGCGCAACACCACGCACTACGGCATGGTGGTGGAAGACAACATACTTTTGCCACTCATGGTACAACTGGCATGTGATTGCAGCTATGAAAAACGGAAAACTGACCTGGCCGAGTGGAACCGCCACAGCCCCGTCATCCAGCGCGGGCTGGCCCTCACGCCGGTCAAGTTTGGCATCAGCTTCACGGCCACGCAGTTCAACCAGGCGGGTGCGCTGGTGCACGTGTACACCGACGGCAGTGTGCTGGTGAACCACGGCGGCACCGAAATGGGCCAGGGCCTGCACACCAAGGTGGCGCAAATCGTGGCGCATGAACTGGGCCTGCCCGTGGCCCAGGTGCGGGTGAGTGCCAGCGACACCGCCCGTGTGCCCAACGCCTCGGCCACCGCCGCCAGCAGCGGCACCGACCTGAATGGCCGCGCCGCGCAACACGCAGCCCAGGCCGTGCGCGCCAACCTGGCGGCGTTTGTCGCGGGACTGGACAGCTGCGGCGAGGGTGCCGTGCGCTTTGAGTGCGATGCCACGGGTGTGGGTCAGGTCATCAGCCCGGCGCGCACCCGCCGCTTCAACGAGGTGGTGGCCGCCGCGTATGTCAACCGCATTCAGCTGTGGAGCGATGGCTTTTACCGCACACCCAAAATCCACTACGACAAAACCACCCTCACCGGGCGGCCCTTCTATTACTTCGCGTACGGCGCGGCCTGCACAGAGGTGGCCATCGACACGCTCACCGGCGAAAGCCGGGTGCTGGCCGTGGACATCCTGCACGACGTGGGCCGCAGCCTCAACCCGGCCATTGACATCGGTCAGATCGAGGGCGGCTTTGTGCAGGGCATGGGCTGGCTCACCACCGAGGAACTGGTGTGGGAAGCGCCAGACGCCCCCCGCAATCCCGGTGCCCTCAGCACCAAAGCACCCAGCACCTACAAAATCCCGGCGGCGGGCGATGTGCCCGCACATTTCCACGTGGCCTTGTGGCACGAAACCAACCGCGAAGACAACGTGGGCGGCAGCAAAGCGGTGGGCGAACCCCCCTTCATGCTGGCCATCAGCGTGTGGGAAGCGCTGCGCGACGCCGTGGCGCAGGCGCGCAGCCAGGCAGGTCGCAATGGCCCAGTGGCGCTGGACGCCCCCGCCACGGCTGAGCGCGTGCTGCGTGCGCTGACGGCCTGATGGCCGATGCCGACGCGGCAAACCAAGCCCCACATCGGGGTGGCACGCAGTTTGCTGTGTTTTGTATGCCCCAATTGCATACAAACGTCCGTACCCAGATTGGGGCATTTCCGGGTGGCCGTGCCACCCGTTCAATCACCCACGATATCTGGAGTAAGCATGAAAAAAACAATGGTGGTGGCCGCGGGCCTGATGGCGCTGGCCGCTGGTGCACAGGCACAAAGCAATGTACAGCTGGTGGGCCTGGTCGATGCCTATGTGGGCTCCATGCGCATGGCAGGCGACGCCAAAAGCAAATCGGTGGTGGGCAACAGCGGCATGACCACCTCGTGGTGGGGCATGCAGGGCTCCGAAGACCTGGGCAGCGGCCTCAAGGCCAACTTTGCCCTCGGCGGCTTCATTCGTCCCGACACCGGCACCTCCGGCCGCTTCACCGGCGACACCCTGTTCTCCCGTGACGCCAGCGTGGGCCTGAGCGGGAGCTTCGGCACCGTCACCGCAGGTCGGGGCAAAGCCCCCAATTTCCTGCCCACCATCCTGTTCAACCCCCTGGGTGACTCGTTCACCTTCTCGCCGCTGGTGCTGCACGCCAACGTGCCCCTGTTCAATGGCACGGGCTGGGCCGCCACCACCCCTGCCGACACGGGCTGGTCCAGCCAGCTGACCTACTCCACCCCCAAGGTGGGCGGCCTCAGCGCCAACCTGCACCACCAGCTGATCGATGTGGTCGGTGCATCGGGCAAAAAAGACGTGGGCTTCAACCTGATGTACGGCGCTGGCCCCCTGGCCCTGACCGCGTTTTGGGAGCGCGCCCAGCTGAGCAACCCCAACCCGGCCCCGTTGGCCGGTGGCGCCACCAAAAAGGACTGGATGCTGGGCGGCAGCTACGACGCCACGGTGGTCAAAGGCTTTATGACCTATGGCCAGGCCTCCAGCGACCTGACCACCGTCAAGGCCAAAACGCTGTCATTGGGCCTGTCGGCCCCCTTGAGCACCAGTGGCAAACTGCTGGTGGGCTATGCCAACACCCAGGTGACGGCGGGCAACCAGCGCGACACGCTCACGGTGGGCTACGACCACTTCCTGTCCAAGCGCACCGACGCCTACGCCATGCTGATGCACGACAAGATCACCACCTTCCGCAGCGGCACCAGCGTGGGCGTGGGCCTGCGCCACCGCTTCTGAGTTCGCACGCGGCACGACCGTCACCGGGGGTCGGTGCTCAGGCCGTCCAGGTGGCTTCGGCCGACCAGCGGACCACCCAGCCCGGCACATCGGCCGCGGGCATGGGCCGGGCAATGCCGTAGCCCTGCGCCAGTTCACACCCCATGGTCAGCAGCTCGCGGCCATGGGCCGCCGACTCCACGCCTTCGGCAATCACCTCCCGGCCAAAGGCTTTGGCCAGGCCGATCACCCCGCTGACAATGGCCATGTCGCTGGTGTCGTCCAGCATGTCACGCACAAAGCTCTGGTCGATCTTGAGGGTCTCGGCGGGTAGCCGCTTCAGGTAGGTGAGGGACGAATAGCCGGTCCCAAAGTCATCCAGCGCAAAACTCACGCCCAGGCTGTGGCAATCCCGCATCACGCGGCTGACGTGCACCATGTCTTCCAGGGCGCTGGTTTCCAGCACCTCCAGCTGCAGGGTGCGGGGGTCCACCCCGGGGTGCTCGGCCAGCAATTGCGAGAGGCGCTCGGTGAACCCCGCCTGCTGCAACTGGTGGGCACCGATGTTCACGCTCACCGGCAGGTCCAACCCCTGCTGGTGCCAGGCTTTCATCTGGTCCAAGGCGGTGCGCACCACCCATTCACCCATCTCAATGCTCAGGCTGTCGCTTTCGATGACGGGCAAAAACGCCGAGGGCGCCAGCAGTCCGCGCTCGGGGTGCTGCCAGCGGATGAGCGCCTCCGCCCCCGTCACCTGGCCTGTGCGCATGTTGATTTTGGGCTGGTAAAACAGCACAAACTCTTGGCGCAGCAGCGCGGTGTGGATGTGGTCAATCGTTTCGCGTTGGATTTGAATGGCCGCGTCCTGCGCCAGGTCGAACAGGTGGTAGCGGTTTTTGCCCGCCTGTTTGGCGGCGTACATGGCCTGGTCGGCGTGGCGCATGAGCAGGTCAGCGTCGGTGTTGTCGTCGGGGTAGAGCGTGACCCCGGCACTGGCCGACACCTGCAACACCACCGCGCCAGTGGTGCCGGTGACCTCCGCCGGGCTGGATGCCGCCTGCAACAGCCGCACCAGCAGTGGCTCACTGTCGGCGGCGTTGCCCAGGTCCACCAGCACGGCGACAAATTCGTCCCCCCCTACTCTGGCCAGGGTGTCACTGCCCCGCAGGGCATCTTTCATGCGTTGCGACAGCACGCGCAGCAACTCGTCACCCGCGTCGTGGCCGTGCGCGTCGTTGACAGCCTTGAACCCATCCAAATCCAGATACACCACGGCCAGCGACACCCGGCGGCGCTGGCACTGGTACATGGCCTGCTGCAAACGGTCGGCCAGCAGCACGCGGTTGGGCAAGCCGGTGAGCACGTCGAAATGGGCAATGTGCTCCAGCTGGCGCTGGTGCTCTTTGATGGCCGTGATGTCCGAGAACAGCGCCACGTAGTTCTGCGTGACGCCGGCCTCGTCGCGCACGGCGCTGATGGTCTGCATCTCGGCAAACACCTCACCGTTTTTGCGCCGGTTCCACACCTCGCCGTACCACTGCCCGGTGCTGATGAGCGTGCTCCACATGCTCTGAAACTCTTGCGGCGTGTGCAGGTGTGAGCTGAGGATGCGCGGGTTCTGCCCCACCGCTTCTTCGCGGGTGTAACCGGTGATCTCGGTGAAGGCGGCGTTCACGTCCACGATGGTCCCGTCCACCTCGGTGATCATGATGCCCTCGCGCGCATGGATGAACACGCCAGCGGCCAGTTTCAGCTGCGCCTCGGCTTGTTTGTTGGCGGTGATGTCGTGCACGGCGGCAATGAAATAGGCGGGCTGCCCGCGAGCGTCCCGCACCAGGTGCAAGGCCACACTGCCCCACACCTGGTCGCCACGCGCGGTGACGTAACGCTTGTCCAGCGTGACGTGCGATACCTCTCCCTCGAGCAAACGCCGCACTGCGGCCTGGCTGGCGGGCAAGTCACCCGCCGGGGTGAATTGCATGAACGTGGCCCCTTGCGCCACCATGGCCTGCGCGTCCTGCTCCAAAAACCTGGCCAAATAGGGGTTGACCTTCAGGAAGCGCCCGTGGGTGTCGAGCTGGGCAATGCCCACCGCCGCGTTGTCAAACACGGCCCGCAGCAAGGCTTCGCTGTCGCGGATGACCTGGTGGTTGCGGGCGGTGTTGTGCTGGTAGCGCAAAAACAAGAAGCGCGTCCAGCGGCCAAACGCCAGCGACACCGCTGCGCCCAGCGCAAGGGCAAGCACCAGCGCCACCAGCAGCTCACGCCAGCGCCGCTGGTCGTCCCGTCCTTCCAAGGCCAGTTCGTGCTGCAAGGCCGATTGCAGCTCGTTGTCCTGCATGGTGGCAATCAGCACCCAGCCCCAGGGCTGCACGGTGTGCACCAGCGCCGCCTTGGGTACGGTCATGCCCAGCGATGCATCCGGCCAGTTGTAGTCGACATAACCACCGCCCTGCGCGGCCTTGTCCACCAAGCGCTGCAAGGCTTTGGCTTGAGCAGCGGGCATCTGCTCCACACGCTTGCCCTCCAGGCTCACGTCGGAATGCGACAGCAAGGAGGTGCCGTCGCGGTCCAGCAGACCGATGTAGCCGGTTTGCCCAAAGCGCAATTCACGCAACCGGGCCACCACCACCGACTTCTGCAACTGCTCCCAGTGGTGGGTGTAGTCGCCGGTGCCGATGATCCAGTCAAACGGCGCGAAGTGGCGCACGTAAGCCAACTTGTCGGCCATTTGCTGGGGGTTGTCCGGGGGGTACCAGCGGTAACGCGAGTAGCCCTGCCCCTCGGGCAGGCGACCCGCCGCAATGAGCCCGCGCATGATGTTGTGGCCGGTGTCGTCCTGGTTGTCGAGGTTGGTGGTGCCTTCCAGGCGGGGTGACGTGGGCAGCAGGATGAACTGGCCCTGCATGTCGTCAATGAAGTAGTAGCCCCGGCCGTCGAAAAAGCGCACGGGCCGCAAGGCCTCGACGATCAGGCGCTTGACCTCGCTGGCTGGTCGGCGGGCGATTTCCTGGTCGTGGATGGCCTGGGCCACTTGCATGGCGGTGTCCACCTGCTCGCGCAGGCGCTCGCGCAGCACCGCCTCTGTGCGCTGTCGGTTGAACTCGAGGTAGCCGACGGCCGAGTCCATCTCGGCCTGCAGCCGGGCGTGCTGCTGCTCGCGCATGTTGTCGGCCACACGCTGCAACGATTCACGGTGTTCCACCGACCCCGCCCACAAGAAGTAGCTGCCCAAGGCCAGCGTGAGCGCGAGCACAATCAGCAGCGTGCCCCACAGGTGCAGCCGAGGTATGGTTTGCTCGTTCGCCGAAATTCGCCACATGGAAGCCATGTCACCCAAAGCCAGTCAAAGTGGTGCCCTACTCGATTTTTTTTTGACAACCTTTGATGTTGCCATGGCCTCAGGCGCAGTTTGGCCGCCGTCGCCATGTCAAGCTTGACATACATCAAGCGGCACTCACTTTGCACACCACCCCGTGAACCACCACCCCGCCCCTCTGGCCCCCGACGATGCCCCCCTGCCCGCACTGCCCCAAGTCCCACCTGGCGTGTACCGGCACCACAAAGGTGGCTGGTACGAGGTGCTGGGCACCGCCCGCTGCAGCGAAACCTTGCAGGGCATGGTGCTCTACCGGGCGCTGACCCCGGAAGCGCCCGCCACCGACCGCCCCACCGCCCCGACCGCGCAGGCCTCTTGGGCCCACACCTGGGTGCGGCCAGCGGCCATATTTGTGGAAACCGTGGCCGTGGCGGGCCAGACTCAGCCCCGGTTTGCCCCCGCCAACCTGGCCACGCAGGCCCTGATGGACGCACCCACCGCCCGCGCCGTGGTCGCCTGGTACAGCGCCCAGTGCATGGCCCGTGGCATCACCCTGCGCGCAGCCCCTCCGCCACCCACCACCTGCTGTGGCCGGGGCTGCAACGGCTGTGTGTGGGAGGGCTACTACACCGCCCTGCACCACTGGCGCGGCGACGCGCACGCTGCACTGGCGGCGTCAGGTGGTGGGTGACGGCTCTCCCACAAAAAACAAGCTTTTTTACCACCCAGCGCTTGACTGGATTGAACAGTCAGCTACACCCCTGAAAACATCGGCAGGGTGTTGGGATCAAAATTCCGCCCATTGGGAAACACCAGCGGCAGCTCTGCAGTGGGCACCCCAAACCACCGCGCCAAGGCCATGCCCAATTGATCAACGCTGGTGGTGGGCAGCAGGCGGCCCTGGCCCACATCGTCTGGCCCACCCACCGCTGTGACCGGCAACTGCCCCCAAAATCGGCCACCGTTCACCGCCCCACCGGACACAAAATGGTGGCTGCCCCAACCGTGGTCAGAACCGTCGCCGTTGCTGGTGAGGGTGCGTCCAAAATCCGACGCGGTGAAGGCGGTCACCTGCTGCGACACCCCCAGCTCGGTGGTGGCGGCCGCAAAACTGGCCATGGCCTCTGACAGGTTGCCCAGCAGTGCGGGGTGCTGCGTCAGCAGGTTGTCGTGCAAATCGAAGCCACCCAACGACACCAAGAACACCTGCCGCCGCGTGCCCAGCGCCTGGCGCGCCGCAATGGTGCGGGCCACCATTTGCAGTTGCACGGCCAGTGGGTTGGCCGCGTTGAACGGGGTGACCAGTGGAGAGGTGGCCGCCAGGCCGGACGACAACTGGGCCTCCGCCACCACCGCGCGGCGCATGATGCTGGCGTGCTCTGCTTCCAGCCAGTGGTGGCTGTCGGCCTGCGTCAGCGCTAGCAGCGCCTGCGACACCGCCGTTGACCCAAACGCCCGGCTGGTGGTGGCGTTGAGCTTGACCGCCCCACTGCTGCTGACCTGATACGCCATGGCCTGCTGACCCGACAGAAACACGGCGTTGCCCGACACGTTCATGCAGGTGAAGGTACTGGTGGCGTTGCTGTTCAAAAACAGGTCCCCCAGGCGGCCGCCCCAGCCCGAGGTGGCCCCCTCGGCCAAACCGGACTGCCAGATGGACTGCTGGTCGTTGTGCGAAAAAAGCTTGGGGGGCAAGGGCACACTCTTGGCGTTGTATTGCGCCAGGGTGGTGGGCACCACCAGGGGGCCCACGTTCAGCAGCACACCCAGGCGGCCCTCGTCGAACAGGCTTTTCAGGCCGGTGAGCTGGGGGGCCAGCGCCATTTGTGCCCCACTGGGCAGTGCCGTGCGGGGCAGCAGCCCCAGCAGCTGATCGCGTGGCGTGGCCAGGCTGGCGCGAATGCTGGCGTACGTCGCGTGGTTGGTGCTGTCGTAGGGCACCACGGTGTTGGCGTGGTCGTTGGCGCCGTACAGAAACACGCAGACCAGTGCCTTGTAGTCGTCCACCGGGCCGGCCGCTGCCGCTTCGCCCATGGCGGCCAGGGACAACGCCCAGGGCGCTGCCACCCCGGCCGCCGACCACACCGCACCACGGCGCAAAAAAGCTCGGCGCTGCCAGTTGGCCACTCCCTGTGGCACGCGCTGATTCCGTTGTTGGGAAGGTTGGGACATGACGGGCACCGCCTATTTTTGAACCAGGTACTCGGGCGAACAAAGGATGAGCCACACCGTGGCCTGCACCCGGGCACGCCATTGGGCCTCGGTGCCAGCGGGCATGCTGCCCACCGCCTGGGTGATGGTGGCCTGGCTGGTTGCCCCCAGCTGGCCCGCCGCCAACAGGGTGTTGAGGGCATCGAACAAGGCGGTGGGCTGTGCGGCCAGCGCCAGCCAGGGGGTGTAGTCGGCCCTGACCTCGCCCACGCCGTTGGCCACCACCGACTGCATCCAGTTGGCATACCCCACCACCGTCGATTCGTTGGTGATCTGCAGCTCTGGGGCCACCCAACCCGCAGCCCCCATGGCGGTGCCCGGCGGCACATAGCCCGGCCTGAAAAAATTGAACACCGAGGGCGAGCGCAACGGACTTTGCCCCAACCGGGTGGACGCACTGGACAGGTTGCCCACGTTCCAGATGGCCGTGGGCGAAGCAGCGCCGAAGGTGCGCGCCCACTGCAACAGCCTGACCATGGGCTCGCGCAGCTTGCCTCCGCCCTGCGTGGCGCTGGGGGTGAGGGCCTCCACGTCCAGCAGCACCGCGCGGATGAGCGCTTTCATGTCGCCGCGCACACCCTGGCCGTTGTTGTTGAACGCCGCCGCCACACGCGCCACGTAGGCCGGGCTGGGGTTGCTGGTGACCAGCCGCTGAATGAGTTGGCGGCCAATGAACGGTCCCACATTGGGGTGGTTGGCCAGGGTGTCCAGCGCCACCCGCAGCTCGGCCACGCCATCGGTGCCCGCTGGCAGGCTCACCCCCAGAAACTGCTTGGACTCTGGCGAGTGGCGGCTGGGCGTGAACACCATGGGGCGGGCGGCGTGGTCGGGCGCGGTGCGGCTGAAGCGGTCGTAGTCCCACCCCGTGAACACGCGGGCCAGGCCCCTGACGTCTTCGGGGCCGTAGGTGTCCACAGGGCTGCCGTTGGCCAGGCGCACACGGCCATCGGCCTCCAGCTGGTACAGGCCAATGGTGAACAGCTGCATCACCTCGCGGGCATAGTTTTCGTCGGGCTCACGCCCCCGGCCATCGGCCTTTTGGTTGCCGCGCATGTTGAGGTAAACGCCCATGCCCACCGACAGGGTCACGGCCTCCAGCAACTGGCGGTAATTGCCAAAGGCGTGTGCCTCCAGCGTGTCCATGTGGTGGGCCGCCACCAGCCCCCGCCAGGGCACGGGCAGCCCGTCGGTCGAGATCACCATGATCTCGCTCAGTGCCAGGGTCACGCGCTGGCGCAGGACGTCCGGCGAGGACATGAGCTTGCGCCACAGCGTGTTGTCCAGCCCCGCAAAGCTGTTGAGGTTGGCCACCGTGGCGTAGCCATTGGCCACCATCCAGTCCCAGTGGCCCTGGCTGCGGGGTTGGGCCATTTGCGCATCCAGCCAGCCGCTGAAGCCTTGCGCCTGCACGGCAGCGACATCGGCCGACGCACCGCCAAAGCCGGCCTGCCCCAGGAACCGGGCTGCGTCGCGCTCGGTCACGGCCTGCTGTGCACCCAGCACCAGGTGAGCGAAATCGGCCAGCGTGCCCACAACGACCAGTTGCTGCTGACTGACGGGCCCCAGCAGCAGCACGTCTTGCCCCAGCACCCCGATGTGGTTGCCGTTGGCGTAGGCGCGGTAACTCAACTCGCCCGTGACCACGGTGGCAGGTTGACCGGGGAACACGTCGGGGTAGGTGCGCTGTGCCCAGTTCATGAGCTCATCGGGTGTGGGCATGCGCCAGGCCTGGGCCACCTCCCGGGTGTGGGGAACCTGAGCGTGCGCTGACAACCCCAGCAGCTCTGGGCGGCGGGCCACGGGTGACTCCAGCAGGGCGGCAGGGGTGGCCAGCCCCACGTCACCCCCATCGCCCCCACCGCCACAGCCCGCCAGCACACCGGTGGCGACGGACAGGGGCACCCAGGCATTTTTCGGTGCAACAGCCCCGGGGGAAGGGGTACAGTGTTTGGCGTGTGGGTGTGTCATGGCACTCCTGAGGGCAGGCCGACAGGTTACTCCGTTGGCCGTGGCCTTGCGGCGACCGTGCACCGACGCACCCACCACTTCAGCGCTTGCCACACACAGGAGAACCACATGCTCTACCGATTCAAATCACAGGCCACCGCTGACACCGTCATGCTGCAAGCCACCGGCGAGCAACTGCTCACCATCATGGGCAAGACCGTGGCGCCACAAGGCATCATCACCGTGGCGCAGATGCCCGCAGCCATCGCGGCACTGAATCAGGCCGTGCTCGACAGCGAGGCCCTGGGCGATGGCGCCGCTGCCCCCACCGCCCCCGCCAAAGAAGACGAGGCCGCCCCGACCGACCCCATCCGGCTGCGCCAACGCGTGGCCCCCCTGGTGACCATGCTGAAGGAGTGCGCCGCCGCGGGCAAAGACGTGGTGTGGGGCGTCTGACCCGCGCCGGGCGTCAGCCCATTGGCTGACTGCCACGGGCGGTGGCTCGGCCCTGCCGTCACTCACTCGATGGTGACTTTGGCGTCTTTCACGAGCTTGGCAAACCGCTCGGTGTCGTCTTTGATCTGGCTGGCCATCTGCGTGGGGGTATCGCCAATCGGTACCGCACCGATCTCGTCCATTTTTTTGCGAAAGTCCTGACTCTGGATGATTTTCACAATGTCGGTGTTCAACCGGGTCACCACCTCGGCGGGTGTACCGGCTGGGGCCAACACACCAAACCAGGTGCCCATGTTGAAACCCTTCAGCCCCGCTTCGTCCAGCGTGGGCACGTCGGGCAACGCGGCAGAGCGCTTGGAGGTGGTCACGGCCAGGGCACGCAGCTTGCCCGCTTTGATGTGCGGCAACACCGGCGTGACGGTGTCAAACGACATGTTGATCTGTCCGCCCAGCAAATCGGTGGTCAGCGGACCACTGCCCTTGTAGGGCACGTGCAGCAACGCCACACCGCCCATGTCCTCAAACTGCGCACCGATGAGGTGCTGGCCGGTGCCATTGCCGTTGGATCCATAGGTGAATTTGCCCGGCGCCGCCTTGGCAAGGGCCAGCAACTCCTTGACGCTCTGCGCAGGTACGCCCGGGTTGAGCACCAACACGTTGGGCACCAGCGCCACGGTGGTGATGGGTGCAAAGCTTTTCTGGAAGTCGTAGCCCAGCTTCTTGTAAACCGAGGTGGCAATGGTGTGGTGCACCGCGCCCATGAGCAGGGTGTAACCGTCGGGCTTGGCCTTGCTCACAAAGTCAGCGCCCAACGTGGCCCCCGCACCGGGTTTGTTGTCCACCACCACCGGTTGACCCAAGGACTTGGCCAACTCCACACCCACCGCACGTGCCAGCACATCGGTGGTCCCGCCAGCGGGAAACGGAACGACGATGCTGACGGTCTTGGTGGGCCAGCTCTGCGCGCTGGCCACACCTGCGGCCATCAGGACCGCTGCCATCACCAAGGTACGGGTTGGCCAAAGGTGGCGGGAATGGTGTGAGGAACAAGTCATGGTGGTGTCTCCGTTGTGGTGGGGTGAATCAAACAATGCTCAGCTCGCCAGTCACAAGCGTTCGCACACGGCTGCGGTCACTTGAGCCGTGGTGGCGTGTCCGCCCAGGTCGCCCGTGTGCAGCAATGGGTTGGCAGTGACGTGCTCGATGGCAGCCATCAGCCGCTGGGCTGCCGCGCACTCACCCAGGTGCTCCAGCAGCATCACGCAGCTCCAAAAAGTGCCGATGGGGTTGGCCAACCCTTTGCCCATGATGTCGAATGCCGAGCCATGGATGGGCTCGAACATGCTGGGGTAGCGGCGTTCAGGGTCGATGTTGGCAGTGGGCGCTATGCCCAAACTGCCCGCCAGCGCTGCGGCCAGGTCACTGAGGATGTCGGCGTGCAGGTTGGTGGCCACCAGTGTGTCCAGCGACGCGGGACGGTTGACCATGCGGGCGGTACAGGCATCCACAATTTCCTTGTCCCAGCTGACATCGGGAAATTCTTGGGCAATTTGCGCAGCAATTTCATCCCACATCACCATGGCATGGCGCTGGGCATTGCTTTTGGTGACCACGGTCAGCAACTTGCGAGGGCGACTTTGCGCCAATCGAAACGCAAAACGCATGACGCGCTCGACCCCTGCACGGGTCATCATGGTCACGTCGGTGGCGGCCTCGATGGGGTGGCCCTGGTGGACACGGCCACCCACACCCGAATATTCACCTTCGGAGTTCTCGCGCACGATGACCCAATTCAGGTCTTCGGGTTTGCAACGCTTCAGTGGCGCGTCGATGCCGGGCAGGATGCGCGTGGGCCGAACGTTCGCGTACTGGTCAAAGCCCTGGCAAATTTTCAGCCGCAGGCCCCACAGCGTGATGTGATCGGGGATGTGAGGGTCCCCAGCCGAGCCAAACAAAATGGCATCTTTGCCGCGCAGGGCCTCCAGACCGTTGGCGGGCATCATCGCGCCGTGCTGGCGGTGGTGGTCGCCTCCCCAGCCAAAGCTCTCGAACTCGAATTGAAACGTGCGCTCGGTTGCTGCCAAAGCCTGCAGCACCGCTTGCCCAGCGGGCACCACTTCTTTGCCAATGCCGTCGCCGGGAATGCACGCAATCTGGTAGGTTTTCATCGCCTGAGTATTTGGTGTTGCAATGAGAAGCGAATGTAGGCATTTAAATTCGGCGCAAACACCCGTAAAGTGACACCATCGTTAGCTTTGATTCAACAATGAGCACGCCCGCCACCGCCCCTTCCGAGATGCACTTTTTCAGCCTGTTGGTGCGCGTGGGCAGTTTCTCGGCCGCCGCACGTGAGCTGGGCCTGTCCACCCCCGCCATCAGCAAGCGGCTGGCGCAAATGGAAGGACGGCTGGGCGTGCAGTTGCTGCACCGCACCACCCGACGCCTGGGCCTCACCACCGAGGGCGAGCTGTACCTGGACCACGCCCGCCGCATACTGACCGACATCGATGACATGGAGCGGCTGGTTTCGGGCACCACCGCCACACCCAAGGGGCTTCTGCGGGTCAGCGCCACACTGGGGTTCGGGCGCAGCCACATTGCGCCGCTGATCTCACGATTTGCCACCCTGCAGCCTCAGGTTCAGGTGCAGTTGCAACTGACCGTCAACCCACCGCCGCTGACCGAAGACGCCTTTGACGTGTGCATACGCTTCGGTGAACCACCCGATGCGCGGGTGCTGGCCCGCCACCTGGCACCCAACCGGCGGCTGATTTGCGCCGCCCCCTCCTACCTGGCCCGGCATGGCACCCCCCGCGTGCCGGCGGACTTGGCACTGCACAACTGCGTGGGCATACGCCAGGGTGACGAGGCCTATGGTGTGTGGCGCTTCAGCACGGGGCCCAGCAAGTCCTTCGAAGCGGTGAAGGTGCGCGGCAACCTCAGCACGAACGACGGCGAAATCGCCGTCAACTGGGCACTGGATGGCCATGGCCTGCTGATGCGCGCCGAGTGGGACATTGCCCGCTACTTGCGCAGCGGCCGCCTTGTACAGGTACTGACCGACCACCTGACCCCACCTGCAGACATCTTCGCCGTGTACCCGCAGCGCCACCAAACAGCGGCGCGTGTGCGGGCGTTTGTGGATTTTCTGGCCCAGGCCTTTGCCCACAGGCTACCGCCTGTGGACATTGGCGAAGCAGCACAGTGGCCGTCGGCCACAGAAGCCGCTGGCACTGGCGGATAGGCAGCCACCAGTGCGAATCAGAGCACCAGCAGGGCCCGGAAGTCGTTCACATTGGTGTGGGTGGGGCCGCTGACCACCAGGTCACCCAGCGGCCCGAAGAACCCGCACGCGTCGTTGCGCGACAGGTGATCGACCAGCTTCAGGCCTTGTGCCTGGGCGCGCGCCAAGGTGTCAGGGGTGAGCCGTGCGCCGGCGTTGTCTTCCATGCCGTCGATGCCGTCGGTGTCGGCCGCCAGGGCCCAGATGTTGGGGTGGCCTTGCAGCGCTTGGGCCAGGCCCATGCAGAACTCCCCCGCCCGCCCGCCTTTGCCCTTGGGCTGCCCGGGCTCGCGTGGACGCACAGTGACCGTGGTTTCACCCCCGCTCAGGATGACGCAGGGCGTGCGAAAGGCGGTTTTGCCCGCCGCCGTGCTGCGGGCCAGCGCGGCGTGCACTTTGCCCACCTCACGGGACTCACCCTCGATTTCGTCGCTCAGGATGTAGGCGTTCAGGCCTGCCGCCGTGGCGGCCTGTGCGGCAGCCTCCAGGCTTTGCTGGGGCGTGGCAATGAGGTGCACCGGGTGCGGCTGGCCCCGGTGCTGCAGCCGTGCATCGCCGGGCTTGGGGGTTTCCAGTGCGCCGCGCTGGAGCTGCTCGGCCACGCCAGGGGGCACGTCAATTTTGTGCTGCGCGAGGATGCGCAGCGCGTCAACACAGGTGCTGGCGTCGGCCACGGTGGGGCCGCTGGCGATGACGCTGACATCGTCACCGGGCACGTCGCTGATGGTCAGCGTCACCACGCGTGCGGGGTGGCAGGCGGCGGCCAGGCGGCCACCTTTGATGGCGGAAAGGTGCTTGCGCACGGTGTTCATCTGGGTGATGTCGGCCCCGCTCTCCAGCAGCTGGCGGTTGATGCGCTGTTTGTCGGCCAAACTCAAGCCCTCACACGGCAGGGTCAGCAGGGACGAGCCACCACCCGAAATGAGGCACAGCACCAGGTCGTGCTCGGTCAGTGCGGGGCCCTCGGTGCCGCTGGCCAGCGCCATGGTGCGCGCGGCAGCGGCCAACCCGGCCTCGTCGGGCACGGGGTGGGCGGCCTCCACCACCTCAATGCGTTGTGCCACGCCCACTGGCCGGGGCGGGGTGTGGCCGTAGCGCGTGACCACCAGGCCCGACAGCGGCGCACCGGGCACGCCGTGCTGCTGGCAATGGCCATCCCACAGCTGCTCCACGGCCTGGGCCATGGCCCCGGCGGCCTTGCCCGCACCCAGCACCAGGGTGCGGCCTTGGCCCACGGCTGGTGGAACGGGCAGCCAGGCGGTGGTGTTGTGTCGGGGCAGCGCCCGCGCCACCGCCACGTCAAACAACTGGCGCAGAAAGGCAGAGGGGTCGGCGAGGGGTGACATGGCTGCGGTGGGTGAAGCGGTGGGGGCGGCGGAGGCGGTGGGTGTCATGGGTGAGCCGCTGGCGCATCGGGCGACAGGCGCTGGCCATGGGCCGCCACCCACCCCAGGCCAGCCAGCGTGCCGCCTGGCCCGGCGTCTTTCGGGCGGTACTCACAACCCACATGGCCGCGGTAGCCCAGCTCGTCCAGGCGGTGAAACAGGTAGTGGAAATTGATTTCCCCCGTGCCCGGCTCGTGGCGTCCCGGGTTGTCGGCCAGCTGGATGTGGCCGATGCGGCTGAGGTGGGCCGCCAGGGTGGCACCCAGCTCGCCCTCCATGCGCTGCGCGTGGTAGAGGTCGTACTGCAACAGCAGGTTGGCCGAGCCCACCTCGTCCATGATGGCCAAGGCCTGCTCGGTGTGGTGGACAAAAAACCCCGGCATGTCGCGGGTGTTGATGGACTCCATCAGCAAACGGACGCCGTGGTCGCCCAGCAAGCTGGCCGCGTACCGGAGGTTGGCCACCAGGGTGCGTCTGGCATCGGCCTCGGCCACCCCAACAGGCTGCAAACCGGCCAGCACATTGAGCTGCGGCGTGCCCAGCACGGCGGCCACCTCCAGCGCCTTGAGCACGCCGTTTTGGAACTCAGCCACCCGATCGGGGTGGCAGGCCACGCCGCGCTCACCCGCGGCCCAGTCGCCTGCAGGCAGGTTGTGCAGCACCAGCGCCAGCCCGGTGTCGTCCAGCCGGGCTTTGATGTCGGTCACCGCAAAGTCGTACGGAAACTGGAACTCCACCGCCTGAAAGCCCGCCTGGGCCGCCGCCTCAAACCGGTCGAGGAATGGCAACTCGGCAAACAACAGGGAGAGGTTGGCAGAAAATTGTGGCATTTTATACGTCAAAAAAGTGTCTCAGCGCTTTATTTTATTAGGTTTTTTGCTACACATTATTTGACATTTTTCATCAAAAAACAGAGCAAAAATCCAATACCTGGCGGGGCCACCCACGGGGCGATTCGGGCAGGCGGCTGCCCCTGCCGCAGCGGCACCAGGCACGCCATTGTGCGGTGACAGCCCCAACCCTTGGTCTGACCCCAATTTGTCACCGATCCGTCACACCCACTCGGTACGCTGCGGCCATGTTGCTGCCCCCACCCTTGGCCTGCGCCACCCTTTCCCCACCGCCCCCACTGTCAGCCCTGGGGCACGGACAGCTGCGTCGGCTCATGGAAGGTGGCGCGCTGCATTGCGTGTTTCAGCCCATCGTCGATCTGAACGAAGGCACGGTGTTTGCCCACGAGGCCCTGATTCGCGGGCCGGCGGACACCCTTTTCCAGTCGCCCGATGCCCTGCTGGCCCTCGCCCACCAGGAAGGCGTGATGATGGCCTTCGAGCTGCACTGCGTCGAGACGGCCCTGGCCCAATGGGGACAGACGCACAACCCGGGGCGGTTGTTCATCAACATCAGCGCCGATGCGCTGGTGCACGCCTGCACCCAGCCCCAGGGCAATGCCTTTTCCGACCTGCTGCAGCGCCACCAGGTCAAGGCCCGCCATGTGGTGCTGGAGCTGACCGAGCACGAGCGCGTGAACGACATGGCCCAGCTGTGCGAAGTGGCCAAAACCGTGCACGCCATGGGTCTGCAACTGGCGCTGGACGATTTTGGCGATGGCCGCTCCAGCCTGCGGCTGTGGTCCGAGATCAAGCCCGACTTTGTGAAAATCGACAAGTACTTTGCCCAGGGCATCAGCCGCGCGCCCGACCAGCTGCAGGTGGTTCGCGCGGTGCGCGAAATTGCCAACGTGTTCGGCACCGCCTTGCTGGCCGAGGGCATAGAAACCGGTGACGACCTGCGCGTGCTGCGCGACATGGGACTGCGCTATGGCCAAGGCTACTTTCTGGGCAGGCCACAGCGACCACCCCAGCACCAGGTGCTGACCCAGGCGGCGGCGGTGCTGGCCGACTGCCGCGTGGCCGTGATGCCCCAGCTGCAGCACCCGGCACGCCCGGGCATCATGCGCAACATGGCCGTCATTTCGGCCCCGGTGCTGCGCCCCACCGACCACCTGGAGGACGTGGCCGAAGAGTTCCAGCGCCACCCCGACCTGCACGCCATGGCCGTGGTGGACGAGCAAGACCGCCCGCTGGGCCTGATCAACCGCCAGGGCTTCATGAACGACTATGCGCGGCTGTACTTCCGCGAAATCCACGGTCGCAAGCCCGCGCTGCACCACGCCAACCCGCACCCGCGCATCATCGAGCGCGACTTTGATGTGGAAGAGCTGGTGGGCATCCTCACCTCGCAAGACCAGCGCTACCTGGCCGACGGCTTCATCGTCACCGACAACGGGCGCTACGTCGGACTGGGCACGGGTGACCAGCTGGTGCGTTCGGTCACCGAGGCGCGCATCGAGGCCGCCCGCCACGCCAACCCGCTGACGTTTCTGCCCGGCAACATCCCCATCACCCAGCACATCCAGCGCCTGCTCAGCACCCGTTCACCCTTTGTGGCGGCCTATGTGGACCTGAACCACTTCAAGCCCTTCAACGACCAGTATGGCTACTGGCGGGGGGACGAAATGATTCGGCTGGCCGCCAGCATCGTCACCCGCCACTGCGCGCCGCAGTACGACTTTGTGGGCCATGTGGGGGGTGACGACTTCATCGTCCTGTTCCAAAGCCCCGACTGGTTGCAGCGCTGCCAGCTCATCGTTGACGACTTTGCGTTGAACGCCCTGGGGTTGTTCGACGAGTCGGCGCGGCAAGACGGGGGCATCCACGCTGAAGACCGCCATGGGGTGAAGCGTTTTTTCCCGTGCACCACGCTGGCCATTGGCGTGGTCACCGTGGCCCCCGGGCAGTGCGAACTGGCTGAAGACGTGGCCAACCAGGCAGCCCTGGCCAAGCACGACGCCAAGCTGGCGCCCAACGGCATCAGCGTGCGTCAGGCGCTGGCGCCTGCGCCCCCTGCGGAGCCGGTCACAGTGGCATCGGTGGCCTGAGCAACGCGCAGGCCGGGAGCGCTGTCGCGCATCCACTCCCCGAACCCATCGGCCGACATGGGCCGGGCGAAGAAGTAGCCTTGGCCAAAGTGACAACCGGCCTGGCGCAGCAGGTCGCGCTGCTCGGCCGTTTCCACTCCCTCGGCCACCACCCGCATGCCCAGCGCGTTGGCCATGGCGATGATGGCTTTGCACAGGGTGAAGTCGGTGCTGCCGGGTGTGAGATTGCACACGAACGACTGGTCAATCTTCAGGTAGTCGATGTCCAGCTTCTGCAGGTAACTGAGCGAGGAGTAGCCGGTCCCAAAGTCATCCAGTGACACGTCCATGCCCGCGTCGCGCAAGGCGTCGAGGTGCGTGATGACGGGCTCGCTGATGTCCAGCAGCAAGCCCTCTGTGATCTCGATGGCCACACTGCTGCCGGGCAAGCCCAGGCTGCGCAGGCGCTCTACCCAGGACACGGTGTGCGTGGCACGTTTGTGAAACTGGGCGGGAGACTTGTTGATGCTGATCTGGAAGTTCGGGTCAAACGTCCTGCGCCAGCTGGCCACCTGCATGGCCGCCTGCTCAAACACCCAGTCACCGATGGGCACGATGAGCCCGCAGGCCTCCGCAATGGGGATGAACTGCGCCGGGCTCACCGCGCCCAGCGTGGGGTGGTGCCAGCGCAACAAGGCCTCAGCCTTGTGCACCCGACCCGTGGCCAGTTCCACCATGGGCTGGTAGGCCACACCGAATTGCCGCAGCGCCAGGGCATTGCGCAATTCGGTCTCCAGCCGCGCACGCCACTGGGCAGCAGCCTGCATGTCGCGCGAAAAAAACCGGTGTCGGTTTCGCCCGGCACCTTTGGCGGCGTACAAGGCCTGATCGGCGTGTTTGAACAGGTCCTCCACCTGCTGGGCGTCGTCTGGGAAACAGGCCACACCAATGCTGGCCGACACAAACACCCGGTGCTGCCCCAGGTCAAACGGTGTGCTGAGCGCCTCCAGCAAGGCGTGCAGCAAAGGTTGCAACCGATCGGCCCACCCGCTGCCGCCCTGGTCAGCAGGGTCACCCACCACCAACACGGTGAATTCGTCGCCCCCCATGCGGGCCACCACATCGGTTGGCCCCACGCACTCGCGGATCCGTTTGGCGGCCTGCACCAGCAGGCGGTCACCCACGCCGTGGCCCAGGGTGTCGTTCACCTCTTTGAACTGGTCCAGGTCAATGAACATCACGGCCAAGCCCTGTCCGTTCTGGGTCCCCGGCTGCACCTGTGACAAGGCCTGATCCAACTGCTGGCGCAGCATGCGCCGGTTGGGCAAACCGGTCAGGGCATCAAAATTCGCCTGCTGCCAGATGAGCGCCTCCGCCTGCTTGCGGGCCGAAATGTCGGTGTGGGTGCCGATCATGCGCAAAGGCCTGCCCTGGGCATCGCGGCTGACCACCATGCCACGGCTCAGCACCCATTTCCAGCTGCCGTTTTTGCAGCGCACCCGGTGCTCGTTGCGGTACGAGGCGGTCAGGCCGTTGAAGTGGTCGTCACGGTCCTGCTGCATGCGTGCCCTGTCTTCAGGGTGAGTGCGGTCGTCCAGCTCCTGGGCCAGGTCTTGCAGCTCGCCTGGCTCAAACCCGAACATGCGCACAAGCTGGTCAGAGCAATATTCCTCCCCGGTGGGCACATGCCAGTCCCACACGCCTTCACCAGCGGCTTCCAGTGCCAGGCGCCAGCGGGCCTCGTTGTCAGCCAGCGCCTGGGCCGTGGTGTGGCTTTGGGTGATGTCCTCGACCGTGCCTTCGTAGTACAGCACGTTGCCGTCCGCACCGCGCACGGCATAGGCGGTTTCGCGAACCCAGATGCGCTCACGCGTTTTGTGGCGATACACCTCGGACACGAAGTTGGTGATGTGGTCATCCTGGTCAATCAACGCCTTGAACCGCTGACGCCGCCCGGGCTCCACGTACCAACCCTGGTTCAAATCGTCAATGGCGGCCAACATCTCCGCTTCACTGCCATAGCCATTGAGGCGAACCAGCGCCGCATTGGCCCGCAACTGCTTGCCCGCAGGCGTCGTGCGGTAAGCCCCAATGGGCAAGCGGTCAAACAGCAGGGCGTTCTGCAACGAGGCGTCCATGGCAAAGGGTACAGGCATTTGGGCCATCTTAAGCCTTGCCCACCGTCCTGCGCGGCACAATGGCTGACACCCAGCGCCACGCCAGCCCCCGGGCCTGCACCCAGCCCCACCCCGACCGCCATGACCACCCTGCTGATCCAAAACGCCCATTGCATCGCCACGCTGGACCACACCGACCCGCGCCAAGGCACCGAGCTGCTGGGCGCCAGCCTGTTCGTGCGCGACCACCGCATCGCGTGGGTGGGACCGGCTATCGATCTGCCGCCTGCCCTGGCCGCTGAGCACGACGCCAACGTGGGCGTGGGCCGTGGCGAAACCATCCGCGCCCAGGGACACTTGGTGACACCAGGCCTGGTCAACACCCACCACCACATGTACCAAAGCCTGACCCGGGCCATACCCGCCGTGCAGGACGCCGAGCTGTTTGGCTGGCTGCGGGGGCTGTACCCCATTTGGGCCGGGCTCACACCCGAGATGATTCACGTCAGCACCCAAACCGCCATGGCCGAGCTGCTGCTGAGCGGCTGCACCACCAGCAGCGACCACCTCTACATCTACCCCAATGGCGTAAAACTGGACGACAGCATCCACGCTGCGCAAGACATTGGCATGCGCTTTGTGGCCACGCGCGGCAGCATGAGCGTGGGCCAGAGCCAGGGTGGCCTGCCGCCAGACCGCGTGGTGGAAAACGAAAACGCCATATTGAAAGACACGCAGCGCCTGATAGAGCGCCACCACCACACCGAGCACGGCAGCATGGTCAACGTGGCCGTGGCCCCGTGCAGCCCCTTCAGCGTCAGCCGCGACCTCATGCGCCTCAGCGCCGAACTGGCCCGCCACTACGGCACCCGCCTGCACACCCACCTGGCCGAAAACGACCACGACCTGGCCTACAGCCGCGAAAAGTTCAACTGCACCCCCACCCAGTACGCAGAAGACCTGGGCTGGCTGGGCCACGATGTGTGGCACGCCCACTGCGTCAAGCTGGACGACGAAGGCATCAACCTGTTTGCCGCCACCAAAACCGGCGTGGCCCACTGCCCGTGCAGCAACATGCGGCTGGCCAGTGGCATTGCCCCCATCCGAAAAATGCTCAATGCCGGTGTGCCCGTGGGCCTGGGCGTGGACGGCAGCGCCAGCAACGACGCGGCCCACATGGTGAACGAAGCCCGCCAGGCTCTGCTGCTGGCCCGCGTGGGCCGGGCCCTGCAACCGCCTGAAACCCGCACCGACCCCGCTACTGGCCAAAGCCGCACCTTCTTCGGCTGTGACTTGGGCCCTGCCGAAATGACCGCACGCGACGCGCTGCACATGGCCACCCGTGGCGGCGCACAGGTGCTGGGCCGCGCCCACGACATCGGCCACATTGCCCCCGGCATGTGCGCCGACGTGGTGCTGTGGGACTTGCGTACGCTGGATTTTGCCGGCGGTGCCGTCCACGACCCCGTGGCCAGCCTGCTGCTGTGCGCCAGCCCGCAGGCGGCCTACACCGTGGTCAATGGGCGGGTGGTGGTGCGCGAAGGCCAGCTGGCGACGTTGGAACTGGGACCGCTACTGGAGCGGCACAACCGGTTGGCGGCGGCGTTGGCGAATGCCACCCGTGCTGGCCAGTAGCGCATCGCCAACACGCAGGGGCATTGCCCCACCGCCCAGCCTCACAGCAACTTGGTCCACGCGCCGATGTTGTGCACCTCGGGGTAGCCGTGCTTTTTGAGGGTCAGCTTGGCCATGCCACTGCGGGTGCCGCTGGCGCAGCACACCACCACTGGTGCGCCTTTGGGGATGTCAGCCAGGCGGCTGCCCAGCTCGCCCAGGGGGATGTTGACCGTGCCCGGTGCGTTGGCAGATGCAAATTCGCCCGCCGAACGCACGTCCACCAGCAGCGCCCCTTTCGCTTTCAGCGCGGGCAACAGGCCCACCACGCGGCGCGAGTTCCACCACTTGTAGCCAAACCAGGCAACCAGTGCCAGCATGGGCCAGTAGTTTTTGAAAAAGGATTCAGCGTCCATGGGGTTCCAATGTGGGGTTATCAGGTATAGCAAAGAATGCCACCAGCCAAGCGCTGGAGTCGTTTTTGGCTTAAAAACGGGTGTGGGTATTGTCCACTGCATTGCCATACCCCCACCAGCACCCATTCCAAGCCCTGCCTACACTGCCCCACATGACACAACCCACCGACTACACACCGCCTCGCGTCTGGACCTGGGACCAGGCCAACGGCGGCCAATTTGCCAACATCAACCGCCCCATCGCCGGCCCCACACACGAGAAGGCGCTGCCCGTGGGCAAACACCCATTGCAGCTGTACTCGCTGGCCACGCCCAACGGCGTGAAGGTGACGGTGATGCTGGAAGAGCTGCTGGCCCTGGGCCACACGGGGGCCGAGTACGACGCGTGGCTGATCCGCATCCACCAGGGCGACCAGTTCGGCAGTGGCTTTGTGCAGGTCAACCCCAACTCCAAAATTCCCGCGCTGATGGACCGCAGCGGCCCCGAGCCCGTGCGGGTGTTCGAGTCGGGAGCCATTCTGCTCTACTTGGCCGAGAAATTTGGCGCCCTGCTGCCCACCCACCCCGCCCAAAAGGCCGAATGCCTGTCGTGGTTGTTCTGGCAAATGGGCAGCGCCCCTTACCTGGGCGGTGGCTTTGGCCACTTCTATGCCTACGCGCCCACCAAAATGGAATACCCCATCAACCGGTTTGCCATGGAGGTGAAACGGCAGATGGACGTGCTCAACCGCCGCCTGGCCGAAAGCCGCTATCTGGCGGGCGACGACTACACCATTGCCGACATCGCGGTGTGGCCCTGGTACGGCGCGCTGGCCAAGGGGCTGGTGTACGAGGCGGGCGAGTTTCTGTCGGTACACGAATACACCCACGTCATCCGCTGGGCCGACGAGCTGGCGCAGCGTCCCGCCGTGCAGCGCGGGCGCATGGTCAACCGAGCAGTGGGCCCGCTGGCGAGCCAGTTGCACGAGCGCCACGACGCCAGCGATTTTGAAACCCGCACCCAGGACAAGCTGCAGGCCTGACGGGCGGCTGCACCGCCTCAGCACGCCGCCAACTGGGCCTGCAGCACCGCCACCTGGGCGCGCAAAGCCTCGTTTTGTGTGGTCAGGCTGGCCACCTGTTGTTGCAGCACCTGCACCTGGCCGCTGGCACCCGCACCGGCGCCTGGCGCTGCTTCGGCGCCGTCGGCCGGGTGGGTACGGGGTTTGCGCTGGGCGTCGCGCGCCCGCTTGGCGGCCTGCTTGAGTTTGTCTTTGCCACCCTCGGCGGCGGCGACTTGCTCGGCCACCGGCAACGACGCCACCGCCGCCGCGGCATTGAGGGAGATGGCCCCGGCGCGCACGGCAGCCACCAGCTCGGGCGCGGCCTGCTTCTGAATTTTTTCGATCATCACCACCTGCCCGCTGCTCAGGCGGGCGGCCTTGGCAATGTCTTCGCGGCTGCGCAGGGGGGGCTCGGTGCGCTCGGGCGTGGGCGGTGTGCCCTCGCCCGCTGAGGCGTCGTGCCAGGGCGCATCGGTGTCAGTGCCCACCGGGGAGTGGGCGGCAGCCGTTGCGTCGGGTGGGGCCGTGGCCGCCAGCAGGCGGGTGCGCCTTTGGGCCACGATGTCTTTCTTGCGCAGCGCCAGCACGCCGCGCTGGAAGTCGGACACGCTGCGCCGACCCAGGTGCTGGTCAATCATCCACAGGTGCACGTCCTCCAAGCTGTGGAACAGCTGGCTTTGCACGGTTTGAAACGGCAGCCCGTGCTTCTGGCAAATGCCGTAGCGGTTGTGGCCATCAACCAGCACATCGCCCCACAGCACCAGGGCGTCACGGCAGCCCTCGGCCAGAATGCTGCGCTCCAGCGCCGCGTGCTCGTCGGGCGTCAGGGGGTCGATGTAGGCCTGCAGTTCTTCGTTGACAACAATGTTCATGGGTAAGCTGGATACGCGCCAGGGCCGGGTGAAAGCAAAAAGGGGCGGATTGTAGGGGGCTGTGGCCGACCCATTTGCCGTACAGTTTGTCAGCACATGACCTCACACACCCCACTCCACATGCCCACGCCCAGCGGCGAGCAGCTCAAGGCCGCGCGGCTGGCCGCCGGACTCAACCAGGCCCAGGCTGCAGAACTGATGGGCTATGCCTTGCAAACCGGTAGCCGGGGCGGGCTGCAGTCGCGCACCTGGCAGGCGCTGGAAAGCCCCACCGACGAGCGCAACATGCAAGGCCCGGTATTTGCCATGTTTTTGCTGCTGACCGGCCAGCACCCCGAATTTAAATTAGCCAAAAAAGACGCGGATACCCCGCCGTGAATCCGCGCAAAGTCTGACGCGGGGGGATGTGCCTCGCGTCATTCAACTGCCACGGCAAGACCTCACCACTTCAGCCCAAATTCACACCCAAAAACCGCAGGCTGCGATCCCAAGCCAGTTGCGCCCAGGTGGCGTCGTACTGGGTGGCGGGCAGGCGGGTGGGACCTTGCGCCGTTTCGTTGGCAAAAGCGTGGTGGGCCAGGTAGCGGTGGGGCTCGTAGGCCACACCGGCTTCGGCCAGTTTGGCCTCCAGCGCGTCAACATTGGCTATGGCAAAAAACTGGTCTTGCGTGGCCCAGTGCGCCATCAGTGGGGCTTTGATTTTGGACGCATCCACATACTCCAGCGGCGGCATGCCGTACCAGACCACGGCGGCGTCCAGCTCGGGCGTCAGGGTGGTCGCCAGCACGGTGAGCGCGCCACCCATGCAAAACCCGGTCACCCCCACCTTGCCACTGCCCAGCTGCAAGCTTTTGAGGTGCTGCACGGCACCGCGGATGTCCTGGCCGGCGGCCTCACCGAAGTTCAACCCATCCATGAGGTGGTGGGCCTCTTCGGCCTCCACGGTGGACTGACCCCGGTACAGGTCGGGCACCAGCGCTGTGAAGCCTGCCGCCGCCAGACGGTGGGCCACGCCCTTGATCTGCGCGTTCAGCCCCCACCACTCCTGAATGACCACCACCGCACCCACGGGATGCGTGGCCTCGGCCAGGTAGCCCTGCACCGCTTGCCCGTCGGGGCGCTGAAACTCGATCATCTGACCCATGGTGTGCCTTATTTTCAATTAATATAGCAAACTATTTATACCAGATAAGCGACAAACACAGTTTTTATTGATATTTTTAATCCACACCGTGCGTGACACCTGCGAGCGACCGAATTTACTGCACGCTGACCACGCCCACCATGCCCGCCTCCATGTGCCCGGGTATGAGGCAGGCAAAGTCCACCTCTCCGGCCTGGGTGAACTTCCAAACAATGCCCCCCATTTGGCCGGGCTTGAGGGTGACCATGTTGGGTTCAGCGTGGGCCATGCCGGGCATTTTTTGCATCATGGCGGCATGGGCCTTGAGGTCGGCCAGCGAGCCCATCACCATCTCGTGGGTCACCTTGCCCCCGTTCTTCAGAAAGAACCGAATGGTTTCCCCGGCCTTGACGGTGACTCTGGCAGGCGTGAAGCGCATGTTGTCGTCCATGCCCATGGCGACGGTTCGACTGACTTTGGCCGGATCGCCGGGCACGCCCACGGCAGAGGCACTGGCCTCTGGGGGCGACATGCCCGCCATTCCCTTGTGCATGTCAGGCATGTGGTGGTCACCGGCGTGGCTGCCCGCCGCGAAGGCGAATGCGGGCAACGTGGCCAGCGCGAGGGTGAAAATGGTTTTGTTCATAAAAGCCTTGGTGGTTTGTTTCGGTTGAATGGCGCGGGTTGACGCGGTGTCCGCCGACCCATGGGAGGGTCAGAACCAAAAGCGCACACCGGCCACCCAGCGGGTCTCACCGGCAAGGTCGTTGGCGGTGCGGGCCAGGTCGGCGGTGCGGCCCCACTTCTGGCTGCGCTCCACGCCGATGTAGGGCGCAACTTGTTTGCTGAATTCGTACCTCAGCCGCAAGCCCACCACCCCACTGGATAACCCGCGCCCCACGCCATTGGCGGCGTCGTCCTGACCGAAATAGCTGAGCTCGGCACGGGGTTGCAGCACCCATTTTTGCGTGAGCAGCACTTCGTATTCGGCACCCAGTCGAAGCGCCGTGCGTCCGCCGTTGCCCACATAGGCCGTGGCGTCCACCTCGAACCAGTACGGTGCCAGGCCTTGCACACCTACGGCCAGCCAGTTCCGATCCGGACCAGCACCGCTGTCGTGGCGCAGGCCCAGTTGCGAGTTCCAGTACGGACTGATGGCATGGCCCCAAAGCAACTCGGTGCGCGCGTCGTGCAGTTTTCCCTGGGCCACCGCCCCTTCGGCCTTGATGACCAGCCGGTCATCGTCTTTGCCGAAAGAAAGCTGGCTATCGTAGACCGTGGCAGCACTGCCTTTGGCAACACTGCGCTCCAGGCGGTTGAACACCACGGAGCCGAAGGTGTGCTCGTCGGCGAGGTGCAATTCGCGCGGGCCAGGTCGCGCATACGGGCCTTGCTCCAGCGTGTGCCCGCCCGAGTAGGCGTGGGGATCGCGCGCATCGGCGGGTGCAGTGCCGCCTTGCATGCGCTCGGCGCTGTGGTCCATCGCCGGGGCCTCGATCGCTGCTGACGCCGCCGCTGCATGACCCATGGCGCGGTGGTCCATGGGCATGCGTTTCATTCCTTTCATGACGGGCGCCACTGGCGTCGGAGCGACTTGAGGTACCTCGGGCGCAACGGGCGCGTGGTCGTGGGTCTGGGTCTGCGCCGATGCCTGGCCTGCGGCCACGGCAACCAGTGCCAGGAGCAGAAACTTGTTTCTTGTGTTCATTGGGTGGATCGCTTTCGTGTCGGGTGAATGGGAGCGGGCGTTCAGGCCACGATGACTTCCCGGAACATGCCGGCATCCATGTGGAACATGAGGTGGCAGTGCCAGGCCCAGCGGCCCAGCGCATCGGCCGTCACCAGAAAGCTGATGCGCTGTGCGGGTTGCACGGGGATGGTGTGGCGACGCGCCAGGAATTGGCCATCGGGCGTTTCCAGCTCGCTCCACATGCCGTGCAGGTGCATGGGGTGGGTCATCATGGTGTCGTTGTGCAGGATGACCCGCACCCGCTCGCCAAAGTTGAACTTGACCGGCGTGGATTGCCCAAACGCCAGCCCGTCCAGCGACCATGCATAGCGTTCCATGTTGCCGGTCAGGTGCAGTTCCACTTCCCGCTCAGCCCCTCGGGGGTCCAGCGGGCCGCCGGTGGTGTGCAGGTCGGCCAGGGTCAGCACCCGCCGGCCGTTGTTGCGCAGGCCAATGCCGGGGTCGTCCAGGTTGGTACGGGCCATGTCCACCCGCATGTCGGTGCTGGGTCCGTACTCGGTGCGGGCGTGGCGGGCCTGCTGGCTGGGCATCGCCAAAGAACTGGCGACTCCGGGCATGTTGTGGGCACTGTGGTCCATGGCCATGCCCCCGTGATTCATGCCTGCCCTGGCTGCGCCTTTGGATGCACCCTGCGGCGTGCCAGCCATGCCCGCACCACCCATGGCACCCATCATGTCTGCCATGCTCAGCCACTCGGGCTTGTCCAGGGCAGGCACCGCCGCGTGCAAGCCCTGCCGGGCGGCCAGTGTGCCCCTGGCGTAACCCGAACGGTCCATGGTTTGCGCGAAAACGGTGTAGGCATCTTCCTGGGGGTGCACCAGCACGTCGTAGGTTTCGCCGGGACCAAAGCGGAATTCATCGACCGTCACAGGGTCCACATTCAGGCCGTCGGCCTGCACCACGGTCAGTTTCAGGCCGGGAATGCGCACGTCGTAAAACGTGTTGCCCGCGCCGTTGATGAAGCGCAAGCGCACGCGCTCGCCTTTATTGAACAAACCCGTCCAGTTGCCCGCAGGGGTGGTGCCATTCATCAGAAACGTCAGCGTGTCGGCCGACAAGTCCGCCAGATCGGTCGGGCTCATGCGCATGCTGTTCCACATCTTGCGCTTGTCGATGGCGGTCTTGAGGCCCTCGGTGGAGGCGTCGCGGAAAAAGTCGGCCACCGTGGGCTGAATTTTGTTGTAGTAGTTGCTTTGCGTCTTGAGCTTGGCAAACACCTGCATGGGGTTTTCGTCGGTCCAGTCGGACAACAGCACCACGTGCTGGCTGTCGGCGCGGATGGCGTCCCGCTCGGCAGGCTCGACGATGATGGCCCCGTACATGCCGGTCAGCTCTTGCATACCCGAGTGCGAGTGGTACCAGTACGTGCCGCTTTGCTGCACCTTGAAGCGATAGGTGAAGGTCTCGCCCGGCGCAATGCCGCCAAAACTGATACCGGGCACGCCATCCATCTGGTAGGGCAGGATGATGCCGTGCCAGTGAATGGAGGTGTGCTCACGCAGCCGGTTGGTGACGCGGATGGTGACGGTATCCCCCTCGCGCCAGCGCAGCGTGGGTGCGGGCAACGACCCATTGATGGTGGTGGCCATGCGCGGGTGGCCCGTGAAGTTGACCGGCGACTCGCCAATCACCAGGTTGAACTCGGTGCCCTCCAGCACAGGTGCACGGCTGCTGGCAGGCTGGCTGTTCTGGCTCCACCCCAAACCAGACCACCCGGCCACGCTGAGCATGACGCCTCCCGTGACCAACCCTTGCACAAACCGTCTGCGCTGAGGGCGGGGAGATGACAGGAATATGGAGGGTTGACGTTTCATTCGGTTTCCTTTGGAGAGGGTGGACACCGTGCCTCGATCACCAAGAGAAAAACCCTCCAGTAGGTCGTCAGCACAGACAGAACCCAAGCGTAGAAACCCGGCGCCGACCCCAACATGACCCGAACGTGACAAATCTGTCATCTGATGGAGACGCTTGAGCGCACGGGTTCACCCCCAGTCAGTGCAGTGACCGATCAGTGATCTGCGTGATGGCACCCTGTCAGACGCAGCCGCCTAGCGTTCAGTCCAGTACCCACCGGTACCTGAGTGGTGAGCGTTCACCACTCAACCACGCGAGGACCTTGGTGTACGGACAATGGAAACACCAGCGAAAACCGGGTGTGTCCGTCGCCCGACGCCACGGTGGCGCTGCCCCCATGCGCCTGCATGATGGCGCGGGTGATGGACAAGCCAAGCCCCGCCCCCACAGAGGCGGGGTTGACCCGCGCACCGTCGGCCCGGTAAAAACGGTCAAACAACCGCCCTTGCAGCTCGGTGGGTATGTCGGCCCCGGTGTTGTCCACATGAACCGCCGTGCCTTCGGCGTTGTCCTCAATGAAGACCACCACCGACCCCTGGGCCGGTGTGTGGCGCAAGGCGTTGGACAGCAGGTTGCTGATGGCGCGGCGCACCATGAGGCGGTCCCCGACCACGGCCCCCTCGCCTTGCAGGCTGAGGCAAATTTGCTTGTCTTCGGCCAGCGCGTCGTAAAAGTCGAACAACGCCAACACCTCTTCGTCCAGGCGAATCGGCTCCCGGCTGGGCAGGGCCAGGCCGTGTTCGGTGGTGGCCAGCAACAGCATGTCGGACACCATGCGGGCCAGCCGTTGCAGCTCTTCGGAGTTGGAGGCCAGCACGTCCTGGTACTCGGCCAAGCTGCGGGGCTGCGTCAACTGCACTTGGGTTTCTGTCAGCATGTTGCTGATGGGGGTGCGCAGCTCATGCGCCAGATCCGACGAGAACTCCGACAAACGGAGGAAGTCGGTCTGCAGGCGTTGCAGCATGTCGTTGAGGGTTTCAGCCAGCGCCGCCATCTCGACCGGCACTGTCTCCACTGGCATGCGGTCGTCCAGCCGGTGCACCGTGATGCCCATGGCGCGGGCTTTCATGGTGCGCAGGGGCAACAAACCGCTGCGCGCCGCCAACCAGCCCAGAAAACCGCTCAGCACCGTGGCCAGCACCACATAGAGCGCCAGCGTCTGCAACAGGTGGGCCAAAAAATGGGCATGGTGCCGCGTGTCCAGCCAGACCCACACGCCCAAGGGCCGGTCTTTGGCTCCGGACAAGGTCAGCGTACTGCGCAGGCCACGGTAGGTCGTGCCGTCTTGGGTCCAACTGCTCATTTGGGTGGCGTAGTCCTCGGCAGACGGTTGGACCCATGCGGGTGGCAACCCCATCCCTGGCGTCCCGTACACCACTTGCCCACCGTCTTCAACCTGGACGCGCAAGTCCTTGTGGCCGTGCAGCAGTTCGCCCAGGCGACGCTTGAGTTCGTCGTGTCCGCGCACCTGCTGGCCCAGGTCTTCGATGGTGTGCAGCTTGTCTTCCAGCACCGCGCGGTCCAGCTCGACAAAATGCCGGTCAATGGCCACCAGGGTCAGCCCCGCCAATCCCAGCAACACCACAGCCGAACCCAGGGTGAACAGCGCAGTGAGGCGTGCAGTGAGTGACAAGCGCCGCATCACAGCTCGGTCTCGGGCATTTCCAACACGTAACCCATGCCGCGCACGGTCTGCAACAGCTTGAGCTCGAACGGGTCGTCCACCTTGGCCCGCAAGCGGCGCACGGCCACGTCGATCACGTTGGTGTCACTGTCAAAGTTCATGTCCCACACCTGGGACGCGATGAGCGAGCGGGGCAACACCTCGCCCTGGCGGCGCATCAGCAGCTCCAGCAGGCCGAACTCCTTGGCTGTCAGGTCGATGCGCTTGCCACCGCGCGTCACGCGGCGGCGCAGCAAGTCCAGCTCCAGGTCGGCCACGCGCAACGTGGTGGCCTCCGCGCCGCTGCGGCCCCGGCGCAGCACCGTGCGCACCCGTGCCAGCAGCTCAGAAAAGGAAAAGGGCTTGACCAGGTAGTCGTCAGCCCCCAGCTCCAGGCCCTTCACGCGGTCTTCCACCTGGTCGCGGGCGGTGAGGAAAAGCACCGGCGTCTCGTGCCCGCCAGCGCGCAAGCGCTGCAACACCTGCCAGCCGTCCAGACCGGGCAGCATCACATCCAGAATGATGAGGTCGTGAAGCCCGTCTTGGGCCACATGCAACGCGTCCAGCCCATTGGCCACCAAGTCCACCACATACCCCGCCTCCCCCAGCCCCTGGCGCAGGTAGCCACCGGTTTTGGGTTCGTCTTCGGCAATCAGAATTTTCACAACAAGGCTCCTTGGTGCCAGTGTGCCCAATTTCGGGCAGCCTACCTGAACATGACAAATTTGTAATGCCTGCGTCATGTGGCTGAGGCGCGGGCAGGCCTAAGCTGGGCTGGCACTTCGGGGTATCGGGATCAAGCGCCCACCGGCTTGTTCGCGAACGCCTGTCGCGCACACCACCGCAGATCGCCAACCATTCAGGAGCCTCAAATGCACACCGCCCGCCCCCTCGCCGTCTTGACCTTCATGGCTGCAGCGTCCTTGGCCAATGTCGCCTGGGCCACTTCGCACGACGAACACAAGGATCACCATCCCGCCGCCGCTGTCGCCACCCCCGCCACAGCAGCAGCGCCGACCCCGGCAGCTGGCATGGCCAACATGCCAGGGCACACCGCCCAGATGAAAGCCATGCAGGACATGCACGCCAAAATGATGTCCGCCAAAACACCTGAGGAACGCCAGGCCCTGATGGGCGAGCACATGAAGCTCATGCAGGGTGGCATGGTCATGATGGGTCGCATGGGTTCTTCTGCCAACCAACAGGGCATGCAAGCCGACATGGCCGCACGCCAAGGCTCGATGGAGCAGCGCATGGACATGATGCAGTCCATGATGCAAATGATGATGGACCGCCTGCCCCCCGCGCCAGCCCCCAAGTAAGCCGCCACGGAAACCTCAAAGGACCCAAGGAGATGCACATGTTCTATGACAACGGCTTTTTCATGGGCGGCATGCACGGCCTGTGGTGGATTTTCTGGATGGTGTTGCTGGGCTTCCTGCTGTTTTACGGCTGGGGAAGCCCCAGTGAAAAACGCCGCCCACCCCGTGAAACACCCCACGAGGTGCTCAAGCGTCGCTTGGCCAACGGCGAAATATCGCCAGACGAGTACAAAGAACGCAAAGCCCTGTTGGACTGAAGCACCATGTCCGACACACACCACCCGGACACACCGCCACCCGGGGCGACCCGTCCATCCACGGGATCGTTGAAGGCGGCTCTGTGGATGGCCGCCCTGATTGCTCTGTTTTACGTGCTGCGCGAACATTGGGAGCATGTGGTGGGCAACTGGCCCTATTTGCTGTTGCTGGCCTGCCCACTCATGCACCTGTTTCACGGGCATGGGCATGGACAACACCAGCGTCATCCAGGCAACACCGGGGAGTGACGCCATGAGCACCCACACGGCACACCCGCATGAAGTCCGTGCGCACCACCATGGAAGCCACCCTCCGCGTGACAGTGGCCCGACAGACCCCGTCTGCGGCATGCCGGTGACAGTGCCCACCGTTCACCAGACAGAACACGCGGAAAAAAGATACTATTTTTGTAGTGACAAATGCTTGTCGAAATTCACGAATGAGCCCGAAAAATACCTAAATCCACCACCACCCACGCAGGATTCACAGGCCCAAGCCCCTTCGCCTGCTGGCCAGGCGGTGTACACCTGCCCCATGCACCCGGAGGTCAGACAAAGCCACCCAGGCACATGCCCCAAGTGCGGCATGGCACTTGAACCGGTGATGCCATCGCTGGAAGATGAAGTCAATCCTGAACTGATTGACTTCACGCGCCGCTTCTGGTGGACACTGCCATTCGCAGTGATCGTGACCGTTCTGGCCATGGCGGGCCACCAGTTGGGGTGGTTTGAACCGAGCCAACAGACGTGGATCGAACTCGTTCTGTCGCTGCCTGTTGCGTTGTGGGCCGGCTGGCCGTTTTACGCGCGCGGTGTGCAGTCGGTCATCAATCGCAGCCCGAACATGTGGACGCTGATCGGCCTTGGCACGGGTGTGGCCTTTGTCTACAGCGTCGTCGCAACCTTTGCGCCGCAGATTTTCCCGGCGGCTTTCGTGAGCAATGGCGTCGTGGCGGTCTACTTTGAAGCGGCTGCGGTGATCATCTCGTTGACGCTGTTCGGGCAGATCCTGGAGCTCAAGGCACGCTCGCGGACTTCGGCTGCGATCAAGTCGCTGCTCGGTCTGGCGCCCAAAACGGCGCGTCGCATTGCAAAAGATGGCAAAGAAGAAGATGTGCCGCTGTCCAACGTCCATGTGGGTGACCTTCTGCGGGTGCGCCCAGGCGAGAAAGTACCCGTGGACGGCATTGTGGTTGAAGGCGCCAGCGCGCTGGACGAGTCCATGCTCACGGGCGAACCGCTGCCGGTCACCAAGCGCACGGGAGACAAGCTGATCGGCGCCACCCTGAACACCAGCGGCGCACTGGTCATGCGCTCCGAGCACGTGGGCTCAGCCACCGTGCTGTCGCAAATTGTGCAAATGGTGGCGCAGGCGCAACGTTCGCGTGCCCCGATGCAGCGCATGGCCGACGTTGTGGCGGGCTACTTTGTGGTCACCGTGGCGGTGATTGCCGTGCTCGCCTTCTTCGCCTGGGGCTGGTTCGGTGGGGCACAAGGTTGGATTTTCGGCCTGATCAACGCTGTAGCTGTTTTGATCATTGCCTGCCCCTGTGCGCTGGGTTTGGCCACGCCCATGTCCATCATGGTGGCGACCGGCAAGGGTGCGACCAATGGCGTGTTGTTCCGCGATGCGGCAGCAATCGAAAACCTGCGTAAGGTCGATACGCTGATCGTCGACAAGACCGGCACTCTCACCGAAGGCCGCCCCGTGTTTGAGAAGGCCGTGGCTTCGAATGGCTTTGAGTATGTCGAGGTGCTTCGACTGGCCGCGAGTCTTGATCAAGGCAGCGAGCACCCACTGGCGGCTGCCATTGTTTCGGCTGCACGCGAACAAGGGCTGGGTCTGTCAAAACCCCAGCAGTTCGACTCCGAGTCGGGCATCGGTGTGCGCGGCACCGTAGACGGCAAGGCCCTGGCGTTGGGCAACACCGCATTGATGGAGCAACTGGGCATTCAAGTTTCTGCACTGGAGGCGCAAGCGGAAGAATTGCGTGCCCAAGGCGCCAGCGTCGTACACCTGGCGGTGGACGGAAAACTTGCCGGTCTGCTCGCGGTGTCGGACCCGATCAAGACAACGACGCACGAAGCATTGTTGGCCTTACACAAGTCTGGACTTCGCATCGTCATGGCCACGGGCGATGGGCTGACCACGGCCCGTGCTGTCGGCAAGCGCCTTGGCATCGAGGAAGTGCATGGCGAAGTCACGCCCGCCGACAAGCTGGCTCTCGTTGAGAAGCTGCAGAAACAAGGCCGCGTGGTTGCCATGGCAGGTGATGGCATCAACGACGCACCCGCCTTGGCCCGGGCCGATGTGGGCATCGCCATGGGAACGGGTACCGACGTGGCCATGAACAGCGCGCAGATCACGCTGGTCAAAGGTGATTTGCGCGGCATTGCCATAGCACGGTCGCTGTCGGTGGCCACGGTGCGCAACATGAAGCAGAACTTGGCGTTTGCCTTTGTCTACAACGCCCTCGGCGTACCCTTGGCTGCGGGCGTGCTGTTTCCATTCACGGGCTGGCTGTTGTCCCCCATGATCGCGGCACTGGCCATGAGCTTGAGTTCCGCATCCGTTATCAGCAACGCGCTGCGCCTGAAAAGTGCCCACCTGTCAGCGGTTTGACCCTGATCAGAACGTGCCCCCATAGGAAATTCAACCCATGAAAATGATTTCCAAACGGGCCTTCGCTTTGGGTACCGTTGCACAGCTGAGCAGGGTTGGCGTGGCGTGGGCTCAACGCACCGAAAACCTGCGACTGATCGTGCGCTACTTGCGCGAGCTGCAAGAGGCCAACGGCATCCGCGCCGAAGCACACCGCATGTGAGTGACAGCGCCCGCCGCCCGCAGCGCGCCCGTCAGCGGGCTTGGCCGCTGCTGCCGGGGGTGAACCGGGCGGCAACCGTTGGGTGACCGGGCAGGGTGAGGTTGACGATCACCTTGGTGTCCGGCGCCGACACGTAGCTGCCCTCACCCACCATGCGGCCACCTTGCGGTGCCAGTTTGACCACTGTTTTTTTGCTGCCGCTCAGGATGGTGGCACTGCCCGTGGCACCAGCAATGGCGGATTTGATGCCTGCGTGATCCGTCACCAACACCACCACTTGGGCAGCGCCGGCACTGGTGCCAGGCGGCGCCAGCAGCAGTTCCAGGTGGTACTCACCCGCCGCCCGCACCTGCCCGCCGTTGTGGCTTTTGATGCTGTCCAGGGTGGCGTTGTCGTGGGCCCAAGCCGCTGGGGCCGTGGCCAGCAACCAAGCCGAGAGGGCGCAGGCCAGCGTCGGCGTTTTCAGTGTCAGTGCCATGGCGTACTCCAGGTTTCAGGTTCAGAAGCTGTCAGACGATTTCGAGGCCACCAGCCTCGCCGTGGGCCGCTCACCCCACAGCCGGTACATCACGGGGGTGAGCAAGGTGTCGAGCACGGTGGAGCTGATCAGCCCCGAGAAGATCACCACCGCCACCGGGTGGAGCACTTCTTTGCCCGGGGCGTCGGCAGACATCAACAGCGGCAGCAAAGCCATGGCGGCGACCAAGGCGGTCATCAGCACTGGCGTCAAACGCTCCAGCGAGCCCCGGATGATCATCTTGTCGCCAAATGTTTCGCCCTCAAACGCGCACAGGTTGACGTAGTGGCTGATCTTCAGGATGCCGTTGCGCGTGGCAATGCCCGCCAGGGTGATGAAGCCCACCAGCGCGGCCACCGACAGCGGTTGCCCGGCCAGCCACAGTCCGGCCACGCTCCCCACCAGCGCCAGCGGGATGTTCCCCATCACGATCAGGGCCAGCACGCCTGAGCGGTAGCGGCTGTACAGCACCATGAAAATCATGGCCAGGGACACCAGCGCCAACAACGCGATGAGGCGGGTGGCGTCTTCCTGGGCCTGAAACTGGCCTTCCAGCGCGGTGAAATAGCCATCGGGCAACGGGGTGCTGCCAACCACCTGGCGAATGCCCGCGATGACCGGGGTCAGGTCGCCCTCGGCGTTGGCCGACACCACGATGCGCCGCCGCCCGTTCTCCCGGCCCACCTGGTTGGGGCCCTGAGACTCCTCGATGCGCGCCAGCTGCGACAGCGGCACATGCCCACCGGGGGTTTCGATCAGCAGGTTGCGCAAGGCCTGGGGGTCTCGGGCGTGCTCGGGCAGCCGCACCAACAGGTCAAACCGGCGGTTGCCCTCCACCAGTTGTGTGATGCGCTCGCCTTCGACCATCTGCTCCAGGCCGCGCAACACCGCACCGGGGGCCACACCCAGCCGGGCCGCAGCGTCGTAGTCCAGGTGGACCTTGACCTGGGGAATCAGCACCTGCTTTTCAATCTGCAGATCGGCAATGCCGGGAATGCGTGCCAGGTCTTCGCGCAACCGCGCAGCAACGGTGCGCAGGGTGTCGAGGTCGTCGCCATACACCTTCAGCGCAATCTGGGCCCGCACCCCCGACAGCAAATGGTCGAGCCGGTGCGAAATGGGTTGACCAATGCTGATGGCCGATGGCAACACGGCCAGGCGGCTGCGCAGGTCCTCAATGATGTCGCTGCGCGAACGCTCTGACGCCCGCAGGTCCACGTCCATTTCGGTGTAGTGCACGCCTTCGGCGTGTTCGTCCTGCTCGGCGCGGCCGGTGCGCCGCCCCACTTGCACCACCTCGGGCACCTGCATGGCCAGTTGTTCGGCCAGCGTGCCGATGCGGTTGGACTCGGTGAGCGCGGTGCCGGGGTTCATCAGCACGTTGACGGTCAGGGTGCCTTCGTTGAACGGTGGCAAAAAAGAACGCGGAAACAGCGTGGTGGACGCAGCAGCCACCACCACCGCAGCACCGGCCAACCCCAGCAGCCAGCCCGACCGCTGAAACGACCAGCCCAGCAGCCGCTCGTCCCAGCGCTTGAGCCAACGCACCAACGGGCTGTCGCCGTGGTCCAGGCGCTTCATGGTGGGCAGCAACCAGTAACACATCACCGGCGTCAGGGTGGTGGCCACCACCATGCTCGCCAGGATGGACACGATGTAGGCCAGGCCCAGCGGGGTGAACAAACGCCCTTCGATGCCCGGCAGGGCAAACAGCGGCAAAAACACCAGCACCACAATCAGTGTGGCGTACACCACGCCGCTGCGCACCTCGATGGAGGCGCGGGCAATCACCTCCAGCACCGGCTGAGGCTCGGGCAACAAACGGTTTTGGCGCAAGCGACGCAGCACGTTTTCCACGTCCACCACGGCGTCGTCCACCAGTTCACCGATCGCAATGGCCAAGCCGCCCAGCGTCATGGTATTGATGGACAACCCAAAAAAGCTGAACACCACCGCCGTGGTCAGCAGGGCCACGGGAATGGCGGTGAGCGAGATGACCGTGGTGCGCACGTTCAGCAAAAACAGGAACAGGATGAAGGCCACCATGATGGCGCCGTCGCGCAAGGCCTCCCCCACGTTGCCAATGGAATGCTCGATGAAATCGGCCTGCTTGAACAAGAAGCCTGGGGCTTCGATGCCCGCTGGGCGGTTCAGTGCCAAGCCCTTCACGGCCGCTTCAATCGCCCGCGTGAGCTTCACGCTGTCGGCGGCGGGTTGCTTCTGAATGGACAGAATCACCGCAGGTTTGCCTTTGTAGCTGCCGTCGCCCCGCTTGATGGCGGCCACCACCTCGACGCTGGCCACCTGCTTGAGCAACACGGGCTGGCCCTGCTTGACGGCCACCACGACGTTTTGCAGGTCTTCGATGCGCGTGGTTCGGCCAATGTGGCGTATCAGGTACTCGCGCCCCTGGGCTTCCAGAAAGCCGCCGCTGGTGTTGCTGCCAAAGTCGCGCAGCGCGCCGTCGACCCGCTCCCGCTCGACCCCCAGCGCCCGCAGCTGGGCGGGGTCCAGCTCGACGCGGTACTGGCGCACCTGCCCGCCGATGGTGATGACCTGGGCCACGCCAGGCAGGGTCAGCAACCGTGGCCTGACCACCCAGTCGGCGTACTCGCGCACGTCCATGGGGCTGACTTTGTCGGGGTCTGCGGGCAACGCCAGCAGCAGTATTTCGCCCATGATGGACGAGATGGGCCCCAACTGAGGCACCACGCCAGGTGGCAACTGCTCGCGCACCAGGTTCATGCGCTCGGTCACCTGCTGGCGATTGCGGTAAATGTCGGTGCCCCACTCAAACTCGACGTACACCACCGACAACCCCACACCCGACACCGACCGCACCCGGGTAACACCGGGCATGCCGTTCATGCTCGACTCCAGCGGCAAGGTCACCAACTGCTCCACCTCTTCGGGCGCCATGCCACCTGCTTCGGTCATGAGCGTGACCGTTGGTTTGTTGAGGTCGGGGAACACGTCCACGGGCATTTTTCGCACACTCAGTGCGCCGTACACCACCAACACCAGGGTCAGCCCCAGCACGATGAGCCTTTGCCTCAGGCTGGCCTGGATCAATGCGTCAAACATGGCGGTCCTTCAGCGGATTTGCGACAACAGCGTCGCGCCAGACGTCACCACGCGCTCGCCCGGCTTCAGGCCACTGGCAATGGCCACCCTGTCGGCGTCCAGCACGCGGTGTGTCACCCGGCGCGGCTCAAAACGCTCTGGCGCCGAGTGGACCCACACCAGCGTCTCGCCCGAACCACCCATGGCCAAAGCCGCCTTGGGCACGGCCATGCCGCGCCCGCTGGCCTGTGTGCTGGCCAGCACCCTGACGGGCTGCCCCACCGAAATGGCCGCGCTGGCCGACTCGACCCGGAACACCACGGGCAGTGCCTGCTCGCGCAATTGCAAACCTGCCCCTGTCAGCCGCAGCTGCAAGCTGGCATTCCCCGCTTCCCCTGCGTGCAGGGCCGTTTTGGCGATGCGCGTGGCCAAGCCCGCGTCGTAAACCAGGGCCTCCACCATCAATCGGGCCGGATCGACCACTTCAAACAAGATGTCTTTGGCATCCACCACCTCCCCCGCCACCACATGGGCGGCACTGATGACACCGCTGGCCGGTGCCCGCAGTGGCTGGGGAGCGTCCAACCCGGTTTTGAGTGCCGCCAGGCGCGTGGTCAACGCCCTCAACTCCACGTGTGCCGCCTCGATGTCCTTGGCCGGAACCGACCCCTCCAGCTGAGCCAGCCGCTGGACGCGGCGCTCGACCAAGGTCTTTTGTGCCGCCAACTCGGCCTGTGCCGATGTTTGGCTGCCCCGCTCCAGGCTGTTGACCACAGGGTGCAACCAGGCCACCGTTTCCCCCTTGACCACACGGGTGCCAGGTGACGGAAAACCCCTGGAACCGGCCATGACCGTGCCTGTCTGCGTGGCCTGTATGCGGCCACCAGCACCGGGGTCCACCACCACCCGACCGTTCAGCTCGGCCGCCGCCGACAACTCAGACAGCGCCACCTGCACAGTGCGCACATCCAACTGGCGTTGCACAAATTTGGGCACAAAAAGGCTGCCGTCGGGCAGCTTGACGGGCGCCTCGCGCGACACCGCACCGGCAGCCGACGACAGCACTCCGCTCGCCGCGAGGGCGGGCTGCGGCTTCTTTTTGTCCTGGCTGTGGTCTTCGCCTTCATGGGCAAAAGCAACGGAGCCGGACAACAACAGCACACACAGCGCGGTGCGAAGCCTGGAACTGGGCGCAAACAAGGGAAAAGCGGAAATCATGGTGTTGTTCCTGGGTGTACGGTGGTCAGCCTGTGGTGGCTTTCTGGCGCCGGCTCAGGCCCAGTGCCACGGCACCGGCCACCAGCAGCAACGCACCACCGCCCAGTCCAAGCACCACGCCTTGGGAGACAAAGGGGTGCGCAACGGCCACGGCAACGGCAGGCGCAGGCACCTCCAAAGTGGCGGCCAGCAAATCGGCGCTGTCTGCGGTTTGCACGGTGAAGGTCAGCGCGTGTGCGCCTGGGGTCAGCGGCGAGGCCAGCGCGAGGGCGTATACGCCGGGCGCCACTTCTGTTGCCACGGCAGTGGCACCTGCACCGTCCACCTCCACAGTGGCCATTGGCACCGGTGCATTGGTGGCCATGGTGTCCAGGTAAATCAGCAACCGGCCTGCCTCCAGCACCGCCAGCAGTTCAAATTCGTCGGTGGCTGAGGCCGCGCGCGGCAACAGCCCCTGCGTCGCCACTGTGGCGGGCACACCATGGTCTTCACCACCGTGGGCATGGACCGACAGCGGCACCACGGCAGACACCCACAGTGCCAGCGTCACGACAAAAATACGGTTCATGGCAGCCATCCGAGTGCTTGGTTGAGTTTGGAAATGGCGGCCGCACGGGCCAGCCTACTGCTGGCCAGTTCCGCTTGTGCCCCGAACGCCGATGCGCGGGCGCGCAGCAAGGTTTGCAGGTCGATTTCGCCCAGGTCGAAAGCTTTTTGCAGCAGCCGCAAGGTGTCGGCGGCCAGCGCAGCGCGTGAATCCGACAAGATCTGTGTGTGTGCTGCGGCCTCAACGTCTTGACGGGCCATGTCGGCCTCCAACGCCAATTGCTCGCGCACCAGGTCTTGTTCGGCCTGTGCCTCGGCCATGTCGGCCAACACCCCCGATCGTTCGGCGTTGACCTTGGACCCCCAAGAAAGGGGCAGTTTCAGCGTCACGCTCAAGGCATTGGCGTAGGGATCGTGGCCCGCTCCGCGCTCCCTGATCCAACGCACGGCCACCTCAGGCGCCTCGCGGCGACTCTGGTCGGTCTTGCGAAGCTGGGCATTGGCCAACTCCACCAGTGCCGAGGCCGCTTTCATGCGGGGGTGGGCCTGGTAGGAAAAATCGGCGGATGCCACCACTTCTGCCACCCACTCTGTGGGGGCTGGCGCACCCGTCAGCAGTCGCCACGCCACCAGGGCACGCTGTTCTTCGCGCTGGGCCATGACCCTTTCGGCTTGCGCCGTCTGGGTGTCCATTCGCGCTGCATGGGCGTCCGTTCGGGCCAGGTCACCGGCTTGCCAGCGCCGCTCCACATCGGACTGCAGCGCCTGCGCCGATGCCACGCGGTCGGCCGCCACCCGGAGTTGAGCGCGGGCCAAAGCCAGCTGCCACCACACCTCTCTGACCCGACCCGCCAACTCCAGCCGCTGACTCTCACTTTGCTCAGCCAACCAGTTGGCACGCGCTTGCGCATGGCGCTGGCTGGCAGCCTGCTGTCCGGGCAGCCACAAGGGCGTGGCCCATTCGACCTCCCATTCCTGCCGACCTGTTCTGGCATTGAGACGGTCGTTCACGTTGGACAGGGACACGCTGGCCGGGCCCGGTGTCCAACCCGAAGCAACGCTCGCGTCGGCATCCTGTTGGGCCAAACGGTCGACTTGAGCCCGATGCGTGGGTGTGCGGGCCCACGCGAGGGCCAGGGCTTGTGCCAGGGTAATGGGCGCCGATCGCGGACTGGGCGGCTCGGCCAAAGCGGCTGGCATGGCGAAGGCCTGCGCCAGCACCAGGCCTGCGATCAAAAAGGACCGTTTCATGGCTGTTTCAATGGTCAATGAGCTGAGAAGATGGACACGTCGTCCCGTGCGCTGCAACGCGGTCCAAACACGACCGGCAGAGCGAGCGTCAACCGCTTTTTGCACGTCGGCATCGCTCGCAAGGACTGGAGCGCTTACTCTATGAAGCCGTGACCCATAGCCATCTGACAGCCAGGTGACAATTTTGTAATGTTCAGCGACGCACCCCGCCCCGGTGGCGCCGCAGACCCACGCGGCCTGGACCCATGACCCCACTGAATACCCCCACACCCAGTCCGTTGCGCCAGATACCACCCAGCGTGTGGGCACTGGGTTTTGTCAGCATGCTCATGGACATTTCATCGGAAATGATCCACGCCCTGCTGCCCCTGTTCATGGTTGGCACGCTGGGGGCCAGCGCCCTACTGGTGGGCCTGATCGAAGGGCTGGCCGAGGCCACGGCGCTGGTGGTCAAGGTGTTTTCAGGGGCGCTGAGCGACTACCTGGGCAAGCGCAAACCGCTGGCCGTCGCTGGCTACGCCCTGGGTGCACTGACCAAACCGCTGTTTGCCCTGGCACCGGGCATGGGCCTGGTGCTGACGGCCCGCCTGCTGGACCGCGTGGGCAAGGGCGTGCGCGGCGCACCGCGCGACGCACTGCTGACCGACATCACCCCGCCGGATGTTCGGGGTGCGGCCTTCGGGCTGCGCCAATCGCTGGACACGGTGGGTGCCTTTGTAGGGCCGCTGCTGGCGGTGGGCTTGATGCTGCTGTGGGCCAACGACTTTCGGGCCGTGTTCTGGGTGGCCGTGGTGCCAGGGGTGCTGGCCGTGCTGGTGCTGGTGCTGGGCGTGAAGGAGCCCGAACGCGCCGCCGGTGCGCCGCGCACCAACCCCATCAACCACCAGAACCTGAAGCGCCTGAGCCCCGCCTACTGGTGGGTGGTGGGCGTGGGCGCTGCGTTCACGCTGGCGCGCTTCAGCGAGGCCTTTCTGGTGCTGCGCGCCGAGCAAAGCGGCATTGCTCTGGCGCTGGTGCCATTGGTCATGGTGGCCATGAATGTGGTGTATGCCACCACGGCCTACCCATTTGGTCGCTTGTCGGACCGAATGAGCCACCGCACCCTGCTGGCCTGGGGCTTGGTGGTGCTGATCGCTGCCGATCTGGTGCTGGCCAGCAGCAGCCACTGGGCGGTGGTGCTGGTGGGCGTGGCGCTGTGGGGCGTGCACATGGGCATGACACAAGGCCTGCTGGCCACCATGGTGGCGGCCACCGCCCCGGCGGACTTGCGGGGCACGGCCTTTGGTTTTTTCAACCTGATCAGCGGGGTGACGCTGCTGGTGGCCAGCGTGGTGGCGGGCCTGCTGTGGGACCAGTGGGGTGCCTCGGCCACGTTCCACGCGGGCGCGGCCTTCAGCGCCGTGGCCCTGCTGGTGCTGCGGTGGAAGCGGGCCTGATCTCAGCCAGACCGATGAGGCCATGGGCATACCCACATTGTCTGAATGCCCGCATTTGGTGGCATGATGGATCGACCTTCACCGGTCACCACACATGCACAACACGCACAAACCGAGTGGCTACCTGAACAGTCCTGCCAAAGTGGTGGCCACCACGGCCGCCGTGGTCTTTGCCATTGAGTTGCTCATCATGCTGGCGTTGTCCCTGCACAGCGAATCAGGCCAGTTTGACCAATGGGACCTGCTGGACCCCATCTTGTTGACCCTGTTGCTGTCTCCGGCGCTGTACTGGCTGGTTTACCAGCCCCTGCAGCGCCAGCAGGCCGCGCTGGAGCGACAACTGGTCGATTTGCAGCGCAATGAGCAGCTGCAGGCACTGGTCGAAGCCCTGCCCGATGCCGTGGTGTTCAAGGACGATGCGGGGCGCTGGCTCATTGCCAACGACCCGGCGCGGCGCGTGTTTCACCTGCAAGGCGTGGATTGGCAAGGCAAAACCGAAGCCGAGCTGCGTCAATTGCACCCAGCGTTCAACGCCACCCTGGCCCCGGCGTTGGCGCTGGAACATCAGGCCTGGCTCACCGGCAGCCTGCAGGTGCAGGAACTGCGGGTGGACGCTGCGGACGGCGACTGCCGCGTGGTGGAAGCACGGGCCATGCCCATCTTCGGCAGCGCGGGCGAGCGCAAAGGACTGGCCACCGTGCGGCGGGACATCACCGAGCGCAAGCAAGCCGAGGTGGACATGCGCATTGCGGCCACGGCCTTCGAGTCGCACCAGGGCATGACCGTTGCCAACGCCGACAAGGTCATCCTGCGCGTCAACAAGGCGTTTTCCGAGATCACGGGCTATGCATCCTCAGAAGCTGTGGGCCAGACGCCCCGGATGCTCAGCTCGGGTCGCCACGACTCAGCGTTCTACGCCGCCATGTGGGCGTCCATCGTGGCATTGGGGTCCTGGCAGGGCGAGGTGTGGAACCGGCGCAAGAACGGAGAGCTGTTCCCGGAGTGGCTCACCATCACGGCGGTGAAAGACGCAGATGGGGTGGTGACGCACTATGTGGCCACGTTCAGCGACATCACCGAGCGCAAATCGGCTGAAGAGCAAATCCAGCACCTGGCCTTCTACGACCCCTTGACCCACCTGGCCAACCGCCGCCTGTTGATGGACCGCCTGCAGCACGCCGTCGCGGCCAGCGCCCGCCACCAAGGCCAGATGGCACTGCTGCTCATCGACTTGGACGACTTCAAAACCCTCAACGACACCCTGGGGCACGACGATGGCGACCTGCTGTTGCAACAGGTTGCCCAGCGCCTGACCGAGTGCGTGCGCACCAGCGAGACGGTGGCACGCCTGGGTGGTGACGAATTCGTGGTGCTGCTGGAACACCTGAGCGAGGACGCCCAGGAAGCAGCCAGGCAGGCCGAGGTGGTGGGCGAAAAAATCCTGCAAATCCTTGGCCAGCCATTTCGCCTGGGCGTCAACGAGCAACACAGCACCGCCAGCATCGGCATCGCCCTGTTCGATGACCAACTGCCATCGGGTCACGACGAGCCGCTCAAGCGCGCCGAGTTGGCCATGTACCAGGCCAAAGCTGCCGGGCGCAACACCCTGCGGTTTTTCGACGCGCAGATGCAAGCCTCGGTCAACGCCCGCGTGCGCCTGGAAGCCGACTTGCGCCATGCCGTGCAGCACCAGCAGTTCATGCTGCTTTATCAGGCCCAGGTGTCGCGCCACAGCGGCATCACCGGCGCCGAGGTGCTGGTGCGCTGGCGCCACCCCGAGCGGGGCATGGTGTCACCGGCAGAATTCATTCCGCTGGCGGAAGACACCGGGCTCATTTTGCCGCTGGGCCAGTGGGTGGTGGAGACCGCCTGCACGCAGCTGGCCAGCTGGGCCGGTGTACCGTCGTTGGCCCACCTGAGCATTGCCGTCAACGTGAGTGCCCGGCAATTTCACAACCCAGACTTTGTGGCGTCGGTGCTGGACACGCTGACCCGCACTGGCGCCAACCCCCGACGACTGAAACTGGAGTTGACCGAAAGCCTGCTGGTCACCGATGTGGAAGGCGTTGTCGAGAAAATGCGCACCCTCAAAGGTCAGGGCGTGGGGTTTTCGCTGGACGACTTCGGCACCGGCTATTCGTCGCTGGCCTACCTCAAGCGCCTGCCCATGGACCAGCTGAAGATCGACCAGGGGTTTGTGCGCGACATTCTGGTGGACCCCGACGACGCCGCCATTGCCCGAACCGTGATTGCACTGGCGGACAACCTGGGACTGATGGTCATTGCCGAAGGCGTCGAGACCCAAGCGCACCTCGACCGACTGGCCGACATGGGCTGCCACCACTACCAAGGTTACTTTTTCAGCAAACCCGTGCCGGTGGCCGAGTTTGAAGCACTGGCCACCACCGGCGTGTCATGAACCGGCGAAAGGGCCTGGCAATGGGCTTGGGCCTGTGCAGACGGCGTGTGGCCGCCCACGTGCTGCTCACCGCGTGACTCGGCCAACTCCACTTGGCGCTGGCGCTCGGCCAGGTGGGCCTTTTGCTCGGGCGTGCGCTGGTCGTGGCAATGGGCGCAACTCACCCCCTTGACGTAATGCGCAGAAGCCTTGTCGGCCTCGCTCAGCGGCCAGCGGCAGGAGCGGCACAGCTCGTGCGGCCCAGGTTGCAGGCCGTGGCCCACGCTCACGCGCTCGTCGAACACAAAGCAGTCGCCCTGCCAGGTGCTGTGCTCGGGCGGCACCTCTTCCAGGTACTTGAGGATGCCGCCTTCCAAGTGGTAGACCTCGTCAAAACCGCGCATTTTCATGAGGGCGGTGGACTTTTCGCAGCGAATGCCCCCGGTGCAGAACATGGCCACCTTGGTTTTTTTGCCCGCGTCGCCTTGCAGCTGCGGCTGCGCGTCGAGCCACGCAGGCAAATCGGTGAACTTTTGGATGCGCGGGTCCACCGCCCCGGCAAAGGTGCCAATGGCCACCTCGTAGTCGTTGCGGGTGTCGATCAGCAACACGTCGGGGTCGGCCAACAGGGCATTCCAGTCTTGCGGCTTGACGTACTGGCCCACGGTCTGTGTGGGGTCCAGGCCGGGCACGCGCAGGGTGACGATTTCCTGCTTCAGCTTCACCTTCATGCGCGAAAACGGCGGTTTGTCACTCCACGATTCCTTGTGCGGCAACTGCGCCAGCCTGGGGTCAGACCGCAAATGCGCCAGCACAGCGTGCACCCCGGCCGCTGGCCCGGCAACGGTGCCGTTGATGCCCTCGTGCGCCAGCAACAGCGTGCCCTGAACGTGGTGTGCCTCGCAGCAGGCCTGCAGTGGGTCACGCAGGTCGGCAAAGTCGGGCAGGCTCACAAACTGGTAGAGCGCAGCGGTCAGGTAAGGCGGTGCGCCCACGGGGTGCGGCAGGGCGTGGCTGCCGGGAGGGGAGGGAGAAATCGGGGCGGTCATGTCAGAGGCGGGCCAGCAACTCGGCCTTCTTGGTCTGGTATTCGTGGTCGGTCAGCACGCCTTTGCGGGTCAGGTCAGCCAAGCGTTCCAGGGTGGCAAAAATGTCGGCTTCGGTGGTTTGCGGCTGCGGGGCCGACTGGGGCACTTGCCCGTCCACCGACACCACGGGCAGTTGGCCCACATTCATCTGGCCATACTGGCTGCTGAAGCCCATGCCGCCGCTGCCCGATTGCTGCTGCGAAAAGCCACCAATCTGGTGGTCCAGTGTGTCGTAAATGGTGACATGCCCCTGGTCTTCGATGGCCAAGCGGCAGGCCTGGGCAAAGTAGGCATAGCGGCAGCCGTTTTGCGAACCCGTGCTGTTGGGCCAGCGCAGGTCGGGGCCCCACCAGTCGGGGGGTGGGGGCATGAAGAGGTTGCTGCCGTTGGGCTGGGCGTCCGAGTGTCGGGCGTGCCAGCTGCTGTCCTGGGCCTGCACCGACCACACCCCTGCCCCCCCCGCCCCCTGGGACTGAGACTGGAAGCTGCCCGTTTGCAACAGGCCAGGCTGGTTGGCCACCAGCATGGCGAGTTCGGCGCACAAGCTGTCCACCCGGCCTTTGAGGTGGTGGTTGAACATGTCGGACACCATGGTCATGCCGCCCGACATCCACTGGCCAGAGCCACTGAATTCGGGGTGGTTGAACTGCGCCATGGTGCCGTTGCCGTTGATGACGGCCTCCAGCATGCTGGTCACGGCATCCACGCTGAAACCGTGGCGTTGGGCCACGTCCTGGATGGCCATTTGACCGGCGTTGGAAAGTTGTCGCATGTTGAACCCCCTGCACACACAGCACAAACGGAATGTTCGACCACCAGGCGCAAACCCCATTTTCGCCTGAGTCGGGTCACGCCCATTTCCTGCGGCGCCATGCCCCTGTGGGGCGGCCTATGAAAAAAGCCAGTCCTGGGAAAATGCCGCAGCCACCCGCCGCATCGGCCGCTTTGCCCTGGACCAGCGCACAGTTGCCGCAAACCTGACCGGCTGCGTATTTGGCGTATTTGGCCTGAGGGAACCAGAAAATGCTGGCCACCAACCAGTGGTAAACCCTGGGCATTACTGCTCCATTTAGACCGACCCCAGCGCTCGGGCGCTGGGTCTGGGCCCGGCCGCTCAGGCGGCGAGCACCTTCAGCAGCCAGGCGTTGATGTCCGCCACCTCTGGCGGACACACCGAGTGATCCATGGGGTAGTCGTGCCACTGCACCGGGTAGCCCAGCGCCAGCAGTGCGTCCCGCGAGGCCGTGCCGCGCTGGGGCACCACCACGCTGTCGTGCTGGCCGTGTGCCATGAAGATGGGCACCGCCCGGTTGGCCTCGCTGCGTTCGGCAGCGGTGGTGGCCGCCAGCGGCAGGTAGCCCGACAAGGCCACCAGCCCTGCCAGGCGCTGCGGATGGCGCAAGCCGGCCATCAACGTCATGGCGCAACCTTGCGAAAACCCCATGAGCACGGTGCGCGCGGGTGGCACCCCACGCTGAGCCTCACGCGACAGCAGGGCCTGGACCTGTTGACCAGCCGCGCGCAGGCCAGGCTCGTCTTCGCGCCGCGCGCCGTGGACCACATCGTTGGGGGGATAAATGTCGTACCAAGCCCGCATGGCGTAACCGCCGTTGAGGCTGACCGGGCGCACCGGCGCGTGCGGAAACACGAAGCGCACGGGGCCAATGGCGCTCAGGTCCAGCTCCTGGGCAATGGGCACAAAGTCGTTGCCGTCTGCCCCCAAACCGTGCAGCACCACAATACTGGCCACCGAAGGGGCCTGCGGGTTGGGACCGGTGGTGAATTCAATGGTATCGGGAAGCATGATAATAATACAGTAGCAAACTAATGAGTATTTACAAGCGCTAAGCACTTGTTTTATTAAAAATTACTCTTCTGATCCGGACTGGGACATCGTGTTGGGGGCCAGCGGCGCGCCCGCTTCGGCCGGTGCACCCGCTGGTTTGCGCTGCCACTGCGCGGGCTTGACCAGCAACTCCACATAACAGGCAGCGGCACCGGTCTGGGCCAGCGCGTCGAGTTGGGCGGTCAGCTCTGCCACATGCAGCACCTGGGCACTGTCTTTGTCAGCGCCCAAGCGGCAGTCAAAATCCCAGAAGTCCACCCCTTCGGGCAGGGGCACGCGGCGCTCGCGCTTCATGTATTTGCGGATGTCGTGCTTGACGGCTTCCAGCACGCGGTCGGGGTGTTTGCCTTCGGGGCGCAGGGGGTAGGTTTTTCTCACGTTGGCCTTGTGGGGTGTAAGCGGGTGTGGCAGAGGTGCACACCCGGTGGGCCGCGTCAGTCCGAGCGGCCCTTGAAGGCTGAATTATCGTTGCCCGGCGGGCTTGGTCCCGGCCAAGGCCAACCGCCCTTGCCCAGCGGCTGCGTACACTCCCACTCCCTGCGCACCCTTGCCGCACCCCGACCACGGGGCCCAGCGCCCCCGATTGAACGAGTTCCCCATGCCCTTTACCTCCACCGGCCTGCTGCCCGACCTGGTGCGCGCCCTGAATGCCCAGGGCCTCAGCCAACCCACCGCCATCCAGGCCCAGGCCATTCCCGCCATTTTGCAAGGGCAGGACGTGCGGGGCTGCGCCCCCACCGGCTCGGGAAAAACGGTGGCCTTTGCCCTGCCCGTGATGCAGCGCCTGCTGGCGGCCCCGGCATCCACCCGCCCGCTGGTGCGCCGCGACGTGCGCGCCCTGGTGCTGGTGCCCACGCGAGAGCTGGCGGTGCAGGTGGGTGCCACCTTCCGTGACGTAGCCAACCGGCTGCCGCAAGCGCTGAAGGTGTCCGTGGTGTTTGGCGGGGTGTCCATCAACCCGCAGATGCTGGGCTTGCGCGGCGGCACCGACATCCTGGTGGCCACCCCTGGCCGCCTGCTGGACCTGCTGCAGCGCAACGCCTTGGGCCTGGGCCAGGTGCAATGCCTGGTGCTGGACGAGGCCGACCGCCTGCTGGACCTGGGCTTTGCCGACGAGTGGGCGCGCATTGCCCAGGTGCTGCCCGCGACACGGCAAAACCTGTTCTTCTCGGCCACCTTTGCCCCCCCCGTGCAGGCCCTGGCCGACGCGCTGCTGCACCAGCCCTTGCGCATCGAGGTGGCCCCCGAGGTGGAGGCCCCCCCCGACATCGTGCAGCGCGCGGTGAGTGTGGACACCCGCGAGCGCACCCAACTGCTGCGCCACCTGGTGGAGTCCGAGCGGTGGTCACGCGTGCTGGTGTTTGTGGCCACCCAGCACGCGGCCGACATCGTGTCTGAAAAACTGCGCAAGGCGCGCATCAGCGCCGAGCCTTTCCACGGTGGGTTGAGCCAGGGCAAACGCACCCAGGTGCTGGCCGACTTCAAGCTGGGCCGGGTGCGCGTGGTGGTGGCCACCGACGTGGCCGCGCGCGGGCTGGACATTGCCGACCTGCCCGTGGTCATCAACTACGACCTGCCCCGCAGCGCCGACGACTACACCCACCGCATTGGCCGCACAGGACGGGCCGGTGCCCTGGGCTTGGCGGTGAGCTTGGTCAGCCCCAGCACCGAGGCGCACCTGCGCCTCATCGAAAAACGCCACGGCCTGAGCCTGCGGCGCGAAGTGGTGGGGGGTTTTGAAGTGACCGAAACAACACCTGCCAGCGCAGCGCCCGCACCGGGTGTGGCCCTGGCCACTGGCAGCACCAACACGGCGATGGGCGGTGCGTCCAACGCCAATGTCACCGGCGGGCTTGACCCGGCGGGCGGCATCAAGGGCAAACGCCCGAGCAAGAAGGACAAACTGCGCCAGCAGCCAGGCACCCGGCCGCACTGAGGCTGGCTGCGCGGGTTGGCGGCGGCGCCAGCGCCCACCCCAGGCCGTTCACTGCACAGGCGATCCCGCCTCGAACCAGCGCTGGATGACGGCGCGCTCTTCTTCAGTGATGCCGGTGGCGTTGTTCATGGGCATTTGTTTGGTCACCACCGCCTGTTGGTAAACGGCCAGCGCGTGGGTTTTGAGCTGGTCGGGGGTGTCCAGACGGATGTTTTTCATTTGCAGCGCTTCGCCGTGGCAGCTGAAGCAACGCTGTGCCAACACAGCTTGCACCTGGGCATAGGCGGTGCCTGCGCCTGCGCCATCGGGCTGCCCAGCCACCACGGGCGCAGACACGGCCACAGCGGGCCGTGGCGCAGGTGCCATGGCCACGATGGTGGCCAGCAACAACAACACCCCCGCCACCGCGTAAGCCACGGGGTTGGGGTTGCGGCCCAGCTTGTACCCATGGCGCAGCACAAAGTACTGGCGAATGGCCGCACCGGCCAGCATCATCACCACCAGGATGAGCCAGTTGTGCGCGTGCGTGTACAAAAAGCTGTAGTGGTTGCTCAGCATGGCAAAAATCACCGGCAGCGTGAAATAGGTGTTGTGCACACTGCGCTGCTTGCCCCGCTTGCCGTGGATGGCCAGCGAGGCCGGGTCCACCTTCACCTCGGCGGTCATGGCCGCCACCACCTTGCGCTGGCCGGGAATGATCCAGAAAAACACATTGGCGCTCATGGCCGTGGCAATCATGGCCCCCACCAGCAAAAACGCGGCACGCCCCGCAAACAACTCGGTGGCCAGCCACGAGGCCAGGGCAATGACCACAAACACCAGCGCACCCACGATGGCGTCACCATGCTGGCGAAACCCAAACACGCGGCAAATGCCGTCGTACAGCAGCCAAAACACCACCAGAAAACCCATGGCGGCGCTCACGGCCAGGGAGGGGGACCAGTCCATGACCGATTTGTCAATCAGGTAGGTGCCGGCGTTCCACACGTAGAGCAGCACAAACAGGCTGAAGCCCGAGAGCCAGGTGGAGTAACTCTCCCAATAGAACCAGTGCAGGTGGGTGTGGATTTTTTTGGGCGCCACCATGTACTTTTGCGGGTTGTAGAACCCGCCACCGTGCACGGCCCAGATGGCACCGTCCACCCCTTTTTCGAGCAGATCCGGCGAGGTGGGCTTGATCAGGTTGTTGTCCAGAAAGACAAAGTAGAACGACGAGCCTATCCAGGCAATGGCCGTGATGACATGCAACCAGCGCAGCAGCAGGTTGGCCCAGTCGAGCAAATAGATTTCCATGCGGTTCTCCGGTCAACTCACCACTGCGGGCACTGTGAGCCAACGTCGGGTCGCGCACCGGCAAGCGGGTTGGCACTTGCACGGCATCCACACATCAGCACCGCGGCGACCAGAAAGCAAAGTGTATACAGTTTTGGCATCCATCACAGCGCAAACACTTGCAACAACTGTGCCGCCACCGACGCGGCAATCACCTCGGGCTGCTTGCCCGTGATGCCCGCCAAGCCGATGGGGCAGGTCACCTGGGCACATTCCGCCTCGGAAAAGCCCCGCGCCGCCAGTCGGTGCTGAAAAATCGCCCACTTGCTGCGGCTGCCAATCAGCCCCACCCAGCGCAGGTCTTGGGCTTGGCGCTGGCGCAGCAGGCACTCGGCCAGCACGTCCAGGTCTTCGGCGTGGCTGAAACTCATGATGAGCACCGCACTGCCCGCCACCAGGTCACGCACGGCGTGGTGCACCGGGTCGGAGTGTTCGCATTGCACCCCTGGCGGCACCTCGGTGGGGAATATGCCGTCGCGGCTGTCCACCCAGGTCAGCGCAAAAGGCAAAGGGGCCAACGCACGCACCAAGGCCTGCCCCACGTGCCCACCACCAAACAAGGCCAGCGGGTGGTGCGTCGCCAGCAACTGGCCCCTGAGCCGGGGCACATCGGCCTGCGCCACGGCCTGCAGGTGCAGGTGCACCACCCCGCCGCAGCACTGACCCAGACTGGGGCCCAAGGCATGGCGCTGCGGGCTCTCCAAGGGTGCACCCGCCAGGGCCGCCCGGGCGTGGGCCAGCACCTGCCACTCCAGGTGCCCACCACCGATGGTGCCCACCTGGTGCCCGGCAAACACCGCCATCCACGCACCCACCTCGCGCGGGCCAGAGCCCTGCACGCGCGCCACCGTGACCAAGATGGCGGGCGTCTGCGCCAGGCGCTCGAAAAAATTGGCCAAATCGTTCAAAATCTGCGCTCCATGGGGTCGTTCCCCGATTGAATCACCACCTGCTCTGGCAAAGTATGCCGCTTGCGGCCCTGCCCCCACCTGTCACCCGCCCATTCCAGGATTCCCATGACACCCTTGCTGGCCTTCGCACCTGCCCCTCACTTTGGCCCCGCCCGGCGGCGGTCGCTGGCCTGGGCTGCCGCCGTGGCCGCCCTGCTGGCCGGATGCGCCACCCCGCTGCCGCCCGACACCCACCAGCCCCCGCTGGTCCAACCCCCCGTGACCCCGTCGCCTTCCAGCGCCGCGACGCCTGCGGCCACGCCACCAAGCCACGCAGCCGTCTCCAGGGCACAAACCCCCCGTGAGTACCGGGCCGACGCCGCCGCCCACCTCTACGCCAAAAACAGCCAACGCATCTTCAAGGGCAAACTCCCGCCACTGCTGTATGCCGTGGGTGTGCTGCAGGTGCACGTGGATGGTCAGGGCAACGTCAGTGGCTTGAGCTGGATGCGCGCGCCCAACCACGCCCCGGAAGTGGTGGCCGAAATTGAGCGCACGGTGCGCCAGGCCGCGCCCTACCCCGTGGCGGTGAAGCTGGGCAAAGTCACCTACACCGACACCTGGCTGTGGGACCGCAGTGGCCATTTCCAGCTCGACACCCTGACCGAAGGCCAGCTGGGCGAGCTGCCCGCCCGCGCGGCCCCTGCCAAAACGCAAGCCCAGGCGCCAAAGGCAGCACCCGCCAAGAAACAGGGCAACACCACCCAGATGGCCGAGCGCCAGTGCGCGCCCAACACCACCAGCTGCTGACGGGCACCCCAACGGCCGCCGGGGTGTTTCAGCCCCTCAGTGCTTCAGCGCCTCGCAGGCCATCAGAATCCGCTCGGGCGTGGCCGGTGCGTCCATGTACACCACTTGGGTGTGGTTGGCGCTGGCACTGACCGCATCGCGCAGCGCAAAGAAGGTGGACAGCGCCAGCATCAGCGGTGGCTCACCCGTGGCCTTGCTGCGGAAGGGGGTGGGCCGGGTGTTCTGGTTCTCGAACAGCGCCACATTAAAGTGCTCGGGCACGTCACCCGCCACCGGAATTTTGTAGGTGCTGGGGCCATGGGTCAGCAGCTTGCCTTTTTTGTCCCAAATGCACTCTTCCATGGTGAGCCAGCCCATGCCTTGCACGTAGGCACCCTCAATCTGGCCTTTGTCGATGGCGGGGTTGATGCTCTGGCCCACGTCGTGGACGATGTCCACGGCCTTGACCCAGAACTCACCCGTGCGGGTGTCAATTTCCACCTCGCTCACGGACGCGCCGTAGCAGTAGTAGTAGAAGGCCTTGCCGTTGAGGGTGGCGAAGTCGTACTTGATTTCGGGCGTCATGTAAAAGCCCGTGACCGACAGGCCCACGCGGTCCAGCCAGGCTTGTTTGGCCAGGTCGGGCCAGGCCACTTTTTTGGCATCTTTTTGGCAATCATTTAGGCGGTCAGCGCTTATTTGGCGGGCAAAGTCAGCTACAAATTCCACATCACTGGCATCGCAGCCCAGCATGCGGGCGGCCACGGGTGCGAGGCGCTCGCGCATTTGCGCGGTGGCGTTCATGATGGCTGCGCCGTTAATGTCGGCACCGCTGGAGGCGGAGGTGGCCGATGCGTTGGGCACCTTTTGCGTGTCCGTACCCGTCACGCGCACGCGACTGACCGGAATGCCCAGGCCATCGGCGCACACCTGCGCCATTTTGGTGTTCAGGCCCTGGCCCATTTCGGTGCCGCCGTGATTGACGCTGACCGAGCCGTCCATGTAAATGTTCAGCAGCGCGCCGCCCTGGTTCAGCATGGTGGCGGTGAAGCTGATGCCAAATTTCAACGGCACCAGCGACAGGCCACGCTTGCGGCGCTGGTTGGCGGCGTTGAAGGCGGCCACTTCGGCGCGGCGGGCCGCGTAATTGGCCTCTTGCGCCACCTGGTCCACCACCTTGTCGCCCACCCAGTCTTCAATGAGCTGGTTGTATTGCGTGGTCATGGTGGCGGCATCGCCTGACACAGCCGGGTCTTGGTACAAGTTGAGGCGGCGCACTTCCAGCGGGTCTTTGCCCAGGGTGTTGGCTATTTGCTCAATGACCGTTTCAATGCCAAACATGCCCTGCGGGCCACCAAAACCCCGGAACGCCGTGGCACTTTGGGTGTTGGTTTTGCAGCGGTGGCTGACCAGCTTCAAGGCGGGAATGTGGTAGCAGTTGTCAATGTGCAAACAGGCGCGGTCGTTCACCGGGCCTGAGTAGTCCATGCTGTAGCCGCAGCGCGAGGCCAGGGTGATGTCGGCCCCCAAAATGCGGCCGTTGTCGTCAAAGCCCACCTCGTAGTCAATGCGGAAGTCGTGCCGCTTGCCGGTGATCATCATGTCGTCGTCGCGGTTCACGCGCAGCTTGACCGGCTTTTGCAGCTTGAACGCGGCCAGCGCAGCGCTCTGGCTGAAGATGCTGGCGTTGCCCTCTTTGCCGCCAAAGCCGCCACCCATGCGGCGGCAAATCACCTCCACGTCGTTGGTGGTGAGGTTGAGTGCCGCAGCGGCTTCGCGCTGGTTGCCGTCGGGGTGCTGGGTGGACACATACAGCGTCAGCTGCCCGTCTTCGCGTGGCACGGCGTAGGTGATTTGCCCTTCCAGGTAAAACTGCTCTTGCTGGCCAGTGCGGGTGGTGCCCTTCACGGTGTGCGGCGCGTTGGCAATGGCTGCTGCCGCGTCGCCACGGACGATGCCTTTGGCGGGCATGACAAAGCTGTTGGCGGCCATGGCGGCCTCCACGGTCAAGATGGCGGGCAGCTCGCGCACCAGCACCTTGGCCTTGTGGGCGGCTTCGCGGGCGTACAGCATGTCGCGCGCCACCACCACGGCCACGGCCTGGCCCAAAAACTCCACCTTGCCCACGGCCAAAAACGGGTCGTCGTGGATGATGGGGCCGCAGTTGTTTTCGCCGGGAATGTCTTTGGCCGTGTACACCGCCACCACGCCGTGCTCGCGCAGGATGGCTTCGCGGTCAATGCCGTCGCCCAGCAGTTCGCCGTGGGCCACGGGTGAGGTGATGAGGGCCGCGTACAGCGTGCCGCGCAGCTCAGGGATATCGTCGGTGTAGGTGGCCTCGCCGGTGACGTGCAGGCGGGCGGACTCGTGCACCAAGTCCTGGCCTTGGGCGCCTGTCGGGTTCAGCACATGCAGGGGAGTGGGTGCGTTCATGGGGGTCTCCTTCAGGGCTGGGGTCAGGCGGCGGTGGCGGACAGGGCGGGCACGGTGGCCTCCTCCAGAAAACCCAGCACCAGGTTGCGGGCCACCAGCGAGCGGTAGACCCAGGTGGCGCGCAGACCGTCGCGGGCGGTGAAGCTGGCGGCGATGGCCGCGTCCAGCGCTTCAGCCGTCACGTTGGCGGGGACCTGGCCTTCCAGCACGGCCTCCAGCTTGGGCGCACGGCAAGGCGATGGGGCCAGGCCGTTGTAGGCCAGCTTCACATTTTTCAGCTTGCCACCCACCAGGCTGAACGAGAGGGCGCAGCAGGTGGCCGAAATGTCCTGCTCAAAGCGCTTGCTCACTTTGTGGGCGCGGAAGGTCTGGCCTGCCACGGGCTTGGGCAACACCGTGGCCTCGATGAACTCGCCCGGTTGCAGCACGCTTTGCTTCTGGCCGGTGTAGAAGGCGTCGAGCGCGACCGTGCGCGTTTTGTCGCCCTTGCGCAGCACCAGCGTGGCACCCAGTGCCATCAGGCAGGGCATGCTGTCGCCAATGGGGGAGCCATTGGCAATGTTGCCCGCCAGCGTGGCGGTGGCGCGAATGGGCGGGGAGCCAAAGCGGCGCAGCACCTCGGCCAGGTCCGGCAGGCTGGCCTTGACCAAGGCCAGCACAGTTTCCAAAGACACCATGGCCCCGATGCGCCAAGCCTGGGGGGTTTCGGTGACGGCTTTGAGCTCGGCCACGTTGCCCAGGTAACAGATGTGGCCAGGTCGGGCAAACTGCTTGTTAACTTGCAGGCCAATTTCGGAACTGCCCGCCAGCAGCGTGGTGCCAGGGTTTTGCACCAAATACTGCGCAACCTCGGCCAACGTGGCGGGGCTGACAAATTCGCTGCCCTTTTTGGTGCGCACCACGGGCTGCACCACGATGTCCCCGTCCAGGCTGTAGGTGGGGTGGGTGGCGCGTTGGATGTCTTTCAGCAGCGGCACATCGGCGCTGCTGTCCAGCACCAAGCTGGCCGGGTCGGTGGCCAGTGCGCTGGCGCAGGCCTGCTCGGCCGCGTCGATGATGGGCTTGTAACCGGTGCAACGGCACAGGTTGCCGCTGAGCGCGTCTTGAATGTCGGTGCGACTCAAGCCCTGGCCCCGGCCCGGCACCACCTGCACCACATGGGCCAGGCTCATGACGATGCCGGGCGTGCAAAAACCGCACTGGCTGCCGTGGCACTGCACCATGGCCTCCTGCACAGGGTGCAGGCTGCCGTCGGGCTTCTTCAAACTTTCGATGGTTTTGACCGATTTGCCGTCCAAGCTGGGCAGCAACTGAAGGCAGGCGTTCACCGGCAGGTAGTCCACCCCGTTGCCCGCCGCGTTCAGCTCGCCCACCAGCACCACGCAAGCGCCACAGTCGCCCTCGGCGCAGCCCTCTTTGGTGCCGGTGCGGTGCAAGTCCTCGCGCAAAAAGTCCAGAACGGTGGTGGTGCGGCGCTTGCCCTGGGCTTCGACGATGCGGCCGTCAAGCACAAAGCGCACGGTGTTGGTGACTTGGGTCATGGGTGCAGGGGGTGTGGTGGGTGAGGAAAGGGCGGTGGAAGCGCCCATTTTATTTTCCTTGGCATATGAACGTCATACAGAAATTCATATAACCAACACCGTCAGGACCCCCTGTAGGTGGAATAGCTCCAAGGGCTGACCAGCAAAGGCACGTGGTAGTGCTGGGTGACATCGGCCACGCCAAAGTCCAGGCTCACCTGGTTCAGAAAGTTGGGCTCCGGCAAGGCCACACCCCGTGCAGCGAAGTAGCCCTTCACGTCAAACACCAGGCGGTAAGTGCCCACCCGCAAACCCGCGTTGTCCAGCAGCGGGCCGTTGGGGTTGCGCCCGTCGGCGTTCAACTCGAAACGGACCAGCAGTTCGGGCTGTGGCCCGCTGGTGGCGTAAAAAGACACCGCCATGCCCGCTGCGGGACAGCCATGCATGGTGTCCAGAACGTGTGTGCTCAAACCCATGAAATGCTCCTTTGAAAGCCAACCTGGCCCCGAACGCCAGGGCCCGCCACACCGACCGCCACATGGCCCAACAAAGTGTATACACTTTTTGCCACCAAACCCGTTTTCTGCGTATGATGACCCGCATGAACACCGCCCCACCGCCACTGCCTGTCACCGAAGCCGCCAGCACAGGCGGCGGCGACTCTCCGCTGGAGTCATCCACCACGCGCATTGTGGAATCGCTCACCCGGGCCATTGTGGAACACCGCCTGCACCCCGGCACCAAGCTGGCCGAACAGAAGCTGGCAGACCATTTTGGCGTGTCGCGCACTTTGGTGAGGCAAGCTTTGTTCCAGATGACGCGCAACCACCTCATCCGCATGGAGCCCGCACGCGGTGCCTTTGTGGCCACCCCATCTGCCGACGAAGCCCGCCAGGTGTTTGCCGTGCGCCGCATGCTGGAAACCGAAATGACCCGTGAATTTGTGCGCCAGGTCACGCCCGCGCAAATCAAAGCGCTCAAAGCCCATGTGGCCCAGGAAAAAGCCGCCGTGGCCAAGCAGGACGTGAGCGGGCGCACCGAATTGCTGGGTGACTTTCACGTGGTCATGGCCGAGCTCATGGGCAACCACGTACTGGCCCAGCTGCTGGATGGCCTGATTGCCCGCTGCGCCCTCATCACCCTGATGTACCAAAGCACCAGCGCCGCCGAGCACTCCAGCGACGAGCACGCCGCCATCATCGCCGCCCTGGCCGCCAAAGACGAAGCGCTGGCCGTGCACCTGATGAGCGAACACCTGCAGCACGTCGAAGAAGGCTTGCAGTTCGACCGCAAGCTGCCCAGCAGCGACATTTCAATGGCTTTGTCATGAACGCACAAAACCCACGTTCCGTTGCCGGGCCGCCCCAAGGCGGAACAGCCCCCGGATACGAAGGTGTCCTTGCCGGATCAAGGGGCAGCGAATGCCATGCGTGTGGGGGCCAACAGGTTTACGACAGCACCGCCCCCTACCCCCGCGACTTGGCGGGCTATGGCCGCACGCCACCCCACGCCCGCTGGCCAGGCGGTGCGCGTGTGGCCGTGCAGTTTGTGCTGAACTACGAAGAAGGCGGCGAGAACTGCGTGCTGCATGGTGACGCGGGCTCGGAGCAGTTTTTGTCAGAAATGTTCAACCCCGCCAGCTACCCCGAGCGGCACATCAGCATGGAGGGCATTTACGAATACGGCTCGCGCGCGGGGGTGTGGCGTCTCTTGCGCGAGTTTGAAAAGCGCGGCCTGCCCCTGACGGTGTTTGGCGTGGCCAGCGCCTTGCAGCGCTCGCCCGAGGTAACGGCCGCCTTTTTGGAGCTGGGCCACGAAATTGCTTGCCACGGCTGGAAGTGGATTCATTACCAAAACACCCCAGAGGCCGAAGAGCGCGAGCACATGCGCCTGGCCATGCAAGCCATGGCGGAAGTGACCGGCGACCCTGCCCGCCAGCTGCACGGCGCAGGCTGGTACACCGGGCGCGACAGCCCCAACACCCGCCGCCTGGTGGCCGACTTTGGCGGCTTTGAGTACGACAGCGACTACTACGGCGACGACCTGCCCTTTTGGATGAAGGTGCAAAAGTCCGACGACAGCGTGGCCCCGCAGCTCATCGTGCCCTACACGCTGGACTGCAACGACATGCGCTTTGCCCTGCCCCAGGGCTACAGCCACGCCGACCCGTTTTTTCAGTACCTGAAAGACACCTTTGATGCGCTCTACACCGAGGGCGACCCCAACGGCCTCAACGCGCCCAAGATGATGAGCGTGGGCATGCACTGCCGCTTGCTGGGCAGGCCGGGCCGCATCACCGCGCTGCAGCGGTTTTTGGACCACATACAGGCACACAGCCACGTGTGGGTGGCGCGGCGCATAGACATTGCCCGCCACTGGAAGGCCACGCACCCCTACCCTGGCTGAGCCCGGTCAGGCCCTTTTCTTGCGTGGGCACCCCTGCCCAGCACCCCCCTCCAGCCCCTGCGCTGCACCCCACCCACCCGGCCCGCCCCAGCCGCCTCCTTTTTTTGTACCCGCCATGTCCACACCTCTGACCCTGGAACGCCTCAACAACTCCCCGCCCGACGTGGCCGCCAAAATGCTGGACGGCCTGTACGAGCACACCCCCTGGATTGCGGGCCAGGCCATGGCGCACCGGCCCTTCAAATCGCTGGCGCACCTCAAACACACCATGGCCCAGCTGCTGGACGAGGCAGGCCCAGCGGCGCAAAAAAACCTCATCTGCGCCCACCCTGAGCTGGCGGGCAAGGCCATGGTCAGCCAAACGCTCACCGCCGAATCGACCAATGAGCAACAAAAAGCGGGCCTTACGCAATGCACGCAAGAGGAGTTTGCTCACATTCAAGCACTCAACGCCGCCTACAACGACAAATTTGGCTGGCCCTTCATATTGGCGGTGCGCGGGCCGCGTGGCGTGGGTCTGACCAAGCGGCAAATCATCAGCACCTTTGAGCGCAGGCTGGCTCGCCACCCCGACTTTGAGCTGGCCGAGTGCATACGCAACATCCACCGCATTGCCGAGATTCGGCTGATGGACAAGTTCGCCGCCGAGCCCACCGTGGGTCAACAGGTGTGGGACTGGCACGAAGACCTGGCCCGCCACTCAGACCCCGGCTTTGCCGAGCAAGGGCAATTGACCGTGACCTACCTCACCCCCGCCCACCAAGCCTGCGCCGCCGACATTGCCCAGCGCATGCGCGAATGCGGGTTTGACGAGGTGACCACAGACGCCGTGGGCAACGTGGTAGGCCGCTACCTGGGCACCCAACCCCATGCCCAAACGCTGCTCACCGGCAGCCACTACGACACCGTGCGCAACGGCGGCAAGTACGACGGGCGCTTGGGCATTTTTGTGCCCATGGCCAGCGTGCAGGCGCTGCACCAAGCGGGCCAGCGCCTGCCCTTTGGCATAGAAGTGGTGGCCTTTGCGGAAGAAGAAGGCCAGCGTTATAAAGCCACGTTTTTGGGCTCGGGTGCACTCACCGGCAGCTTTGACCCCGCCTGGCTGGACCAGACCGACGCCGACGGCACCCCCATGCGCCAGGCCATGCAGGCCGCTGGCCTGCCCGCCACACTGCCCGCCATACAAGCCCTGCAGCGCGACACCGCCCAGTACCTGGGCTTTGTGGAAGTGCACATTGAGCAAGGCCCTGTGCTCAACGAGCTGAACCTGCCGCTGGGCGTGGTCACCAGCATCAACGGCAGCGTGCGCTTGGTGGGCGAGGTGGTGGGCCAGGCCAGCCACGCGGGCACCACCCCCATGAACCGCCGCCGCGACGCCGCCTGCGCCGTGGCCGAGCTGGCCCTGTACGCCGAGCAACGCGCCGCCCAAGACGGTGACAGCGTCGCCACCATGGGCCAACTGCTGGTGCCCAATGGCAGCATCAACGTGGTGCCCGGCCTGTGCCACTTCAGCCTGGACATTCGCGCACCCAACGACGCGCAACGCAACGCGCTGGAGGCCGATGTGCGCCAGGCGCTGGCCGCCATTTGCGAGCGCCGGGGCGTCAGCTTCAGCCTGGAAGAAACCATGCGCGCCAGCGCCGCCCCCAGCGCCCCCGCCTGGCAAGCCCGCTGGGAAGCCGCCGTGGCCGCCACCGGCCTGCCCGTGCACCGCATGACCAGCGGCGCCGGCCACGACGCCATGAAGCTGCACGACACCATGCCCCAAGCCATGCTCTTTGTACGCGGGGAAAACGCCGGCATCAGCCACAACCCGCTGGAAAGCACCACCGCCAGCGACATGCAACTGGCCGTGGACGCCTTTAACCACCTGTTGCAACAACTGGCTGCCAGATAATTTCAAGCTTTTTAGGCACCTAGCGCTTTATTTATAAGCGAAGTAAGCTATTGAATAGTGAACACCATTCAGCCACCTACACCCCGCAAAAACCCACAAACCCCGCCATGACCACGCCCGCCAGCCCTGCCACCGCCCCCACCGCTACTGCCAACTTCAGCCAACTCGACGCCTGGGTAGATGCCCACTTCGACGAGCAAATCAACTTTTTGCAGCAACTGGTGCGCGTGCCCACCGACACCCCGCCCGGCAACAACACCCCCCACGCCGAGCGCACCGCCGAGCTGCTGGCCAGCATGGGCTACACCGCCGAGCGCTTCGACGTGCCCGCTGCCGAGGTGCTGGCCGAAGGGCTGCAAACCATCACCAACCTCATCGTGCGGCGGCACTTTGGCACGCCCGGTGCAGGCGGCAAAACCATTGCCCTGAACGTACACGGGGACGTGGTGCCCCCCGGCGAAGGCTGGACGCACAACCCCTACGGCGGCGAGGTCGTGGGCGACCACGCCACTGGCCGCATCTATGGCCGCGCCACGGCGGTGAGCAAGGGCGACTTCTCCACCTTCACCTACGCGCTGCGCGCCCTGGAAGCCGTGGCCCAGGCGCAAAACCTGCCACTGCAAGGCAGCGTGGAGCTGCACTTTACGTACGACGAAGAATTTGGCGGCAACGTCGGCCCCGGCTGGCTGTTGAAAAACGGCCACACCAAGCCCGACCTGATGATTGCCGCTGGCTTCAGCTACCAGGTGGTGGTGGCCCACAACGGCTGCCTGCAAATGGAAGTGACCGTGCAAGGCGACATGGCCCACGCCGCCATTCCCGACAGCGGCACCGACGCGCTGCAAGGGGCCACCCACATCATGAACGCGCTGTACGCGCTCAACCGCGATTACCTGCAAGTGACCTCAGGCGTGGAAGGCATCACCCACCCCTACCTGAACATCGGCCTCATCAGCGGCGGCACCAACACCAACGTCATCCCCGGCAAAGTGGTGCTGAAGGTGGACCGCAGGATGATTCCCGAAGAAGACCCAGCCCAGGTAGAGGCCAGCCTGCGCGACACCATTGCCCAAGCCGCCGCCAGCTTCAACCCACCCCGTGGCGGCAGCACCCTGCAAGTGGACGTGCGCCGCATGCTGCTGGCCCGCGCCATGAAGCCCCTGCCCGGCAACGCCCCCCTGGTGGCCGCCTTGCAGCAGCACGGCGAACAGGTGTTTGGCGAACCCATACCCGCCGTGGGCACCCCGCTGTACACCGACGTGCGCCTGTACGGCGAACACGGCATTCCGGGTGTGATTTACGGCGCGGGGCCACGCACGGTGCGCGAGTCCAACGCCAAGCGGGCGGATGAGCATTTGGAGCTGGCGGACTTGCGCCGGGCGACCAAGGTGGTGGCGCGGGTGTTGGGGGAGTTGTTGGGGGGGTGAGAGGGGAGGGTGTCCTATTTTTTGTGTAAACGGGTCGGACTTCAATTGACGTAGATGCGA
>CAYNGJ010000001.1:0-414079 GCA_964396895.1 uncultured Hydrogenophaga sp. | reverse complement strand
GTAGCGCCCGAAGGGGGTGCGGATGGCGTCGCAGATGAAGGCTTGGGGGGTGGACATGGTGTCTCCTGTGGTGTGTGTCAGCCGCTGGTGGTGGTTACACCGCCAGCAGCACGCGGCCATGGGCTGCGGGCATTCAATCTGCCGCCAGCTTGAACAGGCTGGTGGCTTCGAGGTCCAGCACCTGCACGCTGGCCTGGTTGAAGAGTTGCCAGCGCCAGCGCAGGATGCCCAGCGTGGGTTGGCTGGTCGAGTGGCGTGTTTCCAGCACGGTGGCCGTCAGGCTGAGGGCATCGCCCGCGCGCACCGGATGGGTCCACTTGACGTAGGCCAGCCCCGGCGAGGCAAACGACTCTGAGTCCGCCAGCGCCGCCTGCACCGCCAGCTTCATGGCAATGCCGCAGGTTTGCCAACCGCTGGCAATCAGCCCGCCGTGCGGGCCTTGTTCGGCCGCTTCGGGGTCGGTGTGGAACCACTGCGGGTCCCATGCACGGGCAAAGGCCAGCAGCTCGGATTCGGTCAATGTGAAAGGGCCGGCGATCAGGGTTTGGCCCACCCAAAAATCAGCAAACTTCATAGCTACACATTCAATAAATATAAGCGATGGAGTGCAAATTTATTGAAAACAGTGGCTCACACATGGGCCTGCAGCAGCAACCGGGGGCTGACGCGGTAGCGCTCGCCCCGGTGGTGGGTATCCAGCGCGTTCAGCAGGTGGACCACCGCGCGCACGTCCCAGCGGGCCAGCCACTCGAACGGACCGGCCGGGTAGTTGACGCCCAGCTTCATGGCGGCATCGGCGCCGTCGGTGCTGCACACGCCCTGGTGCACGGCATCGGCCGCTTCGTTGATGAGCATGGCCAGGGTGCGCGCCACCACCAGGCCGGGCGCATCGGCCAGGCGCTGGGGGTGGAAACCCAACAGGCGCAACCACTGGGGGGCTGCAGCAGCCCAGTCCTGGCTGGCGCGGGCCGAGACGGCCCAGGCCAATGGGGCGTTGGCGGCGTCGGCCATGGGCAGGTCAAACACCGCCACGTCGCCCTCGGCACTGGCACCGGCTGTCAGGGTGGTGGCGGGGCGGCCATCGGTGAGGCGCAGCTGGGCACCGTCCACCTCCAGGCCCACCCAATTGCTGTGGGGCTGGCGCAGCACCACGGGCAGGCTGCTGGTGCCCAGCAGCGTCAACCCCGCGCTCAGTTGTTTGGCCAACCGCTCAGCCAATGGGCCTGCGCCCATGACGGTGAGCGACTGGCACATGGGCAAGCTGGCCTCAGGCAGCGGGTTCAGGCCGGGCTTTTCGGCCCCGGTGGCGTAGCTGTAGAAGCCCCGCCCCGTTTTGCGGCCCAGCAGGCCGCCATCGACCAGTTCGCGCTGCACCAGCGAAGGGACAAAACGCTTGTCGTAAAAATTGGCCTCGTACACCGACTGGGTGACCGAAAAATTGGTGTCGTGGCCGATGAGGTCCATCAGCTCGCAGGGGCCCATGCGGAAACCCACGGCGCGCAAACACGCATCGAGCACAGCGGGCGTGGCCGCCTGCTCTTGCAGCAGTGCCAGCGTTTCGGCGTAGTAAGGGCGGGCAATGCGGTTGACGATGAAGCCTGGCGTGGAACGGGCGTGCACCGGCGTTTTGCCCCAGGCCTTGGAGAGCTGAAAAATGGCCTCGGCCACCGCCGGTGCGGTTTGCAGGCCAGACACCACCTCGACCAGCTTCATCAGCGGCACGGGGTTGAAAAAGTGCATGCCCACCAGCCGTTGGGGGTGCTGCAAGCCGTTGGCAATGGCCGTGACCGAAATGGACGAGGTGTTGGTGGCCAGCACACAGTCGGCCGACACCACCGCCTCCAGTTGCCGAAACAGGCTGCGCTTGGCCTCCAGCTTTTCCACAATGGCCTCAACCACCAAGTGCGCGTGCGCGGCCGAGGTCAGCTCAGTGATGACCTGGATGCGGGCCATCGCCTGTGCCACCACGTCGCTGCCCAGCTTGCCTTTGGCCACCAGTGTGTCCAGCGTGGTGGCCAGCTGCGCACGCGCCTGGTCGGCCGCACCGTCGCGCAGGTCAAACAGCATGACGGGGTGACCCGCCAACGCCGCCACCTGGGCAATGCCAGCACCCATGATGCCTGCCCCCACCACCAACACCGGGGCGCTGTGGGCCACATCGAACAAGGACAGGACGGAAGGAGATGTGTCGGTCATGGTTGGGCCCAGGGGGCTGGTTGTTTGTTCAGGAAAGCGGCAAAACCGTCGCGCGCCTCGGGGGTACCGCGCACACGGGCGATGGTTTGAGCGGTGAGCTCGCGCACCTCGGGGGTGATGGGGCCAACGGCCAATTGTGCGAACAGGTTTTTGATTTCCACCTGGGCCTGTGGGCCGCACACCAGCAGGTCGGCCACAGTGGCATCCACCGCTGCGTCCAGCGCGGCACACCCGGCATCCAACGCCACCACCTGTTGTACCAGGCCCATGGCCAGTGCCTCGGCCGCGCCCACGCGGGTGGCGGTCAGGGCCAGGCGTTTGGCCTGGCGCTTGCCCACGGCGTTGGTCACACAGGGACCAATGACGGCAGGCAGGATGCCGAACTTGGCCTCGCTCACGGCAAAGCTGGCGTTGTCGGTGGCAATGGCGATGTCACACGCGGCCGTGAGGCCCACGCCACCGCCCAGCGCCGCACCCTGAATGCGGGCCACGGTGGGCTTGGGGCAAGCCTCGATGCGGGCCAGCATGTCGGCAAACTTTCGGGCATCGGCCACGTTCCAGTCCAACGGGGCGGCACTGGCACGTTGCATCCACTGCAAGTCGGCGCCAGCACTGAAGTGTTTGCCCGCCCCGGCCAGGACGATGACGCGCACCGCTGGGTCGCGCACCAGTTCGGCAAATGCCTGGTCCAACTCGGCAATCATGGCTTCGTCAAAGGCGTTGAACACCGCCGGCCGGTTCATGGTGACCTGCGCCACACCGGGTTGGCGGGTGGTCAGACTCAGGGTTTGAAAATTCATGCTCATGCTCAGTAAGTTTCCAGGTGCAAACGGCCTTGGGCTTTCAGATCAGCCCCCACGCTGTCCCAGTTCAATCCGGCCTGGGTCGCGATGTCGCGCAGTGCCAGCACCACCCCCTCTTCCATGGCCTTGAGGCCGCAGACGTAAAAGCAGGCGTTGGGGTCGGTCAGCAGGGCGGCCAGATCGGCGGCGCGCTCGCGCATGGCGTCTTGCACGTAGCGCTTGGGTTTGCCCGCCTCGCGCGAGAAAGAAAAGCTGGTGTCAATGAAGTCTTTGGGCAGGTTTTGCAAGGGCCCGAAATACGGCAGCTCCTCGCGGGAGCGGGCACCGAAAAACAGCATGAGCTTGCCGCCCTCGAACTTGCCCGTCTGGCGCAGCCGCCGCCGCCACTCGGTCATGGCGCGCATGGGCGCACTGCCAGTGCCTGTGCAAATCATCACGATGTGGCTCTTGGGGTGGTTGGGCATGAGGAAACTGCCGCCGAAGGGTCCAATGACCTGCACCTTGTCGCCCACCTTCAGGTCGCACATGTAGTTGCTGCCCACACCGCGCACGGGTTGGCCCTGGTGGTCTTCCAACACGCGCTTGATGGTGAGCGACAGGTTGTTGTGGCCTGGGCGTTCGCCGTTGCGCGGGCTGGCAATCGAGTACTGGCGGGCGTGGTGGTTGCGACCCTTGTCGTCGGTGCCCGGCGGGACGATGCCGATGGACTGCCCCTCCAGCACGGGGAAGGGCATGCTGCCAAAGTCCAGCACCACGTGGTGGGTGTCGTAATCGTGCCCGGCCTGCTGGCCCACTTCGGTGACGCGCAGGTTGCCGGTGACCGTGGCCTCCACCGTTTTCTGCGCCGCTTTGGGGCCGTAGAGGTTGGTGTAAGGGTGGGCGGCCGACCAGGGCGGCACGGTGGCACCATACTGCGCACTGTTGAAGACGGGCACACCATCGGCGCTGGTGGCCTGTGTCCCCGGGGCGGCAGAGGTGGCGGGCGGGCCTGCGTCGTCGGCCGCGTCGCTGGCGGCACCCGCCTGTTCAGCCAGCTCCGCGCGCGAACGCTCGGCGGGCAGCACGTCCCAGCTGAACTGGTCAGCCAGGCTGTAAGCCACAGCCTTGGTGACGGTGCGGTAGTTGTCGATGCTGCCGGTGGGACAGGGCGAGATGCAGTCGTTGCACCAGTTGCACTTGTCCACGTCCACCACGTAGTTGTTGCTGTCGTGGGTAATGGCCTGCACCGGGCAAATGGCCTCGCAGGTGTTGCAGCGGATGCAAATTTCCGGATCGATCAGGTGCTGCTTGATGAACTGCACTTCGGTGGCGGGCATGGGGTGGTCTCCTGGTTCTGTCTCTGCGTGGGGGCTGCGGTGGGCCCCAGGCAAAAAAGGGGCTGGCCGTCACCAGCCAGGCCCCGGATTTTGCATGCTGGCCTGCGGCTCAGTTGAAGCGCACGTAGTCAAACTCCACCGGCTGGCGGTTGATGCCCATGACGGGAGGTGCGATCCAGTTGGCAAACTTGCCGGGTTCGACGACGCGGCCCATCAGGCTGGCCACAAAAGCGCGGTCGGTCTCGGTGGGCAACCACTGGTCGCGCTTGCTGGCCCATTCGCTTTCGCTGATCACGCGGCCATCGGGCGACACTTTCACGCCCTTCAACATGCCGATGTTGCGGTGGAAGGCTTTGTGCGGCACCGACAAGCGCACGGGAATGCCGGCTTTCTCGATGACTTTGTTCCAGCGTTCCACGCCACCCACGCTGTCCTTGATGTAGTCGTCGCGCAGCACCTCGTTCAGCGCGTTGAGCATGGGCACTTCCTTATCCACCAACTGGCCGTTTTGCACGTTCAGCACCTTGTAGAACTGGCCGCGCAACTGGTGGTCGTCCATGCGCTTGCCTTCTTCGTAGCGGCCCTTCAGGCCGGTGCTGTAGAACGTGGCGGCGTTGGACGACTCGTCGGCACCGAACAGGTCGATGGTCACGCTGAAGTGGAAGTTCAGGTAGCGCTGGATGGTGGGCAGGTCGATGACACCGGCGGCGCGCAGCTTGGCGGGGTCGTCGGTTTTGAGTTCGTTCATCACCTGGCAGGTGCGGTTGATGACGCGGCTCACCCCGGACTCGCCCACAAACATGTGGTGCGCTTCTTCGGTCAGCATGAACTTGGTGGTGCGCGCCAGCGGGTCGAAACTGGACTCGGCCAGGGCGCACAACTGGAACTTGCCGTCGCGGTCGGTGAAGTAGGTGAACATGAAGAAGCTCAACCAGTCGGGCGTTTCTTCGTTGAAGGCCTCCAGGATGCGGGGGTTGTCCACGTTGCCGCTGTTGCGCTCCAGCAGGGCCTCGCCTTCTTCGCGGCCGTCTTTGCCGAAGTATTTGTGCAGCAGGTACACCATGGCCCACAGGTGGCGGCCTTCTTCGACGTTCACCTGGAACAGGTTGCGCAGGTCGTACTGGCTGGGGCAGGTCAGGCCCAGGTGGCGCTGCTGCTCGACCGATGCGGGCTCGGTGTCGCCCTGCGTGACGATGATGCGGCGCAAGTTGGCGCGGTACTCGCCGGGGATGTCCTGCCAGGCGTCTTCGCCCTTGTGGTCACCGAAATGGATTTTTCGGTCCTGCTCGGCGGGGTTCAAAAAGATGCCCCAGCGGTAATCGGGCATCTTGACGTGGCCAAACTGGGCCCAGCCTTGCGGGTCCACGCTGACCGCCGTGCGCAGGTACACATCAAAATTCTGGCTGCCGTCCGGGCCCATGTCGTTCCACCAGTTCAGGTAGTTGGGCTGCCACTGCTCCAGCGCACGCTTCAGGGTGCGGTCTTCGCTGAGGTTGACGTTGTTGGGGATTTTGTCGCTGTAGTCGATGGTGGACATGAGGTGTCTCCGAAGTCTGGAAAAGCTCGGGGGAAAATTTTCGGTTGCAGCGCCCCGCCCGGACCACGCTGCACAACGTCAATCAATGTGGGGCGGGACGCTCAGACACGTTCCCAATTGAAGGCGGCCTTGTCGCCCTTGCCAAACACCTTGAGCGCACCCTTTTCGCCGACGGCGTTGGGGCGCTGGAAAATCCAGTTCTGCCAGGCGGTCAGACGGCCAAACACGCGGGTGGCCATGGTTTCCACGCCGTTGAAGCGCAGGTTGGCTTCCATGCCGGTGAGGGCATCGGGGCTCATGGCCACACGCTCCTCAATGGCCAGGCGGGTTTCATCGGCCCAGTCGATGTCATCGGGGTTGGCGGTAACCAGGCCCAGAGCAAACGCTGCATCGGCGTCCAGCGGCTGGCCCGCGACACCCTTGGCGCTGTCTGCGGCCACGGCACGCACCGCGTCCATGGCGGGGGCTTCGTTGTAGAAGCGGCGGCCCAGACGGCTTTCTTCGGTGGCCATGGGATAGGTACCGAAGTTGAGGGCACCCACGGTGATCTTGGGCGCCGCCAGTTCGTCGTCAGGCAAGGCCAGGTGGTAAATGCGGTCACAGGCCAGGGCCAGCTCCAGCAAGCTGCCTGCAAAGCAGGAGCCGGATTCAACCAGCGCAAACAAGCTGCGGCTGCTCACATCCAGGCGGCTGAAGGTGCGGCGCAGCAGGCCCACGGTTTCACGCACCAGCCAGTGGCCCATGTGGGCGTGGAGCACGGCGTCCATGGCCAACACGGCGGCGCTGTCGCCTTCGGTCTTGATGAGCCAGGTGCCCAGCTCCAGCTCGTTGGTGCGCATGTGCAAGATGGCATCTTCCAGCTCGCGGGCCATGGCCAGTGGGTACCACTGGTCACCAGCGGCTTCGATCCCGGCCACGTCGGTCGGCTGTGCGCCGGTGGGGGCCTTGACGGTGAAAGTGGCGGTGCGTTTGCTGCGATCCAGTGCCACGCCCACATGGGTGTAGGTCAGCGCCTCATCGGTGAGCGTGCGCGTCAGCGGGTTGAGGGTCACGCCCTTGCCGCTGGCTGGGCGGTCGCTTTGGGCGGCCAGCTCCAGGGCGCGCTTTTGCACCGCCTCGGCAAACTGGGCGGGCTTGACGATGTCGTCCACCAGGCGCCAGTCCTTGGCCTTTTTGCCGCGCACGCCTTCGTTGGTGGTGCAAAAGATGTCGGCCAGATCGTGGCGCACTTTGCGCTTGTCGGTCACGCGGGTCAGGCCGCCGGTGCCGGGCAACACACCCAGCAAAGGCACCTCAGGCAGGCTGACGGCGCTGCTGCGGTCGTCCACCAGAATGATTTCGTCACAGGCCAGGGCCAGCTCGTAACCACCACCGGCGCAGGCACCGTTGACGGCGGCCAAAAACTTCAGGCCGCTGCGGGCGCTGCTGTCTTCCAGGCCGTTGCGGGTTTCGTTGGTGAACTTGCAGAAGTTCACTTTCCAAGCATGGGTGGACACACCCAGCATGAAGATATTGGCGCCCGAGCAAAACACCTTGTCTTTCGCGCTGGTGACCACCACCGTGCGCACCTCAGGGTGCTCGAAGCGGATGCGCTGCACGGCATCATTCAGTTCGATGTCCACGCCCAGGTCGTAGCTGTTGAGCTTGAGCTTGTAGCCAGGGCGCAAGCCGGCGTTCTCGTCAAAGTCGGCGGCCAGCGTGGCCACGGGGCCGTTGAAGCTCAACTTCCAGTGGCGGTACTGGCTGGGGTGGGTCTGGTAGTTGACGGGGGCGGGTGAAAGTGTCTGGATGGTCTGGGGTGCATTCATGGAAGTCTCCTGAAAAATGAAATGCACAATCCTGCATTTCGATGACATGCATCATACTGCATGCATTTTTCCGAAGTCAAGCATTTTTATGCATATTTTTTTAACACATGCACTAAATCGCCAGTCCCAACACGTCGCGCACCTTGGCGCGCAGGATGACAAAGGTGTCGGCCAGCGACTGGTCGCTGGTGTTGACCTTGAGTTGAGACTTGGAATAAAAGGCCGAGCGGCCCGCCAAAATGGTTTTCAGGTCTTCCATGGCCTCGTGGCTGGCGGCCATGGGCCGCAGGTCGCCTTGGGCGCGCACGCGGTTCATGTGGTCTTCGGGGTCGGCCTGCAACCACACCGTGGTGCAGTGCGCCAGCAGCAAATTGAAGGTGGCCGCGTCCGACACCAGGCCACCGGGCGTGGCCAGCACGGCCTCGGGGTAAATTTGAATGGCCTCCTCCACCGCCCGGCGCTCGTACCGGCGGTAGGCATTTTGACCATACAGGCCCTGGATTTCCGAGACGCTGCAGCCCGCGAATTTTTCGATCTCGCGGCTCAACTCCACGAAGGGAAACCCCAGGTCTTCGGCCAGCATCTGCCCCAGCGTGGACTTGCCCGCCCCACGCAAACCGATCAGGGCCACACAGCTGCTTTGGCCGGTCCGCCCAGAGCCCGTGCCCAGCATGTCGGCCAGGGTGACCCGCACCTTGCGCAGGGTGGCGTCGTCGCGCCCCTCCAGCAATTCGCGGATGAGCAGCCACTCCGGGGATTGCGTGGTCACGTCGCCCAGCAATTCGGCCAATGAGCTTTGCAAGGCCTGAGCCACCTGCAGCAACAGCAGGATGGACACATTGCCCTCCCCGTACTCCAGGTTGGCCAAGTGGCGCTCGGACACCTCGGCCGCCTGCGCCACGGCCTTGCGCGTCATGCCCCTGCGAGCACGCAAGGCACGGACGCGCTCCCCCAGCGCCATGAGGAAAGGGTTTTTGTCGATCTCGGGTCGGGATTTCACCGTCAACCCCGATTCATGCAATATATTGCTTGACATTAAAAATGGATTCGTTAACCTTGACGCCATGCACGATATTTCATATCCGCAACTGACGCAAGTGTAACGAGGAGCCCCCATGACACCGATCGACCCTGCAGGCTTTCAGGCCTTGCTGAAAGAACTGACCCCACAACTCAGCCACCGCGCCCTGGACGGGCAGTTGCAGGACTGGCTCAACACCCAGCACGGCCCGCGCAGCACGCTGTACACCCAACTGAAAGCGGCTTGCCAACAGGGCGTGACCGATGGCTGGCTGTGCCAGCGCGAAGCCGGGGGCCTGAAATATGGCCGCATCTTCAAACCCGATGCCGGACTGGATGGTTTTTCTGTGGACGTGGTGGACATGGCCGACGTGGCCGGGCCACACCACACCCACCCGCTGGGCGAGATTGACCTCATCATGCCGCTGGACGACGCCGCCACCTTCGACGGCCACGGTGCGGGCTGGCTGGTGTACGGCCCAGGCACCGCCCACCCGCCCACCGTGGCCGGTGGCCGTGCCTTGGTGCTGTACCTGCTGCCCGAAGGCCGCATTGAGTTCAGCCGCTGATCAGCCACCGACCACCACACGAAAATTACAACGAAATTAGGCTGTATCGATTGATTGGAAAGCGATTACAGCTACTCTATTTGAGAAAACCCCCATGACCACCCCATTGCTCCCCAACCACGTCCACGGCCAGTGGATTGACGGCACAGGCACCGGCACTGCTTTGTTTGACCCCGTGCTGGGCACGGAACTTTGCCGCGTGGATGCCACCGGCCTTAACCTGCCCGAGGCCTTCCGCTTTGCGCGCGAAGCAGGCGGTGCCGCCCTGCGGGCCCTCACCTACGCCCAGCGCGCCGCCCTGCTGGCCCAGACCGTGAAGGTGCTGCAAACCCACCGCGATGCCTATTACGACATCGCCACCGCCAACAGCGGCACGGTCAAAAACGACTCGGCTGTGGACATTGACGGCGGCATCTTCACCCTCAGCACCTACGCGAAACTGGGCGCAGGACTGGGTGAAGTACACCACCTGAGCGACGGCGACGCTGCACGCCTGGGCAAAGACCCGCTGTTCCAGAGCCAGCATGTGCTGGTACCCACGCGCGGCGTGGCGCTGTTCATCAACGCCTTCAACTTCCCGGCTTGGGGCTTGTGGGAAAAGGCCGCGCCCGCCCTGCTCTCGGGCGTGCCCGTCATCGTCAAGCCCGCCACCAGCACCGCCTGGCTGACGCAGCGCATGGTCAAAGACGTGGTGGATGCGGGCATCTTCCCACCCGGCGCTCTGTCGGTCATCTGCGGCAGCTCGGCGGGCCTGCTGGACCAGTTGCAGCCGTTTGACGTGGTGTCATTCACCGGTTCGGCAGACACGGCGGCGGTCATCCGCTCGCACCCTGCGGTGGTACAGCGCTCGGTGCGCGTGAACATCGAGGCCGACAGCGTCAACTCCGCCGTGATGCTGCCCGGCGGCACCGCTGAAGACACCCAGGCCGCGCTGGACCTGCTGGCCAAAGAAGTGGCGCGAGAAATGACAGTCAAATCTGGCCAAAAATGCACGGCCATCCGCCGCGTGCTGGTGCCCGAAGCGCTGTATGACGCAGCGGCCACCGCCATCAGCGCCCGCCTGGCCAAAACCACGGTGGGCAACCCGCGCAACGACGCTGTGCGCATGGGTGCGCTGGTCAACCGCGCGCAGTTCAACACCATACAGGCGGGCCTGGCCCAGCTCAAAGCACACACCACCGTGCTGCACGACGGCAGCGCCACCCCGTTGGTCGATGCCGACCCGGCGGTGGCCTGCTGCGTGGGCCCCACCCTGCTGGGCACGCCTGACCCGGACGGCTGCGCCATCGTCCACGACGTGGAGGTGTTCGGCCCCGTGGCCACCCTCATGCCTTACAGGGATGAGGTGCACGCACTGGCACTGGTGCGCCGGGGCCAAGGCTCGCTGGTGGTGTCGGTTTACGGCACCGACCCCGTTGCGCTGGGCCGCGTGGCGCTGGCGCTGGCCGATAGCCATGGCCGTGTGCATGTCATTTCGCCAGACGTGGCCGCCCTGCACACGGGGCACGGCAACGTGATGCCGCAGTCGCTGCACGGCGGGCCAGGCCGTGCCGGTGGCGGTGAAGAGCTGGGCGGCCTGAAGGCGCTCAACTTCTACCACCGCCGCTGTGCGGTGCAGGCCAGCACCGCCGTGCTGGATAACCTGTAAATATTCATAGCTAAAACATCAATAAATACAAGCGATAGAAGCACTTTTTGCTTAATAATGGAGACACCATGACACCCGAAGACCTTGCCGACAGCACCGCCCACACGCCCGACACACTGGCAGGCGTGCCCGCCCCCGGCCCCGCCTTCAACTTTGCCCAGTACCTGATGGACTGCAACGCCCAGCGTGGTGCCAAGCTGGCGGTGGTGGACGACCACGGCAGCCTCACCTACGACCAGCTGTTTGCCCGCGTGCGGCAAATGGCCGCCGGGTTGACGGGCATGGGCCTGCGCCGCGAGGAGCGGGTGCTGCTGCTCATGCAAGACGGTGCCGATTGGCCCGTCACCTTCCTGGGTGCGCTCTACGCCGGCGTGGTGCCAGTGGCCGTCAATACGCTGCTGACCGCCGACGACTACGCCTACATGCTGGAACACTCGCGCGCGCAAGCCGTGCTGGTGTCGGGCGCGCTGCTGCCCACGCTCACCAGCGCCTTGGTCAAGAGCGACCACGAGGTCAAAAAAGTCATCGTCTCCCACCCCGCCGCGCCGCTGCATCCGGCCGAGGTGGACATGGAGGTGTTTCTGGCGGCCCAGCCACCCGCCATGAAAGCCGCACCCACCAGCCCCGACGAACCGGGTTTCTGGCTGTATTCGTCCGGCTCCACCGGGCGGCCCAAAGGCACGGTGCACGCCCAGGGCAACCTGTACTGGACGGCAGAGCTGTACGGCAAGCGCGTGCTGCAGCTCACCGACAGCGACGTGTGCTTCTCGGCCGCCAAGCTGTTCTTCGCCTATGGGCTGGGCAATGCGCTGAGCTTTCCCATGTCGGTCGGTGCCACCACCATCCTGATGGCCGAGCGACCCACGCCCGACGCCACCTTCGCCCGCTGGCTGGGCAAGGTGGGCGGTGTGAAGCCCACCGTGTTCTACGGTGCACCCACGGGCTTTGCCGGCATGCTGGCCCACCCTGCCCTGCCCGCCAAAGCCGACGTGGCGCTGCGGCTGGTGTCGTCGGCAGGCGAGGCGCTGCCCGCCGAGCTGGGTGAAAAATTCAAGGCGCACTTCGGCATCGACATCGTGGATGGCATCGGCTCCACCGAGATGCTGCACATCTTTCTGTCAAACCGACCCGAGCGCGTGCGCTACGGCACCACCGGCTGGCCCGTGCCGGGCTACGAGGTGGCGCTGCGCGGCGACGACGGCCAGCCCGTGCCCGACGGCGAGCCGGGTGACCTGTACATCCACGGTCCGTCGGCCGCCATGATGTACTGGGGCAACCGCGAAAAAACCCGCGACACCTTCCAGGGCGGCTGGACCAAGAGCGGCGACAAGTACATCCGCAACGACGACGGCAGCTACACCTACGGCGGGCGCAGCGACGACATGCTCAAGGTCAGCGGCATTTACGTGTCGCCATTCGAGGTGGAAGCCACGCTCATCCAGCACCCGGCCGTGCTGGAGGCCGCCATCATCGGCGTCAACGACGCCGACGGCCTGACCAAAACCAAGGCCTATGTGGTGCTGAAAAACGGTGCCCAGGCCAGCGAGGCCGAGCTGAAAGCCTTTGTGAAAGACAAGCTGGCGCCTTACAAATACCCGCGCCAGATTGAATTTGTGTCCGATCTGCCCAAGACCGCGACCGGCAAAATCCAACGATTCAAGCTGCGCGAGCGTGAAAGCCAGGGTGGCCAGGGCCCCGTCTGAGCCGTGCACCAGGCGTCACAGGGGGTGGCCGCACCTGGCCCGCAACCAGGCAAAAGCCTGGTCTTTGGGCAATGGCCGACTGAACCAGTAGCCCTGCTGCCGGTCGCAACCCAGCTCGGCCAAGTAGCGGTGCTGGCCTTCGGTCTCTACCCCCTCGGCCACCAGACTCAATCCCAGGTTGTGGGCCAAGGCAATGGTGGCGGCGCAAATGGCCGCATCGTTGCTGTCGGTTTCCAGGTCTTCCACAAAGGTGCGGTCCAGCTTCAGGCAATCGAGGGGCAGGCGCTTGAGATAGGACAGCGACGAGTAACCGGTGCCAAAGTCGTCAATCGCCAAGCGCACACCCAACTGGCGAATGGCCTCCAGCCGCGGAACGGTGGCCTGGGGGTCTTCCATGGCCACGGATTCGGTGATTTCCAGCGTCAGCGCCGCCCCCAGCATGCCCGAGGCCTGCAACACCCCTTGCAGCTGCTGCGGAAACCCGGGATCGCGCAGCTGCAGCGCACTGACGTTGACCGACATGCCCAAACCCGACAGCCCCGAGCGGTGCCATTGGGCCAAGGTGTGGCACGCCTCGGTCAGGGCCCAGTGGCCAATCTGGTCGATCAGCCCCATCTCTTCGGCCAGTGGAATGAAGTCCAGTGGCGACACCAGCGCGCCGCTGGGCTTGCGCCAGCGAATCAGGGCTTCCACCCCCACGGGACACTTGCCGGCCTGGTCCATCAGGGGCTGGTAATGCAACTCAAAGGCGCGGTGCGCAACGGCTTCGCTCAGCGCACGCTCGCGACCCAGGCGGGCATTGGCCTCCACCATCATGGCGGCGTCGTACAGGTGAAAACGGCCTTTTCCGGCCTTTTTGGCGTGGTACATGGCCATGTCGGCGCTCTGCATCAACGCGCCTCGGCTGCCGCCGTCTTCCGGAAAAAAACAAATGCCGATGGACGCCGACGCACTCAGCACATGCGCCCCCACGCTCACCGGCTGCTGCAAGGCTTGGTTGATGAGCGTGGCCACCTGGGCGGCAGCGAAAGAGTCCACCACATCGGCCAGCACCACCACAAATTCGTCTCCTCCCAGGCGAGCGACGATGTCGTTGTCGCGCACGGTGGCCACCAGGCGCGAGGCTGCGGCACACAGAAACTGGTCGCCCACTGCGTGACCCAGGGTATCGTTGATGGTTTTGAAGTTGTCTATGTCCAAAAACATCACCGCCAGTCGGCGCTGGTGGCGGCGCGCGTCGGCCACCAGTTGGTCCAGCCTGGCCTCCAGCGTGTAGCGGTTGGCCAGACCGGTGAGGGTGTCGCGGTGAGCCAGGCGCTCAATGGCCTCGGCCGCCCGGTGGCGTTCGGTGATGTCGGTATAGATGGTCACAAACCCGCCGTCGACCAAGGGCAGACCCCGCACCTCCAGAATGGTGCCGTTGGGTCGGGTGCGGGTGAACAGGTGCGGTTCCCGGCGCTGGGCACGGGCCATGAACTCTTCGACGATGGCGTGGACATTGCCGTCCCCGTACTCGCCCCGCTCGGCATTGAAGCGGAAAAAATCGACCAACGTGGGCGAGCGTTGAAACAGCTCTTCAGGGAATTCGAGCAGGCGGGCGAACTCTTGGTTGTGGGCCAGCAGCGTCCAGTCGGCCCCGAACAGGGTCACCCCGCCGGGAATGTTGTCCACCAGGGTCTGAAACACCTCGCTCTTTTGCCGCAGCTCGCGCTCCACGGCTTTTTGTTCGGTCACATCGGTGTAGCTGGTGACAAAACCCACCACATCGCCGTCCAATGTGATGGGCCGCCCCTCGACCAAGTGGCTGCGCCCGTTGGGTCGCGTGCGCTCGAACCGGTGCGGTTGGAACTGCTGCGCCTGGGCACGCCGCTGCGCCACCTGCGCCATCGGATCGCCAGGGCCATACTCACCCCGCAGAGCCGGCACCATGATGAGGTCCTCGAACGCCACATCGGGGTACACCGCCTCAAGCGGCAGCTGCAACACCTCCACAAAATGCGCATTCCAGGATTTGAGGCGCAGGTGCTGGTCAAACACCGAGATGCCCTGGGGCAAATGGTCCAGCACGCTTTGCAGGTGCGCGCTGCGCTCGCGCAACTCGGTTTCCACCCGATGGGTGTCCGAGACGTCTGTGTAAATGCTCAGAAAGCCTCCACCAGGCAAGGGCTCCCCAATGATCTCCAGGGTCCGCCCGCCGGGGCGTTGACGCCGAAACCGGTGGCGCTCCCCCAACCGAGCCAGGTTCATGCGCTCATTGGTCAGCGCCTCGGGGTCGCCAGGTCCGTATTCGCCGCGCTCGGCGTTGAAGCGGGTGAGTTGCTCCAGGCTGGGCATCCCATGCTCAAACAACGTCAACGGAAACGCCAGCCAATCGACCAGCAGCCGGTTGATGGCCACCAGTTGCAGGTCGGCATCAAAAATGGCGATGCCCGCAGGCGAATGGTCCAGGATGCTGTGCAGCACGGACAGTTTGTCGCGCACCGTGGGCGACACAAAATGGCCACTGGGCCCCATACCTTCACCACTCCTTCACGTGTCATCAGACCCATGGCGCTGCACCGAATGGCTTGCCAGTCAACCCATGCAGGCTGCGCAGGCCACGAATCCGAATTGTCTCCTTCCCTGTGTTCAATCAGGCTAGGTTTTTACCCGTCCCACACCACCCCATGCCAACTTCCTCCATGAGCCCACACACGCAGTTTGCCCACATCCACTGGGCTGGCCTGCCGCAGCGCATTGAATACACTTGGCTGGGCAGCACAGACGCTGCAGCCCCGCTCATGGTTTTTCTGCACGAAGGGCTGGGCTCTCTTTCCATGTGGCGCGACTTTCCGCAGCGGGTGTGCGAGGCCACCGGCACCCGGGGTTTGGTGTATTCCCGCCCGGGATACGGCGCCTCCACCCCGCGCCCACCCAATGAGCAGTGGGCCCCGGACTTCATGCACCGACAGGCCCATGAGGTACTGCCCACACTGCTGCACGCGCTGGGCGTGGATGCCAAGCGCCAGCCGCTGTGGCTGTTCGGGCACAGCGACGGCGGATCCATTGCCCTGCTGCACGCCGCCCGTTTCCCAGCGCAAGTGGCCGGGCTGGTGGTGCTGGCGCCGCACATCCTGGTCGAGCACGTGTCGATTCAGGGCATTGAGGCAGCGCGCCAAGCCTACATCCGCACCGACCTGCGCCAGCGCCTGGCCCGCCACCACGATGACCCGGACTCCGCCTTCTGGGGCTGGAACCGCGTCTGGCTGTCACCAGCTTTCAGAAGCTGGAACATCACCGACGAGCTTCACCGCATCACCGCGCCCATCTTGGCTGTGCAGGGGGTGGACGACGAGTACGGGACGTTGGCCCAGATACGGGGCATTGCCCATGTGCGGCCACAGACCCGGCTGCTGGAACTGCCCGCCTGCGGCCACTCACCCCACCGCGACCAGCCGCAAGCGGTGCTGGCCGCCGTGGCCAACTTCGTACAGCAGCGGACATGAAAAAGCCACCAAACGGTGGCTTGTGTTCAATGCTGACGGGTTTGGTAGGCCGTGTTGGACTTGAACCAACGACCAAAGGATTATGAGTCCTCTGCTCTAACCAACTGAGCTAACGGCCCCCGTCCGACGTCTGCGCTTGGGGCGCAGCCGACCATTGTAAGCGGCTACTTACCCTGGCTCAGGGCGTTGCTGACGAGCTTGGAGGTGATGTCCACGATGCGAATCATCTTTTCGTAGGGCATGCGCTGGGGGCCGATCACCCCCAGGGTGCCCACCACGGCGCCATCGACCTCATAGGGGGCCGACACAATGGACAGGTCGTGGTAAGGCACCACCTGACCTTCGCCGCCGATGTAGATGCGGATGCCCTCGGCCTCGCTGGAGCCCTCCAGCAAGCGCATGAGTTGCGCTTTTTGTTCGAACAGGTCAAACATTTTCCGCAGGTTGCCCAGGTCATTGGAGAAATCACTGACGGACAACAGGTTTCTTTCACCGGAAATCACCACCTCGTCCTGCGACTCAATGGCTTGCACACCGGCGTCTACCGCCGCCTGCATCAGGTCGGATATTTCGCTGCGCAGGTTGTCAACCTCGGCGCGCAGCCGCTGGCCCACCACATCCAGCGCCAGGCCGGCGTAGTTGGCATTCAGGTAGTTGGCCGCTTCAATGAGCTGGCTTTGGGTGTGGGCCGTGGCGGTGTGGACCACGCGGTTTTGCACATCGCCATCGGGGGCCACGATGATCACCAGCACCCGGTGCTCAGACAAACCCAGAAACTCGATGTGCCGAAACACCGACGTGCGCTTGGGCGCCATGACCACACCCACAAAGTGCGACAGGCTGGACAACAGCTGCGCGGCGTTGGCAATCACCTTTTGCGGCTGGTCGGCGGCCAGCACAGGGTCGGGCATTTCCGAGCCCGCCCCGAACGAGTCGCGCTTGACAGTGAGCATGGTGTCCACGAACAGGCGGTAGCCCTTGGGCGTTGGCACCCGCCCGGCCGACGTGTGGGGGCTGGCGATGAGGCCGAGCTCTTCCAGGTCGCTCATGACGTTGCGGATGGTGGCCGGCGACAAATCCAAGCCTGCGGCCTTGGACAGGGTCCGCGAGCCCACGGGCTGTCCGTCTGCAATGTAGCGCTCCACCAAAGCCCTGAGGAGTAACTTGGCGCGTATATCTAGCATGGAAAGTTGGAAGTTGGCTGTGTTGTAATTTGACCATGAATCTGCCCCCCGCCCCCCTCTCGCGTGCCAGCAGTGCAAGCCCCGTCGTGTTTCGGCACGTGGCCATTGTGGGCAAGTACCAGGCGCTGGGGTCGCGCACCGCATTGGACGACATCGCGCAGTTTCTGCACACCCAGGGATGCGACGTGGCGCTGGAGACCGAAACCGCGCTCAACACCGGATTGGCGCAATACCCGTCACTGAGTCTGGAGGAAATCGGCACGCAGTGCGACCTGGCCCTGGTGGTCGGCGGCGACGGCACCATGCTGGGCGTGGGCCGCCAACTGGCCCGGTACGGCGTGCCGGTGATCGGCATCAACCAGGGCCGCCTGGGCTTCATGACGGATGTGCGCTTCGAGGACTTTCCGACCACCCTGCACGGCATGCTCCGTGGTCAGTACGAAGAAGACCCCCGCGCCCTGATACGGGCCCGCGTGCTGCGCGACGGTGCCTGCGTGTACGAAACCATGGCCATGAACGACGTGGTGGTCAACCGGGCGTCGGCCGGCATGATTGAACTCAAAATTGACGTGGGCGGCCGGTTTGTGGCCCGGCAGCGGGCCGACGGCCTGATTGTGGCCACCCCCACCGGCTCCACGGCCTATGCGCTGTCGGCCGGGGGACCGCTGCTGCACCCCGCGATTGACGGCTGGGTGCTGGCACCCATTGCACCGCACACGCTGTCCAACCGCCCCATCGTGCTGCCCTGTGACCAGGAAATCCTGATTGAGGTGGTGGGCGGGCGCGAAATCAGCGCCAACTTTGACATGCAGACCTTCACCAGCCTGATCCACGGGGACCAGATCAGCGTGCAACGCGCCGGCCATGAACTGCGCTTGCTGCACCCGGTGGGCTGGAGCCACTTTGACACGCTGCGAAACAAACTCCACTGGAACGAGGGCGTGATCGGATCACAGCCCTGAGCACCCACCATGAGCCTGCTGCGAATTGCCCTGAAAGACTTCGTCATCGTCACCCAGCTTGAGCTCGACCTCGCACCCGGTTTCACGGTGCTGACGGGGGAAACCGGGGCGGGCAAGTCCATCCTGATCGATGCCCTGCAACTGGCACTGGGCGGGCGCGCCGATGCCGCCGTGGTGCGCAGCGGGCAGGCGCGTGCCGAGGTGTCGGTGGAGTTCGACACCACGCCTGCGGTGTGCGACTGGTTGAGCGGCGCCGAGCTGGACCCCACCGAAGCCACTCTGCTGCTCAGGCGCACGGTGGACGCGGCTGGCCGCAGCAAAGGCTGGATCAACGGGTCCCCCGCCACGGCCACACAGTTGCGTGAACTGGGTGGCCTGCTGCTGGACATCCATGGCCAACATGCTTGGCAAGGCCTGATGAAGCCCGACACCACCCGTGCCCTGCTGGACGAATACGCGGGTGCAGATACCACAGCCCTGCAACCCCTGTGGCAGGCTTGGCGACAGGCCGAGCAAGCCCTGGCCCAGGCGCAAACCCACGCCACGCAGGCCGAACAAGCCCGTGAACGGCTGCAGTGGCAACTGGTCGAACTGGACAAACTGGCCCCCACCGACACCGAGTGGCCACAACTGCAGGAAGAACATGCCCGCCTGGCCAACGTTCACGCCCTGCTGGAAGGGGCGCAGGTCGCGTCCGAAGCGCTGTCAGACGACGACGCCAGCGTGGACAGCCTGTTGGCCCGAGCCAGCCAGCAACTCGCGCAACGGCAACACCTGGAACCCCGCTTCACCGCCCTGCTGGGCACGCTGGAGCAGGCCAGTGTGCTGGTGACCGAGGCCAGCCGCGACCTGCACAACTACCTGCGCCACACCGAAGCGGACCCCACCCGCTTGGCTGAACTCGACCAGCGCATGGCCACCTGGTTGAGCCTGGCCAAGCGCCACCACTGCACACCGCAGGACCTGCCCTGGTACCACGCAGACTGCCAGGCAAAGCTGGCGGCCCTGGCGGCCTCGACCGATGCCCAAGCCCTGGTCGCCACCGTCAAGCGCTGCCAGGCCGCTTTTTTGGAAAAATCAGAACAAATATCGGCCTTAAGGCACGAATATAAAGGAAGTTTAGCTATCAATATCACCAACATCATGCAGCAACTGGGCATGGCGGGTGGTGTGTTCGATGTGCAACTCACCCGCCTGGACACGCCGCAGGCCAGTGGCTTGGAGGTGGTGGAATTCCTGGTGGCCGGGCACGCAGGGGCGGAACCACGGCCCATCATGAAGGTGGCGTCTGGCGGCGAGCTGTCGCGCATTGCCCTGGCCATTGCCGTGACCACCAGCCAGCTCGGCGGCTGTCCCACGCTCATCTTTGACGAGGTGGACTCCGGCGTGGGTGGCTCGGTGGCCCACACGGTGGGGCAACTGATGGCCCAACTGGGGCAACACCGGCAAGTACTGGCCATCACCCACCTGCCACAGGTGGCCGCTTGCGCCAGCCACCACGTCAAAGTGGCCAAAGCGGCCAACCAAGGGGAGGTGGTCAGCCAGGTCACCACCCTGACCCCCAGCGAGCGCGAGCTGGAAATTGCCCGCATGCTGGGCGGCAACGGCATCACCGACGCTTCACTCAACCACGCCAGAGAAATGCTCACCTCATGACCCCCCTCCAATTGGTGCTCATCACCGGCATGTCGGGCTCCGGTAAGTCGGTGGCGCTGGCGGCGCTGGAAGACGCGGGCTTTTACTGCGTGGACAACCTGCCCCCAGAACTGTTGGAGCCCTTCCTGGCCCTGCAAGACGGCGGCCGCAACCGCAAGGTGGCACTGGCCATGGATGTGCGCAGTGCCGCCTCCTTGCCCACCCTGCCCGCTCGACTGGACAGCCTGGCACATTCCGACCTGCACATGACCAGCGTGTTTCTGGACGCCACCGACGACACCCTGGTGCGCCGCTTCTCGGAAACGCGGCGTGGCCACCCCTTGTCCATCAAGGGCAATTCGGCCGATGAACATGGCCTGCTGGAAGCCATCCGGCTGGAACGTGACATGCTGGCCGAGTTGCGCGAGCGCGCCCTGGTCGTGGACACCAGCCTGCTGCGCCCGGCCGCCCTGCTCAGCCAGATCAAAGGCCTGGTGAACAACGCACAACAGGGGCTGACGCTGGTGTTTGAGTCGTTTGCGTTCAAACGCGGCATCCCCATGGATGCCGACTACGTGTTTGACGTGCGCATGCTGCCCAACCCCCATTACGACCCGGCGCTGCGCCACCTCACGGGCTGCGATGCAGCCGTCGCTCGGTTTTTGGCCCCGCTGCCCGAAGTGAATGCCATGGCCGACCACATCGCCCACTTCCTGGGCCATTGGCTGCCCGAGCTGCAAAAGGACCACCGCAGCTACGTGACGGTGGCCATCGGCTGCACGGGGGGCCAGCACCGCTCGGTGTACTTGGTGGAGCGCCTGACCCAGGCCTTTGCCGACCCCTGGCAGGCCAAAAGCCGCCACCGCGAGCTACAGGGCTGAAGCCGCCCCTGTTGGCTGGCCGGGTGGCGCCCACTGCGTCAACCACCGGGCCACCGGGGTGGGCACCCCCACCCCCACGACCTGGCCCGGGCTGGCCCACAGACCCGCCACCGGCAGGGCGTCCGGCAGCGCCCAGTCGTGGGGCACATCGATGACCACCGGGGTCAGCACCAAGTCGCGGTGCGTGAGCACGTGCTTGACGGACACCTGCACCTCGAACCGACTGCCCTCTGGCAGAGCCGCCCCCGAAGCTGACTGCAACAGCGCCAAACTCTCAAATTCAGGAAAACAGTGCAGCTCCGCCCAAATGCCGGTGGCAGGGCGCTTGCTCAGCCACACCGCACCATCGGGCCGACGGGCCACCAGCCACCACCAGGCCTGGGTCGATCGTTTGGTGCGTTTGGTTTTGACGGGCAACTGGGTGGCCTGCCCGGTGCGCCAAGCCACGCACTCAGTCGCCAGGGGACACTGGTCACAGGCCGGGCGGGAGCGACTGCAAACAGTGGCACCCAGGTCCATCAGGCCTTGGGTGTAGGCCACCATGTCCGATGGACTGGGAGACGGTGGCAACAACGCCTGGGCCTGCGCCATCAGCGTGCGGGCCTGCCCAGCGTCCGACAGGTCACCGTCAAAACCCAGGCAGCGCGCCAGCACCCGCTTGACGTTGCCATCGAATATCGAAATGGATTCACCAAAGCAAAAAGCCGCAATGGCCGCTGCTGTGGAGGGCCCAATCCCCGGCAGTGTCTGCAGCGCCACACTGCTGGCCGGAAACACCCCTCCCGACTCGGTCACCACCACCTGGGCACAACGGTGCAGGTTGCGCGCACGGCTGTAGTAGCCCAGACCGCTCCACAAGGCCAGCACCTCATCCAGCGGCGCACGGGCCAGGGCAAACACATTGGGAAAACGTTGCAAAAACCGCCCGTAGTAGCCCAACACCGTACTGACCTGGGTCTGCTGCAACATGATTTCAGACAACCAGACCCGGTAGGGATCACGGGTGTTTTGCCAGGGCAGGTCGTGGCGACCATGCTGGGCCTGCCAAGCGGTCAACCGTGCAAACACCGCTGGGGCCGCCGCGCGGACGCCCGTCATCGGTGAGACAAGGGCAAGGGCTGGGTGTCCGCTTCCACCGAGGCGGGCAGCGGATCAGCGGTGTTGCTGGGGGATGCGGCGGGCGCCAACATCGTGTGCGCCCGCTGGGCCAGTTCCGCTTGCACGCGCTGGTGGTGGCTGATCTGGTCGGCCAGTTCGCGCACCCGCTCGTCCAGCCCGCCGGCCGCCTCCTGAATGCGTGTAACCGCCTCCACCCGCCGCACAAAGTTGCGCCTGCGGTCACGCAACTGTGCGTCCAACTGGGTGGCTGCAGCCTTGTTCCAAGCATCCAACTCGTTCACGGCAGAGTCAAACACCTCGCGAAGACGCCCGAGCAAAGCGCGCCCCAAGCGTTCGCAGAACTCGGGTTGCGCCAGTTTGAAGGTGTGCCCCACCCCCAGGTACTGCACATGGTCGTGCTCAATTTCAGCCAATTGCGCCTCAAAAGCGGCCATGTCGGGCGGTGGGGCCATGCGCAGCGCCATGCCGAACTCGGTGTTGAGCTGCACAAAACTCCCGGAGAGCATGGCATTGATTTCCTGGGCAGTGCCTGCGGCCTCGGTCAGCAACTGGTGCAATGTCTGGAATGTCTGCTCGTAGGTGCCGCGCACGCCCCATTTCAATCCTGGCTCCTTCAGGCGCTGGGTGAGCTGTGTCACCGTCTGAGACACCCGGGCGTGCCCCAAGGTGTCGTACAGCGATGCCACGTGCCGCATGTGCACCGAACGCACCGCCTGAATCCTGCCGCCACTGCGCTCGAACTCCTGCTGCTCTTGCTCGATGCGCAGGCGCATGTGGCGTATCACCGCGCTGTTCTTGCCGCGCAAACTCTCCAGCTCTTGGATTTGCTCGGTCAAGTCCCGGTTGCGAATCTGCATGACGTGCCCCACCTGGCCCAGCAGTGCGTGCACCCCGACCGTGACGGCATCGACCAGCAGCTGGCGGCGCTGGCCGATGATGCCACTGACCAGCATCTGCTCCAGGTCCGGCAGGTGGCTGGCCTGCAGCAACGGCTCGTCACCATGGATTTTGGCCACCAACCCTTTTTGGGCCGACACGGCCAGCACGTGGTCAGCGTTCATGCCCAAAATGGCGGCGGAGTTTTGGCACTGGCGGCGAATCTGGGCCGCCACTTCGCTGTCGGTGCTCAACTCGTCCCAGAGGGTGTCTATCTTGTTCAACACCACCACGCGTCCACCCGGGTTGGCACCCGATGAGCCCAGGTGCTCGCGCCAGATGCGCAGGTCAGACTGGGTCACCCCAGTGTCTGCCCCCAGAATGAACACCACGGAATGGGCCTGAGGCAACAGGCTGAGGGTCAGCTCGGGTTCCGCACCAATGGCGTTGAGTCCGGGCGTGTCCAAAATGACCAACCCCTGTTTGAGTATGGGGTGGGCAATGTTGATGAGTGCGTGGCGCCAACGGGGCACCTCCAGGCACCCGTCTGCCCCCACCATGCTGCGATCCGTGCCACCGTCGGCCTGCCAGAAGCCCAAGCGCGCGGCCTCCTCGGGCGACACACGGATGACCTCGGCCACCCGTGCCATGGAGGCGGCCAAACCGTCGGGGTCCCCCACGTCCAGCGCCAGAGTTTCCCACTCTTGTGGGTTGTCTCGCCATTCGGCCAGGGAACGCGCCTGCAAGCGGGTGGCAATGGGCAGCAGGCGCAGGCTGGGCGGCGTCTCAGGGTCGTAGCCCAGCTCGGTGGGGCACATGGTGGTGCGGCCCGCACTGGCCGGCATGATGCGCCGCCCGAAACCGGCAAAAAACAGGGCGTTGATCAGCTCAGACTTGCCCCGTGAGAACTCGGCCACAAACGCGACCATGACCTTGTCGCCCTTCACACGTTGGCGCAGAAAAGCCAACCGCTCGTCCACCGCCACGTCCATCAGGTCGTGGTTGCGCAACCAATCGGCCAGGTGTTGCAACTCGGCGGAGAAGCCTCGGCGCCAGCGGCTGTGGTCGTCAAAATTCTCGTTGAAATTCATGGCTTTGAAGCGGGCAAGGGTGAGTCAATATACCTTGCACCGCTCACTTGTGCCGGTCCGTCTCAGCCCCGCTGGCAGACAGGGCAGTAGCAGGTGGAGCGCTGCCCCTGCAAAATCCGCCGAATGGGTGTGGCACACACTTGGCAGGGTTGCCCCTCGCGCCCGTACACCTTGGCATGAGACTGGAAATGCCCCTGCTGGCCATCCGCATTGCTGAAGTTCCGCAAGGTACTGCCTCCCTGGGAAACGGCCTGGCTCAGCACTTGGCGAATCGCCGCGTGCAGCAATCGCAGGCGCCGTTCGGACACACGGTCGGCCCGCACGGTGGGCCGAATACCCGCCAGAAACAACACTTCACACGCATAGATGTTGCCCACGCCCACCACCACATCCCCCGCCAGCAACACCTGCTTGATGGGCGCCCTGCGCTGCTTCATGCGCACCACAAAGGCGTCTGGCAGGAAATCGGCCGAAAGCGGCTCCACGCCCAAGTGGCCCAGCAGCCGCTGCGCCACCGGGTCGTCCAGGCCATGAACGTGCACCACTGCCCCGAAACGACGGGGGTCGTGCAAGCGCAAGGTGCCCGCCGTGGTGTCCATGGAAAAGTGGTCGTGCGCGCCCAGCGGCGGCAAAGCCACGGCAAATTGCAAACTGCCCGACATGCCCAGGTGCAGCAGCAACACGCCGCCCGCCGACTCAGTTTCTTCGCCGTTCGACGGGCGTTGCAGCTGGAGCAAGAGGTATTTGCCTCGCCGAGACACGCCCAGCACCCGCTGACCACACAGCTGTTCGGGCGGACAGCCCAGCGGCCACCGCAACGGTTTGCCCATCGTCACCGCCAGCACCCGGCTGCCGGCAATGCGGTCGGCAATACTCAGGCGGGTCACTTCCACTTCGGGTAACTCAGGCATGGTGCGGGCCGGTCAAGGACAGGGTCAAAGGCCTTCCATTATCATGAGTTGATGACCCCAAAGTGCCGCGTTTTTTCCATGCCCACCTCGACCTGGCTGGGCCGCTGGCTTGTCCAACGTGGGGGCCGGTCAACCCCGCCCGTTCCAGCCCCCCCACGGTACACCCCCAACACCCCACTGACCCGCCTCGCGACAACCGTTTGGCGGTGGCCGCTGGTCCTTGGCAGCAGCCTGTGCTTGACGCAGGGTGCCCTGGCGGCCTCTGCGGCGACGGAAATGGCACGTGCGCCCACGGCAAAGGCGGCCATCACGGCGGCGGACACCCGGCAAATCACCTCGGCCATGACGGCTGAAGTCATGTACCTGGTGCTGGTGGGCGAGATGCAAACCCAATCCGGCCAAGCGAGTGCCGGGTATTCCTTGTTGCTGGAAGCAGCCCGCAAGTCGGCTGACCCGCTGCTCTACCGCCGTGCGGTCGAAATTGCCATGCAGTCTGGCTCCGGCGAGGCGGCCATCTCAGCAGCGAAAACCTGGGCCAGTGCCGACAAAGCCTCCACCGAGCCACTGCGGGTGATGTTGCAAATCATGCTCAGCATGAACCAAGTGGAGCAGAGCGAGCCCACACTGGAGCAACTGCTGGACCGTGTGCCCGATGCCGAACGCAACGAACTGCTTGACCTGGTGGGTCACAACTACGCCCGTGCCAAGGACAAGTCTGCGGCGGTGCGCGTGCTCAGCGCCGCCATGCGCCTGTGGCAACGCAATTCATCCTCGGCCAGCAGCGCCTGGACGGCATTGGCCCGCGTGCAAGTGGCGGCAGGTCTGTCAGAGCAGGCCATCGGCGCCTTGGAAAGTGCCCTCATGGCCGTGCCAGGCACGCCAGCGGCAGGCCTGTTGGCCGTGGAGTTGCTGGGCGCTACCCAGCACCCACTGCCAGAAGTCAAGCTGCAACGCCACCTGAGCGACTTTCCCGAGCAACACCTGGTCCGCATGGCCTACGCCCGCTACCTGCTGGGGACCAACCGTTGGACTGACAGTGAGCAACAGCTGCAACAGATCACCCGCCGCCAACCCACCCTGGCAGAGGCTTGGCTGATGCTGGGTGCACTGCAGCTGCAAAACAGCCAGATTGACCCGGCCCACGACAGCCTGACCCAATTCTTGAACCAGTCCACCCACATGGAAGGCGAGCGGCGGGAAAAAGCCCTGACCCAGGCCTACCTGCTGCTGGCCCAAATTGAAGAGCAGCGTCAGAACCCCGCACAGGCCCGTGCTTGGTTGGATCGGATAGACAGCAGCGACGACATGCTCCGCATCCAGTTGCGCCGCGCCTCCCTGCTGGCACGTGAAGGCAAGTTGGACGAAGCCAGAGCGCTCATCCAGGAAGCGCCTGTGGGCCAACCCAGCGACGTCCGCGCGAAAGCGCTGGCCGAAGCGCAACTGCTCAAAGACGCGCGCCAAACCCAAACCGCCTATGACGTGCTCAGCAACGCCGTGCAGGCAGCGCCCGACGACACGGACCTGATTTACGAACAGGCCATGGTGGCCGAAAAGCTCGGACGCCATGCCGACATGGAGCGCCTGCTTCGGCGGGTCATCGAGCTGAGCCCCGACAACGCCCACGCCTACAACGCGCTGGGCTATGCCATGGCCGACCGCAACGATCGGCTGCCCGAAGCGAAGGCCCTGATCGTCAAGGCCCTGACTTTGCTGCCCGACGACCCCTTCATCACCGACAGCCTGGGCTGGGTGGAGTTCCGCCTGGGCAACTTGCCGGAGGCAGCCCGCCTCCTGCGCCAAGCGCTGACCTGGCGCACCGACATTGAAATCCTCACCCACCTGGCCGAAGTGCTCTGGGTCATGGGCGAACGAGACCAGGCCGCAGACCTGTTCCGCCAGGCCAGCGCCCTGCAGGCCGACAACGACACACTGAAGTCCACGCTGACACGGCTGGGTGTCCGCCTGTGACCAGCACCAAGGCTGACATGCTGTCTCGTCGCCAATATTTGGCCGCCGCGTGTGCCACATTTTTGATAGCTGGATGCTCAACATTGACAAGCATTGATGACCAAATTTATTTAAAAAATAACACCTGGTCAGGGCGACTGAGCCTGCGCACCCTGGGTGATGCTCCCGACCACTGGGTGGTGTCCTTTGTGCTGCGCGGCACCGCCGAACGCGGCGACCTCACCCTGTTGAGTCCGCTGGGCTCCACCCTGGCACGGGCGCACTGGTCTCCCGGGCTGGCCGAACTGGAGCAAGGCGGCAGCACCCGCGCCTACGCCGATCTGCCTGCGCTGACCACCGCCATCAGCGGCAGCCCCTTGCCGGTGGCCGCCATGTTCAGCTGGCTGAGGGGCGAGGCCTTGAGCGCCGGTGGCTGGACCCCGCAACTCGACGGACTGGACCGTGGCCGCCTACAGGCCCATCGCGCGTGGCCAGCTCCGGCGGCAGAAATACGCGTGGTCCTGGACGCGCCCGCTCACTGATCATCCACCCCCATGAAAGCATTGCTGGACGTTCCGGCTCCGGCCAAAATCAACCTGTTCCTGCACATCACGGGGCGCCGGGCCGATGGTTATCACCTGATGCAGTCGGTCTTTGTGCTGCTGGACCTGTTCGACACGCTTCACTTTGAGCGACTGAACACCCCCCACATCGGCCGTGAAGACCTGGCCACCACCACACCCGGCGACGCCTTGCCCAGCGACGACCTGTGCGTGCGCGCCGCCCGTCTCCTGCAGTCGGCCACGGGCTGCCAGATGGGTGCGCTCATTCGACTGAAAAAAGCCATTCCGTCACAAGCGGGCATGGGTGGCGGCTCGTCCGATGCCGCTACCTGCCTGCTGGCCTTGAACCGACTCTGGGGCACAGGTCTGCGGCGCCACCAGTTGGCGGCACTGGGCTTGCAGCTCGGTGCCGATGTGCCATTTTTTGTGTTTGGGCAAAACGCTTGGGTGGAAGGCATCGGCGAGCAACTCACCGCCATCGACATTCCCCCACAACGCTTTCTGGTGGTCAAACCCCTTGGCGGCCTGGCCACCGACCGCATCTTCCGCGACCCTGCTTTGAAACGCGACACAAAACCTGCTACAATGCAAGGCTTCGCGGACAACGCACTTCACAGCACACAGCTGTTTGGTGTGAACGACTTGCAAGCGGTTGCCGAAGCGCATTGCCCTGACATCAAGGCGTGCGTCAACTGGCTGAAAGACCAAACGCTTTCAGCCCGGATGACCGGATCAGGCAGTGCGTTGTTTGCTCCGTTGGGGTTGCATGTGGCAGCACCATCCGTTCCGTCGGAATGGTTCGGCCACACCTGCAGCAGCCTGACAGAGCACCCGCTGAAAAATTGGACTTCAGACTGAAAGAAGCCGTTTTTTAGCAGATAATTCGCGTCGGTTTTCGGTACTTGAGTCATTCAAGCACCTGCGTAGGGGAGTCGCCAAGTTGGTAAAGGCACTGGATTTTGATTCCAGCATGCGAGGGTTCGAGTCCTTCCTCCCCTGCCAAATGTTTCTGCACAGTTGCTGCACGGTCCAACCCAGCCAGGGTTGACCCCATCACCGTTTCGCTGGAAAGCTCATGCAAGTTCAACCCCCCGATTTCATGATTTTTACCGGCAATGCGAACCCGGTGCTGGCGTCCGAAATTGCTCACCACACCGGCACCACGCTGGGCGCTGCCAATGTCGGTCGCTTCTCCGACGGTGAGGTGACCGTTGAAATCGCACAGAACGTCCGCGCCCGTGACGTGTTCGTGATCCAGTCCACCTGCTCGCCCACCAACGAGAACCTGATGGAACTCATCATCATGGTGGACGCGCTCAAGCGGGCCTCGGCCGAACGCATTTCGGCCGTCATCCCCTACTTCGGATACGCCCGCCAGGACCGTCGCCCCCGTTCCAGCCGCGTGCCCATCACCGCCAAGGTGGTGGCAAACATGCTGCAGGCCGTTGGTGTTTCTCGCGTGCTGACCATGGATTTGCACGCTGACCAAATCCAGGGTTTCTTCGACATCCCCGTGGACAACATCTACGCGTCTCCCGTGCTGCTGGGCGACCTGCGCCAGAAGAACTACCCCGATTTGCTGGTGGTGTCGCCCGACGTGGGGGGCGTGGTGCGCGCCCGCGCACTGGCCAAGCAGTTGGACTGCGACATGGCCATCATCGACAAGCGTCGCCCACGGGCCAACGTGTCTGAAGTCATGCACGTGATCGGTGACATTGAAGGACGCAACTGCGTCATCATGGACGACATGATCGACACCGCCGGCACGCTGGTCAAAGCCGCCGAGGTGCTGAAAGAGCGTGGTGCCAAGCACGTGTACGCCTACTGCACACACCCCATTTTCTCGGGTCCCGCCATTGAGCGCATTTCCAAGGGTTCGGCCCTGGACGAAGTGGTCGTGACCAACACCATTCCCCTGAGCCAAGCGGCCCAGGCATGCCAGAAAATCCGACAACTGACCGTGGCACCGCTGATGGCCGAAACCATTTCGCGCATTGCCTCTGGCGAGTCGGTCATGAGTTTGTTTGCTGACCAGGAGAACCTGTTCTGAGTGGCGTCTGACGCCACCCTTTTCCAGCAAACAACACCGCAGGCAGCCGCATTGCCACCTGACACCCACGGTTCGGGCTTGTGCAGTTCGGTTGTTTTTTGTAATTGAGGCGCTCTGGTCGCGGAGCCTGCCTCTTCAGGAGTATCACCATGATGAAATTTGTCGCTTTCGAGCGCAGCAAGCAGGGCACGGGTGCGAGCCGCCGTCTCCGCAACACCGGTCGCACGCCCGGTATCGTGTTTGGCGGTTCCACAGACCCCGTCCAAATCGAACTGGACCACAACGCACTGTGGCACGCCCTCAAAAAAGAAGCTTTCCACGCCTCCATTCTGGAGATGGACCTGGCTGGCAAAACAGAACAAGTGCTGCTGCGCGACGTGCAGTACCACCCCTTCAAGCAGCTGGTGCTGCACGTTGACCTGCAACGCGTCGACGCCCGCACCCGCCTGCACAAGAAAGTGCCCCTGCACTTCGTCAACGCCGAGAATTCACCTGCGGTCAAAGAAGACAAGTGCCTGGTGAACACCCCCATGACCGTGATCGAAATCGAGTGCCTGGCCACCGCCCTGCCCGAATTCATCACCGTTGACCTGAGCGCCATGACCAAGGGCTCTTCCATCCACGTGAAAGACTTGGTGATGCCCGCTGGCATCAAGACCGTGACCCATGGTCGCCCCAACCAGACCGTGGTCAGCATGGTCGAGCCTGAGCCAGAAGTGGTGGCAGCGCCCGTGGCCAAGGTCGATGACAAGAAAAAAGGCAAGGGCAAGAAATAATTGCCCTGCGGCGGTGCGCTGTGCCTGTTCAGGCCGCGCCCACCGCCCCGCCACACAAGGCCCGCCGTTGCGGGCCTTTTTTCATGGAGACTACCGCATGATCAAACTGTTTGTGGGCCTGGGCAACCCGGGCTCGGAATACGAAGCCACCCGTCACAATGCGGGCTTCTGGTGGATCGATGCGCTGGCCAGCCAGCTGGGCACGCGCCTTCAGTTGGAGCGCAGCTACTTTGGACTGATGGCACGCACCGCGGTGGACGGCCACACCGTGTGGCTGCTGGAGCCACAGACCTTCATGAACAAGTCGGGCCAGTCCGTGGCAGCATTGGCACGGTTTTTCAAAATTGCGCCGGCTGAAATTCTGGTGGCGCACGACGAGCTCGACCTGCCCGCCGGCGAAACCAAGCTCAAATTGGGTGGCAGCCACGCCGGGCACAATGGCCTGCGCGACATCCACGGTCAGCTGGGCAGTGCCGACTACTGGCGGCTGCGCATCGGCATTGATCACCCTGGCCACAAGGCAGAGGTGGTGAACTGGGTGCTGAAAAAACCCAGCCCCGAGCAGCGCGACGCCATTGAGCGCGGCATGGAACGCAGCCTCAAGGCCGTGACGGACCTCGTGCACGGGCGCATGGACAAAGCCACGGTGCAAATCCACACCAGCAAGCCGCCCAGACCCAAGCCAGAACGCAAACCACCCCCTGCGGCCACGCCGGGCGAACCGCCCGTGGCCACCCCGCCCAACCTCACCCCCTGAACGGGCGGGGCGCTGGCCGGACACCGGCCGTCCAGGTCAGTGACTGGCCTTGGTTGTGGAGGCCGCTTGCAGGCGCTGGAACTTTTGCCACAGGGTTTCCCGGCTTTCCACGTGCTCAGGGTGGACGGGAATGCAACTCACCGGGCAAACCTGCATGCACTGGGGCTCATCGAAATGCCCCACACACTCGGTGCATTTGGCGGGGTCGATTTCGTAAATTTCTTGCCCCATGTAAATGGCATCATTGGGGCATTCGGGCTCGCACACATCGCAGTTGATGCATTCGGCGGTGATCATCAAGGCCATGCAATGGTCCTCAAGCGGTTTTGAGGGGCGCCAGGGCCTGCGCCACACCGGCACTGACCATGCCCGACACGTCGCCACCCAGCTTGGAGATCTCGCGAACCAGCGTGCTGGAAATGCACTGCAACTCGGCCTGGGGCAGCAACAGCACGGTTTCGACCCCGGGGTTGAGCTTGCGGTTCATCGCCGCCATCTGTGTCTCGTAGTCAAAGTCGGTCAGGTTGCGGATGCCCCGTACCACGGCAGACGCCCCCTGCGTCCGGCAAAAATCCATGATGAGGCCATCAAAGGGGAGCACCCGCACCCCCGCCGACCCCATGGCCGCCTGTGCCAGCGTCATGCGCTCGGCCAGGCTGAAACGGGTGGTTTTGTGGTGCGCCACGGCCACCGCGATGATGAGTTCGTCAAACAGACCGGCTGCCCGCCTGGCCACGTCTTCGTGCCCCAAGGTGATGGGGTCGAATGTGCCGCTGTACACCGCAATGCGCTTCATGGGGATGGGGGTATGTGAGTCAACAGAATGCGTCGATTATCCGTGCGGGGTCATTCACCTGCTGGCGTGTCAAGCTCCGCCGTGCTTTCGGGGGCTCCTGCTGGCGTGCGCTGCAGCAGGCTGTGGTGCACCGCACCCGCCTTGCCCCGGCGGGCGGCCACCAGCCCCGATGCGGCCAGTTCGGCATCGCTCCAGGCCCTTGGGGACTCCAGGTACACCCAGCCGGTGGGCGACACCGCCTGGGCGGCGGCCTGAAGCGCGTGCTGAAACACCGCCTCGTTGTCACCTTGCAGAAATGGTGGGTCCAGAAACACCACGTCCCAGTTCTGGCCAGCCATGCGGCGCAGGCTGGGCAGGGCATCGCCCCGCTCCAGCCGCACCTGTCTGGCCTGCAGCTTGCGCAGGGTTTGGCGCAGGCTGTCCACCAGCACCGCACTGTGTTCCATCAGGACCACCTCGGCAGCCCCGCGTGAGGCAGCCTCCAGCCCCAGCGCACCAGTGCCCGCAAACGCGTCCACACAGCGCCAACCCGTCAGGTCTTGGCCCAGCCAGTTGAACAGCGTTTCGCGCACGCGTGCGGGGGTGGGGCGCAGGCCAGGCAGGTCGACCACGGGCAGGGGGGTGCGTTTCCACTGGCCGCCCACAATGCGCACCTCCTGTGCAGCCTTCGCGTGTCGAACGGAGGACGTCGCGCCTTTGGCATGGCCGCCGGGTGCTGAGGTGCGTGCGCCGGACCGGGGCTGGCCTTGGCGGGGTGTGGGGGTTTTGGGTGTCATGGCACCGAGCTTATCCGCCCTGCCCACCCACCACCACCGACACCATGCGCTGCGTCTGCAGCACACGGGCAAATGCACGGCGAATGTCGGAAACGCTCACGGCCTGCATGGATGCCACCCAGGTGTCGAGGTAGTCGGGTGGCAGGCCGTGCCACTGCATGTTGGCGACGTTGTCCAGCAGCTTGCGGTTGGTGTCGATGCGCATGGCAAAACTGTTGGCCATGTAGGTTTTGGCCGCCAGCACCTCGGCGTCGGTGGGGCCTTCCTGAACAAACCGGTTCACCACCTCGCGGGCCACGGCCAAGGCCTGCTCGGCCTGGTCAGGGCGGGTTTGCAGGCCCACCTGGAAGGCTCCCGCATGGCGCCCAGGCATGAAGTAGCTGTACACGCCGTAACTCAAGCCCCGTTTTTCACGCACCTCGGTGGTGAGGCGCGAAACAAAACCGCCCCCACCCAGGATGTAGTTGCCCAACAGCAGGGGGAAGTAGTCTGGGTCGTTGCGGGGGTGGCCGGGCTGCCCCAGCAACACATGGGCCTGGGCCGTGCGCAGTGGCACCCGGATGTCACTGGCCACCGCCAAGGGCGCGACCTCGGGCACGGGGGGCAGTTGCGCACAGTGGCTGGCGCCGGACTGCCGGTCGGTTTCGGTGGCCTGCAGCGGCGCCATCAACTGGCGAACAATGGTGTCGGCCCCTGTCCGGTCCACATCCCCCACCAGGGTGATGCGGGCCTGGCAGGCACGCACGTGGCGTTGCCAGTGGCGCTGCATGTCGGCCAGCCCAATGCGGGCCAGGGTGTCGGGCGTGGCTTCCTGTCCGTAGGGGTGCTGGCCGTACACCGCTGCGGCAAAACGGCGCTGTGCCACGGTGGCGGGCTGGGTGCTGGCGTTGTGCCAAGCCGCCACCAGGCGCTCGCGCTCGCGCTGCCAGATGGCCTGGGCTTCATCCCCCGACCACAGGGGGTGGGCCAACTGGCGGGCGGCCAGCGCCACGGCCTGGGGCAACACGTCGGGTGCGCTCAGGGTGCGCAGCGTGGCGCTGAGCTGGTCGGCCCCTGCACTGACGGACCACTGTGCCCCCAGGTCCATCCAGCGCTCGGTCAATGCGTTTTCACCCAAGGCGACATTGGCCTGGTCTGCCGCACCGCCGGCCACCACACCCCGCTGGCTCATGAGGGCGGTGACGGCGGCCAGGCCTGCCTGGGAGGTGGGGTCGCGACGGCTGCCACCGTCAAAGTCCAGCCGCACATCCAGCATGGGAATGCCGGGACTGCTGACCAGCGCCACCTGCGCACCGCTGGCGTCCTGCCAGCGCTGTACCACCGGGGTGGCCCAGGCCTGTCCCCACAAAAATATTAAGCAAAAAAGTGCTCCAGCGCTTTTTAATAATGAATAGTAAGCTATTGTTTTTTTCATGTTTTTTGCGGTACAGAACAGGGGCTGCCAAGCCCCTACCGGGTCGGCGTTGGGTGCCAAGGGGCGGGGCATTCACCGGGGGTGAGGCGGTGTGTGGGTGGTGGGACTCAATGCCGAATGTCCAGGCGCGGTCTGGCCGCGCCGGTGGCGGCACGGCGTTGGGCCAGTGCCTGCGCATCGGGCAACAGCACGGCCTGGGTGAGCTGGTCGGTGTCAAAGTAGCGCTGGGCCACGCGTTGAACCTGCTCCGGGGTGACGCGCGCCAGGCTGGCCAGCAACCGGGCTGACGCATCTGGCCCCCAGCCATTGGCCCACTGGCTGCCCAGTTCACGGGCCTGGGCAAACAGTGCGTCGAGCTTGTAGACCTCGGCGGCACGCCATTGGTTTTTCACGCGCTGCAATTCGGCGTCCTGCACCCCGTCGCGGGCCACCCGGGCCACTTCGGCCTGCAGGGCGGCGGCCACGGCGGCCGGTTGCTGCCCCGGCGCGGGGGTGCCATCCAGGTAGAACTGGGCCGGACCACGCCCCATGCCGCTGTAGCCAGCCCCGGCGGCATCGGCCAGGCGCTCGCCCGCTGGCCGCTGCACCAGGGCGCGGCCCAGGCGCGCACCCTCGTGGCCATCGAGCACGGCGGCCAGCATGACCAGCGCCAACGCGTCCTGGCTCTGGGCATCGCCCGCGTCGGGGTCTGTCAGGCGGGGGGCCGTGTAGGCCAGGGCCACATAGGCCTGCTCGGCGGTGGCCTTCACGCCCACCTGGCGCTGGCCGGTCTGTGGCGGCTCGGTCTGCGTTTTGCGGACCGGCACCACACCGGCGGGAATGGGGCCGTAGTGCCGCTTGGCCCAAACCAGCACCTGGGCCGGGTCCACGTCGCCGGCCACCACCACCGCGGCGTTGGCGGGCACGTACCAGCGGCGCTGGAAAGCGCGGACCTCGTCGGGGGTGAGGGCATCGAGGTCGGCCGCCCAGCCAATGACCGGGTTGCGGTACGGATGGGCCTGCCACGCGGTGGCGTTGAGCGCCTCAAACAGCACCGCACGGGGCTGATCGTCCACCCGCTGGCGGCGTTCTTCCTTGATGACGTCGAGCTCGCGGCGAAATTCGTCATCACTCCATTGGTTGTGGGCGAAGCGATCGCCCTCCAGCCGCATGGCCTCTTCCAGCTGGTGGGCGGGCACTTGCACGTGGTAAGCCGTCACGTCGCGGCTGGTGAAGGCGTTGTCGCGCCCGCCCAAGGCGGCCACGCGCCGGGAATATTCACCGGGCTGGACCGTGGGTGTGCCCTTGAACATGAGGTGCTCCAGCACATGGGCGATGCCGGTGGTGCCGCTGGTTTCATCCATGGACCCCACGCGCAGCCACAGCATGTGCACGGCAGTGGGGGCGCGGCGATCGGGCTTGACCAGCAAGGTGAATCCGTTGGCCAAGGTGGCCTGGTACACCTCACCCACCCGCGTCAGCTCGCTGGGGGCGACGGGCGCTGGGAGCGGTTGGGCCGGTGCGGATCGTGTCCACACCACCAGGGTCAACAGCACCAGCCACGCCCCTGCGGCGGTGGACCAGGAACGACGGCGGGCCACCGCAGTGGCCACGGAAGGGAAGCGGTTGGGTTTCATAGAATGCACTGGACACCAGAAAGCCACAAATGTTCTCGTTTTTCCGAAAAAAATCCCCGCCACCTGCGCCTGAGGCGGCCACGGCAGCCGCAACGCCCGTGCAAGCGTCGGCCCCGTCCGGGCCGGTGGTGAACACGGCGCCAGCCACACCAGCACCGGTCACCACCGTCGTACCACCGCACGCGACCACCCCGCCTGTGGCGGTGGCACCACCCACCAGCCCGACACCCGCCACCGAAACCCCCAAGCCCGAGCGCACCGGCTGGCTGGACAAGCTCAAGGCGGGGCTGAAAAAAACCGGCACCAGCATTGCCACGGTGTTCACGGGCACCCAGATTGACGACGCACTGTACGAGGAACTGGAAACCGCCCTGCTCATGGCCGACACCGGCGTCAAGGCCACCGAGTTCTTGCTGACCGACCTGAAACGCCGTGTCAAAGAGAACAAGACCACCGACCCCGCCGCCGTCAAAGGCCTGCTGGCCAGCGCGATTGCCGACCTGCTCACCCCGTTGCAAAAACCGCTGGCGGTGGGCCTGCGCTCGGCCATTCACGCGGGCGGACGGGACGAGCCCACCGTCATCATGGTGGCGGGCGTGAACGGTGCGGGCAAAACCACCTCCATCGGCAAGTTGACCCGCCACCTCAGCGACAGCGGTGCCAGCGTGTTGCTGGCCGCAGCCGACACCTTCCGCGCCGCCGCCCGCGAGCAACTGGGCGTGTGGGCCACCCGCAACACGGTGGACATCATCAGCCAGGACTGCGGCGACCCCGCGGCCGTGAGCTTCGATGCAGTGGCCGCCGGCAAGGCGCGCGGCAAAGACGTGGTGCTGGTGGACACCGCAGGTCGCCTGCCCACGCAGCTGCACCTGATGGAAGAGCTGAAAAAAATCAAACGCGTGGTGCAGAAGGCACAAGAGAGCGCACCCAACGAGGTGCTGCTGGTCATTGACGGCAACACGGGCCAGAACGCGTTGGCCCAGGTCAAGGCTTTTGACGCCGTTCTGGGTCTGACCGGCCTCATCGTCACCAAGCTGGATGGCACGGCCAAGGGCGGTGTGCTGGCGGCCATCGCCCGCGAGCACCCCATTCCGGTGTATTTCATTGGTGTGGGCGAGAGCCTGGAAGACCTGCAGACCTTCAACGCCCGGGAATTTGCCCAGGCTCTGCTGGGCTGACCTCACCCCCCGCCACCTCACCTTGAACCCAGGCCAAGGCCCAGGCCACGGCTTGCGCCAGGTGGGCAAGGGCCAGTGGCCCCGCCGGCTCGCCCAGCTCAAACGCCTCGCCCCGGATGGCCAGCAGCGTGACGGGGGGCGGCGCCACCCCGTGCACATCGGCAAACACCTGCAGCAAGGCCTGGGGCGTCAGGGCGTGGCTGGTGAAACTGGCATCGCGCCGGGCGTGTGGTGCGCTCACCTCGAACGGGGCAGCGGCGCTCACGCTCGCGTCAATGAGCAGCACGGCGCGCCGACCCACCAGGTCCAGCGCATGCTCCACCTGCAACTGGTGCTCCTCCAGCCAATCGACATGCGCCTGCACCTGGGCGGGCAGTTGATCGCGCAGCGCCGCCAGGCACAGTGGCCCCAAGGCATCGTCGCCCCGGCTGAGGTTCCCCCAGGCCAGCACCAGCAGCGGGCGGGTCATGGTGCGTGGCGCATGGGGTGGTGCACGGGCATCAACGCCGGGTCAATATGCGGGTCGACGACATCTGCACCCGGTCCAGCACCGTGCCGTCTGCCGCCAGCAAGGTCACATCCAGCGGCATTTGCCCCAGGGCGTGGGTGGCGCACGACAAGCAAGGGTCGTAGGCGCGAATGGCCACCTCGATGTGGTTGAGCAGGCCCTCGGTCAGCTCGTGCCCATCGAGGTAGTCGCGGGCCACGGCGCGCACGGCCTCGTTCATGGCTTGGTTGTTGTGCGTGGTGGAGACGATGAGGTTGCAACGTGTGACCAAATCATCATCACCTACGTCGTAGTCGTGAATCAGGGTGCCGCGTGGCGCTTCGATGATGCCCACGCCGCTGCGCTGGCGCACCCCGCTGGCCAGCAAGTCGCCCGCCAGCAGCTCGGGGCGTTCCAGCAACTCGGCAATCACTTCCACCGCATGCAGCAGCTCAATCATGCGGGCCCAGTGGTAGGCCAGGCTGGCATGCACAGGCTCGCCCTGGCCCCAGGCCACAAAGTCTTGGCGGGCCGCTTCTGCCAGCGGGCTGGGAATGAAATCGCAGTTTTGCACCCGCGCCAGCGGGCCCACCCGGTACCAGCCCTGCTCGGCCCCCAAGGCACGCAGGTGCGGAAACTTCATGTAGCTCCAGGGCCGCACTTCTTCTTCAATCAGGTCCAGGTAGCGCTGATCATCGATGCCATCGAACAAAATGGCCCCGGTGGCATCGCGCACGCGCAGCACGCCGTCGTAAAAGTCCAGCCCGCCGTCAGGCCGCACCAGCGACATCAGGTGGGAGCGAAAGCTGCCAAAGTGGTTGTAGAGCGCCGGGTTTTGCGCGTGGCACTGCTTGGCCAGGTCCACCGCGTCTTGGGCCCAGGCCAACATCTGGGGCAGTTCGCGCCGCAGGCTGTCGCGCTCCTCAGCCGTCACCAGCTTGTTGATGCCACCGGGGACCGCCCCGGTGCCATGGATGCGCTTGCCCGAGGTGATGCGGATGATTTCCTGGCCGAACTTGCGCAGCAAAATGCCTTTTTTGGCAATGTCCGGGTGGGCCTGGGCCACGCCCACCACATTGCGGCGTGCCACCTCGGAGTCAAACCCAAACAGCAGGTCGGGCGACGACAAATGGAAAAAATGCAGCGCGTGCGACTGCAGCATTTGCCCGTAGTGCATGAGGCGGCGCACGGTGTCGGCACTGGCCGTGACCGGGTGCGCCCCCAGCACGCGGTCAAACGCCTTGGCCGCCGCCAGGTGGTGAGACACCGGGCAGATGCCGCACAGGCGCTGCACCATCACCGGCACCTCCCAGTAGGGGCGGCCCTCGATGAATTTTTCAAACCCGCGAAACTCCACGATGTGCAGCCGCACCTGGTGAATGCAGTGGTCGTCGTCCAGCAGCAGCGTCACCTTGCCGTGCCCCTCCACCCGCGTAACGGGGTCTATGGCCACCCGGCGCAGGCCTTCGGGGTGGGCGGCGGTTTCCAGCGCAAACGTCATGGTCGGTTCCTCGGTCTCAATGCGTCAATGTCGGTGCGGCAAATTCAGGAAGTCAGTCGCTGTGCGTCAGTCGTAGTGCATCAGGCGCGGACCCAGCTCGGGTTCGCGCCTGGCCATGATCGCGGTCAGCAGCTCCCAAAAAGCATCGGCTGAGGGCGGGCAACCGGGCAAAAAATGGTCCACATGCACCACCTCGTGGATAGCATGCACACGGTTGAGCGGCAAGGGCAACTCGGGGTCGTTGGGCACTTGGCTGTGTGCGCCCAGGCCAGTCTGGTGCACGTACACATCGCGCAGGATCTGCCCCACGTCCATGGCATTGCGCAGCGCGGGCAAGCCGCCGTTGATGGCGCAGGCCCCCACGGCCACCAGAATTTGGCAGTGGGCGCGGAACTCGCGCAACAGGTGCACGTTTTCGGCATTGCACAGACCGCCCTCAATCAAGCCAATGTCGCAGTGGCCCAGGGTTTTGATGTCGGTCAGCGGGGAGCGGTCAAATTCCACCAGGTCGAACAGCGGCAGCAGGCGCTCGTCCAAATCCAGAAACGACATGTGGCAGCCAAAGCAGCCTGCCAGCGAGACGGTGGCCAGTTTGAGCTTGCGCGGGGCGTGGAGTGGCGCATTCGTTGGCGCATTCGTTGGTGCGATCTTTGGCGCCGTCTTTGGGACAGTCGATTGATTGGCTGTATGGACGCCAAGCAAGGAGGTTGTCGGGGCGCTCACCGGAGCGTTCATGGGGGTCTGCCGTGGGGGTTGGGAGTTGGTCATGGCAGGTCAGGCTCCGGTTGTTGGGCCAGTGGCACCACATCAAAACGCCGCTGGCCTATGGGCACGGCAAAGCCACGGCGCTTGGGCAGCAGCGCACCCACGGGGCAAATGTGCGCGGCATGGTCGTCGGCACTCAATGCGCTGTCGCCCAGCAAGCCACTGGCGCTGTTGACCAACAGCGTGGTGTGAATGCCGTGCCCGCCCACGGCAAACACGTGCTTGCCGTCGAGCTCGGCGCTGGCGCGCACACACAGCCCGCACAAAATGCAGCGGCTGCGGTCCAGCCACACGTCGGGGTGGCTGGCATCCACGGGGCGCGTGGGCGACAGGGCCTCGAAGTGCGGCCCGGTCATCTTCATGTCGTAGGCATTGGCTTGCAGCAGGCAGTCACCGCTTTTTTCGCAACCGGGGCAAAAGTGGTTGCCTTCCACAAACAGCATCTCCAGCAGGGTTTTGCGCTGTTCGTTCAGCTCCGGCGTGTGGCTGTGCACCACCTGGCCTGTGGCCGCCTGCACGGTGCAGGCCGCGCCGCTGCGCCCGTTGACGGTGACGGTGCACACCCGGCACGAGGCGTGGGCACTCAGCCCCTCCTTCCAGCACAGGTGGGGAATGTGGCGGCCCGCCCGTGTGGCGGCCTGCAACACGGTGTCGCCAGGGGCAAATTCCACCTCCTGGCCGTCCAGCTCGAAGGTGCCGGGACTGAGGGCGTCAATGCGTTGGGCGGTCATGCCAGGGTCTCCAGGTGTGCGCCGGGGTCTTGGCGGCCCGTGGCCAGTCGGGCCTGGGACAGCTCGGCATCCAGGTCAAAGCCGGGCACAAAGTGCAGCGACGTGAGGTGCCGCTCGTAGGCGGGGCGAAACTGCGTGATGGTGTCGCGCAGCGGGTTGCAAGCCGCTGCCCCCAGACCGCAGTGCGTGGCGCGGTGCATGAGGGTGTCCAGCTCCAGCAGTACCTGCATGTCGTCGGCACTGCCGTGGCCACGGGCCAGCTTGTCCAGCCGGTGGACCACCAGCTCGGTGCCCACGCGGCAGGGCGTACACAGGCCACAGCTCTCGTGGGCAAAGAAGTGGGCAAAGTTGCGCGCCACCTCAAACATGTCGCGGCTGCGGTCAAACACCATGAAGGCCCCGGCGGTGGGCACGTCCTCAAAGGCAATGCGCCTATCGAACCCCGAGGCCGAAATGCACACCCCCGACGGCCCACCCACCTGCACCGCCTGCGTGTGGCGTGCGCCGCAGTCTTCCAGAATGCGGCCAATGCGCGTGCCAAACGGGTATTCGTACAGGCCGGGGCGCTCGCAGTCGCCAGACACCGAGTGGATTTTGGTGCCCGTGGACTGCGCCGTGCCCACCGCCGCCCACCACGCCCCGCCGTACACCGCGATGTGGGTGACGGCGCAAAAGGTTTCCACGTTGTTGACCGTGGTGGGGTGGCCCAGGTAGCCGTACTCCACCGGAAAAGGCGGGCGAATGCGCGGTGTGCCACGCTTGCCTTCCAGCGATTCGATGAGCGCGGACTCCTCACCGCACACATAGGCCCCTGCCCCCACGTGGATGCCGATGTCAAAGTCAAACCCCGCCCGCCCCTGAATGGCGGCCCCCAGCAGCCCCTGCTCGCACCGCCGCGCCAGCACGGCCTGCAAGGGCTCCAGCAGGTAGCGGTATTCGCCACGCAAATACACAAAGCCCATGCGCGCACCCACCACCAGCGCGGCAATGGTCATGCCCTCGAACAGGGTGTCGGCGTAGCGGGTGAGCAACACGCGGTCTTTGAAGGTGCCGGGTTCGCCTTCGTCGGCATTGCACACCACGCAGTGCTCAGCCCCTGGCGCATTGCGGCACAGCTGCCACTTGGTGCCCGTGGCGTAGCCCGCGCCACCCCGGCCCCGCAGTTTGGCGTGCTTCAAATCGTCCAGCATGGCCTGTGGCCCCCGTGCCAGCGCGGCGGCAATGCCCTGGCCGGGCGCGGGCTGTGGCCCCAGCTTGATGTCGGCCAGGCGAATCTGGTCGTCCACGCGCATCCATTCGGCGGGCCAGTCAGCCACCGGCACGCCCTGCTCCACCAGATCAGCCAGCTGGTCCACGCGCTCGGGCGTGAGGCGGGTGATGACCTGGTGGTGGTTGACCAGCAGGGCGGGCCCCTGGTCGCACAGGCCGGTGCATGAGGTGGTGGCCACGCTGACGCGCCCGTCGGCACGCACCTGGCCGGGGGCCACGTTCAGCCGCTGGCACAGGCGCTGCATCAAAGCCTGGCTGCCCAGCATGCGGTCGGTGATGTTGTCGCTGAACAGGATGCGGTAGCTGCCCACCGGCTGCTGGTGGAAGAACCGGTAAAACCCCGCCACGCCTTGCACATGGGCCAGCGTCAGGCCCAGGGCCTTGGCCATGTGGGCCAGGTGGGCGGGGGGCAGCCAGCCCTCGCTGGCCTGCCATTCGCGCAGAATTTGCACCAGTGCGTGCGCTTGGCGCTGGTGGGCGTCCAGCAGCGCGTCCAGGTTGTGGGTGGTGGTTGAATTCATGCCAACGGGGCCCTCCGTTGGCCATTGTGCGGCAAGCGCGTGACCCGCGCATAACCGACATCAAATCAACGCCAAGTCATGGAGCAGCCAATGCATCGTAAAAAATAAATAGCTGCGATCCCAATGAAATAAAGCGATAAGCGGCTATTTTTTATAAAATTTTCGTCGCAATCCGACGCATCACCACAGCCATGCTCATCTTGACCACTGCGGGGGCGATGCGTCGGGCGTGCACCCTGGTCAGCGGTCTGCTTGCTTGTCTGTCTGTCTGTCTGGGTGGCGTAGCTGCGCTCTGCGCCCAGCCAAGGGGTAAGCCGTCCTCCGCACGCTGCAAGCAGAGATTGTCGGACGGCTCACCCCTTGCCCGTGCGAACCTGGGTACGGCTACGTTGTTTCAACGGTTTCTTCCAGCGGCGAACCCATGCGCGCCCACACCGGAAAACCACCAACGAAGAACAAACCAGGCAACAGCAGACGCCAAGCCGAGGCAGTGCCACCCGGTGGCCTGTCTGCGAACCCATGCACAGCGCGGCCCCACACGCAGCGCAGCGAGCCGTGACGGGATGGCGGGGTTGGCTGGGGAGGGTGGGGGCCGATTTGGTGAGCGCAGCGAGGATGAGGCCCCCACCCTCCCCAGCACGTACCGACAGCACGGCGCGGCTCGCCCCCACACACGTCAGCCGAGAAAAACCGAGAAAACGGCAGTCCGCCCCCCCCACTGACGCCAGCCACCCCCGCCAAAAAAGCCCTTCAAGCCTTCAGAAAAATGCCGTGATCGGGTGCAAAGCAGGCGTGCAGCGGCAGCAGCGCCCCGCCCAAGGCGCGGGCGTCGGTGCCCAAGCTACCAGCTTCCAGGCGGGGGGGCGTGAACAAGCCCTCCCAGTTGTAGGCATCCAGGGCGGTGCGGGTCTGGGCCAGCAACAGGGCCAGCACCTCGGGGGCCAGGGAGCCATCTACCACCACGGCGTCCACGTCCAGAAACGCGGTGCCCGACACCACGCACTGGGCCAAGGCGGGCGCGCAGTCGCGCAGCCAGTGGTGGGTATGCACGGCCCAGGGTGCCTGCAAGGCACGCTCGTCGTAGGCAGCCGTCGCATCCAGCCCGTGGCTGTGCAGGCGCTGCTCCAAGTCCCACAGCGAAGCTTGGCTGACGAGTTGGGGCGGCATGCTGCCCCCCGCCACCGCCGTGGCCAATGGCAGCGAAGCCACCGCGCCAGCATTGCCATTCACGCCCCTGTGCAGGTGGGAGTGCAGCACCAGCCCGCCACCCACAAAGGTGTCCAGAAACAGGTACAAAAAACTGTCCATGTGACGGCCCTTGCCCAGCACCAGCTCGGCCACGGTGGCCGCCGCCGTGTCTTTGGCAAAGCTCACGGGCAGGTCGATCATGCGCTGCACTTCGGCCTGCAAATCCAGCTCATTCCAGGCGGCGGCCTGGGCTTCGGACAGGCCCATCATGCGGTGCCAGCCGCCCATTTGAAACGGGGCGGCCACGCCCACGCCCACCACCCGCGAGCGCAGCGGGCCCAACTCGGCCAGCAGCGATTGCAAATGGCTCTTCACCAGTGGCAGCAGAGTGTGGGCGTCGGGAAACGGGTAATGCACCACCTCGCGGCGGCGCACCACACCACAGAAGTCCACCAGCAGCCAGTCAGCACTGCGCCGCCCAATCTTGATGCCCACGGCCAACGCACCGTCCGGGTTGAGGCCCAGCGGCACCGAGGGCTGGCCGATCTTGCCGCGAATGGGGGCTTCGCGGCGCAGCAGCTGGTCTTCGTCCAGCCGGGCGGTGATCAGGCCAATGGTCTGCGCCGTCAGCCCCGTCAGGCGGGCCAACTCCGCTTTGGGTGTGGGGCCGTGGGTGCGCAGGGCATGCAACACCACGCGCGCGTTGAACTGGCGCATGCCCCCCTGGTTGGAGCCCCGGCTGCGGGCGCGGCTGGCGGCTTCTGGCGGGTCGGAACTGGGTGTGTCGGTCTGGTTGGTCACGCTCACCACCCCCTTAAAGCAAACAGGTGCCATTCGGCAGCAGCGGGCAAGTCACACGGTGTGTTCATGGGTGTCTCAGGTCAATCTGGTCGAGGGGGGAGTGACGAAGCCAACACATCAGGGTTTCCCCGGTCAACCACGCCCTTGATGTCAGGGCGATGCCGAACTATAGTTCAGCATTGCTTATTAAATCAATTTGATTTATTTATGGTTTTCCCTGATACGCCCACCGCTCACGCTGAAACTGGCCTGCAACTTCAGGTCGCCACCGCCGGTGAAGCCCTGATGGACATGATCGAAGACGAGCAAGCCCGTTTGCTGCCGTGCGCGGGCGGCGCGGTGTACAACCTCTCGCGGGCCCTGGGCCTGCAGGGCGTGGGCACGCTTTACCTCAACCCCCTGTCGGCCGACCGCTATGGCCGCCTGCTGGCCACCCGCATCCACGAGGCCGGAGTCACGCTGGCCCGCCCCGAACCCGTGACCCAGCCCACCTCGCTGGCCGTGGTGGGCCTGGACGGGCAAGGTAAAGCCAGCTACAGCTTTTACCGGGAAGGCGTGGCCGACCGCCAGGTGACCACCCAGGGCCTCAACCTCGCCTGCCAGCAAGCCAACAGCCTGCAAGTGGTGGCCACCGGCTGCCTGGCCCTGGTGGCCGATGACAGTGCCATTTACCTGCCCTGGCTGCAAGCGCAGCGCGCCACAGGCCGCCTGGTGGTGGTGGATGCCAACCTGCGCCCCGCCATCGTCTCGGACATGGCCACCTACCGCGCCAGCGTGCTGGCGGCCCTGGGCCAGGCCCACCTGGTCAAGGCCAGCGATGACGACCTGGCCCTGCTGGAGTTGCCCGGTGCCACCCCGCTGGACCAAGCCCGCCACCTGCTGACCCTGACCCCCGCCACCTGGGCCGCGCTGACGCTGGGCGCCGAGGGTGCCGTGCTGCTGCACCGCGATGGCCGCGCCTGGCACGCCCGAGAAACCGCACCCGTGGTGGTGGCCGACACCGTGGGCGCGGGCGACTGCTTCCTGGCCGGGCTGCTGGTGGCCTTGCTGGCATGCGAGTCTGTCCAACACAGCCCCACCGCCCTGGCCCTGACCGATGCCGAGGTGGCCCATGTGCTGGCCCACGCCGTGGCCAGCGCCAGCCTGTGTGTGCAACAGGTGGGCTGCGTGCCGCCCAACCTGGTCACCGTGCGCCAGCGCGTGGCCACTGCGCCCGCCCGCGTCCACCCCTGCTGACCCCTGTCGGCACAGGGCGACTCAAAAAGTACCCGGCATGTAACTTGGTTACATTAAAATTTACCGTAATCAGTAACTTAATTCATCACCCATGTCCTCCACACCCACTGCCCCCGCCGTCCACGACCCGCTCGATCTGGTGATCTTCGGTGGGGTGGGCGACCTCTCGGTGCGCAAGCTGCTGCCCGCCCTGTACATGGCGCACCTGCACCACAACCTGCCCGAGCAGACCCGCATCCACGCCCTGGGCCGCCAGGCCTGGGACCGCGAGGCCTTTTTGGCCTTCATCCAGGAGAAGGTACCGGGCTTCATCAGCGCCAAGGCCCTCGAAGACGAGGCCTGGCAGGGCTTTTTGGCACGGCTGAACTACGTGGCGGTGGATGCCACCCAGGCGGCCGACTTTGCGGCACTGGCCGCCGCCGTGCAACCCGGTGCCGAGCGGGTGTACTACCTGGCCACGGCACCCAGCCTGTTCACCGGCATTTGCGCGCACCTGGCGGGTGCCGGTCTGATCGACGCGCGCAGCCGCGTGGTGCTGGAAAAACCCCTGGGGCACGACCTGGCTTCGGCCCAGCGCATCAATGACGAGGTGGGCCGCTACTTCACTGAGCCGCAGACCTTCCGCATCGACCACTACCTGGGCAAAGAAACGGTGCAAAACCTCATGGTGCTGCGCTTTGGCAACACCATTTTTGAGCCACTGTGGCGCAGCCCGTTCATCAAAAGCGTGCAAATCACGGTGGCCGAGTCCGTGGGCGTGGGCAGCCGGGCCGGGTTTTACGACGGCACGGGCGCACTGCGCGACATGGTGCAAAACCACCTGCTGCAGCTGCTGTGCATCGTGGCCATGGAGCCGCCGGTGTCACTGGACCCCGACGCCGTGCGTGACGAAAAGCTCAAGGTGCTGCGCTCGCTGCGCCCCATGACGCCCGCCGACGTGGCCCGCGACACCGTGCGCGGCCAGTACACCGCCGGGGCCAGCCAAGGCGACGCTGCCAAGGGTTATCTGCAGGAGGCCGACATCCCCGCCGACAGCGGCACCGAAACCTTTGTGGCCCTGCGCGCCCACATCAACAACTGGCGCTGGGCCAACGTGCCCATCTTCCTGCGCACCGGCAAGCGCATGGCCGAGCGGCGCTCGGAAATCGTCATCGAGTTTGCCGACCTGCCCTTCACCATCTTCCCGGACGCACCGCGCCAGCCGGTCAACCGGCTGATGATCCGCCTGCAACCGGAAGAACACATCCAACTGCAAATGATGGCCAAGGAGCCTGGCAGCGGCATGCGCCTGCGCCCGGTCAGCCTGAACCTGGACCTGGAATCGGCCTTTGTGGCCAGACGCGCCGAAGCCTACGAGCGGCTGCTGATGGACGTCATCAAAGGCCGCCTGACCCACTTCATGCGACGCGACGAGCTGGAAGCCGCCTGGACCTGGGTGGAACCCATTTTGGACGGCTGGGCCACACTGGCCGAAAAGCCCAAGGCCTACACCGCCGGCACCTGGGGCCCCGCCGCCTCGTCGGCCCTCATGGCCCGCGAAGGCTCGGCCTGGGTGGAAGAGGCATGAGCGCAGGCAACGCCATGACCCAGACCAACCCCTGTGCGACCGAACAGCACTGCGTCAGCCCCGACACACTGGCCCGCCAGCTGGCCGCTGTGGTGGCCAACCAGCTGCACCAGGCCATTGCCCAGCGGGGCCGGGCGCTGCTGGCGGTGTCGGGCGGCAAATCGCCCATTGCGCTGTTTCAGGCGCTGCGGGTTCAGCCACTGGACTGGGCGAAGGTGAACGTGCTGCTGGTGGATGAGCGCTGCGTGCCCCACACACCCACGCCCCACGCCGACAGCAACACCGCTCTCGTGCGCCAGCACCTGCTGCAAAACCTGGCCGCTGCAGCCACGTTCTGGCCCTTCTTCAACGACCTGCCCGATGTCGCTGCCCTGGCTCCTGACGACCTGGCCACCCAGGCCAACCAGCGCCTGGCCACCCTGCCCTGGCCGGTGGACGTGCTGGTGCTGGGCATGGGTGAAGACGGCCACACGGCCTCGCTGTTTCCCGGTGCGCCCGGCCTGGACCACGCGCTGACCAGCACCGAGGCGGTGGCCGCCGTGCGCCCCGACGCCACCGGCCAGGCCCCCCATGCCCGCCTCACGCTCACCCTGCCCACGCTGCTGGCCGCCCGGCACACCCACCTGTCCATCGCGGGGACCGCGAAAGCGGCGGTGTACCGCCAGGCGCTGGCCCGCCCCAACGCCGCACTGCCCGTGTCGCTGGTGCTGCACGGCAGCCCCTCGCCGGTCGAGGTCTGGCTCGCCTGAGCCCCCGCCACGCCACCGCACCCAACCGATACCGAACCCACCCGACACCGAACACACCAACGCCTGCGCCACCACGGCCACACGCCATGAACACCACCAACGACGCCCCCACCACCTCCCCAACCACCCCCGCCACGCCGCTGCACGCCACCCTGGCCGCCGTCACCGAGCGCATCGTTCAACGCAGCGCCGCCACCCGCGCCACCTACCTGGCCAGCATGGCCGCCCAAGGCCGTGCGGGCACCCAGCGCGCGGGAATGGGCTGCGCCAACATGGCGCACACCACCGCCGCCCTGCCAGGCCACGACAAGCTGACCATCCACGCCGAGCGTGCCCCGCATGTGGGCATCGTCAGCGCGTACAACGACATGCTCTCGGCCCACCAGCCCTACGAGCACTACCCCGAGCTGCTGCGCAACCACGCCCGCCGCCTGGGCGCCACTGCACAAATGGCCGGGGGCGTGCCCGCCATGTGCGACGGCATCACCCAGGGCGCAGAGGGCATGGAGTTGTCGCTGTTCTCGCGCGACGTGATTGCCCTGTCCACGGCCGTGGCGCTGTCGCACAAGGTGTTTGACGCGGCCCTCATGCTGGGCGTGTGCGACAAGATCGTGCCCGGCCTGTTCATGGGCGCGGTGCAGTTTGGCCACCTGAGCACGGTGTTTGTGCCCGCCGGGCCCATGACCAGCGGGCTGTCCAACGATGCCAAATCCAAGGTGCGCCAGCAGTACGCGCTGGGCCAGGTGGGGCGCGACGCCCTGCTGGAAAGCGAAGCCCAGGCCTACCACAGCCCCGGCACCTGCACCTTTTACGGCACCGCCAACAGCAACCAGATGCTGATGGAAATCATGGGCCTGCACCTGCCGGGCTCGTCCTTCGTCAACCCGGGCACGCCGCTGCGCGAAGCCCTCACGCTGGAAGCCATGCGCCGTGCCCTGGCCAACACCGGCAAAACCGGCGCCCCTGCCGTGCGCCTGGCCGACATCGTGAGCGAGCGCACCATCGTCAACGGCATCGTGGGCCTGCTGGCCACGGGCGGCAGCACCAACCACACCCTGCACCTGGTGGCCATGGCACGCGCGGCTGGTGTGCTGATTGACTGGGACGACTTTGCCCAGCTCTCCGCCGTGGTGCCCCTGCTGGCCCGGGTGTACCCCAACGGCAGCGCCGACGTGAACCACTTTCATGCCGCCGGTGGCATGGGTGTGCTGATGCAAGAACTGCTGGCCGCAGGCCTGCTGCATGCCGATGTGGCCACCGTCATGGGCAGGGGCCTGCACGCCTACACCCAGGAACCCTGGCTGGACGGCGAGCAACTCGCCTGGCGGCCCGTGCCCGCCGCCAGTGCCGACACCGCCGTGCTGCGCCCGGTGAGCGACCCCTTCAGCGCCGATGGCGGCCTGCGCCTGCTGCAGGGCAACCTGGGGCGCAGCGTGGTCAAGGTGTCGGCCGTCAAGCCCGAGCACCGGGTGGTGCGCGCCCCGGCCGTGGTGGTGAGCGACCAGCAAGACCTGCTGGCCCTGTTCAACGCCGGGAAACTGGAGCGCGACCTGATTGCCGTGGTGCGCTACCAGGGGCCCCGTGCCAACGGCATGCCCGAACTGCACAAACTCACCCCCCCGCTGGCCGTGCTGCAAGACAAGGGCTTCAAGGTGGCGCTGGTGACCGACGGCCGCATGTCGGGCGCGTCGGGCAAGGTGCCCGCCGCCATTCACCTCAGCCCCGAGGCGCTGGCCGACGGACCCATTGCCAAAGTGCGCGACGGCGACATCATCACCCTGGACTGCGAACGCGGCCTGCTGCAACTGGAGGTGGACGAGGCCACACTGGCCGCGCGCGAAGTGCGCCACCCCGACCTGGGCGCCAACGCCCATGGCACGGGCCGAGAATTGTTTGGCCTGTTCCGCGCCCACGCGGGCACGGCAGAAACCGGTGGCTCGCCGCTGATCTGACGACCGCGCCCTGCCACCACCCAGCCTGAACCCCATTAACCATAGCTGACACCGCATGTATTCAAAGCGCTAAAGCCACTTTTTCTCCAAAAATCATGAGCCACACCACCACCTGCTTCAGCCGCCCCGCCTTCACGTCCCGTGTGGTGCCCGTCATTGTGTTGAGCGATGCCGCCCACGCCGTTCCCCTGGCGCACGCGCTGCTGGCCGGTGGCATTGACGTGATGGAAATCACCCTGCGCTCAGACGCTGCGCTGGCCGCCATAGAGGCCGTGGCCCGCGCCGTGCCCGAGATGCACGTGGGCGCAGGCACCGTCACCCGTGTGGCCGATGTCACCCGTGTGGTGGACGCGGGGGCCAGCTTTGCCCTGTCGCCCGGCTGCACCGATGCGCTGGTACACGCGGTGGGCGTGGCCGGTTTGCCCTTTGTGCCCGGCGTGATGACACCCGGTGAAGTCATGCGCACCCGCGACATGGGCTTTGGCCTGATGAAGCTGTTCCCCGCCGCCCAGGCCGGTGGGTTGGCCATGCTCAAGGCGCTGGTCGGCCCGCTGCCCGACGTGGCGTTTTGCCCCACCGGCGGCGTCAACCCCGACAACCTGGCCGAATTTTTGGCCCTGCCCAACGTGGCCATGGCCGGTGGCTCGTGGCTCACCCCTGCCGATGCGCTGGCGCAGGGCGACTGGGCGCGCATCACCCGACTGGCGGCCGAGGCCACGGCCACGGCCACAGCCACAGCCACAGCCACAGCCACAGCCACAGCCACAGCCACAGCCACAGCCAACATCACCAAAAAGTCTTAATTTTTTTGGTAGCAAACAACGACACCGAATAAGCGGCTGCGCCATTTTTTATTTCACAAATAGCCCTATATTTCAATAGCAGGCCTCACGCCCCACCAGCAGACGCCACCCGCCCGGCACGGTTCGCGCTTGGCATACTGCCACCGCAGCCGCTTGCACCACCACAACAACGCCATGCCCACCCTGTCACACCCCACGGCGCCCACAGCGCCCCTCACCCACCCCGCCTGGTCGCAACTGAGGGCCCTGGCGCAAACCGGCCTGCCCCACCTGGGTGAGTTGCTGGCCCAGCCCGACCAACGCCCAGCCCCCGTCAGCGCTGACGGCACGGGCATCACGCTGGACTTTTCCCGCCAGGCCGTGGATGCCGCCGTGCTCAACGCCCTGCTGGCCCTGGCCACCCAGGCCGATGTGGCGGGGCAGCGCAACGCCATGTTCAGCGGGCAGGTCATCAACACCACCGAGCAGCGCGCCGTGCTGCACGTCGCACTGCGGGGCACCCCCGGTGCCACGGGCGATGCCGCCCCCTGGGGCGCTGAGGTGCAGCAGGTGGTGCACGCCGAGCTGGACCGCGTGTGCGCCTTCACCCAAGCCGTGCACAGCGGACAGCTGCGCGGCAGCGGTGGCCAGGCCTTCACCGATGTGGTGAACATCGGCATTGGCGGCTCCGACCTGGGGCCGCGCATGGCCGCCGAGGCCCTGGCCCACCTGGCGCACCCCAGCCCCGGCGCACCCGCCGTGCGCGTGCACTTCGTCAGCAACCCCGACGCCTGGGCGCTGCACAGCGTGCTGCGCGGGCTGGAAGCGCGGCGCACGCTGGTGGTCATCGCGTCAAAAACCTTCACCACCCAGGAAACCATGACCAACGCGGCCTCGGCCCACCGCTGGCTGGCCGACGCCGGCCTGAGCGAAGCCGAGCAAGGCGTGCATCTGGTGGCCATCACCGCGGCACCGGCCAAGTCACAGGCCATGGGCATTGGGCCCGCGCAAACCTTCACGTTTTGGGACTGGGTGGGCGGGCGCTACTCGGTGTGGTCGGCCCTGGGCCTGCCGCTGGCCCTGGCCATCGGCGCACCGGCCTTCCGCGAATTTTTGGCCGGGGGTCAGGCCATGGACGCGCACTTTCGCACCGCCCCATTGGCCGCCAACCTGCCCGTGCTGATGGCGCTGCTGGGCATCTGGAACCGCAACTTTTTGGGCTGCCCCACGCAACTGCTGTCCACCTACCCCAGCCGCTTGGCGCGCTTCACACCCTTTGTGCAGCAAATGGACATGGAGAGCAACGGCAAGCGCGTGCGCCACGACGGCGAGGCCTGCGAGGCCGAGACCGGCCCCATTGTGTGGGGTGGCACGGGCATAGACGGCCAGCATGCCTACTTTCAGCTGCTGCACCAGGGCATGCACCGCGTGCCGGTGGAGTTTGTGGGCGTGCTGGCTGAAGACACGCCCGACCTGCCCCTGGCCGCCGAGCACCACCGCGTGGTCAACCTCAACCTGCGGGCCCAGGCCGAAGCCCTGGCCCGGGGCCGCGACACCGCTGCGACCCTGGCCGCCCTGCGCGCCGACGGCCTGAGCGAAGACGAGGCTCAAGCCATGGCCCCGCACCGCAGCTTTACGGGCAACGTGCCCAACAGCATCCTGTGGCTGGACGCCCTCACCCCCGCCCGCCTGGGCGCGCTGGTGGCGCTGTACGAGCACAAGGTGTTCACGCAGGCCGCCATCTGGGGCATCAACGCCTATGACCAGTGGGGCGTGGAGCTGGGCAAAACCATGGCCAAGGCCATGGAAAAGCGAGTGATCTGAATTCGGCGTACCTCCATGTGGGGGCATGCGGGGGTGCCACGGGTGGTGCTTGCCACAACAGGACCGCATGGACCGCTTTGGTCAGCGGCACCTGCGTTTTCGGGCGCTGTATGCCGCACTGACCTCCCTGTTCCCACCCTGCTGACACGCCCCATGGCACGGGATGGAATCGGCTGGAAACGTCCCAGCCGTCATCGCCATGTCACAGCGGGTGAGGACACTCCAGGCTTCCACCTCCCACTGGGCGGCCACGGTAGTGGCCCGCATGGCACATGTATTTGCAAAAAACCCCGCAAGGCGTGGCCGAACTGTCAGCCAAAGAACGCACGCTCTCGCTGAAGGAGCGTGCTTTGCTGCTGCTGGCCAACGGCAAGAAATCTGACGCCGAGTTGTTGGCACTGGTCACCGCCGCAGAGCCGCTCATGGATGCGCTGGTGGCGCAGGGTTACCTGGTTCGCACCCGGCAGGCAGCACAGCCGGTACAAGCGGCCACGCCACAGGCCCCAGGCACACGCGCCAGCGTCGACCCGTTCGAGGGCAAGCGCTCGCTGGCCACAGCGCGCATGTTCCTGTTCGACCTGACCGAGCGTTTACTGGCGCGGCGGGACCCGCCGCTGTCGCGTCAACTGCGCGCCAACCTGCGTGAAGCCCGCGACCGCGACACCATGCTCGATGTGGCGCGCGACCTGCTGCGCCATGTGGAAGCGCACGCAGGGGCCGCCCGCGCCGACGACATCAGCGCCCGACTGGCCATGCTGCTGCCCGACGAGGTGGTCGCCTGACCCCTCAGGTCAGCGAGAACTTGACACGCACTTCCTCGATGCGGTTGCTGCCCACGGGGGTGGTCCGCAGGGTTTTCATGTCGCGCTTGAAACCCGCCATGTCGTAAAACGCCATGCCGCGTTCGTTGTGCACAAACACCCAGGCCGTTACCTCCAGAAAACCTTCCTCCTCACAGGCATCGCGGGCTGCGTCCCACAGCGCCAGGCCAGCGCCCATGCCCAGCATGTCGGGGTGCACATAGTGCGCCCAGATTTCCCCGGTGGTGGATTTGGTCTTGGGGTCACGCGAGCGGTCAAAGCCAATGAAGCCCACCACGTTTTTTTGGGGGTCGGTGGCCACCAACACCTGGGGCTCGGCAAATTCAATGGCTTCACGCCACATGGCCAGGCGCTTGTCCACGGACAACGCCTTCAGGTCTTCATCGGCCACCAGGCCGTCATAGGCATGTTGCCAGGCAAGCACATGGATTTCGGCAATGGCTTTGGCATCGCGCAGGGTGGCGGGTTTCACTTCAAACAGGGACATAAATCAACAACTGGTGGCACCGGGCCACTCACTCTCACTTACACCATGGCCGCGCACTGGGCGTGGTCCGTCGGCAGGGTTGCACACGCAGCCACCGCATTGGCGCAGCGGCTGACAAAGGGGCGGTATTGTCGCCCACTCACTTATCATGCGCAGTGCCCGAGCAGGCGACGTCCCTTTGCCATCTGGCCCAACCGGAGTATCCACGTGACATTTCAATGCCTGATCCCACCCGCCACCCGGTGGTTGCTGGCCCTGAGCTTGGTGCTGGGCACCGGCACCGTGTGGGCCAATGAGCGCAACGGCACCTTCAAGACGCTGGAAGGCAGCGTCACCCTGATCAGGGGTGATCGCAGCCAACCCGCTGTGCCCGGAGCAGCCCTGCGCGAAGGTGACCGCATCGTCACCGGCCCAAACAGCGCAGTGGCCTTTGCCCTGGCCGACGGCAGCGTGGTGTCCATGGGCCCCAACACCAGCCTGGACCTGACGCATTTTGTGTTTGACCCCACCAGCCAGAACGGCAGCTTGTTGCTGAACCTGGTGCAAGGCACGGTGCGCCTGATCACCGGCGTCATGGGCAAAACCAATCCCGAACTCGTCCGCGTCACCACACCCACCACGGTGGTGGGCGTGCGAGGAACCGACTTCATTGTGGAAGCCCTGCCATGACCACCGTGCCCACCCCTGTCTCCGTTCGCCCTCGCTGTTCGGGTCCATGGACCACGCTGGCGCTGACCTGCGCACTGGCCACCCTGGTGGGATGCGCCGCCCCGCACCCCACCCTGCGGGTGGTGCTGCTGCCACAGTCCGATGCCACCGGTCAGCCGCTGACCACCGCCGTCAGCCTGCAAACCGGCCAACAAAGCCTGACCTTGGACCAACCCCTGGCCATGGGTGAACTGGTGGGCAAAGGGCAATTGGCCAAACGCATGGCCACCTTTGACGAGGTGCAGGCCCGCTATGGCGATGTGCTGAAAATCCAGCCGCCCTCCCCCGAGTCGTTTGTGCTGGGCTTTTTACCCGGCAAATCACAACTCACGCCCGAATCGGAAAGCCAGCTGCCCCGCATCATTGCCCTGGCCAAGTCCAGGGCAGGCGGAGAGATTGTGGTGCTGGGCCACACCGACCGCGTGGGCTCGGTGGACGCCAACGACAAACTGTCCGCCGAACGCGCCAAGGCCATTGCGGCCATGCTCAAGGCACAGGGTTTTTCCGACGACCTGATCACCGCCATTGGCCGGGGTGAGCGCGACCCGCTGGTGCCCACCGCCGACGAGGTGGCTGAGCCCCGCAACCGCCGAGCGGAAATCATCATCCGCTGACCCGCCATTGGCGCTGCAAACAGCCACACCAAGGAACTCCAATGCGCGTGGGCTTGTTGACAGGCGGTGGCGATTGCCCAGGCCTGAATGCCGTGATTCGGGCCGTCACCCGGTGTCTGCTGCAACAGTGCCAGGCCGAGGTGATTGGCATCAAAGACGGGTTTGCCGGGCTCATGGAAGGCCGCACCCAGCCGCTGACCTGGCGCAGCGTGGGCGAGCTGGTGGGGGTGGGTGGCACCATCCTGGGCACCACCAACCGGCTGAACCCACTGGACAGTGAAGCCGCGACCCAACAGGCCCTGCGCAACGCCAGCGCCCTGGGGCTGGATGCCCTGGTGGCCATCGGCGGCGACGGCACGCTGACCATTGCCAACGGCCTGGCCGAACGCGGGCTGGCCGTGGTGGGTGTGCCCAAAACCATTGACAACGACATCGAAGGCTGCGAACGCAGCTTTGGCTTTGACACCGCCGTGGCCACCGTGACCGATGCGCTGCAGCGGGTCAGCACCTCGGGCCAAAGCCATGGCCGCATCATGATCCTGGAAACCATGGGACGACACGCTGGCTGGATTGCGCTGGAAGCGGGCATTGCTGGCTCGGCCAACATCATTTTGCTGCCCGAATTCGACCACCACCTGGACGCAGTGGCTGCGGTGTGTCGCGAACGCGAGGCGCAAGAGCACTTCACCCTCATCTGCATGGGCGAAGGCAGCAAGCCCGTGGGTGGTCACATCACCTACGACACCCCCTCGCCCAGCGACCATGGCAAACCCCGTTTGGGTGGCGCAGCCCTGCAACTGCGCGACCGCTTGCAGCCCCTGGTCAACAGCGAGGTGCGGGCAACGGTGCTGGGCCATGTGCAGCGCGGTGGCAGCCCCACGCCCTTTGACCGTGTGCTGGCCTCCCAATACGGTGTGCACGCGGCGGAGCTGGTCACCTCCGGCCAGTTCGGTCGCATGGTCACCTTGCGCCACGGCAAGCTGGACAGTGTGCCGCTGGCCCGCGTGGCCGCCCAGAACCGCCGCATCACCCCCGAAGACCCTTTGCTGCGCACCGCCCGCTTGCTGGGTGTGAATTTCGGCAACACTCCCGCCGTTTGCCTGCCATGCCAGAACGTCTGAACACCGCCCAGCCCTCCGCACCAGCCCACGAAAGCCGGCTGGCACAAGCGCTGCGCGCACTGCTGACGCAGCAGCGGGTGGCCGCCCTTGGCACCCTGGGATCCGATGGCCTGCCCTTTGTCTCCATGGTGCCGTATGCGGTGAACGCCGAACACGCGGTGCTGGTGCTGCACGTCAGCGGCCTGGCGGCCCACACGGGCAACCTGCAGCGTCAGCCCCAGGCATCTTTGCTGGTCATGCAAGCCGAAGTTCCGGGCGAACCCGTGCATGCCCTGCCCCGCGTGACCCTGCAGGTACAGGCCCACACACTGTTGCCCGGCCACGGCTGGTACCTGCACAGCCGCGCAGCCTACCTGGCCCGCTTCCCCGATGCCGAACCCATGACCCAGTTGCCCGACTTCAGGCTGGTGGCGTTGCAGGTGCTGTCGGCCCGCCAGATTGCCGGATTTGGGGCGGCACGGACGGTGGATGCGGCCGAGTTGCACCTGGCACTGCATGGTTGAGGGCCATCCGGCCCAGCCCGCGCCCACCGGCATCGCCGTGGTGGCAGTGGACGAACACCTGGTGGTGCTGAACAAGCCCGCCCACCTGCTGTCGGTGCCCGGCAAGGGACCCGCCGGTGCAGACTGCCTGAGTGCCCGCGTGCAAGCGGTGTACCCCGATGCCCTGGTGGTCCACCGGCTGGACATGGGCACCAGCGGCTTGATGGTCATGGCACGCGGCCCGGCCCACCAACGCACCCTCAGCCAGGCCTTTGCCCACCGACAGACGCACAAACGGTATGAAGCCGTGGTGGCTGGCCTGGTGGACGGCACACCCTTGGAAACCGACGCAGAAGGCTGGCACCACATTGACCTGCCGCTGATCACCGACTGGCCCAACCGTCCCCGCAGCAAGGTGTGCCACGAACACGGCAAGCCCAGCCTGACACGCTGGCGGGTGCTGGGCCCCGGCCCCTTGCCAGACACCACCCGTGTGTGGCTGGAGCCCGTGACAGGTCGCTCGCACCAATTGCGTGTGCACATGCTGGCCCTGGGCCATCCCATGGTCGGTGATGGCCTGTATGCCTGCGGTCCCGCGCTGGCGGGTGCCGACCGTTTGCTGCTGCACGCCGCACAACTCAGCCTGCCCCACCCCGTCACGGGTGAACGGATGCAATGGAACGCACCCACACCGTTCTGACTCTCACACCACATCCACAGAACCCAAGTACGGCTCCACCCATCACCATGCGACACCCCCCCCTGTTGACCCGCACCCTGACAACCGCCGATGTGCCCCCAACTGGCGCCAGTGCCACCCGGCGGGCACTGTGCGTGAAGGCGTTTGCGGTTGCTGCGGGCGGTTGGGGTGGCTGGCTGCTCCCCGCCAGCACGGCGTTGGCGGAAGAAGCCGAAGCCCTCTTCTGGCACCAACTGGCGCAAGGGACTTGTGTGGTGCTGATGCGCCACGCGCTGACGGAACCAGGCAGCGGGGACCCCGCCGGATTTGATCTGAGAAACTGCACCAGCCAACGCAACCTCAGCGACGTGGGCCGCCGCCAGGCCAGGGACTGGGGTGCCGCGTTTGTGCAACACCGAGTGGCCCTGTCTGAGGTGCGCACCAGCGACTGGTGCCGCTGCAAAGACACCGCCCGATTGGCCTTTGGCCGCTACCGGGTGTGGAGTCCGCTGAACTCATTTTTTGAGGCCGCCGCCACCGACACCCTGGCCCGTACCCAGACCGCCGATGTGACCCGTTTCATCGACAGCCTGCGCACACCGCGCAACACGGTGCTGGTGACCCACCAGGTGAACATCACAGCGCTGACGGGGGTGGTGCCGGGCATGGGCGAAATGCTGCTGGTACGGCCACCACACGCCTCCGGCGGCACGGCAGAAGCCACGCCGCCCGCTCCCCGATACGCCGTGGTGGCACGCCTGGCGCTGCCAAGCTGACAAGACTGTCAAGATTCAGGGCCACAATGGGGTGTTGGTCAACGGGGCCAGTCCACAGACAGGGCCACCAACGTCGCATGTCAAAACCCATCCAAGGAGAAAACGAATGAGCCGTGAAGTTGTTGTTGTCAGCGGTGTGCGCACCGCCATCGGAACCTATGGTGGCAGTCTGAAAGACACCCCCCCCACCGAGCTGGCCGCCACCGTGGTGCGAGAGGCCTTGGCCCGTGCCACCGTGGCCGGTGCCGATGTGGGCCATGTGGTGTTTGGCCATGTGGTCAACACCGAGCCCAAAGACATGTACCTCAGCCGCGTGGCCGCCATCAACGGCGGTTGCGCCGAGGGCACACCGGCATTCAACGTCAACCGCCTGTGCGGCTCCGGCCTGCAGGCCATCGTGTCGGCCAGCCAGAGCATCCTGCTGGGCGACACCGACATCGCCATCGGTGGCGGAGCCGAGAACATGAGCCGTGGTCCCTACGCCAGCCTCACCGCCCGCTGGGGTGCCCGCATGGGTGACGTGAAGATGGTGGACATGGTGGTCGGCGCCTTGCACGATCCCTTTCACACCATCCACATGGGCGTGACCGCTGAAAACGTGGCCGCCAAATTCGGCATCACCCGCGACATGCAGGACGCCCTCGCGGTGGAAAGCCACAACCGTGCCCAGCGCGCCACGGAAGCCGGTTACTTCAAGGACCAGATCGTCCCCGTCATGCTGAAAAGCAAAAAGGGCGAAGTGGCCTACGCCGCTGACGAACACTTCCGCCCCAACTGTTCGCTGCCCGACATGGCCAAGCTCAAGCCCGTGTTCGTGAAAGAAAACGGCACCGTGACCGCAGGCAATGCATCGGGCATCAACGATGCCGCCGCTGCGGTGGTGCTGATGGAAGCCGGTGCTGCCAAGGCCCGTGGCCTGGCCCCGATGGCCCGCCTGGTGGGCTATGCCCACACAGGCCTGGACCCCAAAATCATGGGCGTGGGCCCCATCTCCGCCACGCAGGCCGTGCTGAAGAAAACCGGGCTCACCGTCAACGACCTGGACGTGATCGAGGCCAACGAAGCCTTTGCCGCCCAAGCCTGCGCCGTGACCCGTGAGCTGGGCCTGGACCCCGCCAAGGTCAACCCCAATGGTTCCGGTATTTCTTTGGGCCACCCCATTGGCGCCACGGGTGCGGTCATCACCGTGAAGGCGCTGTACGAGCTGCAACGCGTGCAGGGCCGGTACGCGCTGGTGACCATGTGCATTGGTGGCGGCCAAGGCATTGCCGCCATTTTCGAGCGCATGTGAGCCGGCTGCATTGCCTGCCTTTCTAAGTATAGCAAACAAAGCCCGTCAGCAAAGCGCTGACTGGCTTTTTTATTTGAAATTCAGTTGACCACCTCGTCCAGAAAACTGCCCGAACGCAGGGTGATGACCAAGGTGTCTCGCCACCCCAGCTGGTCGGGCTGCAGGGGTTGAATGGGCGTGGTCTCGTGGATCACGCGCTGGTCGTCCAGCAGCAGCAACGACCATGGCTCGGTCAGCGTGAAACGCTGGCCCTGCGGGCCTTGGGCATCGAACACACGGCTCTCCCCCCCCTTGATCAGGTGGCGAGCCACCATGAACACGGCCACCACGTCCACCCCGTCGCGGTGTGCCCCCTCGGGCGTGGGACGGCCAATGCCGTCGGTCGTGTCAATGCGAAACGGGTGCGCCTCCACGTACCAGGTGAACGGGCCACGCAGCGCGGTGACACACGCGGCCAGGGTCAGCAGCAGCTGGTGCCATGCGGGGTGCTCGGTCAGCGCGGACGGCAAAGGCTCGAACCAGCGGTTCATGCCGCCGTGCAAGGCGTTGTAGGACACGGGTTGCCAGTGCGCGCGGTGGGGCACGGGCTGAACACCCTCAGGCCCGACCACCATGGAGCCGTGGCGGCGGCGGCGGTAGCGGCCACCGTCTTTCAGGTGGGGGTCAGCGGGCAGGTCATTCCACAGTTGGGCGAGGTCGTGCAAGCCTTGCACGGTGCCTGGCCCCAGCCACTGGGCCACGCTGTGCGCCCCCATCACGGCATATCCCTGCTGACGCAAGGTGGGCAACAACTGGTCCGGCGCCACGGTGGGCGGCAAAAAGGTGGGGCTGGGCATGTGGCAGGCAGAAAAAAGCACCCGGAACCGGGCAAACGACTGGGCAGTGTAGCGACACCCACCACGCCAACCAACGCCCCAACTTCTGCGCAGGATCAAAGCCCGCGGCGGCGGCGGCTGGCAAGCTGTTTACCCATCTGCGCCGCGCACCACGGCAACACCGGAGACCCCCATGTCGACCTTGAACTGGAATGCCTCACTGGAATTGGACTTTGCCCCCATTGACGACCTGCACCGCCTACTGGTGACCCAAATGGCCCACGTGGAAGACTGCGACGATGCGACCTTGGCCCACGAATGGGCCAAGTTGGTGGACTGCGCACAGGCGCTGTTCGAGCGCGAGGACAACTGGATGAACACCACCCACTTTGCCAACGCACCCAACCATTCGCTGCAGCACCGCGTGGTGCTCAACCTGTTGCGCGAGGGCTTGGGCATGGCCAGGGCTGGCGAGTCGGACCGGGTCAGGGCCATGTCGGTGGAATTGGCACATTGGCTGAGCAAACACATACAGTCGCTGGATGCGGCCTTGGCCTTGCACCTGCGCGGGCACCCTGAGGCCTGTCAACCCGTGCTGCACTGACAGCAGACACCCCGCAGCGGGGGCGGCGTCGGCGTGGCGCCAGCCCTGGGCAGGGAAAACCATGATGCCGATCTATCAGCGCATGGTTATCTTCTCTTTGACAAATATCAAGGAGACGCTGTTGAACCAGGTCGTTTTATCGCAAGGACAGGACACACCTGACCACCCCGCCCGCAGCGGTCAATCCACACCCAGCACGTCCCGCCCGACCGGTGATTCGGGCGACGGCTTGGCACCCGACTACGTGCCCTACGTGGAGCCAGAAAAATCGGGCATCTTCAGCCTACAACTCAACCAACTGTCACCCACTGCGCCGTTGGGATGGTTGCGCCAAGGCTGGGACGATTTCACCTGTTGTCCCAAATCCGGCCTGTTCTACGGGTTGTGCTTTTTCCTCATGGGCCACGCCTTGTGGGCCGTCTTCAAAACTGCCCCCGCCTACGTGCTGGCCTTGAGCGCAGGCTTTTTGCTCATGGGTCCCTTCCTGTGCCTGGGTCTCTACCACGCCAGCCGCGACATTGAAAACCGGCAACGCCCCTCGCTGCGCGCCTCTTTGCTGGCCTGGCGTCCCACCAAAGGGGCCATGGCCATTTTTGCCGGGGTGCTGCTGGTGCTGGAAATGGTGTGGGGCCGCGCCTCATTGATTGTGTTTGCCGTGACATTCAACGGCATGCCGTCCGCCGACGACACACTGACGCAGTTGCTCAACCCCGAAAACGTGGAGTTTCTGGTGGCATACACGGTGGTCGGGGGATTTTTTGCCGGTCTGATCTTCTGCATCAGTGCCATCGCCATTCCCATGATCATGGACAGGGAAGTCGATGCCGTGTCAGCGGGTCTGACCAGCATCCGCGCCTGTCTGCAAAATCCCAGCGCCATGCTGGTGTGGGGCGCCCTCATCACCGTGGTCATTGGCATGAGCATGCTGCCCTACTTTTTGGGGCTGCTCATCTCCGGGCCAGTGGTCGGCCATGCCACTTGGCACGCCTACCGTGCCATTGTGCCCCGCACGGGTGGCTGAATCGCCCCCACCAAACGGCCCAGATCGACCCGACCGGCTGACAGTTAACTGACCAAAACCTGACAACAGAGTACAGCCAGGCACGGAGTCTGCGTATCTCTACAGAGGGACGCAGATTCCGGCGCCATCAGGCCATACATAATTTGCATGACAGTGCCGTGTAAACCCCAATGACCCCTTTTTGGGGCGCGGCTACAGTCCCCCGGCGGTTCGGAAATGCCTCAAAAATGCGCATCGTCCGAACCACAAGTTTTGACAGTTCAACCCAACCGGAGAAAACGAATGAAAAACAAAGCACTCAAATTCACAGCACTGGGATTCGCCACCGCAGCGGCCTTTGCCAGTCTGCCCGCCCATGCAGGCAAAGACCTGGACACCATCAAAAAGCGCGGTGAAATCATTTGCGGCGTGAACACCGGCCTGGCAGGTTTCTCTGCCGCCGACAGCCAGGGCAAATGGAGTGGCCTGGACGTGGACGTGTGCCGCTCGGTGGCGGCCGCCGTCCTGAAGGACTCCGAGAAGGTGCGCTACGTACCCCTGACGGCCCAACAACGTTTCACCGCACTGCAGTCTGGTGAAATCGACATCCTGGCCCGCAACACCACCTGGACGCTGAACCGCGACGGTTCGCTGGGCATGCACTTTGCCGGCATCAACTTCTACGACGGCCAAGCCTTCATGGTGCCCACCGCTCTCAAGGTCAAGAGCGCCAAGCAGCTCAAGGGTGCCACGGTGTGCGTGCAGTCCGGCACGACCACCGAGCTGAACCTGACCGACTTCTCCCGCGCCAACAAGCTGGACCTGAAGCCCGTGGTGTTTGAAAAGGTCGAAGCCGCCACCGCCGCCTACGTGTCTGGCCGCTGCCAGGCTTACACCACCGACTCGTCTGGCTTGGCCTCTATCCGTGCCAAGGAAACACCCAAGCCAGATGACCACATGATTCTGCCCGAGCTGATCTCCAAAGAGCCCCTGGGCCCTGCGGTGCGCCGGGGTGACGACGACTTCTTTGCGATCGTGAAGTGGGTGGGCTACGCCCTGCTGGAAGCCGAAGAGGCCGGTATCACCCAGGCCAACGTGGACCAGATGAAGAAAGACAGCAAGAACCCCGTGGTCATGCGCCTGCTGGGCGGCGGCACTGAAGACACCGGCAAAAACCTGGGTCTGGACAAAGAATGGGCCTACCGCGCCATCAAGGCCGTGGGCAACTACGGTGAGCAGTTTGAGCGCCATGTAGGCCCCAAGACCTCCATCGGCCTGCCCCGTGGCAACAACGAACTGTGGTCCAACGGTGGCCTGATGTACGCACCCCCTGTGCGCTGATCGACCGCGCATCGGCACCTGCGCAACATGCACCTGATGGGTGCACCCCTGTTGCAGACTGGTGCATGTGAACCTGCCCCCCAATGCCGGAGTCGCCACCGCGTGGCTCCGGCATTTCAATTCCACCGTCTGATCACCACAGAAATGAGAGGCCCATTTTGAGCACTCCATCTCCCCATCGCACACCCACCAAATGGTCACTGAACAGCCGCGCCACGCGCGGCTACATCTTTCAGGCCATTGCCCTCATCCTCATCGCTTCCGGTGTCTGGTTCCTGGCGCACAACACCCAGGTCAACATGGAAAACCGGGGCATCCAAAGTGGCTTTGATTTCGTCAAAGACACCGCCGGCTTCGACATCGGCGAAACCCTCATCGAATACGACCCCAGCGAAAGTTACGGCAAGGCCATTTGGGTCGGCGTCCTCAACACACTCAAGGTCGCAGTGGTGGGCATCATCCTGACCACGCTGCTGGGCGTCATGCTGGGCGTGGGCCGCTTCTCGCGCAACGCGCTGGTGCGGGGCATCTGCTACGGCTACGTGGAGATCTTCCGCAACGTCCCCATCCTGCTGCAACTGCTGATGTGGTACCTCGTCTTCATCGAGTTGCTGCCCCCGTCGCAAACCGCCTGGAACGTGGCAGACCTGTTTTACCTCAGCAAAGGAGGCTTCAGCTTCCCTTGGCCATCAGTCGGCATGGGCCATGTGGTGTCTGGTGCCGCACTGGGTGCAGTGGCCGCCGTGCTGTGGCGCAAGCGCACGCTCAAACGCTTTGAGGAAACCGGCCACCTGGGCGACATGTTCTGGACACCGCTGGCCATCGTCGTGGCAGCGGCCGTGGCGGGCTGGGTGGTGGCGGGCATGCCCACCCAATGGTCCATCCCCGAGCAGCTCGCCTTCATGGTGGACGGCGGCGTCGCCGCCACGCCCGAGTTCATGGCGGTGCTGATTGGCCTGACCGTGTACACGGCGGCCTTCATCGCCGAGGTCGTGCGCGGTGGCATCCAGTCCGTCAGTGCCGGCCAGTCGGAAGCGGCGGCGGCGCTGGGCCTGAACCAGAAGCAGAAGATGAACCTCATCGTGCTGCCCCAGGCCATGCGCGTCATCATCCCGCCGCTGACCAACCAGTACCTCAACCTCACCAAAAACTCTTCTTTGGCTGTGGCCGTGGGCTACCCCGACGTGGTGTCCATTGCCAACACCACCATCAACCAGAGCGGACGTGCGGTGGAGTGCATCGCCATCATCATGCTGGTGTACCTGACCACGTCGCTGTCCACCTCCGCGTTCATGAACTGGTACAACCAGCGCATGGCCATCAAGGAACGTTGAACAAGGACTTCTCAACATGGCTGATACCTTTCAACCCATTGCACCGCGCCCATCGCCGGTGCGCACCACGGGCGCAGGCCCGTGGCTCCGTGCCAACCTGTTCGCCGACTGGCGCAGCTCGGCCACCAGCGTGTTCCTGCTGCTGCTGGGCATCATGCTGATCCCCAAGTTGCTCAACTGGGGCTTGTTTTCGGCGGTATTCGGTGCCGATGCCCAGGCCTGCCAGGCCGCCCGTGGCGCTGGCGCCTGCTGGGGCGTGGTGACCGAAAAATACCGCATCATCCTGTTCGGCCGCTACCCGTTCGATGAGCAGTGGCGCCCCCTGGTCGCCACTGCCCTGATGGTGGGCGGTCTGGTGGTGAGCTGCATCCGCATCTTCTGGAAGCCTTGGCTTGGCCTGATGTGGGTGGCCATTTTGGCCATGTTCTTCGCGCTGATGTCGGGGGGAATGCTGGGCATGGAAGAGGTGCGCACCGACGTGTGGGGCGGCTTGCCCCTGACCGTGATGCTGGCCACGCTGTCCATCTTCCTGGCGTTTCCGCTGAGCATTGCGGTGGCGTTGGGGCGGCGCAGCGACTTGCCCGCCATCCGCTCGGCCTGCATCGTCTACATCGAGCTGATTCGCGGTGTGCCGCTGATCTCGGTGCTGTTCATGGCCTCGTTCATGTTCCCGCTGTTCATGCCACAGAACGTCAGCATCGACGTGCTGGTGCGGGTGGTGGTGGGCATCACGCTGTTTGCCGCTGCCTACATGGCCGAAATCGTGCGCGGTGGCCTGCAGGCCATCCCCAAGGGACAGCTCGAAGCTGCCGCCACGCTGGGCCTGTCGTATTGGCAGACCCAGTTCAAAATCGTGCTGCCCCAGGCCCTGGCCATGGTGGTGCCCAGCATGATGAACAACTTCATCTCCATCTTCAAGGACACCTCGCTGGTCACCATCGTGTCGCTGTATGAGCTGACCGGTGCCCTGTCGCTGGCACTCAACTCCGACGTGGACTGGCGCCCCTTCAAGATCGAAGCCTATCTGTTCATCACCTTCGTCTATTTCACCTTCTGCTTCTCCATGTCCCGCTACAGCCTGTGGGTAGAGAAGCAACTGAACGCCAGCAAAGCCCGCTGAAAGAGGACCCCGACATGACTGAACCCATCATCCGTTTCGACAAAGTCAACAAGTGGTACGGCAACGATTTCCACGTGTTGCGCGACATCAACCTCGACGTCGCCAAGGGCGAGCGCATCGTGATCTGCGGGCCCTCCGGCTCAGGCAAATCCACGCTGATCCGCTGCATCAACCGCCTGGAAGAACACCAAGAAGGCCACCTCATCGTGGATGGCGTGGAGCTGACCGACGACGTCAAAGCCATCGACCAGGTCCGCAAGGAAGTGGGCATGGTGTTCCAGCAGTTCAACCTGTTCCCCCACCTCACCGTGCTGGAAAACCTCACCCTGTCGCCCATGTGGGTGGGCAAGGTGCCCAAAAAAGAGGCCGAGGAACGGGCCATGGAGCAGCTCAAGCGGGTGCGCATTGCCGAGCAGGCCAGCAAGTACCCCCTGCAGCTGTCGGGTGGCCAGCAACAGCGCGTGGCCATTGCCCGTGCGCTGTGCCTGACGCCAAAAATCATGCTGTTCGACGAGCCCACCTCCGCCCTCGACCCCGAGATGATCAAGGAAGTGCTGGACGTGATGGTGGAAATGGCCGACCAGGGCATCACCATGATCTGCGTGACCCACGAAATGGGCTTTGCCAAGGCCGTGGCCGACCGCGTGATCTTCATGGACCAGGGCCAGATCGTGGAGCAAAACACACCCACCGAGTTCTTCAACAACCCGCAGAACGAGCGCAGCCGGGACTTTCTGTCGAAAATTCTGGGCCATTGATGAACCTCGACGGCCCAGTGACCCCCAGCCCGTCCGCCGACAAAGCCGCAGCTCAGGTGGCCGCGCTGGGCCTGGCACTGGTGGCGCTGCGGGAGCAGCCGCAGCGGGTCGGCGCCTTCGCCCTGCTGTGGCGCACCGGCGTACCCGATGCACTGGCCCTGCTGCCGACTCACTTCACCGAGGTGTTCCACAGCCTGCTGGACAGGCTGGAGTCCAGCGCCCTGTTTGCGGAAGAAAGCTGCTCGTTCAGTCACGCCGACCTGCTGGCCAGCCTGCAGATGTGGGTGGACAAAGCCAGCGCAAAGCTGGCCTGAACGGTCGGCACCCCATGCCCGCCACCCCCGCCCACACCCCGCTGCTGAGCGCGTCCACCCACAAGGGTTACCCCGCTTGGGCGCCGCCATTGCCAGTGGACGAGGTGGGCCAACAGGGTTGGCATGTGCTGCAACCCGACTGGCCCCTGCCCTGCGCGGTCATCCGGGCACCGGCCTTGCGCCACAACCTGGGCTGGATGCAGCGGCTGGTTCAGCAGGCTGGTGTGGGTCTGGCGCCCCACGGGAAAACCACCCTGTCACCCGAACTGTTTCAGGCCCAGCTGGATGCGGGGGCCTGGGGCATCACCTTTGCCAATGTGGCCCAGCTGGCCCTGGGCGTGGCCCACGGAGTGCGCCACGCACTCATTGCCAACCAGGTGCTGCTGCCCCATGACCTGCACTGGCTGGCGGCCTTGTTGCGCGAGCACCCCACGCTGCAGGTCGCGTTCTGGCTGGACTCTGCGGCTCAGCTGGAGGCCGTGGCGCAAGCCCATGTGGGCCACCGCCTCGACGTGCTGGTGGAGCTGGGCCTGCCGGGCGGGCGCACGGGCTGCCGCCACCACGATGAGGCGCTGGCCCTGGCACGCGCTGCCCACCACCACCCAGCGGTTCGGCTGGTGGGCCTGGCGTGCTACGAGGGGCTGTGGGCACAAGGCGACAGCCAAGCCGATGCCACCTTGGTCCACGGGCTGATGCAACGCTTGCACACGCTGGCCAGGGCCTGCGACGACCAAGGCTGGTTCAACGAAGCGCCCGAAATCATCCTCACCGCCGGAGGCTCGGCGGTGTTCGACCTGGTGGCGGCCCAACTGCTGCCCCAGGCCGAACCGGCGCTGTCGCGCCCGGTGCGTGCGCTGCTGCGCTCGGGTTGCTACCTGACGCACGACCACGGCACCTACCAGCGCTTTGCCAACCCCCTCCAACGGCGCTTGACCGACTCCGGCCTGGCGGGTCAGGCCTGGGGCTGCGGCGATGGCCTGCAAGCCGCGCTGGAGGTGTGGGCCGTGGTGTTGTCCTGCCCAGAACCCGGGCTGGCCATTCTGAACGCGGGCAAGCGCGACCTGTCACACGACGCAGGCCTGCCCACCCCAGTCCGCTGGTGCCCGTCAGACCAGCGCCAGCCCCTGCCCTGCCCAACCGGGTGGACGGTGTCCGCCCTGAACGACCAGCACGCCTACCTGAACGGAGTGTCCGGCTCCGGACCAATGCCCCGCGTGGGCGACCGCGTGGCCTTGGGCATTTCCCACCCCTGCACCACCTTCGACAAGTGGCGCTGGATGCCGCTGGTCGAAGACCACGGTCAAGTGGTGGGCGCCATCCGCACACAGTTCGGCTGACTTTTAGATAAAATAAGCCTTCAGCGCTTTACTGTATTAAATAGTTTGCTACTTATTTTTTAAACCCCTGGGCACCTGCACGCCACCCACCGCCAGCGCCTCGGCCTGCTCGTGCAGGGCCTCGATGATGTGGCAGTGGTCATCGGTGCCGTCGCAGCGGCTGCGCAAGGCCACCAGATCGCGTTCCAGCTGCTGCAGCTCCTGCAGGCGCTGGCGAACGCGGGTCAGGTGCCCATCCAGCTCTCCCCTGGCGGTGGCGCAGTGCTGCTTGTTGTTCAAGTCCAGCCCCAGCAGCAAGCGCACGTCGGTCAGTGACATGTCCATGGCCCGGCACATGCGGATGAAACGCAGCCGGTGCACGTCGGCCTGGCTGTACAGGCGGTAGTCGTTGTCGGCGCGCACGCTGGGCGGCAGCAGGCGTTCGCGCTCGTAATACCGGATGCTGGCGGCGTTCACGCCCGAGAGGCCGGCCGCCTCGCCAATGCGGTGCACCGGGGTGTCGGACAACACGGGGATGGACATGCTTGACCTTGAAGTGCTGTGAAGGTTTCCAATCATGTCACAGAGAAACCTGACCGGTGGCGCCCTGTCCATTGACCCTCGCCACGACACTGCACAAACCCAACGAAAACACCCCCATGGCCTGCGCCTGTCACACCACCTGCTCCATCCCTACCGACACGACCACAGGCGCCCCCCAGCCCCACCTGGACCCGCGCTGGCAGCGGGCCTTGTGGGTGGCCTTGCTCGTCAATGCAACCATGTTTGTGGTGGAACTGGTGGCGGGTTGGCGCTCAGGCTCGGTGTCGCTGCTGGCCGACGCCATCGACTTCGCGGGGGATGCCGCCAACTATGGTCTGTCCTTGGCCGTGTTGTCCATGGCAGCGGTTTGGCGCAGCCGTGCGGCGCTGGTCAAAGGCATGTCCATGTTCGCCTATGGCCTGTTCGTACTGGGCAAGGCCGTCTGGGTCTGGCACGGCGGTGCCGTGCCCGAACCCTGGACCATGGGCGTGGTGGGCTTGGTGGCCCTGCTGGCCAATGCCGGCGTCGCCGTCATGCTCTACGCTTGGCGCCATGGCGATGCCAACATGCGCAGCGTGTGGTTGTGCTCGCGCAACGATGCGCTGTCCAACATCGCCGTCATGTTGGCGGCGGGCGGCGTGCTGGGCACCGCCAGCGCCTGGCCCGATCTGCTCGTGGCGGTTACCATGGCCACCTTGGCACTGAGCGCAGGCCTCTCGGTGGTGCGCCAGGCCAGGGCCGAGCTGCAACCACCACGGTCAGGCCACCCTGCCACCCAACACCCCTGACACGACCAGGGAACCAATCGCCACCATCGCTGTCTTCACCTGCACCATGCGCCACCTTGTGTTTGCCCTCCTGATCGCCCTGCTGCCCTTGCGCGGCTGGGTGGGCGACGCCATGGCACTGGCGCAACCCATCGCCCATGGCAGCGGCGTGTCGGTGTCGATGGACCACCACACAGCGGTCGGTGATGCCCCACACAACGCAGCAGCCGCACACAACACCACCCATGGGTACGCCCCGCCGGTGTCCGGGTGCAGCGACCACTCGACTGGCGACACCGACGCCCACAGCACCTGCAGCGCCTGCGATGTGTGCAACGGGCCCGCCCTGGTCTGGACCCCTGCGGTGGCGGCCACCCCCACATGGCCGCACAGCCGGGTGGCGCTGGCCAGCACGCGGTTTGCCAGTTGCGAGCCCAAACCAGGCATCAAACCCCCCATTTCCTGAGTGTCACGCCCCAGGTGCGTCCGCGTACTGCCCGCCGGGCCAGCGCGAACGCTGTTGAGTGACCTCAGGAGATCTTCATGCCCCCAGTTCGACGGTCAACACCGTCCATGCCACAGGTCGTGGCGCCATTCCCCCTGCCTTGGGCCTTCTGCGCCAGCGTCCTGCTGGCTGCGGCCCTGCCCTCCACCGGCCTGCGGGCCCAAGGCCTGCCCGCACCCTGGCCATCCGCTTTGAGCGCAGCCAGCCCCGACACGCCAGTGCCCTCCCCGGTGGCCCCCACCGTGGCACCACCCCGTCCGACCTTGCCCGCGCTGGCCAGCGACCCGGCACAGGCCCAGGCCCAATGGCAGCGCGCCAACCAGCGGGTGGCCGAGTTTCCCCGGGGGCACATGGACGTGCTTCGCTGGGAACAACAGCACACACCGGGTGCGACACCACCCACGACCAACACCACCCCTGCACTGACCTTGGCCACCGCATTGCGCCTGTCTTTGCGCCACCGCCCGGAGCTGTTCACCCAGCCCAACATGAATGCACTGGAACGCGCGGCGGTCCAGCGCGCCCACATTGACCACGTCAGGCAGCTGCAACGCGCCTGGACACAGGCCATTGCCAGCGGCCAACACCTGCAACTGCTGACCGAGGTGCTTCAGGCCGCCACCACAGGCGCCGAACTGGGCGAGCGCATGGTGCAGACCGGCAACTGGAGCCAGGCCAAGCTGTTGCGTGAGCAGCAGGTACAAGCCCAGGCCTGGGACGCCTGGGCGCAGGCCCAGCAGGACGACAGGGCTGCGCGTGAACGCCTGGCCCGCCTGATGGGCGAGTGGGCGGCCGACGCCGCCGACCGCCTGGGGGCCCAGTTGGCCGGGCAACTGCCCGTGGTGCCAGAGGCCCTCACGCCAGGTGAAGGACTCAGCGCCACCGATGTGGAAGCCGCTGTGCTGCGCAGTGACCCCACCCTGGCCTGGCAGCGGACCCAGACCCAGCGCCAACTCGACGCGGTGGGCAGCGGCCAGCTGGACGCCTGGCGCCACGCGGTGGACGCCGCTGTGAACACCGCCCTCCCCCACAGCCCCCACACGGCACCCGACATCCAGGACCTGCCGCTGCTGCGCGACCACCTGCTGGCCCGCGCCGTGCGGGCCGAAGCCAAGTTGCTGCAACGGGCCGCCCAGCGCAGAAGCATGGCGCGTGAGGCCTGGGCACACCTGCAAGCCCAACACGCCCGAGCCCTCCATGCACAAAACACGGTGGCCCACCTGGGCACCCAGCTGGAACAGGAAACCCTGACCCGCTACAACGGCATGCTGCAAAGCACCTGGGACCTGCTGGCCAGCGTGCGGCAAAGGCTGTTGGCGCTGGACGCCGCCGCACAGGCCCGCCGCGACTTCTGGCTGGCCCAAGCCGACTGGCAGGCACTGCTGGCCGGTGGCGACTACGCAACCGGCGAAGCCAGCCGCACCGCCTCCAGCGGCGCGGTCACCGCACCACAAGGACACTGACATGAACACACCCATCAACCGCAGACAGCTTTTTGCCGGCGCAGGCGTGGGACTGACCGCCTTGGCCAGCGCCAGTGTGAGCCGCGTGGCCCTGGCCGGACTGCCCGAGGCCGTGCAGCACACATCCGCCGACACCTCGGCCCCCTGGTTGCCCAGCGGGGTGACGGGGGCTGGCAGGCCCTACCAACCCGTGATCACGCTCAACGGTTGGACTTTGCCCTGGCGCATGAACAACGGGGTGAAAGAATTCCACCTGGTGGCCGAACCGGTGGTGCGCGAACTGGCACCGGGTTTTCTGGTCAACATGTGGGGCTACAACGGCCAAAGCCCTGGTCCCACCATCGAGGTGGTCGAGGGTGATCGGGTGCGCATCTACGTCACCAACCGCTTGCCGGAGCACACCACCATCCACTGGCACGGCCAGCGCCTGCCCAACGGCATGGACGGGGTGGGCGGCCTCAACCAGCCGCAGATCCCCGTGGGCAAAACCTTTGTGTACGAGTTTGTGGCACGCCGACCCGGCACCTTCATGTACCACCCACACGCCGACGAAATGACCCAGATGGCCATGGGCATGATGGGCATGTGGGTCACGCACCCCAAAACCAGGCACCCCCACATCGCCCCAGTACAGCGTGACTACTGCTTCTTGCTCAGCGCCTATGACGTGGAGCCGGGCAGCATGACACCCCAAGTCAACACCATGCTGGACCACAACATCTGGACCTTCAACAGCCGCGTGTTCCCCGGCATCAGCCCACTGGTGGCCAGGCTGGGCGACAAGGTGCGGGTGCGGGTGGGCAACCTCACCATGACCAACCACCCCATCCACATCCACGGCATTGAGTTCGAGGTGACGGGCACCGACGGTGGCCCCGTGCCCCCTTCCGCCCGTTGGCCGGAGGTGACCACCGACGTGGCCGTGGGCCAGATGCGCCAAATCGAGTTCCTGGCCGACGAGCCCGGCGACTGGGCCCTGCATTGCCACAAAAGCCACCACACCATGGGCGCCATGGGCCATGGCGTGCCCACCATGATCGGTGTGGACCACCGCGGATTGCTGAACAAACTGCAGCGCGCCGCCCCCGACTACATGCTCATGGGTGAGCGGGGCATGGCCGACATGGGCGAAATGCACATGGAACTGCCCCCCAACACCGCCCCCATGATGACGGGCACAGGCCCCTACGGCCCCATTGAAATGGGGGGCATGTTCACCACCCTCAAGGTGCGCGCCGACCAAAAACCCGACGACCACCGAGACCCCGGCTGGTACACCCTGCCCGAGGGCACCCAGGCCCGCGAGGTTGCGTTGGCCGCCCAGGCACCTCCCCACACAGCTGCCCCCACCCACACACCCACCCCAGACAGCGCCCAGGTGCGCAAGCCCACGCCGGGCAAGGGCCACTCCCACCATTGAACCCACAGGACAACGCCATGAAAACACCTCTTATTCAGCGCCGACAGGTCCAGCAACTGCTGCTGGGTTGGCCACTGCTGTCACTGGCGCAAGGTGCGGCATGGCTGCTGCCCAGCAGCGCCCGCGCCCACGGCGATGCCCACACCCCGGCCAAAACCAACACCGCGGTGGTGAAAGAGCAAAAACCCTGGGGCATCGCCGCAGAACCCCAAGCAGCGCAGCGCACCGTCACCATCCGCATGACCGACAACATGCGGTTTTCCCCCACACACATCAACGTGCGGGAGGGCGACACCCTGCGCCTGCGCGCCGTGAACCAGGGCCAAGTGATGCACGAACTGGTGCTGGGCACGCGCGAGGAACTGCTGGCCCACGCCGAACTCATGAAAAAACACCCCGGCATGGAACACGACGAGCCCTACATGGCCCATGTGGCGCCGCGCCAGCGGGGTGACATTGTCTGGACCTTCAACCGCCCTGGTGACTTTGAATTTGCCTGCCTCATCCCCGGTCACTGGGATGCCGGTATGCGTGGCACATTGCGGGTCAGCCCCGCAGTTTGACGCCCAGCCCCCTCCTATCCCTAGTTCAACCCGAGAAAACGAGTTTCCCCATGCAACGACGACACTTTTTGAACGCCCTGGCCTCCAGTGCCCTGCTGCCCCTGGTGGTCCACGCTGCAGCCCCCGACAAGCGGCCCGCGGTGCAAGTCTGGAAAGACCCCAACTGCGGCTGCTGCAAAGACTGGATCAATTACCTCAAGGCCGATGGCTTCGAGGTTCAGGTGTTCGAGACCGGCAACACCGCCATGCGCCAACGCCTGGGTTTGGCCATGAAATTCGCCTCCTGCCACACCGCTCTGGTGGGTGGCTACGTCATCGAGGGGCACGTGAACGCCCCTGACATCCGCCGCCTGCTGAAAGAAAAGCCCCAGGCGCTGGGTTTGGCCGTGCCCGGCATGCCTGTGGGCAGTCCCGGCATGGACGGCCCCGAGTACCAGAACCGCAAAGACCCCTACGACGTCTTGCTGGTGCAAAAAGACGGCAGCAGCAAAGTTTACCAATCGTATTTCCGGAGCTGAACATGTCACACCGCTTCTCGCTCCCCCCCTGGGGTACATGGCTGTTGCTGAGCGCATCGCTGTGGGCCGGGTCTGCGGCTGCGCAGCCGCACGGCGACACGCCCCACAGCGCCCACCCCGCACCCGCTGCACCGGCCAACGCCGCTGAGCCGACCGTGCTGCCATGGGTCAACGCCGAAGTCCGCCGGGTGGACAAAGGTGCCGGCAAGGTCACACTCAAGCACGCAGCCATCACCAACCTGGACATGCCGGGCATGACCATGGTGTTTGCTGTGCAAGACCCTGCCCTACTGACCGACCTTCAACCGGGTGATACCGTGCAGTTCACGGCCAGCCAGGTCAAAGGGCAATACGTGGTGGTGGCCCTGCGCCCACAGCCAGGCGCCCAACCCAGCCACTGATCCCAGGGTGTCAGGACAACGGCGGCAGCAAGTCCGGGTATCGGGTGTCCACCGCTCCTGTCGGGCCTGCGGCGGGTGACAAGGGTGCACGGGCGCTGTTGAACACTGCGGCATCCAGCACACTGCCCAAAGCATCGTCCACCACACTGTGGGCAGCCACCACACGCACGCGGTGTTGCGCGCACAGGCTGTCAAAGCTGCGCCGCGTCATCGAGGTGGTCCGGCCTGCCTCACCGGTGAACAGGTACAGGGTGCCGTGCGGGCTGGCCCAACTCAGCTGCAAACGCGCCCATTGCCCCCCCTCCTGCTGCAACTCCACCCATGCCCCTTGCGCCAGTGCCAGCGGTTCGGCGTCCGCCGTGGTGTCAAGCGGTGCGGCCCCACTCGCTGGGGAGTCCCACGGGCGCCCCATGGGTTCGGTGTCGGCGAAATCCTGAGGGTGTATTTCGGGGAACGGTTCCACCATGAACCCGGAATCGGCACTTTCGCTGGGGTTGAGCCATGGCTCACCCTCTGACCCTGACGCCCCGGACGCACTGGCCCCTGGCCGGGCGGTGGGTGCGGCGTGCCCACCACTCTCCGGCGGCAAGATCAGCTCCGCAGGCCACGAGACAGCGGACTTCTCCCCGTCGCCCTTGAGGCCGGCTTCGTGCCGCGACATGAGCGCAGAAAAAAACTGCCGCGATGCCGGGGGGTCGTAGTCGATGGATTGCAACCCTTCCCGCAGCGTTCGCAGCACACCCGGAATCAACCGAGACAGCCGACCCCGGTTGCGGCTGGCCACGTCCACCCGACTGCTCCAGATCAGGTCGGTGAGCACCGCCTGGTAGCGCAAATCGGCGGGCATGCGGGTGGGCCGGGCTGGCGAGGCGTCGGCACCGCCCATTTTGGCCTGGGCAATGACCTGGGCCCACGGACCGGTGATGAACTGCTGAATGACGGGATCGGCCTTGGAGTAGTCCAGCCGCGTGGCCAACTCGCGTGCCACTTTCTCGGCCAACAAAAACCGCTGCTCCACCTTGACCAGCGAGGCCACCGCACGCCCTTGGGCCTCATGGCGATGCTGGGTCTCCCCCAGTGGCTCCGGCGGCTGCAGCACCTCCAGCGCCGTGTCAAACAGCGCGCTGACGCGGGTGTCGGAGCGGGAAAACAGTTGAACCACGTCTTCCAGCGTGGCCAAAAATGGTTCGAACCCTGGCGCCTGCTCGGAGCCAAATGCCAAGCTGCGCTGGGTGATTTCCTCCAGCAAGCGGCGCGCCGGGTTGAGTTTGTCGGCGACGAAGCGGGGGTCGTCCAGCGCCATGCGCAGCAATGCGGGCTGCAAACGGCCCAGGATGTGGCGGACCGGGGCCAACAGGCGTTCGTCCCGGGTCATGCCTTCCAGCAGGAGTTGCACCACGCCCTGGGCCAGCGCCTGGAGGTGGGACAGGCCATCGACCTCCAGGTCTGCCGCCGCTGCAGGGCGGCGAGCGCGCCGGTCAGGCCCCCGGTAACCGCCTCCACCCCCCGATGAGGCCACGGCCTGGCCAGCCGGTGGCGCGAACGCATCAACCAGAGGCGCATGGGCGGGCGTCAGCATTGCACCGTCCATGTGGAACGGCAATGGTGCGTGGTCGTGGTCACCCACCAGCAGGTGGTGCAAACCGTCCAGGGTGAGCAACTCGGTGCCCGAATCACCCGGCCGGGTGGCGGCAGCGTCGCTTTCAGGTGTGCCCGGCCCTTGGTGGGCGGTCAGATCGTCTTGCTGGTCGCCCACGCCCGGAGGGCGGTGGCGTGCACCGGGTGAGCGGGTGATGACAGGGGCCGGTGCCTGCAACACGTGGTAATCGGCCCGCTGGACACCGTGGTCCGACAGGATACGGATCAGGTGGCGGTACAGCAGTTGCAACTCCTCACCCAATGCCTGGGTGCCGTGCTGCAGCCACAGTGTGCGCACGGCCTTGTCGCGGGTGATGCCCTCCATGGTCCGTCGCAGGGCAGCCACCGCCACGTCGGGACGCAAGGGGTTTTGCTCCATCCGAACCGACAGGTGGCCTTGGGCACTGCTGAGCAGGGCGGTCAGTTCGGACAGGGCATCACCCGCCGCACTCTCCACCACCTGCTCCAGCCTGGCCACCTGCACGGTGGCTTGAATCTGTAACTCGTCCATCAGCTCAAGGTCGTCAAAACTGATGTTGGACAAGGTCCGCCGAGCGGGGCCTGACTCCGCGTGCCCGCCCAGGGACTCGGCAATGGCCGCACGCCAGTTGGCCACCCAACGGGTTTCAAACGCCTGCCGGTGGCGGTGCAACTCTTTGATGGCCGTGGACAGGTCGGCTTTTTCGCGAGGACTGACGGCCCAGGCCTCTTGTTGTCTCAGCACCTCCCCCAGCCCGGCTGCCCAGCGCATAACCAGACCAGGCGCTTCGGCCAAGGCCGCGTCGGCACATGCCTGAAGGGCTCGGGATGTTCGCCATTGGGCCGGCAACGGGTCGTCGCCGGCGGGGGGAGGTGTGCGTTGCATGCGTCGGCCTCACTCAGCCAAATTGACAAATAAGATAGCTAAAAAACTATATGGGTAAAGCGCCAAGCATTATTTTTATTGTTATTTCTCTGCCCTGATGAACCCACAGATCCTCACGGACCTGTCAACAGCCGTCGCCACCCTTCGGGGCCCAGCTGGCGCAGCACATTGATGTTGCGCTCGTAGATCACGTCGGTGTCACCAAACGACTCAATGGCCCGCGCCAGACTTTCCTCGCGGATGAGGTGGAGTGTGGGGTATGGCGAGCGGTTGGTGAAGTGGCTCATGTCCCCCTCGGGCTCACCGTCGAACACAAAGTCCGGGTGAAAGGGCGCAATCTGCACCACCCCTTCCAGTTCGTGGTCGGCCAGCACGCTGTCGGCCACGTCCAGAAAGTCATTGAACACCAAAAAATCGGGAAACAGCGTGGGGTGAATCAGCAGGGTGGTGTCCAGCTCGTCAGCGGGCGTGGATTTGAGCCGCTCCAGCTCGGCATCCAAGTCGTCCAGAAAGGCGTCCAAGTGCCTGGCCCGGCTCACCACCAGCCGCACCTGGTTCTTCACGTACACGGATTTGGCAAACGGGCACAGGTTCAAGCCGATGACCGCCTGCTCCAGCCAGCGGCGCGTGGCCGCCAGCACCTCATCGTCACTCGCCATGACCAGCTCCAATGACACAAGCGCCGCCCCGAGGGACAGCGAACACGGTGAGCGTGGGGGCCATGTACTTCATTTCAGCGACTTGAAACGGGCACGTTTGGGGCGTGCACCCTCTTCACCCAAGCGGCGCTTCTTGTCGGCCTCGTACTCGGTGAAGTTGCCGTCGAAGAACTTCCACTGCGAATCCCCCTCGCAGGCCAGGATGTGCGTGCAGATGCGGTCCAGGAACCAGCGGTCGTGGGAAATGACCATGGCGCTGCCAGCAAACTCCAGCAGCGCTTCTTCCAGCGCACGCAGGGTTTCCACGTCCAAGTCGTTGGAGGGTTCGTCCAGCATCAGCACGTTGCCGCCCTGCGCCAGTGTTTTGGCCAAGTGCAAGCGCCCGCGCTCACCACCCGAGAGGCTGCCCACCAGCTTTTGCTGGTCGTTGCCCTTGAAGTTGAAACGCCCCAGGTAAGCCCGGCTGGGCATCACGAACTTGCCCACGGTGATGTTGTCCAGCCCGCCCGACACGTCTTCCCACACGGTTTTGCTGCCGTCCAGGCTTTCACGACTCTGGTCCACAAAGGCCAGTTTGGCGGTTTTACCGATGGTGATGGTGCCCGCGTCGGGCTGCTCCACACCCTGGAGCATGCGAAACAGCGTGGACTTGCCCGCGCCGTTCGGACCGATGATGCCGATGATGGCCCCCGCTGGGACAGCAAAGCTCAGGTTGTCAATCAGCAGGCGATCGCCAAACGACTTGGTGACCCCATCAAACTCGATGACCTGCGCGCCCAGTCGCTCGGCCACGGGGATGAAAATTTCGTTGGTCTCGTTGCGCTTCTGGTAGTCCACATCGCTCAGTTCCTCAAAGCGGGCCATGCGCGCCTTGCTCTTGGCCTGGCGGCCTTTGGCGTTGGAGCGCACCCACTTCAATTCTTCTTTCATCGCCCGCATGCGGGCATCTTCGGACTTTTGCTCGGTCTCCAGGCGGCGCTCTTTCTGGTCCAGCCAGTCGGAATAGTTGCCCTTGTAGGGAATGCCGTGGCCACGGTCCAGTTCCAGAATCCACTCCGCCGCGTTGTCCAGGAAGTAACGGTCGTGGGTGATGGCCACCACGGTGCCGGAAAAGCGCTGCAGGAACTGCTCCAGCCAATGAACACTTTCGGCATCCAAATGGTTGGTGGGTTCGTCCAGCAGCAGCATGTCGGGCTTGCTCAGCAGCAGGCGGCACAGCGCCACGCGGCGCTTCTCGCCGCCCGACAGGTTTTTGATGGTGGCATCCCACGGTGGCAGGTTCAGCGCGTCGGCGGCCAGCTCCAGTTGCAGGTCGGTGTTCTCGCTGCCCGCTGCGGCAATGATGGCCTCCAGCTCGGCCTGCTCGGCGGCCAGTGCATCAAAGTCGGCATCGGGCTCGGCGTAGGCGGCATACACCTCGTCCAGCCTGGCCTTGGCCTTGAGGGCGCCACCAATGCCTTCCTCCACGGCCTCGCGCACGGTCTGCTCGGGGGCCAGCTGCGGCTCCTGCGGCAGGTAGCCAATCTGGATGCCGGGCATGGGCACGGCTTCGCCTTCGATTTCCTTGTCGATGCCCGCCATGATTTTCAGCAGGGTGGACTTGCCCGAACCGTTGGTGCCCAGCACACCGATCTTGGCGCCTGGGAAGAAGCTGATGGAGATGTCTTTCAGGATCTGCCGCTTGGGGGGAACGGTCTTGCACACCCGGTTCATGGAGTAAACGTATTGGGCCATCGGTCGCTTTCTGTGGGAAACGGATAAGGGTCAGCAGGCGGGCGCACCGAGGGTGGCGCGCACCGTTGGGCATCAGCGCCCACGCCGGACAGGGGTCCGTTGGCGCAAAAACACACGGTCACCGCCTGTCTGTCTGGCGTGGATTATCCCAGCATGCGACAATGGACCCCGTTTCGCGCCACAGTCGGCGTGAAAACCGGCACCCTGCCGGGGAGAACAGCGCGCGGCCTCATCAGGCCAGCCGCCACTCCCGAAACCCCAACTGCATTGACCCGGACTGACCACCCCCCATCAAACGGGTTGGCAAGGCAATGCTCCCCGCGCCCCGGACGGGCGCAATATCCATGAACTTTGAAGAACTGAACCTGGCCCCGGCCATTGTGCAAGCCGTGCGCGAGCAAGGCTACGAAACCCCCACGCCCATTCAGGCACAGGCCATTCCGGCCGTGATCGAAGGGCAAGACCTGCTGGCGGGTGCACAAACCGGCACAGGCAAAACCGCCGCTTTCACCCTGCCCATGCTGCACAAACTCAGCCAGAGCGAAGCGGGCAAAAACCGCTTCGGCGGCAAGGCCATCCGTGCTCTGGTGCTGACACCCACCCGTGAACTCGCGGCGCAGGTGGAAGAGTCGGTGTCCACCTACGGCAAATACCTCCCCGCCATCAATTCCGGCGTGGTGTTCGGTGGCGTGGGCATGAACCCCCAGATCAACCTGCTGAAAAAAGGTGTGGACGTGCTCGTGGCCACCCCCGGCCGCCTGCTGGACCTGGCCCAACAGGGCTTCCTGGACCTGTCTCAAGTGCAGATGTTGGTGCTGGACGAGGCCGACCGCATGCTGGACATGGGCTTCATCCACGACGTGAAAAAAATCCTGGCCATGGTGCCCGGACACAAGCAGAGCCTGCTGTTCTCGGCCACCTTCAGCGATGAGATCCGCGAACTGGCCAATGGCCTGCTGCGCAACCCGCAAAGCATCCAGGTGACGCCACGCAACACCACGGTGCAGCGCATCACACAGCTCATCCACCCCGTGGGTCGGGGCAAGAAGAAGGCTGTGCTGGTCCACATCATCAATGAGCACAACTGGAGCCAAGTCCTGGTGTTCACCCGCACCAAGTTCGGCGCCAACAACGTGGCCGAGTACCTGACCAAGAATGGCATCAATGCCATGGCCTTGCACGGCAACAAGAGCCAGGCTGCACGCACCCAGGCATTGGCCGGGTTCAAGAGCGGCGAAATTCGTGCGCTGGTCGCCACCGACATCGCTGCCCGCGGCATCGACATCGACGACCTGCCACACGTGGTGAACTACGAAATCCCCAACGTCAGTGAAGACTATGTGCACCGCATCGGCCGCACAGGTCGCGCGGGCGCCAGCGGCGAAGCCGTCAACCTGGTCTGCATGGACGAGGAAGGCTTCATGCAGGACATCGAGCGCTTCACCAAGCAGCGCATCGAGGTCAAGGTCATCGAGGGTTTCGGCCCCGAACCCGGTGAGCGCGCCGAACCCATTGCCATGGGCCGTCAGACCATCTGGGGGGGCGCAGGCAAGCCACCCAGCCGCGAAGTCATGGCCGCCGCTGCCAAGGCCGCCCGCAGTGAAATGATGGAACGCATCCGCGACAAGAAGCAAACCGAAGGTGGCAACGGCGGTGGCCGCAATGCCCCCCGTGGCGGTGGCGGTGGCGGTGGCGGTGGCCGTGGTCGCAGCGCGGCCGGTGGCTCGGACATGGGGGCACCCGGCCACGGCCGACCTGCAGGCACCCACCCCGACCAGCGCCCACGCCCCGGCAACCCGCACGGTGGCCCCAAGGCACGCCCTGCCCGTGGCCCTCGCCCAGAAGGGCGCGGACCCGGCCAGTCGGATGCGCAGCCCGGCCCCACCGCGTTTCGCAACGCCGATGTCCGCAGTGAAAACCGCCACGCACCGCGCAATGAACCGCGCAGCCCCAGCGGCGGTGGTCAACCCGACCCGCTGCGCACCAGCATTGACTCCATGGCCAGCCGGGGTGGCAATGGCTACCGTGGCAACCGCAATGGCCCGGGCGGAAACCGTGGCGGTGGTGGCGGTGGTGGCGGCGGCGCACCCGGTGGCAACCGGGGTGGCCCAGCCGACCCATTGCGCACCAACTTTGGCCGCATCACCCACAAGTGATGGACGTGCGCAACGGCCACATCACCGTTCAACCGACCATTCGCTTCGGACTGGACGGTCGGGTCTGCGTGGTCACGGGCGCCGCCCAGGGCATTGGCGCCGCCTGTGCGCGGCGCTTGGCCGCGGAAGGTGCTCGGGTGGTCCTGGCCGATGTGGCCACCGACGCGGGTCAGGCCCTGGCCCATGAACTGGGTGGGCTGTTCGTCCAAACCAATGTGAGCAGCCAGACCGAGGTGAACCAGTTGGTGGCCACCACGCTGGCGCAGTGGGGTCGGGTGGATGTGCTGGTCAACAACGCCGGCATTTTCAAAGCGGCCCCCTTCTTGGAGGTGACAGAGGAAGACTGGGACGCGGTGCTGAACGTCAACCTGAAAGGCGCTTTCCTGGTGGGGCAGGCCGTGGCCCGCGCCATGACCGCGAACACACCGTCCATCGGCGGTCGCCCAGGGCGCGGCGCCATCGTGAACATGAGCTCGGTCAATGCGACCCTGGCCATCCCCAACATCGCCAGCTACAACGTGAGCAAAGGTGGCATCAACCAGCTGACGCGGGTCATGGCCCTGGCGTTGGCCGACCAGGGCATCCGCGTCAACGCGGTGGCCCCAGGCACCATTGCCACAGAGCTGGCCGCGCAGGCCGTGCTGACCAGCGAAGAGGCTCGGCAGAAAATCCTGACCCGCACACCCCTGAAACGGTTGGGCGAGCCCGACGAAGTGGCCGACGTGGTGGCCTTTCTGGCCAGCGATGCGTCCAGCTACATGACGGGCGAAATTGTCACCGTTGACGGCGGACGCATGGCCCTGAACTACACCGTTCCCCTGCCCTGAGCGGGCTCACCCTGCCGGTTGACGCAAGTCATGGGGTGGTGGCTTGGCGCCGGATGGGTGCCATGGGCCGGTGCACAATACGGCCCATGAGACTTTTGCACACCATGTTGCGGGTGGGTGACCTGCAGCGATCCATCGATTTTTACACCCGTGTCATCGGTATGAAGTTGCTCCGCACCTCCGAAAACACCGAATACCAGTACACCTTGGCCTTTGTGGGCTTTGGCAGCAACCCCGAACACGCCGAACTGGAACTGACCCACAACTGGGGGGTCGACAGCTATGAGTTGGGCACAGCGTATGGCCACATCGCCCTGGCCGTGGCCGACGTGACGGCAGCGTGTGATCGCATCCGCGCCGCAGGCGGCCTCATCACACGCGAGCCTGGGCCTGTGAAGGGCGGAAAAACGGTGATTGCGTTTGTCACCGACCCCGACGGCTACAAGATTGAACTCATCCAGCGCACCGACCACGTGACGCTGGGGTGAGAGGCTGAGACCAGCCGCTGCCAGCCTCAGTTCAGACGGCTGGGATTACTCCACCACCACCACGTCCACGCGGCGGGCTTCTGCGTTGGAGCCTGTCCCTGCCAACTGCTCGGGCTTTTTCAGCTCAATGGCGGCTTCGGTGACACCCACGGCCAAGAGCACATCGCGCACCGCAAAGGCGCGCTGCTTGGCCAGTTCTGCGTTTTGCTCGGGGTTACCGGTGGCGTCGTGAAAGCCCGACAACACCAGCTTTTTGCCTGCGCCAGCCGCTTGCATGGCGTCCACCAGGGCCTCGGCCGCACCGGCGGCCAGCTCGGCCTTGCCAGATTCAAAATAAAACTTCACCACACCGTTGTCCACCACCACACGGGCCTGGGACTCGTCCACCACAACGGTGGCCGCAGGCTTGACCGATGGCCCCTTGGCCTTGTGAATGCCCAGGCCCACCACAAAACCGACCACCAGGACGATCAGGGGGATGAGAATGGCGAAAGCCGAACGTGTGCCTTCGTCTTGATCTTGAACTGACATGAATGCTCCGTAGAAAATGAACAACCTCGGATTTTAGTGGGTGCAGATGACAACACCTTTCAACATGACGCGCTGCAGCAAAACCATGTTCAACCACACCCTGTCGGCCTGGGGTGGGCACAACGACCTGTGGGTGTTCGCCTACGCCTCGCTGATCTGGCGACCCGAGGGCAACGTGATCGAAAGCCGCCGGGCCCGCATCCACGGTTACCACCGTGCCCTGCAGATGTGGAGCCGCGTCAACCGGGGCACGCCAGAGCGGCCTGGCCTGGTGTTTGCGCTGATTTCCGGCGGCAGTTGCCAGGGCGTGGTGCAGCGCATCGCCCGCCACGACGTGCCCGACTACCTGCAGCAGCTGTGGCTGCGGGAAATGCCCAACCCCGTGTACGACCCGCGCTGGCTGCAAGCCCACACCCCCCAAGGCCCCGTGCAGGCGCTGGGTTTCACCCTGTCGCGCCAAAGCCCCAACTTCACCGGCGAACTGCCGCCCGACACCTACCGCCACATCTTCAGGCACTCGGTGGGGCGCTACGGCAGCACGCTGGACTATGCCCACCAGACCCACCACCAACTGCGCAGCATGGACATCCACGACCGCGCATTGGGCAAACTGCTGGCACTGGCCCAAACGCCTGAAGCCCCTGCCTATACTTCTTCGCCATGAACATCGCAGACCTTCGCAAAAGTTACGAGCGCGCGGAACTCAGCGAGTCCGAATCGCACGCCCAACCGCTGAACCAGTTTGACCGCTGGCTGAAAGAGGCCATGCACAGCGAAGTGCCGGAGCCCAATGCCATGACCTTGGCCACCGTGGCCAGCAACTTGCGCCCCAGCACCCGTGTGGTGCTGATCAAGGACTACGACGCCCGTGGCATCGTCTGGTACACCAACTACGGCAGCCGCAAGGGTCAGGAATTGGGCGGAAACCCCTTTGCGGCGCTGCAATTCCATTGGGTGGAACTGGAGCGCGTGGTGCGCATTGAAGGCCGGGTGGAGAAGGTCGCCGCCGAGGAAAGCGATGCCTACTTCCACTCCCGCCCGCTCGACAGCCGCATTGGCGCTTGGGCCAGCCCGCAAAGTCAGGTCATCTCGGGCCGCTCCGTGCTGGTGGCCAACGCGGCGCGCTACGGCGCGCAGTTTCTGCTGCAGCCACCCCGGCCTGAGCACTGGGGCGGCTACCGCCTGGTGCCCGACACCTGGGAGTTCTGGCAGGGGCGGAAAAGCCGTTTGCACGACCGCCTGCGCTACCGCCTGCAGGCCAACGGCGACTGGGCCCGCGAACGTCTGGCACCCTGACCACCCCAGCCGGTCAGGGGTGCCCCGCGCAGGGTCACTTCAGCACATATTCAAAGGTACTGACCACGCGCAAACGCTTGGTCAGGGTGTTCCCCGAGTCCATGTCGGTGCCATCGTCGTCCGACACACGGATGCTGCCTTGGTTGGCACTTTTCAGCGCCCCCAGCGCCGCGCCCGCTTCGGCGGCAAATTTCTGCGCCTGCTCGCGGGCGTTGCGTGTGGCCTCGGCCAGCAAGGGCGCCTTGATGGCATTGAACCCGCGCAACTGGTAGCGCGGCAGGCCACCGCCCTCCATGTCGCCCCCCAGCTGAATGCCCGCCAGGATCAGCGGGTCGGTGGCCTTGGCCGATTGGTCCACCAGTTGCACACGGGAAGAGCTGACCAGCACCCGCCCACTACCCCCGTAGCGCAGGGGCTGATCGGCCTGGGCGTACTCTTTGGCGAAGGCGTCTTGCACCTGCAGCGGGCGCACATCCAGCTCGGCCTCCTCAAAGCCCTGTGCTTTCAGAAAGGCCAGCACCTGGTCGCGGTCTTGGCTCAGGGCACGCTGCACCGCCGAAAAATCGTTGCCCGCCCGCCGGAACTGCAACACCCAGATGGCGTGGTCGGCCGGCACGTCCTGCTCGGCCAGCCCCTTGACGGTGACGACCCGGTCGGCCATGCGGAAGTGCTCCAACCCACGGCCCAGCAACCAGCCACCGGCCGACAGCCCCAGCACCAACCCCAGGGCCACCACCGTGGCCGCCGACAACGAGGGAGGCACCGACGGCGGAACCGCAGCTGGCACGGCAGGCGACGGAAGGGTGGGCGGGGCGGGCAATGGTGACATGGCAGAGACTCCTCTGAAAACGGTACTGGCGAAGGCAACCGGCACCCATTTGAACCGAATCTGGCCGTGTCGCGTGACCTTTTTTACCCAGCGGCAGTGGCTTGTGAGGGGCACACAGAAGTCACACATTTAATAGCAAACAACTATTTACCAATATGCGATAGATGCCAATCTTATTGATATTTCTTCTGCCACCCGGTGCTTTCACCCAGCCGCTCTATCCCTTGCCCTTGCACCGCCGCCAGGGCGGAAGCGCTGACCAAGGTGGGGGCAATCTCGGCCAACGGCACCAGCACAAAGGCGCGTTGCCACATGCGCGGGTGCGGCACGGTGAGCGTGGGTGACCCGATGTGGGCACTGCCGTACAGCAGCAGGTCCAGGTCCAGTGTGCGCGGGGCGTTGGGGTAGGGCCGCTCGCGGCCAAACCGCTGCTCGGTGGCCTGCAGCACGGCCAGCAAGGCGGGAGCGGTGAGGAGCGTGGCGACCTGGGCCACGGCGTTGAAGTAATCGGGTCCACCGGCACCGATGGGCACGGAGCGGTACAGGCCAGAGACTTTTTCCAGCCGCAGGTCCGGCGTCTGCGCCAACACCTGCAAGGCGCGGCGCAGGGTGTCGGCCGCATCACCGAGGTTGGCCCCCAGCGCCACCTGGGCCGTGACCCAGCCGCGGTCATTGCGGTGGCTGGGGCGACCAGTGGGGTGGTCAGGCATCCGAATCGGGGCCGCCGCTGCGGCCACCGTCGCCCCGGGGGCTGGCCTCGCCGCCTTCGCCTGCGCCACCGGGTTTGCGGCGTCGGCGTCGGCGTTTGCGGGCGGGGCTGCCGTCGGCGGCGGGTGCGGGCTCGCCCGCTTCGGTGGCCCAGCCGGGTTGCAGGCCTTCAGCGCCTTCGGCGGCGCGCCAGCGGGGATCGACCTCACCAGCGGCATCCGGGGCCGTGCCCTCGGTCGAGACACGGTGCACCTTGGTCTTGCGTCCCGCCCCGGATTTGGCGCGCGACTGCTCCAGCCGAATGGCTTCGATCATGTCGTTGCGGTGGGCATCATCGGCGGTGCTGAAGGTTTCCCACCAGTGGGCCAACTCTTCGGGGATTTCGCCCACCTGGGCGCGCAAGCGCAAAAAGTCAAAACCAGCCCGAAAGCGCGGCTGGTCGGCCAGCGAAAACGGCGAGTTGCCCGAGCGCCGCTCGAAGCGGGGCTGCATGGTCCAGATCTCGCGCATGTCGGCACCCAGCTTGCCTCGGCCAGACACGTCGCCAATGCGGGCGTCAAACACCTCGTCCACCGCGTCTTGCAGGGCACTGAAGGCGGGCTGGCGCGCGGTGACGCGGCGGGCCCAGCCCTCGCGCACGTCAGACCACAGCACACAGGCCAGCAAGAAACTGGGGGCCACGGGCTTGCCCTCGCCCACGCGACGGTCGGTGTCTTGCAGGGCCTGTGCCACAAACGGCAGGTCGGCGCGCTCCACGGCCAGGTCCAGCAGCGGGTAAATGCCCTTGGCCAGACCCAGCTGGCGCAACTGGTTGACGCTGGCGGTGGCGTGGCCGGTTTGCAGCAGCTTGAGCATTTCGTCAAACATGCGGCTCTGCGGCACGTCGGCCAGCAAGGCCACGCTGCCCACCAAGGGTTGGCCGGTTTTGGGCTCGAACCCAAAACCCAGCGCACTGAGTTTGGCGGCGAAACGGACGGCGCGGATGATGCGCACCGGGTCCTCGCGGTAGCGGGTGGCGGGGTCGCCGATCATGCGCAGCACTTTTTTCTGCGCATCGCGAATGCCGTGGTGGTAGTCCACCACCACCTGGCGCTCGGGGTCGTAGTACATGGCATTGATGGTGAAGTCGCGCCGGGCGGCGTCTTCCTCCATGGGGCCCCAGACGTTGTCGCGCAGCACCCGGCCACTCGAATCGACCGCGTGGGTCATGCCCGCCAGTTCGCGCTTGCTGCTTTTTTCATTGCCCGCCACCTGCTCGGCGGCGGCGTTGTCCATGTGGGCGCGGAAGGTGGAGACCTCAATGACCTCGTGCTCGCGCCCCCGGCCGTACACCACATGCACGATGCGAAAACGCCGCCCAATGATGAAGGCCCGGCGGAACAGGCCCTTGACCTGCTCGGGCGTGGCATTGGTGGCCACGTCGAAGTCTTTGGGGACCAAGCCCAGCAACAGGTCGCGCACGGCACCACCGACGATGTAGGCCTCAAAGCCCGCCTGCTTGAGCGTGTGCACCACGTCCAACGCGCGGCGGTCCACCAGCTCGGGGTTGATGCGGTGCACATCGGCCGGCACGTCCACGCGTTTGCCAAATTTGGGGGCGGCCTTGCCCCGACCTGCGCCGGCTTTGCCCAGCAGCTTGTTGATGAAATTTTTGATCATGAAAACAGGTTCAATGTGGGCCAGCCCCGTTGCTCGGCCACGGCACGCAGGCGGTCATCGGGGTTGGTGGCCACGGGGTGGGTCACTTTTTCAAGCAGCGACAGGTCGTTGATGGAGTCGCTGTAGAAGGTGCTGTGCGTCACACTGGCCCAGCTGGCACCTTGTTGGGCCAGCCATTGTTCCACACGCGCCACTTTGCCCTCCCGAAAAGATGGGATGCCTTGGATCTCGCCGGTGGGCAGACCGCTGGCATCGCGTGCCAGCTCGATGGCAATGAGCTCGTCCACGCCAAAGGCCTGTGCGATGGGGCGGGTCACAAACTCGTTGGTGGCGGTGACGATGACCACACGGTCCCCCGCCTCGCGGTGGCGGTTGACCAAGTCCAGCGCCTGCGGGGTGATGCCTTTTTGCACCACCTCGCGCATGTAGCGGGCGTGGGCGGCCACCGCCTTGTCCATGCCCTGCTCGCGGATGGCGGCGGTGGCAAAGCGGGTGTACTCGGCAATGTCCAGGGTACCGGCTTTGTAGCGCTCGTAGAACACCTGGTTGGCTTGGCCAAAGGCCTGGGCGTCGCGCCAGCCGATGGCCACGGTGAATTGGCCCCATTCGTAGTCAGAGTCGAGGGGGATGAGGGTGTGGTCCAGGTCGAAAAGGGCCAGTTTCATTCGTTTTCCAGCATGGATTTGATGAGCGGGATGGTGATGGCGCGCTGGGTTTGCAGAGCGTAGTGGTCCAGGTGCTCCAGCAGCTGCATGAGGCTGCTGAGGTCGCGCGAAAAACGGTTGACCATGTAGGCCATGACCTCGTCGCTGAGGTGCAAGCCGCGCGTCTGTGCGGCACGCTGCAACACGGCTTGGCGCTCGGCCTCGCCCAGCGGCAGCACGTGGTGCACCTGGCCCCAGCCCAGGCGGGTGCGCAGGTCTTCGCGCAGCTTGAGGTCGGCGGGGGGCAGCGCACCGGCGGCCAGCACCCAGCGGGCGCGGCCCTGGGTGGGGGTTTGGGCATTCACAAACCAGTTGAAGGCCACCGCCTGCTGCTGGGCGGTGTAGAGGTGGCAATCGTCCAGCACCACCGCCTGCCAGGCGTTGTCAAAGGGCGTGGGGTCCAGGGTCTGCGCGTCCAGCCAGCCCACGGGCTCGCCTTGGGCCTGCAGCGCGGTGACCACGGCCCGCAGCAAATGGGTTTTGCCACACCCGGCCTCACCCCACAGGTAAGTGGGCACTGGCGAGCGCAGGGGGTGGGCTACCCATTGCTGCAGGTGCACCAGTGCGGCCTCGTTGCCCAAGGCAATGAAGTTGTCGAGTTGGGGTTGGGCCGACAGGCCGAAGTCGAGCGCCAGCTGGGTCATGGCGCGGGCGGGGCGTCGCCACGGTCGGCGGGGGCGGCCTCGGCGGGCAGGTTCAGGCTACGCTGGGGGGAGCGCTTGAGCGGCTCGCCCCCATACAGTTCACTGCGGGTGTAGGCGGTGCTCAGGCGCCGCAGGGCGACCAGCAGCACCGCGCTGACGGGCAAGGCCACCAGAATGCCCACAAAACCAAACAAATGGCCAAAAGCCAGCAAGGCAAAAATGACGGCGATGGGGTGCAGGCCAATGCGCTCGCCCAGCAGGCGTGGGGTGAGGTACATGCTCTCCACCACCTGCCCAATGCCATACACCGCCGCCACCAGCGCCACCCCCATGAAGTCCTGAAACTGCAAGGCCGCCGCCAGCAGACCCAGCACCAGCCCCAGGCCAAAGCCCAGGTAAGGCACAAACACGGCCAGCCCGGTGAACACCCCAATGGGCAACGCCAGCTTCAACCCCACCAGGGCCAGACCCACGGTGTAAAACACCGCCAGCACACCCATGACCATGAGCTGGCCGCGCAGATACTGCCCCAGCACGGCGTCGGTTTCGTCCAGAAAGTGCTGGGTGGGCGCCATGAAGCGCGGCGGCACCAGCACCTTGGCCCGCGCCACCAGCCCGGCCCAGTCCAGCAGCAAGTAGTAAGCGACGATGGGCATGAGCACCAAGTTGCCCAGCACGGCGGTCAGCACGCTGCCACCGATGCGCAAAGACGACATCAGCCCCGCCACCAACTCGCTCTCGCGGCCACTCACCAGTTGCTTCAGTGCGCCGCGCACGGCCTCCACGTCCACCGCCAGGTGCCAACCGAACCGATCAGACAAGGGTTGCAACCACCCGTTGAACTGCTCCATGAGTGCGGGCACCTGGTCGCGCAGCAGCGGCAACTGCCGGGTGATGACAGGCACGATGAGCAACACCACCACCGCCAGCAGCAGGCTGAGCACCACAATGGCCACCGCCGCACCCAGCCAGCGCGGCACGCGGTAGCGCTGCAGCGCCGAAACCGCCGGGTGCAGCGCGTAGGCCAGCACAGCCGCCACCACAAACGGCGTGAGCACGGGGGCCAGCAAGGCCAGCAGCGCCCAGGCCAACCCAGCCAGGGCCAGCCAGGCCAGAAAACGCGATTGGGCAGGGGTCAGCGTCATGAACGGGGCCGACAACGTCGGCGTGTGTGGGTGGGGGGCAGATGGGAAATGCGGCAGGGGCCGCGCTGACCTGGGCCACCGCGTCAGGCACCGCCCAAAGTGGGGAGCGGTGGGCATGGCACAGGGCAGGCTTTAAAATTCGGTCAAATTCTATCTTTCCCATGACCAGCGCCCACACCCCCCCCACCTCCCCCGCCCCCATTTCCTACAAAGACGCCGGTGTTGACATCGAAGCCGGCGATTCGCTGGTCGAACGCATCAAACCCCTGGCCAAAAAAACCATGCGCGAAGGCGTGCTGGCGGGCATTGGCGGCTTTGGCGCCCTGTTTGAAGTGCCCAAACGCTACCAAGAACCCGTGCTGGTGAGCGGCACCGACGGCGTGGGCACCAAGCTCAAACTGGCGTTTGAATGGAACATGCACGACACCGTGGGCATTGACCTGGTGGGCATGAGCGTGAACGACGTGCTGGTGCAAGGCGCCGAGCCCCTGTTCTTTTTGGACTACTTTGCCTGCGGCAAGCTGGACGTGGACACCGCCGCCGCCGTGGTCGGCGGCATTGCCAAGGGCTGCGAGCTGAGCGGCTGTGCCCTGATCGGTGGCGAAACCGCCGAGATGCCCGGCATGTACCCCGCTGGCGAGTACGACCTGGCCGGTTTTTGCGTGGGCGCTGTCGAGAAAAGCAAAATCCTGACCGGTGCCACCGTGCAAGCCGGTGACGTGGTGCTGGGCTTGGCCTCGGCCGGCGTGCACTCCAACGGCTTCAGCCTGGTGCGCAAGTGCATTGAGCGCGCTGAAGGCCAGGGCAGCCTGCCCGCCACGCTGGACGGCCAGCCCTTCAAAACCGCCATCATGGCGCCCACCCGCCTGTACGTGAAAAACGTGCTGGCCGCGCTGGCCGCCCACCCCGCTGACGCGGGCGGCATCAAGGCGCTGGCCCACATCACCGGCGGCGGCCTGCTGGAGAACATCCCCCGCGTGCTGCCCGACGGCCTGGCCGCCCACCTGCAAAAAGGCAGCTGGCCCCAGACGGAATTGTTTGCCTGGCTGCAAGCCACCGCAGGCATCGACGACATCGAGATGAACCGCACCTTCAACAACGGCATTGGCATGGTGGTGGTGGTGGCCGCTGAACAAGCTGCTGCTTGCGCCGCCACGCTGCAAGCCGCTGGCGAGACGGTGTACACCATTGGCACCATCGCCCCTCAGGGTGCTGGCGCGCAGGTGGTGGTGGGTTGATTTTTAAGCCAAATGCACACCTATCGCTTGATATATATAGAAAGTCAGCTATACATTTAATTTTATAGCTGACTTTTCAATATCAACGAGCGTGAAGCCCTGTTTTCTTATGGAAATGGGGTTTTTTTATGGGCCAACAACAGCCGCGCCCGCTCGGGATCGGCCAGGTCAGCCCCGCCACCCGCTGCCTTGAACGCACGCAGCAAGCGCCCCACGGCACCAACGCGCTGCCGCCGAAAGACGGCTCCAGCAGGCGTAGGCGGTGCAGTGGCTGGCAGGCGGTGTACCTGGCCAAATCGAGCATGAACTCCACCACCTCGGGCCGGGTGTTGTCAGCCGGTATCCGAGCCAGTCGGTGCCTTTGCTCCCACCACCCATGTCCCAATCTGATCGCTTCCTGTCCGCTTCCGCGCCGGTCAGCGGCAGTGGATGCAGGAAGAATCAAGGCTTCTTTATCAGGAGTGTGGTCATGAAGTTTTGTCTGTTGGTGATTGATGTGCAGGAGTCTTTCCGGCACCGGTCTTATTTTTCTGAAGCTGCCCTGCCCGCCTACCTGGCGGCGCAGAACGCGCTGATTGCCGGGTGTGTGGCGGCGGGCATTCCGGTGGTGCGGGTGCTGCACAGCGATGGCCCCGAGGTGGCGGGCAACCCGTTTTCGCTGGCTTCGGGCCATGTGCGGGCGCTGGATGGGCTGCTGGGATTTGAGGCGGCGGCCACTTTCATCAAGCACCGGCACAGTGCGCTGGTGGGCACGGGGCTGGATGTGTGGCTCACGCAGCAGGGCATTGGGCGGCTGCTGGTCAGCGGCATCCGCACCGAGCAGTGCTGCGAAACCACCACCCGCCATGCGTCTGACTTGGGTTGGCAGGTGGACTTTGTGACCGAGGCCACCCTCACGTTTGACATGACCCAGCCTGACGGCCAGGTGCTGCCAGCGAAAGACGTTGCCATGCGAACGGCCACGGTGTTGCAAGACCGTTTTGCCTGCGTCTGCACGGTGGTGCAGGCGCTGGCCCGTTTGCGCGTGCTGCCCGATGCGGACTTTGCCACGCCACTGGCGCTCTGCCAAAATCTATCAGTTCCCTATACGCAAACCAATCCCCCAGAAGGGGGATAGCTCACAGGAGCCAACGCCATGACGATGCCGCTTATGCCGCCCAAAAAAGTACGCTGGCCCTGGATTCTTCTGGGGGCCTTTGTGTTGACTGTGCTGTATCGCGGCTGCACTGCGCCAAACAGCACGCGGGCAGCAGCGGAGCAGCGCGGCACGGGGCTTTCGGAAAGCAGCAAAACCACACTGGCCGCCATGATCAACGTAAACGGCGAGCTGTGCGCCAAAGTGACGGGCGTTAGCGCCATGGGCAACGATGTGTATGAAGTTGCCTGCCAACGCTACCGAGACGGCACGGGCATGGCGACATACCACGTAGACCTGAAAACCGGACGGGTCAAGTAGCAAAAAGCTCAGCCCACGCCCAATAGGCCGCCAATCCAGGCGGTTTTTTTATGCCGATTCCCCTTTGGCGCACAAATTTCTTAAGGGTGCTGCCCGATGCGGACTTTGCCGCACCCCTGGCTGCGGACCTGCTGCAGGTGCAGGGCGGCGTACGCTGGGTGGAGGCACCAGCGGTGAAAGGCAAGCCGGCACGCATCGTCACGTCGGCGGGCATCAGCGCGGGCATGGACATGGGCTTGCGCCTGGTGGCCACAATGGCCGATGCCCACATGCGCGCGCTGGGGCTGAGTGGCCAGGCCCTGGCCGAGCGCACCGCCCTGCAAATGGAATACACATGGACGCAACAAACCCCCCATCAACCACCTGTCTGATCAGCCACCCGCCGCCCGCCATCCGCGTTCTGTTTGTGCTGCTGCCGCACAGCCTGACGCTGGACTGGGCTGGCCCGGCGGAGGTGCTGCGCTCGGCCAACAGCGTGTTGCAACACATGGGCCTGCCGCCCCGGTTTGAGCTGGGCTTTGTGGGGCCAGTGCCCGAGCCGGTCACGTCGGTGGGCGTGTGCCTGAGTGGCGTGGCGCCACTGCCCACCCTCAGCGCCACGCCCGAGCACCCCACCTGGGTGGTGCTGGTGGGCGAACCGGGCGAGCGCATGCCCACCGACACACCCGCTGCGCTGGATGCCCTGCACTGGCTGCGCGGCCTGCGGCTGGTGGCGGGCCAGCTGGAGGTGCTGACGGTGTGCGCCGGGGCGGTGCTGGCCGCACACGCGGGCTTGCTGAGCGGGCGCGAGGCCACCACGCACCACCACCATCTGGATGAGCTGCGCCAGGCCGACCCCACCTGCCGGGTGCTGGCCAACCGGGTGTGTGTGACCGACGGCCCGGTGTGCAGCAGCGCGGGCGTGACCACGGGCATTGACCTGATGCTGCACCGCGTGTCGGACGTGTGCGGGCCGGTGGTGGCGGCGCGGGTGGCGCAGGCACTGGTGGTGGCGCTGCGCCGGGGGCCGAACGACCCGGAGCTGTCGCCTTTTTTGAGCCACCGCCAGCACCTGCAGCCCGCCGTGCACCGGGTGCAGGATGCAGTGAGCCAGTCGCCCCAGGCCGACTGGACGGTGCAGCGCATGGCCGAGGTGGCCTGCACCTCGCCCCGGCACCTGGCGCGGCTGTTTGCGTTGCACACCGGCGTGGCCCCGCAGGCTTACCTGCGCAGCATCCGGCTGGCCGTGGCCAGCGCCGCCTTGCGCAGCGGCCGCAGCGTGGCCCAGGCAGCCGACATGGCAGGTTTCAGCTCGGACACCCAGTTGCGCCGGGCCTGGCACCAAGCGGGCCGCCCCGGCACCCCCTCGGGCGCACAGGGCTGAACGCGGCTCAGTTGGTCTGACGGCGGATGTCGCGCAGCCGCCCGGCAATGGCTTGGCGGTCGGCGGCCTCGCTCGCCTGGGCCAAGTAGGCGGACAGGTCGCGTTCGGCGTGGTGGTGGTGGCCCAGCTCGGCGTGCACCAGACCGCGGTCGCGCACCTCGTCCCACGCCTGCGGCAGCAAACGCACCAGGCGCTCCTGCACGGCCAGCAGACGGTGCCAGTCTTCCGCGGTGCGGTGGATTTCCTTCAGGTTGTGGAGCATGCGCGCCAGCATGTCGCGTGGGGCACAGGGCTGCAAGTACAGGCCCAGCGGCACCTCGTCGTCACCCACCAGCCCACGCGACAACTGGTAAGGCTCCAAACGCTCCAGCAGCTCTTCCCGGCTCAAGGACTGGCCGGTGAACGGGTCCACCACCACCTGGCCCTGCGGCAGGTTGACCTTGACCATGAAATGGCCCGGAAAACCCACCCCGCAGGCATCCAGCCGGAGGCCCTGGGCCAACTCCAGCCACAGCACCGCCAGGCTGATGGGGATGCCGCGCCGCGTCTTGAGCACGGCATGGACAAAGCTGTTGTCGGGGTCGTAGTAGTGGTTGACGTTGCCGCTAAAGCCCAGGTCGCGGTAGAAAAACTGGGCCAGCGCACGCAGGCGCTGGATGGCCGAGGCATCGGCCCCCAGGCGGCGGTTCAGCCGGGCCTGGAGCTGGTCCACATCGCCCAGCACCTGCTGAATGTCGAGATCGGGGTACTCGTCCTGTGCCAGGCTGATCGCGGCTTCCAGCAGGGGCAGCTGGGCATCGTCTTGCACGAGTGACTCGAAATAGTCCAGTGAAGAAAGGGGTGCCAGGGAAAAAGACATGTTCAGCGTCGGTGTGTGTAGCCCCCTGACGGTAGCGCAAAATCACCGCCCCCGGGGCGTGGTGGGGGTTTACGGAACCTGGTTGACCGTCAGCGACCGTGCGTCAACGGGCTTTGCGGGCGAATTGCCTGAGCTTCACACCCGCCAGGGCGAGTGAAAAAAAATAAATAGCACCAGACCCAATCAGGATAAGCGCCAGAAGGCCAATTCTCTTAAAACTATCGGTCCGCAAAGCCACCCAATCAAAGTGGCTGGCCGCCCACATCAGGTACACGGCCAGCAAGGCACTGGCGGCCACCACCTGCAAGGCAAAACGGCCCCAACCGGGCAGCGGCTGGTACATGCCACGGCGCACCAACCCCACCAGCAACCAGGTGGCGTTGACCATGGCACCCAGCCCGATGGCCAACGCCAGGCCGGCATGGGCCAGCACTGGCACCAACACCAGGTTGAGCAACTGGGTGAGCACCAGCACCACCACGGCGATCATCACGGGGGTTTTGATGTTCTGGCTGGCGTAGTAGCCCGGCGCCAGCACCTTGATGGCCACCAACCCCAGCAACCCCACGCCATAGCCGGTCAGCGCCACCGAGGTTTGCTGAACATCCGTGGCGGTGAATTTGCCATAGTGGTACAGCACGGCCACCAAGGGTGTGGCAAAGGTCAACAGCGCCACGGCGCAAGGCACGGCCAACACCACCACCAGGCGCAAGCCCCAATCCAGCAGCTGGCTGTAGCTGCCGGTGTCATCGGCAGAGCGGGCTGCGGCGAGCTGCGGCAACAGCACCGAGCCCAAGGCCACCCCCAGCATGGCGGTGGGAAACTCCATGAGCAAGTCGGCATAGGACAGCCAACTGACACTGCCCGTGGCCAGGTGCGAGGCAATCTGGGTGTTGATGAGCAATGAAATTTGCGCCACGCTCACCCCCAGCAGCGCGGGCAGCATCAGACGGGTCACCCGCCGGGTGCCGGGGTGCTGCCAGGCGGTGCGCACACTGGCCCAGCGCCAACCCACGCGGGGCAGCAACCCCAGCCGCTTGAGGGCCGGTATCTGCACCCCCAGCTGCAACACGCCCCCCAGCATCACCCCGCCCACCATGGCAAAAATGGGCTCCACGCCCATGCGGGCAAACCACGGCGCACCCCAGGCGGCGGCCACGATCATGCTCAGGTTGAGCAGCACGGGGGTGGAGGCGGGCACGGCAAACCGCTTCCAGGTGTTCAGAATACCGGCCGACAGTGCCACCAGCGACATGAAGGCGATGTACGGGAACATCCAGCGCGTCATGAACACCGCAGCGTCAAAACCCTGGGCGGTTTGCTGCAGGCCACTCGCCATGGCCCACACCAGCACAGGCGCGCCCAGCACGCCCAGCACACAGGTGAACACCAGCGCCCAGGCCAGCACGGTGGCAATCTGGTCGATCAGCTCCTTGGTGGCGGCCTCGCCCTCTTTTTCTTTCATGCCCGCCAGCACAGGCACAAAGGCCTGGCTGAAGGCCCCTTCGGCGAACAGGCGGCGAAACATGTTGGGGATGCGAAAGGCCACATTGAACGCATCGGTCATGGGGCTGGCACCGAACATCGCGGCCATGAGCAACTGGCGAACCAGCCCCGTGACGCGCGAAGCCAGCGTGAGCACGGAGATGAGAGAGGCGGCTTTGATCAGGTTCACACCAGCCAGTGTACGGGATGCCAACCCGGCAAACAGGTTACAATCGCGGGCTTTGCTGGCAACATCCCCAAACCTTTAAGGACATTGAATCATGGCAACCAAGCCCAAGAAAAAGAACCCACGTCTGGCCTCCGGTCGCAAGCGCGCCCGCCAAGACGTCAAACTCAACGCCGCCAACACCTCGCTGCGTTCCAAATACCGCACCTTCGTCAAGAACGTTGAAAAAGCGATTCTGACCGGCGACAAGGCCAAGGCCACCGACGCCTTCGCCAAAATGCAATCCGTGGTGGACATCATTGCCGACAAGGGCATCTTCCACAAAAACAAGGCCGCTCGCGACAAGAGCCGCCTGAGCGCCCAGGTCAAAGGCATGGCAGCCGCCGCTGCCGCCTGACCTGGCACTCCCCGGCTCTCTGACGGGAGCCAACAGCCCGAAGGGTCCAACAGCACCCTTCGCCGTTTGAAACGGTGCGCTGCCAGCAAAAAAATTGAATGACCGCCTTGGCCCCTGGCCCTGGCGGTTTTTTCATGGGCGAGTGCCACGGACTCGTGAATGGAGCGGACACAAAAAAACCACCCTCAGGTGGTCGTGCGCAGTGGCCGGGTGGGCAGGCCGGGTATCAGCCCTGGGGCTTGGCCGAGCCTGGCGAATCGGGCAGCAAACAGGCTTCCACCACCTGCAGGTCGTTGTCGCGGGCGAAATTCATGCAAAAGTCCCAGGCCATGGGCTCGGCCTCCTGCATGTCGCGGTGAACGATGACGCACTTGATGCCACCCAAGGTCGTGGGCACGCACCAGGGTGAATAGCTGAGGTGGCTGCCGTGGGTGGCACCACCGGGGCGGAATTGGCTCATCACGCCCGCGAGGCGCTCGGCCCAGTCGCTGGGGCGAAACGTGCGGCCTGCTTTGGTGACCCCCTGGATGAACAATTGCCTTGACGTGCTGGAGACCATGGGTAGGTGGCCCGGTTGAAGTCGATGGGAGCGCGGCACGCCCAGGAAGGATCGCTTTCTGTTGCGGCGCAGCAAGTATTCTATCTTATATAAGACTGTCGCAACCTGGGGATGGAAGGGGGAACGTCAGCCCCAGTGCCCAGGGTTGTCAGCCGACCACCTGCCCGGCTGCGCCTAAAATCGCTTTTCAACGGCTCAACCTTCGTTGGGCCGTTGTGTTTTGTGGGTTCATTCTGAGCCTGTGTGGTTTTCAACCCCTACATCCGGAGCCTTTCCATGACCGCCGCTTCCCCAGTCCCCGCTGCCACCTCTCCCCACGTCATGAACACCTATGGGCGACTGCCCATTGCGCTGTCACATGGCCGAGGCAGCCGAGTCTGGGACGTGAACGGCAAAGAGTACCTGGACGGCCTGGGCGGCATCGCCGTCAACACCCTGGGCCATGCCCACCCCGAACTGGTGGCAGCCCTGCAAGACCAGGTGGGCAAACTCATCCACAGCAGCAACTACTACCACGTCACCGGCCAGGAAACCCTGGCCGCCAAACTGGTGGAGTTGTCGGGCATGACGAATGTGTTTTTCTGCTCCACCGGCCTGGAGGCCAACGAAGCCGCCCTGAAAATGGCGCGCAAATACGGCCACGACAAAGGCATTGACCGGCCCGAAGTGGTGGTGTTCGAGGGCGCGTTCCATGGCCGCAGCATTGCCACGCTCAGCGCCACGGCCAACCCCAAAATCCACGCCGGCTTTGGCCCGCTGGTCGAAGGCTTTGTGCGCGTGCCACGCAACGACATCGCGGCGCTGAAAAAGGCCACTGCGGGCAACGCCAACATCACGGCCGTGTTTTTCGAGGCCATTCAGGGCGAGGGCGGCATCCACCCCATGACGGTGGACTTCATGCAGCAATTGCGCGTGCTGTGCGACGAGCGCGACTGGCTGCTGATGATCGACGAGGTGCAGTGCGGCATCGGGCGCACCGGCAAGTGGTTTGCCCACCAGTGGGCGGGCATCGTCCCCGACGTGATGCCCCTGGCCAAAGGCCTGGGCTCGGGCGTGCCGATTGGCGCGGTGGTGGCGGGCCCCAAGGCGGCCAACATCCTGCAGCCGGGCAACCACGGCACCACCTTCGGCGGCAACCCGCTGGCCATGCGCGCCGGGGTGGAAACCCTGCGCATCATGGAAGAGCAACACCTGCTCGCCAACGCGGCCAAAGTGGGCACTTACCTGAAAAATGCGCTGCACACCCAGCTCATGACCACCCCTGGCGTGAAAGACGTGCGTGGCATGGGCCTGATGCTGGGCATCGAGCTGGACCGCCCCTGTGGTGTGCTGCTGCAGCGCTGCGCCGATGCCGGCCTGCTGCTGAGCGTCACCGCCGACACCGTGGTGCGCCTGGTGCCCCCGCTCATCTTCACCGAGGGCGATGCCGCCACACTGGTGGCCATTCTGGTGCCCATCATCCAGAAATTCCTGGCCGAAGCGCCGTGACCCCCTGCCCTGACACCACGAGACCACAGCCATGAAACACTATTTGCAGTTCAAGGACCTGGACGCCACCGAATACGCCTACCTGCTGGCGCGGGCCGCCCTGATCAAGAAAAAATTCAAGGGCTACGAAAAACACCACACCCTGGCCGACCGCACGCTGGCCATGATTTTTGAAAAAGCCAGCACCCGCACACGCGTGAGCTTCGAGGCGGGCATGTACCAGCTGGGCGGCAGCGTGGTGCACCTGACCACCGGCGACAGCCAGCTGGGTCGGGCCGAGCCCATTGAAGACAGTGCCCGCGTCATCAGCCGCATGACCGACCTGGTGATGATCCGCACCTACGAGCAAACCAAGATCGAGGCCTTTGCCGCCCACTCGCGCGTGCCCGTCATCAACGGGCTGACCAACGAGTTCCACCCCTGCCAGATTCTGGCCGACCTGTTCACCCTGGTCGAGCACCGCCCCGCCGCCAGCGGCCAGCCGCTGGACGCGTTGCGCGGCAAGGTCGTGGCCTGGGTGGGCGATGGCAACAACATGGCCAACACCTGGTTGCAGGCCGCCGAGTTGCTGGGCTTCACCGTGCACATCAGCACACCACGGGGATATGAAGTTCAGGCCTCTACCGCTTGTGTATCAGACACCTCTTGCTACCAAGTTTTCAAAAACCCCATCGACGCCTGTCGGGGTGCAGACCTGGTGACCACCGACGTATGGACCAGCATGGGCTACGAAGCCGAAAACGAGGCCCGCCGCACGGCCTTTGCCAATTGGTGCGTCAACACCGACATGATGGCCGTGGCCCAGCCCGACGCCCTCTTCATGCACTGCCTGCCCGCCCACCGGGGCGAGGAAGTGACGGCAGAAGTCATTGACGGCCCGCAAAGTGTGGTCTGGGACGAGGCCGAAAACCGCATGCACGCCCAAAAAGCCCTCATGGAGTACCTGTTGTTGGGCCAGCAGGCCTGACGACCTCAGCCGTCGACTCGGGTGGTATCTCCAGCCACGCCGACAGTGCTGAAAACAGCGCCTGTCGGTGGTCGACCGTTGCGCCCTGCAACAAGTGATTGGCCCCTGGATACACCGTTACGGTCAGGTTGGGTTTTCCATGGTCAGCAAAGGACGACGCCAGTGCCTGGACCGACGCCACAGGCACGCTGGTGTCTTCCGCACCCATCGCCGCCCAAATGGGCACGTCCAACGCCAGCAGACCAGGCAGTGGGTCCAGGTCAAGGACATCGCTCCACCACTGGTGTGGATGCCCCCACCACCGTTCCGTCAAGCTGTGGGGCGATCGCTGGATTTTCGTCCCTCCATCTGATCCATTCCATTGCACGCCGAGTACCTCCAAATTGCGACGCAGACTCCAGGCGCCAGATCCAATCAGCACCAAATGGGTCACCCCCAGTGACGCATCCCGCGCGAGTTGACCGGCCACCCAAGCCCCCTCGGAAACACCCACCACCATCACCCGAGTCACAGGTGGTGGCGCTTCAGCCAGGCGCGCCCGGATGAAAGCCGCTTGGTCGGCCAACCAGTGCGCAGGGCGGTTGTCACGATCGAAAGCATGTCCGCAATCCCAAAACCCCGTGGACCGGTCTGTCACCCAACGCTTGTTCATGGCCCAGACGTTGGCGGGCTGGCGCAAACCTTTGACATAGTCAGGGAGAACCGACTTCCAGCTCGGGCAACCCGAGCCTCCGATGAGGAACACTTGAGTCCTGACGGTGCGATCAACTCCCTCTCCTTGGAGTTGAAATCCGTAGTAAACGGACTGACCACCATCCGCAAACGTCTGCGTTCGTGCTGGCAATGCCGTGCTTCCATACATATGCAGCAGCCGATTCGACGAAGCACACCCGCCAACCAGGCTGGCCACCAGCGCCCAGGTCACCAAGCGCCAAAACCCAGTATTCAAGGTATGCCAATTGTTTAAAAATCTCATAATTCAATTAAACTTTAACGTAAAACAATAATTTATCACCCATCCGACCACTCCATGGTTGCCCCTTACCTGCTGAATCCCCATCATGGAAAAAAATGCGCCATCCGGCTCACCCGTCATGCGCCCGCTGGCTGACACACGCGCCAGTCGTTTGGCAACCCGCTTGTATTGGTGGGTCGCGCTGGGCAGCATCGCCGGGCTGGGCGCCATCGGCTACAGCCCGTGGTGGATGACCACCGAGTGGCTGCTTCAGCTGGCCGCATTCCAGTGGCGCATACCCTCCGAGCACCTGCCCACCAGCCTGAGCGCTGACAGCCTGTGGCTCACGCGGGCAGCGTTGCTGCTGCCCGGCACATTGGGCCTGGTGGCGCTGAAGAACCTGCTCCAGCTGCTGGCGCACTACCGGCAAGGTGCATTGTTCGACATACGGACCGCCCGACTGCTTCGCCGCGTGGGGTTTTGGCTGACGGGCATGGGTGTCCTGCAAACACTGACGCCCACGCTGGGCGCACTGGCCCTCACACTGCACAATCCGCCCGGCCACCGAATACTGACGTTGAACATCAGCTTCGAAAACTACACCGCATTGCTGTTCGGCATCCTCATCGTGCTGCTGGGCAGCGTGATGCTGGAAGCAGCCCGCATTGCCCAGGAAAACCAAGAGTTCGTCTGACCATGCCAGTTGTCGTGACCCTGGACGTGATGCTGGCCAAACGCAAAATGCGCTCACGCGACCTGGCTGCCCTGGTGGGTATCACCGAGCAAAACCTGTCGCTGCTGAAAAGCGGCAAGGTGCGAGGAGTGCGTTTTGACACCCTGCAAAAAATCTGCCATGCACTGAACTGCCAACCCGGTGACTTGTTGGCCTACGCGCCTGGCATTGAACCCGAGCTTGAAAAACATTCGCTCGACGTCGGCTCCACCCCATGACATCTCGTCACACCACATGGGCTCTGGCGGTATCGCTACTGGCGCACCTGGTGGTGCTGGGTTGGATGCCGAGCTTCAGAGGCACGGTCACATGGCGTCCAGCGCAAGACCAGCGCTCACCCGAACGAACCCTGCACGCCGTGCTGCTGCCACTGCCCTCACCAACCCGACCACCCCCCGATCAAGAGACCCCGCCCGCCCGCGCGGCAGTAACGGCGCCCGGGAGGTCGGCCCCCGCGGGGGGCCGACCTCCCCCATTGCCCAGTCTGGTCACCCACGCGGCGCCCGAGGCGCCAGCACCCACAGAGGCGACGGTCAGCACTGCAGCCCCCGTCTCGGCCACGCCAAGCCCCTTCACCGCCAAAGCACCCGCACAGCCGCTGGATCTGGAACTCCCGCAACGGCGTTCCATCCATGCACCCCGGCTTACCGCCGGCATGTTGGCCAGCAAGGGGCCTGTGACCCCAGAACCATCAGCCGCCCAAGCGATCATGGCCAGGCAATCAGGCCCACCACCTGAAGTCCGCTCAGACCCAGTCAGTGTGCACGAGCGTCGATCTGCCTCCCAGACACAAGCCGAGGTGCGCACACCCTGGGGCCGCTATTGCATGCGCGATCGGACTTCGAGCCGGATGGCCGAACTCCACGACTCGCCATTCGCCAAAGGCCTTCAGGTCACCACCTGCCCGGATGGTTGATCCGCCTCGCCCACACCAACCAACGTGGTTCGACACCGGGCGCAACCACGAATCAACGGACCACCAACAACACGGCAAACAGCGCAAAAATCGCCGCACTGCCTCGCTTGAGCCACTGCCGAACATGCTGATGTACCACCGTCGTGCGCAAACGCAGAACCACAGCGGCCAAGGTGCCATGGATGAACAGCAGCGCCAGCACGTACCCCCCCACCGCAGCCAGGGCACGCCAGGGCATCCAACGCCCTGATGCCGCATCCACGGCAAGCGGTGGCAGCACCGCCAGAAAGAACAGCACCGGTTTGGGATTGGTCAGTTGCAAGGTCAAGCCCCGCACCAGCAGTCCCCAAGCCGTTGCAGCGCCCGTTCGCGACGGCATTCCAGCAGGCAACGGTGGCTGCACCACCGAAGCCTGCCGCCATGCGACCAACGCCAAGTACATCAGGTAGGCCGCGCCCACCCACCGCAAGGCAACCGCTGCCTGAGGATGGGACAGCAGCACCCGTCCCGCCCCAAGAGCCGACACGCTTGCCATGCACACCGTCCCCAGACTCAGGCCCGTCACCCCGAACATGGCGGCCCACCATCCCTGCCGCAAGGCATTGCCGATCGTCATCAGTTGTCCGGGTCCCGGGGAGGCCACCGTCACCAGCACCATCACCCCATATGCCCACGCCACGTCCATGTTCAACTCCTCGCATGCCCGAGGGGCAGCGGTCAGCAGTGTTCCCCGGATCCGGTCCAAGTCACAAGCGAGAAACATGCGATCATGTGTTGACCCAACATCAACACCACCTCATGCACACGCTGCCTTTTCAAGCCCTGCACACTTTCCTGAGCGTGGCCCATCACAAGGGCATTCGGCCAGCAGCACAAGCGATGCACCTGACGCCGGGTGCCGTCAGCCGACAGGTGGCGGCATTGGAAGCCCACCTGGGCATGCCTCTTCTGGCGCGTCGGGCTGGCCACATGGCCCAACTCACCCTGGAAGGGCTGGACTTGGTACAGCGGATACAACCCGCCATGGATCAGGTGGTGAACGGCCTCTCCCCCTCAAAAAACGGACGTATGCAACGCCCCGTGGTGGTCAACACCAGCGTCACGCTGGCCATGCATTGGCTGATCCCGCAATTACCACGCATCCAGCACGTCTGCCAGGGACTCACCCTGAACATCCAGACCGACAACGGCCCGGCCAATCCACGACTGCCGGTCGATGTGTTCATCCGCCGAGATCCCGCCGAATTGCACCCCCTACCCGCGCACGTCTTCATGCCCGAATGGGCCTCGTTGGTGACCCACCCTCGATGGACCTTCCCGCTCACCAGCAACGCGCTGCTCAGGCAACAGCTGCCAGGCTGGCCGCGTGTGGCCGCCCGTTCGCGCCCGGACCTGTGGCCCGCCTGGTGCCAGCTGCATGCTGTGAAAGAGGCTGACCTCTTACCGCCTATGTGGTTCGACAACACAGTGCTGGCCATCCAGGCCGTGCTGCAAGGCTTGGGGGTGAGTGTGTTACCTCTGCCATTCCTGACCCCCATGCTTGAATCCCGCAGCCTGCTGGCCTTGCCCCTGGAATCGGTGTGCACCGGGCACTACGCCTACGCCCTGCGACCAGGTCGCGACACGGCTCACGTGCGCGTGCTGACGGACTGGCTGTCCCGGTCGGGCAACGTGACGCCACCTCACTGACACCCCACCGCCCTGAAGCCATTCGCGCCCATGCCGATCCCCCATTCGTTTATGTCCTTGCCATTGCAACATCTCGTCCAGACCATCTCCGCCGCCCAGCCCGGCAACGATGCCATCCGACTGTTTCACGGACGGGGTGGCCTGTACCCGGGCTGCGAACACCTGGCCTTGGACTTTTACCCTCCCGTCTGGCTGCTGACCAGCTTTGAACCCCTGACGGACGACGACCTGGCGCTGGTGGACCAGGCCCTGCGCCAGCGCTGGGCCACCCTGGCCACCAACCAGCCGCTGAACTGGGTGTACCAGTGCCGCCACGGCGGACAGACCGACACCCGCTTGATGGGCGGTGCCGTGCCCGAGCCCCATGTGGTGACCGAAGACGGTGCGCGCTACGCCGTGCACCTGCTGCGCGGGCAAAACCACGGCCTGTTTCTGGACATGGCCGAGGGCAGGCGCTGGGTGCGCGAACACGCCCGCACCTGGCCAGGCATCAAGGTGCTCAACCTGTTTGCCTACACCTGTGCGTTTTCCGTGGCGGCGCTGCAAGGCGGGGCGCGCCGGGTGGTCAACCTGGACATGAGCCACGGCGCCATCGGGCTGGGCCAGCACAACCACGCGCTCAATGGCCTCTCGGCCGGGGCTGGCTTCATGGCGCACGACCTGTTCAAGTCCTGGGGCAAGGTGGCGCGCATGGGGCCTTACGACCTCATCGTGGCCGACCCGCCCAGCTTCCAGAAGGGCAGTTTTGTGGCCGCCAAAGACTATGCCCGCCTGATTCGCCGCCTGCCCGACCTGCTCAACCCCCAAGGCCAGGTGCTGCTGTGCCTGAACGCACCCGAGCTGAGCGAGGCCTGGCTGCGCGAGCAGGTGGCAGAGCACGCCCCCAGCCTGGTGGTGGAGCAACGCCTGCCCAACCCGGCGGCCTTTACCGATGTGTCGCCCGACCGCGCCCTGAAGGTGCTGGTGCTCAGCGCGCCAGAGGGCTCAGTGGCGGGTTAGCCTGCGGCAGGTTGACCGTCACGCGCAGGCCCGGCTGCGCGTTGCTCAGGCTCAACGTGCCGCCGTGGGCCTGGGCCACCAGGCGGCACAGGTACAAGCCCAGGCCCACGCCACCTGCGCTGCGGGTGCGGGCACTGTCAGGGCGGTGAAACGCCTGGGCCAGCTGGGCCAGTTGGTCGTCGGGCACACCCGGGCCATGGTCGCGCACCTCCACAGTCAGACCTGGTGCAGCAGAACCTGGCCATGAACAAGTCACCACCACCTCGGGTGGCTTGGTGGCTGCGGCGGCGTGGCGCAAGCTGTTGTTGAGCAAATTGCGCAGCAACAGCCGCAGCCGCGTGGGATCCACCCAGGCCAGCGGGGCATCGGGTGGCAAGTCCAGCACCACCGCCGGTTCCGCTCCTGAGCCGGGGGTGTGCAACCCAGCCACCACGTCGCGCACCAGCGCAGCCACATCGGTGGGTTCGCGCTGCAAAGCCGCATGGCCGTCGGCCAGGCGCTCGCTTTCCAGCAAATCGGTGATGAGGTGACTCATCTCCTGCAAGTCGCGCATGAGCGCGTCGCGCTGGGGCTGAATATCTGGCCCCTCGGGCAACAGCTCGGTGTGCAGTCGGGCACGGGTCAGCGGGCTGCGCAACTCGTGGCTGATGGCCAGCAGCAGGCCACGCTTGGCCTCCAGCATTTGGTGAATGTCCTGGCCCATGGTGTTGATGGTCTGGGCCAGTTGCCCCAACTCGTCGGGCTGGTGGGCATGGCGCACGTCAATGGGCCGGGCAAAATCACCTGCACCAAAGCGCTGCGCGCCAGCGCCAATGTCATCCAGCGGACGCAGCAAGCGGCGCATGTACAAATAGGTCAGCAGGGTCAGCAGCAACAGCACGGCCAGGGTGTAGCCCACCAGGCGAGGGCGGCGCTCGAACGCATCGGGGTTCAGCCCGAAGGTCAGCACATGGCCGTCTGCGGTGCGCCGCTGCAAAATGTCTTGCCAGCCGACACCCCGATCAGGCAAGCGGGGCTCGGCGCCGGCTTCGGGGTAGCGACGGGAGGGCAGCCAATCGGGCCGGTGCAGCTCGGGGTGCGATTGCCACTGCACCTGCGGCCCCTCGATGCGCACCGTCACCGGCAGGCGCTGGGCAATGGCCAGCGCCCGCTCAACGCTGGGTGTGCCCTGCCCCGCCACCTCGGCGGCCAGGTGGTCCACATAGTCCATGAGCAGCGGGCGCGCCGCCTCCCGCCAACCCACCGAAAACGCCTGGCGCGCGCCCACCAGGAACGCCGCCGCCACCGCCACCGCCAGCAGCAGGAACACCAGCACCAGCTTGACCTTGATGGAATGTCCCAACCACCGGCGCGCGCGCGCATGCCAAGCCACGCGGGCGACACCCGGCCCGGCGGGCGCTGCGGTCGGTGCCGAGGCGGACGGTGGGTTGGGTGTCATGGCAGCACAGGGCGCAGCGCCAGCGAGTAACCGGCGTTGCGCAGCGTTTTGATGGCCTCCAACGGCTCCAGCTTTTTGCGCAAGCGGCTGACCACGATGTCCACCGCACGGGTGTAGAGCTCGGCCTCGTGCCCGCGCAGCTGGTTGAGGATGTCGTCGCGGCTGAACACCTTGCCCGGCTCGCGCGCCAGCAGGTGCAGCAGCTCAAATTCGGTGCCCGTCACCTCCACCTCGCTGCCCAGGCGCTGCACGCTGCGCCGGGCGGGGTCCAGGGCCAGGCCCTCGAAGCGCAGCACCGGGGGACCCGCTGCACTGGCCGGGGTCGGGGCAGGCGTGACCATCGGCACCCGGCGGCGCAGCACGGTTTGCACGCGGGCCACCAGTTCGCGGGGCTCAAACGGCTTGGGCAGGTAATCGTCTGCCCCCAGCTCCAAGCCCACCACGCGGTCCATCACCTCGCCACGTGCGGTGAGCATGACGATGGGCACGTCGCTCTCGGCGCGGATGGTGCGGCACAGTGCAAAGCCATCCATCTCGGGCAGCATGACGTCCAGAATGGCCGCGTCAAACGGGCCATCCGGCCCAGGGTGGCGCAGCCAGGCCAAGCCCTGGCTGGGGGTCTGTGCATGGGTCAGCAACAGCTCGAAGCGGCTGAAGTACGTGGCCAGCGGTGCCCCCAGCTGAGCGTCGTCATCAATGAGCAGAATGCGGGCCATGCGGCATTGTCCCCCAGGGCTGGGCCGACGGGCTGAGGGCCCGGTGGCGCAGGATGAGCTGGCGCAACCGCTGCTGGGCGGGCGGCGCCAGCTGGTCAAACAGCAGGCCAGCCTGCCACAGCGCAAAGCGGGCCGCCGGGTCGGGCTCGGTGGCGGCTGGCGCTGGTGCCTGCGCCAGCCATTCGAGGGCGTGGCGGCGGTCAAACCGAGGTCCCCACACCAGGGTCAAGAGCTCGGCATGGGGATCACCCACCGTGGCCAGCAAGGGCGTGCCATGCCGACGCCACAGCGACAGCAAGGCCTGTACAGGGTTCAACCCCGGCTCCACCAGCCCTTGCGCTGGGCCATGCGCTCGCGCACCTGTTGCTGCTGCTCGGGGTTCAGGCTGTCAAAAAAATTGGCCATGGCGGCCACCACTTTGGGGCCTTGACCCTGCACGGCCTGGGTTTTGGCGTTCAGCAGCGCCAGTGCGGTGTCGCGGTCGAACTTGTCACCCTTCACCAGTGCCAGCAGTTGGGCGCGGGGGTCGGTGGTGTCACCTTTGAGGGCCTTGCGCTGGGCCAGCACCTCGTCGGCCAACACGCCCAGCTTCTGCTTTTGGGCATCGTTGAGCACCAGTTTGTCGCTGATTTTGTCGATGACCTTGCCGCGCATCTCGGCCACGCGCTCGTCGCTCCAGCCACCGGCGTGGTGGTCGCGGGCACAGCCGGCCAAGCCACCCACCAATGCGACGGCGCCCAGGGTGGAAATGAGGGTTCGTTTGATCCAGGTTTTCATGACAGCAGGCCTTTCAGGCAGGGGTTAAACATGACTGGCATGGTGCCGCGCCCTGCCGACTGGATCATCTCAGGCGGGTTTCGGTTTTTTTCAGTTTGTTTCATCCAGGCGGCACTGCGCGGCGCCGCTCGTCAGGACCGGGTGCGGGCTGATCTGCGCAGGGCTGCCCTGTCAGCGCAGCGCGCCGCGCGGGCGGGTGCCAGCTCACCGGACGCGCCTGAACACTGGTGGGTCCGCCATTGGCACAAACGCCCGCTTCGTTGCTGCCCCCACTGCCGCAGCCATCGCCCGAGCAGCCTCCGCAAGCCGCGCCGCCAGCCTGCACACGCTTGACCTTGCGCACCGCCGCCCACACCGTGTAGCCCAGCGCCAGCGCCACGCAAGCGCCCACCACCCAGAGTTGTGCTGTTGCACCCGTCATGCGCTTGCCCCAAAGACATGCAGCGCCACGCGGTACACCAACCAGGTGGCGGCATAGGCCAGGCCAAACAGGTACGCCGCCATGCCCAAGGCGGGCTGCCAGCCCCCAGCCTCGCGCTTGACCGCGGCCAGCGTGGCGATGCACTGCGGCGCAAACACAAACCAGGCCAGCAAGGCCAGAGCCGTGGCCAGCGACCAGTCTTGGGCAATGAGCGGGGCCAACTGGTCGGCCACGTCTTCCCCCTGTGCCGACAAGGCATACACCGTGCCCAGGGCACCCACCACCACCTCGCGGGCGGCCATGGCAGGCACCAGGGCCACGACAATTTGCCAGTTAAACCCCAGTGGTGCAAACAGCGGCTGCAACGCCTGCCCCAACTGTCCCGCCAGGCTGTACTGGATGGCGGGGCCGGTGGCCCCTTCGGGGGCGCCGGGCACGCTGGACAAGAACCACAGCAACACCGTCAGCGCCAGGATGATGGTGCCCACACGCTTGATAAAAATGCCCGCGCGCTCCCACAGGCCGTGGGCCAAGTTGCGCGGGTTGGGCCAACGGTAGGCGGGCAATTCCATCAGCAGCGGGGTGGGGGTGGCGTGACCGCGCCAGAGCGTGATGGCCCCGGCCACCGCCATGGCCGACACAATGCCCGCCACGTACAGCACAAACAGCACCAGCCCTTGCAGGTTGAACCAGCCGCCCACCGTCTGGTCAGGGATAAAGGCGCCGATCAGCAGCGCATACACGGGCAAGCGGGCCGAGCAGGTCATGAGCGGCGCCACCAGAATGGTCAGCCAGCGGTCGCGCCAGTGGGTGATGGTGCGCGTGGCCATGATGCCGGGCACCGCACACGCAAAACTCGACAACAGCGGTATGAACGAGCGGCCCGACAAGCCCACGGTGCCCATCACCCGGTCCAACAAGAAGGCGGCACGGGGCAAATAGCCTGAGTCTTCCAGCGCCAGGATGAACAAGAACAGCACCAGAATTTGCGGCAAAAACACCAGCACGCCACCCACACCGGCCAGCACACCGTCCAGCAGCAGGCTGCGCAGCGGCCCCTCGGCCAGCAGGCCACCCACCCCCTCGGCCAACCAGCCCATGCCGTCTTTGATCCAATCCATGGGCACAGCGGCCCACGAGAACACGGCCTGGAACATCAAAAACAGCGTGGCCAGCAGCACCCCCATGCCCCACAGGGGGTGCAGCACCACGCGGTCAATGGCGTCGTCCAGGCGCAGGCTGGTGGTGGGTGCCGTCAGCACCCGGTGCAGGATGGCGCGCACCTGCTGCTGCGTGTCCATCACGTCTTGCAGGCTGGGGGCTTGCCAGGCCACGGGACCTTGTGCCGCCATGGCTTGGCGCTGACTGGCCAGCCCGGCCATGTCCATCTGCTCGATGTGTGCCACCAGATCGGCCGCACCATTCACCTGCACGCTGACCGCAGGCACCACGGGCATGCCCAGTTCGGCAGACAGTGCAGGCACGTCGATGGTCAGGCCCTGGCTGCGGGCCATGTCCATCATGTTGATGACCAGCAGCATGGGCAGCCCCAGGGCCTTGGCCTCCAGCACCAGGCGCAGGTTCAGGCGCAGATTGGTGGCGTCGGCCACGCACACCAGCAGGTCGGGTCTGGCCTCGCCACTGCGCGCACCGGTGACCACGTCACGGGTCACGGCTTCGTCCTGGCTCAAGGGGTTGAGGCTGTAGGCACCGGGCAAATCCAGCACCTGCACGCGCCGCCCGCCGGGGGTGAGCAGCACGCCTTCTTTGCGCTCCACCGTGACACCGGCGTAGTTGGCCACCTTTTGGCGGCTGCCGGTCAGCAGGTTGAACAGCGCCGTTTTGCCGCAATTGGGGTTGCCCAGCAGCGCAATGCGCAGGCCCAGTGCGGGGATGGTGGCGATGGCGGTAGCGCTCATGCCCGGTCTCCCGATGGCACACCGCCAGGCGCAGCTGCCTCAGCCGCTGCGCCAGACGTCCCCGGCTCGGCCACCTGGATGAGTGCGGCCTCGTGGCGGCGCAGCGCAAAGGTGCTCTGGCCCACGCGCACGGCCAGGGGGTCGCGCCCGGGCAGGCCACTGGCCGTCAGCCGCACGCGCTCGCCGGGCAAAAAGCCCACCTCCAGCAGGCGCAGCAAGGTGTTGGCCTGGTCGTCGGACTGGGGGGAGGCAAAACCCACCACCTCGGCCACCGTGTGCAGCGGCCACTCGTCCATACCCAGCGCCGTAGGCGGGGACAAGTGAGTGGCGGTGGAAGGGGTGCTCATGTTCAGCGCTATGTCCATGGGGGTCTCGGTCAAGTGGCACAGGGTACGGACCGCACAGTCTACAAAATGCAACTCATTCTCATTTAAAAAATTAACACCCAGTTGATGTGAATCAAAAGCGCAGTGCTGCACCAAGCCGCGCCACGACCTGGCCGGTGCCGGGTATTTGCCCGAATGTTGCAAGCAACCGACACCACGCCGTTTTCAGCGGTGCTAACTTCGCCGCGCATGACGCATGGCATTGACACCCCTCCCATCACTGGCCCCAGCCAGCCCTCCCCGCCCAACGGGGCGCCCCGGCTGTGGGACATTTCCCCGCCGGTGGATGCGCGCTCGCCCGTGTTCCCCGGCGACACGGCCTACCAACAAACCTGGGTGGCCACCATGGCCCCGGACTGCCCGGTGAACGTGGGCCAACTCACGCTGTCACCCCACATTGGCGCGCACGCCGATGCCCCGCTGCACTACGACCCGCAGGGCCAGGCCGTGGGCGCGCTGGACCTGGCCCCCTTCATTGGCCCCTGCCGGGTCATTCACGCCATCAGCCCAGGCCCACTGGTGCAGCCGCACCACTTGGCCCACGCCCTGACCACCCCGCTGCCACCCCGCGTGCTGGTGCGCACCTACCAGCGCATGCCCCAGCGCGAGTGGGACGCAGACCTGAGCGCCTTTGCCCCCGACACCGTGGCCCTGCTGGCCGACTTGGGCGTGGTGCTCGTGGGCATCGACACCGCCAGCGTGGACCCCGCCGACAGCAAAACCCTGGACAGCCACCAGGTGCTGCGTCAACGCCAGCTGCGCGTGCTGGAAAACCTGGTGCTGGACGACGTGCCCGAGGGCGACTACGAACTCATCGCCCTGCCCCTGAAGCTCATGACCGCCGACGCCAGCCCCGTGCGCGCGGTGCTGCGTGCTCTTTCAACGATTCCTGCTGCGGCTGCATCACTGGCACCAGCGGTATCACCCGCCACCGAATCCGCCGAAGATTCCGAATAAAAACACCGTCTATCGCTCGTATTTATTCAACAGTTCACTATCAATTTAATTTTTGGATAAAAAAAGCCTTTAGCGCTCATCAGTATTCATTTCTTTGCTCTTGTTTTGAAATTCTCCATGACCACACCCACCACCCTCACCCTGGACCACTGCCGCGCCTTGGACGCCGCCGATCCGCTGCGCCCCCTGCGTGACCTGTTCGACCTGCCGCCCCACACCACCTACCTCGACGGCAACTCGCTGGGCGTGATGCCCCGCAGCGCCCCGGCCCGCGTGGCCAAGGCGATCACCGAAGAATGGGGGCGCGACCTCATCCGCAGCTGGAACAGCGCCGGGTGGTTTGCCCTGCCAGAGACCGTGGGCAACCAAATTGCCCGCCTGGTGGGCGCTGCACCCAATGAGGTCGTGGCCACCGACAGCACCTCGGTCAACCTGTACAAGGTCCTGAGCGCCGCGCTGAACATTGCCGCCGCCGACGCAACAAATCGCAAAGTGGTGCTGAGCGAGCGCAGCAACTTCCCCACCGACCTCTACATCGCCCAGGCGCTGTGCGCCGAGCGCGGCTGCACCCTGCGGCTGATGGACGTGGACAGCCACAGCGCCACCACCGCTGCCGACCTGACGGCCCAGGTGCAGGCCCAACTCACCCCCGACGTGGCCGTGCTCATGCTCACCCACGTCAACTACCGCACCGGCGCCATGCACGACATGGCCGCCGTGACCGCCGCCGCCCACGCCGCCGGGGCACTGACCGTGTGGGACCTGGCGCACAGCGCAGGGGCCGTGCCCGTGGACCTGAACGGCGCGCAGGCCGACTTTGCCGTGGGCTGCGGCTACAAATACCTGAACGGTGGCCCCGGCGCGCCCGCTTTTGTGTGGGCGCACGCCCGCCATGTGGACCGCTTCTGGCAACCCCTGTCGGGCTGGTGGGGCCACGCCGCACCGTTTGAATTCACCCCCGACTACCGGCCTGCGGCGGGCGTGTCGCGCTACCTGTGCGGCACCCAGCCCATCCTGAGCCTGACGGCGCTCACCTGCGGGGTGGACACCCTGCTGGCCGCCGAGCCCCTGGGCGGCATGGCCGCGCTGCGCGCCAAAAGCCTGGCCTTGACCAACCTGTTTGTGACGCTGGTGGAGCAGCGCTGCGCGGGCATGGGCATGGGCCTGGCCACGCCCCGCGACCCCGATGCACGCGGCTCGCAAGTGAGCCTGACGTTCGCCCCACCGGGCAATGGCGGTGGCAGTGGCAGCGCCACCCCCACGGTCAACGCCGGGGCCTACGCCATCGTCCAGGCGCTGATTGCGCGCGGCGTGGTGGGCGACTTCCGCGCAGGCGATACCGCCCACCCCCAGCGCACCCCCGACATCCTGCGCTTTGGCTTCACCCCGCTGTACCTGGGTTTTGAAGACGTGTGGCACGCCGCGGATCACCTGCGCCAGGTGCTGGACAACGCCGAGTGGCAGCAGCCCCGCTTCCACCAAAAACACGCCGTGACCTGAGCACCGCCACACCCATCCACCTTGCCAGAGCCCCACCATGTGCCCCCACCTGAACCCCGCCATCGCCTCCGACGGCGAGCACATCGCACCCACCGCGCCCACGCCTGAAGCCATCGTCCACGCCGAAAAGGCCCAGCTGGACTTCAGCCGCCACATGAGCTACGGCGACTACCTGCACCTGGACGCGGTGCTGAACGCGCAGCACCCCCGCTCGCCCAACCACAACGAAATGCTGTTCATCGTGCAGCACCAGACCAGCGAACTCTGGATGAAGCTGCTGCTGCACGAGCTGGGCGCGGCCATGGCGCATGTGGCCGGCGGCGACCTGCCCCCGGCGTTCAAGATGCTGGCGCGGGTCAGCAAAATCATGGAACAGCTGGTGCACGCCTGGGACGTGCTGGCCACCATGACACCACCCGAGTACAGCGCCATTCGCCCCTACCTGGACAACTCCAGCGGCTTCCAGAGCCACCAGTACCGCTGCATAGAGTTCAGCCTGGGCAACAAAAACGCCGCCATGCTGCGCCCCCATGCCCACAGGCCAGCGCTGCTGGCCACGGTGCAAGCCGCGTTTGAAGCCCCATCGCTGTACGACCTGTCATTGCAACTGCTGGCCCGCCAGGGCCTGGCCGTGCCCGAGGGCCACCTGCAACGCGACTGGACCCAACCCTACGTGGCGCACGACACCGTCATGCAGGCCTGGCTGACGGTCTACCGCCAGCCCGAGCAGCACTGGGCGCTGTACCAGTTGGGCGAAAAGCTGACCGACCTGGAAGACGCCTTTCGGCTCTGGCGCTTTCGGCACGTCACCACCGTGGAGCGGGTCATTGGCTTCAAGCGCGGCAGCGGCGGCACCAGCGGCGTGGGCTACCTGCGCCAGATGCTGGACGTGGTGCTGTTCCCCGAGCTGTGGCAACTGCGCACCCACCTCTGACGCAGGTCGCGGTACGCACCGGGGGAAAAATTCAACCAAAACAGCCTCCAGCGCTTGCTGGTATTGGCTTTTTAGCTTCGAAATGTCAGATTGAAAACACCTTGACAGTGGCCACGGCGGCCAGCACCAGGGCCAGCACCGCCAGCCAGCGCAGGCGGCTCAGGGTCTGGCGGTTGGCCTCGACCTGCACCAGCATGCGGGCTTGCTGCTCGGCCATGTCTTGCAGCAGTTGGTTGGTGTTGGCCAGTTGCTCGGCCAAGTCGGCCACCTGACTTTCCAGCGCCGCCACGCGCAAGGCGCTGGCACCGTGGCCGGGCGCTGCGGCGGCGTCGCCCGTGCCCCGGCCTTCACCGTCGGGCAAGGGTTGCGGGCGCTCTCCCGGCTTGGGTTGCCACAGTTTTTTGGCCGCGTTGAGCACGGTGGGGGCGTGCGCCACCACATCCGTCCACGGAACCGCCTTGATGAGTGCGAGCCAGGGCAATGCCATGTGTGCCTCCGGGGGTCAGCGGGCCTGGATGCCTTGGGCTGCAATCACGCGCGACATCTGGGCGGTATCGGCCTGGATGCGGTTGGTCAGCCCCTCGGGCGAGGTGCCCGCCACCTGCCAGCCCATGTTGAACAGTTTTTCACGCATGTCGGGGCGACGAACGATGTCGACCAGCGCGTTGGCCACCTTCTGGATGTGGGGCGCGGGCATGCGGGCCGGTGCGGCCACCGCGTTCCAGATTTCCAGCTGAAAGCCCTTCAGGCCGGGCACACCGCTGTCGCTCAGGCTGGCCACCTCGGGCACCAGGCTGCTGCGCCCGGCCGATGTCACGCCCACGGCGGTGAGCTTGCCCGCGCGCACCTGGGGCATGGCCAAACCCGGTGGCAGCAGCGCCAGCTGGGTTTGCCCGCCCATCATGCCGGTGATGACCTGGGGGTTGCCCGGGTACGGCACATGCACCGCCGCCAGGCCGGTGCGGCTTTTCAGCAGCTCCATGCCAATGTGGGCCACCGTGCCCACGCCGGGGGTGGCGTAGTTCCAGCGGTCACCCGCCTGTCGGCCCTGGGTCAGGTAGGTGGCGGCGTCGGCGCTCTGGCCAGCGGGGGCCACCAGCACCAGCGGGGCGGTGGCAATGAGCGACACGGGGGCCAGGTCGGTCAGCGGGTCGTAGGGGGTGGCGGGGTTGAGGATTTTGGCGATGGTGAGGTTGCCGTTGATCATCAGGCCCAGGGTGTGGCCGTCGGTGGCCTTGGCCACCTGGTCGGCGGCGATGTTGCCCCCCGCGCCGGCCCGGTTGTCCACGATCACGGGCTGGCCCAGGGCCTGGCCCAGTGGCTCGGCCAGGGTGCGGGCCATGATGTCGGGTGACGACCCGGCCGGGAACCCCACCACCAGTTTGAGTGGGCGCACGGGCCACGCAGGCTCGACGGCTTTGGCCACCTGCGCCCAGGCTGGTGCACCCATCAGCACGGTGGCGGCACTGGCGCAGGCCAACAGACGGCCCAGCCGGCCCAGTTGGCGGCGGGTGATGGCACCAGGGGAACAGGTCATGCAAACACTCCTGACAGGGGGATGGGGCAATGGGGGCAATGGAGGCAACAAGGGGCTGTGAGGGCGTCCGATGCCGTCAGGGCACGGGACGCGGGGGGCCACTGTACAGCCAGGGATTGTCCAGCAGGCGCTCGCCCAGCAATGCCATGGCGGCATTGCGCCCGGCGCGCAGCCAACCGTCGGCGTGAAACACCTGGCCATTGCGCACCGAGCGCGCCTGGACCTGCGCATTGCGCTGCCACCGCAGCAGGGCAAACCGTTGAAACAGCAGGGGCCAATCCTGGTCGGAGGTGGCCAGGAGTTGGCCCAGGGTCCAGGCATCTTCCAGGGCCATGGCCGCGCCTTGGGCCAGGTAGGGGCGCATGGGGTGGGCGGCATCACCCAGCAGCAGCACGCGGCCCTGGGCGTGTTCATAGGCGCCGGTCATGGGGGGACGGTCGTTCAGGGGCCACAGCTTCCAGTTGGGCACGGCGTCGAGCATGGCGACCAGGTTGGCGTGCACCGGGCCCATGGCCTGCAGCAGGTCGGCCCGGTTGGCGTCGTGCGACCAGCTCTGGGGGTTGGCCGTCTGGCGGCCATGCACCACGGCCACCACGTTGAACTTGCGCCCACCGCACACGGGGTAGTGCACCACATGCAGCCGGGGGCCCAACCAGGCCGTGACGGTCTGGGTGCGCAGGCTGGCGGGCACATCCGCCCAGTCCACCAGCCCACGGTAGGCCAGGTGGCCAGAGAAACGCGGGGGCGTGTCCAACCCAGCCGGGCCACCCATGACGTGTTTGCGCACCACACTCCACAGCCCGTCGCAGCCCACCAGGGCCTGCGCCTCGTGGTCGTGCCCGGCCTCGGTGTGCACGCGCACGCCATCGGCGCTCTCGTGCACGCTGCGGACGCGCTCGTTCAGGTGCAGGTGAACGTTGCCCTGGGTCTGCACGGCCGTCAGCAACAGCTGGTGGGCATCGGCCCGGTGAATGGTGGCGTAGGGCTGGCCGTAGCGCTGGGCCGCGCGCTCGCCCAAGGGCAGCTCACCCAGGGTGTGACCGTCTTGCGCGTCGCGCACGCGGATGCGGTCGGGAAATGCCGCCACCGCCCGCAAGGCGTCGGCCAGGCCCCAGTCGTGGAGCACGCGCACGGCGTTGGGCCCCAGCTGTATGCCCGCGCCCACTTCCGAAAATTGGGCGGATTGCTCCAGCAAGTCCACCTGCACACCCGCGCGGGCGCAAGCCAGCGCCGCGCCCAGGCCACCAATGCCACCACCGGCAATCAAAAGTTGTTTGCTCATGGTGCCGCATTGTGCTGACATTGGCCGCCCACCGGTTTGACCCGCGTCAGCCAGCGTGCACACCACGGCCCGGCGCGGCGCGCGAGCAGGTTTGGCACTGGCCAAAGGGGCGGTGGACAATACGCGCTTTGCTGCCCGCGCAGCCACTGCCCTTCACCCGTTTGCCATGACCGCTTCTTTTTCCACCTCCACCGCCGCCCAAAGCCAGGGGCGCGTGGCCGCGCCGTCCCCCGAGCTGCTGCTGCCCGCCGGCTCGCTGGCCAAAATGCGCGCCGCCTACGACTTTGGGGCCGACGCGGTGTACGCCGGCCAACCCCGCTACAGCCTGCGCGCCCGCAACAACGACTTCAAGCTGGAGCAGATTGCCCAAGGCATTGACGAGGCCCACCAGCGCGGCAAAAAGTTTTTCCTGACCAGCAACCTGCTGCCGCACAACGACAAGGTGCGCACCTACCTGCGTGACATCGAGCCCATCATCGCCATGCAGCCCGACGGCATCATCATGGCGGACCCCGGCCTCATCATGATGGTGCTGGACAAGATGCACAGCGGCGCGTGGAACCACGTGCCCATTCACCTCTCGGTGCAGGCCAACACGGTGAACCACGCCACCGTCAAGTTCTGGCAAAAGGTGGGGGTGACGCGCATCATCCTCTCGCGAGAACTGAGCCTGGACGAGATTGAGGCCATCCGCCACGAATGCCCCGACATGGAGCTGGAGGTGTTTGTGCATGGCGCCCTGTGCATTGCCTACTCGGGCCGCTGCCTGCTGAGTGGCTACTTCAACCGCCGCGACCCCAACCAAGGCACCTGCACCAACGCCTGCCGCTGGGAGTACAAACCCAGCGCCGCCCAAACCACCGACAGCGGCGACGTGATGCCCGCTCACATGGACAAGCTGGGCGCCGACTTTGACTTTGCCGCAGAACAGCAGCAGGCCGACAGTGCGTTTGTGGCCACCGCCGCCTGCGGTGGCGGCACCCGCCACCCCGCCGCCGACCAGGTGTACCTGCTGGAAGAAGCGGGCCGCCCCGGCCAGCTCATGCCCATCATGGAAGACGAGCACGGTACTTACATCATGAACAGCAAAGACCTGCGCGCCGTGGAGCACGTGGCGCGGCTGGTGAAAATTGGCGTGGATTCACTGAAGGTGGAAGGCCGCACCAAGAGCCAGTACTACGTGACACGCACGGCCCAAATTTACCGCCGCGCCATTGACGACGCGGTAGCGGGCAGGCCCTTTAACCCGGAGCTGATTACGCAACTGGAAGGTCTGGCCAACCGGGGCTATACCAGCGGCTTTTTGGAGCGTCGCCCCTCGCAGGACTACCAAAACTACGAAACCGGCCACTCCGTGGCCCACCACAGCCAGTTTGTGGGCGAGGTGCTGCGCGTGGCCGACGGCTGGGCCGAAATCCAGACCAAGAACCGCTTTGCCGTGGGCGACACGCTGGAAATCATCCACCCCAGCGGCAACCGCCTGGTCAAGCTCGATGCCATGCGCGGCGCCAACGGCCAGGCGCTGGACGTGGCCCCGGGCAACCCCCATGTGGTGTGGATTCCGGTGGCCGGTCAAGAGGCGAGCACCCACGGGGCGCTGGTGGCCAGGTTTTTTGAATAAAAATGGCACTTAACGCTTACAAATATTAAATAGTTAGCTATAGAAAAATATTCTGCCTTCCATTGCCTTGACAGGCAATGACCCCACGTGTTCCGATGCTGTCGGGCACGCGCTGTGCGCGACCCGGCAAGAGGTCAGGCACCATGGACCGCACGGCTACCCGGTGAGCGAGGAGGTCACTTCACATGTCAACCCGAATGGGTCTTTGGCTGGCAAGCGTTCTGGCGGGCAGCGTGGTCGCTGCGTGTCTGCTGGCGGGCTGCACGCCCGCACCCAGTGAACCCACCAAAGTGGGCGTCAACCCCTGGGTGGGTTACGACCCCCTGGTGCTGGCCAGGGAACGGGGCTTGCTGAACCCCCAGGAGGTGCAGGTGGTGGAGCTGGCCTCGGCCAGCGAAAGCAAACGCGCCATGCGCAGCGGGCTGCTGGACGCCGCCACCCTCACCCTGGACGAAGCGATCCGGCTGGCCGATGGCGGCTTGGCCGTGCAAGTGGTGGCGGTGCTCGACGTGTCCCATGGCGCAGACGCGCTGCTGGTGCGTCCGGGCATCTCCAGCCTGGCCGAGCTTCGGGGCCAGCGACTGGCGTTTGAGGACACGTCGCTGGGCAACCTGATGCTGGACGCCGTGCTGGACGCCGCCCAGCTCACGCACGCCGAGGTATCGGCCTTTCACGTGGAAGCCAGTCAGCACGTGGACGTGCTCAACAGCGGTCGAGCCGATGCCGTCATCACCTACGAGCCCATGAAGAGCCTGTTGCAGTCCAAAGGCATGGTGCCCCTGTTCGACAGCACCGACCTGCCCGGCCGGATATTGGACGTGCTGGTCACCCGTGCCGACCTGCCCGTCGATCGGGCCGCTGCCATCCTCTTGGGCTGGGAGCTTGGCCGTCGGGCGCTGCAAGAAGACCCAGTGCGTGCAGCACAGCAACTGGCCCCGGGAGTGGACCTGTCCACCGCCCAGTATCTGGCCACGTTGGAGGGTCTGCGCTTCTTGCCGCTGGCAGACAGCGCACCACTGCTGGGTGGCCAGCCACCCCCGTTGTCGGTCATGGCCGCCCCCGCCACGGACACGCTCAAGCACCTGGGCTTGCTCAACACCCCTCCCAACTGGACCGCCTTGGTCAATCCCCAACCCGGCCAACTGGCGTTGCGCACGTTGGCCAAACAGGGCAAACCCCAGTGAGCTGGCACCCCCTGCTCGCCCTGCCTGCGCGCGTACTGGCCCCTTTGCTGCTGGGCGTGTTGGCCTTGTTGGCGGCGGCAATCAACCACCAGTGGCAGGTGCGCACCCAGATCACCGTGGTGGCGCAAACCGAACAGCAGTGGCTGCACGACCGCCTGGGCGTGGAGCAAACCCGCCTGGAAACCCAACTGGCCCAGAGCAGCCCCCTGCAGGTGCGCAGGCTGGTGTCTTCCCTGGCGCTGCGCCCCGGTGTGTCACACGCCTGGCTGCTGAACGCGGAACAACGCGTTCAGGCCTCGCTGAGCCGCGCCGACCTGGGCCGGACGTTTGCCCAAGTCCTGACCGCCCAACGGACCGAACTGCCCGTCGAGCAGCGTCAGGTCCTGACCCAGGCGTTGTCCACCTGGGTGCCCGGCCTGCAGGTGTTGCCCCAAACAGACGCCCACACGGCACTGGGTGTGGCGGGCGTTCACCCGGAGCACGTGCTGCTGGTCAGGCTGGACTATTCCCAGGCCGTGGCCAGACAACTGGCCCAGGAGCAAGGCAACATGGCCCGTGCCGCCGCCATGGTGCTGGTGTTCATGGCCTTGCTGGCCGGGCTGCTGCACACGCTGTGGTTCCGGCGGGCGCAGCACCTCACCACCACCACCCAGGCACTGGGGCGCGGCCTGCTGGGTGCCCGCGCCCACCTCAGCGGGCGCGATGAACTGGCCGCCATTGGCGCCGCCGTGGACCAGATGGCCAGCGACCTGCAGCTGCGCCAGACCGAGGTCAACCGCCTGGCCGAGCTGATGGAGCACTCTCCGGTGGTGACCTTCAGTTGGCGCAACACCCCCGGGTGGCCAGCCGACTACGTCAGCTCCAACGTGTCGCAATGGGGGTATTCACGCACCGACTTCGTGTCGGGCAAGCTGCAATACGCCAGCCTGATTCACCCCGACGACCTGCCGGGCATCGAAGCCGACGTGGCCTCACACCTGGCCCGGGGGCCGGATGAGTACCAGCAGGAGTACCGCTTGCGCCACGCCCAGGGCCACTACCTGTGGTTGGACGACCGCACCTGGCTCAGGCGCAATGCGCAAGGCGATGTGACCGCCATCCACGGTGTGCTGCTGGACATCAGCGCACGCAAACAGGCACAGCTGGACCTGGCGCAGCAAATGGAGCGCCTGAGCGACGCCGAGTACCACGCCCAGTTGGGCAGCTGGACCTTTGACCCCGCCAGCAAAACCGTGTGGTGGTCAAACCAGCTGTTTCACCTGCTGGGCATGCCCCAGTCGCCACAGCCCCCCACCCTGCAGGCCTACTTGCAACAGGTCCACCCCGACGACAGGCAGATGGTGGAAACGGGCTGGCACCGCATGGTCCAGCGGCTGGACCCTGACCACACCCCCTTTCGCAACAACCCCGAACTGGCGCCCCTGCGGTGGTTCAAGCCGTCGGTCAGCGTCGAGCGCGACGCCCTGGGCCAGGTGCTGCGGTTCAACGGCACGCTGCTGGACATCACGGAGCTCAAACTGGCCGACATCGAGTTGCGCGAGCTCAATGCCTCGCTGGAGAGCCGGGTCAATGCGCGCACGGCAGAACTGAGCGCACTCAACCAGTCGCTGGAGAGTTTTGTGTACTCGGTCTCTCACGACCTGAAAGCGCCCCTGCGGGGCGTGGAGGGGTACAGCCGCCTGCTGGAAGCCGATTACGCCCCGCAGTTGGATGACGATGGTCGCCAGTTCATTCAAAACATCCGCAACGGTGTCGCCCGCATGGACCAGCTCATCAGCGACCTGCTGGCCTATTCACGCATGGAAAGGCGAGCCCTGTCCTGCGCTCCGTTGGACCTGAATGCCCTGGTGCGCGAGGTACTGGCCGAACGCGCACACGACATCGAGCGCGGACAGGTACAGGTGCAGATCGACCTGCCGCCCCTGCACGTGCTGGCCGATGCCGATGGCCTGGCCATAGTGCTGCGCAACCTGCTGGAAAACGCGCTCAAGTTCAGCCGTGGGTCCCAGCCGCCGCGCATAGAGATCAGGGGAAACACCGACGACAACACCGCCGTGTTCTGGGTACAAGACAATGGCATCGGATTCGACATGAAGTACCATGACCGCATCTTTGAAATCTTCCAGCGGCTGCACCGTTTGGAAGACCATCCCGGCACCGGCATTGGCCTGGCCTTGGTCCACAAAGCCTTGCAGCGCATGGGCGGCAAGGTATGGGCCCACAGCGCACCCAACAAAGGGGCCCGGTTCAGTGTGGCATTGCCACTGGCCCCCACGCCAGCGGCGCAACCCCCAGGAAGCCCATCCACATGACCCCCATTCACCCCCCGATTTTCCTGGTGGAAGACAACCCGGTGGACGTGGACCTGACCCTGCGCGCCTTCCAGCGCCGCAAACTGACCAACCCTGTGGTGGTGGCACGAGATGGTGAAGAAGCCATGGACTGGCTGGCCAAGTGGGAAGCCGGCGAACCCCGCCCAGCCGTCATCCTGCTGGACCTGAATTTGCCCAAGATCGATGGCCTGGCCGTGCTGAAAGCCCTCAAGACCCACCCCGACCTGCAACGCATTCCGGTGGTGGTGCTGATCACCTCAAAAGAGGACCGGGACATCAGCACGGCCTACGCATTGGGGGCCAACTCCTACATCGTCAAGCCCGTGGCATTTGACAACTTCATGGACGTGGCCCAGCAGATCGAGTTGTACTGGTGCCTGACCAACGAGCCTCCGCGGTGAGCCCATGCGCGTACTCTACATAGAAGACGCCACCGCCGATGCCGATCTGGCCCGGCGCGCCCTGGCCACCCATGCCCCCGGCATGGAACTGGCGGTGTCCAGCACGCTGAGCGAGGGCTTGGCACAGCTGGCACAGCATCCGACCCGCTACGACGTGCTGCTGACCGATCTGGCCCTGCCCGATGGCAACGGCATGGCGGCCCTGCAATACGTGGTGGACCAGCACCTGCCCGTGGCGGTGGTCATCCTCACAGGCACCGAGGTGTCTGAAGCCCATGCCGCCAACGAGGCCCTGTCGGCCGGGGCCGATGGCTACCTGGTCAAGCGCGGCGACTACCTGGCGCGGCTGCCCCGCACACTGGTCCACGCCCACCAGCGGCTGCAGGAACGGCTGGCGCGCGAGCAACACCGTCTGCGGGTGCTGCAGGTCGAGCACAACCCTTTCGACATCGACCTGCTGCGCCGCCATTTGCTGCAACACGCCCCCCACATCGCGCTGACCACCGTGGCCAATGCCAGCCTGGCGCTGGCGCGGCTTAACCAGGCCCTGGAGGCGGGCACACCGTACGACGTGCTGCTGGTGGACTACCGCCTGCCCGGCATGGACGGCCTGGAACTGGTCAAGCTGCTGCGCGAGGACCACGGCCTGGGCACCCCCATCCTGCTGGTCACTGGCCAGGGCAGCGAGGGGGTGGCCGCCCGTGCACTCAAGCTGGGGGCCACCGATTACCTGACCAAACACCCAGGCTACCTGTACGAGGCGGCCGCCCTGATCGAAAAGCTGGCGCAACAGGCGGTACTGGCCCATGAACGTGCCCAACTGCAACAAGCCAACCGCCGATTGGCCCACGTGCTGGGCACCAGCCCCACCGTGCTGTACCAGCTGGCGTTTCAAGGCAGTGGCATCCAGGTGTCCTGGGTCAGCCCCAACATTGAACAGCTGCTGGGCCACACCCTCGAAGCCGCCACCACCCCCGGATGGTGGATGCAGCACGTGCACCCCGACGACGTGACGGTGGAACTGACCCAGCACCCGCAGCTGATGTGCCAGGACAGCTTCAGCCAAGACTACCGGTTCCGCCGGGGGGATGGCACCACGGTGTGGCTGCATGAGGAGCTGCGGATCATCCGCGACCCCATGGGCCAACCACGGGAAGCCGTGGGCGCGTGGATGGATGTGAGTGACAAAAAGCGCCACGAGGCGGTCCAACAGGCCCGCCAGATGGTGCTGGGCCATACCGAGGCCAATGCCCCGCTGGGCACGCTGCTGCTTGACCTGGCCAACCGGTTGCAGCGCATGGAACCCGACCTCCATGCCTGCATCTGGGTCAACGCTGGGCGACCCGGCCAGGTGGCTTGCACGGCATCCCCCGATCTGCCCCCGGGCTTGAGCCAGTTGCACAACGGCACCACACAAGATGCCAACAGCAGCCCGTGTGCCGCCGCCATGCATTCCGGGGAGCTGGTGGTGGTGGCCGACGCACAGCATTCGGTCTGGGCGTCCCTGCTGGCGCCGGCCGTGCAGGTCGGCCTGCACGCCTGCTGGTTTGTGCCCCTGCAAGACGACGCGGACCGACCCATGGGCACCTTCGGTGTGTTCCACAGCCGCAGGGGTCAACCCACCCCCACGGAACTCGAACTGGTGCGGGAGTTCGCCCGCATCACCACCATGGCCGTGACCAAGGTGCGCGCCGCCGAGGCCATGAAGCAGGCGGCCACCGTCTTCCAGGCCACCCACGACGGTGTGTTCATCACCGACCTGGGGCCGCGCATCATTGCCACCAACCGTGCTTACACCGACATCACTGGTTACACCGAAGACGAGGTGGTGGGCAAAAACCCGAGCTTCCTACAGTCTGGCCGACATGAACCCGATTTCTACCAAACCCTCTGGGCACACCTGCAACAGGAGGGTCGCTGGCATGGCGAGGTGTGGAATCGGCGCAAAAACGGTGAGGTCTACCCGCAATGGCTCAGCATCAGCGCCGTCAAGGACGAGCAGGGCGAGCCCTTTCAGTACGTGGGCGTGTTCACCGACATCACCCAAATCCGCCAATCAGAAGCGCGGCTGGAGCACCTGGCCCATTACGACCCCCTGACCGACCTGCCCAACCGCCTGCTGCTGCAGTCCCGGTTGTCCCATGCGGTGGAACGCGCCCACCGCCACCGCAACCAGGTGGCCGTGCTGTTTCTGGACCTGGACCGTTTCAAAAACGTCAATGACAGCCTCGGCCACCCCGCCGGAGACGCCCTGTTGCAAATGCTGGCCCTGCGCCTGAGCCAGCGCGTGCGCGAAAGCGACACGCTGGGCCGCCTGGGGGGCGACGAGTTCCTGTTCCTGCTCGACCCCATCGACCACCCCGAAACCGCCGCCCTCATGGCCCAGGCGCTGATACGCGAAACCGAGCAACCCTTTTTGCTGCCCAACGGCCACGAGGTGTTTGTGGGCATGAGCATCGGCATCAGCCTCTACCCCGACGATGCCAGCAATGCCACCGAACTCATCCAGCACGCCGACATGGCCATGTTTCTGGCCAAACAGCAGGGACGCAACACCTATCGCTTCCACACCGAGGCGCTGAGCACCGCCGCCAGCCAGCGCCTGACGCTGGAAACCCGCTTGCGCAATGCACTGGTGACGCAAGAATTTGTGCTGCACTACCAACCACTGATCGACTCCGCCACCGGCCAGGCCACGGGCGTAGAGGCGCTGGTGCGCTGGCAACCGCCTGACGAGGCGCTGGTGTCACCGGGCACCTTCATCCCCATCGCGGAAGAAACGGGACTGATCGTGCCGCTGGGGGAATGGGTGCTGCGCACCGCCTGTGCCCAGGGCAAGGTCTGGCGGGACGCCGGACTGCCCGAACTGGTCATGTCGGTCAACCTGTCGGCGCGGCAATTTTTGGGTGGCAGCGTGGTGGATCTGGTGAGCCAGGTGCTGAGCGACACGGGGCTGCCCCCCCATTTGCTGGAACTGGAGCTCACCGAAAGCATGTTCCTGGGTTACGCCGAACAGTCGGTGACCACGCTGAGGGCACTGAAAGACCTGGGCATTCGTCTGGCCATCGACGACTTTGGCACCGGCTACTCGTCGCTGGCGTACCTCAAACGGTTTCCCATCGACAAGCTCAAGATCGACCAGAGTTTTGTACAAGGCCTGGCCACCGACCCGAATGACCGCGAAATCACCGCCACCATCATTGCCATGGCCAGGGCACTGAAGCTGCAGGTATTGGCCGAAGGCGTGGAAACCGCCGAACAGCTCCACTTCCTGAAAAACAGCGGTTGCGACAGTTACCAGGGCTACCTGTTCCAACGCCCCCAACCCGCCGAGGCGCTGGAAGCCTGGCTGCGCCATCAGCCCAGCGCGCACACCTGATTGCGCCCATTCTGCTTGGCGCGGTAGAGGGCGGTGTCCGCCCGAGCCATGCCCAATCCAATACCAATATCGTCCATGCGCACGGCATCCACGCCCACACTGATGGTGCACCGGATGGCACCCCTGGCCGTCGGGGTGTCGAGTTGGGCGATGCGTGTGCGCAGCGCTTCGCCGGTCGCCAGCGCCTCGGCCATGCTGCTGCCCGACAGGGCCAGCGCAAACTCCTCGCCGCCCATGCGGCCCACCACGTCTTCACGCCGCACGCTGGCCCGCAGTGCCTGCGCCACGGCCACCAGCACGGCATCGCCCGCTGTGTGTCCGTACTGGTCGTTGATGTGCTTGAAGTGGTCAATGTCCACCATGATGATGCTCAGGGGCCGTCCGGTGCGAACCGACAGCGCGCGCAGCGCTTTGACCTTGTCCACGAAACCACGGCGGTTGTTCAGGCCTGTGAGTGAATCGGTCACCGCCAGCTGCTGCAAGGCCGAAGCCCGTCTGTCCATCTCGACCAGGAACACCTCCATCACCTGCACCATCATCGCCACCACGACCACCACCGTGCTCAGGTAGAGCAGGCGGTTGATGTCGTCAGGCAAAGGCCCCAGCAAGGCCAGTGAGGGCACCCACTCCGTGACCAGAAAGCCCACCAGGTACAGCACGCAGAACAGGTTGCGCTGCAGCTGCTCCCGGTGGCCGAACATCAGGAATGCGATGGGACTGCCCGCGACCAGAAACAACTGCAGGCCCGATTCGCGGCTGAAAAACACCAGCATGAACAGCAAAATCTGCACCTCGAAGGTGGCCGCCAGCCAGCTCCGGGCAACCATCGGACGCTGCTTCAGCAGCAACCCAAAGTAAGCCAGGTAAGCGAGCACGAACAGGTTGTTGACCGCGAAGGCCGCAATCGCCTGCAAGCCAAACAGGTAAAACAGGCTGTAGCAGGTGCTGAGCACAGTCCCCAGCAGGGCCACGAGGTTGGCCACGCGCACGCGGTAACGCTCTTCCTCGGGCACCGCGTGGGCGCCACAGTGGTAAATCGCTGACAACAGCTGGGCAAAGGTGGGAGACAAAGTGAAACAGGTCGGATGGACAACGGTGGAGCACGTCCCCTGGGCGGTGACCTCGCAAGGGCTGGCGGGCGATTGTCCCCCATCCCTGCCGCCAGGATTTGACGCAACGCAAGCGGGCTCAACCGTCTCCGTGGGTTGGGTCACGGCCTACCCCACCGCGCAGGCGTTTGACCGCACCACGCGCCTGCTTGCCCGCCAGCCGCCTGCGCTGAGACGCCAGCGTGGGCCGGGTGGCCCGGCGCACCAGCGGCGCACGAGCGACCTGGTCCACCAGGGCTTGCAGCCTGGCCAGGGCATCGGCCCGGTTCTGCTCCTGGCTGCGGTGCACCTGGGCCTTGATGACCACCACCCCGTCGGCGGTGATGCGCCTGTCCTTCAACGCCAGCAGCCGCGCCTTCACCTCGTCGGGCAACGAGGACGGGGCCACCGCAAAGCGCAGGTGCACCGCGCTGGACACCTTGTTCACGTGTTGCCCGCCCGCTCCCTGCGCCCGCACGGCGCTGAACACCACCTCGGACTCGTGGATCACGGGGGGCGCGGTCAAACGGCGCACGGGGTCCATGGGTGATTGCTCTTTCAAAATATCAACAAAATGCACTGCTACGCTTTATTTATATGAATAGTAAGCTACAAATAAGATAATTCCCACATGCCAGCCACTGTGGCACCAACTCGACCAACAGCGACCCTGTGCGGAATGAACTGACTTTGATGCAGCGCAACCAGACCCATATTTCTGCCACCACGGTCCCGTTGCGACGGAATAATGCCCCCTCATTCGCCGTCAACGGTCGGAGACCGCATTGCGCCCTGGCTGCTTACCACCACCCGACACACCTCTCCCGCCCATGAGCCGCTACAAAATCTGGATGCAATTTCTGGTCACGGTGGCGGTGGCGCTGACCGTGGTGTGGACCGGGGTGATTCTGTGGCAGAGCCAGGTGTACCGCAACGCGGCCCTGAAGCAGGCGCAAGACTACTCGCTGAGCATGCACAACGCCACCATGGCCGGCCTGACCGGCATGATGGTGACGGGCACGGTGGGCGAACGCCACGTGTTCCTGGACCAGATCAAGCAGCTGGGCACCATCCGCGATGTGCGCGTGCTGCGCGGGCCCACCGTGGTGCAGGCGTTTGGCCCCGGTACAGCCCAGGACGACAACCAACCCGACGCACAGGAGCAGGCGGTGTTGCAGACCGGCCAGCCGAGCTTTCGGGTGGACAGCGACGCACAGGGCGAGTTCATGCGTGTGGTGCGCCCCACCCTGGCCCTGAGCAACTCGCTGGGCAAAAACTGCCTCACCTGCCACCAGGCACCGGAAGGCAGCGTCCTGGGCGTGGTGAGCATGAAGGTGTCACTGGACCAGGTGAACAAGGACCTGGCCATGCAGCGCTACAAATCCATACTGGTGGCCATCGTCACGGCCATACCGGTGCTGGGGCTGATCTACCCCTTCATCCACCGCGTGGTGACCGAGCCACTGGAGTCCGGAGTCAAAGCCGCCCAGGCCATTGCAGCCGGTGACCTGACCCAACCGATTGCGGTCACCTCGCGCAACGAAATTGGCCACTTGCAGCAGGCCTTGCAAGACATGAAAGCCAGCCTCGCCCACACCGTGGGCCAGGTGAGAAAAGGCACGGACACCATCTACACCGCCTCCAGCGGCATTGCCAGCGGCAACAGCGACCTGTCGGCCCGCACCGAGCAACAGGCCACCAGCCTGGAGCGCACCGCCGCGTCCATGCAACAGCTCACCGAGGGCGTCAACCAGAACGCCAGCCACGCCCGCCACGCCAGCGAGTTGGCGGTCAGCGCGTCCGACGTGGCGGAGCGTGCGGGCACCGTGGTGTCCCAGGTGGTGAGCACCATGGACTCCATCCACACCTCGTCCCAGCGGATTGCAGACATCATCGGGGTGATTGACGGCATTGCCTTCCAGACCAACATCCTGGCCCTGAACGCTGCCGTGGAGGCCGCGCGTGCCGGCGAACAGGGCCGGGGCTTTGCGGTGGTGGCGCAGGAGGTGCGCAGCCTGGCCCAGCGCTCGGCCAGCGCCGCGCAGGAAATCAAGGCCCTGATCGGTGACTCGGTGGGCAAAATCGGCACCGGCAGCGCGCTGGTGCACCAAGCCGGCACCACCATGACCGAGGTGGTGGAAAGCATTCGGCACGTCTCGCAAATCATTGCCGACATCGCCCAGGCCAGCGCCGAACAGACCCAGGGCATTGCACAGGTCAACATGGCCATGGGCGACATGAACGGGGTCACCCAACAAAACGCCGCTCTGGTGGAGCACGCGGCCAGCGCCGCTCAGTCCTTGCAGGATCAGGCTGCGCAGCTGGAGCAACTGGTGCGCACCTTTCAGCTGCCCGCCAACGCCTGAGGTCGCGTGCCGGGCCCGCGCATCAGCTGACCGTGGCCGAAGGCCGCGCGGCCACCCGGTCGCGCCAAGCTTGCAGGGTCATCAGGCCTTCGGCCTTGGGACTGAACTTCATGAGTCGGGCAAATTCCAGCGCGCAAAAAGCGGTGATGTCGGCAATGGTGAAGCGCTCGCCCGCCATCCACGGCTGGGTCTGCAGCAGCTGGTCAAAGCGGCTGGCGTAGTCGCGCACCTTGACCATCTGGGCGGTGCCGTAATCGGCAAACTGAGGTTGCTCCAGCGTGGCCAGCCCAGGATGCGTGTGGCGGATGACCTGGGCAATGGGCACCATCAAATACCACTCGGCACGGCGGTCAGCCATTTCGATGAAGGCACGCTCGTCGGCGTTGGTGCCCATGAGGTTGGGTTCGGGGTGTTGGCCTTCCAGCCAGGTGCAAATGGCGCGGCTCTCGGAGAGGGTGCGGCCATCGTCCAGCACCAGGGTGGGCACTGTGGTGAGGGGGTTGAGGCCACGGAACGACTCCGTGCGGTGCTCGTGGGCGTTGATGTCCACGGGCACCAGCTCAACATCGGTGATGCCTTTTTCGGCCATGAACATGGTGACGCGCCGGGGATTGGGTGCGCGAGGGGTGACGTACAGCTTCATGGGGGAGGGTCTCCTGGTGTGGGAATGGACGGCGGCGGGCGGGCACACGGGGGTGCCCGCCCCACGCCCACATTGTGCGGGCTGTGGGGGCGCAAGCAGGGCACGGACGTGTCACCGCGCCCGCCCCCCACACACCGCCTGTGACGCACCGTGTCAGGCCCGCGCCGCTTCGGGCAGCGCCAGCGAATGGCCCAGGCCCTGCGCAGCGGCCAGGCGCCCCAATTCGCGCAGCGCTTTGCGCTCGCGCTCACCCCACGCGCCGGCAAAGCTCAGGCGCATGCAGTGGTTGAAGCGGTCGGTGGCCGAAAACAATGCCCCCGGCCCAAAGGTGATGCCCTGGGCCGCACCCTGGTGAAACAGGACCAGGCTGTCGCAGCCCGCAGGCAACTCCACCCACAGCGTGTAGCCCGAAGGTGGATCGCTGATGCGGGTGCCACGCGGAAAACTGGCACCAATGAGTCGCCTGGCCTCGGCCAGCCGCTCCTTCATCTGCGCGCTGATGCGGCGCATGCGCGCCTCGTAACTGCTTTGTGTGAGCAGGTCGGCCAGCGCGTGCTCCAGCACCGCGTTGGTGGCGCCACCGTGCACCCGCTTCAAAGTGGCCACGGCGTTGCGCCAGCGGCCTGCATCCACCCAGCCCAGACGGATGCCCGGCGCCACCGTTTTGGAGAACGACCCGCACACCATCACCCAACCCTCAAAGTCAAAAGCCTTGACGGCTTTGCGCCGCTCGTCGGCGGCCATGAGGTCGTTGAACACCACGTCTTCAATCAGCGGCACGCCCCGGCTGGCCAGCAACTTGACCAACGCCCGCTTATTGGCATGGGGCATGACGGCACCCAACGGGTTGGACAGCGTGGGCACCGCCAGCATGGCCTTCACGGGCTGGGTGTCCAACGCCAGCTGCAGCGCGGGCAACGACACACCCGTGCGCGGGTGGGTGGGAATTTCCAGCGCGCGCAGATTGAGCGACTCCAGCAGGTCCAGAAAGCCAAAGTGCGTGGGTGACTCCAGCGCCACCACATCGCCAGGCTGGGTCACGGCGCGCAGGCACAGGCTGATGGCGTGGATGCAGCTGGAGGTGACGATCACATCCGCCGCCTGCAGCTGACACCCCAGGTGCAGCGCCCGGCGGACCACCGCCTCGCGCAAGGCCAGCTCGCCAGGGCCATTGCTGTAGTCAATCAGGCTGCGCCGGTGCACCCGCGTCGCCCGGCTGACCGCCACGCGCACGGGCTCTTCGTCAAAGAAATCGCGGTCACGGGGGCAGGCCCCACCAAAGCTGCAACCGCGCTCGCCCTCCCCCTCCAACGAATCTTCGAACAAATCGGTGCGGCTGGGCCGCTTGACCACCAGGCTGTGCGCGGGTGGTTTGCTGACCGTGGGCAGGGCGATGGGCCGCTTGCGCGGCGCCACAAAGTACCCGGCCTTGGGTCGCGCTTGCACCTGCCCCCGCTCCTCCAGCCAACGATAAGCCTGCACGGCGGTGGACACGGCCACCCCCTCCTGCGCGGCGGTGTCGCGCACCGAGGGCAGGCGTTGGCCTGCCTTGAATGCCCCGGACTCGATGAGCCCGGCCATGCGGGTGGCCATTTGCACGTAGCGCGGCACGGGCCTGCCGACGGCTGGCACAGACGGATCGGTGTCGGGTGGCGTGGCCACGGGGTGCAGGTGCAACAGAGGGTTCATGGCCCAACCATTCTGCCCCAGCACCCACCTGGACGGCACCCCATCTGTGCGGCCACACTGCACAGTTGCACCCCAACCCGACCGGCACAGTTGGCGGTGTGTGCCCACTGCTGCGCCCCACACCGGCTGCCACTGTGTGTGGCAGACCAGACCCGAACGCCAGACAGTGGAGGCTCCACACACGGAGGTTCCACCATGCACACATTGCCACCCGCCACCACACTTCGCCCCGGCCAGGCCCGGGTCATCAACGCCAGCGAGGGCCTGACCATTCGGGTGTTGCAAGGCAGGATGTGGGTGACCCGCCCCGACGACCGGCAAGACCACTTTCTCACCGCTGGCCAGGACATGCCGCTGACCGGCCCCATGGTGGTGGTGGAGCCCGACTTCCCGCTGAAGCCTGGCCCCCTGGGCGAAACCCGTTATGTGCTGCTGCCCACGCCCCTCACCCGGGGTGGCGGGGTGCGCGCCACTCCAGCCGCAGCAACCGAGGGCCCGTCGGGCGCACGCGACGGCAGCAGAGGGCGCTGGCTGGGCGGTGTCCACCAGGCTGCCAACATGGGGCCAGCGCTGCTGACGCTGGTTCGCAGTCTGTTTCAAAGAAAAAAGGCCTCTGCCGCTTGATGGTATTGATGTGACAGCTATAAAAAAACCCACCTCGAAATCGAGGTGGGTTGCGGGTGGCAGAGAGCCCTGACCCGACGCCTCCCGCATCCACGCCCGGTGGCGGGCGGGTGGCGGGCAGACGGTGGCCGCCGATCAGGCCGCCACGCCCTTGGCGTTGTCCACGTACTCTTCGATCTGGTCAAAGTTCAGGTACTTGTAGATGTTGGCCCCGTCTTTGTTCACGATTCCCATGGCGGCGTGGTATTCCGCCACCGTCGGGATGTGACCCAGCTTGGACGCGATGGCCGTCAGCTCGGCAGAGGCCAAGTACACCTGTGTGTTCTTGCCCAGGCGGTTGGGGAAATTGCGGGTGGAGGTGGACACCACGGTCGCGCCTTCGCGCACCTGGGCCTGGTTGCCCATGCACAGGCTGCAACCGGGCATCTCGGTGCGGGCACCGGCGGTGCCAAACGCCGCATAGTGACCCTCCTTGATCAACTCGGACTCGTCCATCTTGGTGGGCGGTGCCACCCACAGCTTGACGGGAATGTCGCGCTGTGTGCCCAGCAGCTTGGCCGCTGCGCGGAAGTGGCCAATGTTGGTCATGCAAGAACCAATGAAGGCTTCGTCGATCTTGGTGCCAGCCACGTCAGACAGGGTCTTGGCATCGTCGGGATCGTTGGGGCAGCACAGGATGGGTTCCTTGATGTCGGCCAGATCGATCTCGATGACGTGCGCGTACTCGGCGTCTTTGTCGGCTTCCAGCAGCTCGGGGTTGGCCAGCCAGGCTTCGACTTTCTCGATGCGGCGCTGCAGGGTGCGGGCATCGGCGTAGCCGTCGGCGATCATGTTCTTCATCAGCACGATGTTGCTGGTGAGGTATTCCTTGATCGGCTCGGGGTTGAGCTTGATGGTGCAACCGGCGGCAGAGCGCTCGGCAGACGCGTCGGACAATTCGAACGCCTGCTCGACTTTGAGGTTGGGCAAGCCTTCGATTTCCAGGATGCGGCCTGAGAATTCGTTGATTTTTCCGGCCTTGGCCACGGTCAGCAAACCTTGCTTGATGGCGTACAGCGGAATGGCATGGACCAGATCGCGCAGGGTCACGCCGGGCTGCATTTCGCCTTTGAAGCGCACCAACACAGACTCGGGCATATCCAGCGGCATCACACCGGTGGCAGCGCCAAACGCCACCAGACCTGAACCGGCTGGGAAGCTGATGCCAATGGGGAAACGTGTATGGCTGTCGCCACCGGTACCCACAGTGTCAGGCAGCAGCAGGCGGTTGAGCCAGGAGTGGATCACACCATCACCGGGGCGCAGGGCCACGCCACCGCGGCTGCTGATGAACTTGGGCAGTTCGCGGTGGGTTTTGACGTCCACGGGCTTGGGATAGGCGGCGGTGTGGCAGAAGGACTGCATCACCAAGTCGGCGCTGAAGCCCAGGCAAGCCAGGTCTTTCAGTTCGTCACGGGTCATGGGGCCAGTGGTGTCCTGGCTGCCCACGGTGGTCATTTTGGGTTCACAGTAGGTACCGGGGCGCACGCCCTGGCCTTCAGGCAGGCCCACGGCACGGCCCACCATTTTCTGGGCGAGCGAGAAACCGGCCTTGGACTCTTTGGGCGGCGTGGGCAGGCGGAACAGTGTGCTGGCGGGCAGGCTCAGGAATTCGCGGGCCTTGGCCGTCAGGCTGCGACCGATGATGAGGTTGATACGGCCACCGGCACGCACTTCGTCAAACAGCACGTCGCTCTTCAACTTGAACTCGGCCACGGTTTCGCCGTTTTTGACCAGCTTGCCGTCGTAGGGCAGCACGTCGATGACGTCGCCCATTTCCAGCTTGGACACATCCACCTCAATGGGCAACGAACCGGAGTCTTCTTGCGTGTTGAAGAAGATGGGGGCAATTTTGCCGCCCAGGGTAACACCGCCAAAGCGCTTGTTGGGCACAAAGGGAATGTCCTGGCCGGTGGCCCAGATGACGCTGTTGGTGGCCGACTTGCGGCTGGAGCCTGTGCCCACCACGTCGCCCACGTAGGCCACGAGGTGGCCATTTTTCTTCAGGTCTTCAATGAACTGCATGGGGCCGCGCTTGCCGTCTTCTTCGGGCTTGAAGGCCGCGTCGGGACGGGTGTTCTTCAACATCGCCAGGTAGTGCATGGGGATGTCGGGGCGGGTGGTCGCATCGGGGGCGGGCGAGAGGTCGTCGGTGTTGGTCTCGCCGGGCACCTTGAAGACGGTGACGGTGATTTTTTTCTCGACTTCAGGGCGGGTGGTGAACCACTCGGCGTCAGCCCAGCTCTGCATGACTTCTTTGGCCTTGGCGTTGCCGCCTTTGGCTTTTTCAGCGACATCGTTGAAGAAGTCGAACATCAGCAGGGTTTTCTTAAGCGCTTCAGCGGCCACACCGGCCACTTCAGCGTCGTCCAACAGCTCAATCAGGGGGTGGACGTTGTAGCCGCCCACCATGGTGCCCAGCAGCTCAGTGGCCTTTGCCTTGGAGATCAGGCTGACCTGCAAGTCACCATGGGCCACTGCGGCCAGAAAGCTGGCCTTGACTTTGGCCGCATCGTCCACGCCAGGCGGCACGCGGTGGGTGAGCAGGTCCATCAGGAAGGCATCTTCACCGGCGGGTGGGGTTTTGATGAGTTCAATCAGGGCTTCGACCTGCTTGGCGTCCAGCGCCAGGGGGGGGATGCCGAGGGCAGCGCGCTCGGCTGCGTGTTCACGGTAGGCTTTCAACATGGCAATCTCCATTCAGTAAAAAGAAGAGGAAACAACAAAACTAAACAATGGTCTCTGGCCCTATTGGGCGTCGAGCAGGCTGGGCAGGGGATTGAGTTTCATGGCTTGCGCCACGCTGCGCTGCACCGCATTCGCGCACTCATCGGCCAGACGGCGCCCCAGCTTCTGGCTCATCAGCATGGATTTGTTGGCCAGCTGAATCCAGACGGCGCCCTGGGTCACATCCTCCAGCCGAACGGCGCCCGTGCGGCTCTCCACCGGCCGCATCCGAAAAACCATCTTCTGCAATTGCAGGCGAAAGTAGCCGGGCGCTTTGGGATCGGGGTCGAGCTGAACCGACTGGCCCAGCTCACACGACAAGGCGCCCACATGCACCGCATTGGCCACACCCAACTCGGCCTCGGTGAGCACGGACTCCACCACCACGGGTGCGGGGGCGGCTGCCTTGCGTGCACTGGGTTGTGCGGTGGCGGCAGCGGCACCCAGGCTCAAGGACAGCAGGGCCGCACAGGCCAGCAGGTGACAGGGACGGAAAACAGTCAAACGCATGACACAACCCTTCATCAAACGGTGGGGGATGGCTCAAAAAAAACGGCCACCTCACCGGGCATGGTGCGCCCTGTCTGGTGGGCGCGCTCCAGTGTTTGCCAATAAAACCTGTAGCTGGCGCGGTCATGCAACTGGCCTTGTACCTGAATGGGCGCCCAACCGGCCTGCACCGCCAACGCAATGATGTGTGCGGCCTCGCCCACCTCATCAGCGGTGGGTGCGAACACGTCGACCACGGTCCGAATCTGGTCGGGGTGAATGCTCCACATGCGGGTGTAACCCATGTCGTCGCGCGCCTTCATCGCAGCGCGGCGCAAGGCCGACAGGTCCCGAAACTCGGTGACCACGCAGTGGGAAGGCACTTTGCCATGGGCATGTGCGGCACTGGCCATGGCCAGTTTGGCGCGCACCACCAACGGATGCTCAAACTGGCCCGCCACGCCCATGGCCGACGCCGGAATGGCGCCACCGTGCGCCGAAACAAAGTCCATCAACCCGAAGCTGAGCGATTGCACACGGGGATGCGCGGCCACGTCAAAACTGTTGTGCACAGCCAAAGGCGACTCGATCAGCACGTGCAGGGGCACCGCCTGGGCACCCTGGGCGTCCAAAGCAGCTACAGCCATCTCGACACAGGCCACAGACTCGACCTTGGGCAGCATGACAAACGCAGGGCGCCCCGCAGACGGGACCAGCAGTGTCTGGATGTCGGACTGAAAAGCGGCGTGGTCAACGGGGTGGACCCGCACCCCCACCCGGGCATCGGTGGCCGCCTCGGCCAACAATTCGGCCACCAGGGCCGCGTGTTCAGCCTCTCCCCCCACGGGGGCGCCGTCTTCACAATCCAATGTGACATCAAACACACACGCACCGAACTCTTGAGTGAGTTCAGCCTGCAGCAGCAGGCTCTTGCGCATGCGCGCCTCGACACCGCTGTAGTGGTCACACACAGGCAACACCCAAGCCCCGGCCTGCGCCCCCCGCAGCACGCGGCGCGGGTGCAGGGAGCCAGCCACAGCTGGGCGGGTGGTCAAAGCCTGGTCCTGGCGAGTGGTTACCAAGTGGTTACAGCAGGTGCTTGACGCCGTCCTGCTCGCCCTGAAGCTCGGCCAGGGTCTTGTTGATGCACTCTTGAGAGAACGCGTCGATGGGCAAGCCTTCGACCATCTTGTACTCGCCGCCTTCGCAGGTGACGGGGTAGCCGAACATGACCTCAGCGGGAATGCCGTACTCACCCTTGGAAGGAATGCCCATGGTGACCCACTTGCCGTTGGTCCCCAAAGCCCAGTCGCGCATGTGGTCGATGGCGGCGTTGGCAGCCGATGCCGCAGAAGACACGCCACGGGCGGCAATGATGGCCGCGCCGCGCTTGCCCACGGTGGGCAGGAACACATCCTTGTTCCAGACTTCGTCATTGATCATGTCTTTGACAGACTGACCGTCGATGGTGGCAAAGCGGTAGTCGGCGTACATGGTGGGCGAGTGGTTGCCCCACACGGCCAGCTTTTCGATGGAAGCCACGGGCTTGCCCGTTTTGGCGGCGATCTGGCTGGCAGCACGGTTGTGATCCAGGCGCAGCATGGCAGTGAAGTTGCCGGGCTTGAGGTCGGGTGCCGACTTCATGGCGATGTAGGCATTGGTGTTAGCGGGGTTGCCCACCACCAGCACCTTGACGTTGCGGCTGGCCACGGCGTTCAATGCCTTACCCTGAGCCGTGAAAATCTGTGCGTTGGCGGCCAGCAGATCGGCACGCTCCATGCCGGGGCCACGGGGACGTGCACCCACCAGCAGGGCATAGTCGGTGTCTTTGAAGGCTTCCATGGGGTCGCTGTGGGCTTCGATGCCGGACAGCAGGGGGAACGCGCAATCTTCCAACTCCATGATCACGCCTTTGAGTGCCTCCTGGGCCTTTTCCATGGGCACTTCCAGCAACTGGAGGATCACGGGCTGGTCCTTGCCCAGCATTTCACCGGAGGCAATGCGGAACAACAGGGCGTAACCGATCTGGCCTGCGGCGCCGGTGACGGCTACACGTACGGGTTTTTTGGACATGGTGGGGACTCCTGAGTGAGGGTGAGGAAGCAAAAAAAGATGTGCGAAATTCAACCTGAAAGACCGATCAAAAGCTCTCAGCCGAGGACCCTGACCAGTTTCTAAGCCACTGTCAAGTGTACCCTTGTTGACACGTCTGCGTCAATTTGTCTTATGTCTTATATAAGATATGATTGACTGGAGACAAACATGAACACCAACAGCCCTTCCAACACCGCCAACGAGCCATCTGCCACGACAGAAGCCGTCGCAGGCGCGGGCACTCTGCCCAGCGCCACGCCTGCTTTCAGCCCGCTGTACCAACAAATCAAAACGCTGATACTGAAGAGCTTGCAAGGCGGCGAATGGAAGCCCGGCGACGTGATTCCCAGCGAACAAGACCTCGCACTCCGATTCAGGGTCAGCCAAGGCACGGTGCGCAAGGCCATCGACGAACTCGCCGCCGACAACCTGGTGGTTCGCCGCCAGGGCAAGGGCACCTTTGTCGCCACCCATGCCGAGCGCCACATCCAGTACCGGTTTCTGCGGCTACAAGCTGACAACGGCGAGGAAATGCGCGCCGAGCGAAAAATTGTGGAATGCCGACGACTGCGCGCCAGTGCGGAAATTTCACGGCTACTGGGTCTGCGCAGCGCCGACCCAGTGGTATTTGTCAGGCGCGTGCTCGCGTTTCAGGGCATCCCCACCATCTTGGAAGATGTGTGGCTGCCGGGCACCCCTTTTAAGGGATTGTCACTTGAGGCCCTGTCATCAGACCAGGGACCCATGTATGCCTTCTTCGAAAGCGAATTTGGGGTTCGAATGGTCAGGGCCAATGAAAAAATCAAGGCCGAGGGCGCCTCTGCTGAGGCGGCAACTTTGCTGAGCGTGGCCCCAGGCCACCCTTTGTTGAGCGTGGAAAGGATTGCCTACACCTACAACGACGTCCCCATGGAACTCAGGCGCGGCATCTACCGCACCGACAGTCACCATTACAAAAACGAACTCAGTTGATCAACCCACTCTTACAACCCGGTTTTGCAAGTTTGGTGAATGCTGCATTGCAATAGAATTCAGCTGCCATCTTGCACGGTTACAAGGGCGTTACAAACCCTTTTTCACTGACAAAGAAAGTCCACATGTCTCAGTTGAACAAAACGCGGCCGGAGTTCCGCAACATCAACGCCTTCACTGACCTGACCACCTACCGACTGCCTGCAGCCGGCTGGGTGTCCATCCTGCACCGCATCAGTGGTGCTGTCATGTTTTTGTTGTTGCCCTTCATTGTCTGGATGTTTGACGCCTCCCTGTCGTCTGAAATCTCCCACGAATCCTTCACTGCGGCATTCTCCGCCGGGGTGGGATTTGTGCCAGGCTGGTTCGTCAAGCTGGTGGTCCTGGGGTTGATCTGGGGCTACCTGCACCACTTGTGCGCAGGCCTGCGCCACCTGTACATGGACGCCACACACAGCGTCTCCAAGGAATTCGGCGCCAGCTCGGCCAAAGTGGTGCTGGCGTTATCCCTGGGCCTGACCGTCGTTCTGGGTGCCAAGCTGTTTGGCCTGTACTGACACCCGCTCCACCTACAACCACTGAAAGAAACAACATGGCTGTGAATTACGGTTCCAAGCGCGTCGTGGTCGGTGCGCACTATGGCGTCCGCGACTTTTTGGCGCAACGCATTTCAGCAGTGCTGATGGCACTCTTCACCCTGATCGTGCTGATCCAGGTCCTGACCACGTCCGGCCCCATCGGTTACGAAGCATGGGCGGGGATTTTTGCGTCTCAATGGATGAAGGTATTGACCTTCTCCGTGTTGGTGGCGTTGTTCTACCACGCCTGGGTGGGCATGCGCGACCTTTGGATGGACTACGTCAAGCCGGTCGGTATTCGCCTTGCCCTGCACACATTCACCATCGTCTGGCTCGTGGGTTGCATGGGCTGGGCCATTCAAGTTCTCTGGAGGCTCTAAAGCCATGACAAAAGCTTCTTCTGTGACCAAGCGCCGTTTTGATGTTGTCATCGTGGGTGCTGGCGGCTCAGGCATGCGCGCCTCGCTGCAACTCGCCCGTGCCGGCCTGAACGTGGCCGTGCTGTCCAAAGTGTTCCCCACCCGAAGCCACACCGTGGCCGCCCAAGGCGGCATCGGGGCCAGCCTGGGCAACATGAGCGAAGACAACTGGCACTACCACTTTTACGACACCATCAAGGGTTCTGACTGGCTGGGCGACCAGGACGCCATCGAATTCATGTGCCGCGAAGCCGCCAATGCGGTGTACGACCTTGAACACATGGGCATGCCCTTTGACCGCAACCCCGACGGCACCATTTACCAGCGTCCGTTCGGCGGCCACACCGCCAACTACGGCGAAAAGCCCGTGCAACGCGCCTGCGCGGCAGCCGACCGCACCGGCCACGCCATGCTGCACACGCTGTACCAGCAAAACGTGCAGGCCCGCACCAACTTCTTTGTGGAGTGGATGGCGCTTGACCTGATCCGCAACGCCGAAGGCGACGTGGTGGGCGTGACTGCCCTTGAAATGGAAACGGGCGATGTCCACATCCTCGAAGCCAAGACCACCCTGTTGGCCACAGGCGGCGCAGGGCGCATTTTTGCGGCCAGCACCAACGCCTTCATCAACACTGGCGATGGCTTGGGCATGGCCGCCCGCGCCGGCATTCCGCTGCAGGACATGGAATTCTGGCAGTTCCACCCCACCGGCGTGGCCGGTGCTGGCGTGCTGCTGACCGAAGGCTGCCGTGGCGAAGGCGCCATTTTGCTCAACAGCAACGGCGAACGCTTCATGGAACGCTACGCACCCACCCTGAAAGACTTGGCCCCCCGCGACTTTGTGTCGCGTTGCATGGACCAGGAAATCAAGGAAGGCCGTGGCTGCGGACCCAACAAGGACTTTGTGTTCCTGAAGTTGGACCACCTGGGTGCCGACACCATCCACAAGCGCCTGCCATCGGTGTACGAAATTGGCGTGAACTTCGCCAACGTGGACATCACCCGTGAGCCCATCCCCGTCGTTCCGACCATCCATTACCAAATGGGTGGCATCCCCACCAACGTGAACGGCCAGGTCGTCACGCCGGACGGCCATGGCGCGCAGAAAGTGGTCAATGGTCTGTACGCTGTGGGCGAGTGTTCTTGCGTAAGTGTGCATGGCGCCAACCGCCTGGGCACCAACTCCTTGTTGGATCTGCTGGTGTTTGGTCGCGCAGCGGGCAACCACATCGTGGACTACAACAGCAAGACCAAGGGCCACATGGCGCTGCCTGCGGACGCTGCCGATCGCACACTGACCCGTCTGGACCGCCTGAACAGCAGCACCAACGGCGAGTACGCTCAGGACGTCGCCAATGACATGCGCGCCACCATGCAGCAGCACGCAGGTGTGTTCCGCACCCAGGCCAGCATGGACGAAGGGGTTGCCAAAATCAACGCCATGCGTGAGCGGGTGGCCAACATCACACTGGCCGACAAGTCCAATGTGTTCAATACCGCCCGCATCGAAGCACTGGAAGTGGAGAACCTCATGGAAGCCGCCCAGGCCACCATGACCTCTGCAGCAGCCCGCCGCGAGTGCCGTGGCGCGCACACCGTGAACGACTACGAGCGTCCTGCCGACGATGCCCAGTTCCCACTGGGTCGCAACGATGCGGAGTGGATGAAGCACACCCTGTGGGACAGCGCGACCAACAGCCTGTCTTACAAACCTGTCAACTTGAAGCCCCTGACCGTGGCTTCGGTGCCACCCAAGGTTCGCACCTTCTGAACCCGGCCCCGAGACCCACCGCCTCAACCGACTGGAGAAGCCACCATGGCCAAACGCACATTCAAGATTTACCGCTACGACCCCGAGAAAGACGCCAAGCCCTACATGCAGACCATCGAGGTTGAACTCGACGGCCACGAGCGCATGCTGCTTGACGCGCTGATGAAGTTGAAAAAGGAAGACCCCACCATCTCCTTCCGCCGCTCGTGCCGCGAAGGGGTGTGTGGCTCGGACGCCATGAACATCAACGGCAAAAACGGTCTGGCCTGCCTGACCAACATGAACACGCTCAAGGGCGACATCGTGTTGAAGCCGCTGCCTGGTCTGCCCGTGGTGCGCGACCTGATCGTGGACATGACGCTGTTCTTCAAACAGTACAACAGCATCAAGCCTTACCTGATCAACGACACCGTCCCCCCCGAGAAAGAGCGCCTGCAGAGCCCCGAAGAGCGTGAAGAGCTCAACGGCCTCTACGAGTGCATTCTGTGTGCCAGCTGCTCCACCAGCTGCCCCAGTTTCTGGTGGAACCCCGACAAGTTCGTGGGTCCAGCAGGCTTGTTGCAGGCCTACCGCTTCTTGGCCGACAGCCGCGATGAGGCCACGGGCGAACGACTGGACAACCTGGAAGACCCCTACCGCCTGTTCCGTTGCCACACCATCATGAACTGCGTCGACGTGTGCCCCAAGGGATTGAACCCCACCAAGGCCATCGGCAAGATCAAAGAAATGATGGTCATGCGTGCCATCTGAGCATGACCGCACCTGTCACCGCCCCGCCATGAGCAGCCACACCCTCCTCGATCAGCGCGCGTTGAGCAAGCTCCGGTGGCGTTGCCGCCGCGGTTTGCTTGAAAACGATCTCTTCATCGAGCGGTTTTTTGCACAGCATGGCGAGACGTTGACGGTGGAACAAGCCACTGGCCTTGAGATGCTGATGGACCTGTCGGACAACGACCTGATGGACCTGTTTCTGGCGCGAAAAAGCCCAGAGGCAGAGTTGGACAGACCGGACGTTCACCAGGTATTGAGCATGGTGAGAAACAGCAAAAATTGATTCGCACATCCGATTAATCGCCAACCCAAGAAGGAAAACCCATGAAACTTGCCGACAACAAAGCCACCCTGTCGTTCAGCAACGGCAGCCCCAGCATCGATTTGCCCGTGTACCACGGCAACATCGGTCCTGACGTGATTGACATCCGCAAGCTGTACGGTCAAACGGGCATGTTCACGTACGACCCGGGTTTTCTTTCCACGGCATCGTGCCAGTCCGCCATCACCTACATCGATGGCGACAAAGGCGAATTGCTGTACCGTGGCTACCCCATCGAGCAACTCGCCAAAAACTGCGACTACCTCGACACCTGCTACCTGCTGCTGAACGGTGAGCTTCCCAACGATGGCCAGCGCCAAGACTTCCACAAGCTCGTGACCAACCACACCATGGTCAACGAGCAAATGCAGTTCTTCCTGCGTGGTTTCCGCCGTGATGCGCACCCCATGGCCGTGTTGACGGGCCTGGTGGGCGGCATGTCGGCCTTCTACCACGACAGCACCGACATCAACAACCCACAACACCGCGAGATCGCGGCCATCCGGCTGATTGCCAAGATGCCCACGCTGGTGGCCATGTCGTACAAGTACGGCCTGGGTCAGCCCTACATGTACCCTCAGAACCACCTGAGCTATGCGGGCAACTTCCTGCGCATGATGTTCGGCACCCCCTGCGAAGAGTACGTGGTCAACCCCGTGCTGGAGCGGGCGCTGGACCGCATTTTCATCCTGCACGCTGACCACGAGCAAAACGCCTCTACCTCCACCGTGCGCCTGTGTGGCTCGTCGGGCACCAACCCGTTTGCCGCCATTGCAGCCGGTGTGGCCTGCCTGTGGGGCCCTGCCCACGGCGGTGCCAACGAAGCCTGCCTGAACATGCTGGAAGACATCCAGCGCCAAGGCGGTGTGGCCAAAGTCGGTGAGTTCATGGAGAAGGTCAAAGACAAAAACTCCGGCGTCAAGCTCATGGGTTTTGGTCACCGCGTGTACAAAAACTACGACCCCCGCGCCAAACTCATGCAGGAAACCTGCAACGAAGTGCTGGCCGAGCTGGGCCTGGAGAACGACCCCATGTTCAAATTGGCCAAAGAGCTGGAGAAGATTGCCCTGGAAGACGACTACTTCGTCAGCCGCAAGCTCTACCCCAACGTGGACTTCTACTCCGGCATCGTGCAGCGCGCCATCGGCATTCCAGTGAACCTGTTCACCGGTGTATTTGCCCTGGCACGCACCGTGGGCTGGATCTCTCAACTGAACGAAATGATCAGCGATCCCGAATACAAAATCGGCCGTCCCCGCCAGTTGTTCACCGGCTCCGTCTGCCGCGACGTGCCTGTGTCCCACAAAGGCTGATCGCGATCACGCCCTTGCCAGACTGAAAACCCGTCCGGTGGTCACACCGGGCGGGTTTTTTCATTCAGGCCATCCAACGTGCAGGGACAGTGTCTGCTGTGCGCACCGCATAAAATCGAGGGCTCCACGAAGGAACACAAGCCATGGGACGCACCCTTTACGACAAGATCTGGGACGAACACGTCGTCCACACCGAAGAAGATGGCACCGCCATTCTGTACATCGACCGCCACCTGGTGCACGAAGTGACCAGCCCCCAGGCGTTCGAGGGACTGCGTCAAGCCGGGCGCAAGGTGTGGCGCGTCAGTTCCATTGTGGCCACCGCCGACCACAACACCCCCACCACGGGCTGGGAGCTGGGTTATGACGGCATCACCGACCCCATCAGCAAAGAACAGATCACCACGCTCGACAAAAACATTGCCGAGTCCGGTGCTGCGGCGTTCTTCCCGTTCATGTCCAAGCGCCAGGGAATTGTCCACGTCATCGGCCCCGAAAACGGCGCCACCCTGCCCGGGATGACCGTGGTTTGCGGTGACAGCCACACCAGCACGCACGGCGCGTTCGGTGCACTGGCCCATGGCATTGGCACCAGCGAGGTCGAGCACGTCATGGCCACGCAGACCTTGCTGGCCAAAAAAGCCAAAAACATGCTCATCAAGGTCGAGGGCCAGCTGGCCCCCGGCTGCACCGCCAAAGACATTGTGTTGGCCATCATCGGCAAAATCGGCACGGCCGGCGGCACTGGCTACACCATGGAATTTGCTGGTGCTGCCATCCGCGCCCTCAGTGTGGAAGGTCGCATGACGGTGTGCAACATGGCGATCGAAGGCGGCGCACGCGCGGGCCTGGTGGCCGTGGACGACAAGACCATCCAATACGTCAAAGGGCGCCCGCTTGCCCCCACGGGCATCGAATGGGACCAGGCGGTAACCTATTGGAAAACCCTGCACTCCGACGCAGACGCGGTGTTTGACGCCGTGGTCGAACTGGATGCCAGCCAAATCCTGCCCCAGGTCACTTGGGGCACCTCACCCGAGATGGTGCTGGGCATTGACGCCCGAGTACCCGATCCCGACAAGGAAAAGGACGCCAACAAGCGCGGCGCCATGGAGCGTGCCCTGTCCTACATGGCGCTGGAGCCGGGCAAACCCTTGGCCGACGTTTTTGTGGACAAGGTGTTCATTGGCTCTTGCACCAACAGCCGCATCGAAGACATGCGTGAAGCCGCAGCTGTCGTGAAAAAGCTGGGCCAAAAAGTGGCCAAGAACATCAAGCTGGCGCTGGTGGTGCCTGGCTCTGGCCTGGTCAAAGAACAGGCCGAGCGTGAAGGGCTGCACGAGGTGTTCACGGCAGCCGGTTTTGAGTGGCGTGAGCCCGGCTGCAGCATGTGCCTGGCCATGAACGCCGACCGGTTGGAGCCCGGCGAACGCTGCGCCAGCACCAGCAACCGCAACTTTGAAGGTCGCCAGGGTGCCGGTGGTCGCACCCACCTGGTCAGCCCCGCCATGGCCGCTGCAGCGGCCATCCACGGCCATTTTGTTGACGTTCGCCAATTCACCTGAAAGGACCATTGCCATGACCAAACTGTTGGGCCTCATCGCCATTGCCCTGTCGTTCACGCTGTCCGCCTGCAACACCGTCAAGGGTGTGGGTCAGGACATTCAGAAAGCCGGTGAAAAAATCGAAGGCGCAGCCAAGAAGTGACCATGAACCAATTCACCGTGCACAAGGGCCTGGTGGCCCCCATGGACCGCGAGAACGTGGACACCGACGCCATCATTCCCAAGCAGTTCCTGAAGTCCATCCGCAAGACCGGCTTTGGCCCCAACCTGTTCGACGAATGGCGCTACCTGGACGCGGGCTTCCCCGGCCAGGACCCAACCAGCCGCCGTCCCAACCCCGACTTTGTGCTGAACCAACCCCGCTACGCGGGCGCGTCGGTGCTGTTGGCGCGCAAAAACTTTGGCTGCGGTTCCAGCCGCGAACACGCTCCCTGGGCCATCGACCAGTACGGGTTCCGCGCGCTGATTGCCCCCAGCTATGCCGACATCTTTTTCAACAACTGCTTCAAAAACGGCCTGCTGCCCATCGTCCAGCCCGAGGCGGTGGTGAACCAACTGTTTGACGAGGTGCAGGCGTTCCCCGGCTACGCGCTCACCGTTGACCTGGAGCGCCAGGTCATTGTCAAACCCAATGGCGATGAACTGCCCTTCGAGGTGCAGGCCTTCCGCAAATACTGCCTGCTCAACGGGTTTGACGACATTGGCCTCACATTGCGCCAACGCGACAAGATCAAAACCTTCGAAGCCCAGCGCCTGGCCACCAAACCTTGGTTGGCCCACACCATGCTCCCTGGCGCGTAATTTTATAAAAAATAACCTCCTAGCGCTTTATTCGCAAGCAAAGTAAGCTATCAAAATTATGAAAATTGCAGTTTTACCAGGTGACGGCATTGGCACCGAAATTGTGGCCCAGGCCGTCAACGTGCTGCAGGCGCTGGACCTGCCCTTCGAGATGGAAACGGCCCTGGTCGGTGGCGCTGCCTACGAGGTGCACGGCCACCCCCTGCCCGAATCCACCCTGAAGCTGGCCATGGCTTCAGATGCGGTGCTGTTCGGCGCCGTGGGCGACTGGAAGTACGACAAGCTCGACCGCCCCCTGCGCCCCGAGCAGGCCATTTTGGGTCTGCGCAAACACATGGGCCTGTTCGCCAACTTCCGCCCAGCCATCTGTTACGAGCAGCTCGTCGGCGCCTCCAGCCTCAAGCCCGAACTCATTTCTGGCCTGGACATCCTCATCATCCGCGAGCTGACTGGCGACATCTACTTTGGCCAGCCGCGTGGCCGCCGTGTGGCCACCGACGGACACTTCCCCGGTGCAGAGGAAGCCTTCGACACCATGCGCTACAGCAAGCCTGAAATCGAGCGCATTGCCCACGTCGCGTTCCAGGCGGCGCGCAAACGCAACAAGAAGGTGACCAGCGTGGACAAGGCCAACGTGCTGGAAACCTTCCAGTTCTGGAAAGACGTGGTCACCGAAGTTCACGCCCAGTACCCCGACGTGGAACTGCAACACATGTATGTGGACAACGCAGCCATGCAACTGGTCAAGGCACCCAAGGCGTTTGACGTGGTCGTCACGGGCAACATGTTCGGCGACATCCTGAGCGACGAAGCCTCCATGCTCACCGGCTCCATCGGCATGCTGCCTTCGGCTTCACTGAACGCCAGAAATCAGGGCCTGTACGAGCCCAGCCACGGCAGCGCCCCTGACATCGCGGGCAAGGGCATCGCCAACCCGCTGGCCACCATTCTGTCTGCCGCCATGATGCTGCGCTTCAGCCTGAACCAGGAAGAAGCCGCGCAGCGCATCGAAGTGGCGGTGCAGAAAGTGCTGGTCCAAGGTTTGCGCACCGCCGACATCCACAGCCCTGGCACCACGCGCGTCAGCACGGCAGAAATGGGCGCTGCGGTCGTCAAAGCACTGTGACAGCGCATCTGGCAACGCCACAGGCTGTCAAGACCGCGTAATTCAAATCGGTAGAATGGATTTCATGCTGACACCCGCCAACGCCCCTGCCCTGCCAATCTCCTTGGCAGGTGGGGTTGCGTGCGCGGTGCCCGCATCGGCTTGGTCCTGCACGACCAAAACGACAACCATTACTGGCTGACTCAGCCTGGTTTGTCGCGCCCCTCCCCGGCCTGACAGGCCGGGCAGATGAAATCCTTGTGTTTCAAACATCTGAAAGGGCAACTCATGAAAACAGGTAACTTGGTAGGCCTCGTCGGCTGGCGCGGCATGGTGGGCTCCGTCCTGATGGACCGCATGCAGGCCGAGGGTGACTTCGACCTGATCGAACCCGTGTTCTTCTCCACGTCCAACGCTGGTGGCGTAGCACCCGCACAGGCCAAGAACGAAACCACCTTGCAAGACGCCTACAACATCGACGCGCTCAAGCGCTGCGACGTCATCTTGACCGCACAAGGCGGTGACTACACCTCCGAAGTGTTCCCCAAGCTGCGCGCCGCGGGCTGGAACGGCCATTGGATCGACGCCGCCTCCACCCTGCGCATGAGCGGCGACGCCGTCATCGTGCTGGACCCCGTGAACATGCCCGTCATTCAGAACGCACTGTCCAACGGTGGCAAGAACTGGGTCGGGGGCAACTGCACCGTGAGCTGCATGCTCATGGGCGTGGGCGCGCTGTACAAGGCGGGGCTGGTGGAGTGGATGAGCACGCAAACCTACCAGGCGGCTTCGGGCGGCGGTGCCCAGCACATGCGCGAACTGCTCACCCAGTACGGCACGCTGAACGCCTCCGTGCGCAACCTGCTGGACGACCCCAAGAGCGCGATCCTGGAAATTGACCGCCAGGTCATTGCCACGCAACGCAGCCTCAGCGCCGCCGAAACCGCCAACTTTGGTGTGCCCCTGGGTGGCTCGCTGATCCCCTGGATCGACAAAGACCTGGGCAATGGCCAATCCAAAGAAGAGTGGAAAGGCATGGCCGAAACCAACAAAATTTTGGGGCTGGGCGAAGGCTTTGGCTCACCTGCCATCCCGGTAGACGGTTTCTGCGTGCGCGTGGGTGCCATGCGCTGCCACAGCCAGGCGTTGACGTTCAAGCTGAAAAAAGACGTCCCCGTGGCCGACATCGAGGCCATGATTGCCGCCGACAACCCCTGGGCCAAAGTGGTGCCCAACACCCGAGAAGCCACCATCCAGGACCTGACCCCCGTCGCCGTGACCGGCACCATGACGATCCCGGTGGGCCGCATCCGCAAGCTGGCCATGGGCCCCGAATACGTGGGCGCATTCACCATCGGCGACCAACTGCTGTGGGGTGCGGCCGAGCCGCTGCGCCGCATGCTGCGCATCCTGCTGGCAGCCTGATGCACACTAGCCCCCACCCCGTGCGGTCGCACCGGGTGGGGTCACCTGGGACCAGTGCCAACGCTTCGTTGCATGCTGACAACGCCCCAAGGCGTTGCCCGCGTGTGCAACCGCGCTGGGACAACTCAGGTGGCACTGCAGCTTGTCAGCCTAATGTGTTGATGCTAAGGTCAATTTCCGGCCTTTTACGTTGAGGTTCTTGTGCATTTCAAATCCCATCTGCCTGTCCAGTTGATCAGTCCTCAGGCGTCGCGGTCGCGCGTTTTTCACCGTGGCATGGGTCTGAACGCAGTGATGGCAGCGGTGATACTGGCCACCACCTTTTCCGCTCAGGATGCCCAGGCGCTCGCTTTGGGGCGATTGACCGTGCAGTCCGCCCTGGGTGAGCCTCTGGTGGCCGAAATCGACGTGCCCGAAATCACCGCCGCAGAAGCCAGCTCCCTGCGGGTGACCTTGGCCCCTCCTCAGGTGTACCGCGCGGCCGGCGTGGACATCAACCCCGCGCTGGCGAACACAGACATCCGCCTGCTGCGCCGCCCCGATGGCAAAGCCTTTCTGCGCATCACCAACCCGCGCACCATCAACGAACCCTATTTGGACCTGATGCTGGAGGCCAACTGGGCATCGGGTCGCATCGTGCGTGACTACACCCTGCTGCTGGACCCCCCCAGTCTGCGCGGATCCACGCCAGCCCCCCTGCCCCCGCCGGTGGCTGTCAGTGTCACCCCCACTGCTCCGCCTGCACCTGCTGCACCAATACCGGCTCCTACTCCCAGCACGCCAGCGCCCGTTCCTGCGGCGGTGGCCCCCAGCCCACCCAGTGCACCGCCTGCAGCGGCACCTGCACCCGCACCCGTGCAGGCCAGAGAACCCGTGGTGGCCAGACCCCTTCCCCCGGTGGCGGCCCCCAAGCCCCCTGCACCTCCGCGCCCCGTCCCAGCAGCCAAGGCCGACAACCTCACCGTCAAATCCGGCGACACCGCAGGACGCATCGCTCAGGCGCACAAGCCCGCCAACGCCAGCCTGGAGCAAATGCTGGTGGCCATGCTCAAGGCCAACCCAGACGCCTTCATCAATGGCAACGTCAACCTGATCAAGGCGGGGGCCATCATTGACCTGCCCGACGACAAGGCCGCCACCGCCACCCCAGACGAAGAAGCCAAACAAACGGTGTCGGCCCAAAGCCGTGACTTCAACAATTTCCGGCAGCGCCTGGCATCGGCCGCCCGCGCAGTGGCCCCCGCGGCCTCCGAACGCAACGCCACAGGCAAGGTGCAGGCCGAGGTCAAAGACCAGCGCCCCTCGGCACAGGCGGCAGACCAACTCAAGCTCACCAAAGGTGCGGTCAGCGGTCCGCCCGCTGCGCCAGCAGAAGACCAGATTGCCAAAACCCGTCAGGCCAAAGAGGCCGCAGACCGCACCGCCGAGTTGCAGCGCAACATCGCCGAACTGAGCAAACTCGACGCTGCAGCTTCGCCCGCCAAACCTGCAGCGACCCCGGCCACCCCTGCCGTCACGGTGGCCGCTGCGCCACCACCTGCCGCACCCGCCACCCCGTCCGCTGAACCGGCGGTCCCTGCGCCCGCAGCCACGGCAGACACCACACCGGCCGCCGATGCCGTCAAGGCCGACGACAAGCCCGCCGCTGACGCTCCACCCGCCGATGCGGCCCCCAGTACACCAACCCCTGCCCCTGCAGAACCGGCTGCCGCCCCGACTGCGCCACCCGTTGATGTCCCTCAGGAAGAGGCCAGTTTGCTCGACAGCGTGCTGGAAAACCCACTGGCATTGCCCGCTGCGGGCGGCCTGGTGGCGTTGCTGCTGGGCTTTGGTGCCTACCGCATTCGCCAGCGCAAAAAACTGAGCGGCGTGGACAGCTCCTACCTGGAAAGCCGTCTGCAGCCCGACTCGTTCTTTGGGGCCAGTGGCGGTCAGAAGGTGGACACCGCCGAGGCCGTGCCCACCGGCTCGTCCATGATGTATTCCCCCAGCCAGCTCGATGTGGGCGGTGACGTGGACCCCGTGGCCGAGGCCGACGTGTACTTGGCCTATGGGCGCGACCTGCAGGCCGAAGAAATCCTGAAAGAGGCCATGCGCATCACCCCCTCGCGGGTGGCCATTCATGCCAAGATGCTGGAGATCTACGCCAAGCGGCGGGACGCCAAAGCCTTCGAGGTGCTGGCCTGCGAGGTGTACGCGCTCACCCACGGCACCGGCACCGAATGGGAGCACGCCTGCACCCTGGGCCAGGAACTGGATCCTGCCAACCCGCTGTACCAACCCGGCGGCAGTCCTGCGGTGCTGGCCTCGGCCTCCACCGTCGCGCACGATGCATCGCCTGGCATGGCGCCCACCCAGCCGTTCGACGATGCCCTGAACGCTCAGGCCAGCGCCGATGGCCCACTTGACCTGGACTTGGACTTCTCCATCGACTCACCGGCACCAGAGCAGGCACCCGCACCTGCCGAGCCTGATGCCCTGTCGTTCGACGTGTCCGAGGCCCCCGCAGAAGACCCCGGGCTGACCTTCGAGCTGGACGAGCCCAGCGCCACACCCGCCGCGCCGGAAGCGGTGGCCAGTTCGCCGGCCTTTGACCTGAGCGCAGACGACCTGTCGTTTGACCTGCCCGACGCCACCCCACCCGCCGCCGACGAGTTGACCGAGGCCGACCTCGACCTCAGCCTGGACCTGCCCGATACCCCCACCGCCGAAGCACCCCCGCCCGAGCCCACCACCCGCATGACGGCAGCCGAGACCAGCCCACCCCAGCCAGCGGCAGCGGACAACCTGATGTCCTTCGACATGGACGACATCTCCCTGGACTTGGGCGAGACATCGGGCACGGACACCACGCTGGACGACATCCCCGACGGCGACCCGCTGGAAACCAAGCTGTCGCTGGCAGCGGAATTCCAGGCCATCGGTGACGAAGAAGGTGCCCGCTCGCTGGCCGAAGAAGTGCTGGAACAGGCCACGGGCGCCCTCAAGGCCAAGGCGAGCACCTTCCTCGCCAATTTGGGCTGATGCCAGCCCCTGCCACTTTGCGGATCGCGCTCGGCATCACCTACAGCGGAACGGCCTACGAGGGCTGGCAAAGCCAGTCCAGTGGCCGCACCATCCAGGATCACCTGCAACGCGCCCTGGGCCAGTTCATGGCCACCGACGCCCCGAATGTGCTGTGCGCTGGCCGCACCGATGCCGGTGTGCACGGCCTCATGCAGGTCGCCCACTTCGACACCCCGCTGGAGCGCGCCGAGTCTTCCTGGGTACGCGGCACCAACCGCTACCTGCCAGGCGACATCGCGGTGCAATGGGCCCATGTCGTCCCTGCAGCCTTCCATGCCCGCGCCAGTGCCGTCGCCCGCCGCTACAGCTATGTGGTGCTGGAATCCCCGGTTCGACCCAGCATCGATGCGCACCGTGTGGGCTGGGTGTTCAAGCCGCTGGACCTGGCGGCCATGCAGGCCGCCTCCGCCCACCTGGTGGGTGAACACGATTTCAGCTCGTTTCGGGCCGCTCAATGCCAAGCGCTGTCGCCCGTCAAGACCCTGCAACCCATCCACATCAGCCGACACGGTGCGTACTGGCGTTTTGACTTTGAAGGCAGCGCCTTTTTGCACCACATGATCCGCAACATCATGGGTTGCCTGCTGGCCGTGGGCCAGGGCAGCCGCTCGCCAGACTGGCTGCAGGAGGTGTTGCTGGCGCGCTCCCGCGAAGTGGCCGCGCCCACCTTCGCGCCTGACGGCCTGTATTTTCTGGGGCCACGCTACGACCGCCACTGGGGCCTGCCTGAATCGGCCCCACCCTTCGACTGGCTCCCGGCCTGACGCCGCCGATCGCTGGCCACGGCCGCTGCGGTGCCGCCCCTGCGTCCCACACGCCCCCACCTGAACAGGACCTCCCGACGTGACTGCGCCCACCCCCTTCAGCCACAGTGCCCCAGGCACCCGGCGCACCCGCATCAAGATGTGCGGCCTGACCCGCGAACAGGACGTGGACGCCGCCGTGGCTGCCGGTGCCGACGCCGTGGGCTTTGTGCTCTACCCGCCCAGCCCCCGCGCCGTCAGCCCCCAGCGGGCCGCCGAACTGTCCCGCAGGCTGCCGGCCTTTGTCACCCCAGTGCTACTGTTTGTGAATGAAAATGCATCAAACATTGAAGCAGCACTGTCAATCAACAAAAGCGCTGTCGTGCAATTTCATGGTGAAGAAGTGCTTGAAAATTGCGAAGCAGCAGGTCGCCCCTACCTGCGCGCCGCCCGCATTCCCATGGGCCCGGGCGCCCCGGGCTTTGACCTTTTAGAATACGCACACCGCTTCCCCTCGGCCCAAGGCATCTTGCTCGATGCCCATGTGGACGGCTACGGTGGTGGCGGACAAACCTTCGACTGGACAGCATTCAATTGGTCACTCCTTCCTCCAAACGTCGGCTCTCGGCTCGTTTTGTCTGGTGGACTCGACGCTGCAAACGTGACCGATGGCATCTTGCAGGTGCGCCCCTGGGCCGTTGACGTGAGCTCGGGCATCGAGTGCGATGGCCCGCCCCTCCCCGATGGCCGACCGGGCAAAACCCTCAAGGGCATCAAAGACCCCGACAAAATGGCCCGCTTCGTGGCCGCCGTCCGGGCCGCCGATGCCACACTGGCCCAGCCCACCGTGCGCTGAAGCCCCCAGCGGTCTGTGCACCGTTGGTCCCCCTTTTTTGGAATTGACATGTTTGACTACCAACAACCCGACGCCAAGGGCCACTTCGGCATTTACGGCGGCAGCTTCGTCAGCGAAACGCTGACCCACGCCATCAACGAGCTGCGCGAGGCCTATGCCAAGTACCAGCACGACCCCGAATTTTTGGCCGAATTCAAAAATGAGTTGGCGCACTTTGTGGGCCGTCCTTCGCCCATTTACCACGCCGCGCGCACCAGCCGCGAGCAAGGTGGCGCGCAGATCTTTTTGAAGCGCGAAGACCTGAACCACACCGGCGCGCACAAGGTCAACAACACCATTGGCCAGGCCATGCTGGCCAAGCGCATGGGCAAACCCCGCGTGATCGCCGAAACCGGCGCAGGCCAGCACGGCGTGGCCACCGCCACCATCTGCGCCCGCTACGGGCTGGAGTGCGTGGTGTACATGGGCGCAGAAGACGTCAAGCGCCAGAGTCCCAACGTCTACCGCATGAAGCTGCTGGGTGCGACCGTGGTGCCCGTAGAGAGCGGCAGCAAAACCCTGAAAGATGCGCTGAACGAAGCCATGCGCGACTGGGTGGCCAATGTGGACAACACCTTCTACATCATCGGTACGGTGGCGGGCCCCCACCCCTACCCCATGATGGTGCGCGACTTCCAGAGCGTGATTGGCAATGAGTGCCTGAAGCAAATGCCCGACATGATGGCCGAGCTGGGCCTGCCCGGTAACGCCGGCGGCCTGCAGCCCGATGCGGTGGTGGCCTGCGTGGGCGGTGGCAGCAATGCCATGGGCATTTTCTACCCCTACATAGCCCACGAACACACCCGCCTGATCGGCGTGGAAGCCGCTGGCGAGGGCATGGACACCGACAAACACTCGGCCTCGCTGCAAAAAGGCAGCCCCGGTGTGCTGCACGGCAACCGCACCTACATCCTGCAAAACGCGGACGGGCAAATCACCGAAACCCACAGCATCAGCGCCGGTCTGGATTACCCCGGCGTGGGCCCAGAGCACGCGTTTTTGAAGGACATTGGCCGCGCCGAATACGTGGGCATCACCGACACGGAGGCACTGGAGGCCTTCCATTACCTGTGCCGCACCGAAGGCATCATTCCCGCGCTGGAGTCCAGCCACGCCGTGGCCTACGCCATGAAGCTGGCCAAAACCATGCGCCCTGACCAAAGCATTTTGGTCAACCTGTCGGGCCGAGGCGACAAAGACATTGGCACCGTGGCCGACCTGTCCAACGCCGACTTCTATTGCCGCCCCAGCTGCCAAGGCCAGTCGGTCAAGGGCGGCGCTGAAGCCAGCACCCAACCCCTGACGTTTACACCCAATGCCGCCGCGCCAGCAGCAGCCACCGCCAAAGCAGGAGCCTGAGCCATGAATGCAGCAACCGCCACCGCCGCTTCCCTGGCAACCCCAGCCACGGCCCACCCCCACCGCATTGCCGCCACGCTGGCCGGGCTCAAAGCCCAGGGTCGCAAAGCCCTCATTCCCTACGTGACCGCAGGCTTCCCTTACGCCGATGTCACGCCCGAGCTCATGCACGCCATGGTGGCTGCGGGCAGCGACATCATTGAACTGGGTGTGCCGTTTTCCGACCCCATGGCCGACGGCCCCGTCATCCAGAAAGCCGGTGAACAGGCCTTGGCCCATGGCGTGGGCATGACCCAGGTGCTGGACATGGTGCGCACCTTTCGCGCCACCGACACCACCACCCCCGTGGTGCTCATGGGCTACGCCAACCCGGTCGAGGCCTACAACTTGAAGCACGGTGCCGACCGCTTCGTGGCCGATGCCGCAGCGGCAGGCGTGGACGGCGTGCTCATCGTGGACTACCCGCCCGAGGAGTGCGAGCAGTTTGCCGCCACCCTCAAGGCCCACGGGCTGGATCTGATCTTCTTGCTGGCCCCCACCTCCACGCCCGAGCGCATGGACCTGGTGGGCCGCCTGGCCAGCGGCTACGTGTACTACGTGTCACTCAAGGGCGTGACCGGCGCGGGCACGCTGGACACCGCCGCCGTCGAAGCCATGCTGCCGCGCATCCGAGCGCACGTCAGTGTGCCCGTGGGCGTGGGCTTTGGCATCCGCGATGCGGCCACGGCGCGCGCCATCAGCCAGGTGGCCGATGCCGTGGTGATTGGCACCAAACTCATCCAGCTCATCGAGGCGCAGCCGCGCGATCAGGTGTGTACCGCCGCCTCGGGGTTCCTGGCAGGTGTGCGAGCGGGCCTGGACGCTCCCGCATAATCACGCCCCATACCCGTCACCCACCTGGAGTTACCCCATGTCTTGGCTGGAAAAACTGCTTCCCCCCAAAATCACCCCCACCAACCCCACCGAGCGCCGCAGCGTGCCCGAAGGGCTGTGGACCAAGTGCCCCAGCTGCGATGCCGTGCTCTACAAGACCGACCTGGAAAAAAACCAGAACGTCTGCCCCCACTGCAGCCACCACCACCGCATCGGCGCGCGCGCGCGTCTCAACGTGTTCCTGGATGGCGAAGGCCGCTACGAAATCGGCCAGGAAGTGCTGCCCGTCGATGCCCTGAAGTTCAAAGACAGCCGCAAATACCCCGAGCGGCTGAAAGAAGCCCTGGAGTCCACCGGCGAGACCGACGCCCTGGTGGTCATGGGCGGTGCTGTCAAGGGCATTGACGTGGTCGTGGCCTGCTTCGAATTCGACTTCATGGGCGGCAGCATGGGCAGCGTGGTCGGCGAGCGCTTTGTGCGTGGCGTAGAAACCGCCATCGAACAAAAAGTGCCCTTCATCTGCTTCACCGCCACCGGTGGTGCCCGCATGCAAGAAGGTCTGCTGAGCCTGATGCAAATGGCCAAAACCAACGCATCCCTCACCCGCCTGGCCAAAAAGGGCCTGCCCTACATCAGCGTCTTGACCGATCCCACCATGGGTGGCGTGAGCGCAGGCTTTGCATTCGTGGGCGACGTCGTCATTGCCGAGCCCAAAGCCCTCATTGGGTTTGCCGGACCCCGCGTGATTGAAAACACCGTGCGCGTCAAACTGCCCGAAGGTTTCCAGCGGGCCGAATTTTTGCAGACCAAGGGCGCGGTGGACTTCATCTGTGACCGCCGCGAACTGCGCGATCAGGTGGCCAACACCCTGGCCATGCTGCAACGCCTGAGCGCAGACGCTGTGGTGTGAAGGACTTCAGCGACTGACGTCATTGCGTCGTTTGCCGTGCATTCTCGTTCATAGCAAACTATTCAATACCCATAAGCGCTGGAGCACAATTTTTTACTAAAAATGACCTCGGCGTCACCCTTGACCCTGTCCCGGTTGCCGCTGTTTCCGCTGCAAACGGTGCTCTTTCCGGGCAGTGCACTGTCACTGCGGATTTTCGAGGTGCGCTACCTGGACATGGTCCAGCGCTGCCACCTGAACGGTGCCCCCTTCGGCGTGGTGTCACTGACACACGGCAGTGAAGTGGCCACGGCACCCAAAACCGGCGCGTCGGCGGATGCGGCGGGCGAGTTGTTTCAAGACGTGGGCACGCTGGCCAAGCTGACCTTGTTCGAGCCCGTGCAATCCGGCCTGCTGCATGTGCGCTGCCAGGGCACACAACGCTTTCGCATTGACCACCGGGAAAAGCTCAAGCACGGCCTGTGGGTGGCCGATGTGACCCTGCTGCCCGACGACCTGCCCAGCACCGTGCCCGCCGAGCTGGACGACACGGTCGATGCGCTGCAAAAACTGCTGGACACCTTGCGCGCCCAGGCCAACCCGGCCCAACCCCTGCCCGTCACACCGCCCTACCACTGGGACGACGCGGGCTGGGTGGCCAACCGTTGGTGCGAGCTGCTGCCCGTGGGCAACGAGCTCAAGCAACGGCTGATGGCGCTGGATGCCCCCCTGCTGCGCTTGGAATTGGTGAGCGACCTGCTGGAAAAACTGCGGCTGGACAGCCACCGCTGACCACCCGCGCGCCCTCAGCGCACCAGCAGGCTGGGCACCTGTGCCTGGCGCAACCAATCGGCGGTTTTGCTGCCAAAAAACAAGCTGCGCCAAGCCGAATGGCCAAACGCCCCCATGACGATCAGGCCCACGCCTTCCGCCTGCACGGTGTCGGCCATGGCCGTGGGCGCGTCACCGGGGCGTTGCCAGGCGGCCACTTCAAAGCCCGCACTCTGCAGGCGCTGCATGGCCCACGCCAAGTGCTTGGGCGCGGCCTGACTGTCCGGGCCTGCCATGAGCAAACCCAGCGGCAGCCCCCGACACAGCGGGCTGGTGGCCACCAGCTCCACCGCACGCCGGGTCACAGCTCCACCGTCGTAGGCCACCATGACGCGCTGTGGTGCCTGAAAGTCGCTGGGCACCACCAATATGGGTTTGTTCACGGCCCTGACCACGCGCTCCACATGGCGACCCAGGGTGCGCGGCGCAGCGGCTGAGCCCGTCCCCTGGCGCCCCATCACCAGCAGTTGAACCTGCCCTGCCTGCTCGGCCAAGGTGCTTTCCAGCGCGCCATGGCGCTGGCGCACGTCCACCTGCGGTGCCCCGGCCACGCTGGCGCGCTGGCGCAGCTGGTTCAGAAACACACGCCCTTGCTCGCGCCAGACACGGGTGCGGGCTTCGTCGTCAGCCGACAGTTGGTTCAGCAATTCGGCCTGCGCATTGATGCCGATGGCGCCACTGTGGTCCGCGCCCGTGCCCCGTTCGGGGTGGCGGTCAATGGCGTGCAGCAACTCCAGCGGCGCGCCCAGACGCTGTGCTGCCCAGGCCCCCGCGTCGGCCACGGCGTTGGCAAAGGGCGATTGGTCCACGCAGGCCAGTACTTGGTGTTCGTTGTCCATGGTGGGGCTCCCTTCAGTGGTCCATCAGCAGGTCGGTGGGGCCGTCTTTGTCGTGCACGGCAAAGCGGTCCACCAGCGTGGCGCTGGCCTGGTTCAGGCCAATCACCTCCACCTCGGTGGCTTCGCGGCGGAATTTCAGCACCACTTTGTCCAGCGCGCTCACGGCGGTGATGTCCCAGAAATGCGCACGGCTCACGTCGATGCGCACCTGCTCAATCACCTCGCGGTAGTCAAACGCATTCACAAAGCGCTCGGCCGAGGCAAAAAACACCTGGCCCGTGATCTGGTAGTGGCGCACCCGGCCTTCGTCTTGCGTGCGCGAGGTCACCCGCAAAATCTGCCCCACCTTGTGGGCAAAAAAGAACCCCGACAGCAACACACCCGTCAGCACGCCCTGCGCCAGGTCGTGGGTGCCCACCGTCACCGCCACCGTGGCCAGCATGACCACGCTGGAGCTTTTGGGGTGTTCGCGCAGGTTGCGGATGCTGGCCCAGTTGAAGGTGCCAATGGACACCATCACCATCACCGCCACCAGGGCCGCCATGGGAATGCGGGCCACCCAGTCTCCGGCAAACACCACCATCAGCAGCAAAAACACGCCCGCCACCAGGGTGGACAGGCGGCCACGCCCGCCCGATTTCACGTTGATGACGCTCTGGCCAATCATGGCGCAGCCCGCCATGCCGCCCAAAAAGCCAGTGGCCACATTGGCCACGCCCTGGCCCACACATTCGCGGTTTTTGTCGCTGTTGGTGTCGGTCAGCTCGTCAACGATGGAAGCTGTCATCATGGATTCCAGCAAACCCACCACAGCCAGGGTGGCCGACACTGGAAAGATGATGCGCAGCGTGTCCAGCGTCAGTGGCACCTCCAGCCAGGCAAACACGGGCAAGCTGTCGGGCAACTGGCCCATGTCACCCACGGTGCGGATGTCCAACCCCAGCGCCATGCTGACCCCCGTCAACACCACAATGGCCACCAGTGGCGACGGCACCGCTTTGGTCACGTAAGGAAACAGGTAAATGATGCCCAGGCCCGCCGCCGTCATGGCGTAGACGTGCCAGCTCACATTCGTCAGCTCGGGCAACTGGGCCATGAAAATCAGGATGGCCAGCGCATTCACAAACCCCGTGATGACCGAACGCGACACAAAGCGCATCAACGCCCCCAGCCGCAACCAACCCGCCAGCACCTGCAACACACCGGTCAACACCGTGGCGGCCAGCAAATAGGGCAAACCGTGCTCTTTCACCAGCATGACCATGACCAGCGCCATGGCCCCGGTGGCCGCGGAAATCATGCCCGGCCGCCCCCCGGCAAACGCAATGACCGCCGCCATGCTGAACGAGGCGTACAAGCCCACCTGGGGGTCCACCCCAGCGATGATGGAAAACGCAATGGCCTCGGGAATGAGGGCCAGGGCCACCACCAAACCGGCGAGCAAATCGTTTCGGACATTGGACAGCCAGTCCTGGCGCAAAGCATCGAGCATGAAACAGTGTGTGTAGGCGGCAACGGCCCCACCACCCGGCCACAGCCAAGCGGACAACCGTCACCAGAGAAGATCAACCCCCTGCAAGGGGGCCACGAATGCCGCGTCACCACGGTGGATCCAGCCCTGGCGATGGCCGTGTGCTGGCGCTGCGACACCGTGCGGGCCAAGCCAACTGAGGTTGGGCTGCCCGCATGCGTAAAAAAACCATTTTAACGGCCACGCTGCTGCACCGCAGCACAGCGGGAATGAGACACGGGCGAGAAGGGGTCAGGGCAGCAGCACCAGCACACCCATCACGACAAACAAGGCTGCAGCCACCCGGTGGACGACGCGAATGGGCACGCGGCGCGTCAACGCCTCGCCAAACAGCACAGCGGGCACGTTCGCCAGCATCATGCCCGCGGTGGTGCCAGCCACCACAGCCCAGACAGCAGTGGGGTACTGCGCCCCCAGTGCAATGGTGGCGAACTGCGTTTTGTCGCCCATCTCCGCCAGAAAGAACACCACCAAGGTGGTCATGAAAATACCGGTGCGGGAATGGACCGGGACGTCGCCTTCGTCCAGTTGGTCGGGCACCAGCATCCACAGACCCATGCCGATGAAAGACACCCCCAGCACCCAGCGCAGCACATCCGGCCCCAGTACCTGGGTGATCCAGGCACCCAACGCCCCAGCCAGGCCATGGTTGGCCAACGTGGCCACCAAGATGCCCGCCACGATGGGCCAGGGCTTTTTGAAGCGGGCAGCCAGCACCAGTGACAGCAGCTGCGTTTTATCGCCCATCTCGGCCAAGGCCACAATGCCAGTGGACAAGAAAAAAGCTTCCATGAATAGCTACCTCCAGGGCGACCAATGCCCTGTGAACGCGCGATCTTAGTGCGCCGCAACCTGCCAGTTGCCAAACAGCCACCTTTCTTTCCTCATCGCCACCATACGGCACAGCCTGTCGCATGGTTCGCACCGGCATCAGCGGCTTGTTCAGGTCCTGTCCCCGTTTTGGGCAACGGTCAAACCACCTGTGCTGATGTTGATGAATTCAAGGAGTGGTGTCCATGATCCACGCCACGTTAGGTGCTGGGCTGATCTTGGAGCCGTTGGGCTTGGTGGCGAACGCCCTTGAAAATGGACTCGGCCACGTCTTGGGGGAAGTCGCCGGGCATCTGCCGGGTCACGGCAGCAATGGCCTGCTCCACCCTGCCAAGCAGGTCGCTGATGATGTCTTCTGCACTCTCACCCCAGCCGCACTTGGCAGCCGTGGCATTGAAGTGACGCCGCATGACGGTGGTCAGCGCAAAGTGCCGGTTCTTGCCGCTGACCGCCATGGCAAGTTTGGCGTTGCGCCATGCGAGTTGGTGGCGTCCATTGCCGATGATGGGCCAAGCAGAAAGCACGTCGTACAGAGGGGTCAGGGCGTAGGTGCCGCCAGCCTGCAAGCGGATACTGAAATTTTTCGCGTGTCCGTCCGTGGCGGCCAGCAGCCAGAAAGCCACCTGACTGGCCAGCAGCGTGCGCAGGTCGGCACGCGGGTTTTGGGCACCGCTGAGCACCTGAGCCAGGCGCTCAACGCCCGGGCCACCATCGGCTTCGTATTTTTGGCCAGGGCCCACACCCAGCGCCTGGCAAAAGTCTTCTTGCGGCAAGCGAAGCACCCACGCGCCCGAGGTGTGCCACTTGCGGTCAAAGCGCTCCACCACCAACACCGGCGCGTGGTCGGCGAAGGTCACAACCTCGGCTTTCGCCACATCGAAACCCAGCGCCGCCATGAACTTCAGGCACAGCCACTCGTTGTGGATGGAAGTGCGCATGTCCGCCTGCAGGTTGCCCACAAGGCCCATGGGGAGCTTGATGATGTGCGTGGTGGGTGTCGCACCCAGCGGCCTCAGCCACTGGTCGCCGTGGCGCAGCAAGGCCGTCTTTTCCTGGGCACCTGCAATCGAGATTCGAAAATCCCTGTCTTTGTCCGGGTGGGCGAACTGGCCATTCGAGACCGCGCCACGCAGCAGGGCTGCCACGTCTTCATCGCTCAGGGCTTCACCTTCCGTGCGGTCGAAACCGGTCGGCTGCTCATCCACAGGCAAGAGCTGCACGGCCCCGACGCAATCGCGACCAATGGCCGCCAACAGCTCAAACGTGTCCTCCGAGCCAGAGGCATGGCGCTGCGCCAGGCGCTTGCGGATGGCCCCGCTGTCAGGCAGCAAGTTGTCAAAGAAGTGTTCAACGCGCTTCCCCCGCAGGGGCTCGTTGCCAACCAGCGGAAGCGGCAGCGACAAGGACAGCGGCCTGGCCGCAGGCGAGGCCAGCCAGGTATCTTCGTAGCGCAGCGCCATGGGGTGCCTGGTGGCCGGTGTCCAGTGCCCCACCAACGCCCCATTGGTCCAGACAGCCAGCGGCTGGGACTTGGATCGACGGGCCACGGCTTACCACTCCGCCGCTTGGGCGTCGGGATTCGGTGGCGCTTGATCGCGCGGCTGCACGGTCAGCTGCAGGCCCAACTGGGCACACAGGGCCATGAGCTGGTCAACGCTCAATGTCCCGGGTGCGCGCTCAAGCTCAGACACGCGCCGCTGACTCAGCCCGAGGCGGTGGCCGAGCTGGGCCTGCGTGAGCTTGAGACTTTTGCGCGCACCTTGCAAGACGACACCCAACTGAGATGCCATGACGAGAGGTTGTGTTCGATAGCGCATGCTTTTTACCGATTATTTCAGTAAAAGTATTTTAGCGGTATTTATTCTAAACACCAAGTAGCGGTAGGTGCGGTCAATTTGTATTTGAACCGCCTGCTCAGGCAAAACGGTGACGTGGGGTGCCCCAACTCCAATCGGGCGCGATTCTCTTGGCATGCGTTTGGTAGCGGCATCCACCAAATGGGTGAGGTGTACCGTGCAGGCAACGCGGCAAGGCCAGAAACAAAAAACCGCCCCTGTGGGCGGTTTTTAAAGGTAGGGGTGATCCCGGTCAGATCAGCGGCACACCTGTTTTTGACTGAATTTCTTCACGGCTGACGCCCGGCGCCAGTTCCACCAGTTTCAGGCCTTCGGGGGTCACGTCCATCACCCCCAGGTCGGTGATGATGCGGTTGACCACGCCCTTGCCCGTCAGCGGCAGCGTGCACTCGGGCAGGATTTTCAGGTCGGTGGTGCCGTCCTTCTTTTTGGCCACGTGTTCCATGAGCACGATGACGCGCTTGACGCCCGCCACCAAGTCCATGGCGCCGCCCATGCCCTTGACCATCTTGCCCGGAATCATCCAGTTGGCCAGGTCGCCCCGGCCATTGACTTGCATGGCCCCGAGGATGGACAGGTTGATTTTGCCGCCACGGATCATGGCAAAGCTGTCGTGGCTGCCAAAAATGCTGCTGCCCCTGAGTGTGGTCACGGTCTGCTTGCCGGCGTTGATGAGGTCGGCATCCACCTCATCTTCCGTGGGGAAGGGGCCAATACCCAGCATGCCGTTCTCGCTTTGCAGCCACACCTCTTTGTCCGATGGCACAAAGTTGGCCACCAGCGTGGGAATGCCAATCCCCAAGTTCACGTAAAAGCCGTCTTCCAGCTCCTGCGCCGCACGCGCGGCCATTTGGTCTTGACTCCAGCTCATGTTCAGACTCCTGCTTTTTCGGTGATGGTGCGCTTTTCGATGCGCTTTTCGGGGGTGGCGTTGAGCACGATGCGGTGCACGTAAATGCCGGGCAGGTGCACCTGGTCGGGCACGATGTCGCCGGTTTCCACGATCTCTTCCACCTCCACAATGCACACCTTGCCCGCCATGGCGGCGGCGGGGTTGAAGTTGCGCGCCGTCAGGCGGAACTGCAGGTTGCCCGACTTGTCGGCGCGGTGCGCCTTGACCAGCGCCACCTCGGGCACCAGCGCGCGCTCCATGACGTAGGTTTCGCCGTCGAATTCGCGCAGCTCTTTGCCCTCGGCCACCAGCGTGCCCACGCCCGTCTTGGTGAAGAACGCCGGAATGCCCGCGCCACCGGCCCGCAGCTTCTCGGCCAGCGTGCCTTGGGGCGTGAACTCCAGCTCCAGCTCACCGGCCAGGTACTGGCGCTCGAACTCTTTGTTCTCGCCCACGTAGGAAGAAATCATTTTTTTGATCTGGCGGGTTTCCAGCAGTTTGCCCAGGCCAAAGCCATCGACACCTGCGTTGTTGGAAATGACGGTCAGGTCTTTCACACCGCTGTCGCGCAGCGCGTCGATCAGCGCCTCGGGGATGCCGCACAGGCCAAAACCGCCCACGGCCATCAGCTGGCCGTCCTGCACCACACCTTGCAGCGCCGACGCCGCATCGGGATACACCTTGTTCACAAGCACACTCCTTGAAAAACGGCCAGGGGCCAAAACCAAGACGATACTACGTATTGGCATACGTAATATTCCGTAAAGAACAACCCCTGCCCCGGAGGCCTCATGGACATCGACTACCGCCTGGCCTTCGAGCGCGCGCCCGTGGGGCTGGTGCTGTCACGCCACCGCGCCATGGTGGACTGCAACCAGGCCGTGTGCGAGATGTTCGGCGCCAGCCGCGACGAACTGGTGGGCCAGTCCTTTCAGGTGCTCTACCCCAGTGCCGACGAGTACGAACGCACGGGGGCCCGCATCGCCCCCATCCTGAACGCCCGCGGCCACTACGCCGATGACCGGGTAATGCAGCGGGTGGGCGGGCGCTTCAAGGGCGAGGCCTTCTGGTGCCACGTGACCGGACGGGCGCTGAACCGCGGTGACCCGCACGAAGCCGGCATCTGGACCTTCGAGGACCTCAGCGCCAGCCGACCGGTGCAGGCTGAGCTGACCGGGCGCGAGCGCGAGGTGGCCGCCCTGGTCCTGCGCGGCCTGACCGCCAAAGAAATGGGCAAGGCCTTGGGCATCAGCCCGCGCACGGTGGAAATTTACCGCGCCCGGCTGATTCGCAAATACCAAGCCAGCAGCACCGCCGACCTGGTGCACCGGTTGATGGGCGGCTGACCGCCAGGGTTCAACCCGCCGCACCGGCTGGGACGCCTGCGTGGGTGAGCCAGTGGCCTCTCAGCCCTGTCCCGCTGCCTCGCAGCCTTGCGCCACCTGCGCCGCTTGCCACTCGGCAATGACCTCGCACGCTGTGCGAAAGCCATCAATGGCCAGCGGAAAGCCGCAGTACACCGTGGCGTGCAAAAACACCTCGCGCAACTCCTCGGGTGTGGCCCCGTTGTTCAGCGCGCCGCGCACATGGCCGCGCAGCTCGTGCGCCCGGCCCAGCGCCAGCAGCATGGACACCGTGACCAGGCTGCGGGTTTTCAGGTCCAGGCCACCGCGCTGCCAGGTGTTGCCCCAGGCGTTGCGGGTGATGAACTCCTGCATCACCAGGCTGAAGTCATCGGCCCCGGCAAATGCCTTGTTCACAAAGGCCTCGCCCATGACCTGGGTGCGGGTGACCAAGCCCGCGTCAAACTGCGCGTCGCGCATGTCGGGTGCTGAAGAATTGCTCATGGTGGCTCACTTTCAAAAAAAATCAATCAAAACGCTGACACCGCATGATAAACAGCCACTTATAGCTATTTATAGCCAAATGGTTTAATATAAAAGCCATGGACTCGACCGCCCCAGCTTTGACCTCACCACCCGCCAGCAGACCCCGGGGCCGCCCCGCACGCAGTGGCCTCACGCCCGCGCAAGTGCGCGAGCAATTGGTCCGCGCCGGTGTGGTACTCCTGACCGAGCGCGGCATCAGCGCCACGCCGCTGGACGACGTACTCAGCGCCACCGGCTTGCCCAAAGGCTCGTTCTACCACCACTTTGGCACCAAAGAAGCCTGGGTGACCGAGGCCATCACCGCCTACGGTGTGTACTTCGAGCGCAAGCTGCAGCGGCATTTTGACGACCTCACCCTGCCCCCTTTGCAGCGCCTGCAGGCCTTTGTGGACGATGCCTGTGCGGGCATGTCGCGGTACGGGTTTCAGCGTGGCTGCCTGGTGGGCAACCTGGGGCAAGAAGTCAACCAGCTGAGCGAAGCCCAGCGCCAGCAGCTCGAAGCCATCTTTACCCGCTGGGAAGACCTGCTGGCCCAGTGCCTGGGCGAGGCGGTGCACGCTGGCGAGCTCAGCCCTTCGGCCGCCCTTCACCCCTTGGCCCATACCTTCTGGATCGGTTGGGAAGGTGCCATTCTTCGCGCCCGCCTGTGCCGATCCACCGAACCCATGACCTGCTTTTTTGCCCACTACCTGGCGGGGTTGCCCCGCCCCTGACCCACGCACTGGCAAGCACAATCACTCAGCCACGCACCCAGCAGCTCACGCTTTCATTCACCCATTCACCTCACAAGGAGACACCCATGTTCCCAGGCATCCTCATCACCAAAGACGACAACGGCTACCAGGCCAAGCTGACGCAAGTGGACCCCGCCGTGCTGTCTGAAGGCGACGTGACCGTCGCCGTCGAGTACTCCACCCTCAACTACAAAGACGGCCTGGCCATCACCGGCAAGTCCCCCGTGGTGCGTCGCTTTCCCATGGTGCCGGGCATTGATTTCTCGGGCAACGTGATCAGCAGCAGCCACCCCGACTGGAAAGTGGGTGATGCCGTCATCCACAACGGCTGGGGCGTGGGCGAAACCCACACCGGTGGCCTGGCCGAGCAGGCCCGCGTGAAGGGCGAGTGGCTGATTGCCCGCCCTGCCGCGTTCAGCGCGCGCCAGGCCATGGCCATTGGCACGGCAGGCTACACCGCCATGCTGTGCGTCATGGCGCTGGAGCGCCACGGCGTCAAGCCCGCTGACGGCGAAATTCTGGTGACCGGGGCCAACGGCGGCGTGGGCAGCATTGCCGTGGTGTTGCTGGCCAAGCTGGGTTACCGCGTGGTGGCCTCCACCGGCCGCCCTGAAGCCGCAGACCACCTGATGGCCCTGGGCGCCGCAGAAGTCATTGACCGCGCCACCCTGAGCGCACCCGGCAAACCCCTGGGCAAAGAGCGTTGGGCGGGCGTGGTGGACACCGTGGGCAGCCACACCCTGGCCAATGCTTGCGCCACCACACGCTACGGCGGCGTGGTCACGGCCTGCGGCCTGGCCGGGGGCATGGACCTGCCCGCCAGCGTGGCACCGTTCATTTTGCGCGGCGTGACGCTGGCAGGCATCGACAGCGTGATGGCCCCGCTGGCCCTGCGCCAAGCGGCATGGGCCCGCCTGGCACAAGACCTGGATCCCGCCAAGCTGGAGGCCGTGACCAACGAAATCACCCTGAGCGAGGCGATTGATCACGCCAGCACCCTGTTGGCGGGGCGGGTGGCCGGCCGCCTGGTCGTCAAGGTCCGCCAGGGCTGAACCCACCCGCCCAAAAACCCCAACCACCACGAGGAGACACCCCATGAGCGACACCAACACCACCACCCGCTACCCCTTCCCCGACCTGGGTTCGCTGCCCGACGACATCCGCGCCCGCATCCTGGATGTGCAAGAAAAAGCCGGGTTCATTCCCAATGTGTTTCTGGCGTTTGCCCGCCGCCCCGCCGAGTGGCGCGCGTTTTTTGCGTACCACGATGCCCTGATGACGCCAGAGACCGTGGGCCGCGAGAGCGGGCTGACCAAGGGTGAGCGCGAGATGATCGTCACCGCCACCAGCGCGGCCAACCACTGCCTGTACTGCGTGGTGGCACACGGGGCCATCTTGCGCATTTACGAGAAAAAGCCGCTGGTGGCCGACCAAGTGGCCGTCAACCACAAAAAGGCCGACATCCCGCCCCGCCAGAAAGCCATGCTGGACTTCGCCATGAAGGTGTGCCTGGCCGCCCACGAGGTGGACGATGCCGACTTTGCCGCCCTGGCCGCCCACGGCTTTGATGATGAAGATGCCTGGGACATTGCCGCCATCACCGCCTTCTTTGGCCTAAGCAACCGCATGGCATCGTTCAGCGGCATGGTGCCCAACCCAGAGTTTTACCTGATGGGTCGGGTACCCAAGGTTAAAACCTGATAGCTGTCATCTCGATACCAGCAAGCGCAACAGGCCATTTTTATAAATAAAAATCTCCACGCGCCATCAGTCCCGTGCCACCACCGTGTCATAGAGCCCGTAGTGGCTCAGGCCGGTGTGACTTTCAATGCCGGTGTAGCGCAGCGATGCGTCTTCATACCGCCTGAACGCAAACACCGCTGCATTCATTTGCTCGGTGTTGAACACCTTCAGGCGCACCAGCAGGTGAAAGTCTTGCACCGTGAGGCCGGTCACAGTCAAAAACAAATCGGGCTCCAGCTTGGTGATCACGTCTTGCAGCGTGTTCTCGCGAAAGTCAGTCAGGTACATGAAGGCCGGGATGCGGGTGGCGAACTTGATGAGCTTTTCCTGCACCAGCTTGCGCTGGGACTTGTATTCCTTTTCGTCGGCAGACAGCTCTTTCTTCTCCTTGGCCGACAAATCGCCCTCTTTTGCCTTGGCTTTCAGCTCTTTTACCCGCTCGCTCTTGTTGATGATGGTCTCAATCACGTTGTCGCCCAGCGAGCGCCAGCCCTCAATGCGCCCCACCGCAGCCATGGCCTCCTCGCTGTCCAGAATGCGGCGCAAGGTGCCGTTGTCCACATTCACCAGCAGCGCGCTTTCCCACTTGCGGGCTAGCAGTGTGGCTGAAGTGCCCGCCATGGCAATGTCCAGAATACCGCCTGCGTCGATTTGCGTCATGTGCGCGCCGTCAAACGCCAGCACCGGCAAAAACGCCACCAGGTCGCGTACCGCGTTTTCAGGGTTGGACTCGTTGGGCTGCAAGCCAATGCCGTATTCCGACAATTGCCGCAACGCCCGTGTGGGCGCAAAGTCGAATACGAAGCACAAAGGCTTGAGAATTTCCTCTTCGTTCGGGTTATCGCCATTCGGGTTTTTGATGGACCATGGCGACTGCACCCGAAACGCCGCCTGAAAGTAGCTCTCGGGCGATTTGAGGTTGCGCAGCATCAAGATGGACGACCACTGCGCCACCGTCACCCCTGTGGTCAGCTTGCCGCACGACAGCGTGATGGTTTGCGTGTCAAACCCACTGCCAATGGCCCGGCGTACGGGTGGCAAGGCCTCCAGCCCAATGCCAGCTTCCGCGCCAGCGGCCACCACCACCTGGTAGCCATGCCAAAACGTGTTGTGCCGCTCGGCCAGCAAATTGGCCATGGCGTGACACGCGGCCACATTGGGCAAATACCAAAACGAATGCTGCAAATACGGCAGCAAGCGGCTGTCGGAATACGGAAACGGGGGGCGTGCGTTGGCTTTGAGCAATTCGGCCGATTGCGGCGCATACCCACCACGGATGATGTCCAGCCACTTCTGCACGTCGCTCTTGTGCTTAAACACAGCCCCCTGGCCCGAGCCAGTGGCCTCAAAAAAAGCGTTTAAGTCAAACTCGTCAAACTCCCCGCCACTGGCAATGGCCAGCAGCTCGTCGGGCATTTGGTAGGTCAACAGCCGCATTTGCGGCAGCGCGGCATACGGGTTGCGCTGACCTGGGTTCAGGGCCGCAAAGGCCTGTTTGGCCCGCTGCTCGTCGGTGTACGTCCAGTTGAAAATTTGTTCTTCAATGAACTCCCCCGTGGCCAGCGCCTTGAACGGCGTGCCCGACAAATACAGGTAGGCACGGGTGGTGATGGGCAAAAAGTCGGCCTCTGCGGTGGCCCGCATCTCCAGCGCTTCGTTCACCGTTTCCAGTGCTTTGTCCGACTCACGCTCGCGGATGCTGGGCGCTTCGTCTTCACCCTCAAACAGCTCTTTGGCGGTGTCGCGCCAGGCCCCGAAGTGGTATTCGTCAAACACCACCAAGTCCCAGTTCACGGCGTGCAGCCATTCGTTGCGCGGCTTGATGTTGCCCACTGCATCGCGCCCCAGCAGGTCTTGAAACGAGCCGAAATACACCACCGGCTGGGCGCGGTCAATTTGGGTAGGGTCGCTGCCTGACGAGCGAGACAGGTACTGCCACCCGTCAAAGTCGGCATGGCTTTCCAAATCGGATGCCCAAGCATCCTCCACTGCTGGTTTGAACGTCAGCACCAGCACCCGCTTGGAATGAAGCCGTTGGGCTAGCTTGTAGGTGGTGAAGGTTTTGCCAAAACGCATCTTGGCGTTCCACAAAAACCGGGGGGCAGCGCTTGCGTTTTCAGCCCAGATGGAGCGGAAATAGGCCTCGGTTTTGGCTACTGCGTCTGCTTGCTCGGCCCGCAGACCAAAAGTCTCGTGATGCCGCCCGCTCAGGCGCTGGCCGGTGCGCAGCTCGGCCAACACGGTGCGCACGTCGGCCACCGTGCAGCGCACCCACTCCAGCAGGGGGTTGTCAAAACCTTTGCGCACCAGGGCGGCACGCACCTCATGGTCGGTAAACGGGGCACCGTTGTCTCGCTCGGCAGGTTCATCCAGCTCAATGGTGAAGTTTTGAATGGCTGCGGTCTTAAGCTGCTCGGCCACCCGCCGTTGCGCATTCCGCGTGGTTTGGCCCACCTTCAGCAAACCCGCGTGCGCCGCATCGGCGATGCTGTAGGCATAAATGCGCGGGCGGGCTTGTGGTTTGGGGGCCAACACGTCGTCAATGCTGGGCTTGTTCATGCGGGTCTTTCAATGATTTCCCAATGGCCTGCCTTGTCAGAACCCACGCGCTGGATTCGCCCCTGCTCTCGCAGCACCTTCAGGTGACGCTTGATGGTTTTGTCCGTCACGCCCAAGGTCAAGGCCATTTTTTGGGCTGTGACTTTGGGTTGGGCGCGCACCAGCGTCAACACCTTGGCAGTCAAGTCATTTACAGGGACATTTACAGGGACATTTACAGGGACATTGGTCGTTGAATCGTCAACCGTTCGCATCGCCACATCAATGTATTTGTAGAGCGAATTGGCAATGGCATCGAGCATGAAGTCAACGAACGGGCGGCAGTCCACCGTTGCACCCGCGTGGGAATCTTGCAACGCCTTGTAGTACAGCGCCTGGTTGTGGTGCACCAGCGTTTCGGTCGGCATCCAGGCGAACAACGGGTTCCAGCGCGACAGAATCAGCGTTTGCCACAACCGCCCGATGCGGCCATTGCCGTCACGAAACGGGTGGATGTACTCCAGCCGGTAGTGCACGGCAGAACTCACGATGAGCGGATGCGCCTCACTGGTTTGGCCCCAGGCCAGCAACTGCTCCACCAATGCGGGCACCTGCGCTGACAACGCGCCACGGTGCAGCAGCGTGCCATCGCTGGCCACCACGGCCACACCACCCGTTCGAAACTGACCCGATTCACCCAAGAGCGCATCCGTCAGGTGTGCATGTGCCAGCAGCAGGTCAGCCACCGACCACGGGTCGTAGCCCGGCATCCCGCCGTAGGCATTCCAAGCGTTTTGTACCTCTCGAATGTCCTTGGGCGGCCCCCAAACCGGTTTGCCATTGATGACGTCCGTCACCTGATCGAGGGTGAGTTGGTTGCCCTCAATGGCCGTGGAGGCGTGAATCGACAGGATGCGGTTGCGCCGACGCAGGTGCAGCACGTTGCCCGACTGCTCTTCGCTGATCTTGACGCGCTCAAGCAAGGCATGGATGGCCCCGATTTTTTCGTGCCACTTGGGGTTGTCTGAGTAGAACTTTTCCAGAGGCGGCACTGGCTGCTCACTCATCGTCGGGCTCCACCACTGCCACATCGCCCAGTAGATCGGTGCTCAAGTCCATGGGGCGCACCACTTTCTCAATGAATTCAATTTCAGCGGGTGTGATGCCGTACTTTTGGTACAAAAGTGCATCCGTCCAGCGCTGCGTCCAATCTTGAGTGGGCACGAAGGTGTAAACCTTGCGGGTGGTGTCCTGGGAGGGTTTGTGCAAAAGAATGAGCAAGCGGGTCAGGCGGCAGGTGAGGTAGGACAAGGCGCTTTCGGCCTCTGCCTTGGTGTCGAAAGGGCCTATGCACAGGTAGGTTTCCGAGCAAATGCTGCCTGGCTCCCCCAGAAACGGCGTGCTCAAGATGCGGTGTGGGTAGGTGTCGCGGTTGCCCGTGCCGGGGGCGGCGCGACCGATATAAATTTTCCATTTGTCGATGAGCTCGGCGCCTGCTGGCACTGAATTTCGTGCGACGTAGCCCGTGCCGCCGTTTTGATGAATGACTACATCGTCGGCTCGCTTGGTCTTACGGCCTTTGAAAGTGGTTTCGAGGGCAAAAGGCTTGCGGGAGCTGACCAGCAAGTCGAAGCGTTTTCCTGTGGGCATGCACAGGTCATTTGACTGGCCACTTTCAACGCTCAGTACCTTCTTCAAAATCGACAGGCCTTCATTGAACCGGATAAAGATGTCTGCACCGTTTTCCATCAAAGGCCTGGTAGCAGTGGAAACGGGCCAGTCTTTGAAATGCGTGCTCACCTCGCACAGGCCAGGGTGGTCGCGGTTCCATAAAAAGTAGCAAACCCCGCCTTTGAGGCCGACGCCAGGAAACACATCTGCCGCACTCAAATGGTCGGCAATGGCACGCAAGCGGTCGTCTTTCAACATGGCCTCGCGGAACTCATCCAGCCCCTTGCCGCCAGCAAACCATCGCGATGGAATCACCATAGACAAGTAGCGCGGCTCCAGCGCCTTGGCTTGCTCCACAAATTTTTGATAGATAGGCGCAGCGCTGGTGCCAAAACCGCCGTCAGTTAATTGGTAAGGCGGGTTGCCAATGATCACGTCGAACTGCATGTGCTCTCCAAACAGCTCGGCCATGCGAGCTTTGATGTCGTGGGTGTGAATAAAGGCGTAGGCGTGGGTTTCCAGCGCATCGCCCCGATCCAATGCGGCCTGGCTGGCCCCGCAAAACGTGCACTTGCCGTTGGCCCAGCTGTGCTCGGTGCGCTCAAACCAGATGTTGCCCGCCTCGGTGGCAAAGCCTTGGGCCACGGAGTGCGGGCCGTTGGCCCGTTTGCTGCAATACAAGCTGCGCCGCGCCAGCAAGCTGGTCAGCCGGGTGATGCCGATGCCGAACACCTGCTGGGTGAGGATGTGGTTGACCCGCTCTGGCAGGTTGGGCATGTGCTGCGCCAGCCCGACGGTCAGGCGGGTGGTGATTTCGCGCAGAAACACGCCCGATTTGGTAAAGGGGTCCAAGAACCGCACATGGGGGTTGGCCCAGAGGCTGGCCCCGCCGTGGTCTGCAGCCCAGGCTGCGGCCAGCGCATCCAACATGCGGGCGGCCAGCTCGGGCGGGGTGAACACCTCGTCGTTGGACAGGTTGGCAATGCACGTCAGCACATCGGGGTTGCGCCCGCGCAGGGCAAAGGGCACTTGCTCAGTCGCGGTCATGGGGCTTGCTCCGTTGAAGATCGGCCAGCTCCCGCACCGTCATGGGCGGGTGGGTTTTGACGGGGGCAAAAATGTCGTGCTTGCCCAGGTCGGCAAACAGCGAGCCTTCTTCGCTGAATTTTGATGAACCGGTCAGCGTGTCAAAACGGAAATCGCGCCGCTGAAATTTACCTTTGCCCAGGTAGCCCCATTCGGCAAAGCTGATGGGCCGGCCGCTTGTCTCGCCCACGGTGCGCATGGTGAGGGCATCGCCGTGCACCAGGTTGTGGGCCAGCACATGCAGGGCGGCTTGGTACAGGTCATCGGCCTCAGCCAGATTCAGGTATTGCGCAAATACCTCCAGCACGTTGGCGCGGCATTCGGCGATGTTGTCGGCCAGCAGCTCTATGCCGTAGATGCTCATCAAGGCGTACAGGGCAAAATGCCGCCGCTCAAAATCGGCGTGGCCGTACTTCAGTTCTACCGCTGCCAATTTGCGCCGGAGTATTTGAACGATGAAATTGCCGCTGCCGCAGGCGGGCTCCAAAAAGCGCGAGTCGATGCGCTCGGTTTCTGGTTTCACCAAGTCCAGCATGGCTTCCACCATCCAGGCGGGGGTGAAGACTTCGCCGTGGTCGGCAACGCGCTGTTTGGATTTAACGAGGCTCATGGGGTTTGAAATGCTGGGCAAACACGCTGCCCGCGCATCTGGCTGTGGTGGGCGCAATGGTAAGTGGCTGAGCCCTCCGCACATCCATTTGTCAAAAATTCAAAAAAATAGCTTTCAACTCAACACCAGAAAGCGCTAATTGCCATTTTTATTTACAAAATAATGGCTCGCAACCATTCCGGCAGCGGCGCGGCTTTTTGCATTGGAAAGTTCACCCAAATGGTGGTGGCCCCGCCGGCGGCGTACACGGTGTCGGGGTCATCGGTGCGGGCCAGGGTGCACCAGCTCTCAAAGGTGGTGCGTGCCGGGTCGCTCACGTACATGCGGGCGCGCACCCTGCCGGGGTATTCCAGCTGTTTGTAAAAGTTGCAAAAGGCGTTGACGATGACTGGCCCCTCGCCGCTGGCGTCTGGCGGGCAGCCCGCACTGTGCATCCACTCCACCCGGATGGTTTCCAGGTAACGAAAGTACACCGCGTTATTCACATGGCCCATGGCGTCCATGTCGCCCCAGCGGATGGGGATGTCCATTTCAAACACCAGTTTCTTTTGCTCAGGCAGCTCGATTCGCATGGCGGTTGTCAGTCTTTTAAAAGGTTCAGCGGTGCGCCCGGATGGACGCCAGAATGCCCAGCACAAACAGCCCGCAGGCCAGCCACTGCGCGGCCACAGGCCACTGCCCGCTCCACACAAACGCATAGGCCACGCCAAACACGGTTTCACTCACGATGAGTTGGCCCGCCAGGCTGGGGCTCAAGCGGCGGCTGGCCAGGTTCCAGGCCACCGAGGCCACCCAGGCCGCGCCAATGCCAGTGACCACACACACCGCCACAAACAGGCCCCAGCCCTCGCGCTGGCTCAGCACAGGCAGCGGCGTGCCCAGCACCAGCCACAGGCCCAGCGCCCCGACGCCAGCGGCCACACCCATCCAGGTGGCCCAGTGCCACACCGGCACCTCGGGGTGGCGCTTGAGCCAGGCGGCATTGAGCAGCGCAAATGCCGTCCAGCTGACCATGGCCGCTGCGGCGCAGGCCACGCCCAACCACAGGCTGACGGGCTCGCCCAGCCGGGAATCGTCCGGCAGGCGCAGCAAAATCGCCAGCCCTACCGCGGTGAGCAACAGGCCGGGCACCAGGGCCGCCCAGCGCAACCCCACCGGCTTGCCCAGCAGCATGACCCACACCGGAATGGTGCCAATGATGAGCGTGGGCAACACCGGCCCGGCCTGGACAATGGCCAGCACCAGCAGCAGGTAGTAGCCGGTATAGCCCAACACGCTCAGGCCCAGCGCCGCACCGGCCTGCGCCAGGGTGGGCAGGCGCAGCCCCCGGCCCCACAGACCAGGCACCAGCAACAGCAGCAGCGAGAACAGGCCGCAGGCCACAAAACGGCCCACCGCCAGATCGACCGCACCAAACTGAGGCACCACCTCGGGTGCCACAAACACCATGCCCCACAGCGCTCCGGCGGCCAGGCCCGCCAGGATGCCGCCCAGCCAACCGTCTGGGCGCAAAGGCGCAGCGGCCCAATCAAATTCAGATGCCAAAGCCGTCGTCTGCGGCAATGACCGCGCCGTTCACAAAATGGCTTTCGTTGCTGGCCAGCATCACCAGCAGCGCATCCAGGTCTTTGGGCTGGCCTATGCGCTTGCGCGGCAGCATGCTCACCAGCTTCTGGCCTTGCTCGGTCTGCCAGTGGTGGTGGTTGATTTCGGTGTCGATGTAGCCGGGGCAAATGGCGTTGACGTTGATGCCGTACTTGCCCCACTCCACCGCCATCGCCTTGGTCATGTGCACCACAGCGGCCTTGCTCATGCAGTACACGCCAATTTGCGGCAACACCTTCAGCCCCGCCATGCTGGCGATGTTGATGATGCGCCCGCCCGTGAAGCTGCCCGGTGCCTCGCCCTTGGCGCGGGCCAGCATGCGCTTGCCCACCTCTTGCGCGACAAAGAAGGCCCCGCGCACGTTGGTGTCAAACACAAAGTCAAAGTCGTCTTCGGTCACATCCACCAGCCGCTGTGTGGTGCTGACGCCGGAGTTGTTGACCAGAATGTCCAGGCTGCCCATTTCAGTTTCGGCGTGGGCCACGGCGGCGCGGATCGAGTCGCGGTCGGTCACGTCCAGCTCCACCACATGGGCGTCACCGCCCTCGCCCTCAATTTCCACCAGCAGCTCGCGCAGCTTGTCCACGCGGCGGCTGGCCAGCACCACGCCGGCACCGGCCCGGGCCAGGGTGCGGGCAAACTGGGCGCCCAAGCCGCTGGAAGCCCCGGTCACCAAGGCCACGCGGCCCGCCAAATCCATGCTGTACGCCATTGGAGAGTCCTATCGAAAACGAATGAAATAAAAAAGAACGATCGTGCTATTGTGCAGCAGACCCCACTAAAATCCGGGCCCAACCCGGTCACTTCCCTGACAGCCAGCTTGCAAAACCCGACGCACACTCGTCACCCGACGCTGACTGCCCGCATTTCAGGCCACCCGTCCACCCTACACCAACCCAGAGTCCGCCCATGACACCAGCAGAAATTCTCGAACAGTTTGGCCCTCGTGAGGCCATGGAGTACGACGTGGTGGTGGTGGGCGGCGGCCCCGCCGGTCTGGCCACCGCCATCCGCCTGAAGCAACTCGCGGCCGAAAAAGGCCGTGAAGTGTCAGTGGTGGTGCTGGAGAAAGGCTCGGAGCCCGGCGCGCACATTTTGTCGGGCGCGGTGATGGACCCCATCGCCCTGACCGAGCTGTTCCCGAACTGGAAAGAGCTGGGCGCGCCGCTGAACCAACCCGTGACCAGCGACCAGGCGCTGTTCCTGTCCGAAACAGGGCAGTTCGCCACCCCGACCTTCCTGATGCCCGACAACTTTCACAACGACGGCTGCTACGTCATCAGCCTGGGGGCGGTCACCAAATGGCTGGCTGAGCAGGCCGAAGGCCTGGGTGTGGAAATATTCCCCGGTTTTGCGGCGGCCGAGGTGCTCTACAACGGCGACGGCTCAGTCAAAGGCGTGGCCACTGGCAACATGGGCGTGGGCAAGGACGGTGAGCCCATGGACAGCTTCCAGCTCGGCATGGAACTGCACGCCAAGTACACCGTGTTTGCCGAGGGTGCGCGCGGCCACCTGGGCAAACAGGTGATCGCCCAGTTCAAACTGGACGACGGCAAAGACCCCCAGTCATACGCCATCGGCATCAAGGAAATGTGGGAGGTTTCACCCGAGCAGGCCAAGCCTGGCTTGGTGATCCACGCCGCAGGCTGGCCACTCAAGGCCGACACCTATGGCGGTGGTTTCCTGTACCACATGGAAGACAACAAAGTGGTGTTGGGTTTCATCGTCGGCTTGAACTATGACAACCCTTGGCTGAGCCCGTTCGAAGAAATGCAGCGCTGGAAAACGCACCCTTCCATCCGGCAACACATTGAAGGCGGCAAGCGGATCAGCTATGGCGCCCGTGCCATCACGGCCGGTGGGCTGCTGGCGTTGCCCAAAACCACATTCCCAGGCGGTGCTTTGGTCGGGTGCGATGCTGGCTACCTGAACGGACCACGCATCAAGGGCAGCCACGCCGCCCTCAAAACCGGCATGTTGGCCGCTGAAGCCGCGTTTGACGCGGTGACCAATGGTCGCCAACACGACGAGCTCACCGCGTACCCCCAGGCCTTTGAAGCCAGCTGGCTGCACGCTGAGTTGAACCAGGCCCGAAACTGGAAGCGCTGGTTCAAATGGGGCATTGTGGGGGGTTCCCTGGGCACTGGCATTGAATACTGGCTGCTGCCCAAGTTGGGCATCAAAAGTCCACCTTGGACACTCGCGCCGACCAAAGCCGACCACCTCTACCTGAAGCCCGCCAGCGAGTGCCCGCCCATCAGCTACCCCAAGCCCGATGGCAAGCTGACCTTTGACCGCCTCTCCAGCGTGTTCATCAGCAACACCAACCACGAAGAGCAGCAACCCGCCCACCTCACGCTGAAAGATGCCAGCGTGCCCGTGGGCATCAACCTGGCCAAATACGCCGGACCTGAGAGCCGCTACTGCCCAGCTGGGGTGTACGAGTTTGTGCCCGATGAAGCCCAAGGCGGTGATGCCCAGCGCCTGCAGATCAACGCTCAAAACTGCGTGCACTGCAAGACCTGCGACATCAAGGACCCCACACAAAACATCGTCTGGGTCACGCCTGAAGGTGGCGGTGGGCCCAACTACGCGGGCATGTGAGCCGCACTTGGCGCTGGCCAAGTCCCTGGACTGGCCGCTAGAATCTCGTTTCTGTCAGGAGAGAAGCCTGCAACCCAGCCACACCGCCGGGTTGACGGGTTCGCCGAAGGCGCAGGAGGTTGGGTGGGCATGGCCCGCACAGCCCTGAACGCTCAGGCAAAAGGACTGGCAAACACCGTCATGGCGAAAGCCCATCGGTGTACCCCCCTGGAGAGAGGCCACACCCGATGTGGCCCACCGAAGGAGCAAGCCCGGCATCGCCCGGGTGAATCTCTCAGGTAAAGCGGACAGGAGGGGCAGCGCACGGATGAACCGTGTTGAAAAGTGCCGGCGGCTGTGCCCCCGGTGTGTCTGCCCCCTGTGCCCCATGGCTGCCTGCCTGGGCACACACATGCCAAGTCTGTCCGCCATGTCCGATGCCAACGCGCCCGAATCCATCCACACCGATTTACTGACCACGCCACTCGACGGTTTGCACCGCGAACTTGGCGCACGCATGGTGCCGTTTGCGGGCTACAGCATGCCCGTGCAATATCCCATGGGTCTGATGGCTGAGCACTTGCACACCCGCAGCGCCGCCGGGCTGTTCGATGTGTCGCACATGGGCCAGTTGCGCCTGGTGGGACCTGACGCGGCTGCGTCCTTCGAAACCCTGATGCCCGTGGATGTCGTCGGCCTGGCCGTGGGCAAACAACGCTACGGCCTGCTGCTGACCGAAGAGGGCACCATCATCGACGACCTGATGTTTGTGAACATGGGCAGCGACACCTGCTTCGCCGGGCCGCCCCAAGAAGCAGGAGCCCCCTCGGGGGGCAGCGCAGACAGCGGAGCTGGCAAGAGTGGGGGCCAGATATTCGTCATCGTCAACGGCGCCTGCAAAGTGGGCGACATCGCGCACATCAACGCCAAAATTGGCCAGCGCTGCGAAGTCATTCCCATGCCCGAGCGGGCGCTGTTGGCCCTGCAAGGCCCGCAGGCCGTGACGGCACTTACCCGGCTGCTGCCCGGCGTGGAACAGCTGGTGTTCATGACCGGTGCGGCCTTCAACTGGGAAGGGGCCGACCTGTTCATCACCCGCAGCGGCTACACCGGCGAAGACGGCTTTGAAATCTCGGTGCCCGACACCGCCGCCGAAGCGCTGGCCCGCGCCCTGCTGGCCCAGCCCGAAGTCAAGCCCGTGGGCCTGGGTGCCCGCAACTCGCTGCGCCTGGAAGCCGGCCTGTGCCTGTATGGCAACGACATCGACACCACCACCACCCCCGTGGAAGCCGGGCTGAACTGGGCCATGCAAAAGGTGCGCCGCACCGGTGGTGCCCGTGCCGGTGGTTTTGCCGGTGCCGCCACCGTGCTGGGTCAACTGGACGGTACGGAGCCGCTGACCAAGCAGCGCGTGGGCCTGAAGGCGCTGGAGCGCGTGCCCGTGCGCGAACACACCGAGCTCACCGACCTGAACGGCGAGTTCATTGGCGAGGTGACCAGCGGCCTGCTCGGCCCCACCATCAACCAACCCGTGGCCATGGGCTTTGTGCCGCCCGGGTTTGCTGCCATCGGCACCCGAATCAACGCCGTGGTGCGTGGCAAGCCCGTGCCCATGGAAGTGGTGGCCATGCCCTTTGTGCCCACGCGCTACTACCGTGGCTAAATGGCGGTGGCGGGCCAACCCGGTTCACCACCCGTTCACGAAACATTTTTAATAAAAAATGTCTCTAACGCATGTATTTATTACACAGTTAGCTCTTATTTTTAATTTATCCCTTCCTTTTTCTGGAGTTTTTGACATGTCCCTCAAGTACACCCCCGACCACGAATGGCTCAACATTGACGGCGACATCGCCACCGTGGGCATCACCCACCATGCGCAGGACGCGCTGGGCGACGTGGTGTTTGTGGACCTGCCCGCCGTGGGCACCACCTTTGCCCAGAAAGACGTGGCTGGTGTGGTCGAGTCCGTCAAGGCCGCGGCCGACGTCTACATGCCCGTGACCGGTGAAATCACTGAGGTGAACGAAGCCCTGCGCGCCGACCCCGCGCTGGCCAACACCGACCCGCTGGGCGCGGGCTGGTTCTTCAAGGTCAAGCTGAGCAACCCCGCCGAGCTGGCCGAACTGCTGGACGAAACCGCCTACGCCGCCCTGGCCGCCTGAGTCCGGCAACAGCCCTTCGTCGTCGGGCCGCGAGCCGCCCTGCCCTCCCCACCCTTTTAGCCAAGAGTCCGTCCATGTCCCTGTCCAACGCCCTGCCCCTGGCCGAGCTGGAAAACCCCAGTGAGTTCATTGCCCGCCACATCGGTGTGAGCGCAGCCGACGAGGCACACATGCTGTCCGTCATCGGCGAGGCCTCGCGCCGCGCGCTGATCGACGGCATCGTGCCCCGCAGCATCGCCCGCACCCAGGGCATGGACTTGCCCGCTGCCGTGACGGAAGCGGCCGCACTGGCGGAACTCAAGGCCATTGCCTCGCGCAATACGATCATGAAAAGTTGCATCGGGCAGGGCTACCACGGCACCCACACCCCCGGCGTGATCCTGCGCAACATCTTGGAAAACCCCGCCTGGTACACCGCCTACACGCCTTACCAAGCTGAAATTTCCCAGGGCCGCATGGAGGCACTGGTCAACTTCCAGACCATGGTGACCGACCTCACCGGGTTGCCCATGGCCAATGCCAGCATGCTGGACGAAGCCACCGCCGCTGCCGAGGCCATGACGCTTGCGGCGCGCGCGGGCAAATCGACATCCAACGTGTTTTACGTGGACGACCAGGTGCTGCCCCAAACCTTGGAAGTCATCCAAACCCGCGCGCGCCCGCTGGGCATCGAGGTGCGCAGTTGCCTGGGGTCTGAAGCCTTGGACAACGACAGCTTTGCCGTGCTGTTGCAATACCCTGGCGTGAGCGGCGTGGTGCGCGATGACCGCGAATGGATCCAGGCCTACAAAGCCAAAGGCGGCGTGGTCATCGTGGCGGCCGACCTGCTCGCACTGACGCTGCTGGTGCCCCCTGGAGAACTGGGTGCCGACATCGCCGTGGGCACCACCCAGCGCTTTGGCATGCCCATGGGTGCAGGCGGCCCGCACGCTGCCTACATGGCCTGCCGCGATGCGTTCAAACGCTCCTTGCCTGGCCGCCTGGTGGGCGTGAGCATCGATGCGCACGGCCACCCCGCCTACCGTTTGGCACTGCAAACCCGCGAGCAACACATTCGCCGCGAAAAAGCCACCAGCAACATCTGCACCGCCCAGGTGCTGCCCGCCGTCGTGGCCAGCATGTACGCCGTGTACCACGGGCCTGCTGGCCTCACTCGCATCGCCCGGCGCGTGGCCAGCTACACCGCCGTTCTGGCAGCAGGCTTGCAGCATTTGGGCTGTGAACTGGTCGGCGACACCGCGTTTGACACCTTGACCGTGCGCATGAGCACCCCGGCCGACGCAGAAACTGTGCTGGCCCGAGCCCTGTCGTGCGGTCTCAACCTGCGCCTGAGCCTGGACCGCTACGTGGGCATCACCCTCGACGAAACCACCACCCGCGAGGACATCGACGCGCTGTGGATTTGCTTCGCCCTGACCGGGCAAAGCCTGCCGGAGGTGGCGGCCTTTGAAGACGGCATCGACCCGCTCATCCCAAACACACTGCGCCGCACCAGCGCCTTCCTCACGCACCCGGTGTTCAACAGCCACCACTCTGAGACGAGCATGCTGCGCTACATCCGCCAGTTGTCCGACAAAGACTTGGCGCTGGACCGCAGCATGATTCCGCTGGGCAGCTGCACCATGAAGCTCAACGCCACGGCCGAGATGATCCCCATCACCTGGCCCGAATTTGCCAACGTCCACCCCTTTGCCCCAGCCGACCAGCTGGAGGGCTACCGCCTGCTGGACGAACAGTTGCGCGCCTGGCTGTGCCAGGCCACTGGCTACGCCGGCATCAGCCTGCAACCCAATGCGGGTAGCCAGGGCGAGTACGCCGGTCTGCTGGTCATCCAGGCCTACCACGAGGCGCAGGGCCAAGGACACAGGAACATTTGCCTGATTCCCAGCAGCGCCCACGGCACCAACCCCGCCAGCGCCCAGATGGTGGGCATGACCGTGGTCGTCACCAAGTGCGACGCCAATGGCAACGTGGACCTGGCCGACCTGCAAGCCAAATGCGAGCAGCACAGCGCCAACCTGGCCGCCGTGATGATCACCTACCCCAGCACCCACGGCGTGTTCGAGACCTCGGTCAAAGAGCTGTGTGCCCTGGTGCACAGCCACGGCGGGCGGGTGTACGTGGACGGTGCCAACATGAATGCGCTGGTCGGCGTGGCCGCCCCTGGCGAGTTCGGCGGTGACGTGAGCCACCTGAACCTGCACAAAACCTTCTGCATCCCCCACGGCGGCGGCGGCCCTGGCGTGGGCCCGGTGTGTGTGGTCGAAGACCTGGTGCCCTTCCTGCCTGGCCACGCCACCGCTGGCTTGCCCGTCAATGGTGTGGGTGCGGTCAGTGCCGCCCCGCTGGGCAATGCAGCCGTGCTGCCCATCAGCTGGATGTACATCCGCATGATGGGGGCCGATGGCCTGAAGCACGCGACCGAAACCGCCATTCTCAGCGCCAACTACATCAGCAAACGCCTCAGCGCCCACTACCCCACGCTGTACGCCAGCGAAAACGGCCACGTGGCGCACGAGTGCATCCTGGACCTGCGCGGCCTGAAAGACACCAGCGGCGTGATGGCCGAAGACGTGGCCAAGCGCCTGATGGACTATGGCTTCCACGCCCCCACGCTGAGTTTCCCCGTGCCCAACACGCTGATGGTGGAGCCCACCGAAAGTGAAACGCTCAAAGAGCTGGACCGCTTCATTGACGCAATGATTGCCATCCGCGAGGAAATTCGCCGCGTTGAGGCGGGTGAGTGGCCGCAGGACAACAATCCTCTCAAGCACGCCCCCCACACTGCCGCCAGCCTGCTGGGCGCCGATTGGGACCGGCCCTATGCCCGCGAGCTGGGTGCCTTCCCGCTGGCCACGCTCAAGGCCGTGAAGTATTGGCCACCCGTGGGCCGGGTGGACAACGTGTATGGCGACCGCAACCTGTTTTGCAGCTGCCTGCCAGTGGACGCCTACGCCAACGCCTGATAACCAACGCACCACCATGACTGCAGCCGACCCACGCCAACACTTTGCCAGCGACAACTACGCGGGTGCCTGCCCCGAGGCCATGCATTGGCTGGCCCAGGCCAATGCCAGTGGGCACGAGCCCGCCTACGGCGAAGACCGTTGGACCCAGCGCTCCACCGACATGCTGCGCGAGTTGTTCGACATCGACTGCGACGTGTACTTTGTGTTCAACGGCACGGCGGCCAACTCGCTGGCCCTGGCCTCGCTGTGCCAGAGCTACCACTCGGTCATTTGCAGCCCGGTGGCCCACATCGAAACCGATGAGTGCGGCGGGCCAGAGTTTTTCTCGAATGGCTCCAAGCTGCTGGTGGGTGAATCCACTTCCGAAGCCGCTCGCCTGGGCAAGCTCACGCCCGAGGCGATCGGCTCGCTGGTGACCAAACGCAGCGACATCCACTACCCCAGGCCCAAGGTGGTGTCCATCACCCAGGCCACGGAGATGGGCACGGTGTACAGCGTGGAAGAGGTGCGGGCCATTGCCTGGACGGCCAAAAAGCACCACCTCAAGGTGCACATGGACGGCGCACGCTTCGCCAACGCCGTGGCCCACCTGGGCTGCAGCCCGGCAGAGGTCACCTGGAAAGCCGGGGTGGATGTGCTCTGTTTTGGTGGCACCAAAAACGGTTTGCCCATTGGGGAGGCGGTGGTGTTTTTCGACCGCGATCTGTCGGCCGACTTTGCCTGGCGCGTGAAGCAGGCCGGTCAGCTGGCCTCCAAAATGCGCTTCATTTCCGCCCCCTGGGTGGGTTTACTGGAAAACGACGTGTGGCTGCGCAACGCCCGCCATGCCAACACCATGGCCCAGCGGCTGCACCAAGGCCTGCTGTCACTGGGTGGCGCGCACCCCAGCCATGCACCGCAGGCCAACGGCGTGTTTGCCCAACTGCCCCCCGCCGCGATTGAAGAGCTGCATGGCCGGGGCTGGAAGTTCTATCAGTTCATTGCGGGCGGTGGCTGCCGCTTCATGTGCGCCTGGGACACCACCGAGACCTCGGTCGATGCCCTCCTGGCCGACATGCGCGAAGTGCTGGCCTAAAGCCAACCAGACTGACGCTGCGGTCCTGCTGCCGCAGCACCGCCTCCCCACTCGGAGACCGACATGGCCGTTTCGGCATTTGACATTTTCAAAGTGGGCATAGGCCCCAGCAGTTCACACACAGTGGGGCCCATGCGGGCGGCACGGCTGTTTGTTTTGGGTTTGCAGCACAGCGGACAGCTGGCCGCCACCGCCCGTTTGCGCTGCGACCTGTACGGTTCGCTGGGTGCCACGGGCAAGGGCCACGGCAGTGACAAGGCGGTGGTGCTGGGCCTGTGCGGCCATGAGCCCAACACGGTGGATGTGGACACAATTGACGGCGTGTTGAACACCGTGCGCACGCAACGCCAGTTGCCCGTGCTGGGCGTCCACCCGGTGGACTGGAACGAAGTGCAAGACCTGGTTCTGCACCGGCGCGAAACCCTGCCCCTGCACGCCAACGGCATGCGCTTTCAGGCGCTGGATGCCACCGGTCAGGTGCTGGCGGTGCGCACTTTTTACTCGGTGGGCGGGGGCTTTGTGGTCAGTGAAGAAGTCATGGCTGACGGCACCCGCCAAAAAACCATTGCGCCCGACACCACGGAGCTGCCCGTGCCCTTTCATTCGGGCGCCGAGCTGCTGGCGCAATGCCGTGTCCGTGGCTGGAGCGTGGCCCAAGTGATGCACGCCAACGAGGCCCATTGGCGCACGCCCGCTGAGGTTCGCTCAGGGCTGCTGCACATTTGGGGCGTGATGCAGGCCTGCGTGCAGCGCGGCTGCCGCACCGAGGGCACGCTGCCCGGCGGCTTCAAGGTGCAGCGGCGCGCCCCCCGGCTGTGGCAAGACCTGACCCACCAGGCCGAAAAGGCACTGACCGACCCGCTGCAGGTGCTGGACTGGGTGAACCTGTACGCCCTGGCCGTGAACGAAGAAAACGCCGCCGGCGGCCGGGTGGTGACCGCACCCACCAATGGGGCGGCGGGCATTGTGCCAGCGGTGCTGCACTACTACCGCCGTTTTGTGCCCGCTGCCACCGACGACGGTGTGGTGGACTTTTTGCTGACCGCCGCGGCCATCGGCATCCTCTACAAGGAAAACGCCAGCATCAGCGGCGCCGAGGTGGGCTGCCAGGGCGAGGTGGGTGTGGCCTGCTCCATGGCCGCCGGTGCCTTGTGCGCGGTGATGGGTGGCACCCCCGAGCAGGTGGAAAACGCCGCCGAGATTGGCATGGAACACCACCTGGGCCTGACCTGCGACCCCGTGGGTGGCCTGGTGCAGATTCCCTGCATCGAGCGCAACGCCATTGCGGCGGTCAAGGCCATCAATGCGGCGCGCATGGCACTGCACGGCAATGGCACCCACCATGTGAGCCTGGACAAGGTCATCAAGACCATGCGCGAAACCGGGGCTGACATGAAAACCAAGTACAAGGAAACCGCACGCGGCGGCCTGGCCGTCAACATCGTGGAGTGCTGAGCGCCATGCACGACCACCTCAACCACTGGCTGGTGTTCGATGCCAGTGAATCCGACGATGGCGTGCTGACGTTGGAGGCCATGGCCAGTGTGGCGCCGCCCCACCTGCCCCAGGCCTGGGCCGCAGTGCAGGAGGCCCTGGCCCGGGCATACCGCACCGCCACCAGCCCACCCCATCCGCTGGAACAAGGGGGTGAGTGGGACATGTTGCTGCAGGTGCAATGCGACGACGCCCCACCCTTCACCATGCCCTGGGAAGCCACTGTCGGCGGCGCAGGCCCACCTGAATTGAACGGTCAGGTGCGGTGGGTGGCCCTCACCCTCACGCTGGTGGCCAGTGAGTCACTGGCTGGCCTGATGCAGGACAGCTTGCCGCAAAGCTGACGGGGTCAACCCACCTTGAAGTTGCTGATTTCCGCCTGGAGCAGCTCAGCTTGGTGCTGCAAGGCAGATGCGGCAGCGGCTGTTTCCTCCACCAGCGCTGCGTTCTGCTGGGTGGTGCGGTCCAGGTCCTGAATGGATCGGTCCACTTGCTCCACCCCCAGTGCCTGTTCTTTGGAGGCGGTGGAAATTTCACTCAGAAAGGTGTTGATCTGCCGCGCATTGGCGACCAGCTCGGTCATGGTGCTACCGGCCTGCTTGACCACCTGAGTGCCTGTGCCAATTGTGTTGACACTGGCCGAGATCAGCGCCTTGATCTCGCGTGCCGCGCCGGCACTGCGCTGCGCGAGCTGGCGAACTTCGCTGGCCACCACGGCAAAGCCCCGGCCGGCCTCACCCGCCCGGGCCGCCTCGACGGCGGCGTTGAGCGCCAAAATGTTGGTCTGAAAGGCAATGCCGTCAATCACCCCGATGATGTCGTTGATCTTGGTCGAGGATGCGTGGATGTCCTCCATGGTCCTGACCACGTTGTCAATCACCTCGCCCCCACTCACGGCCACCGCAGCGTTGTCAGCCGCAAAACGCGCCGCCGTCTCGGTGGTGTTGGCTGTGTTAAGCACGGTGGAGCTGATTTGCTCCATGACGGAGGCCTGCTCCTCCAGCGTGGCCGCCGTGGCCTCGGTGCGGGATGACAGGTCGGTGCTCGCGGACGATATCTCGCTGCTCGCGGTGTGCAGCTCTGCGGCACCATGACGCACCCGCCTGATCAGTGCGTGCAGCGATGCGTACACGTGCTGCAGGTCACTGATCAGGCTCGCCGGCTCGTCGCGCCCCCACGGGTTGGCCGGTGGGTGGCGCAGGTCGCCCTCTGCCATTTCCTTCAAATGACGCCTCACCAGTTGCAGGCCACCTTGGTTCACCCGGTAAAAGCCCACAAAAAAATACAGCGGCACCAGCAGGCTCACCCCAATGACACTCACTGACCACATCAGCCGCTTTTGGGTACCCGCCTGCAGGTCATCGATGTAGATGCCAGACCCCACCACCCAGCCCCAAGGCTCGAAACCCATCACATAAGACAACTTGGCCACTGGCTCGGGGTTGCCGGGCTTGGGCCACATGTAGGGCACAAAACCTTGGCGGTTGCGCCGCACTTCATCCACAAAGCCCTGGAACAAGGCAAAGCCGTTGGGGTCCTTGATACCCGAGGCATCCTGCCCGTTCAACGCAGCGTTGATCGGGTGCATGACCACCTTCGGGGCCATGTCGTTGATCCAGAAATACTCCTGTTGGTCATAGCGCATCTGGGCCACGGCCTTCTTGGCCGTGTCCTGAGCCTGGTCGCGGCTGAGTTGGCCGCTGGTCTCCAGCGCGTGCGCCCAGACCAGCACGCTGTGTGCCACCTCCACATGCTGGCGCGTGGCGTTCTTGCGGTCTTGCAAGGCCTGCTGGGTCTGGCCCAACAGGAGCCAGGCAACGGCCGCCAGAATGGGCACCAGAAAGGCCAGCGAAATCAGCCAGGCTTTGGCTCCGAAATGGAGGTTGCGCATCAGCACCACCCCCGGTGTCCAGATGCCGTGGGCGTCATATGCGGAGTGGTGCGTGGGTGTGCTGCTCATGGTCTGGAATGGTTGTGTGATCAACCGTAGATGCTACCCAGAAAAAACCCAAGGTTTACTCGGATATAGCGCCATCAACACGTCACCACGCTGACATATTCACACCGATCAAACCCGGTGGCAATTGATGCATGGCCACCACCACCAAGCGGTGCGACAGCGCCTGACACGCATGCAGCACCGACATGACATGGTCCACCGATCGCCTGTCCAGCGCAGCCAATGGATCGTCCAGCAAGGTCAACGGCGCGCCAGCGGCAAACGCTGCCACCAGCCTGAGCTTGCGCAATGTGCCAGTGGACAAGGCATACAGGGGCTTGTCCAGGTGTTGCCGCAAATCCATCGCATCCAGGTGGGCCTGCAACACCTCATCCAGCCAGCCAGCGTGTCGGTGCCGGTGCCACGCCAGGTAGTCGCGGGCGGGCAACGCTTGGTGGGCATCGGACTGGGGGTCACACCAGAACACCTGTGCCTGATAGGCCAAGCGCTCCGCCCGGGCAGACACACCGCACAACACCAGGTCTCCCTGCTGCGGTGTCAAGTCTGCCGCCAGCAAGCGCAACAGCGTGGATTTACCAGCCCCCTCTTCCCCGTACAGCACCGTCAGGCCTGGCATGAATTCGACCGACCGGTGTTGCCAAACAGGTCCTCCCGGCCTGGTGAACCCCAGCTCACGCACCCAGAGCAAAGGTTTGTCAGCCACAGAATCATCAATAATCATAGCAATAAAATCATATAAATAAAGCGTTAAATGCCAAATTTATATAAAATTACTCCCCCATCTCCGCCAGTGCAGCCACAGCCAGCGGGTAGCCCTGTACGCCAAAGCCACACATCACCGCCTTGGCAGCCGCAGAAATGTGGCTGTGGTGGCGGAAGGCCTCGCGCGCAAAGACGTTGCTGATGTGCAGTTCGATGCAGGTGATGCCCGTGCCCTTGATGGCATCGTGCAAGGCCACGCTGGTGTGGGTGTAGGCGCCCGCGTTGATGATGAGACCCGCCAACTCGCCCTGGGCATGCAAACGACCTGCCTCGTGTATCCAGTCCACCAGCACACCCTCATGGTTGGTCTGACGAAAGGCCAACGCCAGGCCGTGCCGGGCACAGGCCTGGGCACACAACTGCTCAACGTCGGCCAGCGTGGTGGCTCCATACACGGCAGGTTCACGGGTGCCCAGCAGGTTGAGGTTGGGACCGTTGAGGATGAAAGCGGTTTTCATGTGGGCTGAATGGGGTGGTTGGACAATCCCGTTGATTATCCGTGGCCGTTGTCGCGCGCCGGTCAGGGTGAGCCCCCCGCTTGGGCACAATGCGTGGGTGAAACACACCCATTTTTTGCAACTGTTGGGGCTCTCTGCTTTGTGGGGAGCCTCTTTTTTGTTCATCCGCGTGGCCAGCCCCCTGCTGGGACCCTGGGTACTGGCGGGCATGCGGGTGGTATTGGCGACGGTGACACTGGGGCTCATCACCCTGGCCCTGCGCCAGGCGTGGCCCTGGTCCCACTGGCGGGAGCTGTTGCGGTTGGGGGTACTGGCGGTCACGCTGCCCTTCTTGCTCTACGCCTGGGCCGCCTTGCGCCTGCCCTCGGGGTACCTGGCGCTGCTCAACACCACCGCCGTGCTGTTTGGCACCCTGGCCTCGGCCTGGCTGGGCGAAGACCGCCTCAACCGCGCCAAGGTGCTGGGCTGTGTGCTGGGCTTCACCGGTGTGGCACTGATCGTGCGGCTGGGACCAATTGAGCCCGACGGACCCCGCCTGTGGGCCGCCTTGGCTTGCCTGGCCGCAGCAGCATCCTATGGCTGTGCCACACCCCTGATGAAACGGGCCACACTGCGCATGGAACCCCTGGCCATTGCACTGGGCCTGAACCTGGCCGCCTGCGCCCTGCTGCTGCCGGGTGCGGCGTGGCAGTGGCCCAGCGCCACCTTCACCCCTGCTGCGCTGCTGGCCGTGGCGGCACTGGGCATTGCTGCCTCGGGCCTGGCGAGCTGGGTGCACCTGCGCATCATGCGGCACGTGTCACCGGTGGCCGCCATCAGTCCCGCCTTTTTGGTGCCCTTGTTCGGGGTGAGTTGGGGTCACTTGCTGCTCGGCGAGCCGCTGGGTGCAGGCCTCTTGGGCGGCGGGCTTCTGGTGCTGCTGGCCACCGCGTTGGTGACGGGATTCAACCCGTTTTCGCACCGGTGGCAGATGGGTGCGCCAGCCCCCAAACCCTGAGGGCACAGGCCGCTGCAATCAACCCCGCCACGCTGCCACAAGCAAACACAGCCGACAAGCCCCAGGCCGTGCTGACCAGACCGCCCCCCACACCACCCAGCACACCGGGTACACCGTACCCAATGACGGTGTACAAGGCCTGCCCCCGCCCCCGCAGCCGCCCGGGAAAGTGGTGCGAAATGAGCGCGATGCACACCGTGTGGTGGGTGGCAAAGGTGATGGCGTGCAGCATCTGCCCCAGCACCAGCAGCGGCAGCACCAGTGGCCACTTGGCCAACAGGCCCATGCGAAGCGCCACCAGGACGGCGGCCAGCACCAGCCAGCCGGTCAGGCTGAGCTGGGGCAGCCAGCGGCCTTGCGTCAAAAACCAGCCAATTTCCAGCACCACGGCCACCGCCCACAACAAGCCAATGGTCGCCTTGCTGTATCCCAGGTGGTCCAGGTACAGCGAAAAGAACACATAGATGAAGATGTGCGCCAGCACATGGAAAAAGATGGCGGCAAACAACCAAGCCACCTCGGGCTGGCGCAGCAACGCCCACACGGGTTGCGCGGGGGCATCGGCTGCATGGGCGGCCTCCTTCACGTCGGGCATCCACCACACGCTGAGGGTGACGGCCAGCAGCGTGGCCACGGTCCACAGCGGGAAACTGGCCATGCCATGGCGCTCGAACCAGGCACCGGCCGCCAACACCGTGAGCAAAAAGCCCAATGACCCCCACAGGCGCACGCGCCCGTAACGTTTGGCATCAAACCGCCCACCCTGGCTGACCAAGTGGGCCATGGCGGCCTCGCTCATGGGCATCATGGAACTGGTGTGCACAAACATCAGCAACAACACCACCAACAAGCCCCAGAAGCCCAGGTTCAGCCACAGCCCAAGCGAGCAGACCAGCGCCGCCGTGGCACCGTAGCGCAACAGGCGCACGCGCTCGCCGGTGCGGTCGCTCAGCCAGCCCCAGGCATACGGGGCAAACAGACGGGTGGCCGACTGCACGGACGTGAGCACGCTGATCGCGAGCAGCCCCAGCCCCATTTCCTTCAGCCACAGCGGCAGGTAAGGGTTGAAGAACCCGATGTGGGCGAAATAGCTGGCCGACAGGGCTGCGAACGGCGCGAGCACACGCACCGAGGCGGTCATGCCTCAACCATGGGCGATATCGGGTGTGGCCACACGCACGTCTGCGCACTGTGCGCGGTGCTGCAGCACGTGTTCCATGACCACCAGCGCCAGCATGGCTTCGGCAATGGGCGTGGCCCGTATGCCCACACAAGGATCGTGGCGGCCTTTGGTGATGACTTCGGTGGCCTGGCCGGTCGAGTCAATGGTGTTACGCGGAATCAGGATGGAGCTGGTGGGCTTGATGGCCATGCTCACCTCCAGGTCTTGCCCGGTGCTGATGCCCCCCAGCACCCCACCGGAGTTGTTGCCCACGAACCCACTGGGGGTCAGCGAATCGCCGTGGGCACTGCCTTTTGCCGCGACACAGGCAAAACCTGCACCAATCTCCACGCCCTTGACGGCATTGATGCCCATCATGGCAAAGGCAATGTCGGCATCCAACTTATCGAACAGCGGCTGACCCAGGCCGGTCGGCATGCCCTGCGCGACCACACGCAAGCGGGCACCGCAAGAGTCGCCACTCTTGCGCAGTGCGTTCATGTAGTCCTCCAGGGCAGACACGTCTGCCACTGGTGCAAAGAAAGGGTTGTGGGCCACGTGCGCCCAACTCTCAAAGGCGATGGGCATTTCCCCTATCTGGGTCATGCAGCCTTTGAAAGTAGTGCCATGTGCCGACAACAGCCATTTTTTGGCCACTGCACCGGCCGCCACCATGGGAGCAGTCAAACGGGCCGATGACCGGCCGCCGCCGCGCGGATCGCGCACACCGTACTTGTGCCAATAGGTGTAATCGGCATGACCGGGGCGAAAGGTCTGCAGGATGTCGCCATAGTCCTTGCTGCGCTGGTCGGTGTTGCGAATCAGCAGGCAGATGGGAGTACCCGTGGTAAGCCCTTGGTAAACACCGCTGAGGATTTCCACCGCGTCGGGCTCGTTGCGCTGGGTCACGAACTTGCTGGTGCCCGGGCGACGTCTGTCAAGGTCGGGCTGAATGTCCGCCTCGCTCAGAGGCAGCCCGGGTGGGCAACCGTCAATCACGCAGCCAATGGCTGGTCCGTGGGATTCACCAAAATTGGTGACTGCAAATAGGTTGCCAAATGTGTTGCCGCTCATGGCGGCAGATTATCCCAGACGGCTCAACCTTTGGCCGGCGCCACGGCAGTGGTTTCGTCTTCACCCGGCCAATCTCGGATGTAGGCCTTGAGCATCTTGTTCTCGAAGTTCTGGGCATCCACCACAGCCTTGGCAACATCGTAAAAACTGATGACACCCATGAGCATGCGGCTGTCCATCACGGGCATGTAGCGGCAGTGACGCTCGATCATCATGGGGCGCACCTGATCCAACTCCGTCTCAGGGGTGCAACTCATGGGGTGGTCGTCCATCACTTTGCGCACCGTGCTCGTGCCCAGCGAACCGCCGTTGGTGGCCAGGTTCTGAATGACTTCCCGGAAGGTAAGCATGCCCACCAGATCACCGTGCTCCATGATGGCCAACGAACCAATGTCGAAATGGTTCATGGTTTCAACGGCCTTGAGCAAGGTGTCGTCTGGGGAGGCGGTGTAAAGGGTTCCCCCTTTGACGCGCAGGATGTCACTGACTTTCATGGTTGCTCCTCTGCTTTTTGAAGACTTCAGTGCTCTCAATATAGCGCACGCGGCAGGGTGTTTTCGCTGGCGTCATTTCTTGGTGCGCGGACGCACACCCATGGCCTCGCGCTGGCGATCAATGCGAGCCTGTTTGCGCGCGTTTTCCTTCTCGACCACCTTGCGCTTGGTGTAGCCCGATTGATCCGCCCATGCCCACCAGGCCACCGCCAATCCCAGCGGAGACAACACCGCCCACCAAGGCCAAGCGGCCACGGGCCCCATTTCCTGCACCTTGAACAGAATGAACAACAAACCCAAGCCCAGGAACCACATGGCGCTCTCCTTGTCAACCACAAAAGTCCGAATGAAACAATGCGTAACGCGCTGAGCCAAGTCAAACAAACCCGATAAAATCAGTATCGGCTTATTTAAAAGTTGCCCCTTAACTTCCCACGAGGAGATTCTCCATGAAACGTGCTCTGTTTGTTCTCGCCTCCGCCCTGATTGTTGCCGCGCCTGCCATGGCCGACGAAGCCATGGCCAAGGCCAACAACTGCATGGCTTGCCATGCCACCGACAAGAAATTGGTTGGCCCTGCCTACAAGGATGTGGCCAAAAAGTATGCAGGTCAGGCTGACGCCGCAGACAAGCTGGCCGCCAAGATCATCAAAGGTGGTTCCGGCGTCTGGGGTGCAATCCCCATGCCAGCCAACCCCAAAGTTTCCGAAGCCGACTCCAAAAAACTGGCCGCTTGGGTGCTGGGCATGAAGTGATGCTTGCTCCCACCAAGTCTGCCGCGGTTGGCTGACTTGGTCTGCCCAATAAAAAACCCGCCAAAGGCGGGTTTTTTATTGGGCAGAAAAGCCTCAGAGATTTTCTGAGAGCTGGTCCAAAATGGCCGGGTTCTCCAGCGTGCTGGTGTCCTGGGTGATGGCCTCGCCCTTGGCTATCGAGCGCAACAGACGGCGCATGATTTTGCCTGAGCGGGTCTTGGGCAGGTTGTCACCGAAGCGGATGTCTTTGGGCTTGGCGATGGGACCAATCTCTTTGCCCACGTGGTCGCGCAACTGCTTGGCGATGGCCTTGGCCTCATCGCCCGTCGGGCGACTGCGCTTGAGCACCACAAACGCCACCACGGCCTCGCCGGTCGTGTCATCAGGACGGCCAACCACCGCAGCTTCTGCCACCAACTCGGTGCAACTCACCAGCGCCGACTCAATTTCCATGGTACCCATGCGGTGACCCGACACGTTCAGCACGTCGTCAATGCGTCCCGTGATGGTGAAGTAGCCGGTTTTTTCGTCGCGAATAGCGCCGTCGCCCGCCAAGTAGTACTTGCCCTTGAAGTCTTCCGGGTAGTAGCTCTTGATGAAGCGGGCATCGTCGCCCCAAATGGTGCGGATCATGGAAGGCCACGGGCGCTTGACCACCAAAATGCCACCCTGCCCGTTGGGCACATCTTTGCCGGTTTCGTCCACGATGGCAGCCTGTATGCCAGGGAAAGGCAATGTGCAGGAACCTGGCACCATGGGCGTGACGCCAGGCAGCGGGGTGATCATGTGGCCACCGGTTTCTGTTTGCCAGAAGGTATCCACAATGGGGCAGCGGTTGCCACCCACATGCTTGTAATACCACTCCCACGCGGCGGGGTTGATGGGTTCACCCACCGAACCCAGCAGGCGAAGGCTGGACAGGTCGTAACTCTTGGGGTGAACGGCATCGCTGGCTTCAGCAGCCTTGATGAGTGAACGGATCGCGGTGGGCGCAGTGTAAAAAATGCTGACCTTGTGCTTCTCGATCATTTTCCAGAAGCGCCCTGCGTCTGGATAGGTAGGCACACCTTCAAACACAATTTCCGTCCCGCCCAAAGCCAATGGACCATAGGTGATGTAGGTGTGGCCGGTGACCCAACCGATGTCCGCCGTGCACCAGAACACATCGTCGGCCTTCAGGTCGAACGTCCACTTGGTGGTCAGTGCGGCATGCAACAGGTAGCCACCTGTGCTGTGCTGAACCCCTTTGGGCTTGCCCGTGGAGCCAGATGTGTACAAGAGAAACAGGGGATGCTCGGCAGACACCCACTCTGGCTCGCAGGTGGCGGGTTGACCTGCAATGGCCTCTTCCATCCACATGTCACGGCCTTCAGTCATGGACACAGCCGCACCCGAACGCTTGACCACCAGCACTTTGCTGACGCTCTCGCATCCACCCAGAGAGAAAGCTTCATCCACGATGGACTTGAGGGGCAGTTGCTTGCCGCCGCGAATCTGGTGATCGGCCGTGACCACCACTTTGGCGCCTGTGTCCTGAATGCGGTCACGCAAACTCTGAGCTGAGAAACCACCAAACACCACGGAGTGTGTGGCACCGATGCGGGCACAAGCCTGCATGGCGGCCACGCCGTCGATGGACATGGAGATGTAGATCACCACGCGATCGCCCTTTTTCACGCCCTGAGCCTTCAGCCCATTGGCGATCAGGCAAGTCTTGGCCAACAGTTCGCTGTACGTGATTTTGGTGACTTCTCCGCCATCCGCTTCAAAAATGAGGGCCGTCTTGTCGCCCAGGCCCTTTTCGATGTTGCGATCCAGACAGTTGTAGGAAGCGTTCAACGTGCCGTCTTCAAACCACTTGAAAAAAGGTGCGTTGCTTTCATCCAGCACCTTGGTAAAAGGTGTCTTCCAGCTCAGGAGCTCTTTGGCTTGGCGCGCCCAGAACCCTTCGTAATCGCGCTCGGCCTCTTGGCACAGGGCGTCGTAGGCAGCCATGCCCGCCACTTCAGCGTTTTTGACGAAAGCTTCACTGGGGTTGTAAATCGTGACTGCGCTTGCAGCATCTGTAGCACTCATGTGGTCTCCTGAATGAAATGGGTCTATGCACACAATAATGTCAATCTTGGCTCTTACAAACGACTGACTCGGAGGAACCGCAGACATGAGGCGGGCCTCCTAAAATACGCGCAGCTGCTCCACGCTCCGCACGCCGCCAGCCACTGGCATCGCGCGGACTGCACCACGTCCCGCCATTCCCCATAACCCTCTTCCAGCGCCGTTGTTTCGGCCTGCCACTCCCCCATGTCCACACCCCACAGCACCCACCACACCAGCGATGCCGCTGCTCCACCGGCTTTGGTTCGCCGCTTGCGGCCCTTGCCCAACCTGATTTTTGCCAGCCGCTGGCTTCAATTGCCACTGTACCTGGGGCTGATTGCCGCCCAAGGGGTTTACGTCTGGCACTTCCTTCTGGAGCTGTTTCACCTCATTGAGGCGGCATTTGGCAGTCAAACCGCCTTACAGACCCTGGTCAACAGCATCGGATACACATCCAACGTACCCGTCACCCACCTCAACGAAACCATCATCATGCTGGTCGTCTTGGCCCTGATTGACGTGGTCATGATCTCCAACCTGCTGATCATGGTCATCGTGGGTGGTTACGAAACTTTTGTCAGCCGAATGGAGCTGGAAGGCCACCCGGATCAGCCAGAGTGGCTGGGGCACGTCAACGCGTCGGTGCTCAAAGTGAAACTGGCCATGGCCATCATCGGTATTTCGTCCATCCATCTGCTGAAAACCTTCATCAACGCGGGCAGCTATGACATCAAGGTGCTGATGTGGCAAACCATCATCCATGTGGTGTTTTTGCTCAGTGCGCTGGCCATTGCCTACACAGACAAGCTCCTGAGCACCTCACACCACAGCCACTGAGCAACGTCACTGACCCGGCATGGCACCACAACCAAGCCAACACGCCACACTGCCGTCAGTTGGCGTTGGGTCATGTGCTTAAAATTTCCGGTTTCCGCTCACGCGCCCATCACCCACCCCCAATCGCACCATGACCACGATCCGCCAAGCCGACCTGATCGAATCCGTTGCCGCCGCGTTGCAGTACATCAGCTACTACCACCCGGCCGACTACATCGCCCACCTGGCCAAGGCCTACGAGCGCGAGCAGTCCCCTGCGGCCAAAGACGCGATCGCCCAGATCCTGACCAACAGCAAGATGAGCGCCACAGGCCACCGCCCCATCTGCCAGGACACCGGCATCGTCAATGTGTTCCTGAAAGTGGGCATGGACGTTCGCTGGGAAGGTTTCACCGGCAGCCTGGATGACGCCATCAACGAAGGCGTGCGCCAGGGCTACAACCACCCCGACAACACCCTGCGCGCCAGCGTGGTGGCAGACCCCCAGTTCGACCGCAAAAACACCAAAGACAACACCCCAGCAGTCATCTTCACTGAGATCGTTCCGGGCAACACCGTGGACATCACCGTGGCGGCCAAGGGAGGCGGCTCCGAGAACAAGAGCAAGATGGTCATGCTCAACCCGGGCGACAGTGTGGTGGACTGGGTGCTGAAAACCGTGCCCACCATGGGTGCTGGCTGGTGCCCCCCCGGCATGCTGGGTATTGGCATCGGTGGCACGGCTGAAAAAGCCGTGCTCATGGCCAAAGAGAGCCTGATGGATGACCTCGACATGCACGAACTGCAAGCCAAAGCAGCAGCCGGCGAAGCCTTGACCAAAACCGAAGCACTGCGCATTGAATTGCTTGAAAAAGTCAACGCGCTGGGCATTGGCGCCCAAGGCCTGGGTGGCCTGACCACGGTGCTGGACATCAAAATCAAAATGTACCCGACCCATGCCGCCAGCAAACCCGTGGCCATGATTCCCAACTGCGCGGCCACCCGCCATGCGCACTTCGTGATGGACGGCAGCGGTCCTGTGTACATGGACCCACCCAGCCTGGACCTGTGGCCCAAGGTGGACTGGACGCCCAACACCCAAACCAGCAAGCGCGTGGACCTGAACACGCTGACCAAAGCCGAGGTGGCCAGCTGGAAACCGGGCGACACCTTGCTGCTCAACGGCAAGATGCTCACAGGTCGTGATGCCGCCCACAAGCGCATTCAGGACATGCTGGCCAAGGGTGAACCTTTGCCAGTTGACTTCACCAATCGCGTCATTTACTACGTGGGCCCAGTGGACCCAGTCGGTGACGAGGCCGTGGGCCCAGCAGGCCCCACCACCGCCACCCGCATGGATGGCTTCACAGAAATGATGCTGGCCCAAACCGGACTGATTTCCATGGTGGGCAAGGCAGAACGCGGCCCTGTGGCCATTGAAGCCATCAAAAAACACCAGTCGGCTTACCTAATGGCCGTGGGGGGTGCCGCTTACCTGGTGTCCAAAGCCATCAAGGCCGCCAAGGTGGTGGGTTTTGCTGACCTGGGCATGGAAGCCATTTACGAATTTGATGTGGTGGACATGCCCGTGACCGTGGCCGTTGATTCTGGTGGCACCAGTGCCCACATCACCGGCCCTGCCGAGTGGCAGCAGCGCATTGCATCAGGCGAATTCAAGGGCATTGCCCTGAACCAGTCTTGATCCGTTCCAACCGCCAATCCGATCATTGCGGTTGACCTCAACCCCCACCCCATCGGGTCCGCCAGTGAGCACTCAGGCAGCCCCTGTGGGGGTATTCGACAGCGGCATGGGCGGACTGAGTGTGCTGCGGGTGCTTCGCCATCACCTCCAGCATGAAAACTGGGTGTATTTCGCAGACAGCGCCCACGCGCCTTACGGGGAAAAATCCCAGGGTGAAATCACCGACCGTGCGCTGACCATCGTCCGGCAACTTCGCGAGCAACACCGCATCAAAGCCCTGGTGGTGGCTTGCAACACCGCCACCGCAGCCGCCATCGCCACCCTCCGCGAACAACACCCGGATTTGCCGATTGTGGGCATAGAGCCAGGCATCAAGCCTGCGCTGGTACTCAGCCAAACGCGCCACATCGGGGTCATGGCCACTCGCCGGACCATCCACAGCGAAAAATTTCAGCGCCTGCTTGCCAGTGCACAAACGCAAGCCCATTTCACCGTTCAGCCATGCGATGGACTGGCCCTCGCCATCGAAACCCAGGATCATTCAAAAACAGAAGCGCTCATCGCCTTATATACAGGCGCCATGGGCACTTTTGGAACAAAAAACGAGGCCATGGACACTTTGGTGCTGGGATGCACCCACTACCCACTGGCCGCACATGAACTGCACCGCCGGGTAGGCCCGCACGTCACCTTGATTGACCCAGCACAGGGGGTGACCCGCCAACTGGAGCGGTTGCTGGCGCACAGCCATCAGCTGGCAACAGGCCCGGGCATCGGAAAAATCACCGGCTGCGGCACCGCCGATCTGGTCGAACTCCACGCGGCCATGCACCGTTGGTGCTCACCCTGAATTACGCCCGCTACAGCAAACCAGTCAGTGCAAATGCCGGGGTTTGCGCCCACCACCGTGCCCACTTGACCCGCCACCAGAACCCTTGGGTGGACGCCCCAGTTGCATGGAATTGACCAGAGCATCAAACCGGTTGGTGAACAGCTGATCAATCGCATCCACCACGGGGCCAAGTTCGCTGGGCTCAAAGTGGCGCTCCATCATGTGACTGACATCCCGCACCAGCATGTCCCGCTGCACCTGCAATATGGCGGCCGGGGTCGGCCCCACAAAGCACATCATGAAGTCATCCCTGGAGTCCTCAGGCGGCTCTGCCGCATCGTCCTCGTCGTCATACGCCGTGTCGTAGAACGACACTTCAATCGGCGCCCCCACCGCGGCAATGTCGTTCAGTGCCATGCAGGCCTCTTCCATGACCTGGCGGAAATCTTCATCACCAGGCAACGTCCAGCAGATTTGCAGCAGATGCTCTTTGGCCAGAAACCGGATTCCGGGCTCTTCCTCGTAACTGCTTCTGGCACCCGCTGCCAGCGATTTGGCACCGACGTATTGCCACAACGGCTTCAACGCCTCTTCCAGCTGGGGCAGCATCACGTCGGAACGCAGCGGCACATCACCATGCACGTGAATTTCAAACGGGGCGTTGTACATCATGTCAATCCTTGTACAAATCCAATCCCATGGGACGCGATTTGGTCTGTGGTGGTGCCTCGAACCGGGATCGAACCGGTACGCCCCTTTTCAGGAAAGCGGCGGATTTTAAGTCCGCTGTGTCTACCAATTTCACCATCGAGGCACGGTTTCATTGTGAAACAAAAAAGCCCCACCAACACAGGTTGCGGGGCAATCGGTTCCGAAGGAATATGGAGGCGCGGCCCGGAGTCGAACCGGGCTAATCGGATTTGCAATCCGGTGCATAACCGCTTTGCTACCGCGCCATAAATTCCCCAGCAAGGGAAATCCATAAAAAAGGGAAGCTTTGGCTTCCCTTTTGTGAAAAATGGAGCGGGAAACGAGACTCGAACTCGCGACCTCAACCTTGGCAAGGTTGCGCTCTACCAACTGAGCTATTCCCGCAAATCGGCGTTTTGTGCCAACGGGAGGATTATAGTATATTTTCCAGCCCTTCAGATGAGGACCAAAAAACTCATGGTTCGCCGTCAATGTGGCCGCTGGTCTTTCCCACTGGTGGTGGGTACATCCGCCGCCACCGCCACGGCAGGCACTTCGTCGTCTAACAGTGGCTCGGGTTGACGCTCCAGTGCCGTGGCCAACACCTGATCGATCCAACGCACCGCCACAATGTCCAACGAGGACTTCACATTTTCCGGAATGTCGGCCATGTCCTTCATGTTTTCTTCCGGGATGAGGACTGTCTTGATGCCTCCGCGCAACGCGGCCAACAACTTTTCCTTCAACCCACCAATGGCGGTGATCTCTCCACGCAGCGTGATTTCGCCTGTCATGGCCACGTCACTGCGCACAGGGATTCCCGTTAACGCCGACACCAAAGCGGTTGCCATTGCCGCGCCAGCGCTGGGACCGTCTTTCGGCGTGGCCCCATCCGGCACATGAATGTGCATGTCCCGCTTTTCGAACAGCTCATCCTTGATACCCAGTGATTTCGCCCGGCTGCGGATGACGGTGCGTGCGGCCTCCACCGATTCCTTCATCACATCACCCAGGGAACCGGTGCGGGTGATCACCCCTTTACCTGGCATGAGCGCTGCCTCGATGGTCAACAAATCCCCACCCACCTCGGTCCATGCCAAGCCAACCACTTGACCGACTTGGTTCTGCTGCTCTGCTCGACCATAGGTGTACTTGCGAACACCCAAAAACTGGTCCAGATTGTCTGCTGTCACCCCCACCTTGGACTGGAACTGCTTGAGCAACAGGCCTTTGACCACCTTGCGACAAATTTTTGAAATCTCCCGCTCCAACGATCTGACCCCGGCTTCCCGCGTGTAGTACCTGACGATGTCGCGCACGGCACTGTCGTCAATGGCCATTTCACCGTCTTTGATGCCGTTGTTCTCCATTTGTTTGGGCACGAGGTATTTGACAGCGATGTTGGCCTTCTCGTCCTCGGTGTAACCGCTCAGGCGAATGACCTCCATCCGGTCCAGCAATGCAGACGGGATGTTCATGGAGTTGGAGGTCGCCACAAACATCACGTCGCTCAGGTCAAAGTCAACCTCCACGTAGTGGTCCCCAAACGTGTGGTTCTGCTCCGGGTCCAACACTTCCAGCAAGGCGCTGGAAGGGTCCCCACGGAAGTCCGTACCCAGTTTGTCAATTTCATCCAGCAAGAACAACGGGTTACGGGTACCCACTTTGGTCAAGCTCTGCAGCACTTTACCCGGCAGCGCACCGATGTAGGTACGGCGGTGGCCGCGGATTTCAGCCTCGTCTCGCATGCCCCCCAGCGCCATGCGCACATACTTGCGCCCCGTGGCCTTGGCAATGGATTGTCCCAGCGATGTTTTGCCCACGCCCGGGGGCCCCACCAGGCAGAGGATGGGAGCTTTGAGCTTGTCCACACGCTGCTGAACCGCCAAATACTCCAAGATGCGGTCCTTGACTTTCTCCAGGCCGTGGTGATCTTGGTTAAGGACTTCTTCGGCGTTGTGAAGATCGTGCTTGATCTTGGTTTTTTTGCTCCAAGGCAATGCGGTCAAAACATCGATGTAATTCCGCACAACCGTGGCCTCTGCCGACATGGGGGACATCAGTTTGAGCTTTTTCAGCTCGGCTTCTGCCTTCTTGCGGGCCTCGGCTGGCATCTTCGCCAGCTTGATTTTTTTGTCAATTTCCTCGGTGTCTGCACCGTCTTCCCCTTCTCCCAGCTCTTTCTGAATGGCCTTGACCTGCTCATTCAGGTAAAAATCGCGCTGGTTCTTCTCCATTTGGCGTTTAACTCGTCCACGGATCTTCTTGTCCACGGTGAGGATGTCAACTTCCCGCTCCAATTGCTGAAACAAGTTGCCCAGGCGCTCATCTACCGGGGACAAATCCAACACCTCTTGCTTCAGCTCCAGCTTCAAAGGCAAGTGTGCAGCGATGGTATCGGCGAGACGCCCTGGGTCGTCGATGCTCGCGATAGATGTGAGAATTTCAGAAGGGATTTTTTTGTTGAGTTTGACGTACTGGTCAAACTGCTGCATCACCGCACGCCGCAGGGCCTCCACCTCGGTCATCTTCGCCGGGTTCACCGCCACAGCCACCTCCATGGGCAACACGTCGGCCGTGAAATGGGTCGAGTGGTCTTCCACCCCATTCACCTTGGCCCGCTGAAGACCCTCGACCAACACCTTGACGGTCCCGTCTGGCAGTTTGAGCAACTGCAGAATCGTCGCCACACAACCCATGTCAAACATGTCGGTGGCAGCGGGTTCGTCCTTGGCGGCGGTCTTCTGGGCCACCAACATGATGCGACGTTCCGCCTCCATGGCCACTTCCAAAGCCTTGATGCTCTTGGGGCGGCCCACAAAGAGTGGAATCACCATGTGCGGAAACACCACCACATCACGCAAGGGCAACAGAGGCAGGTCGATGGGAGCAGACGGTAATGTCTTTTGTCCTGACATGGGTTTCTTTCAAATAGTGCCAGCTGGCCAATTCAAGTTCAAGCCTTCTTGGCTGTTTCCCGGTATACCAGCAACGGTGGCTTGCCGTCGTCGATGGTGGACTCATCCACCACCACCTTGTCCACATTCTGGGAACTGGGCAAATCGAACATGGTGTCAATCAAGGCCTGCTCCAAGATGGATCGGAGGCCGCGCGCACCCGTTTTTCTGGCCAAAGCCTTCTTGGCAATGGACCTGAGGGCTGCCGGGCGCACATCCAACTCAGCACCCTCCAAGGCAATCAGCTTGGTGAATTGTTTCACCACCGCGTTGCGCGGTTTGGTCAGGATCTCGATCAGGGCATCCTCCGTCAACTCTTCGAGTGCGGCCACCACGGGCAGGCGCCCCACCAATTCGGGAATCAAACCGAATTTGATCAGGTCCTCTGGTTCAATGACTTTGAAGGTTTCCGAGATGCTGAGTTGTTTCTTGCTCCGAACCGCCGCACCAAAACCAATGCCAGATGCTTCGGTCCGGTTTTCCACGATCTTCTCAATGCCAGCAAAAGCACCGCCACAGATGAACAGGATGTTGGTCGTGTCCACCTGTAAAAAATCCTGATTGGGGTGCTTTCGCCCGCCCTGCGGCGGAATGGAGGCCATGGTGCCCTCCACCATCTTCAGCAGCGCCTGCTGCACACCCTCACCGGACACGTCACGTGTGATGGAAGGGTTGTCGGCCTTGCGTGTGATCTTGTCGATTTCGTCGATGTACACAATGCCTTGCTGTGCCTTGGCCACGTCGTAGTTACACGCCTGCAGCAATTTGGAGATGATGTTTTCAACATCCTCGCCCACATACCCAGCTTCGGTCAGCGTGGTGGCATCGGCCATCACGAATGGCACGTTCAGCATGCGGGCCATGGTCTGGGCCAGCAAGGTTTTACCGGAGCCCGTGGGCCCGACCAGCAAAATATTGCTTTTGGCCAGCTCGACATCGTCCTTTTGGCGGGACTCCTTGTGCCGCAGGCGCTTGTAGTGGTTGTACACCGCCACAGCCAACGCACGCTTTGCCGTGTCTTGGCCAATGACGTAGTTGTCGAGGTTTTGTTTGATCTCGACCGGCGTTGGCAGGCTGTCACCCGACTTGGCCTCCACACCACTCAACCCCGGCAACTCGTCGCGGATGATGTCGTTGCACAAATCAATGCATTCATCACAAATGAACACTGAGGGGCCAGCAATCAGCTTCTTGACCTCGTGCTGGCTTTTTCCGCAAAACGAACAGTAAAGCGTTTTTTCCCCAGCTGCGCCTTTTTTATCGGCCATGAATACACCTTGCAAAAAGCGAAACACCTGGCACCCCAGTGCCAGGCTGAATTGTGAGCGGGCCGTGCAGCCACTGGCTGTCCACTGCCGTGGGCAGGTACATCAGAGCACGCCGCGCTTGGAAATGACCTTGTCCACCAACCCATAGGCCTGCGCTTCTGCGGCAGACATGAAGTAGTCGCGCTCGGTATCGCGCTCGATTTTCTCCAAAGGCTGACCGGTCTGCTCGGACAGCACACGGTTCAGGTCGCCACGGAGCCGCAGAATTTCCCGCGCATGAATTTCAATGTCGGTGGCCTGGCCCTGGGCGCCCCCCAACGGTTGGTGGATCATCACCCGCGAATTGGGCAGAGAAAACCGCTTTCCTTTGGCCCCGGCGGCCAGCAAAAAAGCTCCCATGCTCGCCGCCATGCCCATGCAAAGCGTGGACACATCCGGCTTGATGAAGTTCATGGTGTCGAAAATGGACATGCCAGCGCTCACCGAGCCACCCGGTGAATTGATATAGAACGAAATGTCCTTGTCGGGATTTTCGCTCTCCAAAAACAGCAACTGGGCGACCACCAAGTTGGCGCTTTGGTCGTTCACCGGCCCCACCAAGAAGACCACACGCTCCTTGAGCAGGCGGGAATAAATGTCATAGGCGCGTTCGCCACGACCGGATTGCTCAATCACCATGGGAACCATGCCCAAGGCTTCTGTGTTCAGTGCGCTCATCTTTTCTCCATCAGGTGTGATACACCACTTTACCGAATTGCCAGTACCTGCCTAAAACTGAGGGTCAGGCCCTCGATTGCAAGTCGAGCAATCAAAAAAGGCGGCCATGCAGCCGCCTTTTTGAATCGCCAGGCGCAGCGCCTGCGGCACTGCACCGACAGGCATCAGCCCTGGCCCATGAGTTCTTCGAAATCAATGGCTTTGTCCACCACCTTGGCCGTGCCCAGGACAAATTCGGTGACATTGTTCTCGATCACGATGGCTTCCACCTCACCCATGCGGCGGTCGTCGCTGGTGTACCAGCGGACCACGTCGGCAGGCTTTTCGTAGGAGGAGGCCAGCTCGTCGATGTGCGACTGGATTTGCTCTGGCTTGGCATGCAGGTTGTTGGCGCGCACCAGCTCAGCCACCACCAGACCCAAGCGAACGCGGCGCTCTGCCTGAGCGGTGAACACCTCTTCTGGAATGGGTGCGGTGTCGGCATCTTTGATGCCACGCTGCTTCAGGTCGGCACGCGCGCCCTGAACCAGGCGCTCCAACTCAGCCTGGACACTGGACTTGGGCAGGTCGAGTTCGGCTTTGGCCACCAAGGCATCCATCACGGCTTGCTTGTTGCGCGCCTGCAGGCGGAACTTGACTTCACGCTCCAGGTTCTTGCGGATGTCCGCACGCAAACCTTCCACGGTGCCTTCCGCAATGCCCAGTGACTTGGCAAACGCCTCGTTCACCTCGGGCAGGTGCGCCGCTTCGATCTTGTTGACCGTCACCAGGAAATCGGCGACTTTGCCAGCCACATCCTTGCCGTGGTAATCGGCGGGAAAGCTCAGCGGGAAAGTTTTGCTTTCGCCGTTCTTCATGCCGCGCACAGCGTCTTCGAATTCCTTGAGCATCTGGCCTTCGCCCACCAGAAACTGGAATGCCGTGGCCTTGCCACCGGCAAATGGCTCACCGTCGATCTTGCCTTCGAAGTCGATGGTGACTCGGTCGCCGTCCTGTGCAGCCGCGTCCAAGGCACGCTGTGCAAAGGTGCGGCGTTGCTTGCGCAGGATGTCCAGGGTTTTGTCGATGGCTGCGTCGCTGACATCGGCGGTGAAACGTTCAATTTCGGCACTGCCCAAGTCTTCGATCTTGACGTCTGGGTAGACCTCGAACACCGCATCAAACAGCATTTCGCCTTCTGCAGCGCCGTCCTTTTCAGAAATGCGGGGCATACCAGCCACACGGATCTGAGCCTCGTTGGCCGCAGCCGCAAACGCCTCGCCCACTTTGTCGTTCATGACTTCGTAGTGCACGGAGTAGCCGTAGCGCTGTGCCACCACGTTGAAAGGCACTTTGCCAGGACGGAAACCGTCCATTTTGACCTGACGAGCCATGCGCTTGAGGCGGGTTTCCACCTCGTTCTGAATGACATTCACGGGCAGCGAAAGTGTCATTTTGCGCTCGAGCTTTTCCAGGGTTTCAACAGTCACTGCCATACGAATCTCCTTGAGTAGGGGAAGAAAGCCGCGGGTGCAAACTCCGCCGTGCTTTTTTAAAAGAATGTTGTGATGGTGCGCGGGGGGGGACTCGAACCCCCACAGTGTTGCCACCGTCAGGACCTAAACCTGGTGCGTCTACCAATTTCGCCACCCGCGCATCCTGTCGCGACACCCGCCGACCGCCGGCAAATGGCAAGCCAGCAAGCGCCAGGACAGCTAACCCTCTATTCTAACTTGGTGGCTGAACCCGACAGCCGACGCTGGGTCGGCAGTGTTCAGGGTTGAACAGCGGCCCTCGGCAACTGGCCAGAATCGCCCGCGGCAGAAACGGGCTCTTGTTTGACGCGAAACCACGCGGCGTACATGGCGGGCAAGGCCAACAGGGTCAAGGCGGTGGCCACGATCAGCCCGCCCATGATGGCCACGGCCATCGGACCCCAGAACACGCTGCGCGACAGCGGGATCATGGCCAGCACCGCCGCTGCCGCCGTGAGCACAATGGGGCGCATGCGCCGCACAGCGGACTCCACAATCGCGTCCCAGGCGGGCACGCCATTGGCCCTGTCCTGCTCGATCTGGTCAATGAGGATGACCGAGTTGCGCATGATCATGCCCATGAGCGCGATCACACCCAGCAACGCCACAAAGCCAAAGGGCCGGTTCAGCACCAACAGCGCACCCGCCACACCCGCCAGGCCCAATGGGCCTGTCAGAAACACCAGCATGGCCCGGCTGAAGCTGTGCAGTTGCAACATGAGCAGGGTGAACGTGATGAACAGCATCAGCGGCATGCCTGCGGCAATGGATGTCGAGCCTTTGCTGCTCTCTTCCACAGCGCCCGCCACCGCGATGCTGTAGCCCACCAGGCCTTGCGCCTTCCACTGCTGGGCCATTTGCTGCAACTCGGGCAGCAACTGCGCGGTGAGGGTGGCGCCTTGCATGCCCTCGATGGCATCGGACTGCACCGTGATGGCGTATTCACGCCCCTCACGCCACATCACCCCGGGTTCCCAACTGAACGTGGGCGTGGCAATTTGCAGCAGCGGGATACTTTTGCCACTGGCCGTGGGCAGGTAGGCATTGCCCAGGTCGCTGATGGCATCGCGCTCATCCAGCGGCTGGCGCAGCACGATGTCGGTGAGTTTGTCGCCGTCGCGGTACTGGCCCACGGTGATACCGCTCAGTATGGTGCGCGCTGCCTGGGCAATGGACTGGCTGCTGACCCCCAGTGCACGGGCCTTGGCCTGGTCCACGTCCAGTCGCAGTACCTTGACCGACTCATTCCAGTTGTCGTTCACCCCGCGCGTGTTGGGGTTGGCCCGCATGGCCGTTTTTACGCCATTGGCCAGTTCGCGCAACACCAAGGGGTCAGGCCCCACCACACGGAACTGCACCGGATACGGCACGGGCGGGCCGTTGGGCAGCAGCTTGACCCGCCCCCGCACCTCCGGAAACTCTTGGGCCAACAGGGCTGGCAACTGCTTGCGCAGGCTCTCCCGGGTCGCCAGGTCTTTGGGCAGCACGATGAGCTGAGACACGTTGGTTTGCGGGAAGGTCTGGTCCAGCGGCAGGTAAAACCGTGGCACGCCCGAACCCACCCAGGTGCTGACGGTGCGCACCCCTGGCTCTTGCGCCAGACGCGCCTCCACCCGCTTGGCCACCGACTCGTTCAGCACAAAACTGCTGCCTTCGGGCAGCCACAGGTCCACCAAAATTTCGGGGCGGCTGGAGTCCGGGAAAAACTGCTGCTGCACCTTGCCCATGCCCACGATGCCCAGCGCAAACGTCAGCACCGTGGCGCCGATGGTGAGCCAGCGGTGCTTGACGCACCACGTCACCATGCGCCGAAACCGGGCGTAAAACGGCCCATCGAACACCTCGTGACTCTCCCCCAGGTGGGGCTTGACCTTGAGCAGGACCACACCCAGGTAGGGCACAAACACCACCGCCGCAAACCAGGAAAGCACCAGGGCCACCACCGTCACGCCAAAAATGGCAAAGGTGTACTCCCCCACCGATGACTTGGCCATGCCAATCGGCAAAAAACCCGCTGCCGTGATGAGGGTGCCCGTCAGCATGGGCATGGCCGTGGCGTCCCAAGTGAAGGTGGCGGCGCGAAACATGGTGTAGCCCTCTTCCAGCTTGCGCACCATCATTTCGACGGCAATGATGGCGTCGTCCACCAGCAGCCCCAGCGCGATGATGAGCGAGCCCAGCGAGATTTTGTGCAGCCCTATGCCCCAATAGTGCATGACCAGAAAGGTCACCGCCAGGACCAGCGGAATGGTGATGAACACCACCAGACCCGGCCGCACATCCAGCGTGAAGCGGCGCAACCCTTTGCCCTGGGGATTGGTGTGCAGGCCCAGGCTCAGGAAGCTCACGGCCAACACAATCAGCACGGCCTCGATCAGCACCTTCACAAACTCATTGACCGAAGTGGTCACCGCCGCCGGCTGGTCTTGCACCTGCAGCAAACGCATGCCCGCGGGCAACTCGGCCTCAATGCGGTCGGTGATGACCTTGAGCGCCTTGCCCAGGGCAATGATGTCACCCCCTTTGGCCATGGAAATGCCCAGGGCAATGCTCTCCTGCCCCTGGTGACGCACCTTGACCTGGGGCGGATCCAGATAAGCCAGCTTGACGTCGGCCAGATCGGCCAAGCGCATCTGCACCCCGTTGGGCGCACGGATGGGCATGGCCTGCAACTGCGCCACCGAGTCAAACGCGCCCGCCACCCGCACCTGCACCACATCCAGCGGCGTCTGCACCGTGCCCGCCGACTCCACCGCGTTTTGCTGGCCCAGCTGGGCCAACACGGCATTCATGTCCAGCCCCAGCGCCGCCAGGCGGCGCTGGGAAATTTCGATGAACAGCTTCTCGTCCTGCGCACCGAACAACTCGACCTTGTTGACATCCTTGGCCTTGAGCAACTGGTGGCGCACGTCATCGGCCGCTTTTTTCAGCTCCGCGTAGCTGAAACCATCACCCTGCAGCGCGTAGATGACGCCAAACACATCGCCGAACTCGTCGTTGTAGAACGGCCCCACCACACCTTGCGGCAAGGCACCACGGGCATCGGCCATTTTTTTGCGCACCGTGTACCAGGTCTGGGTCACGTCGGTCGGCTGGGTGCTGTCCTTCACCTGAAAGATGATGAGGGCCTCGCCCGGCTTGGAGTAGCTGCGGATTTTGTCGGTGTGGGGCACCTCCTGCAGAGTCTTCTCCAGCTTGTCGGTCACCTGCTCGGCCACTTGCTGGGCAGTGGCACCCGGCCAGTACGCCCGCACCACCATGGCGCGGAAGGTGAAGGGCGGGTCTTCGTCCTGCCCGAGCTGAAAATAGGCCGCCACACCCAGCACCATCAGCACCACCATCAGGTAGCGCGTCAGGGCCGCGTGCTCCAGGGCCCAGCGCGACAGGTTAAAGCCCGGCCTGGGGTTTTGGGCTGGTGCGGGGCTCATGGCTGGCCCTTCACCGCAGAAGCGTTCACTGAATTAATAGCTGAAACATTATTATCAACAATCGCTGGAGGCACTTTTGATGTATTTTTTTCCTGGTACAGGGTGACTTTCTCCCCATCGACCAGCACATGTACCCCAGCCACCACCACCTGCTCCCCACCGCTCAGGCCCTGGGCGATCACCGCTTGGTTGCCGTCGGCGGTGGCCACGGTCACGGCCTGCGCCTTGACCGTGCTGGTGGCCGCATCCCACAGCCACACGGCAGACCCCTGGCCTTGCTGCCAAAGTGCGCTGGTGGGCAGCTTGATGAGGCCAGCAGCCGCTTTGGCCGCAGCCGCATCGGCGGGCATGGCCTGCAATTGGGCATAGGCGGTGCTGCCCAATGGCAGCGCCGTGGCACTGGCAGGCAGTGCCAGCTTGACGGCAAAGGTGCGGCTCACCGGGTCGGCACTGGCGGCCACCTCGCGCACCTGCGCCGTCAGCGCGGGGACCGCGCCACCGCTGGCCTGATTGGCCCACAGACGCACACTGGCGGACATGCCCACCCGCAGACCGGCGGCCTTGTGCTCGGGCACCGCCACCACCACATCACGCGGGCCGTCATAGGCCAGCCGCACCACGGGGCTGCCAGCCGACACCACCTGGCCCGGCTCTGCCTCCACCGCCACCACCACACCGGCACGGTCGGCCACCAACACGGTGTAGCCCTTTTGGTTGGCCTGCACACTGGCCTGCGCCTTGGCCTGGTCCAGGCTGGCCTGAGCGGCCTTGAGCGTGGTTTCACGCCGCTCCAGCTCCGCGCTGCTGATGAAGTTCTGCGCCCGCAATTCGCTGTACCGCTTGAAATCGGCCGCCGCAAGGTCCCGTTGGGTGGCCGCAGCCTGTGTTTGCGCCTGAGCCGCCTGGCTGGCCAGTTGGTAGTCGCTGGCATCCAACTGTGCCAGCACCTGCCCGGCCGTCACCCGCTGCCCCACCTCGGCAGGGCGAGCCACCAGTTTGCCCCCCACCCGAAAACCCAGGCGAGATTCGCTGCGGGCACGCACCTCGCCCGCGTACTCACTGCTGAACTCGGAGGCCTGCGGCCCCACCAGCATCACCTTGACGGCGCGCACAGGCACCTGCGGCGCTTCAGGACGGGAACACGCGGCCAACGCGCACACGGCCACCAGACAGGCACTGGCCTGCACGGCCCGGAAAGTGAAATTCATGAGAAAACTCCCTGAAAGCGGGTGAAGGGCATGGGGTCAACCCACCGGTGGCCAAGCACTGGCCGCAAGTCCAGCGCAGGTGCGCCGCGCATGATCGAGGCCGCACCGCACAATTACTGACCAGTTGGTTATTAGCGAATGGTAAACCAAAGCTGGCACCGTTTGCTGAGCAGCGACAATCCTTTTCCATGAAAACTGGTGTAGCGCACGCTGAAAATTTTCCCGTGGCCTCGTGGCTGTGTCCACCCGCCCTGCGTGCGCCCATTGCCGCCATTTATTGGTTTGCCCGCACCGCCGATGACCTGGCCGACGAAGGCACCGCCTGCGCCGAGACCCGCTTGGCCGATCTGCAGGCTTACCGCAACCAGCTGGAACTGGCGGTCCAAGTGGCGGCATCGGCCACTGGCTCAACCACCGCCCAGACCGCCGACCGCCCCGCATTTGACAGCCGATGGGCCAGCGTGTTTGCGCCACTGACCCACCACCTGCGCACCCAGGTCTTGCCCGAGCAGCCCCTGCACGACCTGTTGAGTGCATTTGAAGCCGATGTGCGGCGCACCGCCAGCGGCGAGCGCTACCGGGACCACAACGAGTTGCTGGGCTACTGCCGCCTGTCCGCCAACCCGGTGGGCCGCCTGCTGCTGCACCTCTATGGCATGAACCAGCCCCAGCACTTGGCCGAGAGCGATGCCATTTGCACCGCCTTGCAACTCATCAACTTCTGGCAAGACCTGGGGGTGGACCTGCCCCGCCACCGCCACTACCTGCCCCAGGCCGAGCTGCATGCCCTGGGACTGACGGACAGCGACTTTTCCAGCCCATCCACCGACCCGGACACCCAGCAGCGCATGGCCACCTTGGTGGCCCAACTGCTGGCGCAGGCCTGCACCCTCATGCAACGGGGCGCACACCTGCCCCTGGCCATCCCCGGGCGCGCTGGGTGGGAGCTGCGGCTGGTGGTGCAGGGTGGATTGCGCATTGCCGAAAAAATACAACGTCTGCAACACCGCAGCTGGGCTCAGCGCCCCACCCTGGGTCTGACTGACGCGCCCGTGCTGTTGTGGCGCGCCTGGCGCATGGGCTGAGGCACCGCACCGGACACTCCGCTGGCTTCACGGACAATCGGCGCTCACACCCACACAGCACCACGCGCCCACCCATGACCCCGCAAGAGTACGTTCAACAAAAGGCCGCCAGTTCTGGCAGCAGTTTCTATTACGCCTTTTTGTTTTTGCCGGCCCCCCGGCGGGCTGCCATCACCGCGTTTTATGCCTTCTGCCGCGAAGTGGACGACGTGGTGGACGAGGTGCACGACCCCGCCGTGGCCGCCCAAAAACTGCGCTGGTGGCAGCAAGAAGTGGCCCAAACCTACGCCGGTCAACCCAGCCACCCGGTGATGCAGGCACTGGTGCCGTTTGTCCAGCCATATGGCATTCGCCAAGACCAGCTGCAAGCCGTCATCCAGGGCTGCCAGATGGACCTGGAGCAAACCCGATACCTGGACCACGCAGGACTCACCCGCTACTGCCACCTGGTGGCCGGGGTGGTGGGGGAGGTGGCGGCCAGCATTTTTGGCCAGACCGACCCCGCCACCACCCAGTACGCCCACACGCTGGGACAAGCCTTTCAGCTCACCAACATCATCCGTGACGTGGGGGAAGACGCTCTGCGTGGGCGCATTTACCTGCCGGTGAACGAGCTGCAGCGGTTTGACGTGAAGGCGCACGAAATCCTCCAACGGGTGTACTCGGACCGCTTCGTGGCCCTGATGCGTTTCCAGGCCGAACGCGCCCACGCCCTGTATGACCAAGCTCTGGCCCTGCTGCCTGACGCCGATCGCCGCAGCCAGAAACCCGGTCTGATGATGGCCAGCATCTACCGCACCCTGCTGAGCGAAATCGAACGCGAGCAATTCAAGGTGCTGCAGGCCCGCGTTTCCCTCACCCCGCTGCGCAAACTCTGGCTGGCCTGGAAGGTGCAGGCGTTGGGCCGACTGTGAGCCAGCCCAGCGGCCCCGCAGCCACTGAAACACCCCGCCCTGCGCGCCCTCCCCAACGGGTGGCAGTGGTCGGGGGAGGCTGGGCAGGTTTGGCCGCGGCGGTGCGTGCCGCGCACGATGGGCACCATGTCACCCTGTTCGAAGCCAGCCGCCACTGGGGCGGACGCGCCCGCACCGTTTCCATCACGCTGCCCGCCAACGGTCCCCATGGCGAACAGGCGGGTGACCGGCTGCTGCTGGACAACGGCCAGCACATCCTGATCGGGGCCTACACCGACACCCTGCGCTTGATGGCCCTCGTGGGGGCAGACACCAGCAGCAGCCTGTTGCGCATCCCCTTGCGCCTGACCTACCCCGACGGCAGCGGCCTGGCCCTGCCCGACTGGCCCGCCCCACTGGATGTGCTGGCGGGGGTATTGGGGGCGCGTGGCTGGCGCTGGACCGACAAACTGGCCCTGCTGCGCACCGCCCTGCGCTGGCAATGGGCGGGCTTTGCCTGCCCACCCAGCACCACCGTGGGCCAACTGTGCGCCCACCTGCCGCCACGCCTGCGCCACGAGTTCATTGACCCACTGTGTGTGTCCGCCCTCAACACCCCGTCCGAACAGGCCAGTGGCCAGGTGTTTTTGCGCGTACTGAAAGACGCCCTGTTTGGCACACCCGGTGGCTCCAACCTGCTGCTGCCCCGCGTGCCCCTGAGCGAGTTGTGGCCCCACGCCGCCGTGCGCTGGCTGCAACAGCACCCCCGCTGCGCTGACCTGCGGCTGGGCACCCGGGTGACCGCGTTGTCGCCCTGGGGTGTCACACCCAGGGCGGGCACCGCCCCCGCAACACCCCCAGGCTGGGCCGTCAATGGTGAACGGTTTGACCATGTGGTGTGGGCAAATTTTGAACAAAAACAGTCATTATCGCTTATAAATAAAGCACTTTCAGCTATTAATTTTGATAATCTACCACCCAGCAGTGACCCACCGCCCCCCATGGCGTTCGAGGCCATCGCCACCGTGTATGCCTGGGCACCCGCCAGGGCGACGGGCCACGCCCTGAGCCACCCCATGCTGGCCATGCGCCACCAAGCGGGGTATCCGGCGCAATTTGTGTTTGACCGAGGCCAGTTGGGTGGTCCGCGTGGCCTGCTGGCCTTTGTGATCAGCGCCAGCACCGACGACGCGGCCACCTTGAGCGCGGCGGTGGTGCAACAAGCGCAATCCCAACTGGGTCTGGTGGTCCAACCGATTCAGACCATCGTCGAAAAACGCGCCACCTTTGCCTGCACACCACACATGCAACGCCCGGCCATGGCGGTGGCACCGGGACTGGTGCGTGCGGGTGACCAGGTGCAAGGCCCCTACCCCGCCACGCTGGAAGGGGCCATTCGCAGTGGTTGGGCGGCGGGCGCGGTGGATTGAACGGCGGAAGGCGTTGCAGACAAGAAAAAAGCCCAAGTGATTGATTCACTTGGGCTTGATCTTGGCGGAGCGAGAGGGATTCGAACCCTCGATGAGGCTCTACACCCCATACTCCCTTAGCAGGGGAGCACCTTCGGCCACTCGGTCATCGCTCCGGAGCCCGCTATTATGCCTCAATCTGAAGGGACCAAAGGCAGCGCTGCGGCTCAGGCTAGCGGGCGGGTACGCAAACCACCTGCCTCACACGCTGTTTCCTCGCCTGGCGCCACATATTCCAGCATGGCACCCACCCTGAGCACATGGCCACTGGCCACCTTCAGGTGAATCCGGTGCCCCCGTGTGCTGGCTGCTCGAAGTTGTTTGACCAGTTCATCGAGCTGCACCGTGCTGGGCGCGCGGCCAGCCACCTGCCCCAACCAATGCCGCAGCACGTTGGCCAACCGTGCGTCCGACAACGACCGCAAGGCGGCCATGCGGGGCGGGGCGCCCACCTGCGCGAGGTCTTGTTGCGCCAGCTCCGCCAGCAGTTCACTGGCCTGCGCGCAGTGGCGTGCCGACCTGGCCAGCGTCTGCGCCATGGCCGGAAAAGCCTGCAGCAGTGCGGGCATGACGTCGTGGCGGATGCGGTTGCGCGTGAACCGGGTGTGGGCATTGCTGGGGTCGTCCACCCAAGGCCAACCGGCCTGCGCCACGCATGCGCGCAGCTCAGACTGGCGCACCCCCAGCCAGGGTCGGCCGAACACCACACCCTGGTGCACCACGCGCTCGCCCATGGCGGCCAATCCGTTGACACCCGCTCCGCGGGACAACGCCAGCAACACCGTTTCGGCCTGGTCGTCGGCGTGCTGGGCCAGCCAGACGGCAGAGGCACCCCGCTGTTGGGCCACCGCTGCCAGGGCACGGTAGCGGGCGTGACGCGCCTGCTCTTCCAGGCTGTCGCCCGGCCCAAGGGGCACCTGCACCCGTTGCACCAGCAACGGCACGCCACACTGGCCACACACACCACGGCAATGCGCTTCAAAAACGGAGGCCGCTGCCTGCAAACCGTGGTTGATGTGCATCGCCTCCACCGCCCCCGGCCAAGCACGGTGCGCCAAGTGCAGCAGGGCGGTGGAATCCAGCCCGCCACTGAAGGCCACCAACAGAGGCGAGCGAGGGCCCGGCGGTGGCAGGGCCTGGCGCTGCCACCAGTGGCGCAGCGCTTGGTCGAGGACTCTCATGCCAGCACCTCCCGCCCACGGCGGGTCAGCGAACAGCCAAGGTCAACGCGTGCGCTCTGCCTTGGTGTCGGTGAATCGCCCATAGGCCTGCAAGCGGGCGTAACGCCGGTCCAACAACTCTTTGGGCTTGAGGTCCGACAGCTGACGCACCGCGTCGCCCAAGGCACGCTTGAGAAAAGCGGCCATCTGCTTGTGGTCGCGGTGGGCGCCGCCCACAGGCTCGTTCACGATTTTGTCCACCAACCCCAGGGCTTTCAGCCGATGGGCGGTGATGCCCAGCGCCTCGGCGGCCTCGGACGCCCGCTCACTGGTCTTCCAGAGAATGGACGCACAACCCTCAGGGCTGATGACCGAGTAAACCGAATACTGAAGCATCAGCACCTGGTCGGCCACGGAAATCGCCAGCGCTCCCCCTGAGCCCCCTTCGCCGATGATGGTGCTGATGATGGGCACCTCCAGCTGCGCCATTTCAAAAATGTTGCGACCGATGGCTTCCGACTGGCCCCGCTCCTCGGCATCAATGCCGGGGTAGGCCCCGGGCGTGTCCACAAATGTGAACACCGGCAACCCAAATTTTTCGGCCAGCTTCATCAGGCGCAAGGCTTTGCGGTAGCCCTCAGGCTTGGTCATGCCGAAGTTGCGCAGCGTGCGCTCCTTGGTGTCACGGCCCTTTTGTTGGCCGATCAGCATGCACGGCTGCCCGTTGAAACGTGCCAAACCGCCCACAATGCTCAGGTCATCTGCGTAGTGTCGGTCACCATGCAGCTCCACAAAGTGGGTGAACATGTCACGCACATAGTCCAAGGTGTAGGGTCTGTCCGCATGGCGGGCAATTTTGGTGATTTGCCAGGGCGTCAGGTCGCTGTAGATGTCCTTGGTCAGCTGCTGGCTCTTTTTGGCCAGTTGATCAATTTCGGTGGAGATGTCCACGGCCGATTCCGTTTGGACATAGCGCAATTCTTCGATTTTGGACTCCAGCTCCGCGATGGGTTGCTCGAAATCCAGGTAGGTTTTTTTGGCCAAAATGAAAACTCCTGACAGGGGTTCAGGCAAGTTCGCTGAACTCGCAGCGCCGCAGTTGGCGGTTGCCCGGGACTCGGCTCAGTAATTCACTGGCACCGGGTCCAGTGAGCGCCAAATATACCAAGTCGCCACGGTGGAATAGGGTGCCCAGGATGTGGCCAGCTCACGCACCTCGCTGCGGCTGACGGGCTCGCCCGAGTAATAGGTGCGGCTGATGCCATTGAGCAGCCCCACATCGTCAAGAGGCAGCACGTTGGGCCGCATCAGGTGAAAGATGAGGAACATCTCGGCCGTCCAGCGGCCCACACCCCGAATGGCCACCAGCTCTTTGATGATGTCTTCGTCGCTCATGGTCGGCCACTGGGCCACGTTCAAAGCATCCGACGAAAAACGCAGTGACAAATCCACCAAGTATTCGACCTTGCGCGCACTCAAACCGGCCTGACGCATGTCGTCCACCTTCAGGCGAAGCACGCTCTGCGGGGTCATGTTTTGGGTCAAGGCTTCAAACCGGGTCCAGACAGACTGGGCCGCTTTGACCGAAATTTGCTGCCCCACGACGCTGCGCGCCAGGGTGGTGAACGCGTCACCCCTGGATGCCAACGCCACGCCTGGGTGGCTGGCAATCAGCTTTTTCATGACACGGTCGCGGCGGGACAGGTGCTTGCACGCCTCACCCCAATACCCGGGCAGGCAAGGATCCACGGCCGCAGCAGCACGGGCCTCCAAGGCCGACGGACTCACACACGCTCCCAGTGGGTGCCCTGGGGCGAGTCTTTGAGCAAAATACCCCGCGCCAGCAACTGCTGGCGAATCTGGTCGGCTTTGACAAAGTCGCGGTCAGCCTTGGCATACGCCCGCTCGGAGATGAACCGCTGCACCTCGGCTTCGTCCAAGCCTTTGCCAGCTTTCAGGTAGGCCACCGGGTCTTGCTGCAGCAGACCCAGCACCGCACCCAACGCCTTGAGCTCGGCCGCCAGCACTGGGGACCGTGTGCGGTTGACCTCCGAAGCCAGCTCGAACAACACCGCCACAGCCTCAGGGGTGCCAAAGTCTTCGTCCATGGCAGCCTGGAAGCGCTGCGCAAATCCCTGCGACCAGTCCACCGGCACCACGGGCACTTGGCCACACACCGACAAAGCGGTGTACAGGCGCTTGAGTGCCTGCCTGGCATCGTCCAGGTGCACATCGCTGTAATTCAGAGCGCTGCGGTAGTGGGCGCGGATGATAAAAAAGCGCACGGTCTCCGCGTCGTAGGCCTCCAGCACTTCTCGGATGGTGAAAAAATTGTTCAGGCTCTTGGACATCTTTTCGTTGTCCACCCGAACAAAGCCGTTGTGCATCCAGACATTGGCCAGCGTTTTTCCGTGGCTGCCCTCGGACTGGGCGATTTCATTTTCGTGGTGAGGAAACAGCAGATCGGCACCGCCACCATGGACATCGAAGGTTTCACCCAACAAGCGGCAGGCCATGGCCGAACACTCGATGTGCCAACCTGGTCGCCCCGCGCCATAGGGACTGGCCCATTGGGCATCGTCGGGCTCGGACGCTTTGGCTGCCTTCCACAGCACAAAGTCCAGGGGGTCGTGCTTGCTGTCTGCCACCGCCACACGCTCCCCGGCGCGCAACTCGTCCAAGCCTTTGCCGCTGAGCTTGCCGTAACCCTCCAGCTTTCGCACGGCAAAGTTCACATCACCGTCCGCCGTGCGATAGGCCAGACCCTTGCGCTCCAATGTGCCAATGATGGAGAGCATGTCGGGCACATGGTCGGTGGCGCGGGGTTCGTGGTCGGGCCGGTCAATGCCCAGTGCGTCGGCATCCTGGTGCAAAGCTTCGATCATTCTGTCCGTGAGTGTGCGGATGGACTCACCATTTTCCAGCGCACGCCGAATGATTTTGTCGTCGATGTCCGTGATGTTGCGGACATAGGTCACGCGGTAGCCACTGGCCTTGAACCACCGCTGAACAATGTCGAACGCCACCATGGAGCGGGCGTGCCCCAAATGGCACAAGTCATAGACCGTCATGCCGCACACATACATGCGCACATGGCCCGGCTCAATGGATTGAAACGTCTCCGACTGTCGCGACAGCGAGTTGTGAATGCGCAAGCTCATGGGATGGTGTGGAAATTCAGGCGGCTTGAGACACCGGCCACCGGGCACTCTCAGGGCCACGGGCCATGAACAACATGGTGTTGACGGGCATTTGCCAGGGCAAAGAGGCGGTGGATGCGGGGAATTTGGCGGTCCGGGAATTCGGAACCCCTCAGCTACAATGAAGCAGTATATCGGCACCGGCCAGCGCACCCATCGGCTGTCACACCTCACCGCGCTGCCTTCTGCTTCGCCCTCAACCCCGAATTCCTGAGACCCAACATGTCCCCTGCAGCTCGCTTTTCCTGCCCAAGCCCGCTGAAAAAGCATGTGGCTATCGGCCTGTTTGTCATCAGTGCTTTGTGCGCCCCGCTGGCCCATGCGGACGACTACACGGAAGTCAACCGCCTGATCAAGGCCGGGCAAACCGCCGAAGCGCTGAACAAGGCCGACCAGTACCTGATCGGCAAGCCGAGAGACCCCCAGATGCGATTCATCAAGGGGGTTATCTTGGCGGAAACCGGCAAAGTCAACGAGGCCATCGGCACCTTCACCAAGTTGACCGAGGACTATCCCGAACTGCCCGAGCCGTACAACAACCTCGCGGTGCTGTACGCGGGGCAGAGCCAATTTGACAAGGCACGGGTGGCCTTGGAAATGGCCATTCGCACCAACCCCAGCTACGCCACCGCGCATGAAAACCTGGGCGATGTCTACGCCAAAATGGCCAGCCAGTCTTACAGCAAAGCGCTGCAGTTGGACAGCTCCAACACCGGCGTCCCACCCAAATTGGCCCTGATCCGCAACCTGTTTGCACCCGATACCCGAGCCAGCAAAGGGGCTGCTGCGGCACCGACCAGCACCACCCCCGCCCAACCCCTGCCCTCACGCACCAGCGCAACCCCTGCGCTTGCCGAGAAAGCGCCTGCGGTTACCACCTCGGCAGACGTGTCGCCTGACATCTCCGCTGCTGTCCAGGCTTGGGCGAAAGCCTGGGCCGCCAAAGACATGGATGCCTATTTGGCCGCCTACAGCCCCAAGTTCAACCCTGGTAGTGGCATGTCACGCAAATCCTGGGAAAAGGAACGCCACGACCGCATCGTGAACAAAAGCAGCATCACCGTGTCGGTTTCCGACCTCAGGATCAAGGTCAACGACGACCGGGCGACGGCCAACTTTCGTCAGGCCTACCGTGCAGGCAGCCTGGTGTCCAACAGCCGCAAGACCCTGGAAATGGCCAGGGAAAGTGGCCGCTGGCTCATCGTGCGGGAAAATTCTGGCGGTTGACCCCTCGCCCAGGGTTGAACCTTTCGCCTGACTTCCGTCCAACCTCCAACTCTTGTTTGCCAGTCGGGCTGCCCAGCCCACTTGGCGCTGTTTTTTTGACTGACCCAAGTTGACTCGCAAGTTATTGATAACGCTGGTGGCTGCACTGGTGTTGGCAGCGGGGCTGGCCGTCACGCTGTGGCCAACCCACCCCACCCTTCGGTGGGTACATTCCCAGCTGTCGCCAAAAGCGGCTGGCTCGCTCGGCTCGTTGCCGCCCAGCGAAAACCTCACACCCACGCCACTGCCCACAGCGGAGGCTTCGCCCGTGCTTGGAAACGCCACTGCGGCCGAATTGCTGAGGCTGCCTGGCCTCCAGCCCGGCAATGCAGAAACCCGACTGATAGAGATTTTCTCGCTGCTGGAGCAATCCCAATTCCAGCAGGCCTTGACCAAGTCCAGCGAGCTGACCCAGGACCACCCCAACTTTCACCTGGCGCAGTTGGTCCACGGCGACTTGCTGAAACTGCGGTTCCAACCATCTGCCGCACTGGGGGACGTGAGCCAAGAGCAGGCGCAGGCAGCGTCTGCTCAGCTCGCTTCACTGCGGGCGGAAACCCGCAAGCGTTTGCATGCCTTGCAAAACCGCCCCCCTGCCGGCAGCGTGCCACACCAACTGCTGGCCGTGTCTGCCTGGTCCAAACACGCCATCGCCATCGACGCCTCCCACTCTCGCTTGTATCTGTTTGAAAACACAGCCACAGGCGGTGCTGCGTCCGACAGCGGACAACTCAAATTGATAGGAGATTTTTTCATCTCCGTGGGCAAGTCCGGCATCAACAAAAATAGCGAAGGTGACGGCAAGACCCCGCTGGGCAACTACTACATCACGTCGGTCAAAGACCGCAAATCCCTGCCCGCGTTTTACGGGGCAGGAGCCTTGCCCATCAACTACCCCAACGCCTTCGACCTGCACCACGGACGCACCGGCAGCGGCATCTGGCTGCACGGTTCGCCACCCAATCAATTTGTCCGCGCCACCCTGGCCTCGGAGGGTTGTGTGGTGCTCTCCAACCCCGACATGGAAATGTTGCTGGCGGAAGTCTCGCCCAGAACCACACCGGTGGTGATTGCCGAACAGTTGCACTGGGTGGACCCATCGGTGCTGCAGGCCGATCGCACCGCTTTTGAAACCACCCTGCAAGGCTGGCAAACGGCGCGCAGCAGCCTGACGGCCCCCGAGTTCCGCCAACGATACGGTCCCACCAACGCCCTGAGCGGTGGGCAAGGGCTGCAGGCCGACAACACCACCACTTGGCTGGCGCACCCCGATGCCAAGTTGGGCGTCACCCAACTCTCCCTGCTGCAATCCCGCCTGCCCAATCCCACCATGGTGGCCACGTTCGAAGAAACCACCAACGGTCAACCCACTGGGGTGATCCGCCGCCAGTACTGGTTGGAGCAGACAGGGCAATGGCAGCTGCTGCAAGATACTGTGCTGTCGGGCCACCCTTCTGCCCAACTGCGTCGCCCTGCCCTGGTGGCCAGCCAGGTCGTTGAGCCACCCCAGACCAGCCGATCCGACCGCCAACCAGCCAAAGAAACCACGCCGCTGAACGCCGAGCAGGACGCGGTCAGGTTGGCCGTGAACCAGTGGGCCAAGGCCTGGAGCCAGAAGAACATGGCCGCCTACCTGAAGGCCTATGACGTGTCGTTCGACACCCCACAAGGCCAAAGTCGCAAGGCGTGGGAGCAAGACCGGCGGGACCGGATCGTGTACAAGACCAACATCCAAATCAGCCTGTCGAACATGGCCATCAGCGTGAAGGGGCAGACCGCCACGGTGCGGTTCTCGCAGCGCTACCAGGCCGATCAGCTCAACGTGTCCAGCCGAAAAACCCTGAAGCTGGTCAAACGGGGCAGCCAGTGGTTCATCACCCACGAACAGGTGGGCAACCACTGAGTCGACGGCACCCCACAGCCAACCGCCACCCACTGCTGCACCCCGCACGGAGACACCCCATGCCCCAACCATCCACCCCATTCACCACCGCCTGGCGCCGTCGCCCCTGGCTGCTGGTCATCGGCAGCCTGATGAGCATGGCCCTGCCCGCCCACGCCGCACCCGAGACCGTGCGTGTCAAACTCGCCACCAGCGCGGGCGACATTGAGCTGGAGCTGTACCCGGCCCAAGCCCCCAAAACGGTGGAAAATTTCGTGCAGTACGTCAAAGACAAGCACTATGACGGCACCCTGTTTCACCGCGTCATCCCCAACTTCATGGTGCAGGGCGGTGGTTTTGACGCGCAGTACGTGCAGAAAAAAACCCGCCCACCCGTGGTTCACGAGGGTCGCGAGGCCTTGACCAAAGGCGGCCTGCGCAACGTGGTGGGCACGGTGGCCATGGCGCGCACCAACGACCCGCAATCGGCAACCGCCCAGTTTTTCATCAACGTCAAAGACAATGCCTTCTTGGACCCTGTGGTGATTCCCCCCGGCGACCCGGTGCCGCGGTTTGAGTACCAAGGCCGTGTGTTTGAAAACACGCCCCGTGCCTCCTTGCTCAACGCACCCCAATTGTTCGGCTACACCGTGTTTGGCAAAGTGGTTGCAGGCATGGACGTGGTTGAAAAAATCAAGGCCGTGCCCACCGGGGCTGGCGGCCCCTTCCCCACCGATGTGCCGAAAACGCCCGTCGTCATCCTCAAAGCAACCCTGGAGAATTGAAATGAGCCAACCCCAAGTCGAACTGCACATTGCCGGCCACGGCACCATCACGCTGGAACTGGACGCCGAAAAAGCCCCAAAATCCACCGAAAATTTTCTGGCCTATGTGGCCAAGGGTCACTATGACAACACCATTTTTCACCGCGTGATGGATGGTTTCATGGTCCAGGGCGGTGGCTTCGAACCTGGCATGAAGCAAAAAGACTGCGATGCCCCCATCGCCAATGAAGCCAACAACGGCCTGAAAAACGCCATGTACACCGTGGCCATGGCCCGCACCAACGACCCCCACTCTGCCACCGCCCAGTTTTTCATCAACGTGGCCGATAACGGCTTCCTGAACCACACCGCGCCCACCGGCAGCGGCTGGGGCTACGCCGTGTTTGGCAAAGTGGTGGCAGGCACCGACGTGGTGGACGCCATCCGCAAAGTGGCCACTGGCCGCAGCGGCTTCCACGAGAACGTGCCCAAGGCCGACGTGGTCATCACCAAGGCCGTGGCCCTCTGAACCCAACGCTGGTCACCGAGCTGACCATGGCACCGGTGTTGCAGGCCCCTGCGCACTGGCGCACGGTGGACTTTCTGTCCGATGTTCACCTCCACGCGAGCGAGGCGGAGACCTTCTCGGCTTGGCAGCGCTACATGGCCAGCACATCGGCCGACGCCTTGTTCATCCTGGGTGACCTGTTCGAGGTCTGGGTCGGCGACGATGTGCTGGACCACCCCGACCAAGGTCGTTTCTGGCAAGACTGCGTCCAAGTGCTGCGCCAGACCAGCCAGCGAATGCCGGTGTTTTTCATGGTGGGCAACCGGGACTTTTTGGTCGGGCCCCGCTTCTTGAACCTGGCAGGCCTGACCGGCCTGTCCGACCCCACCGTGTTCGCCTGGGGAGAACACCGCTGGTTGCTCAGCCACGGCGATGCCCTGTGTGTCGCGGACGTGGCCTACCAGCAGTTTCGCGAGCAGGTCAGGCAACCCACCTGGATTCAAGCCTTCCTGGCCAAACCGCTGGATGAGCGGCTGGCCCTGGCCTTGGGCATGCGGCAGGCCAGCGAGGCGCGTAAACACGCCCAAACCGAATGGGCCGACGTGGACACACCGGCGGCGCTGGCGGTCACCACCGCCAACGGCTGCCAACGCCTCATCCATGGCCACACCCATTTGTCGGCCGTGCACCGGCTGGATGCGCGGCACCAGCGACACGTGCTCAGCGACTGGGACGCACGCGCCACGCCGCCCAGGCTGCAGGTGCTGCGGGCCGAACAGGGCCATGCCCCCCGGCCCATTGGCATCGAAAATTTATAACGAAAACGGCATCCAGCGCATGACTGACATGCACTGGATGCTCTGCTTTTTAAACCCTGCGCAGCAAGGGCTTGAGTGCCTGTTGCAGGCGGCGAGCGGCTTCCTCGCTCCACTCGGATGCCAGCACATGCCCGGCATCTTGCTGCCAAGTCTGTGCGGGCGGTGCGTCGTGGCGGCGCGTCAGCAACTGCAGCTGCAGCGCCCGGCGCGCGTCCACATGGGCAGCCGGCGTGGGCACTTCAGCGGCCATTTCCAAACGCAGCAACGCGTCGCCGGGTGCTGCACTGGCCGGCGCGGCCAGCGATTGCAACCAGGTCTGACGCACCGTGGCGTTGACGCGTGAGCCCAACTCGGCCGCCGACGGCGCCAAGCTGGCATCGCGTACGCGCCAGGCTTCCAGCAACTGCGTCAAGGACTGGCCATGGGCCTGTGCCGCCAGCTTTTTCAAGGCCAACTGGGCGTGCTCCAAGGCATCGCGCTGGGCACGGAAGGCGGCATCCCCCAGTCGCGGGCCGCGGTCCTGGAAACGGGCATCACCGTCGCGGCCTGTCGACTCGCGTCGGCCAGGGGCACGCGCATCGCGCTCATCGCGTCCCGTGCGGGCATCGCGGGGGCCGCGCGAATCACCCGACCGTTGTCCGCGACCCGCAGGAGCGGGTTCGGCCTTCTTCATGCCGGGGCGGTCGTCTCCGCGCACGGCCACCACCTTGCGCGCTGGCGGAGGTGCCGCGGGTGCGGGCGCAGGCGGTGCATCCGACTCGCCGGGTGTGGAATCAGAATCAGGCGCTTGAACCGCTTCACCTGTCTGCGTTGGAGCCTGTTGGGGTTCAGAATTTTCCGCTGGCGACGCCACAGCGGTGGCGGCGGCCTTGGCCTGGCCACGCATCGCGGCATCCAGCTCGGCCATGGCCGTCTGAATTTTCTGTGCATCGTGGCTGGCGTTGGCCGCTTGCAGGGCCTGGGCGGCGGCCAGCACGCGTTGGTCATGGGCACTCATGGCACTGGTCTGCTTTTCGCGGGCGGCGTCTTTGCGCTGGAAAGCTTCGTCAATGGGCTTGCGGAAGGCGTCCCACAGCTTTTGCTCCAGCTTGCGCTCCAGCGGCACAGCTTGCGCCAAGCCCTGCCACTCGTGTTGCAGCGCCCGCACCGCGTCCATGCGCAGCACGTCGGCCGCGCCCAGCACACCGGCCTGCTCAATCAGGGCCTGGCGCTGGGCCAGGTTGACCGACTGCGCCGCATCCAACGGCGCACGCGCCTTGGTCATGGCGGCCTTCCACAAGGGCTGCAGCTCGGCAAACTGCTTCTCGCCCAGGTGGCCGCTGTTGCGCCATGTGTCGGCATAACGGTGCAGTTCACGGGCGTGCACTTTCCAGTCGGTGTTGGCGGCGTGTTGCACCGCCCAGTCTTCGAGCTCTTTGATCAGGGCCAGGCGCTGTGCACGCTGTGCGGCGGACTCGGCCTTGAGCTTGTCCAACCACTGCTCCACCACCTTGTGGGCCTGGTTGCAGGCTTCGTCAAAACGCTTCCACAGGGCATGGTTGGGCACCCCACCCTGGTCAGTTTGTTTCCAACTCTCGCGCAGGGCACGCAGGCTTTCCTGGATTTTTCGGCCGCCGGGGCGCTGCGCTTCCGGCCCGGCCACCAGGGCTTCGGCCTTGGTCACCAACTCCTGGCGCAACTGGTCCGCACGCCAGCGCTGCCAGCCTTCCAGGTCACCCGCCTGGGCCAACAGACCTTGTGCCCGGGCTTCCAGCTCGGTGGGTACCCAGCGACCGTGCTCCTTCAGGACATGGCGCAACTCGCTGGCCAACTTGGGCAAGGTCTTGCCATGGCCTTGGGCGAGCTCGGCCGACAAGTGGTTGACCGCAGCCCCAACCTTCTCGGCGGCCAAGGCCTTGGCAGCGGCCGCTTCCTCGGGTGACAGAGTGGACTGTGCCTTGTCGGCCACGGCCTCACCGCGCAACTTGCGGATTTCATCTGCCCAAACGGGCACCGCGGGCAGCGGGGCGGACGGATCGGTGAGCGCCGCCACCGCCAACTGCAATGCAGCGTCAAAGGCTTGCCACACGAGGTTGAGCTGGGCACGCGAGTTGTCCAGCATGGGTGCGTAGCGCAGGTCAATGCTGTGCCACTGCGCATCGCCCGCCAATACCTGGGCCTGTGCGCTCCACTGGGCCACGTCAGTAGCCAGGCCTTGGCTCACGGCCTGGGAGTCGGCCAGGGGCTTGGTGGACATGACCTCAATGCGCTGTGCCAGCAGCACGGCGGCCTCGCGCTCGACCTGGATGCGGTGCTGCAAGTCTTCAATGGCCTTGACCCGCTCCACCAGCGCCGCCTTCAACCCGGCCAGGGGTTCGCGGGACAGGGGGGCGCCGGCCTTGGCGGCATCGCGCTGCCAGCCCATGGCATCGGCCACGTTCAGGCGGTCTTGTGCCAGCATGGCTTCGGCCTTGTGGGCCCATTCCACGACCAGACCCTCCTGGGCCTTGGCACGTTTGAGTTCGTCCAGCTTTTCCTTCAAGGGCTTGGCGGCGCCTTTGTCGCGGTGCGACAGTTCACGGAACACGTCAGCCATGGCATCGGCCGAAGGCGACGTGGCCAGCCAGTCACGGACACGCGCCGTGCGCTCCCCCGTGGTGGGCGCGGTGAAGGCCCCGCCCGTCAGTTGGTCCAGGGCGGCCACGTCGCTGGACTTGGAGGGAGCGGGAGAAGAGCTTTCAGATTTCACAACAGAACTCGACAGTCAATGTAAACAGAGAGGGGCAACCACAGCTGCCCCTCTGAACAACCAGTGCGCCGCTCACCCCGACGGGATTGGGCGGACACAGGACCCTCTATTGTCGCTGCACGCGGTCTGTTGTCAGCGAATAGGCGACTGCACTTTTGGTGTTTTTACATACTATTTTTAGTATAAAAACTCAAGTTAATAGTATTGACCAGGCATTAATTGCTCCCTAGAATCCGCCAAACTTGTGGCCACGGGTTAACCCTGATCCCCGTTGGACCACCTTCTGCGCTCACATTGCGCCCTTGCCCTGGTGACTTACCGGTTGCCAGCCGCCCACGATGCGGCTGGTGGACTCACCGGTTTCACCCCGTCGAAAGGACAGACATGATTGCCAACCCCCCTTCAGGCTCACCCACAGCCTTCCCGCTGCAACGATGGACCCAACTCGCCGTGCGCGGCATCATGGCCCTGACCCACAACAGCATTGCGCTGGTGGGTCTGGCCATGGCCGCGCTGGCCCTGGTGCTGGTCACGCGAGACGACATTCGCCATGTGGCCGAAGAGCGCGTCCTGTCCTATCTGTTGCAACGCCAGGAAACCCGCAACGACGCCAATGCGTTCACGCCCGATCTGCTGGCCGCTGACCGCGCCACGGCCGCCCACCCCTCCGACCTCCCCAAGGACCAGGCCAATGTGGCCTTGTGGCTGTCGCGCAAATACCGCGTGGCCCCCGAACCCTTGAGCGTGCTGGTGGCCGAAGCCTTCCAGCTGGGCGAAAAAATCAAACTCGATCCCACCCTGATTCTGGCGGTCATGGCCATCGAATCGCGCTTCAACCCCTTCGCCCAAAGCCATTTTGGCGCCCAGGGGTTGATGCAGGTGCTCACCCGCGTCCACACCGACAAGTACGAAGACTTTGGCGGCAAGCTGGCGGCCTTTGACCCGGTGACCAACCTGCGCGTGGGCGTGCAGGTGCTGCGCGACTGCATACAACGCGCAGGCAGCATCGAGGGCGGCCTGAGCCTGTACGTGGGCGCGGTCACGGTGGATGGCAGCGACTACGTCAACAAGGTGATGGGCGAGCACATCCGCCTGCGCGACGTGGCACTGGGCAAGCGGCCAGCGGTCAACCCCATCATCCGCACCGAGCCCCGGAAAATTCAGCCCCCCACCCTCATGCCTGCCCAGCTCGCCCCACCCGATGCAGAGTCGGCCCAGCACTCAACCGACGCGGCACGCGGCGCCTGACCCCTGAACGCCAGGGGCGGACCTCCGCTGCGGTCACCCGTGATCGCGGCCCTGCGGCTGGCTTCCGTTACACTTTCACCGCGCGCGACTGGCGATACGCCTGCGGCTTGATGCACAGCCTGCAGGTGGACGTGGATGACCACTGGGAAGCGCGCCATTCACCCGTCCCTCGCATGGGGCAGCGCTGAATGTTCAGCCGTTCGCCTGGGCAGTCCTTGTCGCCACCACCTGCGCCCAAGGTCCCTCGTCATTGAAAAACTGCCACCATGTATTCACGCAACATCCTCATCGAACAAACCGACCCCGAGCTGTTTGCCGCCATTCAGGCTGAGAACGCCCGCCAAGAGCACCACATTGAGCTGATCGCCAGCGAGAACTACGCCTCACCCGCCGTGATGGCCGCGCAAGGCACCCAGCTCACCAACAAATACGCCGAAGGCTACCCCGGCAAGCGCTATTACGGTGGCTGCGAGTTTGTGGATGTGGCAGAACAACTGGCCATTGACCGCGTGAAGCAACTGTTCGGTGCCGATGCCGCCAACGTGCAGCCCCACTGCGGCGCTTCCGCCAACGAAGCTGTGTTTCTGGCTTTTTTGAAGCCTGGCGACACCATCATGGGCATGAGCCTGGCCGAAGGTGGCCACCTGACCCACGGCATGCCGCTGAACATGAGTGGCAAGTGGTTCAACGTGGTGAGCTACGGCCTTGACGCGAATGAAGCCATCGACTACGACGCGATGGAGCGCAAAGCGCACGAAACCAAGCCCAAGCTCATCATTGCCGGCGCCTCGGCTTACAGCCTGCGCATCGACTTCGAACGCTTTGCCCAAGTGGCCAAAGACGTGGGCGCCATCTTCATGGTGGACATGGCGCACTATGCAGGCCTGATTGCCGCTGGCGTGTACCCCAACCCCGTGCCGTTTGCCGATGTGGTCACCAGCACCACGCACAAGAGCCTGCGCGGTCCGCGTGGCGGCATCATCCTGATGAAGGCTCAGCACGAAAAGGCCATCAACAGCGCCATCTTCCCCGGCCTGCAAGGTGGCCCGCTGATGCACGTCATCGCGGCCAAGGCCGTGGCATTTAAGGAGGCGCTCGCCCCCGATTTCAAGGCCTACCAGCAGCAGGTGCTGACCAACGCCCGCGTGGTGGCCGAAACGCTGACCGAGCGTGGCCTGCGCATCGTGTCTGGCCGCACCGAGAGCCACGTCATGCTGGTGGACTTGCGCGCCAAAGGCATCACGGGCAAAGAGGCCGAGGCCGTGCTGGGCAGTGCCCACATGACCATCAACAAAAACGCCATCCCCAACGACCCTGAAAAGCCCATGGTGACCAGCGGCGTGCGCATTGGCACCCCCGCCATGACCACGCGCGGCTTCAAGGAGGCAGAGGCCCGCATCACGGCCAACCTGGTGGCCGACGTGCTGGACAACCCCCGTGATGCCGCCAACATCGACGCGGTGCGCGCCAAGGTGAACGCACTCACCAGCCGCTTCCCCGTGTATAGCTAACACTTTATACACAGCAGGCGATACGGCATGTTTTTATTAAAAATATTGTCCCATTGCTTGCCCAAGTGCGCCGAGTGCGCAATGCATGAGGTGGCCGCGTGAAATGCCCTTTCTGCGGCCACACCGAAACCCAGGTGGCGGAAACCCGCCTGGCCGAAGATGCGGCGTTCATCCGCCGGCGCCGCCAGTGTCAGCAGTGCAGCAAACGGTTCACCACCTACGAGCGGCCAGAGGTCAGTTTTCCGACGGTGGTCAAAAAGGATGGCCGGCGCATCGACTATGCCAGCGACAAGCTGCGCGCCTCCTTCGCCCTGGCCCTGCGCAAACGCCCCGTCAGCACCGAGCAGGTGGATGCCGCCATTGAGCGCATCGAAGAAAAGCTGCTCAACCTGGGCGCACGCGAAGTGCCCTCCAGCCAACTGGGCGAAATGGTCATGCGTGAGTTGCAAAAGCTGGACAAGGTGGCCTACGTGCGCTTTGCCAGCGTCTACCGCAGTTTCGCCGACGTGGACGAGTTCAAAACCCTGGTGGACGAGGTGAGTGACCGGGCGGTTTAGCGACCATCTGATGCCAGGGCATGGACCAAGCCTGCCGTTCGTCAGCGCCAAGCCGCCGCTCCTCCAGCCGACCACCCGCTCTGCGGACCTTCTCCCCACAATGGGGCCATGTCCAGCACCCGCACCTCCGTCCATGTCCACGCCGCGCAACAAGGGTTCACCTTGGTTGAGGCCATCGTGGTCATCGCCATCATGGCCATTCTGGCTGCCGTGGCGGTGCCCAGCATGAGGGACTTGATTGCCAGCTTCCAGACCCGCTCCACCGCAGACAACATGGCCGCCATGATTGCCTACGCCAAGATGGAGGCCATTCGCCGCAGCGGACGGGTGGTGCTGACCAAAGTGCCTGCAGGTGCCAGCAACAACAACTGCGGCACCAACCAACGCTGGTCGTGTGGGCTGCTGATGTATGCCGATCTGGATGCAGACACTGTGCAAGATGCCAATGAGCCCACCCTGCGCACGATGGATGTTCCCGCCAACATCAATCTCGTGAACATGTCCGCGGGCAATGGAGCCTCTCTGGTGTTCAACCGCTGGGGACAGGCCAACGGCATCAATGCATTGGATTTTCGCGTCACCAAAACGGGCGTGGCAGCTGCAGACCGCACCGTCTGCGTCACGTCTGGCGGTCGCATTCGCGTGGTCGATGGCCTTGTCTGTCCCTGACACCCCCTTTAACGACCCTTTGCACCGCCATGTCACCCATGCCCTCACCACTTCCTCGCCAACATGGCATCAGCCTGATCGAATCCCTGGTGTCGCTGCTGGTGCTGGCCTTGGGCGTGCTGGGCATGCTCGGGGTTCAGCTCAAGTCCATGGCAGACAACCAGAATGCCACCCAGCGCGTTCTGGCCGCACGCTTGGCGGATGACCTGTTCGAACGCATCAAGGCCAACCCCAGCGGCGTGGGCGGGCTGGCCACTTACTCCGTCAACTCTTCCTGGGCGAACATCGCGGCTCCCGCCGCCAACCAAATGTGCGATGCCAATGCCTGCACGCCCGCACAGCAGTCGGCCTACGACCTGTGGGCATGGCAGCGGAATGTGCGCAACACCCTGCCCGGCGGCGGTGCAACCACATTTGTGTCGCCATCCGATGCCGAGCAGTTGGGCGTCATGATTTCATGGCAACTTCGGCAAACCGATACCTCGTCGCTCGCCGGTGCCGATGCCGTCCGCGCGGGCTGGCTGAACGTGGATGTGGCCAACGGCCCCGCCTGCCCGGCCGGCTCCATCTGCCTGCTGGCTTATGCCAAACCCTGATAGTCCTGTCTGGTCTTCGCCATGTCACTGATCCATTCCCCCCACCACCGTCACCAAGCTGGTGCGTCGCTGATCGAGTTGATGGTGGGCATCACCATTGGCATGCTGGTCGTGTTGGCTGCCATGAGCACCATCGTGCTCAACCGCACGTCCAGCACCACCATTGCCGATACATCCGCGCTGACCAGCCAAGGCAACAACGTGCTGCGGCAGATGGCCTATTTCATCCGGCATGCGGGCACCATCGAATTGACGCCTCTTGACGCGACTGCAGCGCTGTCGGAGCAACGATTCAGTCTGGGTGATCCAGCGTCGGCTGCACCCGCCATCATCGGCGGCGTGAATGGTGCTGGCGTATCCCCTGACGAAGTCACAGCCACTTTTTTGCACCGAGGTGCCAATGTCACCCGGGATTGCCTGGGAAACGGGGCAGCGCTGGCCGTGGGCGCAGCCATCCCCAATCGGTTTTTCTTGAACGGCGGCAACCTTAACTGCCTAGGACTCGCTGGCACACCCGCCCAACCCGTGGCCCAGAACGTGGAAGACCTGCAAGTCACCTATCTGGTCGAAACAGGCGGCGGTGCCACGCGCCAATGGGTGGCCGCCAATGCGGTGGGCAACTGGAACGACGTGGTGGCCGCCAACATCTGCATCCAGATCCGAGGCGACGTGAATTACGGCGCGCTCAGCACCGGCAACTTCACCAACTGCAGCAATGTGGTCACGGCCAACAACGGCCCCATGCGCATGGTGCTGCGGCAAACCGTCCAACTGCGCAACAGGTCCAACAACCTTTGAGTCATCCACCATGAACACCCTCCACATCCGCCACCGGCAACAGGGCATTTCGCTGATCATCGTGCTGGTCATGATGCTGCTGTCATCTCTGCTGGTCATTGGTGGCAGCCGCCTCACCTACATGAATGAATTTCTGGCGGGCAACGATTCGGATTACCAACGCGCGTTCGAAGCCGCTCAAATCCTGATGCGAGACGCAGAGCTTGACATCCAGGACACAGCGGCCAACCTGCGCCCCGACAACCTGTCGCTGTCCAAGATGGACAACGAACTCATTCTGAACCTGATGGACGCGGCTTTGTCAGCCGGTGCCACCACCTGCGCCAACGGTGTTTGCACCAACCTGGGGAACGCAGCATCCGGTGACCCGGCCACCAGCTTTTGGAACGATGCGGCCCAACTGACCACATTCACCTCGGGCAACCGGGGGGCTTTTTACGGCCAATGGACTGGCGCAACGGCCAACGTCGCCAATGCCAACCCCATCGTCAGCGCCAACAATCCCCGCAGGGCCTGGTACTGGATAGAGATATTGCCCTACAGCGGCATTTCGGCCGGTTGGGCACAAGACTGCGCCCCCACCATGGGGGCGGGAAAGTACTTTTTCCGCATCACGGCAGTGGCCTTGGGCCGACAAGGCGTGCCAGCCGTGGTGCAAGAAGTTTTCGTGCCAAAGCCGCAAGGTGAATCACGACGCTGCCCGGCCTGAAGGCCTGGCGGATACCACCCACACGCTTCCCGGAGAACTCTGATGACCGCCACACCCCAAGTGCGCAGTGCCCATCTGCCCAATGCCCGCAAGACCAGGGTTGCCCATGACCTCACCAACATCCTCAGGCCCAACTCCATCGCGTTGGCTGTGGCGGTACTCAGTGGATTGGTCGCTTCATCGGCGTTGGCAGCGCCGCTGACCTTGGCCCAGGTGCCACAAGGCAACGGTGGCCGTGAGCCAGCACCCAACATCATCTTGTCTGTCGATGATTCGGGCAGCATGTCATGGTCCGACTCCCCCACCATGGCCGGGCTCAAAGCGGCCTTGAACAATGCATTCGGGGCCTCCGCAGTGGTAGACGACAGCATCCGCCTGGGTTTTCAGGCCATGTGGCGCTGCCGTGGCTTTGGCTCAGGCCGGAGCAACAGTTACGGCGGTAGTTGCCCGGAAAACAGGGTAAGACCTTTCAGCGGCACGCACCGAGCGGGGTTCAACAGCTGGGTCAACAGCCTGACACCATACAGCAATACACCCTCGCACATGATGGTCAAAAACGCGGGTGAATTCATGAAAACCACCGGCATTTGGAACCCCTACGCAAAAGTCCCCGGCACCACCGAAACGCCCTTGCTGTCATGCCGGAAGTCATTTCACATTTTCATGACCGATGGCGAATGGAACTCCGAATTCAGCTATGGCAACGATCCCACCACGGCGGGCAATGCCGACGGCACCAACCGCACACTGCCAGATGGCACAGCGTACGACACCTCGGCTGCCAACACCCAGACCCGGGTTTACCGCGATCCCTATGGCGCCGCCGTGACCACCAACTGGTGGGGAGGTCAGACCGTGGGTGCCTCTACGGTGTCCGACTTCGCATTCGATTACTGGGCCACCGATCTGCAGCCCAACATTGCCAACGAGGTGCGGCCCATCATCCGTGTCACGGGTTCGGTGGACCATGGTTCCTCCGGCAATCCTTATATGGTTCAGGAATATTGGAACCCTCGCAACAACCCGGCCACGTGGCAAAGCCTGACCACTTACACCATTGGGTTCGGTGGCGGTGCGGCACTGTCTACCAGCGGCAACAGCAACCGCCCCTGGTGGGGCGGCACCACCGGCACCACCTGGTCCGGCGGCGACTACAACAACCTCATCACCGGCACGGTAAATTGGGGCGACGCCATCAGCAGCACAGACGCCCGGCGCAAAGAACTGTGGCACATGGCCATCAACGGCCGGGGACGCTACGTGTCCGCAGCCAACACCACCGACTTGCAGAATGCGTTCTCTGAAATTCTGAACCAAATTTTGCTGGACACCACATCGCCCATCGTGGCGGTGTCTGCCAGCACGCAAACAGCCCGCGCCGACACACTGGCGTTTGTGGCCGGGTACAGCGCTGTTCGCTGGGGTGGCGACCTGACCGGCTATGGGCTGACATCGGCGGGTGCCATTGACTCCACCGTGGTGTGGAACGCTGCCGCCCAACTGGATGTCGTGACACCAGCCAGCCGCAAGATATTTACCCAAGCTGACTTGCTGGGTACCTCGTTGGCTCAGGGCACGACATTTACCTGGGCTGCGCTCACCCCCGCGCAGCAGACCGACCTGCGGGCAGCCAATGCGGACTCCGTGACCGTGGGTCAGAACAGGGTAAATTACCTTCGAGGGGAGCGCAGCTTGGAGGAATCCTATGGTGGCACCATGCGCACGCGCTCCAGCCGTTTGGGCGACATCGTGAACTCTGCACCTTGGTCTGTTGGCAAACCCAACATGGGCTACCTGACCGACAGCTACATGGACTTCAGGCGTGCCAACGATGCACGATTGCCCATGGTCTATGTGGGCGCCAACGACGGCATGCTGCACGGCTTCGCCGTCCAGGCGACCAAGGTGGCGGGGGTCACCACCTTGCAGGACGGCGCGGAAAAAATGGCCTACGTGCCGCGGGGCGTTTACCCCAACCTGTCCACATTGACCTCGCCTTCGTATGTGCATCGGTATTACGTGGATGGCAAACCGTTCAGCAGCGACTTCAACAGCAGCAGCACCCTCGGGTCGCCCGCGTGGCGCACCGCACTGGTGGGCACGCTGGCCGGTGGAGGCAAAGGTTTCTTTGCGCTCGACGTGACCAACCCTTCCGCATTCGCCACGGCCAATGCCGCGGCGATTGCCGATTTGGTCATCACCGACAAAACAGCGACATTTACACCCTCCACGGTGGTCGGGCTGCCCATGGCTGCCACCTGGAGTGACATTGGGCACATGTACAGCCCGCCCACACAAGACAGCTCCAACCCGGCGCGGGTGTTGCAGATCACCAAGTTGAACAACAACCGCTGGGCACTGCTGATGGGCAATGGCATCAACAGCACCAACGAAACGGCGGTCTTGCTGATCCAGTACCTGGATGGCAGCAAAGAACTGGTCAAACTCACCGCCGACGCCACGGTGGGAGGTGGCAACGGCCTGTCCAACCCGCTGGTGGTGGACTTGAACGGCGATGACAAGGCCGACGTGGCTTATGCCGGTGACATGCAGGGCAACCTTTGGAAATTTGACCTCACCAGTGCGACCCCCTCCAACTGGAGCGTGGCCTTCAACGGCAACCCCCTGTTTGTGGCCCGGGGTTACCCAGCTGCCAATGCGCCAGGCGCCAGCGGCGAGCGCCAGCCCATCACCACCGCGCCGACCTGGTCCTTCCACCCTGTGCGCGGACTCAGCGTGGTGTTTGGAACTGGCCAGGACATCACGGCCACAGATGCAGCCAGCACGGCGGTACAAACCATCTACTCGGTGTGGGACAACACCACCATCAATCTCAGCGCCACAGGTGTGACGTTCAGCGCTGACGGCACGCGCGTTCCCGACAGTACTTCTGGCGGTCGGGTTTCTCTGCTTCAGCGCACCCAAACCGCCGAAACCACCACCTCCAAAGGACGGTTCATGACCACTTCGACCAATTCCGACGTGGATTACACCAGCGCGAATGCCAAGCGCGGCTGGTTCTTCAATTTACCGGATCCGGGTGAACGGGTCATCGCCAACCCAAAGGTGCTGGACAAGCGGCTGATTGCAATTCCCAGCATCCGCCCCACCCTGGGCTCTCAAACCCAGAGCAGCGACGAGTCCTGCGAACCCAGCGCAACGCCAGCCGCCAACTACATCACGGTTTTGGATGCGGTCACGGGCAAGCCGTATGCCAAGCGCCCCTTCTTTGACACCAACGGCGACGGCGTATATTCCAACGGTGATGTCACCAACGCCAGTCGCGTGTCCACCGGCAAAGACCCCATGCTGTTCATCCCGATCAAATCGAGCTCACCGTTTGAAACCGGCTTCCGCCTGGTCAGTTCGCGTCCAGGGGGTGGGGCGGGGACGGAGCCGGACAAAAATGCAGCGGTATTGGATGACCCAGCCAGGGTGAACTGGCGCCAGTTGCAGTGAAACACCGCCCACCGCCATGACCCATCGCCGCACGCACCCTGTACCCAACACGCCAACCCACATGATTCACCAGTGCAAACCACCGCAACAGCGCGGATTCACCTTGATTGAACTGATGATCACCGTGGCCGTCATCGGCCTGTTGACCGCCATTGCATTGCCCAGCTACGAACAGTACACCGAGCGCTCACGCCGCGCCGACGGTCGGGCAGCCTTGCTGCGGGCAGCCCAGTGGTTGGAGCGTGCAGCCAGTGTGCAGGGCCAATACCCTGTGTTGACTGCCGCCCAGTTCGCAGCAGCCGGTCTGGCCGTCAGCGAAGCCAGGCACTACAACCTGGCATCGGCCATCACCGCAACCACCTTTACATTGACAGCGACACCCACCATCCCGGACAACCGGTGCGGCAACCTGACGCTCAACCAAGGCGGGGTACGAGGCCGCACCGGCGCTGTGCTGACGGTGGACGAATGTTGGTCCCGCTGACCTGTTCTGACAGGACCACCACAGGCCAACCACCCTCTGGGTGGGGCGGATCAGAAGGCGGTTTTACAAACCCTGCGAAAATAGCAGGATGTTTACCGGAATCATCACCGGCGTGGGGCGCATCGCCGCCCTGCGCGACCTGGGCCCCAGCACCCAGCATGGCAAGCGCCTGACCATCACCGCCCCTGAAGGCTACCTGTCCGACGTGGGACTGGGTGACAGCATTGCGCTCAACGGCGCATGCATGACCGTCACCAGTCTGGACGCGGCCGAGCACCGGTTCACTGTGGACATTTCTGCGGAATCTTTGGCGCGCACCTGCGGACTCGACGCTGGCGGACGGCGCATCAACCTGGAAAAGGCCCTGCGCGCCCTGGACAGGCTGGGCGGGCACATTGTGTCGGGCCATGTGGACGGCGTGGGCACGGTGAGCCAGTTCGAGCAAGTCGGTGAAAGCTGGACCCTGCGTGTACTGGCCCCCGTCGAACTGGGCCGGTTCCTGGCTTACAAGGGTTCCATCGCCATCAACGGGGTGAGCCTGACCATCAACCAGGTGCAAGACCTGCCTGCGGGGTGCGACATCAGCATCAACCTCATTCCCCACACCGTGAAACACACCTCGCTGGGCGATCTGACCCCTGGTGCCACCGTCAACCTGGAAGTGGACACCGTGGCCCGATACGTCGAGCGCATGTTCCAGACAGGGGCCATCTCGGCTCCCCCGTCGCACTGACACCCCGTTACCACCATTGAAAGCATCGGCATGAACCACGCCACCCCCTCACCCACCCAGGCCTTGCGGCCCGTGGCCATTTCCCCGGTGGAAGACATCGTGGCCGACATGCGGGCAGGCCGCATGGTCATCCTGGTGGACGAAGAAGACCGCGAAAACGAAGGCGATCTGGTGCTGGCCGCCGACCACGTGTCGGCCGAAACCATCAACTTCATGGCCCGCCACGGACGCGGCCTGATTTGCCTGACCCTGACCCGCGAGCGCTGCGAGCGCCTGCAACTGCCACCCATGGTGCCCCGCAACGGCACCAAAATGGGCACGGCCTTCACCGTCTCCATCGAAGCCGCTGAAGGTGTCACCACCGGCATTTCTGCCGCCGACCGTGCCCGCACGGTGGCTGCCGCCGTGGCCCCCGGCGCCACGGCGGCCGACCTGGTGCAGCCTGGCCACATCTTCCCGCTGCAAGCGGTAGAGGGTGGCGTGCTCATGCGTGCCGGGCACACAGAGGCGGGCTGTGACCTCGCCGCCATGGCCGGTTGCTCACCCGCCGCCGTGATCTGCGAAATCATGAAAGACGACGGCACCATGGCGCGGCTGCCCGACCTGCAGCTGTTTGCGGCCGAGCATGGCCTGAAAATCGGCACCATTGCCGACCTGATCGAACACCGCACCCGGACCGAATCGCTGGTGGCAAAGCTGGGTGAACGCCCCATGCTCACTGCATTTGGTGAATTCACGGCCATGGCCTTCCGCGACCAGCCCAGCGGTGCGCTGCACCTGGCACTCGTCAAAGGCAGCTGGACGCCCGACACCGTGGTGCCCGTGCGCGTGCACGAGCCCCTGTCCGTGCTCGACGCGCTGGAGGTGAACCGCTCCATGCATTCCTGGAGCCTGGAAGCCAGCCTGCGCCACCTCGAATCCCAGGGCTGTGGCGTGGCGGTGCTGCTCAACTGCGGGGAATCGGCTGAGCAGCTGCTGAACCAGTTCCAGGGCACGGCACGCTCTGCCCAGGCGCCCGAGCGAGGTCGCATGGACCTGCGCACCTATGGCGTCGGCGCTCAAATTCTGCGCGTGTGTGGCGTGCAGAAAATGGAACTGATGGGCCAACCCCGCCGCATGCCCAGCATGACCGGTTACGGGCTCGAAATTGCTGGCTTTACCCCCAAGGAATAACCCATGTTTGGCGCAGAAAAAGGCAAGGCAGACCGCCTGGACGGCAAGGACCTGCACATTGGCATTGTCCAAGCCCGTTTCAACGAATCCATCACCAACACCCTGGCCAGTGCCGCACTGGGCGAACTGGCGGCACTGGGTGTGCCTGAGGGCAACATCACCCTGGTGAAGGTCCCGGGCGCGCTGGAGGTGCCCGTGGCCCTGCAGGCCATGGCAGAAACCGACCGCTACGATGCACTCATCGCCCTGGGCTGCATCATCCGTGGCGAAACCTACCACTTTGAACTGGTGGCCAACGAGTCCGGCGCCGGCGTGAGCCGCGTGTCCCTGGACTACCAACTGCCCATTGCCAACGCCATCATCACCACCGAAGACCTGCCCCAGGCCCTGGCTCGCCAGACCGAAAAAGGCGTGGACGCGGCACGGGTGGCGGTCGAAATGGCCAACCTGCTGGAAGAACTGGGCTGAACCCCCGCACACCATGACCGAATCTCGCCCCCCCGCCCCGACCGGACGACCCAAAAAAGCCGCCGAAAAATCGGGCCGCACCCGCGCCCGGGAATTCGCCCTGCAGGCGCTCTACCAGCACCTGGTCAGCGGTAACGAGGCCGCCGACATCGACCTCTTCACCCGCGACCTCAGTGGCTTCCACAAGGCCGACAGCGCCCACTACGACGCCGTGCTGCACGGTTGCATTGCCGACAGCGCGCAGCTGGATGCCGCGCTGCTGCCCATGCTGGACCGGCCTTTGGCTGAGGTATCACCCATCGAACACGCGGTGCTCTGGATCGGCGCCTACGAACTGCAGCACTGCCTGGACGTGCCCTTGCGCGTGGTCATCAACGAATGCATTGAACTGGCCAAGGCCTTTGGCGGCACAGACGGACACAAGTACGTCAACGGTGTGCTGCACAAACTGGGACAGACCCTGCGCGCGGCCGAAGCCGCCGCCCACGCCGCCCGCCACTGACGCGCACCACCCCCTGCCCAACGGCCTTCACCCACAGGCCCTTCTCGCCACGCCCGCCACCCATGAAGTTATCCACCCGCGCTCAGCGCATTGACCCCTTCTATGTGATGGAGGTGGCCAAAGCCGCCAGCCGGTTGGCGGCGGAGGTGTCGGGCTCTGGCTCGCCCATGATCTTCCTGAACATCGGCGAACCCGACTTCACCGCGCCACCACTGGTGCAGGCCGCGGCCGAGCGCGCCATCCGCGATGGTCGCACCCAGTACACCCAGGCCACCGGCCTGCCCGAACTGCGCGAACGCATCAGCGGCTGGTACACCCAGCGCTTTGGCTTGGCCATTGATCCGCAGCGCATTGTGCTCACCGCAGGGGCGTCGGCAGCCTTGCAGCTGGCCTGCCTGGCGCTGATCGACGCGGGCGATGAAGTGCTCATGCCCGACCCCAGCTACCCCTGCAACCGCCACTTTGTGAGTGCGGCGGAAGGCCAGGCGGTGTTGTTGCCCACCACCGCCGAGCAGCGTTTTCAGCTCAGTGCCGAGCAGGTCAGCGCGGCCTGGGGCGAACGCACACGCGGCGTGCTGCTGGCCTCACCGTCCAACCCCACGGGCACCTCCATACACCCCGACGAAATGCGCCGCATGGCCCAGGTGGTGAGCGACCGGGGCGGCATCACCCTGCTCGACGAGATATACCTGGGCCTGAGCCACGACGACACCTTCGGCCAGTCGGCCCTGGGCTTGAAGGGTGACCACGGCGAACCGCTGGGCGACGACATCATCAGCATCAACAGCTTTTCCAAGTATTTCAACATGACGGGCTGGCGACTGGGCTGGCTGGTGGTGCCGCCCACGCTGGTGCCTGCCATCGAGCGCCTGGCCCAGAACCTGTTCATCTGCCCCAGCACCATCAGCCAGTACGCCGCGCTGGCCTGCTTTGAGCCTGAGAGCCTGGCCGAGTACGAGTGCCGCCGGGCCGAGTTCAAAGCGCGGCGCGACTACTTCATTCCTGAACTCAACCGCCTGGGGCTGACCGTGCCCGTGGTGCCCGATGGCGCTTTTTACGCCTGGGCCGATTGCAGCGCCGCCTGCCAAGCCTGGGGCATTGACGCACATGCACCCGCGCACGGCAGCTGGGACTTCGCGTTTGAGCTGATGCGGCGCGCCCACATTGCCGCCACGCCGGGCCGCGACTTTGGCAGCACCGACCCGCAGCGCTACATCCGCTTCTCCACCGCCAACAGCTTGGCGCAACTGCAGGAAGCCATTCACCGGCTGGAGAAAGCGCTGTGACCCGATCACCGGTCGCTTCGGCTGTAAATTTTAAATAAAATATGGCTCTATCGCTTACAAATAAAGCACTTACAGCTACTGATTTTGATTGGCCTGTTCGCGTGTACTGGGAAGACACCGACGCGGGCGGCATCGTGTTCTACGCCAATTACCTGAAGTTTTTTGAGCGCGCCCGCACCGAGTGGCTGCGCCAGCTTGGTCTGGGCCAGCAGGCCCTGCGCGAGCAAGTGGGTGGCATGTTTGTGGTGACAGACGCCCAGCTGAAGTACCACCGCTCCGCCCGGCTCGACGATCTTCTGCGCGTCACCGCACAAACCACACAACAAGGTGCCGCCAGCCTGGCACTGCATCAGCAAGCCTGGCTGACCCCGCCCGCGGTGGAACTTGGCACCCCCCCGGCCACTCCCACCCTGCTGTGCGAAGCCACCATCCGCCTGGGCTGGGTGGATGCCGCCACCCACCGACCCAAGCGCATGCCTGCCCAGGTGGCGCAGGCCCTGGGTGTACCACCGCACACCCCCGGCTGAACCCCAGCGCCTTTTCCCACCCCCGATTCAACCACTGTCACACCCGCACACCCATGAGCAACAACCTTTCCATCGTTCAACTGCTGCTGCACGCCAGCTGGGTGGTCCAGGCCGTGGTGGCCTTGCTGGTGCTGGGCTCCATCACCAGCTGGGCGGCCATCTTCCGCAAGGCCTTTGCCCTGAAGCGCGTGGCCAGGCTGAACGAGGAGTTCGAGCGCAATTTCTGGTCAGGCACCAGCCTGAACGACCTGTACGCCACCGCCAACCAGAACGCCCGCAGCGGCGGCCCCATGGAGCGCATCTTTGCCAACGGCATGCGCGAGTACCAAAAGCTGCGCGAGCGCCGCATCACCGATCCTGGCGCCCTGCTGGACGGTGCGCGCCGCGCCATGCGCGCCAGCTTCCAGCGCGAGCTCGATGTGGTGGAGTCCAACCTGGCCTACCTGGCCACCGTGGGCTCGGTGTCGCCTTACGTGGGCCTGTTTGGCACGGTGTGGGGCATCATGCACGCCTTCACCGGCTTGGCCAGCATGCAAACCGTGACCCTGGCCACCGTGGCCCCCGGCATTGCCGAGGCGCTGGTGGCCACCGCCATTGGCCTGTTTGCGGCCATCCCGGCGGTGGTGGCCTACAACCGCTATTCGCACGACATCGACCGCATCGCCAACGGGCTGGAAACCTTCATGGAAGAGTTCTCCAACATCCTGCAGCGCAGCCTGGGGGCCAACACCCCCAGCCCCTCTGGCCACTGAACCGCCCGGACCCGCACATGCCCTCCGTCACCCCCAAAGGCCGTGGCCGTGGTCGCAAACCCATGGCCGACATCAACATGGTGCCCTTCATCGACGTGATGCTGGTGCTGCTCATCATCTTCATGGTGACGGCCCCGCTCATTTCGCCCAGTGTCATCAACCTGCCCAGCGTGGGCAGTGCGGCCAAAGTCCCAGATCGGGTCATCCAGGTACTGATCGACAAGGACGAGAAGCTGCAGATCAAAGAAGGCAAAGCCAGCACACCCGCCACCTTGCGTGATCTGGCCAGCCGCGTGGGGGACCTGCAGCAAAGCATTGGGCCCAGCGCCTTTGAGGTGCCGGTGGTCATTGCCGCCGACAAATCGGTGAAATACGAAACCGTGGTCAAGGTCATGGACACCCTGCAGCGCGCCGGCGTACAGCGCGTGGGCCTGTCGGTGCAGACCACCCCCTGAGGGTTTGCCTGGCCAACCGCCCAAGCCCCAGAACACCCGCAACCGCCAGCCCATGTCCGCCGCCCTTTCCGCCAGCACCCTGACCCCTCCACGCGAAACCCGCTGGATGGGCCCGCTGCTGCTGGCCTTGCTGGCCCATGGCCTGCTGGTGGCGGCCTTGACCTGGGGCATCAGCTGGAAGAACGACAGCATGCCCGTGGTGGCACAGGCGGAATTGTGGTCCCGCCTGCCCCAAAGTGCGGCCGCCCGTGCGGTGGACGAAGCACCGCCCCCGGCCACCCCACCCGAGCCCGCGCCCACCGCAGTGCCGCCGCCCCCCGAGCCACCCGCAGCGGCCACCGCTGGCGTGCAAGCGCCAGAACAGGCGCAGGCACAGGCACAGGCAGATGCCCAAGCCAAGGCACAGGCCGACATTGCGCTCCAAAAGCAACGCGAAAAAGCCCAGGAGCAGGCCCTGCGCCAGCAACAGGCCCAAGACGCCAAACGCCAGGCCCAGCAGGCAGCCGAAGCCAAAGCCGCGCAGGCACGCCGCGAGCAGCTGGCCGCCGACAAAGCGCGACAGGAGAAGGCACGGCAAGATAAATCAGCCAAGGAGGCCGCGGCCAAAGAAGCTGCCGCCAAGGAAAAGGCCGCCAAAGACAAACTGGCCAAAGAAAAAGCGGCCAAAGAAGCCGCCGCTCAGGCCCAGGCCCGCGCGGCCGCCGACAAGGCCGACAAGCAGCAACAGGCCCAGTTGGCCAAGGACAGGGCGGAAAACCTCAAGCGCATCACTGGCATGGCCGGTGCCACCGGTGAGGCGGGCAGCACCGGGAGCGCCAAGCAGTCCAGCGGACCGTCGGCCTCCTATGCCGGGCGCATCGTGGCGGCCGTGCGGCCCAACATCGTCTTCACCGAGAACCCCGCCAGCAACCCCACCGCCGAGGTGGAGGTGCGCACCCTGCCCGACGGCACCGTGGCCGCGCGCCGCATCGTCAAAAGCAGCGGCATGGCCAGTTGGGACGATGCCGTGCTCAAGGCCCTGGACCGCACCGCCCGCCTGCCCCGCGACGAAGATGGGCGCGTGCCTGGAACCCTGAGCATTGTGTTCAGGCTGCGCGAGTGAACGCCCGCAGGCACCTCACTCCCGGCAGCCGACCAGGCTGCAGTAAGCCCGCCGCGTTTCCGGGGTGACAGCCGCCAGCACCTGGGCATGGCTGGTTTGGTGACGCACCAGCAAGCGGGCCGAGGCCACGTTTTTGGATTTGCAAAACCAATGGCAGCTGTGCTGCATGAGCAACATCTCGGCCAGCATGGTGAAGGCCCTGTCCCTGGCCGAATGCGCGGGCGCAACTGTGGCCCCGGCTGCATCACCTGCGTCAACCGGGGTGGCCTCGGTGGACCAGTTTGCCACCCGGTCAAACCCGTGGGCGTGAATGGCCAGCAGCTTGCGCATGTCCACGCAGCCCTGCGCAAACAGGCGGGTCGCCCCCGGCAAGGCAAAACCCAGGCGGCTGACCCTGGCCTGCGGTTCGGCCACCCGGGCAAAGTCGGCCACAAAGCGGGTGAACTGCTGCCGCAGTTCCTGCTCGGAGGCTTGCAGGTTGTGCCAAATGGCGATACGGCGCTGATCATCCGACTCGCCCAGGGCGCGCTGGTAGCCGTGGATGAGCTGCTCCATCAGTTTTTCAATGCGGTACTGGCTCAGGTGGCGACCCAGCAGCACGATGCGGCGCGCCTGCTCTGCGGCGTTGAGCAGGTGAATGGCCACGGCGACCAACGTCGCCCAAACAATCAATTCCATGGTGTGCGTTGCCCACGCGGACGGTGCCGGCAGACAGAGGGGTGGGTGACTGGCTTCGACCGACGTGGCCGCGCCCATGCGCCAGTGTAGCCACGCAGGCTTGCGTTACCCTTGGGTGCCATGAAGCCCCACAACGCCCCCCACATCCCCAGCACCGAAGAAATGGCCCTGCTGCCTGCCTTCCCCCGGCTGGGGCTGGCACAGATCACACTGGTGCAAACCCTTGACCAGGCCCACCAGGCGTGGGCGCAGCTGCGCCAGCACCCGGTGTGGGGGTTCGACACCGAATCCAAACCCACGTTTTTCAAAGACCAAGTGTCCGACGGCCCTCACGTGCTGCAACTGGCCACGCCGACGCACGCCTGGGTGTTCCAGCTGGCCGATGCCGATTGCCGCGCCGAAGTGGGCCGCTGGGTGGCCGACCCTGCGCACCTGAAGGCGGGTTTTGGCCTGGGCGACGACACCAAACGCCTGCGGCGCAAGCTGGGGGTGGAACCCGCCGGGGTGGTGGAGTTGAACACCCTGTTTCGCCAGCGTGGCTACCGGCGCGAAATGGGGGTAAAGGCCGCCGTGGCCGTGCTGTTTGGCCAGTGTTTTGCCAAATCCAAAAAAGCCGCCACCTCCAACTGGAGCGTGGCGCGGCTGAGCGAGTCGCAACTGGTCTACGCCGCCAACGATGCCCACGCCGCCGCCTGTGTGTACCAGGCCTTGCAGGCGCCCGGTGCCACATCGGCGCTCGGCGTCAACCCTGCGTCTGGCGCTGGCGCAGCATGAACTTCTGAATTTTTCCGGTGGAAGTTTTGGGGATGTCCTCGAAGCGGATTTCGCGCGGCACCTTGTAGCCCGCCAGCAAGCCCTTGCAGTGGGCCACCAGCTCGGCCTCGGTGACGGTGGCACCGGCCTTCAGCTCCACATAGGCCACGGGGGTTTCACCCCATTTGTCATCGGCCTTGGCCACCACGGCACACGACACCACCGCCGGGTGGCGGTACAGCGCATCTTCAACCTCCAGGCTGCTGATGTTTTCGCCGCCCGAGATGATGATGTCTTTGCTGCGGTCCTTGATCTTCACGTAGCGGTCGGGCTCCATGACGGCCAGGTCCCCGGTGTGGAACCAGCCGCCTTCAAACGCCTTGGCCGTGGCCGTGGGGTTTTTCAGGTAGCCCTTCATGACGATGTTGCCCCTGAACATGATTTCGCCCATGGTCTGGCCGTCCGCCGGGGTGGGGGCCATGGTGTCCGCGTCGAGCACCGTCATGCCTTCTTGCAGCGGGTAGCGCACGCCTTGACGTCCGTTCAGGCGGGCCTGCTCTGACAGACTCTGTTCAGCCCAGTGGGGACGCTGGGTGGCCACGGCGGCGGGGCCGTACACCTCGGTCAGTCCGTAGGTGTGGGTCAGCTCAAAGCCCATTTGGGCCATGCCCTCGATCATGGACGCGGGCGGCGCCGCCCCGGCCACCATGCCGCGCACCTTCTGGCGTATGCCCTCGCGCTGCTCGGGTGGTGCGGCAATCAGCAGGTTGTGAACGATGGGCGCGGCGCAGTAGTGGTTGACCCCGTGGTCGCGCATGGCCGCCAGAATGGCCTTGGCCTCGACCTTGCGCAGGCACACCTGGGTGCCGCCCAGCATGGCCAGTGTCCAGGGAAAGCACCAGCCGTTGCAGTGGAACAGCGGCAGCGTCCACAAATACACCGGAAAGTGCGGCATGGTCCAGGTGACGGCGTTGCACACGGCGTTGAGGTAGGCACCCCGGTGGTGGGTGACCACACCTTTGGGGTCACCGGTGGTGCCACTGGTGTAGCTCACGGCAATGGCGTCCCACTCGTCGGCTGGGCCTGCCGGGGTGGGCACGGGGGCATGGGCCGCCAGCAGGGCTTCGTACTCGTGGCTGCCCAGCAGGTCGCCCGCGCCGGTGTACTCGGCATCGGCCACGTCAATCACCACCAGCTCGCGCCCGTGCTCGGTGCGCAGCGCTTGCAGGGCCATGGCCATGGTGGGGGCAAATTCACGGTCGGTGATGAGCACCTGCGCCTCGCAGTGGGCCATTTGCCAGGCCAGCAGGTGTGCGTCCAGTCGGGTGTTGAGGGTGTTGATGACCGCGCCTATGGCGGGCACGGCGTAGTGCGCCTCGATCATTTCGGGCGTGTTGGGCAGCATGACGCTGACCGTGCCACCCCGCCCCACCCCCAGCGCCTGCAAAGCGGCCGCCAGGCGGGCCGCACGCTCGCGGGTTTGCGCCCAGGTGTAGCGGCGCTGGCCGTGGATGACGGCGGTGAGGTCGCCGAACACCTCGGCGCTGCGCTCCACAAACCCCATGGGCGACAGCGGCACGTGGTTGGCGGCGTTTTTGTCCAAATGCTGGTCGTACATGTTCATGGTGGAGGGCCTCTCAGGGGTTCAAAACAGCCAACAAACAAAACAACAATTGATAGCTACAAATACAATACCATCAAGCGCTGAATGACAAAAATGCTTAAAATTTATTCGTACACCAGCACCGCCTGCTGCTGGTGGGCCTGCGCCGTCCAGCTGGCCAGTGCGGCATCGCTGGGGAAGAACAGGCTGCGCTCGTCCAGCTGCAGTTCGCAGCGCGCCGTGGGCCGCTCCACCACCAGCCGCACCGACAGACCGCGCACCAGCTCACCTTGCTCGGTCAACTCGCGCCGGGGTGGGTAGGCGGCCACCAGCTGCCCCACCGGCAGTGCGGGCCCGCTCACGGTCACGCGCAGGTACTTGGCAAAACGGCAGCGCGCAGCGGCCAGGCTCCACACCTGCTGCACCTTGAAGCGCAGGCCGCCCGAAAACCGGTCGTTCTGCACCAGGCCTTGCAACACCACCAGTTCGTCTTCCTTCAGGGTGTCGCGGTGTTGGCCCATGAGGTTTTCGTCCACACTGGCCTCGATGGTGGCGGATTTGTCGTCCAGGCGGAAGAGGTTGATCTTGCCGCGCTGGCCGTTGATGCTGCGCAGCTCGGTGACGATGCCCACCAACACCTGCGGCTCGCGCGAGTCAGCCACCTCGGCCAGCGGCGTGCGCACAAAGCGGCGCACCTCGGCCTCCACCTCGTCGAACAGGTGGCCCGACAGGTAAAAGCCGATGGCGGTCTTTTCCTGGGTGAGCTGTTCCTTGATGCCCCAGGGCGCGCAATCCACCAGGTCGGGCTCCTGGGTGCTGCTGCCGTGGCTGTCGCCGTCGTCGAACATGTCGAACAGGCCGCCCTGGTGCTCGTTGGCAGACGCGGCGGCGGCAAAGTCAAACGCACGCTCCACGCTGGCCAGCAGCGCCGCGCGGTGGCGGTGGATGGCGTCGAACGCACCGGCCTTGATCAGCGCCTCGACGGTGCGCTTGTTCACCCGGCCCTTGTCCACCCGGCAGCAAAAATCGAACAGCGAGGTGAAGGGCCCTCCAGCCTCGCGCGCGGCCACGATGGTCTCAATGGCCTGTTCGCCAGAGCCCTTGATGGCCCCCAGCCCGTAGCGCACACAAGTGTCAGACACTGGCTCAAACCGGTGGCGGCTGCGGTTGACATCGGGCGGCTCAAAGCTGATGCCAAAGCCCAGCGCGTCGGCGTGCAGCACCTTCAGCTTGTCGGTGTTGTCCATTTCCACCGTCATGTTGGCGGCGTAGAACTCGGCCGTGTAGTGCACCTTGAGCCAGCCCGTGTGGTAGGCCAGCAGCGAGTAGGCGGCGGCATGCGACTTGTTGAAGCCGTAGCCGGCGAACTTCTCCATCAGGTCGAACACCTCGTCGGCCTTGGTCTCGCTGATGTCGTTCTTGGCCGCCCCGGCACGGAAGATGGCGCGGTGCTCGGCCATTTCCTCGGCCTTTTTCTTGCCCATGGCCCGGCGCAGCATGTCGGCACCACCCAGGCTGTAGCCGCCCAAAATTTGGGCGGTCTGCATCACCTGCTCTTGGTACACCATGATGCCGTAGGTCTCGGACAGCATCTCCGCCACCAGCGGATGCGGGTACTCAATGACCTCGCGCCCATGCTTGCGCGCCACGAAGCTGGGAATCAGGTCCATGGGGCCCGGGCGGTACAGGGCGTTCAGGGCAATCAGGTCTTCCAGGCGGGTGGGCTTGGCGTCGCGCAGCATGCCCTGCATGCCCCGGCTTTCAAACTGGAACACGGCCTCTGTTTTGCCATCGGCAAACAGCTTGTAGGTGGCGCGGTCGTCCAGCGGTACGTTCTCGAACGCAAAATTCTCCTGCCCCTTGTGGCGCTGGACGATGAACTGGCGCGCAATTTCCAAAATGGTGAGCGTGGCCAGGCCCAAAAAGTCAAACTTGACCAGACCCACGGCCTCCACGTCGTCCTTGTCGTACTGGCTGACGGCCGAGGTGCTGCCGGGCTGCTGGTACAGCGGGCAAAAGTCGGTCAGCTTGCCCGGTGCAATCAGCACACCACCGGCGTGCATGCCGATGTTGCGGGTCATGCCCTCCAGCTGCTGGGCCAGTTCGATCAGGGTTTTGACGTCCTCTTCCTGCGCAATGCGCCGGGCCAGCTCGGGCTCCATGCTGATGGCGTAGTTGTTTTTGTCACCATCTTTGGGCGGATCGGGCGGGTACTGCAGGGTCACGCTCATGCCCGGTTTGTTGGGGATGAGCTTGCTGATGCCGTCGCAAAAACCATAGCTGAAGTCGAGCACCCGGCCCACGTCGCGGATGGCGGCGCGCGCCGCCATGGTGCCGAAGGTGGCGATTTGGCTCACCGCGTTCTTGCCGTACTTGTCCTTCACATAGTCGATCACCCGGTCGCGGTTGGACTGGCAAAAGTCAATGTCAAAGTCGGGCATCGACACCCGCTCGGGGTTCAGAAAACGCTCGAACAGCAGGTTGTACTGCAAGGGGTCCAGGTCGGTGATGAGCAGCGCGTACGCCACCAGCGAGCCAGCACCCGAACCCCGGCCCGGTCCCACGGGACAACCGTTTTCCTTGGCCCACTTGATGAAGTCCGACACGATGAGGAAGTAGCCCGGAAAACCCATCTTCAAAATGGTGTTCAGCTCAAACTCCAGGCGCTCCACATAGCGCGGCCGCTGGGCCTCGCGCTCGGCTTCCTTGGGGTAGAGGTGCACCAGGCGTGCCTTCAGCCCCTCGTGCGAGACGTGGCGGAAATAGTCCTCCACCGACATCACCACCCCATCCACGGGCGGGATCGGAAAGTCGGGCAACTGGGGTTTGCCCAGCACCAACGTCAGGTTGCAGCGGCGGGCAATTTCCACCGTGTTGGCCAGCGCGCTGGGCACATCGGCAAACAGCGCCTGCATCTGCTCGCTGCTTTTAAAGTACTGCTCGCGGGTGAAACGGCGCACCCGCCGGTTGTTGGCCAGTATTTCACCGTCTGAAATGCACACCCGCGCCTCGTGGGCCTCGTAACCGTCGGGGTCCAGAAACTGGGCCGGGTGGGTGGCCACCACGGGCAAGCCCAAGCGGGCGGCCAGTTGCACGGTGGACACCACCAGACGCTCGTCGTCGGGCCGACCCGCGCGCTGCAGTTCCAGGTAAAAACGGTGGGGGAACACGCCAGCGGCGGTCAGCGCCAGGTCGGCCGCACGCCCCTCGTCACCAGCTTGCAGCGCCTGCCCCATGGGGCCAGCGGCCGCACCACTGAGCAAAATGAGGCCTTCGTTCAACTCCTGCAGCCACCCCCAGGTCAGCACCGCCTGGTCGCGCTGGACATTCTGCGTCCAGCCCCTGGCCAGCAACTCGCTCAGGTTGAGGTAGCCCTGGTGGTTCTGCACCAGCAGCAGCACACGCGGCAAGGCCTGGGCATTGGGGGGAACGGGTTGGCCGGGCAGCAAGGCATCGGGGCCGCCCAGGCCCTGCACCAACACCTCGGCGCCCAGCACCGGCTTGACTCCGGCGCCCCGCGCGGCCTTGTAGAACTTGATGGCGCCAAACAGGTTGGACAGGTCGCTCAAACCCAAGGCCGGCTGGCCATCGGCAGCGGCGGCGGCCACCACATCGTCGATTCTCAGGGTACCGTCAACGACGGAAAACTCGGTGTGCAGGCGCAAATGAACAAACATGCACCGGATTGTAGGCAGCCCCCTGCCCAGACCGGCCGCGCCATCAATCGCGCAGGATCAGCAATATCTCGGAGTGGAACTCGCGGCTGTAGAGCACCGCCACCACCAGCACCGTGGCCACCACCATGGCCAGGGGTGAAAAAAACCAAGCCAGTGCGGCGAACGAAAAATAGTAGGCCCGCAGGCCGTCGTTGAAGGTTTCCGCCGCCGAACCCACCACGTCGGCCGCCCGTTGGGCATACAGCTGGCGGTCGGCCTGGCCCGACTCGAACACCTCCGGCGGCGGCATGGCGCCGATGATGAGCGCCACAAACGTGTACTGGCGCATGCACCACGAAAACCGGAAAAACGCGTACACAAAAATGCCCACCAGCACCATCAGCTTGAGCTCGAACACCTGCAAGCTGGTGGCCTGGGCAAACGGCATGTCCTTGACCAGGTCCACCGCCTTGTCCGTGGTGCCCAGCACCGCCAGCAAGCCGCCGATGATCAGGATGGAGGTGGAAGAAAAAAACGACGGCGTGTGCGACAGGCTCTGGGTGATGAGGCCGTCCAGCATGCGCGGGTCGCGCGATGTCGCCTGGAGCATCCAGCGCCCCCGGTACAGGTTGGTGGTGGCCAGCAACGAGCGCTTGCGCTGCCCCTGGCGGCTGGCAAACAGGGCGTAGCCCGCCCACAGGCCAAACAAGCCCAGCAGCGCCAGCCAGTCGGCCCAGGGCATGAGTTCAATGATCTTCATGCGCCGATGGTAGCCCGCTGGCCCCTGCCCTGCGGGCTTTGGCGATCAGCCCTTGAGGCGGGCGGTGACCTCGGCCACGCGTGCACCAAAAAGGCGGGCGGTTTCCAGGTCGCCGGGCAGCATTTCGTGGGCACCGGCATCGGACGGGCTTTGCGCCATGGCACCGGCAAACGAGCCAACGTAGTTCACATCGTTGCGTTGCGCGGCCTTGCTGTTGGCCGGCATCAGGCCTGTGCCCACCCAAATGCCGCTGTGCTGCATGGCCAGGGTGAACAGGTAGTGCAGCGTGGAGTGCTTGTCGCCGTTCATGGTGGCGCTGTTGGTGAAGCCGGCAAACACCTTGTCTTTCCAGGCCTGGGTGAACCAGGCCTTGCTGGACGCATCGGCGAACTTCTTGAACTGCCAGCTGACAGAACCCATGTACGTGGGGCTGCCCATGATGATGGCGTCGGCCGCGTTCAGCGTGCTCCAGCCCTCGTCTGAGACGTTGCCATCGGCGTCCACGGCCACCAGTTCGGCGCCAGCGCCATCGGCCACCGATTGCGCCATGCGCTGGGTGTGACCGTAACCCGAGTGATAAACCACGGCGATGTTTGCCATTGGGAATGCTCCTGAAAATGCGCGGTGGGCGACATGCCCGGCGCGGTTGCACAAAAAATTCTGGGCCTTGGGCCTTGCCCCTTAGGCGCTCAGGTCAAACACCAGCACCTCGGCGTCCTGCCCGTCGGACAGGTCCACACGGTCTTCCTGGGCCATGGCCAGGGCGTCACCCGCCTGCAGCAACTGCCCATTCACTGTCAACTGGCCCTTGACCAGGTGCACATAGGCTTTGCGGGCCGGGTCCAGCGCCAGGGCGGCGCGCTCGGCCCCGCTGAACAGCCCGGCATACAGCCGCGCATCGGCGTGGATGGTGACAGCGCCCTCCAGCCCATCGGGCGACGCCACCAGTCGCAGACGGCCGCGCTTGTCGGCATCGGGGAAACGGGTCTGCTCGTAGCTCGGCGTCACGCCGCGCATGTGGGGCTCAATCCAGATCTGCAACAGGTGGGTGACACCCTGGTGAGCTGGGTTGAATTCGCTGTGGCGCACGCCGCTGCCCGCGCTCATGCGCTGCACTTCACCGGGCGCAATGGTTTCCACGTTGCCCATGCTGTCCTTGTGGGCCAACTCACCTTGCAGCACGTACGTGACAATTTCCATGTCCCGGTGCCCGTGGGTGCCAAAGCCGGTGCCGGGGGCCACCACGTCGTCATTGATGACACGCAGGTTGCCCCAGCCCATCCAGGCGGGGTCCAGGTAGTCAGCAAACGAAAACGAGTGGGCGCTTTGCAGCCAGCCGTGATCGGCATGGCCACGATCTTTGGCGCGTCTGAGGTGGTGCATCTGGCCAATCCTTTTCAGCGGGGTGGGGGTCGTAGCCGGGAGAGCGCGGTGACATGTGCCGCCGCTCACCGCCCATGGCTTGACCATGACTCAATTGTGGGCGCGCCCGGGCCTGAGGTGTGTTCAGGGTTTTGATGGCAACATTCAACTGCATTGAACTGAAACACCATCAGTATGCAAAAAAGAATGACCAAATTGTTGGACCAAACACCCCGCCACACCCCGTCCACCCGGGCAGTGCTGTCGCCCGAGAACCTGGCCCTCATTGAGGCCGTCACCCGCACCGGCAGCATGGCGGCGGCGGCCCGTGAACTGGGTCTGGTGCCCAGCGCCCTCACCTACCGCGTGCGCCAAGTCGAAGACGCCCTGGATGTGCTGCTGTTCGACCGCAGCGCCCGACAGGCACGCATCACCCCCGCTGGGGCCGAATTGCTGCGCAGCGGCGAACACCTGCTGCGCGAGCTCGACGCTGTGGCCCTGCGCGTCAAGCGGGTGGCCACGGGCTGGGAGCCGCAGTTCACGGTGGCGGCGGACAACCTGATTTCACGCAGCACGCTGTTTGAACTGTGCGAGGCGTTCTACGAACTGGGTGCCCCCACCCGGCTGCGGCTGCGGGAAGAAACCATGACCGGCACGCTGGAGTCACTCATCAGCGGCAAATCGGACCTGGCCCTGGGCGTGACCACCGACGGCAGTGCCTACGCGGGCTTTCAGTCGCTGCCCCTGGGCGAAGTGCCCTTTGTGTTTGCCGTGGCACCGCACCACCCCCTGGCTGAGCTGCCGGAACCCCTGAGCGATGCCCTGATTGGCCAGCACCGCGTGGTGGCTGTGGCCGACACCACCCAGCGAGGCAGCGGGCTCTCCATCGGACTGCTGTCGGGCCAGGAGGTGCTGACCGTGCCCACCATGGAGCACAAGTTGCAAGCCCAGCTGCGCGGCATTGCCTGTGGATTTTTGCCCCTGCCCATGGCCCAGGTTCATGCCGATGCCGGTCGGCTGGTGCTCAAGCACACCCAGCGTGGCTCACGCGTGGCCCGCGTGGGCTACGCCTGGCGCAATGGCCCTGGCGCCGGGTCATCGCCGGGCTCGGCCTCACTGCAGGGTAAGGCGCTGCAGTGGTGGCTGGCCCAACTGGGTCACCCCCAGACCCGCCTGGGCCTGCTCAACCGCTACACCCCGGTCTGAATCCGCTGGTCAGCCCGCCATCTGGCTCGTCCACCCTGCCCGTCGCTGCTACAGTAGCCGTCAACAGGAGACCCCCACATGGCCAAAAACAAATCACCCGCCCCACGTGCCAAGCGCACACCCGCTGCCAGCCAGGGTCCACGCCGCGTGGCGGTGGTGGGTGCCGGCATGGCAGGCGTTGCCTGCGCCCGCACGCTGGCCCAGGCGGGCTGTCACGTCACGCTGTTCGAAAAAAGCCGGGGCTTTGGAGGGCGCATGTCCACCCGCCAGACCGAATTCGGCAGTTTTGACCATGGGGCCCAGTACTTCACCGTGCGCGACGAGCGCTTTGCCCTGGCCCTGCAAACCACACCAGACGTGGTGCTGCCCTGGAGCGCCAACACCGTGCGCGTGCTCGACGCCCTGGGCCATGTGCTGGCCACCACACCACCCCGGCGCGAGGCCCATTACGTGGCCACCCCCGGCATGAATGCCCTGGTGCGCACCTGGGCCCAGCCGCTGGCCGACCCCACCCACGCCCAGGCCCCCCAGCAGGGCGCCAGCGTGCAACTCAACACCCGTGTGGTCCGCCTCAGCCGCGACCCCATTCGCCCCAACGGCTGGCAACTGCACACCGAAGACCAAACCACAGAGGGTGCCCAGGGCATTGCCAGCGGCTTTGACCAAGTCGTGCTGGCCCTGCCCCACATGCAGGTACAGGATTTGTTGCGCGCCTCCGGCCTGGAAAAAGGGGCGGGCCAAACCATCGTGCAGGCTTTGCAGACCGTCACCGTGGCCCCTTGCTGGACCCTGATGCTGGCGTTCCCCCACGCCGCACAACCCGGCCTGCCGCACCTGGGCCCGCAATGGAACGCCGCCCGCAGCACCCACCACCGCATCAGCTGGCTGGCCCGCGAGGGCAGCAAGCCCCGGCGCGAGCACATCGAGCGCTGGACCATTCAGGCCAGCCCCGCCTGGTCCGCCGAGCACCTGGAAGACGATCCCCAGCGCGTCACCGCCAAGTTGCGCAAGGCCTTCTCGGAAGTCACCGGCATCCGCGCCGAGCCCAGCCACGCCGTGGTGCACCGCTGGCGCTTTGCCCAGACCCAGACACCCCTGGGGCAAGCCTTTGTGTGGTCGCCCGAATTGAACCTTGGGGTGTGCGGCGACTGGTGCCTGGGCCACCGGGTGGAAGACGCTTTCATCTCCGGTCTGGAACTCGCCCTGGCCATCGCCTGAGGCATGGCTGGCGCCCCCGTTGCGGGGGCCACACCACCGTGTACACCGGACGATTCGCCCCCTCGCCCACGGGCCCTTTGCACGCCGGGTCGCTGGTGGCGGCGCTGGCCAGCTGGCTGGACGCACGCGCCCACGGTGGCCGGTGGTTGGTGCGCATGGAGGACGTGGACGCCCCCCGCTGCACACCCGGCGCAGCCGCGCACATCCTGCACCAGCTGGCCACCTGCGACCTGCTGAGCGACGGACCGGTGTGGGTGCAGTCCACCCGGGGAGATGCCTATGCCCAGGCCCTGCGCCAACTGCAGGCGGGCGGCCTGGCCTATCCCTGCGCCTGCACCCGCAAGGACATTGCCCAAGCGCTGCACAGCGGCGGCGAACGCCGGGAACGGCACGGCGAGCTGCGCTACCCCGGCACCTGCCGCGCAGGCACTGGCGGCCGCCCTGGTCGGGCCTGGCGACTGTTGACCACAGGACATTTAGAACAAAATGTGCATCCAGCGCATGAATTCATTGAATTTAATGCTCCTTTTTTTTCAAACAACGAATGGCACTGGCACGACCGCCTGAGCGGCTGGCACACCCAGAACGTCGCCCAACAGGTGGGTGACTTTGTGCTGCAACGGGCCGATGGGCTGTGGGCCTACCAACTGGCCGTGGTGGTGGACGACGCGGCCCAGGGCATCACCCACGTGGTGCGCGGGGCCGACCTGGCCGACAACACCCCCCGGCAACTCCTGCTGCAACACGCGCTGGGCCTGCCCCACCCGAGCCACCTGCACACGCCATTGGTGCTGGGTGCCAATGGCGAAAAACTCAGCAAACAAAACGGTGCCGCGCCGCTGGACCTGAGCGACCCTTTGTCCGCCCTCAACGACGCCGCCGCCGTGCTGGGCCTGCCCCGCTGGAATGGCAATGACCACACCGGCCCCGTGACCACCGCCGCCCCCGGGCACATCCGGGCGGCGCTGGCCGATTGGGTCAGCTGGTGGGCCGCACGCTGGCTGGCTTGAACCGGTCGACCCCTAGAATGCACGCCTTCCTTTGCGACCACACCATGACCTCCGAACGCCCCCAGAGCGCCACTGCCGCGCCCGCTGCCAGCCCTGCTGCCACACCACCCGTTGAGGCAGCCCGCCCGCCGGGCCCCGTGCACAAACCGCCGCCGCCAGGCGTTTACCTGCGCACCATCAAAAGCTACGTGCTGCGCGCTGGGCGCATGGGCACCGGGCAAATCAAGGCCTTCGAACAGTTTGGCCCGCAGTTTCTGCTGCCCTTCACACCCCACTGCCTGCTGGACCCGACAGCCACCTTTGGCCGCAGCGGCCCGCTGGTGCTGGAAATTGGCTTTGGCATGGGCGACGCCACCGCCAGGATTGCCCAGACCCGCCCCGGTGACAACTTTTTGTGCTGCGAGGTGCATGAACCCGGTGTGGGTGCCCTGCTCAAGCGCTGTGGCGAAGAAGGCATAAGCAACATCCGCATCCTGCAGCACGATGCCGTGGAGGTGCTGGAGCAGATGCTGCCCACCGCATCGCCCGATGGCACGGGTGCGCTGCTGGACGGTGTGCACATCTTCTTTCCAGACCCCTGGCACAAAACCAAGCACAACAAGCGCCGACTCATCCAGCCCGCGCTGGTGGCCAAACTGGCCGCCCGCCTGAAGCCTGGCGGCTACCTGCACTGCGCCACCGACTGGGAACCCTACGCCCAACAAATGCTGGAAGTGCTGGCTGCCGAGCCCAGCCTGCTCAACACCAGCTCCGACCCAGCCTTGGGCGGCTACGCCCCCAAACCCGACTACCGCCCGCTCACCAAGTTTGAAAACCGCGGCCTGAAGCTGGGCCACGGCGTGTGGGACCTGGTGTTTGACAAGCGGCACGCAGCAGCCTGAGCCGACTGCGCCCCGGGCGGCGGTGGGGCAAACCGTGCTCAGTCTTCGCCGGACCAGCGCCGCTGGAACTCTGCCACCGCGACCGGACGCCCCAGCAGGTAGCCCTGGAACAGATCACAACCATCGACGGTCAGCGCGTCCAGTTGGTCCTGGGTTTCCACGCCCTCGGCCAACACCGACAGACCCAGCGCGTGGGCCAACACAATCATGGTGCGGGTCAGCACCGCGTCGCTGGTGTCGGTCAGCATGTCCCGCACAAACGACTGGTCCACCTTCAACTCGGCAAACGGCAATTGCTTCAGGTAAGACAACGACGAGTAGCCCGTGCCAAAGTCGTCCAGCGAAAAGCCCACCCCCAGCGCGCGCAACTCGCCCATTCGTTCAACGGTTTGCTGCACGTCCTCCAGCAACATGCCCTCGGTCAGCTCCATGCGCAGGCGCTGGGGGTTGGCCCCACTGGCTTGCAGCGTGGCCAGCGTGTGGGTCACAAATTCTGGATGTCGGAACTGGCGCGCGCTCACGTTGACCGAGAGGGTCCAGTCCGCCGTGCCAGGGCACTGGGCCCACTGGGCCAGCTGGCCACAGGCCTGCTCCAGCATCCATTCGCCCAGGGGTACCACCAGACCGGCGGCTTCGGCCACGGGTATGAAGTCGGCCGGTGACACCCAGCCGCGCTGCGGGTGGTACCAGCGCACCAGGGCCTCGGCGCCCACCACGCGCCCCTGCTGATTGAACTGGGGTTGCAACCACATCTGCAAGTCCTGGCGGCGCATGGCCTGGCGCAGGTCGGCCTCAATCAGCACCCGCCACTCCGCCTGGGCCTGGAAGGCCGGGTCAAAAAAGCACACCCCGTTGCGGCCTTGGGCCTTGGCGCGGTACATGGCCATGTCGGCCCACTTCAGCAGATCGTCCACGGACTCATCGCCATGGAACATCACCACCCCTATGCTGGGGGTGATGACAAACTCATTGTCACCCAGCATGGCGGGCTGCCCCAGCGATTGGCGCATTTTGTCGGCCACCTGCTGAGCTTGGGCCAAGCGCTCGGCATCGCTGGCCTGGGCAGGCACAAAACTGTCCAGCACCACCAGAAACTCATCTCCGCCCAAGCGGGCCACGGTATCGGCCTGGCGCACCGCCAGCTGCAAGCGGTGGGCGACGGCCTGCAGCAGCATGTCGCCCGCCGCATGACCCAAGGTGTCGTTCAGGGTTTTGAAGTTGTCCAGGTCGATGAACAGCAGCATGCCCGTCTGCTGGTTGCGCTGGCACCGGGCCAGTGCCTGGCCCAATCGGTCCAACAGCAGGCGGCGGTTGGGCAGGTGGGTCAGGGGGTCAAAATAGGCCAGTTGGTGAATTTCACCCTGTGCCCGCTCCAACTCGTTGATTTGGATCGCCAAGTCGCGCTGATTCTGGCGCAACAGCTCGCGCATGTGTTGGTGGGCGGCGGCCAGTTGTCGCACCTCCAGCACCGTGCTCTCCACGGGTTCGGTGGGCTCGTCAAAGGCCAGACGCCCCAGGCTTTCGCTGTGGCGGGCCAAAACCTCCAGCGGCTCCACCAGTTTGCGGGTTTGCACCTTCACCGCCCACACCACGGGCACCAGGGCCAACCCCAGGGTACCGAGCATGATGGCCAGCAGCTGACCCCAATTTGGCTCGAAGTCGGCCAGCGGTGCCAGGGTGAACACCCACAAGCGCTGGGCACCCAGTCCGTAGGGTTGCCCACTGGCCAACCACGGCACCCCCGCCACATCCACCGTCTGGACGGCCATGGCCTGACGCCCACCGGCCTGCCACCGCTGCACCACCGCGCTCAGTGCAGGCACACCCATGTCGGTCGCGGGCTGCAGCACCCGGGCGGCCCAGGTGGCATCGGCCTCTTGGTGAACATTGCGGGGCAACGCCAGCACCCTGGCGTCGTCGGTGAGCACCACCGCCAGGCCCTCCCGGCCCACCGGCGTGGTCATGGTGACGCGGGACAGGTCACGCAGCTTCAGGTCCAGGCCCAGCACACCATCCACCGGAGCTGCATGGCGCTGACCTGCGGCCTGGAGCCGTATCGACGCGGTGATGCCCGGGTCCCCCGTGGTGAAAAAGGTGTAGGGCGCGGTCCAAGCCAGTTCGTCGGGTTGAGTCAGGGCTGCGGCACCGGTGTACCAAGGCCGCAGCCGGGCATCGTAGGCCTGCGTTTCCACACTCACCTGCACGGTGCGGTCGGCTTCGTACACCAGGATGCGCTGGTCCGTGCCCCAGCGCGCCACGTGGGTGAGGCGGTTGCGCCAGCGGCCGTTGTCCATCTGCAGCAGCATCCAACCCCGGCCATCGGCCAGCCCCGCCACCACAGAGGTGGCCAGTGGGTTGACCGACAACAGGGGTTTGAAAAAGTCATTGAACTCGGTGGGGTCTTCGGCCTGTGGGCGGTGGAGCAACCACCAACGCCGCCCCTCGGTCAGAGTAAGGCGGGTGGAGGCCTGCATATTGTCCAGCGACGCCTTAACACCGTTGGCCGCCGCCGAAAAATGGGCCTGGGCGTTGCTGACGATGAGCGGCTGCACCACCAACCACACCAGCAGTGCCGTGACCAACACCACCAACCCCACCACCAGCACACCCAAGCGCCACAGGGTACTTCGGCGCAGCGGCACCCACGGCGCCGACGGGGGCACTGCGGGGGTGGGCGTGGAAGATGTCGTGGTCAAGGGGTGAACGGGTGCCCCTCAGCTCAGGCAAGGGGTTGCGCGGAGGTGCGTCGGCTGTGCCAAGCACCGGCGATGGCGATGAGACCGGGCAGGATGATGAGCGCCCAGATGATTTTGCTCAAATGCTCTTGCACCCAGGGCAAATTGCCAAACAAGTAGCCCGCCCAGGTCAGGCCCACCACCCACAGGAGTGCGCCCAGCACGTTGTACAGACTGAACTTGCTGCGCGTCATGTCGGCCACACCGGCCACAAACGGGGCAAAGGTGCGAATGAAAGGCATGAACCGCGCGATGACGATGGTGATGCCACCGTGGCGCTCGTAAAACCGGTGCGCCTGGTCAAACGCCTGGCGGTTGAAAAACCGCGAGTTTTCCCACTGAAACACCTTGGGTCCGAAGTAGCGCCCAATGGTGTAGTTGGCCTGGTCACCCAGGATGGCGGCCACCACCAGCAGGACCATGACCAAGGGCAGGTTCATCAGCCCCGCACCACACAGCGCCCCCACGATGAACAACAGCGAATCCCCCGGTAGAAACGGCATGACCACCACGCCCGTCTCCACAAAAATGATGAGAAACAGCAGCGCGTACACCCACGCCCCGTAGGCCTGCACAAAGGTTTGCAGGTGTTGGTCCACGTGCAGGATGAAGTCGATCAGAAAAGCAGCCAGTTCCATGCGGCCGATTATCCGGTCTGAGTGTGACCACGTCGGCGCGTTCGTAGAATCCCATGGGTGAACCCCGACACCGCACCGCCCTCCGCCCCCTACCAGCCCGGGCAACGCCCCATCCGGGAGCTGCCCGACGAACTCATCAGTCAGATCGCGGCGGGTGAGGTGGTGGAGCGCCCCGCCTCCGTCGTGCGCGAGTTGGTGGACAACGCCCTGGACGCCGGGGCCAGCCACATCACCGTGCGGCTGCTGGCCGGCGGCGTGCGCCTGATCGCGGTGGAAGACGATGGTTGCGGCATGGCCCGCGACGAACTGCCCCTGGCCCTGAAGCGCCACGCCACCAGCAAAATCGCCAACCTGGCCGAGCTGGAGGCGGTGGGCACCATGGGCTTTCGGGGCGAGGCGCTGGCCGCCATCAACTCCATTGCCGACGTGGCGGTGCTGACGCGCCAGGCCAGCACCACCGAGAGCGCACCCGCGCCCGCAGACAGTGGCGGTCACGGCTGGCTGCTGCAAGGCACCACCGGCGAAATACGGCCCGTCGCCCGCACCCAGGGCACCTCGGTCGAGGTGCGCGAGCTGTTCTACGCCACCCCCGCCCGGCGCAAATTTTTGAAAACCGATGCCACCGAGCTGGCCCACTGCGTGGAGGCCGTGCGCCGCCATGCCCTGGCCCGGCCCGATGTGGGCTTTGCCATTTGGCACGAAGGCAAACTGGTGGAGCAGTGGCGCGCCCAGGGCCACGGCCCCGAGGCCTTGGAGCGCCGCCTGGCCGACGTGCTGGGGCCGGACTTCCTGACCCACAGCGTGGCGGTGGACTGGCAAGGCCACGCCGCCGAACACGCCCCGCTGGGCCTGCGGGTCTGGGGCCGCGCCGGTCTGCCCGATGCGGCCCGCGCCCGATCGGACCAGCAATTTGCCTACGTGAACGGCCGCTTCGTGCGCGACAAAGTCATTGCCCACGGGGCCCGCAGCGCCTACGAAGACGTGCTGCACGGCCAGCGCCAGCCGGTGTATGCGCTGTTCATCGAGGTGCCCGCCCACCGCGTGGACGTGAACGTGCACCCCACCAAAATCGAGGTGCGCTTTCGCGACAGCCGCGAGGTGCACCAGGCCGTTCGCAAGGCGGTGGAAAGCGCCCTGGCGGCCCCACGGGCCGCGCTGCTGGCCGCCGCCACCACGGCCCCGGCGCCCTCCACCGACCGGGTTGACTCAAATATTGAACCAATATTGCCATCAGCGCTTTCCAATAAACAACAGTCAGCTATTTATTTTGAAAACACACCGCCCCCTGTCGCCTGGCCTTCGGCCAGCGCGCGCCCCCACCAGCGCCCCCTGAGCGCCCAGGAGCTGCAAGCCCTGTGGGCCACACCCCGGCCCACCGCACCGCCCAGCGAACCATTCCCCCGTGCGCCCGACACAGCGGCCAACCACACAGCCCCCTCACCCACCGCCGCGCCAGAGCCCGCTCCCGCCGACGCCACCTGGCCGCTGGGCCGGGCACTGGCGCAGTTGCAGGGGGTGTACATCCTGGCCGAGAACGCGCACGGCCTGGTGCTGGTGGACATGCACGCCGCGCACGAGCGCATCGTTTACGAGCGCCTCAAAACCCAACTGGGCAGCGGGGGGGGCTCCACCGCCCTGCCCAGCCAACCCCTGCTGATCCCGGTGACCTTTGCCGCCACCCCCCAAGAGGTGGCCACCGCCGAAGCCCACACCACCACCCTGCAACAGCTGGGGCTGGACCTGGCGCCGTTCTCGCCGCGCACCCTGGCCGTGCGGGCCGTGCCCTCGGCCCTGGCGCAGGGCACGGGGCCGGGGGCGGCCGCGGGTGGTCTGGTGGTGGAGCTGGCGCGCCAGGTGCTGGCCGAGCTGGCCAGCCACGACGCCAGCACCGTGGTGCAGCGCGCCCACCACGAGCTGCTGGCCACCATGGCCTGCCACGGCGCGGTGCGCGCCAACCGCCGCCTGACGCTGGAAGAAATGAACGCCCTGCTGCGCCAGATGGAAGCCACCGAGCGCAGCGACCAATGCAACCACGGCCGCCCCACCTGGCGCCAGCTGAGCATGAAAGAGCTGGACGCGCTGTTCCTGCGCGGGCGCTGAACGCTGAAAACCAGCGCCACCCGCGCTGCCACCGCCTGCTGATACCCTCGCCCGCATGTCCACGCCTCCCCACCCGACCTCCCCGCCCACCCCCATGACACCGGTCACGGTGGTGTTTGTGCTCTCCCTGCTGCTGGGCATACAACCCGTCACCACCGACCTGTACCTGCCCGCCCTGCCCGCCATCACCAGCGGCTTTGGGGCCAGCCTGTCGCAGGCACAGCTCACGCTCACCGGCATGTTGCTGGCTTTTGGCCTGTCCCAAATGGTGTGGGGGCCGCTGTCCGACCGGGTGGGCCGCCGCCCGGTGTTGCTGGCGGGTTTGGGGCTGTATGTGTTGGCTTCCGTCGGGGCGCTGATGGCCACCGACATGGGGTGGCTGGTGGTGTGGCGCGTGCTGCAGGGGGCGGCCATGGGTGCCGCCGTCATGGCGGGTCGGGCCATTGTGCGCGACCTGTACACGCCGCAAGAGGGCGCGGGCATCCTCAGCAAAGCCCTGAGTGGCCTGGGTGTGATTGCCGCCCTCTGCGCCCCGGTGGGCAGCTGGCTGGCCAGCCACTGGGGTTGGCGCGCGACGTTTGGTGCGTTGGCCACGTTCAGCGCCGTCACCCTGCTGGTGGTGGCGCTGCGGTTCGTGGAGTCTTTGCCCGAGCGCAAGCCCAACGCCACCCAGTTCGGCGTGCTGCTGAGCACCTGGCGGCGCATTCTGGCCCACCCCACTTTCTGGGCCTATGCCTTGCTGGCCACGGTGTCGTATGCGGGGCTGTTCACGTTCCTGGGGGCGTCGTCGTTTGTGTTCATTGACGTGCTGGGTCTGAGCCGGGTGAACTACGGCTGGGTGATGTTCACCATGGCCATCAGCTACCTGAGTGGCACGTTTCTGTGCCGCTACCTGCTGCGCCGCGTGGGGGTGCAGCGCAGCGTCATGCTGGGCGGATTCATCACGCTGACCGGCGGCACCTTGCTGGCGCTGTTGCCGCACCTCGGGCTGACCCACCCCCTGGGTGTGCTGCTGCCGTTCTGTGTGTTCATGGTGGGCCACGGCATCCACCAGCCCTGCGGCCAAAGCGGCTCGGTGGGGCCTTTCCCCGATGCGGCGGGCGCGGCCTCGGCCCTGAGCGGGCTGATGATGATGCTGGTGGCCTTCGGGGTGGGCAGCTGGCTGGGCTGGCGCATGGATGGCACGGTGTTTCCGCTGACGCACGGCATCTGGTTCTGGAGCGCGTGCATTGCCGCCGTGGCCTGGGTGCTGGTGCCCCGGTTTGGCTCACCCGACACCCCTCCGCGGCGGGTGATGTGAGCATGGCGCCCCCCTGCCCCCCCCCCAGCGCCCCACCACACCCCCTGCAGCCGCTGGCGCTGGTGGGCCCCACGGCATCGGGCAAAAGTGCCGTGTCACTGCTGCTGGCGCAGCACTTTGCGCTGGAAATCATCAGCGTGGACTCGGCCCTGGTGTACCGGGGCATGGACATTGGCACGGCCAAGCCCACCCCCGCCGAGCTGGCGCTGGTGCCGCACCACCTCATCGACATCCGCGACCCGGCGCAGGCCTACAGCGCGGCCGAGTTTGCTGCCGACGCGCAACGCCTGATCGCCGACATCCAGGCCAGGGGCAAACACCCGTTGCTGGTGGGCGGCACCATGCTGTACCTGAAGGCCTTGCTGCAGCCCCTGGACGCCATGCCCGCCGCCCAGCCCGGCTTGCGCGCCGAGCTGGAGGCGCAAGCCGCCGAACACGGTTGGCCCGCCCTGCACGCCGAGCTGGCCCGGGTGGACCCGAGCACCGCCAGCCGGCTCAGCCCCAACGACAGCCAGCGCGTGGGCCGTGCACTGGAGGTGTGGCGCGCCACGGGGCAACCGCTGTCGAGCTTTCACACCGGGGGTGGCGTGGGCATGGCCATGCCCCTCATCAGTCTTGAGCCGCAGGACAGAACCTGGCTGCACCGTCGCATTGCCCAGCGCTTTGACGCCATGCTGGCCCAGGGCCTGATCGACGAGGTGCACACCCTCATGCAACGGCCCGATCTGCACCCCGAACTGCCCAGCATGCGCTGCGTGGGCTACCGCCAGGTGTGGGAGGTGTTGGCGGAAGCTTCTCCACCAGACAACACAAAAATAGAGCAAACAAATGAACAAATAAAAGCGATAGATGCCAATTTGATTCATAAAATTCGCTCACTGTGTGTGCCCGCCACGCGCCAGCTGGCCAAACGCCAGTTGACCTGGCTGCGCGGCATGCCCGAGCGTGAGGTGCTGGCCTGTGATGCCCCCGCGCTGGGGGAGCGCGTGCTGGCAGCCGTGCGTCGCCACTGGGGTTGACGCCGGATGCGGCCGGCGCAACCCAGTCAAAAATGCGTCACCCCCCCCCTGTCTATCAGCGTTTACCCAGGGCCTGAACGGGGCGGCAACAAGGGAAAATGCCGGGCCCGCAATCACCCTACCCAAGACAGAGGAATTGCCACCACCAACCCGCCAGAACCCGCCGTTTTCATGACCGCCGTCCACAAGCCTCTCGACCGCCACACCCGCCTGGTGCTGCTGTGGGCCTGTGCCGGGGTGCTCATCGGGGTGGTGGGTGCCTGGGTCGCTCCCGTGGGCACCCCCTGGGTGCGTTTTTTCGACAACCTGCACTGGACGGCGGGCACCCTGGCCGGCGCCGCACTGGCCTGGCTGGGCCAGCGCCAACTGGGCCAGCGGCATGCCCGAGCGGGCTGGTGGATGGCCGCGGGTCTGTCGGCCTATGCCCTGGGCCAACTGGTGTGGGACCTGCAGGTCTTCACCGACGCGAACCTGTTCCCCGCCCCGTCCGATGCGCTCTACCTGTGGCTGGGGCCACTGGTGCTGGTGGGGTTGGCGCGTGTGTTGCAGGCCCACACCCTGCCCAGCCAGCGCAAAGCCGCCTGGTTGGACACCCTCATGCTGGCCATGGCACTGACCGTGCTGCTGCTGGTGCGCTACCTGCCCAGCCAGGGAGACACCCCGCTGCTGCCCCTGCTGGTGCTGCTGGCCTACCCCATCAGTCTGCTGGCCCCCGTGTGTCTGCTGGTGGTCCTGGTGCTCACGCTGCGCCTGCGGCCCACGCCAGGCCTGTGGTACCTGTTGGGCGGACTGGTGCTCACCTGCCTGAGCTGGATGCACTGGAACTACCTGGCCTTGAATGGCCAGTCTTACGACGGCGCCTGGTTCAACGGTTTGTTTTCAGTGGGGGCCCTGGCCATGGGGTTCAGCCTGGTGCGCTGGCACCTGGAGCGCCACACCGACCCCCAGTGGGAGCGCCGGTGCGAAGGGGTGCTGCGCCAGCTGCCCCTGGTGTGCCTGCTGCTGGTGGCCAGCGCGGTGCTGCTCATCCACAACCTGCCCGACATGGCCGACAGCATTCAGTCCGCCGCCGAACTGGGCGCCGTGCTGGTGGCGGTGCTGGCCATGGTGCGCCAGGCCGTGCTGCTGCGGGAGCACGACCAGCTCAAATCCACCCAGGCGTCGCTGCTGCGCAGCCAGCGGGAGCTGGCGCACGAGCGCGGGCTGCTGCGCTCGCTGGTGCGGACCATGCCCGATCTGGTGTGGCTGAAAAATCCCAAAGGGGCTTACCTCAGCTGCAACGTGCGCTTTGAGCGGTTTTACGGCGTCAAAGAGGCCGACATCCTGGGCAAAACCGACCACGATTTTTTCGACGCCGAAGTGGCCGATGCCTTCGAACGCAGCGACCACGCGACCGTGTTCATGGACAAGGCGCACAAGGAGGAACGATGGCTGCACTCGGTGACGGGCGACATCCAGGGCTACTTTGAGATCATCAAAACCCCGGCCCACGACCCCCAGGGGCGACTGATCGGGGTGCTGGGCATTGCCCGCGACATCACGGCCACGCGCCAGGCCCAGGAAGAGCTGCAGGTGGCGGCGGTGGCCTTCGAGTCGCAGCAGCCCACGGTGGTGACCGATGCGCAGGGCGTCATCCTCAAGGTCAACCGGGCATTCAGCGAGAGCACGGGTTACCCGGCCGAGGAGTGTGTGGGCCAGACCCCCCGCATGTTGGCCTCGGGCCGCCACAACGAGGTGTTCTATGCCGCCATGTGGGCCACCATCCACGACACGGGTGGCTGGCAGGGCGAGGTGTGGGACAAGCGCAAAAACGGCGAGATTTACCCCAAGTGGATGACCATTTCGGCGGTGAAAAATGCGCACCACGAGGTGACGCACTACATCGGCATTCACCACGACATCACCGAGCGCAAAAAGGCAGAAGAACAAATCAACACCCTGGCTTTTTACGACCAGCTCACCGGCCTGCCCAACCGCACCCTGCTGATGGACAGGGCGCGCCAGGCCACGGCGCTCAGTGCCCGCGAGGGCAGTCACTGCGCCCTGCTGTTCATCGACCTGGACCACTTCAAAACCCTGAACGACACCCACGGCCACGGCGCCGGCGATGCCTTGCTGCAGCAGGTGGCCACCCGCCTCTGCCAGGGCGTGCGGGCACAGGACACGGTGGCCCGACTGGGGGGCGACGAATTTGTGGTCATGCTGCTGGGTCTGGGACCCGGCCAGGCCGAAGCGGCCACCCACGCAGAAGCCATTGCCACGCAGTTGCTGGTGGACCTCACCCACCCCTATGCGCTGGGCGACATCACCCACCGCTGCACCGCCAGCATAGGGGTGAGTCTGTTCCTGGGCCAACACACCGCTCTGGCCGATGTGATGCGCCAGGCCGACCTGGCCATGTACCGGGCCAAAGCCGCCGGACGCAACGCGGTGCGTTTCTTCGACCCTGACATGGAAGCCGCCGTGTTGCGCCGCGCCGCATTGGAAGCCGACCTGCGCCTGGCCGTCGAGCAACAGCAATTTGTGTTGCACTACCAGCCCCAGGTGGACGCGCATCGCCGCGTGAGCGGCGCGGAGGCCCTGGTGCGCTGGCTGCACCCACGGCAGGGCATGGTGTCGCCGGCGGAGTTCATCCCGCTGGCCGAGGAAACCGGGCTCATCCTGCCGCTGGGCCTGTGGGTGCTGGAGACGGCCTGCGCCCAGCTGACGCAGTGGGCGCGCATGGCGCCCTGGTCGCACCTGTGCGTGTCGGTCAACGTGAGCGCCCACCAGTTCCAGCAGCGCGACTTTGTGTCGCAGGTACTGGACGTGCTGGCGCGCACCGGTGCACCGCCGCAGCGCCTGAAGCTGGAGCTGACGGAGTCCATGCTGGTGGCCAACGTGGACGACATCATCCAGAAAATGCGCAAACTCAAGGCCCACGGCGTGGGCTTCTCGCTGGACGACTTCGGCACCGGCTTTTCGTCGCTGACCTACCTCAAGCGCCTGCCGCTGGACCAGCTGAAAATTGACCAGTCTTTTGTGCGCGACGTGCTGCACGACGCCAACGACGCCGCCATTGCCCGCACCATCGTGGCCCTGGCCCACAGCCTGGGGCTGGACGTGGTGGCTGAGGGGGTGGAGACCCCGGCGCAGCGGGATTTCCTGCATTCCGTGGGTTGCGGCCTGTTCCAGGGCTACCTTTTTGCGCGCCCACAGCCGGTGGCCCAGTTCGAGGCCTGGCTGCAGCAGGGCAGTGCCACGCACGCCCCCAGCCCCTCGCCTGAAGCCACCACCTGAGCGCCGCCCTCCGGGGCCAAAGCTGCCTGCGCGACTGTCCGGCGTCGGCCATTGCGGGCATCATGGTGCGCCCAGGCATGGGCTTGGACCACAACCACACCGGAGACAAACATGACGCAACCCCAACACCGCCCCCCCGCTGCCATGGCCTTGCGCCGCCGCAGCCTGCTGGCCCTGGCCACACTGGCCTGCGCCACTGCCAGCCCCTGGGCCATGGCGCAAGACAAATGGCCCAGCAAACCGGTGCGCATGGTGGTGCCCTTTGCCCCCGGCGGCACCACCGACCTGCTGGCCCGCGCCATTGCGCCAGAGCTGTCCCGGGTGTTTGGGCAGTCGTTCATCGTGGACAACAAGCCCGGAGCGGGCGGCAACATCGGGGCCGACCTGGTGGCCAAAAGCGCGCCCGACGGCCACACCCTGCTCATGGGCACCGTGGGCACGCACGGCATCAACAAATCGCTGTACGCCAGCCTGCCCTACGACCCGCAGAAAGACTTCGCCCCCGTCACCCTGGTGGCGGGCGTGCCCAACGTCATGGTCATGAACGCCGAGCGCGCCGCCAAGCTGGGCATTGCCACCGTGCCCGATTTCATCCGTTACGCCAAGGCGAACCCGGGCCGACTCAACATGGCCTCCAGCGGCAACGGCACCTCCATCCACATGGCGGGTGAGCTGTTCAAGTCGCGCACGGGGGTGTTCATGACCCACATTCCCTACCGTGGCTCCGGCCCGGCGCTGATGGACATGGTGGCGGGCAATGTGGACGTGATGTTTGACAACCTGCCCTCGGCCATGCCGCACATCAAGTCGGGCAAGCTCAAGGCCTTTGCCGTGACCAGTGCCCAGCGCTCACCCGCCGTGCCCGATCTGCCCACGGTGGAAGAGGCCGGGCCGCTGGCCGGGTTCGAGGCCAGCTCGTGGTTTGGCCTGCTGGCCCCGGCGGGCACACCGCCCGACGTGGTGCTGCGCTTGCAACAGGAAACGGCCAAGGCGCTGAACAGCCCGGCCATCAAAGAAAGGCTGGTGGCCCAGGGCGCCATTCCCAGTGGCAACTCGCCCCAGGAATTCACCCAGCTGATCCAGAGCGAAATCAGCAAATGGGCGGTGGTGGTGAAGGCATCGGGCGCAAAAGTTGACTGATTTTGGCACCCAGCGCATGCTGGTATTCAACAGTTAGCTACTGTTTCACCAAATGGGGTGCAGCACACCGTCCACCAGGCGGTGGCCGCGCTGACCCATGGCGCGGGCCTCGGTCTCGTCGTGGGTCACCAGCACACAGGCCATGCCCGCCTGGGTGATGCGCTGGGCAAACTCGGTGCGCAGGTGCTGGCGCAGGTCGGCATCGAGCGCGGAAAACGGCTCGTCCAGCAGCAAGGCCCTGGGCTGTGAGGCCAGCGCCCGCGCCAGCGCCACCCGCTGCTGCTCCCCTCCCGACAACTGCGTGACCCGCGACAGCGCCCGCTCGGCCAGCCCAAAGCTGGCCAGCAGTGTGCGGGCCTGGGCGCGGGCCTGGGCCTTGGGCACACCGTGCTCCACCGGGCCAAAGGCCACGTTGTCTTGCACGTTGAGGTGGGGAAACAGCGCAAAGTCTTGGAACATGAGCGCAAAGCCGCGCTGCTCGGGGGGCGTGCCGGCCAAGTCCTGCCCGGCCCAACGCACCTGACCGGCCTCGGGCACCTCCAGCCCGGCCAGCAGCTTGAGCAGTGTGCTTTTGCCGCTGCCCGACGCGCCCAGCAGTGCCACGGTTTCGCCAGGGGCCACCCGCAAACTCAGGTCGTGCGCCAGCCAGCGGGGGGCGGAGGTAGGGCGCCCGGTGGCGTCTCCGGCGGCGCCATCGCACCAGCGTTTGCACAAGCCAACGGCTTCAAGCATGGGGTTTTTCCTTGTCCAGGAACACAAACACGCCCAGCGCCAGCGCCATCAGCAGCAACGACAGGGCATGGGCTGCGTGCACATTGGCCTCACCCGGTCGGCCCAGGTGCTGGTAGATGAGGGTGGTGAGGGTGGTCCACTCGGGGCGCGACAAAAACAGGCTCACGGCAAATTCACCCAAGGCCGTGGCCGCTGCAAAGGCCATGCCCCGGCGCAGCGCGGGCGCCAGCAGTGGCAGGGTCACGCGCACAAACACCCGCCAAGGGCTGGCCCCCAGGGTTTGCGCCGCCTGCGCCCAGGCGGGGGGCAAGGCGGCCAGGCCCTGTGCCACGGCCTGCGCCACAAACGGATAGGCCAGCAGGGTGTAGGCGGCCACCAGCAGCACCAGACTGGCCGACCAATCGGGGTAGAGCAGCAACAGGCCAAACGCCACCGTGACGGGCGAGGCCACAAACGGCAAAAAACCGCTGGCTTGTATCAGCACCGCCACCCGCTTGGCCATGCCCTGCCCGTTGCCCGGTGCCGCCGTGCCCCAGTGGTGCGCGGCCAGCCCCTGCGCCAGGCCCAGCAAGGTGGCCGCCACCAACGCCGCCCCGGAAAACCGCAGCGTGTTGGCCAGGGCCTGCCAGGTGTCGGCGGCCATCCACACCCGCCACAGGGCGGGCACATCGGCCAGGGCGTGACCCACACTGGCCAGCAGGGGCAGCACGCTGGCCAACCCCAACACGGTCAGCGCCGCGCCCACGGCCCAGCCCTGGCGCGCGGTGGTGACAGGCCGCAGGGGCACGCGGTCTGCCCGCAGGGGCTGAGCCAGGCGGCGCGCCAGCACCGCATAACCACCGGCCAGCACGGCCCCCACGGCCATGCTCCACAGTGCCAGGGCGCTGGCCTCGGCCAGGCGAAGCTCGTGCGCCACCAGCGTGTAAATCTCGACCTCCACCGTGGCCCAGCGCTGCCCCCCCAGCACCAGTGCCAGGCCCATGCCCGAAAAACAATAGAGGAACACCAGGCACAGGGCCGACGCCAGCACCAGCCGGATGGCGGGCCATTCCACCCGCCAAAAGGCCCGCCAGGGTGTGGCGCCCAGCGTGCGGGCCGCTGCCAGGCGCGACGCGCTGACCTGGCCCAGGCCATCCACCACCGCGCGCACCACCAGGCACAGGTTGAAAAACAGGTTACCCAGAATGAGCAGCCATGGGCTGTCCTCCAGCGACAGCCCCAGCGGGGTGCTGAGCCAGCCCCCCGGCCCCCACAGCGCCAAAATGCCCAGCGCGGCCACCAGCGTGGGCACCACAAACGGCAGCATCAGCAGCCGCAGCACCCAGCGGCGGCCCACAAAGTCCAGCCGGGCCAGCACCCAGGCCACGGGCAGGCCCAGCACCAGCGTGAGCGCGGTGGACACCCCCGCCTGCGCCAGCGACCACAGCAGCCGAAAGCGCAGGTAGTCGTCCTGCCACACCCCCCACAGCGTGGCCAGCCAAGTGCCCCAGGGCAGCGGCGGGGCCGTGGCCAACGCCCCGTCATCGCCCACCCAACCGCCTGGGGGCAAGGCCGTACCCTCCCACGCCAGACGCAGCACAGGGGCGGCCACCATCACCGCCAGAAACAGCGCGGGCCACACCACCAGCGCACGGGGGAACCAGCGCATGGCGGGTCAGGCAGGGCGTGGCGTGTGGGTGGCGGTGGTCACTTCAGCACCACTTTGGTCCAGCGGGCAACCCAGGCGGCGCTTTGCTTGGCCAGTGCGTCGGTGCTGGGGTTGTCAAACCGGGTGGGTTCTGCGGCGTGGCGCATGACCTCGGGCAATGCCGTGCCTGGGGTGGCGGGGTACATCCACACGCTGGTGGGAATCGCCTGCTGCACGGGGGCGCTGCGCAAAAACTCGATGAAACGGCCCGCCGCCACCACCTGCCCGCCGCCTTTGACCAACGCCACCCCTTCAACTTGCTGGAACACGCCGCCGGGCAGCGTCAGGCTGGCGGTGGGGAGTTCGCTGATGGCTTCTTTGCTGTAGAACACCTCGGCCGCAGGGCTGCTGGCATAGCTGACCACGATGGGGCGCTTGCCGCCGTTGCGGCTGAAGTCGGTGTAGTAGGCCTCGCTCCAGCCTTTGGCCACCTTGACGCCGTTGGCGCGCAGGCGGGCCCACCAGTCGAACGCGGCCGCCTCCCCCATGCCAGCAATGGTGGCGGCCAAAAACCCCAGTCCGGGACTGGACGTGGCCGGGTGTTGCACCACCAATAACCCCTTGTAGGCGGGCTGGGTCAAGTCGGCCAGGCTGGTGGGCACCGGCACGCCCTGCTTGGCAAACCAGGCCTTGTCGATGTTGAGGGTCACGTAGCCGTGGTCCACCGGCACCAGCGGCGCGGGCAGGCGGGCCACTGAGGCGGCACTGGCGGCCGGGCCATCGTAAGCAGCCAACACGCCCGCCGCCACGGCCTTGCTGGCCAGTGCGTTGTCGATGCCGTAAACCACGTCGGCAATGGGTTGGGCGCGGGTGAGGATGAGCTTGTTCAGCATTTCGCCCGCATCGCCCGCCTTGACGATGGAGAGCTTGACCCCAGCCGACTGCTCGAACCCAGCCAACATTTCTTTGGGCAGATCGAAGGAACTGTGGGTGAGCACACGCAAGGTGGGGGTGGCCGACCAGGCCAGGGTGGCCGAACCCCACAGCGTGGTCCCCAGCAAGCCCAGCGCGAGGCGACGTGAAACGGATGCGGACATGTGGGCTCCTGTGCCAGGCGATCGGGCGTGCCCTCTGCACAAAGAGCCATGCGCCTGGCGCTGGCGGCGCCGGTCCTCACGCTCCCTACGCTGGCATTGCCCAGATCAGGTGTTTGGGGACTTTCTCAGCCACCGCACCCCATGTGCGGCGACACCCCCGGTGAAGCGGTGGATTTTAGGCGCGATGGTCACGGCGGCGGACACCTCCATGCAACGTGCGGCGTTTCAACGTCAAGCCGTTGATCACCCATCCGCCAACTGACCCACTGGCCCCAGCACGGGAATCAAGCCGCCCGATAGGTTTGTAGGTGGATGCTGGTTTCAGTGTTGCGTATGCCCTTGACCAGGCGAATGCGCTCCAGCACAGCAGACAGCTCGGCCAGGTTGGCCGCGCGCAGCTCGGCCAGCAAGTCCCAGCGGCCATTGGTGTCGTGCAGGGTGGCCACGCCGGGTTCGCCAAGCAGGTTGGCAATGACCACCCGCGTGGTGTTGCCCTCGACCTCGATGCTCATCCAGGCCCGGATGTCGTTGGGCTGCGAGTCGGGGCGCAAGCGCACGGTGTAACCCACGATGAGGCCCTGGTCCTCCAGGCGGGTGATGCGGTTGGTCACGGTGCCGCGTGAGACCTTCAACCGTGCGGCCAAGGTGGCCACGCTGGCGCGGGCATCTTGGCGCAGCAGGGCAATCAGGCGTTGATCGGTGTCGTCCATGAGAAATGTGCCGTATTGATAAAAATATCTGTCACTTTGGCATATTTTTGATTTTATTTGCAACATGTTGGCTGTTTTCATTGTTTTGCGGCCAGAACACACTGGGACATCGGGCAAAAAGCCCACCCATCGAGACTTGCACATGACCCCCACACGCCCCACGGCCACCCCCCACGCCACCCTGCCCACCCGCTTTCTGAGCCCCGCCGACGTGGCGACATTGGTCAGAAGCAAGGGCTTGCCCGTTTGCCTGGACGAGATGGCCCAGGCCATCCGCAACGACTTTCTGCGTTGGCCCGACTTTGACAAAACCGCCCGCGTGGCCGCCCACTCGTCAGTGGGTGTGATTGAGCTCATGCCCATTGCCGACGCCAGCCAGTACGCCTTCAAGTACGTCAACGGCCACCCCTACAACGCCCAGCACGGCCTGCCCACGGTGATGGCTTTTGGCGTGCTGGCCGATGTGGCCACGGGCGCACCGCTGCTGGTGAGCGAGCTGACACTGACCACCGCACTGCGCACCGCCGCCACCTCGGCCATGGCCGCACGCGCCCTGGCCCGCCCTGACAGTCGCACCATGGCCCTCATTGGCAATGGCGCACAAAGTGAATTCCAGGCGCTGGCCTTTCAGCACCTGGTCGGCATCACCCAGGTGCGCCTGTTCGATGTGGACGGCAGCGCCACCGCCAAGTTGGTGCGCAACCTGGCGGGCACGGGTCTGGTGGTGAAGGCCTGTGCCAGCGCCGCCGAGGCGGTGCAGGGTGCCGACATCGTGACCACCGTGACGGCCGACAAGACCAACGCCACCATACTCAGCGCCGACCTGCTGGCCCCCGGCATGCACATCAACGCCGTGGGCGGCGACTGCCCGGGCAAGACCGAGTTGGCCGCCGACGTGCTGCGCGCCGCCAGCGTGTTCGTCGAGTACGAGCCCCAAACCCGCATGGAAGGCGACCTGCAGCAAATGCCTGCCGACTTCCGCGTGACGGAACTCTGGCGTGTGCTGACAGGACAGGCCAATGGCCGCACCCGGCCCGAGGAGGTCACGGTGTTCGACTCGGTGGGCTTTGCGCTGGAAGACTACAGCGCGCTGCGCTACCTGCACGCCCAGGCCGCCGCCCTGGGCCTGGGCCAGTCCCTGGCCCTGATCCCGGCGCTGGCCAACCCACGCGACCTGTACAGCCTGGCCCGCCCAGTGGCCACACCCTCGCCCGCCCGCGCCGCAGCGCCCGCCTTGGTGTAAGGTGACCGCATGATGCGACCTGACCTCACGGGCGTGAGCCTGATTGGTGCCCCCACCGACGTGGGCGCTGGCACCCTGGGCGCCCGCATGGGCCCCGAGGCCCTGCGCGTGGCAGGGCTGACCCAGGCCATCGAAGCCATCGGCCACCCGGTGCGCGACTGCGGCAATCTGGCTGGTCCGCCCAACCCCTGGCAACCCGCCGTCAACGGTTACCGCCACCTGGCCGAAGTGGCCGAGTGGAACCGCCTGCTGCACAACGCCATGCTGGCCGAGCTGCAAGACCACCGCCTGCCCATCATGCTGGGCGGCGACCACTGTCTGGGCATGGGCTCCATCAGCGCCGTGGCCAGGCACTGCCAGGCCACCGGCAAAAAACTGCGGGTGCTGTGGCTGGATGCCCACGCCGACTTCAACACCGCCACCCTCACGCCCAGCGGCAACATCCACGGCATGCCAGTGGCCTGTTTGTGCGGCCATGGCCCCGAAGAGCTGGTGGACATCGGCGGCCCCGGCCACCGGCTGCGGCCCAAGGACATCCGTCAAATCGGCATCCGCAGCGTGGACGCGGGCGAAAAACACATGCTGGCCGAGTTGGGCATTGATGTGTTCGATATGCGCTACATCGACGAAATGGGCATGCGCCACACCATGGAGCTGGCCCTGGCCCTGGTGGATGCCAACACCCACCTGCATGTGAGCCTGGATGTGGACTTTCTGGACCCCGACATCGCGCCCGGCGTGGGCACCACCGTGCGCGGTGGCCCCACCTACCGCGAGGCCCAGTTGTGCATGGAAATGATTGCCGACACGGGCCGCCTGGCCTCGCTGGACGTGGTGGAACTCAACCCCGCGCTGGATGTGCGCAACCAGACCGCCGAACTGGCCGTGGACCTGATTGAAAGCCTGTTTGGCAAAAGCACCCTCATGCGCACCCCAAGGGGGCGTTGAACCGGGAGGGACGCTGGCCCGCCCCCCAGCACAGGTGCCCAGACGGGGGATAACCCGAGCCCACAGCGGTGTACTGGCACCGACTGGGTGCTATGCTGTTGTGGTTTTTGTGGCACGCTTTTCGCTCAAGACGGGCGCGTGCCACCGAAAAATCCCTTGCGTCCGTTTCTCGTCAATCCATTGACTTATAGGAGCCTCCCTAATGATCAAGAAATCCCTGCTGCTCGGTGCCGTGGCCTTGGCCGTGAGCGCCACTGTGTCGGCCAAAGAGTGGAAAGAGCTGCGTGTGGCCATTGACCCCACCTACAAGCCCTTCACCTTCAAAACCGCCGACGGCAAGCCCACCGGCTTCGACGTGGACATTGCCCAGGCGCTGTGCGACAAAATCAAGGCCAAGTGCGTGTTTGTCGAGCAACCCTGGGACGGCATGATTCCCGGCCTGACCGCCAAAAAATACGACGCCATCATCTCCTCGATGTCGGTCACCGAAGAGCGCCTGCGCCAGGTGGACTTCACCACCAAGTACTACAACACCCCGTCCAAAATTGTCGTGAAGAGCGACATCAAGACCGATGGCTCCCCCGCCAGCCTGAAGGGCAAAAAAATCGGTGTGCTCAAAGCCTCCACCCAGGAAAAGTACGCCAAGGGTGAACTGGCCCCGGCGGGTGTGACCGTGGTGCCCTACGAGGCCCAGGACCAGGTGTACCTGGACATCAAGGCTGGCCGCCTGGACGGCACCGTGGCCGACATCATTGAAGTGCAAGGCGGCTTCCTGGACACGGCCGATGGCAAGGGCTACGGCTTTGTGGGCCAACCCCTGAGCGCCAAGAAGTACTTCGGCGAAGGTATTGGAGTGGCCATGCGCAAGGCCGACAAAGACCTGAAGGCCGCTTTGAACAAGGCCATCAAGGACATTCGCGCCGATGGCACCTGGAAAAAGATCAGCGACAAGTACGTCCCTGGCATCGACATCTGGGGCGAATAAGCCCTCTCGCCGACGCAGCACCGCATGACCACTTATCTGATTGGCATCCTCCAAGGCTCGCTGCTGGTGTTGCAGGTGGCCTTGGGCTCGTTGGTTGTGGCGGTGGTGCTGGGCTTGGCAGGTGCCACCGCCAAACTGTCGGCCCACCGGCCGGCGGTGTGGCTGGCCAGCCTCTATTCCACCTTGATCCGTGGCATCCCCGACCTGGTGCTGATGCTGCTCATCTTCTACGGTGGGCAAATTGGCCTGAACGCCTTGCTCGAAGGCGTGGGCTACGAAGACTACGTGGAAATTGACCCGTTTGTGGCCGGGGTGCTGACCATTGGCTTCATCTACGGCGCCTACATGACCGAGACGTTTCGAGGGGCCATCCTGGCCATCCCCAAGGGCCAGATGGAAGCCGGCCGGGCCTACGGCATGGGCGCGCTCCAGGTGTTTTTCCGCATCACCCTGCCACAAATGGTGCGCTTGGCCCTGCCCGGCTTCACCAACAACTGGCTGGTACTGATGAAAGCCACGGCACTGGTGTCGCTGCTGGGTCTGCAAGACATGACCTACCTGGCCAAGCAAGCCGGTGCCGCCGCGCGCGGTGAAATTGCCAACGCGCCGCTGCTGTTTTTCGCCTTCACGGCGCTGATTTACCTGGTGTTCACCAGTGTCTCCCTGGTGCTGCTGCGCCTGCTCGAAAAGAAGTACTCCATGGGTGTGCGCCGGGGGAGTTTCTGAGTGGAATTCGAAGTCATTTTTCGTCCCGAAAACCTGCTGCTCTTCTGGGAGGGCGTGGTCAACTCGCTGGCGCTGCTGGGGGCCTCGCTGCTGGCCGGTGGGCTGCTGGCCCTGCCGCTGGCGGTGGCGCGGGTGTCCGAGCGCGTGTGGCTGCGCGGCCCGGTGTGGCTGTTCACCTATGTGATGCGCGGCACTCCGCTGCTGATTCAGGTCTACCTCATTTACTACGGTCTGGGCCAGATGGAGTGGATACAGGCCCGCTGGGACGACGCCTGGCCCTGGATGTACTTCAAGGAGCCCTTCTTCTGCGCGGCCCTGGCGTTTGCGCTGAACACCTGCGCCTACACGGTCGAGCTGCTGGCCGGGGCCATCCGCGACACCGCCCACGGCGAAATCGAGGCGGCCCGTGCCTGCGGCATGTCGCCTTGGGCCACCATGCGGCGCATCGTGCTGCCCTCGGCCATGCGCCGCAGCCTGCCGGGCTACTCCAACGAAGTCATCATGATGATGCACAGCACCTCGCTGGCCAGTGCCGTGCCCGCGCTGCTGGACATCACCGGCGCGGCGCGCAGCATTTATGCCGACTTTTACCTGCCGTTCGAGGCCTTCATCACCGCCGGCGTCATCTATGCCTGCATGACGCTGGTGCTGGTGGGCCTGTTCCGCCTGGCCGAGCTGCGCTGGATGGCCCACCTGGCACCCCGCAAGGCCTGAACGGGGCAAGCCCGCACCAATAATTGAATGATTTTGGCCTACAACGCTTGATTTCATTGAACATCAAGCTATAAAAAATAGATAACCGAGACACATTGCCATGCAAGTGGTTGAACACCCCCTGATTTCACAGGCCATTGGCACGCAGCGCAGCCTGACCAGCCTGCACTTTGGCCAGGCGGGCGCCGCACCCAAGGTGTACCTGCAGGCCAGCCTGCACGCCGACGAACTGCCCGGCATGCTGGTGGCCCACCACCTGCGCGGGCTGCTGCAGGCCGCTGAGGCGCGTGGCGAGTTGCGCGGCGAGGTGGTGCTGCTGCCCGTGGCCAACCCCATCGGCCTGGACCAGACCGTGCTGCACAGCCAGCTGGGACGCTTCGAGCTGGCGACCGGCGAGAACTTCAACCGCCAGTACCCCCCGTTTGCCCAGTGGCTGTTGGAAGACGGCCACAGCGTGGCCCCCCTGCTGGGACCAGACGCCACGGCCAACACCGCCACCATCCGCGCCGCCATGCACGCCGCGCTCGACCGCCACCCTCCCACGACCGAGCTGGGCAGCCTGCGCCACACCCTGATGCACTTGGCCTGCGATGCCGACATGGTGCTGGACCTGCACTGCGACTTTGAAGCCGCCGTTCACCTCTACACCGAGCCGCCCTGCGCCCCCACGCTGCAGCCCTTGGCCGCGCTGCTGGGTGCCCGCGCGGTGCTGCTGGCCCAAGGCTCGGGGGCCATGTGTTTTGACGAAGCACTGAGTCGCGTCTGGTGGCAGCTGCCCCAGCTGCTGGCCGAGCGCCATGGCCCCGACTTTGTGACGGACCATCCCATCGCCCAGGGTTGCGCCAGCACCACGGTGGAGCTGCGCGGCCAGGCCGACGTGCGCCACGACCTGGCCCAGGCCGACGCCGCCGCCCTGATGGCCTACCTGGTGCACCTGGGCGTGGTGGCCGGCCCGGCGCCAACCCTGCCCGCCATGCGCTGCCACCCCACGCCGCTGGCGGGCACCGAGGTGCTCAAGGCCCCCCAGTCGGGTGTGCTGACCTTCCTGATGCCCGCTGGCGCCGACGTGGCCGCGGGCGACCTGGTGGCCGAGGTCATCCACCCCGTGACCGGCCAGACCAGCCCCATCACCGCCACCGTGGGTGGTGTGCTGTACGCCCGCCACAACCTGCGCTGGGCCACGACGGGCCTGGAGGTGGGCAAAATCTCGGGCGACACCCCGTTTCGCACCGGCCCCTTGCTGGGCGCCTGAGGCCACCGCCTGTCCGCCCCATTCCCCCCTCACTTCTTCCACCGTCCACCATGAGCCAGAAACTTGAAGTCAGGGACATCCACAAGCGCTACGGCAACCACGAGGTGCTCAAAGGCGTGTCGCTCACGGCCAACGCGGGCGACGTCATCAGCATCATCGGCTCCAGCGGCTCGGGCAAAAGCACGTTTCTGCGGTGCATCAACCTGCTGGAGCGCCCCCACAGCGGCAGCATCAGCGTGGCGGGTGAGCCACTGCCACTGACGCTGGCCAAGGACGGCATGCTCAAGGCCAGCAGCGAAAAACAGCTGCAGGCCATGCGCTGCAAGCTGGCCATGGTGTTTCAGCACTTCAACCTCTGGAGCCACCTCACCGTCCTGGAAAACGTGATGGAAGCCCCCGTGCATGTGCTGGGCCTGTCCAAGGCAGAGGCCGAGGAACGCGCCCACCGGTACCTGGCCAAGGTGGGCCTGGGCGGCGATGGCAAGCTCAAGGTGAGTGGGCACTACCCCTCGCACCTCTCGGGTGGCATGCAGCAGCGCGTGGCCATTGCCCGCGCCTTGGCCATGGAACCCGAGGTGATGCTGTTTGACGAACCCACCTCGGCCCTGGACCCCGAACTGGTGGGCGAGGTGTTGCGCGTCATGAAGGCACTGGCCGAAGAGGGTCGCACCATGGTGGTGGTGACGCACGAAATGGGCTTTGCCCGCGAGGTGTCCAACCACGTCATGTTTTTGCACCAGGGCGTGGTGGAGGACCAGGGCAACCCGCGTGAGGTGCTGACCAACCCCAGCAGCGAGCGGCTGCGCCAATTCCTGTCGGGCAACCTGAAATGAGTGGCGCGAACCATGCCTGGGTGAGTGCGGCCATCGCCCGCATTCAGGCCGACTACCAGCGCAGCGCCGACACCCACCTCATTGCCCTGCCGCTGGCGCGCTATGAGGCCGCAGGCATAGACCTGTACTTCAAAGACGAGTCCACCCACCCCACCGGCAGCCTGAAGCACCGGCTGGCGCGCTCGCTCTTTTTGTACGCGCTGTGCAACGGCTGGGTCCACGAAGGCACCACCGTGGTGGAGGCCAGCAGCGGCAGCACCGCCGTGAGCGAGGCCTACTTTGCCCGCCTGCTGGGCCTGCCGTTTGTGGCGGTGATGCCGCACAGCACCTCGGCAGAAAAGTCGGAGTTGATCCGGTTTCACGGCGGGCGCTGCCATTTCGTGGACAACGCCGCCCAGGTGTACGCCGCCGCCCGCGAGGTGGCCGCCAGCACGGGGGGCCACTACATGGACCAGTTCACCTACGCGGAGCGGGCCACCGACTGGCGGGGCAACAACAACATTGCCCAAAGCATGTTTGCCCAGATGGCACACGAACGCCACCCCGTGCCGCGCTGGGTGGTGGTGGGCGCAGGCACGGGCGGCACCAGTGCCACCATTGGCCGCTTCATCCGCTACCAGTGCCTGGACGCCCAGCTGTGTGTGGCCGAGCCCGAGGGCTCGGTGTTCAGCGCCTACCACCGCACGGGCGATGTGGCACTGACGGCGCCGGGCTCGCGCATTGAGGGCATTGGCCGCCCCCGGGTGGAGGCCAGCTTCATCCGCACGCTGGTGGACCGCATGGTGGAGGTGCCGGACGGCGAATCCATCGAGGCCATGCACACCCTGGGTCGCCTGCTGGGGCGCAAGGTGGGGCCCAGCACGGGCACCAACTTCGCGGCCATGCTGACGCTGGCGGAAGACATGCGCCTGCACGGCCAAACCGGCTCGGTGCTGTCGCTGATTTGTGATGCCGGTGAGCGCTACCTCAACAGCTACCACCATCCCGACTGGGTGCGGCGTACCTTCGGCTCACCCACCACGCCCCACCCGGTGTTGGCCTTGTTGTGAAATAACAGCAAAAAAGGCACTCAACGCTTATTGGTATTGAACAGTTTGCTCTCTTTTATAGAAATATAAAAATCGCAGCACACTGTTTAATATTGACAAGCGTTGGCGGCATTTTTATCAGGCATTCACCTTTGACTGGGTGGGCCACTGCGTGGCCCACCCCGCTCACTCCCACAGTTGCTTGACCCGTGCGTCTCGCCCGCAGCTCAGGCGGTAGTAGTTGTAGCGCACGGTGTTTTTCTTGTAATAGTCTTGGTGGTAGTCCTCGGCCAGGTAAAAGACGGACGCAGGCGCCAACTCGGTGTGGATGGTCTTGAAGCGCCCGGACTTCAGCAGCGCGTCGCGGCTGGCCTCGGCGGTTTGGCGCTCGGCCTCGTTTTGCCAATATATGCCACTGCGGTACTGGTCGCCAATGTCGCAGAACTGGCGGTCTTTGACGGTGGGGTCGATGTGGCGCCAGAAGTACGCCACCAACTGCGGGTAGCTGACCTTGGTGGGGTCGTAAATCACGCGCACGCCTTCGGTGTGCCCGGTGTGGCCTGCGCTCACCGCCTGGTAGGTGGGCTGGGTGGTTTTGCCGGCGGTGTAGCCGGACTCCACTTCCAGCACGCCAGGCATTTTTTCAAAATCGGCCTCAATGCACCAGAAACAGCCACCCGCAAACAGCGCCGTGGCCGCGCCGGGGAAGCGAGCGGGCACGGCGTCTTTCACGGGCATGCCCGCCGGTGCGGGGGCGGTGGCGGTGGCGGCCACAACGTTGGGGGTGGCAGCATCGGCGGCTGCCATGCCGCCGGGCCTCACAGCCACCCACGCCGCCAGGCCCACCACGGCCAGCACCGCCAACCCCACTGGGAGGCGGGCACGGACCTGCTGCCGTGGGCTGACAAGGGTCTTGGCGCGGGCATCGGCGCCGCTGGTGCGAGGTGGGTTGGGTTGATCGGCCATGGTCAGCTCCTGAGGGGTGGCATGGGCTGGCCCTGGGGCACAAAGGCCAAGGCCACGCCGTTGTTGCAATAGCGTTTGCCTGTGGGCTTGGGGCCATCGTTGAAGACATGGCCCTGGTGACCACCACAGCGGGCGCAGTGGTACTCGGTGCGCGGGTAAATCAGCTTGAAGTCGGTGCTGGTGCCCAGGGCACCGGCCAGTGGCTGCCAAAAGCTGGGCCAACCAGTCCCGCTCTCGTATTTGTGGGCCGCGTCAAACAGGGGCTGTTGACAGGCCGCACACACGTAGGTGCCAGGGCGTTTTTCGGCGTTGAGGGCACTGGTGCCCGCTCGCTCGGTGCCGTGCTCGAACAACACCGCATACGCATTGGTCGACACCAGTTTGCGCCACTCTTCAGGGCTTTTTTGCACCGGGAAGGTGGCCGCCTGCGTGACCAGCGGCCAGGTGGCTGCGGGCAGGGCCAGGCCAGCGGACCAGCCGGTGAGGTGCTTCATCCAGGTTCTTCTGTGCATCAGGGGCTCCTTGGGGGGGTTGATGGACATGGGTCGGTGCGGGATGGCAAACCTTACACCTCGGTTCCCCCGCGTGCCGGACGGTTGTCGAAAACCCGGCACACTTCAGGCCCATGAGCCCACCCACCGATTCCCTGCGCCCCGCCGCCACCAGCCCTGTGTCACTGGGCGGGCTGCGCCCCTTTTTGCGCCCCTACCGCTGGCAGATGGTGCTGGCCGGGGTGTTTCTGGTGCTGGCGGCCGGGGCCACACTGTTGTTTCCAGTGGCGCTGCGCCACCTGATTGACAGCGGCCTGGTTTCGGGTGAACGCAGCGCACAGGCCATGGGCTTGCGTGGCCATTTTCTGGAGCTGTTCGGGGTGGCGGTGGCGTTGGGGGTGTTTTCGGCCATGCGCTTTTACCTGGTGAGCTGGCTGGGCGAACGCATCACCGCCGACCTGCGCAATGCCGTCTACGGCCATGTACTCCAGCAAAGTCCGCAATTTTTCGAGACCAACCAGACCGGCGAAATCCTGTCGCGCCTGACCACCGACACCACGCTGGTGCAGACGGTGGTGGGCTCGTCGCTGTCCATGGGGTTGCGCAACGCCGTCATGGGCCTGGGCGCGCTGGCCATGCTGGTCTGGAGCCACCCTTACGTGATGGTGCAGGTGCTGATGGTGGTGTTTCTGGTGGTGCTGCCGGCCATGTGGTACGGCCGACGGGTGCGCAAGTTGTCGCGCGCCAGCCAGGACCGGGTGGCCGACGCCAGCGCCATGGCGGCCGAGGTGCTCAACGCCATTCCCACGGTGCAGAGCTACACCGCCGAGGCCCGGGAGGCGCAGCGCTTTGAGGCATCCACCCAGCAGGCTTTTGACACCGCCACCCGCCGCAGCCGCGCCCGGGCGGTGCTGGTGGCGTTCATCATCATCGCCAATGCGGCGCTGGTGCTGTGGGGCCTGTACCAGGGCACGCAGGCGGTACTGGCCGGGCAGATCAGCGCGGGGCAGCTGGGCCAGGCGGCGCTGTATGTGGTGATTTTTGCCGGTGCCGTGGCGGTGCTGGGCGAGGTGTACGGCGACCTGTTGCGTGCCGCCGGGGCCAGCGAACGGCTGATGGAGCTGTTGGCCAGCCAATCACCCGTGCAGTCGCCTGCGCAGCCGCTGGCGCTGCACCGCCCCGAGGGCGGCAGCACGGTGATGTTTCACAAGCTGGGCTTCCATTACCCCTCGCGACCCCAACACGCCGCACTCACCGATTTCAGCCTGCAGGTTCACCCCGGTCAAACGGTGGCGTTGGTGGGCGCCAGTGGCGCGGGCAAAACCACGGTGTTTGGCCTGCTGCTGCGCTTTTACGACCCCAGCACGGGCCACATCGTGCTGGATGGCCAGCGCACCGACCAGCTCAGCCTGACGGACCTGCGCAGCCAAGTGGGCGTCGTGCCGCAGGATGCGGTCATTTTTTCGAGCTCGGCGCTGGAGAACATCCGCTACGGCCACCCCGACGCCAGCGATGACGAGGTGCGCGCCGCGGCCCAAGCTGCGTTTGCGGACGAGTTCATTGTGCAGCTGCCCCAGGGCTATCACACCTTCTTGGGTGAGCGCGGGGTGCGCCTGTCGGGCGGGCAGAAGCAGCGCATTGCCATTGCACGGGCACTGCTCAAGAACCCCCCTTTGCTGCTGCTGGACGAGGCCACCAGCGCACTCGATGCCCACAGCGAACGCATGGTGCAGGCCGCCCTGGAGTCGGCCATGCAGGGGCGCACCACCCTGGTCATTGCCCACCGGCTGGCCACGGTGCAGCGGGCCGACCACATTGTGGTGCTGGACCACGGACAGCTGATCGAGCAAGGCACCCACGCAGACCTGGTGGCGCGTGGCGGGGTGTATGCCGGCTTGGCGGCCTTGCAGTTCCAAACCTGAAGTCACCCCTGCAGGTTATGCGTGGCGCGCATCAAGGACTGTTCAACTGGCCTTGGACGCGGTGACGGCCTGTGCGTACAGTCCGCGCTGGTTCAGACACCACAGGAGACCCCTAACATGAACAGCAACCCCATGTCACCCACCGGTGACGGACAAAACCCTCCTCTCCCAGCCAACCCTGCATCGCTGGTGCGGCACACACTGCCCTCGTACCTGCAGGCCAACAACCTGGGGCCTTGGGGCATTTACCTGCAACAGGTGGACCGCGTGGTGCCCTATTTGGGCGACCTGGCCCGTTGGGTGGAAACCCTGAAGCGCCCCAAAAGGGCGCTGATTGTGGATGTGCCCATTCAGATGGACAACGGCACCATTGCCCACTTCGAGGGCTACCGGGTGCAGCACAACACGTCCCGCGGCCCTGGCAAAGGTGGTGTCCGCTTTCACCAGGACGTGACCCTGTCCGAGGTGATGGCGCTGTCGGCCTGGATGTCCATCAAAAACGCGGCCGTCAATGTGCCTTTCGGGGGCGCCAAAGGGGGCATCCGCGTGGATCCCAGAACACTCTCGCGCGGCGAACTGGAGCGCATCACGCGCCGCTACACCAGCGAAATCGGGATCATCATCGGGCCCACCAAAGACATTCCGGCACCCGATGTGAACACGAATGACCAGGTCATGGCCTGGATGATGGACACCTACTCCATGAACCAGGGCTCCACCGCCACGGGCGTGGTCACGGGAAAACCCATCGACCTGGGGGGCTCACTGGGTCGCCGGGAGGCCACCGGGCGCGGTGTGTTCACGGTGGGCTGTGAGGCTGCGCAACGCATTGGCTTGGACGTGACACACGCCCGCGTGGCCGTCCAGGGCTTTGGCAATGTGGGGGGGGTGGCCGCCAAGCTGTTCGCCCATGAAGGGGCCAAAGTGGTGGCGGTGCAGGACCACGGAGGCACCATTTACCGCGACGCCGGATTGGACGTGAACGCCCTGCTGGACCATGTGGCCGAGCACGGCAGCGTGGCCGGTTTTGCGCAGGCCGAGGTGTTGCCGGACGACCAGTTCTGGGACGTGGATTGCGACATCCTCATTCCTGCCGCGCTGGAGCAACAGATCACCGAAGCCAACGCCGGTCGCATCAAGGCCCGCATGGTCATCGAAGGGGCCAACGGCCCCACCACACCGCAGGCCGACGACATCCTGCACGACCGCAATGTGCTGGTGCTGCCCGATGTGATCGCCAACGCCGGCGGTGTGACCGTGAGTTACTTTGAGTGGGTGCAGGATTTTTCCAGCTTCTTCTGGAGCGAGGACGAGATCAATGCCCGTTTGGTCAAAATCATGCGTGAGGCGTTTTCGTCCATCTGGATCGTGGCCCAAACCCACGGAGTGAGTCTGCGCACCGCCACGTACATCGTGGCGTGCAAACGCATACTGCACTCCCGCGAGATGCGCGGCCTGTACCCCTGAACCTGGCAGCGCACCGCATGGCAGTGCCTGCGCGGTGCGCTTGACCCTGGAATCACTGCAGGGTGTTCTTGATGCCGGGCAAAAAAGGGATGTGCACCACGTCTATGCCTTCGTCCCGCAGCGCCTGTGCATCTTTCATTGTGGCCTCACCACGGATGGCCTTGTGCTCGACCTCACCGTGGTGCATGCGCCTGGCCTGCTCAGGGAAACGGTCACCCACGTCTTCGGTGTGGACCATCACTTCACGCAAGGCTTTCAGGAACACCGCTTGCATTTCCTGAGAAAAACCGTGCGACAACGGCAGTTGGCTGGGGTGGCCTTCCCCAGCATGGGGGGCCACACGGGTGGCCGACGGGGACTCCTCCACCTGACCGGGTGCGACTGACGCTGCTTTGGAACCCATGGAGGGCAACCCCGCTGGGTCAACGCCACCTTTCAGGTTCAAGCGCGGCGCGCTGGGCAGTTTGGCCACATGGTCATCTCCGCACACGGGGCAAGTCAGCAATCCGCGTTGCAACTGCTCTTGAAAGTCGGCCTCGCCACCGAACCACCCCTCGAAGCTGTGGCCCAGTTGGCAAGCCAGGTTCAACACCTTCATTTTTCTGTTTCCAGCCTGACAGTCACACCCGATACACCCGACACATGGGGAACAAAGGGTCCTGCAGGTCGGTCGTGACCGGTGTCGGCTGCACAACGCCAAATCAAGGGCCAAGCCCCCGAGGACACGTTCTGCAGCCACAACAGACCCACCAGGGTTTTGGCGTCGGTGAGCCGCCCTTGCCTGGCCCAGTCCAGCAACTCGGACGGGGTGGCCGTGAACACATCCAGGAACTCACCGTCGTCCAGTTGACGCTCACCAAGCGACAGCCCGCGGGCAAACCACACATCGATGTGCTCGGTGGAGTACGAAATGACTGGGTGCATCACACCAGCGTAGGCCCATTCTCGGGCGGTGTAGCCGGTTTCTTCCCGCAGTTCGCGCTGGGCGCACACCAAGCTGTGCTCGCCTTCGTCCAATTTGCCCGCGGGGAACTCCACCATCGTTCTGCCCATCGGATAGCGAAATTGCCGCTCCATGACCAAGCGCCCATCATCCAACGCCGCCACCACCATCACGGCACCGGGATGAACAACAAATTCGCGGGTGGCGGACACCCCAGAAGGCAACCGCACATCATCCCGGACGACCTGCAGAAAATGCCCTGCCAACAGGGTTTCTCGGCGCAAGCCTGTTTCAATCAGGTGGGCATCTGGGCTGATCACATGGGGCCCTGAGACATCAGAGAAGCTGAACAGCGACGCCAGGTTTGGGCGGGAAAAGATCGGACATCCACACGCGAGGTTCAGTGTTTGCGCAGGTACTTGAATACAAAACCCGGAAAGGCCAGGGTCAAGAACAATGCGCCCGTGGTGGCATAAAACTCCCACCGCTGCGGGTAAATTTGCCCGGCGGATTGTTCCAGCAGCAACGCGATACCGCCCACCGTCAAATACAGCAGCACCAATTCAACCAACCGGTTGCCCAGCGTTTTGGGCGTGGCACGGGGAATCATGGCCAACCAGCGGTCGGTGAAAAAAGGCAAATTGGCCCCCAGCACCGCCAGAACAATCACAACCCAAACCGATGTAGCCAAAGACATGCTCAGCCCCAACTCAGTTGAACAGGCTGGCGACAGCCTGGGTGCACAACGTCATCAGCCCACCCGGCAGTACACCCAATGCCAACACCAACAATCCGTTCAACGACAGGACGGCTTGGGCGTCGGCAGGTGCCTCAATGGCAGCGGTCTGTGTGGGGGCGTCGAAGTACATGACCTTGACCACGCGAAGATAGTAAAACGCACCGATCAGCGACATCATCACCGCAAACACCGCCAAGCCGATGTGGAACGCTTGACCAGACACCACCAGTGCCTGCAACACGGCCAATTTGCCATAGAACCCCACCAAGGGCGGAATGCCCGCGAGTGAGAACATGAATATGGCCATCACACCCGCCAGCATGGGGCTGCGCTGGTTCAACCCGGCGAGATCCCCAATTTCTTCGGACTCAAAACCACGACGGGCCAGAACCAGAATGACACCGAAGCTACCCAAGGTGGTCAGCACATAGGTCACCGCGTAGAACATGCCTGCGCTGTAGGCATTGGACGCATTGCCCAAGTCACCGCCAACATTTCCAGCCACAAAAGCCAGCAGCAGGAAACCCATTTGCGAGATGGTGGAAAAAGCCAACATGCGTTTGAGGTTGGTCTGGGCAATGGCCGCCAGGTTACCCACCAGCAGGGAGCCCACGGCCAGTACCGCCATCATTTGTTGCCAATCGGCGGACAACGGCATCATGCCCTCCACCAAGAGGCGAATCACAATGGCAAACGCCGCCAGCTTGGGCGCTGCACCGATGAGCAAGGTGACCACGGTGGGGGCTCCTTGGTAAATATCGGGAATCCACATGTGAAAAGGCACTGCGCCCAACTTGAAGGCCAAGCCCGCAACCATGAACACCACACCCAACATCAGGACCTGCTTGTTGTGCTCCCCCGATCCGATGACCTGCATGACTTTGGACACATCCAGCGACCCTGTGGCGCCGTACATCATGGACATGCCGTAGAGCAGGAAACCACTGGCCAAAGCACCGAGCACGAAGTACTTCATGGCGGCTTCGGTGGAGCGACCATCGTCTCGGCGCAGGGCCACCAGTGCATAACTGGACAGCGTCAACATTTCCAAGCCAAGGTAAATGACCAAGAAATTGTGGCCGGAAATCATGATGAAAATGCCCAGCAGCGCAAACAGCGACAGCGTGAACAGCTCACCACCTCCCATCATGTCCCGATTGGCTGCATAGCTGCGGCCATAGACCAGGCTGACCATGAGGGCCACGCTGGCAAAACACTTGAGCCAGTTGCCCATGGGGTCGGAAACCACCATGCCACCGAAACCGTAGACCGTGTGACCGGTCTGGGCATACATCGCCAGCAAGATGGCCAATGAACCCAAGGTCAGCAGCGTCAGGGCGTGCGTGGCACCGCGCAAAGGTGTTTTGACCCCCAAATCAACCAGCGCGATGACACACGCCATGATCAGGAGCAGGATTTCAGGGTAGGCAACGACCCAGCTGAGGTTGTCAATCATTGTCTTGTGGGTAAATGAGGGGTCAAGGCAACTTGGACACAGCCACATGCTGCAACAGTTGAGCCACGGAGGTGTTCATCACGTCGGTGAAGGGCTTGGGATAAACACCCATGTACAAAACGGCCACCGCCAACAGCGCCAGCATAAAGAACTCGCGGTCATTGATGTCCACCAGCTCCTTCACATGGTCGTTGCCAGGGGCACCAAAGTACACCCGCTTGAACATCCACAAGCTGTAGGCAGCACCGAAAATGAGGGCTGACGCGGCCATCATGCCGATCCAAAAGTTGAACTTCACCGCCCCCAAGATCACCATCCACTCGCCCACAAAGCCTGCTGTGCCGGGCAAGCCGCAATTGGCCATCACAAACAGCAGCACCAGCGCGCTGAACTTGGGCATGCTGTTGACCACACCGCCGTAGTCCGCGATTTGACGGGAGTGCATGCGGTCATACAACACACCAATGGAAAGGAACATGGCAGCAGATACAAAGCCGTGCGCAATCATCTGAACGATGGCACCCGACACACCAAGGTCGCTGAAGATGAAAAAACCCAGCGTCACAAAACCCATGTGGGCCACGGATGAGTAGGCCACCAGCTTTTTCATGTCCTTTTGAACCATCGCCACCAGACCGACATACAGCACCGCAATCAGCGACAAGGCGATCATCAGTCCTGCCCACTGGTGGGAAGCATCGGGTGCAATGGGCAAGGAAAAGCGCAGAAAACCGTAAGCGCCCAGCTTCAACATGATGGCTGCCAACACGGCAGAACCACCCGTGGGCGCTTCCACGTGAACGTCGGGCAACCAGGTGTGCACCGGCCACATGGGCACCTTCACCGCAAAGGCCGCCAGGAACGCAAAGAACAGCAAGGTTTGGGATTGGGCATCCAACGGCAGCTTGTGCCAAGCCTGGATGTCGAAACTGCCACCTGACTGGTTGTACAGGTAAATCAGTGCCACCAGCATCAGCAGGGAGCCCATCAGGGTGTAAAGAAAAAACTTGAAGGCAGCGTAGATCTTGTTGGACCCACCCCAGATGCCAATGATGAGGTACATGGGGATCAGGGTGGCTTCAAAGAACACGTAGAACAGCATGCCATCCAACGCGCTGAACACACCAATCATCAGCCCCGACAGGATCAGGAACGCCCCCATGTACTGGTTAACGCGCTCGGTGATGACTTCCCATGCGGAGATCACCACGATGACGGTGATAAAGGCCGTCAAAGGCACGAGCCAGAGAGAAATGCCATCCACGCCCAAGTGGTAGTGGATGTTGAAGCGCTCAATCCAGAGCATTTTTTCGACGTGCTGCATGGCGGCTGTGTCAATCACAAACCCGGTGTACAGCGGCACCGTGATCAACAGGCTGACAACCGCGCCAACCAGCGCAATCCAACGCACCACGTGCGCTTGGTCATCTCGGCCAATGGCCAACAGGAGGACACCAAAAAAGATTGGTACCCAAATCGCAAGGCTCAGCAAACCCATTTAATTCTTCTCCTTACTTGGCGAGCCAAACGAAATACGTCAGGAACAGGAACAGTCCGGCAATCATCACCAAGGCATAGTGATACAAATAACCGGTCTGAGCGTATTTGACCAACCTGGACACCCACCCAACCAGTTTCCAACTGGCATTCACAACGCCACCTTCAATCAGACCCTGATCGCCACCTTTCCAGAAACCGATGCCCAGCCCCCGCGCGGCTTTGGCGAGAACGTTCTCGTTGAACCAGTCGAGGTAATACTTGTTTTCCAGAACCGTGTGCAATGGGCCCAATGCCCGCTTGAAGGCCGCGGGCACGGCCGGATTTACCAGGTACATGTACCAGGCAACGACCACCCCGCCGAGAGCAAGCCAGAAAGCCGGGGTTGCCAAGGCGTGCAACGCGAGCTCCGAAGGGCCGTGAATCAGCTGCTGGAGCTTTTCCATGGAAGGGTGCAAGGCACCATTGACGAAAATGGCATCTTTGAGGAAATCACCGAACAACATCGGCATGACTGTCATGAAACCAATGACCACCGATGGCACAGCCAACAATATCAAAGGCACGGTGACCACCCACGGCGACTCGTGTGGCTTGTCATCGCCGTGATGCCCATGGTCATCGTGGTGCCCGTGGTGGGCATCGGGATTCTGGTCGTAGCGCTCCTTCCCATGGAAAACCAGGAAGTACATGCGAAACGAATAAAAGGCAGTGATAAAAACACCCGCCAACACCGCGAAATGGGCAAAACCCGCCGCTGGCAGCTGGCTGAAATGCACCGCCTCAATGATGCTGTCCTTAGAATAAAAACCTGAGAACAGCGGAGTGCCTATCAGCGCCAGTGAACCCAGGAGCGAAGTGATCCAGGTGATGGGCATGTATTTGCGCAAACCACCCATCCAACGAATGTCTTGGTTGTGGTGTACACCCATGATGACCGAACCGGCGCCCAGAAACAGAAGCGCCTTGAAAAACGCATGGGTCATCAAGTGAAATACGGCCACTGAATATGCGGAAGCACCAAGTGCGACCGTCATGTACCCCAGTTGAGACAGGGTGGAGTAGGCCACCACGCGCTTGATGTCATTTTGGATGATGCCCAGGAAACCCATGAACAAAGCAGTGATGGCTCCGATGATGAGGATGAAGTTCAGTGCGGCATCGCTCATTTCGAACAATGGCGACATGCGAGCCACCATGAAAATTCCCGCCGTGACCATGGTGGCGGCGTGGATCAATGCCGAAATCGGGGTGGGTCCTTCCATGGAGTCCGGCAACCAGACGTGCAATGGAAACTGTGCCGATTTACCCATGGCACCCACAAACAAACAGATGCAGATGACGGTGATCAGCATCCACCCCGTGCCAGGCAACAACACCCCCGCGAGGGTGTCAGACTTTGCGAACACCTCCGAATAATTGAGTGTGCCGGTGAACGCCACGATCAAGCCGATTCCGAGGATGAACCCGAAATCACCGACCCGATTGACCAAAAATGCTTTCATGTTGGCGAAGATGGCCGTTGGCTTGTTGTACCAAAAGCCAATCAACAGATAAGACACCAACCCCACCGCTTCCCAACCAAAAAACAGTTGCAGCAGGTTGTTACTCATGACCAGCATCAGCATGGCGAATGTGAACAACGAGATGTAGGAGAAAAAGCGGTTGTAGCCTTCATCCTCCTCCATGTAGCCAATGGTGTAGATGTGAACCATCAGCGACACAAAGGTGACCACACACATCATCATGGCAGTCAGACCGTCGACCAGAAAACCAATTTCCATCTTGAGACCGCCAACGACCATCCATTCGTAAATGGTGGCATTGAACCGAGCCCCGTCCACCGCCACGGCTTTGAGGGTTGATGCGGACAACACAAATGCAATTGCCACGCCCAGAATGGTGAAGGTGTGGGACAAGCGGCGCCCAAACCAGTTGCTGCCAAACCGTGTGCCCCAAACACCGGCCAACACAGCCCCGATCAGTGGGGCGAGGGGTACAGCCAACAAAGTGCTGGCGGAAAGCGTCGAACTCATGACTATTTGTTTCCTGGTTCAGCCCTTGAGCTCATTGAGCTCATCGACGTTGATGGAGGACTTGTTTCTGAACAACAGCACCAGAATGGCCAGCCCGATGGCTGATTCGGCCGCAGCCACCGTCAGAATGAAGAAAACAAACACCTGTCCGTGCATGTCCCCCAGGTAGTGGGAAAACGCCACAAAGTTCATGTTGACGGCCAGCAACATGAGCTCAATGGCCATCAACAACACAATCAGGTTCTTTCGGTTCAGGAAAATGCCGGTGACCGAAATGGCGAACAAAATGGCGCCCAAACCCAGGAAATGTCCAAGCGTTAAGTTCATGATTTCACCCTCTCTTCTGCCGTAGGCTGAGAAATCACACCCGCGCCTGGTTTCACTGTGGCGGGCATGGACACCACCACGAGACGGTCTTTCGCCCGGACGTGAACCTGCAGACTGGGGCTGATGGCCTTGCTGTCTTTGCGCTGTCGCAACGTCAACGCAATGGCGGCGATCATCGCCACCAGCAAAATGACGGCAGCAGCCTGTATGGGGTAAAGGTATTCGGTGTACAGCAATATGCCCAACTGATGCGTATTGGACTGTGTCACCACTCCAGCCACAGTCGGCACCTGTGCGGGCATTTGCACAAAACCGGTCCAAACCACAGCCGTCAGTTCAGCGGCCACTAATCCACCCAAGATCAGCGCCAGCGGCGCATGCACCCAGAAACCTTTGCGAACGGCATCGATGCGAACATCCAGCATCATCACCACAAAGAGAAACAGCACCATGACTGCACCGAGATAAACCAACACAAGCGTCAAGCCGAGAAATTCAGCCTTCAGAATCAACCACACACCCGCCGCCTGCGAAAAAGCAAGCATCAGGTACAACACAGCGTGAACCGGGTTGCGAGCGGTAATGACCTGCAATGAAGCAAACAGCAACACCGCCGCAAAAAGATAGAAAAAACCAGTCTGGTAGTCCATAAGAAATAGGCTTGACGTTGGGGGACTCAGCGGTATGGTGCGTCGGCGGCCTTGGCCTGCGCGATTTCATTCTCAAATTTGTCACCAACTGCCAAGAGCATCTCTTTGGTGAAGTAAAGATCACCGCGCTTTTCGCCGTGGTACTCCAAAATATGGGTTTCCACAATGGAGTCGACGGGGCAGCTTTCTTCACAAAAACCACAAAAAATGCACTTGGTCAAATCGATGTCATAGCGGGTTGTCCTCCGACTTCCGTCCTCACGCAGATCTGACTCGATGGTGATGGCCATGGCTGGGCAAACCGCTTCACACAACTTGCACGCAATGCAGCGCTCTTCACCGTTTTCATAGCGACGCAAGGCATGCAATCCCCGAAACCGAGGAGACAGCGGGGTCTTTTCCTCCGGAAACTGAATGGTGACCTTGCGCTTGAACGCATAGCGTCCGGTCAAGGCCATACCTTTGAGAAGCTCCACGAGCAGAAAACTTTTGAGGAAATCCCTGAAGGAGAATGGAGCAACGGTTGCTGTAGTCATTTGCAAAAGGCCTGTTTATTTCCAGATGTTCCACGGGGTTTGCATGAGCGCGCCGACCAGGAGCAGCCAAACCAACGTGACCGGAATAAAAATTTTCCAACCCAGGCGCATGATCTGGTCGTACCTGAATCGGGGAAATGTGGCCCTGACCCACAAAAACAGTGAAACCACAAAAAAAGTTTTCGCCCCTAACCAGATCCAACCCGGCACCCAGTTCAACAGCTGACTGTCGATGGGAGACTGCCACCCGCCAAGGAACATCAGCACGGCCAAAATGGATACCAGCCACATGCTGGCATATTCCGCCAAGAAAAAGATAGCGAAACCCATACCCGAATACTCGACCATGTGCCCAGCAACGATTTCCGCCTCACCCTCGACCACATCAAACGGGTGGCGATTGGTTTCTGCGATACCGGATATGACATACACCACAAAAATGGGTAAGAGCGGCAACCAATTCCATGACAGGAAGGTCAGGCCCATGTCGGCACCCATGCCACGCCCCTGCGAAGAGACAATGTCCACGAGATTCAGGCTTCCGGACACCATCACCACCACGAGAAAGCAAAATCCAATTGCAATCTCATAGCTCACCATCTGCGCCGACGCCCGTAAAGCGCCCAAGAACGCATATTTGGAGTTGGATGCCCATCCCGCGATGATGACGCCGTACACCTCTATAGAGGTGATCGCCAGAATGACCAACAGCCCCGCATTCACATTGGCCAACACCGTCTCAGGTCCAAACGGCACGGCCACCCAGGCGGCCAGTGCCGGCATGATGGCCATCACGGGGCCCAAAACGAACAGCCCCTTGGCTGCCGCCGAGGGTTGAATGATCTCTTTGGTCAGCAATTTCACGGCATCGGCAATCGGCTGCAACAACCCCATTGGTCCAACGCGGTTGGGACCGTGACGCACCTGCATCCACGCCAGCAGTTTACGCTCCCACAATGTGAGGTAGGCGACGGCCCCCATCAATGGCGCCAACAGCACGACTATCTTAAGGAAAATCCACAGAACGGGCCAAACAGCACTGACCCACCAATTGGCCGCACTCAGTCCCAGCCCAGCGTTGTAAATCGAATCAATCATGATGCCGAGACCCCACTGTCTTGCTCGCTTTGGCGACCGTCAGCGGTTGCCTGCAATGAAGGCGCACGCCTAACGATGGCGTCCAACTGATAAATGCCTGCAGTGCATGGCTGAGCAGTGGCAGGACCCAAATCAATGGCGCTGCAATCTGAAGCAGCCACCTCACCCATTGCAAGAACATCTCCACTCGCGCCTTTGGGAAAAGCAGCCTTCAGCACCTCGACTTGGGTCTCTTGGACAAATGCAGACAACCCCAGCATGCTGCCGAGAGCACGCAGAACTTTCCAGCCGGGGCGAGTTTCACCCAGGGGCTTCACCACGGCATGGAAACTCTGCAGCCGCCCCTCTGCATTCACATATGAGCCGGCGGTTTCAGTGAATGGCGAAATGGGCAGCAACACATCACTGCACTCCATATTGGCCTTGAACGCACTCAATGTCACCACCATTTGTGCAGAGGCCACGGCCTTGACTGCATCAACACCCAAGTGAGAATCGAAACGCGGTTCTGCGTGGAGCAGCACCAACGCCTTCATGCGTCCGTCCAGCATCTGGGTTGCGTTCAATCCGGTGGACTTGGGTTGCGCTCCAATGAGCTGAGCGCCCACGGTGTTGCTCGCTTCGGTCAGGTAGCCTACCGTGGCATTCGTACACTCGCCAATCCATTTCGCCAACTGCAACAAACTGGCTGCTTTTTGGTGGTGTGCTGCGGCATTTCCCAGCAAAATGGCTTTGCGATCACCAGATACCAGTGATTTCGCCATGCGCTCGGACAAAGCATCTGCAGGTACGGCAGTGGGTGAATCAATGCCCAACACATGGGCCACTGCTGTTGCCACACGGGCAAGTGCAGTGACCCAGATAGCGGCCGACTCTTCCACTGAGGTGTGCAGTGGCATCGCCCAGTCAGGTGTTACCGCGTTGATGGCGTAAAGTTGAGCACCTCTTCGAACAGCCTGACGAATCCGAAGCGAAAACAGCGGATGGTCTTTTCGCAGGTTGGATCCGATCACGAACACACGATCAAGAGAAGACAACGACTCAACGCTCCTGCCCAGCCAATGTACGCCGTTGAACTTACCTGGCATCTGCTGACGCAAACGGTGATCAATGTTGTCAGACCCCATGCCCCGCACCAAGGCAGCACCCAAGAACAACTCTTCCACTGTGCTGTGTGGGCTGGCCAACAACCCGATGGATTCCTCACCATGCTGGGCCTTGATATCGGAAAGTCCATTCGCTACGTATTCGAGAGCGACTGACCATTCAACTGGTCGCCACTCTCCACCCTGCTTGAGCATGGGCTGGGTCAGGCGTTCAGACCCATTGAGCGCTTCGTAAGAAAAGCGATCTCTGTCGGCAATCCAGCACTCATTGACCGCGTCATTCTCCAGCGGAATAACGCGCAAGACCCTGTGGTTCTTGACTTGGACCACCAAATTGGCGCCAGTGGAGTCATGCGGACTGACAGACTTGCGCCGCGACATTTCCCAGGTTCTGGCGCTGTATCGGAATGGCTTGCTGGTCAAAGCCCCCACAGGACAAATGTCGATCATGTTGCCCGACAGTTCCGAGTCGACGGATGCCCCCAGAAAGGTCTCGATCTCGGCATGTTCGCCACGGTGGGACATGCCCAACTCCATCACACCAGCGACTTCTTGACCAAACCGCACGCAGCGTGTGCAATGAATGCAACGACTCATTTCCTGCATGGAAATCAGCGGACCAACATCTTTGTTCGCCACCACACGCTTCTCTTCGGCGTATCGAGAACTGGAACCACCGTAGCCCACTGCCAAATCTTGCAACTGGCATTCGCCACCCTGATCGCAGATCGGACAATCCAATGGATGGTTGATCAACAAGAACTCCATGACAGATTGCTGCGCTTTGATGGCTTTGTCACTCTTGGTCCGGACGATCATGCCCTGAGTAACAGGCGTGGCGCAAGCAGGCATGGCCTTGGGCGCTTTTTCCACATCAACCAAACACATGCGGCAACTGGCCGCAATGGACAGCTTCTTGTGGTAGCAGAAATGGGGAATGTAAACGCCAGCCTTCTCAGCCGCATGCATGACCATGCTGCCTGGCGCGACTTCAACTTTCTGACCGTCGAGTTCTATTTCAACCATATACAAAGGTCCTCAGGCATTGGCTGAGACCATGCAGGTCTTGTGCTCAATGTGGTGCTCAAATTCATGCCGGAAGTGCTTGATCATGGCGCGAACGGGCATGGCAGCAGCGTCGCCCAACGCACAAATGGTACGTCCCTGGATGTTGTCCGACACGGTGTTCAGCAAGTCCAAATCTTCGGGTTTGCCATGACCGTGCTCAATGCGATCCACCAAGCGCCAAAGCCAGCCCGTCCCCTCGCGACAAGGAGTGCACTGTCCGCATGACTCATGCATGTAAAAATAAGATAACCGAAGCAGACTGTTGACCATGCAACGACTGTCATCCATCACAATCACTGCACCCGAGCCAAGCATGGAGCCAGCTTTGGAGATGGAGTCATAGTCCATGTCGGTGGACATCATCACATCAGCGGGAAGCACGGGCATGGACGAACCGCCCGGTATCACGGCTTTCAATTTCCGACCATCTCGAACACCACCAGCCAGCTCCAGCAGCGTGGCAAACGGAGTTCCCATTGGAACTTCGTAGTTACCTGGTCTCTGCACATCACCACTCACAGAGAAAATCTTGGTCCCGCCATTGTTGGGCTTCCCACAAGCAAGGTATGCAGATCCACCATTGCGGATGATCCATGGCACAGCAGCAAACGTTTCTGTGTTGTTGATCGTGGTTGGTTTTCCATACAAGCCGAAACTCGCCGGAAATGGAGGCTTGAAACGGGGTTGCCCCTTTTTCCCCTCCAAAGACTCCAACAGTGCAGTTTCCTCACCACAGATGTACGCACCAAATCCGTGAGCAGCATGCAACTGAAAATTGAAAGTGCTGCCCAAGATGGCGTCGCCCAAGTACCCGGCAACCCTGGCTTCCTCAAGGGCCGCTTCGAATCTGCCATAGGTGCTGAAAATTTCACCATGGATGTAGTTGTATCCAACCGAAATACCCATGGCGAAAGCTGCAATGGCCATTCCCTCAATCACCACATGGGGATTGAAATGCAAAATGTCCCTGTCCTTGCAGGTACCAGGCTCGCCTTCATCAGAATTGCAAACCAGATATTTCTGACCAGGAAATTGCCTGGGCATGAAACTCCACTTCAACCCCGTTGGAAAACCCGCGCCGCCTCGCCCACGCAGAGCAGACTCTTTGACCGTGGCAATGACCTCATCTTGCGTCATCCCCGGGCCTCCATCTGCCCCAAGGATTCTCTTCAGCGCTTGATAACCACCCCTGGACACATAGTCTGACAAATGCCAATTGGCGCCATTCAAGTCGGCATAAATCTGCGGGTTGATGTGTCGGCCATGAAAGCAGGTTTCTTGACCAGATGCCAGGAATTGAGCGATGACTTGCTGAGCATTCATGCGTTTACCTCAGCGGCCTTCAGCCCGTCAATGAGTTGATCCAACTTTTCATTGGTCATGAAACTGCACATGTGCCGGTCATTCACCAACATCACAGGTGCGTCAGCACAAGCACCCAAACACTCGCTTTGCTGGAGGGTAAAAAGACCATCAGGCGTGGTACCGCCCACCGACACCCCCAGCTTCCCGGTCAAATGTGTCAATGCCTCAGTTCCCCGTCGCAATTGGCAAGGTAGGTTGGTACATACATTCAACTTGTAACGTCCAACGGACTGCTGGTTGTACATGTTGTAAAACGTGGTGACTTCGTGCACTGCCATCGGGGCCATACCAAGATACTGCGCAAGTGCTTTTTCGCTCTCCGCGCTGATGTATCCCAATTCATCCTGGATGATGGCCAAACAAGCCATCACTGCCGACTGACGTTGCTCTGCGGGGTATTTCGCGACCTCTCTGTCAAAGCGGGCGCTCATTGCTTCTGAGATCATCGATCAATCTCTCCAAACACAATATCCATGGTTCCAATGATGGCCACCGCATCCGCCAACATGTGTCCTTTGGCAAGTTCATCCATTGTGGCCAAGTGCGCAAAACCCGGAGCCCGGATTTTCATGCGATAAGGTTTGTTTGCCCCATCGCTGACGAAATAAATGCCGAATTCACCCTTCGGGTGCTCGACAGCTGCATATGCGTCACCCTCGGGCACGTGGAAGCCTTCGGTGAACAACTTGAAATGGTGAATCAGCTCTTCCATGCTGGATTTCATGGATTCACGCGAAGGGGGAGCCACCTTGTGGTTGTCTGTGATCACGGACCCTGGATTCGCCTTCAGCCACGCCACACACTGCTTGATGATTCGGTTGGACTGATTCATTTCTTCCATGCGAACAAGATACCGGTCATAACAGTCCCCGGTCTTGCCAACAGGGATATCGAAATCCATGTGAGCGTAAACGTCGTATGGTTGCTTTTTCCTCAAATCCCATGCAATCCCAGATCCCCGCAGCATCGGCCCAGTCATCCCAAGGTTCAATGCTCTCTCCGGCGTCACCACGCCAATGCCAACGGTGCGCTGCTTCCAGATCCGGTTGTCGGTGAGAAGTGTGTGGTATTCGGCCAGATACCCGTTGAAACGCTGAGTGAAGTCATCAATGAAATCGAGCAACGATCCTTGTCGATTTTTGTTCAATTCGGCGATACCGCGGGCATTTCTGACCTTGTTGAGCTTGTATTGAGGCATGGACTCTGGCAAATCTCTGTAGACCCCACCAGGTCTGAAGTAGGCTGCGTGCATTCGTGCACCAGATACCGCCTCATACATGTCAAACAGGTCCTCTCGCTCCCTGAACGCGTAGATCAGAATGGTGGAGCTCCCACAATCGTTACCATGCGAGCCCAACCACATCAAATGATTGAGCAACCGCGTGATCTCAGAAAACATCACCCGGATATATTGCGCACGAAGAGGCACGTCAATGCCCAGCAGCTTTTCAATGGCCAAACAATAGGCGTGCTCGTTGCACATCATCGACACGTAATCCAATCGGTCCATGTAGGGAAGTGATTGGATAAAAGTTTTGTGTTCCGCTAATTTTTCTGTAGCCCGGTGCAACAAGCCGATATGCGGGTCAGCCCGTTGAACCACCTCTCCATCCAACTCAAGCACGAGCCTGAGAACACCGTGTGCTGCTGGGTGCTGCGGGCCGAAGTTAAGCGTGTAGTTTTTGATTTCTGCCATATGATTCAAACACCGAAATTCTCAGTGCAATCCTCCGTAGTTGTCTTCACGCACCACTCGAGGTGTATTCTCCCGAGGCTCAATGGTGACCGGTTCGTAAACCACACGACGGCGATCAGCGTCATAACGCATTTCTACGTGACCCGACAATGGAAAATCTTTCCTGAATGGGTGACCAATGAATCCGTAATCGGTCAATATTCTGCGGAGGTCATCGTGTCCATCAAACACCACGCCATACAGGTCAAACGCCTCCCGCTCAAACCATGAGGCAGAAGACCAAATGGATGTAACAGACCGCACCCTGGGAAAATCATCGTCTTCAGCAAATACTTTGACCCGCAAGCGTTGGTTCAATGCTACCGAAAGCAAATGCACGACGACCGCATAACGATGGGGCGCAACAAATTTACCTTCGTATGCTGAATAGTCCACACCACAGAGATCAATGAGTTGATCAAATGCCAACCCATTGCCCGAATGCAGCAGCAACATGGCCTCCGCGTAATGAGAGGCCAGCACCGTCAGCGTCACCTCTCCCCGGGATACCCGGATATCCGCAGCCATGGAGCCGAGAGTCTGGGCAATCGAACCCAACAATTCTTCAGGTGTGCGAGCGGTTTCAGACATGATTTTGACAATTGAGGGTCAAACACGCGCGATCGTGTTGGTTCTTCGAATTTTTTGCTGCAGCTGGATGATGCCGTACAGCAACGCCTCAGCAGTGGGGGGGCAGCCGGGCACATAAACATCCACAGGCACCACACGATCACACCCACGCACCACCGAATAGCTGTAGTGGTAGTAACCACCGCCATTGGCGCAAGACCCCATGGACAGCACCCACCTGGGCTCAGCCATCTGGTCGTAAACCTTCCGCAAAGCGGGCGCCATCTTGTTGCAAAGCGTACCTGCCACGATCATCAGATCGGATTGACGCGGACTCGCTCTGAACACTTCAGCCCCAAACCGGGCCAAGTCATATCTGGCGGTTGCTGCATGCATCATCTCGACCGCGCAGCAAGCCAGACCAAAAGTCATTGGCCACAGCGATCCGGTTTTGGCCCAATTCACCACCGAGTCGTAACTGGTAGTGGCAAAACCTTCCTTGAATACACCTTCAATCATGTGCAAATCCTTCCGTCATTCCCAATCAAGAGCGCCTTTTTTCCACTCGTAGGCAAAACCAACGACCAGAATGCCCAGAAAGACCACACCAGCCAGAAATCCCGTCAATCCGATATCCGAAAAAGCAACCGCCCAAGGAATCAGGAACGCAATCTCCAGATCAAACAGAATGAAGAGAATGGCAACCAAGTAATAGCGCACATCAAATTTCATGCGCGCATCTTCAAATGCTTCGAAGCCGCATTCATAGGGAGAATTTTTTTCGGCGTCAGGCCGATTTGGCCCGAGCACATACCCCAAAACTTGGGGAATAATGCCGATCGCAATACCAACAAGAATGAATAAAAGAACCGGCAAGTACTGTTCAAGCTCCATTCTTTGGCTCCGCATGGCGCATGCTTGCGCCTTTAATTGTCACTGTTGGTGCCGACGGCGAGACTCGAACTCGCACAGCTTTCGCCACTACCCCCTCAAGATAGCGTGTCTACCAATTTCACCACGTCGGCGGATGTGCAAGGCACCCGATTGATTCGGATACCAGCCTTTTATTGTAACTTGAAAAATGAGGGTTTCTCTGGATGAAGACCCGAGTCCATCACGCCTCAGTGAACCAAGTTACTTTCCTGGTATTTGGGCAGCGCCCGTTGCGGGTGCGGCAGGTTCACTGACTGGCACCGTGGCCGCAGGCGCCAGAGACTCCAACACGCTGCCCGAAGCCACTGGCCTTTGACTGCCCAGAGAAGCCAGCATCAACGTACTGACCAGAAACACCGTCGCCAAAACAGCCGTGCTGCGTGACAGAAAGTTGGCGCTGCCACTGGCCCCGAACAGACTGGCTGAGCCAGACCCACCGCTGCCAAATGCAGCTCCGGCATCGGCACCTTTACCGTGCTGAACCAAGATCAGCCCAATCATGACCACGGCAGACACCAACTGAAGCACCTGCATGATGTTGGAAAAAATATTCACACTCACTCCTGTTAATCAAGTTCACTCAGGCCGCACTGGCGGCAGCAACGATGGTCAAAAAATCCGCAGCTTTGAGCGACGCACCACCGATCAAGCCGCCATCAATGTCCGGCTGGGACAGCAGTTGCGCCGCATTGGATGCGTTCATGCTGCCACCATACAAAATGCGCGGCGAGGGTGCAGAGCGCCCACACGCTGCCAACAATTGCGCCCGCAGCACAGCATGCACCTCTTGCGCCTGTTCAGGGCTGGCTGTACGTCCGGTGCCGATGGCCCATACAGGCTCATAGGCCACCACAATCTCTGTCACGCAATGCCCCACCGCGTGAATGGCCGCAGCCAATTGACGCTTCACCACCGCCATGGTCTGCCCCGACTCCCGCTCCGCCAAGGACTCACCCACACACACGATGGGGGTGATGCCCGAGGCCAGCGCGCGCTGAGCCTTGGTTGCCACGACTGCGTCTGACTCACCGTGGTATTGCCGACGCTCCGAATGACCAACCAATGCGTAGCGACAGGCAAAATCCTTCAACATGCTGGCGCTGATCTCGCCAGTAAATGCACCCTGCTCGTGGGCGGACACATCCTGTGCACCCCATTTGATCGCCGTACTGGCCAACAACGCCTGCACCTGCTGCAGGTAGACGGATGGCACACACACGGCCACGTCGCAAACGGCGTCACCTGCTGTCATTCCAGCCACCAACGCATTCAACAAATCACGATTGGCGCCAAGGCTGCCATTCATCTTCCAGTTGCCAACAATCAACTTTTTCATGTTCTGTCCTCGTGTTCGGCGGTGATGGTCAACCTTGCCAGTCCAACACCAGCTTCCCAATGTGTTGGTTTGACTCCATCAAAGCATGGGCGTCAGCGGCCCGACTGGCTGGAAACACCCGGTGGATGACAGGGCGGATGGCCTTCGACTCGTAGAGAGGCCACACCACTGAACGCAGTTTGCGGGCAATGTCTGTTTTGAACGCCACAGACCGAGGCCGCAATGTCGAGCCCGTGATGGTCAACCTGCGGCGTAACACCAATCCGGCATCCATTTCCGCGTTGACCCCGCCTTGGACTGCAATGATCACCGCACGACCATCTTCCGCCAAGCAGCGGACATTGCGCGCCACGTAACTGCCGGCCACCATGTCCAACACCACATTGGCACCGTCACCCTCAGTCAGCCGCATGACTTCAGCTACAAAATCCTGTTCCCGGTATTGGATGGCATGGTCAGCACCCAGGGTCAAGCAGGCCTGGGCTTTTTCAGAAGACCCCACTGTAACCAACACTGTGGCTCCCAACGCCTTGGCCATCTGAATGGCAGCAACACCTATCCCACTCGATCCGCCGTGAACCAGCAAAGACTCGCCTGCCGATAGCCCAGCGCGGTCAAACACATTGCTCCACACGGTGAATGCAGTCTCAGGCAACGAAGCTGCCTCGACATCGGACAAGCCGCTGGGAACACGCAAACACTGCCCCACAGGGGCCACACAGTATTCGGCGTAGCCACCACCAGCGACCAAGGCGCACACACGATCGCCCAGCGATATCCCGTCCTGCGCCATGGCGAACGCATCACCAGCGATCACCACCCCAGCCACTTCAAGACCAGGGATGTCAGACACACCCGCAGGTGGCGCGTACTTTCCCATCCGTTGCAGCACATCGGGGCGATTCACGCCCGATGCAGTGACCCGTATCAGCAATTCTCCAGAAACGGCTTGCGGCATAGGTCTTTCACCCAGGCGAAGCACATCGGCCGCGCCGGGGGTGGAAATTTCAACCACACGCATGGTGTCAGCTGCCATGGACTGAAACCGTTACTGCTGCTGAGCCTGCTCAGCACCTTCTGCATGACGGTCAATCAGAGCCTTCATGGACAATTTCACGCGGCCTTTTTCGTCGGTCTCCAACACTTTGACGCGAACGATTTGTCCTTCACTGAGGAAATCGGTGACTTTTTCAACGCGCTGATGGGCAATCTGGCTGATGTGCAACAGGCCATCTTTCCCTGGCAGCAAATTGATCAGCGCGCCAAAGTCCAAAATCTTGGTGACCGGACCTTCATAGACTTTGCCGATCTCCACTTCCGCCGTGATCTGCTCGATGCGACGCTTGGCCTCATCGGCCTTGCTCGCATCCGTGGCCGCGATGGTGATCGTGCCATCTTCTTCGATGTTGATCTGGCAACCCGTTTCCTCGGTCAGCGCGCGGATCACCGCCCCACCCTTGCCAATCACGTCGCGAATTTTTTCAGGGTTGATTTTCATGGTGAACAGCTTGGGGGCGAAATCCGACACTTCTGTTTTTGCCTCGCCCATGGCGGACTGCATCTTGCCCAGTATGTGCATACGCGCCTCCTTGGCTTGGGCCAATGCGACCTGCATGATTTCCTTGGTGATGCCCTGGATTTTGATGTCCATTTGCAGCGCGGTGATGCCATCGGTGGTGCCCGCCACCTTGAAGTCCATGTCACCCAGGTGATCTTCATCACCCAGGATGTCGGTCAACACGGCAAAACGGTTGGCATCCTTGATCAGACCCATGGCGATACCGGCCACATGCGCCTTCATCGGTACGCCGGCGTCCATCAGCGCCAGGCAGCCACCGCACACAGAAGCCATGGAAGAAGATCCATTGGACTCGGTGATTTCCGACACCACACGCAGGGTGTAGGGGAAGTCTTCCTTGCTGGGCAAAGCCGCGATCAAGGCGCGCTTGGCCAAACGGCCATGACCGATTTCACGGCGCTTGGGGCTGCCAAAGCGGCCAGCTTCGCCAGTGGCAAAGGGAGGCATGTTGTAGTGCAACATGAAGCGATCTTCAAATTCACCGGCCAGCGCATCGATGCGTTGTGCGTCGCGATCCGTGCCGAGCGTGGCCACCACCAACGCCTGGGTCTCCCCGCGGGTGAACAATGCGGAACCATGGGTGCGAGGCAACACGCTGTTGCGGATTTCGATGGCGCGAACGGTACGGGTGTCGCGACCGTCGATTCGGGGCTCACCTGCCAGAATCTGGCCGCGCACAATGCGGGCCTCGATGTCAAACAGCATGGACTCGACCTTGACGCCGTCAAATTCGACGCCATCGGCCTTCAGGCCAGCCATCACGGCAGCGTAAGCGTCGCGGCAAGCCTGGGTACGGGCTTGCTTGTTCCGGATTTGATAGGCCGCTGCCAGCTTGTCACCGCCCAATGCCTCGACTTTGGCGATGAGGACTTCGTCGCGAACGGGCGCTTGCCAATCCCACACAGGCTTGCCTGCGTCACGGACCAGCTCATTGATGGCGGCGATGGCGATGTTGCCCTGCTCATGACCATAGACCACGGCACCCAACATGACTTCTTCTGTCAGTTGCTGTGCCTCTGATTCCACCATCAACACAGCGGCCTGTGTGCCGGCCACCACCAAGTCCAGTTGACTGTCCTTCAGTTGGGTTTGACCAGGGTTGAGCACGTACTCGCCGTTGACATAGCCCACGCGTGCGGCACCAATGGGGCCATTGAACGGGATGCCAGAAATGGACAAGGCAGCGCTGGTGGCAATCATGGCGGCGATGTCAGCCTGCACTTCGGGGTTCAGACTGACCACGTGCACGATCACTTGCACTTCGTTGTAGAAGCCTTCTGGAAACAGCGGACGGATCGGACGGTCGATCAGGCGGCAAGTCAGGGTTTCCAACTCGCTGGGGCGACCTTCACGCTTGAAGAAGCTGCCGGGAATCTTGCCAGCGGCATAAGACTTCTCGGTGTAGTCCACCGTCAGTGGGAAAAAGTCTTGCCCAGCCTTGGCATCCGTTTTGGCCACCACGGTGGCCAAAACCACGGTGCCGTCCATGTCGAGCAGCACTGCGCCAGTCGCCTGCCGCGCAATCTCGCCCGTCTCCATGGTCACAGTGTGTTGACCCCACTGGAAAGTTTTGGTTACTTTGTTGAACATCGTCATGGTTATTCCTTGAAAAGTTCGGCAGGTACTCAGCCACACGCCAAACGGGTGAAAGGTGAAAGGCCACCCTCAACAGCCCGGAGCACACCTCAGAACACGATGCCATTCCAACAACGCTCCAGACCCTGAACCTTGTTGGAATGACACAGCTTCGCTCTGAACGATGCCACCCCTGAAAATCGGCACAACCCTTGCGGGCCACACCCCAAACACCCACCGATGTGGACGCTTAAAGCGCAAAACGCCTGAGCTAGGCGACTAACTCAGGCGTTTTGCATGCAACTTGGCCGTTATTTGCGCAGACCCAACTTGGCAATCAGCGCGACATAGCGGTCGGCATCTTTGGACTTCAGGTAGTCCAGCAGCTTGCGGCGACGGCTCACCATGCGCAACAAACCACGGCGACCGTGGTGATCTTTGGCATGGGTTTTGAAGTGAGGGGTCAGCTCATTGATTCGAGCAGTCAGCAAACCGACCTGAACTTCGGGGCTACCGGTGTCACCAGCAGCACGGGCGTTGGAGGCCACCACTTCGGCCTTGATGGATTTAGCAATCATGATTCTCTCTTTACAACTTGCGTCCCGACGCAGCCAACCACCCCGTTTTCAGGGACGCAGCCAGCCGCACTGGGCGTGAAAACTGACCGCCTCAAATGACGGCCAGCCCAACATTATAGCGACTGCCCATTCAGGGCCGCTGCATCTGGCAGCTGTGTGGCTGCTCTGCCTTGGCAGCCGTCACTGTGCGCAGGGTGCGAAAGCCGTAGCCAGAGCCTTCCACATCGAACTGCACACCGGGTTGGCCTTGCCTGTCCATCACCGACACCACCAAGGTCTGCTGGAACTGGTGGTCAGCCGCACGCATGCGCCCGGATTGGCCAGCCATGCTCACCTGCGCAGACTCCAGGGCAACGGCCAGCGCACCCACATTCAACACGGAGCGTGGCTCTGCCGAGCGCAACGCCTTGGGGCCAGCGCGCTCCAGCGACTGGGCCAGTGCCTCGATCATGAACTGCATGCGCAGATGCACATAGTCGTCCGCAGGCTTGGGGAATCTCTGACGGAACGACTGGTAAAACGCTGCGGATTCTGCGCCCTGCACATTGGGAAACCAGTCGGCCACAGCAATCACCTTGCCCACACCGGCTTCGCCAATCGCGGCTGGCGCCCCCATGGCGTTGCCATAGAAGGTGTAAAAAGTGCCTTCAAAGCCCACTTCCCGAGCGGCCTTGACCAGCAAAGTCAGGTCATTGCCCCAGTTGCCCGTCAGCACCGCCTGGGCTCCACTGGCCTTGATTTTCACGGCGTAGGGCAAAAAATCTTTCACACGGGCCATGGGGTGCAGTTCGTCGCCCACGATGCGCACATCGGGTCGTTCCGCGGACAGTTGGTGCTTGGCCTCACGCAGCACCGCTTGGCCAAAACTGTAGTCTTGGCCGATCAAATAGATGCTTTGCAGCGCCTTGTCTTCTTTCAGTACGCTCATGAGTGCGGTCATGCGCATGTCGGCATGGGCATCAAATCGGAAATGCCAGAAGCTGCATTTTTCGTTGGTGAGCACGGGGTCCACCGCCGAATAATTCAGGAACAACACTTGGCGCGCGGGATCGCGTTCGTTGTGTTTGTTGATGGCGTCGATGAGGACAGCCGCGGTGGCCGACGAGTTGCCCTGCATCACCACCTGAATCCCGCCGTCGATGGCCGAGCGCAACGCAGACAACGCCTCTTCGTTCTGCCCCTTGCTGTCAAAGCGCTCCACCACCAGCAGACGCTTGCCGCCCGGCAGGTTCACGCCACCACGGGCATTGACGCGCTCGGTGGCCCACACCAGGTTGCGGAACACGGCCTCACCCGTGTTGGCAAACGGACCCGAAAGCCCCTCAATCATGCCCAGTCGAATGGGTGGCAATTGGGTGGTGGTGGCGGGTTGCGCATGAACGCCCGAGGCGAACACCGACAGCGTCACCCACATCACACGGGTACGCAGGGCTCGCCAACTGGCGGCGACTGCCCACAGGCAGCGCCACACCGAATTCAAAGGAGATTGTTTTTTCATGTCTGTCGATTTGATGTGGAGAACAGAACCCCCGTCTGCAGTTTGCCAACGGAGTCTCACCGCGCCATTCGGCGTCAGGCCGCGCGATTATGTTGCACAGCAGCAATTTATTGCTCAGCGTATCCCTGCCTTGAAAAAGGCCAATGCTGTGCTAAGGATCAACGGTTGGCAACCGCCAGCTCAGACAAGGGCCAGCGCGGTCGCACCGCAAAACTGTGGTTTTCCATCACCTCTGGTGAGCACCACAAGCCTGCCTGCACACGCATGGCAGCGGCCATGGCAATCATGGCGCCGTTGTCGGTGCACAGGTGTAACTCGGGGTAGTGAACGCGGACGCGCTGGCGAGCGCACGCGGCATTGAGCTGCTCGCGCAGCCGTTGGTTGGCCCCCACCCCGCCCGCCACCACCAGTCGCTGCAACCCGGTGTGCGCCAGTGCGGCCAGCGACTTGGCCACCAGCACATCCACAATGGCGGCCTGGGTCGAAGCCGCCACATCGGCACGTACAGCGTCCCCCAGCGCCATCGCTGCATCGGCGGGCAAAGGACCGGACAGGTCAGCGGACAGCAAACGCTTGACCTGTGTCAGCACCGCCGTTTTGAGGCCCGCAAACGAAAAGTCCAAATCACCGCTGCGCAACAAGGGGCGCGGCAAGGCGTAGGCCTGGGAGTTGCCCTGCTCAGCCAGACGGGCCAAGCCAGGCCCGCCCGGGTAGGGCAAACCCAGCAGCTTGGCCGACTTGTCAAACGCCTCGCCCGCCGCATCGTCAATGGTTTCGCCCAGCAGTTCGTAATGACCGACGCCGTCCACCCGCATGAGCTGGGTATGCCCCCCCGAGACCAGCAAAGCCACGAATGGAAATGTGGGCGCGTCCGCGCTGAGGAAGGGCGAAAGCAAATGGCCTTCCAAGTGGTGAATGCCCAGCACCGGGCGCCGCAAGGCCGCGCCCATGGCCACCGCCACCCCTGCACCCACCAACAACGCACCTGCCAGCCCAGGCCCTTGGGTGTAAGCCACCAGATCCACATCGGACAAGGTGCAACCTGCCGCGGCCAACACCTCGTCGGTCAAAGGCAAAACTCTGCGAATGTGGTCGCGACTGGCCAACTCAGGCACCACACCGCCATAGGCCTGGTGCATGCTGATCTGGCTGTGCAGCGCGTGCGCCTTCAGCACAGGCGGCGTCGATGCGCCAGCCGCCAGCTCAACCAGGGCCACGCCCGTTTCGTCACACGATGATTCAATTCCTAGAATGCGCATGGTCGGCAGTGTAAGGTGGTGAGGCATGTTTGTTGCTTGAACGTCCCCCGCTGTGTGTCACACCCTCATCCTTCCCACCCCTTTGCCATGAAATCAGGTTTGCGCTTTTTGATGGCGGCCACGCGGTGTGAAATCGCCGAGCTGCAACAACTGGCCCACACCAGCGAGTTGGTCAACGTGACGGCTCGCCTGGTGCACGGTCTCCAGCACGAGCGTGGCCTCTCCAACCTGTACCTGGCCACACCCGGTGAGCCCGACAGCCAGACCTTGCGCCACCAGATAGACGAGTGCCAGCGCATGGAGCAGGCCTTGCTGGCGTGTTTCGACACCTTGCACGACCAAGCCAACACCCAGGCATCGGCCCATGTGGGCCACGGCGCACGGTTGTTCAGCCGCATCGCCTATGTGCTGCACGGCCTGGATGCGCTGCCCCACCTGCGCCAGCGAGTGCTCCAGCGGCAGTGGAGCGCACCCCAGGCAACGGCCGCCTACGTCAAACTGATTGCCGGTTTGCTGGCCGTGGTGTTCGAGGCCGCCGACAGCGCCAGCGACCCCCAAGTGTCACGCCTGCTGGTGGCCTTCTTCAATTTCATGCAAGGCAAGGAACTGGCGGGCCAGGAACGCGCCACCGGCGCGGCGCTGCTGGCCGCAGGCAAGCCCGATGCGGCGGGACAGCAACGGTTGTTGCACCTCATCGAATCGCAGGACCGTTGCTTCCAAATATTCAACGACTTTGCTGGTCCCGGGTTGCGCCAGTTGTGTGTGCAGTCGCAAGACCCCATGAACCTGGCCGAACTCGAGCGCATGCGCCGCCTGGCGTGCACCACCCCCACATCGGGCGCACTGGATTCGGGGCTGGGCCCCGCCTGGTTCAACTGCTGCACACGCCGCATGGACGAGCTCATGGCCGTTGAAATCCAACTGGCCCACGATCTGATGGCCCTTTGCCGGGAAAAAATTGACGCCGCCCAACAAGATCTCGAAGGGTGGGACAAACTGCAGCAGCCGCCTACCGCACACCCATCGGCCACCGACGAAGACCAGCAGGCCATGGTGTTCTTCGACGAGTTGCCCGACCCTCCCTTGTCCGACACCCACACCTTGCTGGACACAGCACTCCCCCCGGTAGCAGGTGGCCACAGCTCACAGGTGGAACGCTCCATCCTGCAGTTGGTGCGGGAGCAGTCCCTGCGCCTGCAAACCATGGGGGCGGAATTGGACACCGTGCGCGCCAGCCTGACAGAGCGCAAGCTCATCGAGCGCGCCAAAGGCCTGCTGATGGCTCACCGCCAACTGAGCGAGGTAGAGGCGCACAAACTCATGCGCCAAACCGCCATGAACCAGAACCGCCGCCTCAGCGATGTGGCCCAAACCGTGTTGTCCATGGCGGAAATGCTGCCACCCGTTCGCTGAACGCACCTGGCGCATTCTGCTGCACCGCAGCAAGGCATAAATCGCACCACCTCGGTGCACGCACGCCACACACCCTTGGTGCCCTCCTGCCAAAAGGGTGGGCCGACCGGTTTTGATCAACCAACACGGGGTTTTCACCCCACCTCCAGCATCTGGCACGGTTACTGCTTGGATAAGGGTCAGCAGTCCGGACCAATGGCGGTCCAGGCCTCAAGTCTCCCCAGACACACGGACAACGGCGTCCATCTCCCGGCTTTACACCTGAAGTTGGGGGATGGGCGCCGTTTTGTTTTTGACCGCTTTTTTTGATACCAGGAGCAGATCATGACCCAGCCAGCCATCCCCTCCAACGCCGTGACCACCGGCACATCGGTGAACACCACCCCCGCCCTCAGCCGCCGTGACCTGCTTAAGCAAGGCACCGCCGTGGCCGGGACCGCCCTGTTTGCCAGCCTGGGCCACAGCGGCGTGTGGGCGGCCGGTTCCGACGCTCCCGAGAAAAAGGAAGTGAAGATTGGCTTCATCCCGCTGACAGATTGCGCCAGCGTCGTCATGGCCAGCGTGCTGGGCATTGACCAGAAGTACGGCGTAAAAATCATCCCCAGCAAGGAAGCCAGCTGGGCCGGTGTGCGCGACAAACTCGTGAACGGCGAGTTGGACTTTGCCCACGTGTTGTATGGCCTGATTTACGGTGTTCACATGGGCACAGCCGGACCGAAAAAAGACATGGCCGTGCTGATGACCCTGAACAACAACGGCCAGGGTCTGACCCTGTCCAAAAAACTGGCCGACAAAGGCGCCGGCACCCTGGAAGGTCTGGTCGCCCAGATGAAGAAAGAGCCCCGCGAATACACCTTTGCGCAAACCTTCCCCACCGGCACCCACGCCATGTGGCTGTACTACTGGCTGGCATCTGCGGGCGTCAACCCCTTCAAGGACGTGAAGTCCATCGTGGTGCCCCCACCCCAAATGGTGGCCAACATGCGCGTGGGCAACATGGACGGGTTCAGCGTGGGTGAGCCCTGGAACCACCGCGCCATCATCGACGGCATCGGCGTGAGCGCGGCCACCAGCCAGGATGTCTGGAAGGACCACCCCGAAAAGGTGCTGGGCACCACCGCCGACTTTGTGAAGCAGTACCCCAACACCGCCCGCGCAGTGACCGCCGCCATCCTAGAAGCGAGCAAGTGGATTGACAGCGGACTGCAGAACAAGATGAAGATGGCCGAGACCGTGGCCCAGAAGTCCTACATCAACACCAGCGTGGACGCCATCAACGAGCGCATCCTGGGCCGCTACCAAAACGGCATGGGCAAGACCTGGGACGACCCCAACCACATGAAGTTCTACAACGACGGCGCGGTGAACTTCCCCTACCTGAGCGACGGCATGTGGTTCATGACCCAGCACAAGCGCTGGGGCCTGATCAAAGACCACCCCGACTACCTGGCCCTGGCCAAGCAGGTCAACCAGATCGGCATCTACAAGGACGCCGCCGCCGCCAGCAAAACGCCGCTGCCCAAGAGCGACATGCGCAGCAGCAAGCTGATCGACGGTGTGGTGTGGGACGGCAAAGACCCCGCCAAGTACGCCGACAGCTTCAAGGTTCGCGCCTGACGCACTCCACCCCGTTTTTTTGACCCCAACCGCAAGAGGTACGACCATGGTCAGCGCCGTGTTTCACTCCCCGCTGGAAGGTTCGGCCATGCCCGAGCGCTCCACCCCCTCGCCCGCCAATGTCGCCGCATTGGCGAAAAAATACATAGCTAATACATCAATGAATGAAAGCGCTGAACAGCAAAAAAGCTCAAAAATAGAGCCCGCAGCCATCAGCAACCAGTCCTCGGTGGACTGGGCGGGGCTGTCGCTGAAGGTGGTGCCCCCGGTGCTGGGCTTGGCCCTGTTGGTGGGGTTGTGGGCACTGGTGTCGGTGTCCACCGGCAGCAGCATCCCCGGCCCCATCGAAACCTGGGCGCAGGCGGTGGAGCTGTTCAGCGACCCCTTCTACAGCAACGGCCCCAACGATCAGGGCGTGGGCTGGAACGTGCTGATGTCGCTGGAACGCGTGGCCGTGGGCTTTGGCCTGGCGGCGGCGGTGGGCATTCCGGCGGGCTTTGCCATCGGGCGCTTCGCCTTCCTGAGCCGCATGTTCAACCCCCTCATCAGCCTGTTGCGCCCGGTTTCACCGCTGGCCTGGTTGCCCATTGGCCTGCTGGTGTTCAAGGGTGCCAACCCCGCCGCCATCTGGACCATCTTCATCTGCTCCATCTGGCCCATGATCATCAACACCGCCGTGGGCGTGCAGCGCGTGCCCCAGGACTACATGAACGTGGCCCGCGTGCTCAACCTGAGCGAGTGGAAGATCCTGACCAAGATCCTGTTCCCCTCGGTGCTGCCCTACATGCTCACAGGCGTTCGCCTGGCCGTGGGCACCGCCTGGCTGGTGATTGTGGCGGCCGAAATGCTGACCGGTGGCGTGGGCATTGGCTTCTGGGTGTGGGACGAATGGAACAACCTGAACGTCAAGAACATCATCATCGCCATCTTCGTGATCGGCATCGTCGGGCTGATTCTGGAATTCGCCCTCATCAAACTGGCCACCGCGTTTACCTTCGAAGAGGTGAAATCATGAACGACGCCCTGAACACCAAGTTCATCGACATCCAGCACGTCGAGCAAACCTTCAAAACCAAGAAGGGCCCCTTCACCGCGCTGCGCGACATCAACCTGACCATCGCCAAGGGCGAGTTCGTGGCCCTCATTGGCCACTCGGGTTGCGGCAAGTCCACGCTGCTCAACCTCATCGCGGGCCTGACCACCCCCACCCAGGGCGCGCTGCTGTGCGCCAACCGCGAAATCGCTGGCCCCGGGCCTGAGCGTGCGGTGGTGTTCCAAAACCACTCGCTGCTGCCCTGGCTGACCTGCTTCGAAAACGTGTACCTGGGCGTGGAGCGCGTGTTCGGTGCGGGCGGCAAAAGCACCGGCGCACCCGCCGAAACCAAGACCCAGCTCAAAGAACGCACCGACGCTGCCCTGGCCTTGGTGGGGTTGACCCACGCGGCGCAAAAGCGTCCCGGCGAAATTTCGGGCGGCATGAAGCAGCGCGTGGGCATAGCCCGCGCCCTGGCCATGGAGCCCAAAGTGCTGCTGATGGACGAGCCCTTTGGTGCCCTGGACGCCCTGACCCGCGCCAAGCTGCAGGACGAGTTGCTGGACATCGTGGCCCGCACCCACAGCACCGTGGTGATGGTGACGCACGACGTGGACGAGGCCGTGTTGCTGTCCGACAAAATCGTGATGATGACCAACGGCCCCGCCGCCACCATTGGCGAGGTGCTGAGCGTGGACCTGCCCCGCCCCCGCAGCCGCGTGGCCCTGGCCGACAGCCCGGCCTACCTGAGCTACCGCAAGGCCGTGATCGACTTTTTGTACACCCGCCAGGCGCACGTGGAAAAAGCGGCCTGACACCACCCCACCCTCCCCAAAAAAGGGCGCATCGTCAGATGCGCCCTTTTTTGTTGCACCGCATCACCCATCTGGTGCGTCACCATCCCCATAAACAGGCATGAATCGTGCTTTTATGGGGCAAAGGTCAACGGCGGCCTTTGTCATCTCTCCGCTTGCACGGGTTCCCTGCACCCACGCATGTCTGTTGGCGCACACACCCCATCCGTCGGGCTCGCGCTGCGACACCCCCTTATCCACTGTTCCACCAACCTCCGGAGGTCTTCCCATGGCGGGATTTCGCACCTTTTTGAAATCGGGCCACGCGCCGACGCTGTTCGCAGCTTTTTTGTACTTCGACTTCTGCTTTGCGGTCTGGGTGCTCAACGGGGCCATGGCGCCCTACATCAGCGAGGCGTTCAACCTGACGCCTGCGCAAAAAGGCTTCATGATCTCGGTGCCCATTCTGGCGGGGGCGTTCATGCGCTTTCCACTCGGCGTGCTGGCGCAGTACATCGGGCGCAAGAACGCGGCGCTGACGGAGATGGGCCTCATCCTGCTGGCCTTGCTGTGGGGCTATTTCTACATCAGCAGTTTCAACGACGTGCTGGCCATGGGCGTGCTGCTGGGCATTGCTGGTGCCAGCTTTGGCGTGGCTTTGTCATTGGGGTCGGGTTGGTTTCCGCCCCAACACAAGGGCTTGGCCATGGGCATTGCAGGCGCGGGCAACTCCGGCACCGTGCTGGCGGTGCTGTTTGCCCCGCCCCTGGCCACGGCCTACGGCTGGCAAACGGTGTACGGCATTGCCGCGTTTTTCATGCTCATCCCCATGGTGGTGATGGTGGTGTTCGCCAAAGAGCCGCCCGACATCGAACACCAGAGCTTTCGCAGCCACATCGCCTGTTTGTTTGAAAAAGACGGCTGGGCCTTCAGCCTGATTTACGTGGTGACGTTCGGCGGCTTCATCGGGCTGTCCAGCTTCTTGCCCACCTACTTTCACGACCAGTTCGCCGTCACCAAGATTCAGGCCGGTCAGCTCACCATGCTGGCCGCCCTCATGGGCTCGGCGGTGCGGGTGGTGGGGGGCTATGTGTCTGACCGGGTGGGTGGCATCAACACCCTGAGCGGGGTGCTCATCATCGTGGCGGTGTCGCTGGTGCTGTGCGGTCTGGCCGAAAACTCACTGGTCGCCACCACACTGCTGTTCATGGTGTGCTTTGCGGCCATGGGTGCGGGCAACGGTGCCCTGTTCCAGCTGGTGCCACTGCGCTGGCCCGTGTCCACCGCCGTGGCGGGTTCCATGATTGGTGAGATAGGTGCCCTGGGTGGCGGCTTCGTGCCCAACGCCATGGGCCTGAGCAAGCAGTATGCGGGCACCTACCTCTGGGGCTTTGTGGCCTTTGCACTGGTGGCCGTGGCCATGATCATCATGCTGCGTGTCATGCAGATCCGCTGGACCCGCACCTGGGCCGAGAAGGGCGGTCGCGCCCGCACCGCCCATTGAAACGCCCATTGAGGTCCGCCAGGGGCTGACGGCCTCTGGCGCTCAGCGGGGCAGAAACAGCAACCAGACCACCAGCAACAGGTTGAACAACACGCTGGTGGCCAGCAACATTTTCCAGAGCGCGGTGGGGTCACGCTGCAGCAGCGGGGACCCCGTGGGCGCGGTCAACGGCCGGGAGGCACCCCGCTCCAGCACCAGCGCAAACTCCTCGGCGGTTTCATAGCGCAGCCGCTGATCACGCGCGATGGCCTTCAGGATGGCGTGGTTCAGCCACATGGGCACCTGGGGGTTGAGGCGGTGGGGAGGCTTGGGATCGCTGTGGTAGCGCCCCACCTGGTGCAGCAGCACCTCGCCGTAAGGCAGCCGCCCGGTCACCACCTGGTAGAGCGACACACCCAGGGCGAACAAATCGCTCTGTGCATTGGCCGGTTCACGCTCGGCGGCGTCGGTGGCCACCCCGGCAGCGCCCGCTGCGCGGTAACCCCATTGCTCGGGGTTCACATAGCTGGGGGTGCCTGCGTGCAGGCGGCGCATCGATTCGGGCTCACGCCCGCTCAGCGCCACCCCCAGGTCCAGCACCCTGACCACACCGTCTTCGCCAAGGTGCAGGTTGGCGGGCTTGATGTCGCGGTGGATGATGCCCTGGCGGTGCAACTGGCCCAGCGCCTGCAACACCTGCAGCGCCCAGCCCACCACATCCGCCGGCGCCAGGGGTTGGCCCACGTCCAGCAACTGCTGCCAGGTCTTGCCGGTGTGCCAGTCAAACAGCACGTAAAACGCCGTTTGCAGTTGGCCATTGGGCAGCGGGTCGTGTGTGGTGACCAGGTGGCGCATGGCCCGGGTGCCTTGCATGCGCTGCGACAGCCAGGCCTCGTGCAGCAACATGGCGCGCTCGTCCAGGTCGTGGGCACGGGCGGGGTGCAGGGTTTTCAGGGCAAACAGGCGCTGGCTGGCGGGGTCGCGCACCTGGTAGAGCAGGTTGATGCCGTTGTCCGCCACCCGGGACGTCACCACCCAACCATCGAGCCGGTCGCCCACCTTGAGGGCGGTCGGCACCGGAAGCGCCTGCGATCGCCGCTGTGCATCGGTGGTACTGGGGGGTGGCAAGCCCTGCACGCGCACCACCATGGCGGTGACGTTGTCGGTGCTGCCCGCCGCCAGTGCGGCGTCCACCAACGCGGTGGCCATGGCCCTGGCATCCCCTTCCGCCAGCGCAGAGCGGATGGCAGCGGGCGTGAGTGAACCGTGCACACCATCCGAGGTCAGCACAAACACATCCCCCGTGCACACGTCGCCTTGCAGGTAATCCACCACCACGTGGTCTTCGGCCCCCATGCTTCGCAACAACTGGTGTTGGAAATCGGGGTGGGCCACCACGTGGTCCTGCGTCAGCACCCGCCACTCGCCGTCGCGCCACAGGTTGCAGCGGGTGTCACCCACATGGGCCACCACGTAGGACTGGTCGCGCAGCAGCAACAGAGTGAGCGTGGTCAGGCCCAGCACCGGATGGCGGCGGCGGTTGATGCTGGAGAGCCACGAGTTCTGGGCCGCAATGACGCGGTCCAGCGCCACGGTGGCGTCCCAGGTTTCGGGGGTGCCAAAGTAGTCGCGCACCACCGTGGTGGCGGTCAGTTGGGCGGCCTCGCGACCCTTGCCACCGGTACTGACCCCATCGGCGATGGCCAGCACCACGCCCCTGCCCACTTGGCCTGGCGGCGGCACCTGGGCGGCACAGTAGTCTTCATTGGTGGCCTTGCGGCCTGTGCGGGTGACAAACCCGATGTCCAGGTCAAAGTTCATGCACCAAACCCAAGCAATGAATGTGCCCAGCAATGGTGCGCCGCAGCATCACGGTGCATGCCCGGTGCCCAGCAACAGCTCCAGGCTGGACTCGTAGTGCCTTGCCAGTTGTTCAAACGCGTCCAGCACGGCTTCGCTGCTGTCCTCGATCACCGTCAGGGCAGTCGTTGGCTGGCTGCGCCCGGCACCCGGCACCAGACCGTCGCACGCATGGACCAAGGCCAGCCAGTTGGCCCCTGCCGCGGCCAGGGCCGCTTGGATGTCGGGGTTGGTGAGGGGCAGGCGGTTGAGGTCGCGCATCACGCCCTCGAACTCGGCCTGTGTGGCCGCCAGTTCGCTGGCGCACAGGGGTGCCAGCGCCTGCGGCCACCAGCAACGCAGCAAGGCCAACTTGGCGTAGCGCTGGCTGAGCATGCGCTGGCGCCCCACGGTGGTCAGCCACTGAAAAGGACCGGCCCCACCCTCGGGCTGCAGCAGAGCGGTCAGCCCATCGGCGGCGGCCAGCAGTCGCTCCGAGCATTCGTTGAGGTGCAACAACTCGCCGCTGCTGGGCTCGTGGCCCCGACGCTGGCCGGTGGGTGGCCAGCGCACGGCTTCGTCGAGCTGGGCCCAGGCGCGCTGCACGTTGGCCAGCGAGGCCCGCTGGGCCGGGGCGCTCAGGTGCTGGTCCAGCTGGTCCAACGTGTCCTGCACGCGGTGCGCGGTGTGTTTGAGGGCGTCGCGGCTGGCCACCACGCGGTGCCCCGTCTGGCGCAGCACATGCCATTTGGCCAGGCGCTGCGACAACATGCGCAGTTGCGCGCAGCGGTTGACACGCTCGGCGTGTTGCGCCGCACCCAACACCTGCTGGGCCAGTTCGCCCATCCGCTGGCTGTGGTTCATGGAGGCGTTGCGCAGCAGCCGGAAGGCCTGTTCATCGGTCAGGTCCTGCGACTGCATCAGCAGGCCCTTGGCTTTGTCCACCGCCACCCGCTCGTGCCAACGGTTGGCCAGGTCGTCACAGCGTTTGCGCAGGCTGTGCTCAGCCGCAAACCGGGCCTGCGCCGCCGCCAACCGAGCGGGCCAGGCATCGCTTTGACCACCGGGCACCCACCATTCGTGCACACCGGCGGCCACGGCCTGCACCAGCGCAGCGGGCTCGGGGTGCACCAGCAGCAGCAGCACCGGCCGGGGCGCCTGCTCGGCCAGTGCCTGCAGCACCTGCAGCAGCCCGTCGTCCACCCGCTGCACCCACACCACGACCCCATCTGGTGCATGTTGGGTCACGGCATGCACCAGTTCGCTGCGGTCGGTCAGCGTCCACGGCACCGCCACCCCAGCCTCACCCAGCTGCAGGTGCAGCCCGGCCACCGTGCGATCGACGTCCACACCAGCTTCGTGCAACAAAAGCACCACGTTTTTCATGTTCACACACCTGCTTTCAAGCCACACATGGTCAAAGACCCCTTCACGACCCCACACACCAATCCAAAAGGCACACACGACCAAAGTCTGGCACGGCGATTGCTTTGAATCGTGCACAGCGCGACAAGCGTTCGTCCATCGACACCATCCGAGACCAGGGGCACAACGGCGTGTTCACTGGGGATTGTGTGGCACCAGACACATGGTGCTCTCCCAGAGTCATTCTGGGTTGGTTCGCTATTCCTCATTTTTTTGATCTGCGGCTCAAGCACGGGCTTGCGCGCACCCCTTTTATTTCCTTCAAGGAGCGGTTCTCATGAAAAAACCCAAACTGGTCATGATTGGCAATGGCATGGCAGGCGTGCGCACCCTCGAAGAGCTGCTGAAGATTGCCCCCGATTTGTACGACATCACCGTCTTTGGTGCCGAACCCCACCCCAACTACAACCGCATCCTGCTGTCGCCCGTGCTGGCGGGTGAGCAGACGCTGGACGAAATTGTCCTCAACGACTGGAGCTGGTACACCGACCACCACGTCACCCTGCACGCGGGCTGGAAGGTCACGGCGGTGGACCGCGTGCGCCGCCAAGTCCACGCCACCAACGCCGCCGGCGACACCATGAGCGCCGAGTACGACCGCCTGCTGATGGCCACGGGCTCCAACCCCTTCATCCTGCCCATCCCCGGCAAGGACCTGCAAGGGGTGCTTGCCTACCGCGACATCGCCGACACCCAGGCCATGATCGATGCGGCCACCACCTACAAGCACGCCGTCGTCATCGGTGGCGGCCTGCTGGGCCTGGAAGCGGCCAACGGCCTGATGAAGCGCGGCATGACCGTGAGCGTGGTGCATGTGGCCCCCTGGCTGATGGAGCGCCAGCTCGACGACGTGGCCGGCAAGATGCTGCAGCAATCGCTGCAGGCGCGGGGCATGAACTTCCTCATCGGTGCGCAGACACAGGAACTGGTGGGAGGAGACAACGGACGGGTCAAGGCCATCCGCTTCAAAGATGGCACAGAAATGCCCGCCGACCTGGTGGTCATGGCCGTGGGCATCCGCCCCAACACCGAGCTGGCCGAGACCATGCGCCTGAACGTGAACCGGGGCATCGTGGTCAGCGACACCATGCAGACCACCACCGACCCGCGCATTTACGCCGTGGGCGAGTGCGCGGCCCACCGGGGCATTGCCTACGGTCTGGTGGCCCCGCTGTTCGAGCAGGGCAAAGTGCTGGCCAACCACCTGGCCGAATTCGGCATTGGGCGCTACACCGGCTCGCTCACCTCCACCAAGCTCAAGGTCACGGGCATTGACCTGTTCAGCGCCGGCAACTTCACGGGCGGCGACGGCACCGAAGAAGTGGTCATGAGCGACCCCGCCGGTGGGGTGTACAAAAAACTGGTCATCAAAGGCGACAAGCTGGTGGGTGCCTGCCTGTATGGCGACACCGTGGACGGCAGCTGGTACTTCAAGCTGCTGCGCGAAGGCCGCAGCATCAAAGACATCCGCGACAAGCTCATGTTCGGCGAGTCCAACATCGGCGACGGGGGCCACCAGGGCCACAACAAGGCCGCCGCCATGGCCGACACCGACGAGGTCTGCGGCTGCAACGGCGTGACCAAGGGTGCCATCTGCAAAGCCATCAAAGACAAAGGCCTGTTCACACTGGACGAGGTACGCAAGCACACCAAGGCCAGCGCCAGCTGCGGCTCGTGCACCGGTCTGGTGGAACAAATTCTGATGTTCACCGCCGGCGGTGACTATTCCGCCACCCCCAAGATGAAGGCCATGTGCGGCTGCACCACCCACGGGCACCAGGCGGTGCGCGAGGCCATCCGCGACAGCAAAATCCTGACCATTGCCGACGTGTTCAAGCTGCTGGAGTGGAAAACCCCCAACGGCTGCGCCACCTGCCGCCCCGCCGTCAACTACTACCTCATCAGCACCTGGCCCAAAGAGGCCAAGGACGACCCACAAAGCCGCTTCATCAACGAGCGCAGCCACGCCAACATCCAGAAGGACGGCACCTACTCGGTCATTCCCCGCATGTGGGGCGGGGAAACCACCGCCAGCGAACTGCGCCGCATTGCCGACGCGGTGGACAAGTACAACATCCCCACCGTCAAGGTCACGGGTGGCCAGCGCATCGACCTGCTGGGTGTGAAGAAAGAAGACCTGGTCAACGTCTGGAAAGACATCGGCATGCCCAGCGGCCACGCTTATGCCAAGGCGCTGCGCACCGTCAAAACCTGCGTGGGCTCCGAGTGGTGCCGCATGGGCACCCAGGACAGCACGCAGATGGGCAAAGACCTGGAGCGCGCCATGTGGCGCATGTACGCGCCGCACAAGGTCAAGTTCGCGGTGTCGGGCTGCCCGCGCAACTGCGCCGAGGCGGGCATCAAAGACGTGGGTGTGATTGGCGTGGACAGCGGCTGGGAGATGTACATCGCTGGCAACGGCGGCATCAAGACCGAGGTGGCGCACTTCTTCGTCAAGGTGAAAACCGCCGAGGAAGTGCTGGAATACACCGGCGCCTTCTGCGAGCTGTACCGCCAAGAGGGTTGGTACCTGGAGCGCACGGTGCACTACGTCAACCGCGTGGGCCTGGACTACGTGAAAAAACGCATCCTGGAAGATGAGGCAGGCCGCAAGGCGCTGTGGGCGCAGCTGCAGTTTGCGCTGGACGGCGAACCCGACCCCTGGTTCGAGTTTGACAAAGCGGCCGTGGACACCCGCCAGTTCGAGGCCCTGCAGCCCGCCAGCTGACCCCAGCGCCCCACCGCCCGCACACCCCCAAGCCACAACACCCCCCATGCTGCGCCGACAACTGCTGCTGTCCATTCCTGCCCTGGTCTTGCCCCTGCGCGCCCAGGCGCTGGAGCTGGCCGACGCCATCAACCAAGCCGGCCGCCAGCGCATGCTCAGCCAGCGCATGGGCAAGGCTTGGCTGGCGCTGGCGCTGGGCATAGAGCCGGTGGCGGCCAAGAGGGTGCTCAGCAAATCCATGGCCCTGTTCGAACGCCAGTTGCTGGACCTGCAGGCCCATGCCCCCACCCCCGATCTGCGCCAGACCTACCAGCAGCTCGACGTGGCGTGGCGCGACTACCAGCGTGCGCTGCTCGACGGTGATTCTTCAGGCACACCGCGCGAGGCCCAGGCCAGCGCTGTGCTGGCCGCCGACGCCAAGGTGCTGGCCCTGTCCCACCAGGGCACGGTGCAATACGAGGCCGTGTTGGCCAAGCCCGTGGGCCAGCTGGTCAACCTGGCCGGTCGCCAGCGCATGCTCAGCCAGCGCATGGCCAAGCTCTACCTGGCCACCGGCCTGACGGGGCAGGCCGACGCAGCGGCCGACATGGCGCAGTCGCGCACCGAATTCGTCAACGCCATGGCCACCCTGCGCCAGGCCCCGCAAACCACCCCCCGCATCCGCGACGCCTTGCAACTGGCCGACGGGCAATGGGTGTTCTTCGACGCCGCCTTGCAACGCATGCACACCTCAGCACGCAGCGCCAAAGCGGGCAGCGAGGTGTTTGTGACCAGCGAGAACCTGCTCAGCGTCATGGACATGGTCACGGGCCTGTACAGCGGCATGCAGGCCTGATTTTTATACAAAATTGCCATCCAGCGCTTGTATTCATTCAACAGTTAGCTACACAAAATAGGAAATCACCATGACCACCTGGAAAGCCATTTGCAAGGTAGAAGACATCCCCGCCCTGGGTTCACGCCGCGTGACCCGCGCCATCGGGCTCGATGTGGCCGTGTTCAAAAACGGCGACGACGAGGTGTTTGCCCTGCTCGACCGCTGCCCCCACAAAGGTGGCCCGCTGAGCCAGGGCATTGTGTTTGGCCAGAGCGTGGCATGCCCCTTGCACAACTGGACCATTGGCCTGTGCACGGGCCAGGCCGCCGCCCCCGACGAAGGCCAGACCCCCGCCTTCACCGTCAAGGTGGACAGCGGCCTGGTGTTCCTGAGCGAAGAAGAACTGGCCAGCGTGGGCACCGACCTGACCCGCCCCGAGGCCGGACCCAAGCCCTGCCGCAGCGCCTGCGCCTGAACCCGCACACACGCCAACGCCCGCACCACCTTCGCCCACCGGATTCACCGCCCGCCTGCCCTGTTGCCCATGCCCGCCCCACTGGAGACCCCCACCATGCCGCTGCAAACCACCCGCTCCACCTGCCCCTACTGCGGCGTGGGCTGTGGCGTGTTGATCGAGTCGCGGGGTGAGCACATCGTCGGCGTCGCGGGTGATCCCGACCACCCGGCCAACCGTGGCCGCCTGTGCAGCAAAGGCACCACCCTGGCGCTGACCGCCAGCGCCCCCATCTACCGCCAGACCCGCCTGTTGCAGCCCCTGCAGCGCCTGCAGCGTGGTGGCCCGACCAGCCCCATCACCTGGGACGCCGCCCAGGCCCTGCTCGCCCAGCGCCTGGCCGACACGGTGCGCCAGCACGGACCCGACGCGGTGGGCCTGTACGTCAGCGGCCAACTGCTGACAGAAGACTATTACGTGTTCAACAAGCTGGCCAAAGGCCTGCTGGGCACCAACAACATCGACACCAACTCCCGCCTGTGCATGAGCAGCGCCGTGGCGGGCTACAAACTCACCCTGGGGGCCGACGCCCCACCCGCCTGCTACGACGACGTGAACCACGCCCAGACGCTGTTCATCGTCGGCAGCAACGCCGCCTGGGCCCACCCGGTGCTGTTCCGGCGCATCGAAGACGCCAAGGCCGCGCGCCCCGACATGAAGGTCATCGTCGCCGACCCCCGCCGCACCGACACCGCCAGCCAGGCCGACCTGTACCTGCCCCTGCAACCCGGCACCGACGTGGCGCTGTTCCATGGCCTGCTGCACATCATGCTGTGGGAAGGCTGGCTGGACACCGCCTACATCGAGCGCCACACCCAGGGCTTCGATGCCCTCAAGACCTTGGTGCGCGAATACACGCCCGAGCACGTCGCCCAGGTCTGCGGCCTGCCCAAAGCCGACCTGCTCACCGCCGCCCGGTGGTTCGCCGGGCTGGGCGGTGAGGGTCTGCGCACCCCCACCCTCAGCCTGTACTGCCAGGGCCTGAACCAAAGCAGCAGCGGCACGGCCAAAAACGCCGCCCTCATCAACCTGCACCTGGCCACGGGCCAGATCGGGCGCGCCGGGGCCGGGCCGTTCTCCCTCACCGGCCAGCCCAACGCCATGGGCGGGCGCGAAGTGGGCGGTCTGGCCAACCTGCTGTCGGCCCACCGCGATCTGGCCAACCCCGACCACCGGGCCGAGGTGGCCGCGCTCTGGGGCCTGCCCAGCGTGCCCGCCACCCCGGGCAAAACCGCGGTGGAAATGTTCGAAGCCGCGGCCGACGGCCAGATCAAAGCCCTGTGGATTGCCTGCACCAACCCCGCGCAAAGCATGCCCAACCAAGCCACCGTGCGCCGCGCGCTGGAGCGGGCCGAGTTCGTGGTGGTGCAAGAGGCCTACGCCACCCCCGCCACCTGCGCCTGGGCCGACCTGCTGCTGCCCGCCACCACCTGGGGGGAAAAAGAAGGCACCGTCACCAACAGCGAGCGCTGCATCAGCCGGGTACGTGCGGCCGTGCGGCCCCCGGTCGCCGTGGGCACCGCCGCTGCCGAGCCCAGCGCCACTGATCCGCTGAGCGGCAGTGGTCCCCGGCACGACTGGGCCATTGCCGTCCAGGTGGCCCAACGGCTGGAGGCCCTGCTTCGCCCCGGCCAACCCACGCTGTTCCCCTACCCCACCCCCGAAGCGGTCTGGAACGAACACCGCGAAACCACCCGGGGGCGTGACCTGGACATCACCGGCATGAGCTACGCACAACTCGACGCCCAAGGCCCGCAGCAATGGCCACTGCCCAGCGGCCAGACCCAGGGCCAGGTTCGCCTGTACACCGACGGCGTGTTCCCTACCCCCGATGGCAAGGCCCGCTTTGCCGCCGTGCCCCACCGCCCCGTGGCCGAGGCCAGGGAATCGGCCTACCCCTTCTCGCTCAACACCGGGCGCCTGCGCGACCAGTGGCACGGCATGAGCCGCACCGGCACACTGGGCCGCCTGTTTGGCCACGTGCCCGAGCCCACCGTGCACATGCACCCGCAGGACATGGCCCGCCGTGGCCTGGCCCAGGGCGATTTGGTGCGCATCACCAGCAAACGCGGCAGCCTGGTGGTGCCCGTGGAATCCAGCGACGAAGGCGGTCTGAGCCAGGTGTTCATGGCCATGCACTGGGGCAGCGAAACCCTCAGTGGCCAGGGGGCTGACGGCCAGCCACTGGCGGGGGTGAACGCACTCACCACCTCGGCGTTCTGCCCCACCTCCAAACAGCCCGAGTTCAAGCACGCGGCGGTGCGCGTGGAAAAAGCCAACCTGCCCTGGACCCTGGTGGCCTTGGCCTGGCTGCCCGAGGGCAGCGCCCACCAGGCCCGCCAGACACTGGTGACGCTGATGGCCGACTTTGCCTTCGCCGCCTGCGTGCCCTTTGGCCGCGAGCGCACCGGCCTGCTGTTTCGCGCCGCCCACTCCAGTGCCCCCGATGCCGAGTTGCTGGACCAGATCGAGGCCGCCCTGGGCCTGCACACCCCCAACACCCTGCGCTACTCCGACGCGGGCAAAGGCCAGCGCCGCGCCATCCGGCTGTTCCGCAAAAGCCAGGGTGAACAGGCCAAAACCGGGCCCGACGAACACGCCACCCTGGAAGCCTTCCTGCTGGCCGGTGACACCCGCTCCGAGGCGTGGATCAAAACCCTGCTGCAAGACGAGTTGCCCGCCGAAAGCTATGGCCGTCAGCTGCTGCTGCCCGCCGCCACCCCACCCAGCGCCATGGCCAGCCGCGTGGCCAGCCCACAGGTGTGTGCCTGCCTGAACGTGGGTGAGCAAGCCATCACCCAACACCTGGCGGGCTGCCCCCCCACGGACAGCGAGGCCCTGCGTTTGGGCAGCCTGCAGGCTGCGTTGAAATGTGGCACCCAGTGCGGCTCCTGCCTGCCTACCCTGAAAAAGCTGGTGCGCGTCACCGCTGCCCTGCCCACAGTGGCCACATAACCACAAGTTGTTTGCAAACGCACACAATTGGCCCATGAGCATCAGCGCGTACATCAAAGACATTGGCCGGGGCAAAGACGGTGCCCGTGGCCTGACCCGTGAGCAAGCCACCGACCTCATGGGCCAGGTGCTGGACGGCACCGTGACCGACCTGGAGGTGGGCGCCTTCTGCCTGGCCATGCGCATCAAAGGCGAAACCGCCGACGAAATGGCCGGGTTCCTGGATGCCACCCACGCCCGCATTCCCCCCGTGCCCACCACCCACGCGGCCACGCCCACGGTGGTGCTGCCCAGCTACAACGGTGCGCGCCGCCTGCCGCTGCTCACCCCCCTGCTGGCCGCCCTGCTGGCCCGTGAAGGCCTGGGGGTGTTGCTGCACGGCTGTGAGACCGAAGACAAACGAATTTCGACCCAAAAAGTGCTTTTAGCGCTTTCCAGTCAACAACAGTTTGCTATTGGTTACGCCAAACCTGTGACCCCCGGTGTGGTCACTTTCTGGCCCACTGGCCAGCTCCACGCCGGCCTGCAACGCCTGTTGGACGTGCGCCGCGTGGTGGGCCTGCGCAACCCCGGTCACAGCCTGGTCAAGCTCATGCAGCCAGCGGTCGGACCCACGGTGCTGGTCAGCAGCTACACCCACCCGGAATACCTGCAGTCCATGACGGCCACGCTCAGCCTCACCGGCACCCGCGCCCTGCTGCTGCGGGGCACCGAAGGCGAAGCCGTGGCCGACGCCCGGCGCACCCCCGCCATGGACGCGTTCGAACACGGCAGCGTGACCCGCGTGCAACCCGCGCAGGAAGGCCCGCTGACCCAGCTGCCCGACCTGCCCGGCCCCGACGCCGACAGCACCGCCGCCTGGATCACCGCCGTGCTGGTCGGCCACGTGCCCGTGCCCACCCCCATTGCCCTGCAAGTCCAGCACACCGTGCGGCTGGCCCGTGCCGCTGGCACGGCCCACGCCACCGACCTGTCCCACCCCACCACCGCGAGCACGCCATGAGCCCCCCGCCTGTGTACCCCTTTGCACCCGTCGGCACCGCCGCGCCCGTGTCCATCGCCCCACCGACCCCGGCAGGCACCACCCACGGCCACTGCACCCTGGTGGGCGCTGGCCCTGGTGACCCGGAGCTGCTCACCCTCAAGGCCGTGCGCGCCATCGAACAGGCCACCCTGCTGCTGGTGGACGACCTGGTGAGCGACGCCATCACCGCCTTGGCCCCCGCCAGCACCCGCGTGGTGCACGTGGGCAAGCGCGGGGGATGTCAGTCCACGCCCCAGGCCTTCATTGAAAAACTCATGATCCAGGCCGTGCTGGACGGGGAACGGGTGGTGCGCCTCAAAGGGGGTGACCCCTTCGTGTTCGGTCGTGGCGGTGAGGAAGTGGAGCACCTGCAGGCGGCGGGCATTGCCGTCACCGTGGTCAACGGCATCACCGCTGGGCTGGCCGCCGTCACCTCGCTGGGGGTTCCGCTGACGCACCGCGAGCACGCTCATGGCGTGGTGTTTGTCACCGGTCACGCCAAACCCGGCAGCAGTGGCACCGACTGGCGCGCCCTGGCCGCCACCTGCCACCAGGCGCGCCTGACGCTGGTCATCTACATGGGCGTCAGTGGTGCAGCGCGCATCCAGGCCGAGCTGCTCACCGGCTTGCCCGCCAGCACCCCGGTGGCCATCATTCAGCACGCCAGCCTGCCGCAGCAGCGCCACGCGGTGTGCGAGCTGCAACACCTGCACGCCACCCTTCAGACCGAACAGCTGGGCAGCCCCAGCGTCATGGTGGTGGGCGACGTGATGCAAGGCCTGCTGGCCCTGCAGCAAACCCCTGCACTGGCCCACGCCCACATCCGCACGGCCTGACATCAGTACCCCACGGCCACTGTGGCCCGCTGGCCCGCTGCTTGCTAGGGAGTGTGACACACCACAGGAGGGCCCCATGTACACCCACAGCCGTCAGACCCCTTCGTTCTCCCCCTCTCCCGTCGCGGCGCGCCCCGCACGCCCACGCACCGGTGGCGCGCCCGGCATGTCACTGATCAACCTCGCGGCCCGCCAGCGCATGCTCTCGCAGCGCATGGTGCTGCAAACCCTGCTGGCGGCACAGGAAAAGCCCGGGGCACTGGCCAGCGCCCAGGCCACCTTTCAACTGTTCTGTGACAGCCACCAGCTGCTGGTCGAGGCCACCAAAGACATGGAGCCTGCCTCGGCCCAACTGCTGCGCGACACCTACCACGGGCCACGGGGGGTCGGTGCGGTCATCTCGGCCTTCATGGACCGCATGCGCACCACCCTGACCCACATTGGTGCCAAGCACCCGCACCTGCAGGCGGCGCTGGACCACCTGGTGGCCTGCACCGACCCGGTGCTGGAAGCCTTGAACACCGCCACCACCACTTTCGACGCCATTGCCCGGGGCAAGGAAGAACAGCTCATGAAAGAGCTGACCGGCATCGTCAACGACATCCAGACCGTGGCCCGCGAAGCCAAGGTGGTCAGCTTCAACGCCCAGGTCATTGCGGCCCGCGCAGGCGAGCATGGGCGGGGCTTTGCGGTGGTGGCCAATGTGCTGGCCGGCATTGCCACCGACATTGACCGCCAGTCCAAAGTGGCCATGGACCTGACGGCGCGCAACCGCAGCGCCCTGGCCTGCTGAACGCGGGTGGGGGGAGTGGGGCGCGCATACACTGCCGCCCATGCAAAAATTTGATGTCGTCGTGGTGGGCGCGGGTGCTGCCGGGCTGTTTTGTGCCGGGGTGGCCGCCCAGCTGGGCCTTCAGGTGCTGCTGCTGGACCACAGCGACCGAGTGGCCGAAAAAATCCGCATCTCGGGCGGCGGACGCGCCAACTTCACCAACCGCGACCTCGATGTGCGGGCCCCCCAGCGCCACTACCTCAGCGACAACCCCAACTTTTGTCGATCCGCCCTCTCGCGCTACACCCCCGCCGACTTTGTGGCCCTGGTGCAGCGCCACGGCATTGCCTTCCACGAAAAGCACAAAGGCCAATTGTTTTGCGACCGCTCGGCGCAAGACCTCATCGACATGCTGCTGCGCGAGTGCGCCGCCGGTGCGGCGGGTGGTGGCGTGCAGCGCTGGCAGCCGTCCAGCGTCAAAAATATTGCCTTTCAGGCCTCTGGCGCTTTACCTGATGGACAAGGCAGCTACGAAATTGCAACCTCCAACGGCACGGTGTGTGCGCCCGCGCTGGTGGTGGCCACCGGTGGACTGTCCATTCCCAAAATCGGCGCCACCGACTTGGGCTACCGCATCGCCCAACAGTTTGGGCTGCCCCTGGTGGCCACCCGTCCCGCCCTGGTGCCGCTGACCTTCGACGAGGTCCAGTGGCAGCCCTTTGCCGAGCTGTCCGGCCTGTCGCTGCCCGTGACACTGGCCACCGGTGACAAAAAGGCCCGCATGGCCTTTGCCGAGGACCTGCTGTTCACCCACCGTGGCCTGTCCGGTCCGGGTGTGCTGCAAATTTCCAGCTACTGGCAACCCGGCCAGCCCCTGGTGCTGGACCTCGCCCCCGGCGTGCCGCTGCTGGAAGACTTGCAGCAGGCCAAGCGCCACTCGCGCAAACGCCTGGCCAACGAGCTGGGTCGCCTGCTGCCCACCCGCCTGGCCGATGCCTGGTGCAACGGCGCCACCGGACTGGAGGCCGCTGTGCTGGCCCGGCCCATGAGCGACGTGCCCGACAAGGCCTTGGCCCAGTTGGCCACCAGCCTGCACCAGTGGCCACTCACGCCCAACGGCACCGAGGGCTACCGCAAAGCCGAGGTCACCGCCGGAGGGGTGGACACCCGCGCCCTGTCGCAACAGACCATGGAAGCCAAAACCCAGCCCGGCCTGTACTTCATCGGCGAGGTGGTGGACGTGACCGGCTGGCTGGGTGGCTACAACTTCCAATGGGCCTGGGCCAGCGCCCACGCCTGCGCCCAGGGGCTGGCCGAGCGGGCCACCACCGCATCCGCCAGCGCTTGACGCACCCCGAACCACAGCCCCCCCCTTAGCCACACCATGACCCACTCCCTCACGTCCCTGCTGGGCATCGCTGTGCCCGTTCTCCAGGCCCCCATGGCGGGGGTACAAGACCACCGCCTGGCCGTGGCCGTGTCCCGCGCCGGTGGCCTGGGGGCCATCCCGGCGGCCATGCTCGGCCCCGACGCCCTGCGCACCGAACTGGCCGCCTTCCGCCTGGCCTGCCCACACGCCCCGCTCAACGTCAATTTCTTTTGCCACACGCCCCCGCTGCCCGACCCCGCCGCCCAGGCACGCTGGCTGGCCGCGTTGCGCCCCTACCACGAGGCCTGGGGCATTGACCCCGCCACGCTGACCTTGGGCCCGGGGCGCACCCCCTTCAACGCCGCCACCGCCGACGTGCTGGCCGAGTTCCGCCCCGAGGTGGTCAGCTTCCATTTCGGGCTGCCCGCGCCCGAGCTGTTGATGCGCGGGCGCGGCTGGGGGGCCAAGGTGCTGTCCAGCGCCACCACCGTGGCCGAGGGCGAGTGGCTGCAGGCGCAAGGGGTGGATGCCGTCATTGCCCAAGGCCTGGAAGCTGGGGGCCACCGGGGCCATTTTTTGAGCGACGACCTCACCCTGCACCTGGGCACACTGGCCCTGCTGCCCCAGCTGGTGCAAGCCTTACAGGTACCGGTGATTGCCGCTGGCGGTGTGGCCACGCCCCAGGCCGTGGCCGCTGCGCAGGCGCTGGGCGCGGCGGGTGTGCAGGCGGGCACGGCCTATTTGCTGTGCCCCGAAGCCACCACCAGCGCCGTGCACCGCGCCGCGCTGCAAAGCCCTGCGGTGCACCACACGGCACTCACCCGGCTGTTTTCGGGCGGACCCGCCCGCGGCATGATCAACCGACTGATGCGCGAGTTGGGCCCCATGAGCGACGCCGCCCCGGCGTTTCCTTTGGCCACCGCCGCGCTGGTGCCTTTGCGCGCCGCCGCCGAGGCCCAGGGTTTGGCCGACTTTTCGCCTTTGTGGGCCGGCCAGTCCGCCAGTGCGTGCCGCGCTGAAGGGGCCGCTGCCGTCACGCAATGGTTGGCATCGGGCTGGCAAGGGTTATAATCCTCGGCTTTGCTGGCAATACCCCGTCTGCCTGATCAACGAATAGACGGGGAACCTGCTGACCCTTGGGTGTGAGGCCCGATCTTCCCCACACTTGCAATTCAGCGCATCCATGGAAATTGTTAACTGATGACAACCGTACGCGTTAAAGACAACGAACCCTTTGAAGTCGCCCTTCGCCGCTTCAAACGCACCATTGAAAAACTGGGCCTGCTGACCGACCTGCGCGCCCGCGAGTTTTACGAAAAGCCCACCGCCGAGCGCAAGCGCAAGAAGGCCGCCGCCGTCAAGCGCCACTACAAGCGCGTGCGCAGCATGCAGCTGCCCAAAAAGCTGTTCTGATCGCCTGAGCGATTCAGTGGCCTTCACGGGCCACACCAAAACCCGCCTGTGGGACGCCAAGGCGGGTTTTGTCGTTTCAGGGGGCCATCAGCGCATCCAGCCGCTGCTGCCAGCCTCGGGCCGTGTCTTGCAATGCGGCCACCAGCACCGCGCGCAGCGGGTGCTCCACCCGCCACTGCGGCCACACCAGGTGCACCTCAAACGCAATGGGCACCGCAAACGGGCGCAGCACCAACCCATCGGCCATGGCCAACGCCGTGAGCGGGTTGACCAGCGCCACCCCCAGCCCCGAGCGCACCAGCGCACACACCGAGGCCGCGCTGGCCGACTCCACCTGCAAGCGCCGCTGCACACCGGCGGCCTCAAACACCTCGTCCATGCGCTGGCGGTAGGGGTCGGCTGGCGAGAGACTGACAAACGCCAGCCCCTCGAAATCGGCCGGTGCCAGCACCCGTCGCTGGGCCAAAGCGTGCCCGGCGGGCAGCACCGCCACCTCCTGGGTGCGCACCAGCGGCTGGTGAGCGCAGGCCTCGGGGGCGGCTGACTCGGTCAGCCCCAGGTCGTGGCGCTGCGCGGTGAGGGCGGCCTCCAGTTGGGGTGACTCCAGCGGGGCCAGGCCCACGCTGGCCTCGGGCGCCTGGCGCGCAAACTGGGCCAACGCGTCGGGCACCAGGGCCTGGGCCAGCGCGGGCAGACACGCCAGCGACAAGCGCCCTTGACTGAACCGCGCCAGCGACGCGGCATGGGCCGAAATGCGCTCCAACCCCACAAAACTGGCCTCCACCTCCTCCAGCAAAGCCATGGCACGGGCGGTGGGGCGCATGCGGCCGTTGGTGCGCTCGAACAGCGCATAGCCCAGCACCTGCTCCAGCCGCGCCAACTCGCGGCTGATGGTGGGCTGCGAGGTGTGCAGCATGTCCGCCGCCCGCGTGACCTGGCCCGCCAGCATGACGGCACGAAAAACTTCAACCTGGCGGTGGGTCAAGGTCATGGCATATCCGTTTTGAATACAAAAGCAAATTTAAAGCATTTTTCAGAATGGACATATTCAAGCACACTGCCGCCCATGACCACACCCGCCACCACCCCCTTCAGCCCCGACACCTTGCGCCAACTCGCCCACACCCACGGCACACCGCTGTGGGTGTACGACGCGGACACCATCGTGGCGCGCATCGAGCAACTGAAGTGCTTTGACACCATCCGCTTCGCCCAAAAAGCCAACTCCAACACCCACCTGCTGCGCCTGATGCGCGAGCATGGCGTGGTGGTCGATGCCGTGTCCGCTGGCGAAATCCAGCGGGCGCTGGCCGCTGGCTACACCGCCGCGCCCAACGCACAGGGTGCATCGGGCATCGTCTTCACCGCCGACCTGATCGACGAAGCCACACTGGCACTGGTGGTGGCGCACGGCATTCCCGTCAACGCAGGCAGCGTGGACATGCTGCACCAGCTGGGCCAGGGCAGCCCTGGCCACGCGGTGTGGCTGCGCATCAACCCCGGCTTTGGCCACGGCCACAGCAACAAAACCAACACGGGTGGCGAGCATTCCAAACACGGCATATGGCACACCGAGCTGCCTGCCGCCCTGGCCGCTGTGGCCCACCATGGCCTGAAGCTGGTCGGCCTGCACATGCACATTGGCTCAGGCGTGGATTACAGCCACCTGCAAGAGGTTTGCAGCGCCATGGTGGACTTGGTCAAGACCTCAGGGGCCGATGTACAGGCCATTTCAGCGGGTGGCGGCTTGTCCATTCCCTACACGCCGGGTGGTGACCGCATCGACACCGCGCACTACTTCAGCCTGTGGGACGCGGCGCGCCAAGCCGTGGCGCAGCACCTGGGCCACGCTGTGCACCTGGAGATTGAGCCGGGCCGCTTCCTGGTGGCCGAATCGGGCGCGCTGCTGACCCAGGTGCGCGCCACCAAGCACCAGGGCAAGGCGCATTTCACGCTGGTGGACGCCGGCTTTTCGGACCTGATGCGCCCCGCCATGTACGGCGCCCACCACGAGATGAGCCTGGTCCCGGCGCAAGGCGATGCCGCCAGCCGCCCCACCGTGTCCACCGTGGTGGCCGGTCCGCTGTGCGAAAGTGGCGACGTGTTCACCCAGGCCGAAGGCGGCGTGGTGCTGAGCCGCGAGCTGCCCGCCGCGCAGGTGAACGACTACCTCGTCATCCACGACACCGGGGCCTACGGTGCCAGCATGAGCAGCAATTACAACAGCCGCCCGCTGATTGCCGAGGTGCTGGTGGGCCACAAGGCCCAAGGCAGCCAGCCGCGCTTGATTCGCCGCCGCCAGCGCGTGGATGAGCTGCTGGCGCTGGAACAGGGCTTGTGACGCTGGGTGCCGATGCTGGGTTGAATGACCAGCTTGTCTGATGGCCCAGCAGGGGGCTGTCGCGTCGGCAACGTATCAGCACATGACGGGCTGTTGTCGGCCATCAGCGGCCACCCGTCAAACTGGTAAGCAGTCGTTCAACGCTGAGTTAACCGGGCGACGACGGGTGGACGCCTTGCCCGCGAGGCGCAGGATAGACAGAGAGCGCCTCGCGGGCAAGGTGGCCAGCCGTTGGCGCTCCGGTTGAACGACCTGTTAGACGTCATAGGCAGCGCGAAGGCGAGCAAAGTCCTCTTCGAGTTCGTGAAGCCACTTCAGACACGACCTTGGTTCGATGCCGACAGCAGCGTTCCACGGCTTACCCTGCTTGTCCGTCGGATAGCGATAGAGCTGATCCACAGAAGGTGCCGTCTTCTTGGCCTCCCGGGCTTCGGGCTTGGTCATGCCCAGGTACTGAACGTCAAACGGAGTTCGAGTGAAGCGAAAGCGCTTCTCAGGGTAGAGCCCGCTGTACGTGGAGTTGAGCTGTTCGAACTCATGGTGCCCCAGCCGCAGGTCGGAGCGCTTCTTTAGGATGGCGGCCTTCAGGAACAGTTCGACAGAGTGGGCTGCGAGGTACATGACTACCGCTCCGCGTGCGTACGTGGCTCGTCTATAGGACCGAACCAACACGCCGCAAAGCCGAATTGCCGAGTCCAGGTACGCCGCTGCGTACTCGAAGGACTCGTCGTGTTCAGGGACGCGGCCACGAGGCGCCGGGACGAGCAGATTCCAGTGTGACTTCGGGATGTCCATCATGACGCCTAACACCTGAGTTAAGCCGCGCCGCGAAGCGGCGTCGGCTTGGACGAATTGTTAGGCCACGTTCCGCTGAAAGAAGGTGACCAGGTTGCTATCTGGGTCCAGCGCGCCAAATTCTGTGGTGCCCCAAGGCCGAGCCCCAAGCGGCGCCGCAGGATGCACCACCCCGGCGGCTTGGCAGGCCGCATGTAGTGCGTCGATACCCTCGACCTGCACCCGGCAAGATGTGTTCGCCGCAATGTGCGGCTCCGAGCAGGCCCAGAAGTGAATCTCGACCGGGCCGTTGGACACGATGCCGTACTCGCCTTGGGCAGCGTACACCTGCGAGAAGCCGAGCACCGAGCAGAAGAATTCGACGGATCGTCGGATATCCAGCGAGGCAAGGGCTGGTACAGCGCTGAGAAAGCGGGTCGCAGTGTCAGACATCCGTGAGCTCCATACGTGGCCTAACGTAATGTCCAGAGCAAAGACTGCTCTATAAGTTGGGCGCTGCTCCATAAGTTGGTCATGTGTCCCTCCTGAAAGTGGCTTGCAGCTTGGCTTGCCACTCAATACACTGGATATATGCCCAGTTATAAAAATTCTGTGAAACCCAGCGTTCCTGCGTTGCAGTCCACACGGGTTCTGGATCAGTTGCGCGAGCGCATTCGGTACAGGCACTATAGCCTCAGCACCGAGCAGGTGTACGTCTACTGGGTTCGTTTCTTCATTCGCTGGCCGTGGCGGGGCGATGCGGCATCCGCGCGACATGGGCGCAAGCGAAGTTGAAGCATTTTTGACGCATCTCGCCAACGACCGCAAGGTGTCTGCATCGACTCACCATCAGGCATTGAGCGCGATCTTGTTTCTTTACCGGGAAGTTCTTGCTATTGAGTTGCCCTGGCTGAACGGCATTAACCGCCCCACTCAAAAACGGCGCATTCCCAGCGTATTGACCAAAGACGAGGTGGCGGGGTTGTTGGCGCAGATGAAAGGCGAAACCGCACTGATCGCCCGATTGCTTTATGGCACTGGCATGCGTTTGATGGAGGGTATGCGCCTTCGCGTCAAAGATGTGGACTTTGACCGCCAGGTGATCATCGTGCGGGATGCCAAAGGTGGCAAGGATCGGGTGGTGATGCTGCCGCGTTCACTGGTGGCGGCCCTGCGGATGCAGTTGCTGGCAGCTCGCGCCCTGTGGGAGGCTGATCGGGTGGCGCAGCGCGGTGGCGTAGAAACGCCGCACGCCCTGGAGAAGAAATACCCCAAAGTGGGCTACTCGTGGGCTTGGTTCTGGATGTTTCCGTCACCCACTTTTTCTGTCGATCCGAGAAGCGGTGTGGAACGACGCCACCATTTGTACGAAGACCGGGTGCAGCGGGCGCTGAAGAAGGCGGTACCGTTGGCAGGCATTGCCAAACCCGTTTCGGTTCACACGCTGCGTCATTCGTTCGCCACGCACTTGTTGCAGGCGGGCACCGACATTCGCACGGTGCAAGAGCTACTGGGTCACAGTGACGTGTCGACGACGATGATCTACACACATGTGCTCAAAGTCGCAGCGGGTGGCACGGCCAGTCCGCTGGATGCACTCGCGATGGGGTGCTGAGAGACTGCTTTGCCGAGCATGCGTGACTGACTGCAACGGGTCGCTTTCAGCCATTGACCCCCGCGCCTGCGAGACAATCAACTCTTTGAATCCTCCAGAGAACACACCATGAGCCTCAAAGCCCAAATCACCGAAGACATGAAAGCCGCCATGCGCGCCAAAGACAGCGAGCGCCTGGGCACCATCCGCCTGCTGACCGCCGCCATGAAGCAAAAGGAAGTGGACGAGCGCGTGGAGCTGGACGATGCCATGGTGGTGGCCATTGTGGACAAGCTGATCAAGCAGCGCAAAGACAGCGTGGAGGCCTACCAGAAGGCCGAGCGCCAGGACCTGGCCGACAAAGAAAGCGCCGAAATCACCGTGCTGCAGGCCTACCTGCCCGCGCGTCTGTCGGCAGACGAAATCACCGCTGGCGTGGCCACACTGGTGCAAGGCCTGTCGGCCGAGCTGGGCCGCCCGCTGACGGGTGGCGACATGGGCAAGATCATGGGCGCCGCCAAAGCCCAGTTCACTGGCAAGGCCGACATGGGCCAGGTCTCTGCGGCCATCAAGGCGGCACTGGCGGGTTGAGTCGGCCAGCGGGCCAAAATAGCGAAAAACACGCCCCAGCGCTTATTGGTATTCAACAGTTTGCTATTGCATTAATTTAATAGCAAACTATTCATCACCGTCAAGCGCTGGCGGCCATTTTGGCTTGTAATTTCAGCGCATCAGGATGATGGCGCCGCCCAGCACCGTCAGCACAGCGCCCGCCCAGGCACCCGGTGCGGGCTGGCGGCGGTACACCAGCCACAGCAGCGGCAGCACCAGCACCGGCGTCACGGACGACAACACCGCCACCAGGCCCGCCTTGCCACCTTGCAGCGCGGTGAGGATGAGCGTCATGCCCAGGCCCATGGCCAGCGCCGCGTTGAAGGCCGTGCGGCCCAGCATGGGCCAGGTCATGGGCTGGGCGCAGCGGGCCGCGCGCCAGCCGCTCAGCCACAGCAGGCTGTGTGCGCCCAGCGCCGTGGCCATGCGCACGGCAGAGGCGGCCACCGGGTCCACGGTGCCCGTGGCCATCAGCGGCTTGACCATGAGCGTGGCCACCGCCTGGCACAGCGCGGCCAGCAGGCCCAGCGCCACGCCCACCCACAGCGGGCCTTTGACCTGCTCCCACACATGCACCTCGTCGCGGCGCTTGCCCCAGACGATGGCCATCATCACGCCCGCCACCAGCAGGCCACCGCCCACCAGCGCCTGGCCCACAAAGGTTTCGCCCAGCCACAGCCAGGCCAGAAACGCCGAGAACAGCGCATGGCAGGCAAACAGCACGCCCGAGCGGCGCGGCCCCAGCCGGTTCATGCAGCCAAACAGGGCACTGTCACCCAAAAAAATGCCCACCAGGCCCGACAGCGCCAGCAGCCACAGGTCGTCAACGTGCAGGCTGTGCCAGCCGCCCTGCCACCACGCCAAGGCGCCCAGCAAGCCACTGGCAAACAGCATGCGCCAGCGCGAAAACGCCACCGCCCCCAGGTGGCTGGAGGCGGGGGCAGAGCTCAGGCTGCCCAGCGCCCAGCAGGCAGCCGCACCCACGGCCATGGCTTCATAGGCAAAGGCCATGTGGGGTGCTGACCGGTGGCGGGGTGACGGCGGCGGGCGACGGGTGAACGGAGGGCCAACGCCCTCAGTTGCCCGCCACCTTCATGCGGTTGATGAGGATGGAGCCCACGGTTTTGGCGCCGTAGTTGTAGGCATCGGCCCCGACGGCCTCAATGCCCTTGAGCATGTCTTTCAGGTTGCCGGCGATGGTGATTTCTTCCACCGGGTAGGCAATGACGCCGTTCTCCACCCAGTAGCCCGAGGCACCGCGCGAGTAGTCGCCGGTCACGCCGTTCACGCCCTGGCCCATCAGTTCGGTGACGAACAGGCCGGTGCCCAGCTTGCGCAGCATTTCGGGCAGGTCGTCGCCGGGCTGGGTCTGGCGGCTGGTCAGGGTGAGGTTGTGTGAGCCACCGGCATTGCCCGTGGTCTTCATGCCCAGTTTGCGGGCCGAGTAGCTGCTGAGGAAGTAGCCCTTGACGCGCCCCGCGCTCACCACCTTGCGCGCCTGGGTGCGCACACCCTCGTCGTCAAACGGTGAGCTGCCCTTGCCTTTGACAACGTGCGGGTCTTCCAGCACATCGATGTGGCGGGGGAACACCTGCTTGCCCAGGCTGTCCAGCAAAAAGGTGGTTTTGCGGTACTGCGCCCCGCCGCTGACGGCCTGCACAAAACCACCCAGCAGGCCAGCGGCCAGGGTGGATTCGAACAGCACCGGGCACTGGGTGGTGGCCAGTTTGCGGCCGTTCAGACGGGCCAGCGCGCGCTCAGCGGCGTAGCGGCCCACGGCCTCGGGGCTGGCCAGGTCGGCGGCGGCGCGCATGGAGCTGTACCAATGGTCGCGCTGCATCTTGGCACCCTTGCCCGCAATGGGTGCCACCGACAGGCTGTGGCGCGAGCTGGCGTAACCGCCGCTGAACACGCCGGGCAGGCCACCGGCCACGTCAAACTGCCCACCCCGCATGTGGGCCGAAAAAAAGTGCGACTGCTGGGCCGACACGCCCGCGCCCTCGCTGTTGGTGATCTTTTTGCTGACCGCAAACGCCGCGTTTTCGCAGCGCAGGGCCAGCGCCAGCGCCTCTTCCGACGACACCGCCCAAGGGTGGAACAGGTCCAACTCGGGCCATTCGGTGGCCACGTCCTCCGGCTCGGGCAGGCTGGCAAACGGGTCTTCGGCGGTGAAGCGGGCAATGTCAAACGCGGCCTGCACCGTCTGGCGCACGGCGGCCAGCGAAAAGTCGGAGGTGGAGGCATTGCCCCGGCGGTGACCCAGGTACACGGTCACGCCCAGCGACTTGTCGCGGTTGCGCTCGACGTTTTCCAGCTCGCCCTTGCGCACCGACACGCTCAGGCCGCTGCCCTCGGAGGCGTCGGCCCCGGCATCGGTGGCACCCAGCTGTTTGGCGTGCGACAGGGCCGCGTCCACCAACGCCTGGAACTGCCCCCGGCTGTACTGAAAACCACTGCCCGGCTGCTCGGTGGCAACCGCGGCTGTGGCGTGGGAACGTGGGGCGGGCGACGCGCGGCGGGCCGTGGCCCCGGGCTGGGTGGTGGTTGGTTTGCTCATGTCGGCGACAATGATACTTTCCGCGCCCCAGCCACGCGGGCCACCCGGCCATTGTGTGGAGGCGCCAGCGCCACGGCACCCTACCCCACCCATGTCCAGAAAACCCAAACGCGGCTATTACGTCAAAGGCCACTTCGTTGCCGAAGGCAGCGAGCTCGACCTTGAACTCAAGGCCGAGCTCAAAGGCACGACCGAAAAGAGCAAAACCGACCTCAAGCGCGAGAGCGACCAGCTGCAAGACCTGGGCGAGCAATTGCTGACCCTGCGCGCCGACCTGCTGGCCAGCCTTGAGCTGGGCGACAAGCTCATGGACGCCCTGGCCGAGGCCAAACGCATCACCAACTTCGAAGGGCGCCGCCGCCAGATGCAGTTCATCGGCAAGCTCATGCGCCTGCAAGACGCCGACACCCTGCAAGCCGCCCAGGCCGCGCTGGACTTTCAGCACAAGGGCAGCGCCGAAGAAAAACTGGCGCTGCACCAGGCCGAGCAGTGGCGCGACCGCCTGATTGCCGACGACGGCGCACTGACCGAATGGCTGGAGGTGGAACGCGCTGCCGGCACGGCCGCCGATCCGCAGCACCTGCGCGCCCTCATCCGCCAGGCGCGCAAGGACGCGCAGGCCACACCGCAACCCCACGAAAGCCTGGGCACGGCCGTGCGCCACGGCAAGGCTTACCGAGAAATTTTTCAGCTCGTCAAAACTACCTTGGCCCAGGCCGATGAGCCGGGCGAGGCCGACTGACACGCCGCAAGACCGGCGACACACCGCACCCAGCCACACCCCTTACTCAGCCCACTGACTTGCACCTGCGACCATGAGCACCACCGCCACCACTGCCAGCCCCGCTGCCGATGCCAACGCCTTTGATGCCGTGACCATTGGCATCGTCTCCATCAGCGACCGGGCCAGCTCGGGCACCTACGAAGACAAAGGCCTGCCGGCCCTGAAAGACTGGCTGTGCCGCGCCCTGCTCAACCCGGTGACCTGGGTGGAACGCCTCATTCCCGACGACGAAGCCACCATCAGCGCCACGCTGACCGAGCTGGTGGACGAGACCAAATGCAGCCTGGTGCTGACCACCGGCGGCACCGGCCCGGCGCTGCGTGACGTGACGCCCGAGGCCACACTGGCCGTGGCCCACAAGGTGATGCCGGGGTTTGGCGAGCAAATGCGCCAGATCAGCCTGCACTTTGTGCCCACCGCCATCCTGTCGCGCCAGGTGGCCGTGGTGCGCCACCAGAGCCTCATCATCAACCTGCCGGGCCAGCCCAAATCCATTGCCGAAACGCTGGAAGGCCTGAAAGACGGCCAGGGCCAGCAGGTGGTGCCCGGCATTTTTGCCGCCGTGCCCTACTGCGTGGACCTGATCGGCGGCCCCTACATCGACGTGCGCGACGAGGTGTGCAAGGTGTTCCGCCCCAAGGCCGCCATTCGGCCCCGCCCATGAACGAACCATCCGGCCCTGGCGCTTGACTTCATGGGTGTGGTGGCTGCGGATTTGAACCATCCGCCACCGCCTGTCATTTGCCCACCAGCTCGTTGAGCTTGGCGGTTTCGAAGTGTTCGACGCGCTGCGCGTCGCTGGGCACGCAGTCGGCGGGCGCGCAGGGGCGTTTGTCGGTGAGTTTTTCAATGGCTTGCCACAGCAGCGCAATCTGGTGCTCGTGGCCGGTGGCGCCGTCGATCAGGCCGCGCAGGGCCTGGCTGACGGGGTCGTCTTCCTGCGTCACACCGTAGGCGGTGAACTTGGGCGTCTCGGGCGTGGCGTCGGCACTGGCCCCCTCTTTGGACGGCAGGATGCGCGCCGGTATGCCCACCGCCGTGGCCCCCGCCGGCACGGGTTTGATGACCACGGCGTTGCTGCCAATCTTGGCCCCATCGCCCACGGTGAAGCCGCCCAACACCTTGGCCCCTGCGCTGACCACCACGTCGCGCCCCAGCGTGGGGTGGCGCTTGGCGCCCTTGTACAGGCTGGTGCCACCCAGGGTCACGCCCTGGTAGATGGTGCAGCCATCGCCGATTTCGGCGGTCTCGCCCACCACCGTGCCCATGGCGTGGTCAAAAAACACGCGCTGGCCAATCTGCGCACCGGGGTGGATTTCGATGCCGGTCAAAAAGCGCGAGAGGTGCGAAATGAAACGCCCCAGCCACTTCAGGCCGTGCGTCCAGCACCAGTGGGCACGCCGGTGCAGGATGAGGGCGTGCAAGCCGGGGTAACAGGTGAGCGCCTCGAACCAGCTGCGGGCCGCAGGGTCGCGGTCCAGGATGGTTTGGATGTCGGCGCGCAGTCGTTTGAACATGGGAGCAAGGGTATCAAAGTGGCGGGGGAGCCTGGGCAGTGGCGGGCGCAAACACCTTCAGGCGTCGGGGGCGCAGGCGCTGACCGCAGCACGCCCACCCGCCGCCTGGGCCGCCGTTTGCTGCATGGCCTTGGCCACGCCGCGCAGGATGTGGATTTCTTCTTCCGTCAGCTGGGCACGGTTGAACAGTTGGTTGAGCCGGGGCATGAGCTTTTTGGGGGCAGCGGGATCCAGGAAACCCACGTCCACCAGCGCCTGCTCCCAGTGCGTCAACATGCCTTGCACGGCCTGGGCGCTGGCCTGCCTGACGGGCGCCACCCCTGAGGGCAACAGCGCAAATCCCCCCAGCGCCTGCCGCCACTCGTAGGCGATGAGCTGCACCGCCGCCGCCAGGTTGAGCGAGCCGAAATCGGGCCGGGTGGGGATGCTCAGGCACACATGGCTGCGGTACACGTCTTCGTTGCGCATGCCAAAACGCTCACTGCCAAACAAAAAGGCCACGCCTTGCGGTGCCGAAGCGGTTGCAGGACATGGATTTTCATCATTTTTGGCATCCATCGCTTGATTTGATTGAACAGTTTGCTCTTGTTTCAGCAAATACTCAAAGTGCTCGCGCGGGCTGCGGGTGGGGGGGCCAAAGTCGCGCGGGGTCATGGCCGTGGCGCACAGGTGGCTGATGCCGTCCAGCGCCTCGTCCAGCGTGTCCACCACGCGGGTGGCGGCCAACACGTCGTTGGCACCGCTGGCGCGCTGAATGGTTTCTTCGCGGCGCAGCACGTTGGCCCAGCGGGGGGCCACCAGCACCAGGTCGTCAAAACCCATGGTTTTCATGGCGCGGGCGGCACCGCCCACATTGCCGGCGTGGCTGGTCTGGATGAGGATGAAGCGGGTTTTCATTCGGAGGTGGGCAAGCGGTTGGGCCAGGTCAACGGTGGCGTGGCCGGGGACGCGGGTGGCCGCGCTGGTCAAGATCACGGGTCGCGGGTAGAATTCTGGCCCTCGATTGTCGCCGCCCACACGATGGGTGCCGCGATGCCACCGCCGCCATCGCGCAGCCCGTTTTCGATCTTCACACAATTCATGTCGTCCAATCTGCACCCCATGCTCAACGTGGCCATCAAGGCCGCCCGCACCGCTGGCACCATCATCAACCGCGCCGCGCTGGACGTGGAGTCCGTGCGCGTAACGGCCAAGCAGACCAACGACTTTGTGACCGAAATCGACCAAAAGGCTGAAGAAGCCATCATCGACACCCTGCTGTCCGCCTACCCCGACCACGCCATCCTGGCCGAAGAGTCGGGTGAGCGTGCAGGCAAGTTTGGCGGCGCAGACCATGTCTGGATCATTGACCCCATCGATGGCACCACCAACTTCATCCATGGCTTCCCCGTGTACTGCGTCAGCATTGCGCTGGCCGTCAAAGGCAAGCTGGAGCAGGCCGTCATTTACGACCCCAGCCGCAACGACCTGTTTTGCGCCACCAAGGGGCGCGGTGCCTACCTGAACGAGCGCCGCATCCGCGTGGCCAAGCGCACCCACCTGCGCGACACGCTGCTGAGCACGGGCTTCCCCTTCCGCCCCGGCGACGAGATGAAACCGTTCCTGGCCATGCTGGGCGACGTGATGCCCCGCTGCGCCGGTGTCCGCCGCCCCGGCTCTGCCGCCCTGGACCTGGCCTACGTGGCCGCTGGTTTTTCCGACGGCTTCTTTGAAAAAGGCCTGTCACCCTGGGACATGGCTGCTGGCGCCTTGCTGGTGACCGAGGCCGGTGGTCTGGTGGGCAACTTCACGGGCGAATCCGACTTTTTGCACCAGGGCGAGTGCTTGGCCGCCAACCCCAAAATTTACGGCCAACTGGTGAGCGTGATCGGCAAATACAGCAAGTTCGCCAGCGCAGGCGACAAGGCCACGGTGCGCCAGTCGTTGCAGGCCGCAGTGGCACTGGCGGCCAGCAGCGGGGCGGACGATGCCACGCCAGCCGCCAATGGGTCGTCAGACGACGCGCCTTTTTAAGGCTTGCTGGTCGCTGGCTGGCCCAGCGTGAACCAGAAGGTGGCCCCGCACCCAGGTGCGGAATGGGCCCACACCCGCCCGCCGTGGCGCTGCACAATGCGCGCCACCACCGCCAGCCCCACGCCCGAACCCTCGAAGTCGGCAGGGGCATGCAGGCGCTGGAACAGGCCAAACAGCTTGTCGGCGTTGGCCATGTCAAAACCCACACCGTTGTCGCGCACAAACCAGGCCGCCTCGGTGTCCGACCACCCCACGGTGATGCTCGGTACCGCCGGTGCCTCGACCTTGGCCGAGTATTTCAGGGCGTTGTCCAGCAGGTTGAACACCAGGTGGCGCAGCAGCGTGGCGTCCCCATGGGCCATGGGCATGGGCTGCACCGCCACCTCGGTGCGCGGGAATGACGAGGCCAGCGAACGCACCGCCTCTTGCACCAGCGCCGCCAGGTCCACCGCCACGGGACTGATGTCGGCCCGCACCACCTTGAACAGCTCTAGCAGGTCTGTGATCATGCTGCCCATGCGCCGAGACGCCTCGGTGATGCGCTCGAACATCTCCCGTCCGTCGGGGCTCAGGCGCTCCGCCTCGTCCTGGGCAATGAGTGCGGCAAAACCGTTCACCGCCCGCAGCGGCCCCCGCAAATCGTGGGCAATGGAATACGACAGGGCTTCGATGTCGTGCATGGAGCCCTCCAGCTCGGCGGTGCGCAGTGCCACCCGCTGCTCCAGCGTCTCGTTCAGGCGCAGCACCTCTTCTCGACTTTCCCTGGCCATGTCCAGCGCCTCGACATAGGACGTCACGTCGGAGAAGGTGCGCACAAAGCCTCCCCCCGGCAAGGGGTTGGACTTGACCTCCAGGATGCGCCCCTGGCGTGTGCGGCGCACGTAGGTGCGCGGCAGGGCATCGTCCACCGCCACCGCACCCGCCGCGAGGTAGGCACGCCCGCTGGGCTCCACCAAGTCCCCGTTGTCACCAAAGTCGCCCCGCCAGGCCTGCCAGCGCACCATGTCGCTCAGCAAGGGGTGGTCGGCCAGCATGTGGGGCGGCACATCCAACATGGTGCAAATTTGGGGGTTGTGTGCGCGTATCCGACCGTCTGGCCCCACCACCAGCAAGCCCTGCCCCATGGCCGCCAGCGTGGTCTCTAACGTCTGCGTGCGGTCTTTGAGCAACTCAGAGGCGAGGCGCAAGGCTTCTTCGGCCTGCTTATTGACCGAAATGTCGATGATGGTGCCGGACATCACCTGCCCCGCCCCGTCGGCGGCGCGCTGGTTGATGCGGCCACGCGCCAGCACCCACAGCCAGCGCCCGTCGGTGTGGCGCAGGCGGTATTGGCACTCGTACAGCTGCAGGTCACCTTGCAGGTGGGCCTGGGCCGCCTGCACCTCGCGCACCTCGTCGTCCGGGTGCATCAGCAGGCTGTGCAGCGCATTGCGACGGTCTGGCAGGGCCGAGCGCTCGCACCCCAGTAAAGCGGCAAAGCGCTCATTCACCCGCAGCTCGTCGGAGCTCAGCTGCCACTCCCAGGTGCCCGCCCCTGTGCCATCCAGGATGGCCTCCAAGCGGGCATGGGTCTGGGCCAGTGCCTGTCGGCTGTGCACCACGTGGGTCACATCGGTGTAGGTGCGCACCAGGGTACCGTCGGGCAGGGGGTGGTGCACCACATCCAACCAGCGACCGTCCGGTGTCTCGCGCTGGTAGTGGCTCGATGGCATCACCTTGCCCCGACGGTGGCGCAAGTGGTCTCGCACCACCGGGTCGGCGATGCGTTCGAAATCGACACCAAAATCCCCCCGGGCCAGCAGTTGGGCCACGACCTCGCTTTCCAGTGGTTTCTGGGCCAGCCACTGCGGGTCCAGGTTCAGCAACCGCGCCACCTGCTGGTTGAACAGAGCGACCCGCCCCTGGGGATCCACCATCGCGATGCCCTGGTCGATGCTGTTGAGTGTGCTCTCCAGCATGCCACGGACGTCCCGGCGCAGCTGCGCCTGTCGCCTGGCCTCCACCATCTGGGCAATGGCGTCGAGCAGTGGCTGCAAAAACGTGATGTCCGCCTGCCCATACCCGCCTGGCCGGTTGGCCAAGCCCACCATCGCCAGCAGTTGCCCGCCCTGCCCCACGGGTATGCCCAGGAAAGCGTGCAGCTGCACATGGCCGGGCGGCACACCGTGCGACCTGGGGTCGGTGTGCGGTTGGTTGCTGATGACGGGTTCGCCCGTGCGCAGCACCTCACCAAACAGGGTGTTGGGGTTGCGAAACACCATGCCACCGCCCTGGGCCTGGGCGTATCGGCGGCGTGACGCCTCATCCCACGCCAAGTTGGAAATGGCGTGAACCCTCAGCCAGGGTTGGTCTGGCGCGTCGTAAAACACTTCGCCCACAAAGCCATAGGCGCTGTCGGTGAGCGCCAGCAATTCGGTCAGCAGCAAATCGAACGCCTGCCGGTTGTGTGCCGTGCGGATGAAGCTGCTCTGCGCACGGCTGATGGCGGTCAGCAATCGGTGCTGGCGGTCCACCTGGCGGGACATGTCGCGGTGGCGCAGGGCTGAACGCAACTGCGCCATCACCAGTGCCCCAAAGTCGGGACCAATGTCCTCAAAAATGTAGTCGGCCACCCCTTGGTCCAACGCCTGGGCCACGGCCACTTCCTCGCCTCGGGCAATGGTGAGGATGACGGGCAGGCTCCCAGCCACGGCCAGCACGTCCATGGCCGTGCCATCGGGCAAGCTGTGGTGGGCCAACAGCACATCCACCGCCTCGCGTTGCAGGGCCAGCACGGCCTGCGCACAGCTGCTGACGTGGACCAGCCGCCAGTCCAGGCCGTCCTGCCGAATGACGGCCCGAATGCGCTCTGCCGCATCCGTGCGCCCCCCGACCTTGAGAATGACCACCATGCTGATGCCCCATCTGTGTGACGGAACATGATAGAACACAGGGCTTGGCCCAAGGCCTCCCCGAACCGACACCTGTGACTTCCCCGCCCCACCGGGCAGCCCCATGACCTCCAGCGCCGCATCTCCCCTCGACACCCCCGCCCACCCACCGCCGAACGACGGCATGACCCAGTTGGCCCAGGCTCCCACGGCCGCCGATCTGCTGGCCCAGGGCCACACCCCCATGATGCAGCATTACAGGCGTGTGACTTTTTCTTCCTTGTAAAGTCTGGGTTTTTTCCTACTTTTTCACGACTAAGTCCCCATCTAGCACCCATCAGGACGCACTAGTCTTGAGGGCACTTGAGGGGCGTTTACCGCGCATCACGGCGCCTTCAATCAAGGTCTTCCATACGCGCCGCAGCGCCTGAAACGGGGACTGGAAACGGCGGGTTGCGGCACACCCGAATGACGACTCATCATGGGCGTGTGCGGCCCCATCATGACAGTGTCGAACGCCGTCGCCGAAGAGTCAAAGTGTGCTGTGCGGGCGGGGTGCTGCCGGAGCGGCAATGCGGGCTATGGCCATGGCTTCCCCTTCGACCCAATAGCGATGAGCCAAGCCCCGCAGCGCATCCCCATACTGCAAATCATCCAGACCGGTGATAGCGATAATGATGTTCGTGTAGACCTTCCGAGACTCTCGGAAAACTTCGCCGGGTCCATCGCCGCTTTCCGAGAAGTCGATCAGCAAGCGTCCCGCGTCAACGATCTTGATCGCGCCTTGCCCGAATGCGTCAACGGGGCCATCAAACGCGAAGACCTCCATGTAGTCGGCCAAGTCGTCTGCGGTCGCTAGGTTGGCGTCCGTCTCCTCGTCGAAAAAGAATCTCATCACAACATCCTGATAGTCAGTAGCCACCAACTAACCACATTGATGCACTGAAATCAAGTTGACCATCATGGGCACGGCTACCTGTTCGGCCGCGGACTCTCGCGGCTATGGTGAGAATCTACGGGGACCCGAGAGCCAAAGGTGAGCTTCTTCGGGGACATGCAGGCGCCAGACTGGCAGCATCGGGCCTGAAAGCAAGCCAATTGCGCACTCGGACGACCCACAGAGTAGGCTGAGGTCCCTGTGGAGCCTCACCTGTGCACGGATGACGGTGAAAAGGTCCCCGTGGAACCTCACCGTGGAGGTCAATTTCGGCCTGTTCCTGCGGGTATGATGAGGGGATCACGAAAGCGCGCCCAGCCATCCACTAATCCAAGCAGACAAGCGATTCCATTCGCGCTGCTATCGCCGGGCGTTGACTCGACGAAGGGAATACATGGATTTCGAACAACTGTCGCGCTCGGCCTTGATCCGAATGCTGCAAGAGCATGAGGCTGCGTCGCGTGACGCGGGCAAAGATGGCATCGTGATGAACTACACGGGCCGAACCGCGCCGTGGCAAATCATCCGCCAAGTCAAACCCAAGCTTAGCAAAATCGTCAAAAAGCATTGCGTAGGCGATGAGGTCAACCAAGCCCAAAATGAAATTTGGGACGGCGAGAACCTCTCCACGATGGTCACGCTATACAAGCACCGTGGGCAAGTCGATCTGATCGTGACGGACCCGCCTTACAACACGGGCGAGGACTTCCGCTACAACGACAAGTGGGACAAGGACCCCAACGACCCGGACCTTGGCGAGTTGGTGCCGAAAGATGACGGATCGCGTCACAGCAAGTGGCTCAAATTCATGACGCCTCGCATCTGGATGATGCGAGAAATGTTAAAGCCCGGCGGCGTCATTGCGATCTGCATTGACCATCGGGAGCTGTATCGCCTCGGCATGTTGATGGATGAGATTTTCAAAGAAGAAAACCGGATTGGCATTATCAATTGGCAAAAATCCTACGCTCCAAAATCCGACTCCAAGCATATTTCAACTGCCACTGAATATGTGCTCATCTATGCCAAAGATGCTGAACGCTCCAAGACTCGTCTTGAAGAACGGACGATGGCCATGGATTCGATTTATGACAATCCTGACGGCGACCCCGAAGGCCTGTGGGACAGTAAAAAAACTGGCGGAAACCCGACTGCCGCAAGCGGCGACGCAAAGGCCGCCTACGGCATTCAATCTCCATTCACAGGCGAGATGCACTATCCCGGCGCCAATTATTGGCGCTCGGCGAAAGCATCCATGAAGGCATGGCTCGAAGAGTGGGGATCAGCTTACGAAGAAAAAGTAATCGGCGACAACGTTGGTTTGATCGACAAGGCTGGAAAGCAAATCCACGTCAAAGCATTGGTTTTGAAAGGTTGCAAATTCGTTGATGGCCAGGCCATCAATAGCGCTGCTTTGATTAAGAAATCGAGACTCGCTGCCCAAAAGATATATGACCGCGGCCAATGGCCCAAGCTGTTTTTCACCAAAAAGGGGGAAGGTGCTCCCCGGTTGAAAACCTACCTGAAGGATGTCAAGAAAGGGAAGGTTCCTCTTTCATGGTGGTCGAGCGAAGACTACGATTCGCCTTTCGAAATTGGCAGCGCGTCTTGGGCCTACACAGAATCCGGCCATAGCCAGTCGGGAATCAAGGAGCTTGCCGCTGTCGTTGGTGTGGACCATGGATTCCAAACAGTCAAGCCGCTGCGTCTGATCAAGAAAATCATTCAGCTCTGGTGCAAACCCGATGGATTAGTTTTAGATCCCTTCGCGGGTTCTGGAACGACGGGGCACGCCGTCCTGGACTTGAACGCTGAGGCTGGAACGGAACGTCGCTTCATCCTCATAGAGCAAGGGAACACCGAAAAGGGTGATCACTATGCTTCCACCCTCACGGCTGATCGAGTCAAACGAGTGATTACGGGCCAGTGGGCAAGCGGACCAGTCCAACCCCTTGCCAGCGGATTCCGTTTCATGGAATTGAAGCGGGAGAAAATTGACGCGGAAGCGGTCAACGCCCTCGCCCGTGAGGAAATGATCGACCTGCTGCTGACCAGCTATTGGGATAGAAACGAAAAAACCCGGTCTTATCTGCGTCGCCTGCCTGCCGGGTCGCACCGCCACCTTTTCGCGGTGAATCCCAAAGAGGAGGGATTCTTCCTTATATGGGATGCCCCCGACCAAAAATCGGCGCTCAATCGCGAAGCCTTCAAACGCATCGTTGAAGAGGCGAAGGCGGCAAAGCTGGCAACGCGATATCACGTCTACGCATCGCTGGCCCCATACACGGGGACAGATATCGAGTTTTACAAAATTCCTGATTCGGTCCTTGAACACATCGGCTTCAATCCGCGTTCTGACGCTTACAACAACGAAAACGCAGAGGAAGTTGCGGATGCTTGAACTTAAAGTTTTTCAATCGGAAGCGGCCAAGTCGATTTCCGACCGATATGCATTCTTCGCCAACCATCCCGATAGGCCACGCAAAGGGAAAAAGCCGAGAGCATTTTTTCAAGCGCTGTCAGCGTTGACCGGCGCGGGAAAAACTCCCGTTCTCGCTCAATCCGTCGCATTGATGCGGGCGCACTTCGATTGCGAACCCATCGTGTTTTGGATGTCAAAGGCCAAGTCTGTTGTCGCGCAAACCTATACGAACTTCTCTGGTGGTGGAAAATACAGCGAGATCATCGACGGCTTCCGCGTTATCAACGTCGCGCAGTTGAGTCCAGCACTGATATCCGACAGCTCCACCCCACTAATGGTGATGGCGACCACAGGCCTGTTCAACAACAAAGATCAGTCCGAAGGCGCTCTCAACATCTACAAGCGTGACCATGATCGCTTCGGCGACAAGTCGCCGTGGGAGCGATTGATTGAGCGAGCCGACAACGGCAAGCGCAGGCCGCTTCTGATCGTTTATGACGAGGGCCACAACCTCTCCGAACAGCAAACTGAGCTGCTTGCGGAGCTGGAGCCCGATGCATACCTGCTTGCGTCGGCCACATTGAAATTGCCGGACAGCTTCAACAAGTCGGTTATTCAACACATCAAATTGTGGGTTGATGAAGCTGACGCAGAGGGCGAAGCGTTCAAGGTCTTGAAAGCGGTCGATGAGGATGGCAAGCCTGATATCAAGCGGTTCATCACCACGGCGGTCGATAGCGCAAAGGTGGTGGACGCCCAACTCGTGAAGCGGGCGATTCAATTCGATGGCAGCACGGCTCCGATGGAGCGGTGCCTCGATGATCTAACCGACCGACTGGACACGCTGACGGAAGAGATTGATTCCCGCGGCCTTGGCTTCAAACCCAAGGCCATCTACGTTTGCAAGACCAACATTGCCGACGATGGGGAGAAAGACGATCACACCAAGCCATTCGCGCACCGCAAGGCCCCGCCCATTCGCATCTGGCGCTATCTCGTCGAGGAAAAGGGTGTCGATCCGAAGTCCGTGGCCATTTATGCGAATCTCACATTCGTCGATGGCAACAAGCCCGACGAGGTCAACTTGTTTTCCAAGGGGGATAGCGACTTCGACGAATTCACAGCGGGCGACTATCAGCACATCATCTTCAATCTTTCGCTGCAAGAGGGCTGGGATGATCCGGCTTGCTATCTGGCCTACATCGACAAGAGCATGGGGTCGTCGATCCAAGTTGAACAGGTCATAGGCCGCGTGCTTCGCCAATACGGTGCCGAGCACTACGACAATCCGCTGCTGAATTCCGCCCACTTCTTCTTGCGTGTGGACAGCCAGAGCGTTTTCGTCGATGCCCTTGGCGCAGTCAAAGCCAAGTTGAAAGCCGAAGGCGCTCCCATCGAAATCGTGGACAACTTTGGCGGCGCGGGGTCTGGCTCCGAAGACATCAAGCCCAAGGACGATGTCGATGCTCCGCTGTGCCATGTCAATGTGGATGCCGAGGCGGCCTGTGAGCGCATCGCTGAAATCATCGGAGTGTTTCCAACTTTTGCCGATGGAAGTCCCGACACATTCGGCCAGGCTCATGTCGCGTCCCAAGTCATCGACTTGAAGAATCTCGGAGACGACGGCGGAACGCCAAATTGGACGGCTGATGGACATACGAATCCGGTGCGGCTTCGCTGGCTGGTGAACACGGCTCTGCGCTCTCGCTCCAATCGCGCGTTGGCTGTGTCCGATTTCAAGGACCCAAAATTCGACGTGCGCGTGCAGGTTCAAAGCAATGCCAACAAGGCGGCGGAAAAAACGGCCATTGAGATAGTCGAGGCCTATTACCAGCAGGCCGAGCTTGTCTATGAAACATTGCGGCCATTCCGGTTCGGAGCCATGCGGGTTCCCAAGAATGCCCCGGCGTTCACCAATGGCCTATATGAACGCTATGCGGGCTTCAACAAGTTTGAGTTGGTCTTCGCTCAAGCGCTGGACAAGGCTGGCAACACTTGGCACCGCAACCCGAGTGCAGGCGGTTTCCATATTCCGTTGCTATCAGCGGGCGACACGGCCTCGTTCTACCCTGACTTTATCGTCTGGAAAGGCAACATGGTTTATTGCTTGGACACCAAGGGCTCGCACTTGTTGTCGGACGCCGTGGCCCGAAAACTCTTCGACATCCAAGACGGTGGAAAGACCAAGGTTCAAGTGCGCTTCATCAGCGAAGGCAAGCAAACCGAATTGCGTGGCAAGGCCATCAAGGGCGGCTACACCGTGTGGAAGATGAAGTCAGGCACTCCGACGCCAATCCATGTGGATGACTTGGACAAGGCTGTCAAAGAGTGCTTGAAATGATCAGCATTGCATTGTTTGGGAATCTTCAATATAACTATTCGCTCCCGTCTGATGAGGAGTCCGAATTGTTAATTTGCAGTTGGAACCATAGCGCCAATCCCAATTTGATGATCGCTTTGGTGATACATAGCTCCAAGATATTCAATGTCAGAAGCATTGATATCTATGCGAGCGACACCACCCAAGACTTGACGCCGTTGCGCATCGGGATCAACAACGGCGTTCAGGAAATTTTGGATGCAGCTGATCTCAAGGCTGCCGACATGCTGGACATCATCTATCGACACAATCCAGATATTGAAAATCTGCTGGCCCAACATCCTTCCTTTGTAAGAGAGGAACTCCGGGCAACAGTATTGCCAGGCATTGCGATGTCAGCTTCCACACAAAAGCGACTCTAAGTCTTCGGAACGAGTCCCTCGCATAGAAAATTTTAGTGGGGACTTGACCCCAAATTGCCAGCGATTTCCGGAAACAAGAACGCAATCAATCCGTCAAAGCGCCGGTCAGGCGCGAAAGCTTGGTCATTCGCTGCCCATGCAGCCAGGTAGGCTTTGACCTTCTTGTCGCGCCAATTTCTCGATGTGTCTTCCGCACGAATCTGATCGCCTCGCTTGTGCGCGACCAGCATCAACTTGAACGCCCAAAGCTGGCCCTTGTATTGGTCGAAGACGTGATGGGCCACCTTGACCAAGTTCGCGTGGCCCCACCCTACCGGGCGGCCTTCGCGAGCGGTGAACAGGGTGTCCATGAATGCCCTGAAGCCATCCTGTTCGCCGGGATAGCGTGGGAAGTCGATTCCACGCGCGGTAAATCACGCCCAAAGCGACTGCCAGGCCTGCTCGTCGTAGGACTGGGGCTCCCGCAGCCAATAGCGGCGAAAGTCGGCCCGCATTGCCCCATCCCCTGCGTCGGCAATGCATGCGATCTTGGCGCCATCCGCATCGAAGAGGTAGACCCGTTGCGCCTCCTGCTCGACCGTGAGTTCGGAGAATGTCGCAGGCCGTCGATGTTGGCTCCACGTCAATTGGCCCTGATCGATGGACGGCTCCGACCAAATGCAGTCGAGAACAAGCCTCCCCTCGCGCCGCGATGCCTCCAATGTGGCATCGCTGGCCGCGAAGGCGTTGCGATTGTTGTTGTAGAAGATGTCGTCCTGGGTGAGTTTGGCGTTGCCCATGTCGAATGACTTGAACACCCAAAGCAAAAGGCCACCCTCTTTGAGGTAGAAGGCCCGGCGCTCGGCAATAACGCGCAGAAACGTGGTCGAAAGCTGCACCTCGAACGCGACAGGAAGAGAGCCACGCCAAACTGCCCGGACATCGGGTCTGCGTCGCGAATTGGCCTCCGCCCCCTTCCATATGGGCTCGATCTGGACATCCGAGAAGTCAGGATCAAGGCGCAGGCTGCTTGCGATGATCTCCTTCATTCGAATGTGGGCTGCCGACTCGCGCGCTCCGTCGTATTTCATGGCGAGAATGCGTTCGCCACTGAGCTCGCCCTTGGTCTTTGATGGGCATCGGCCATCCTCGGTCTCATGCCGGAAGTAGAACCGGCGCTCCTTCATCATGGAGACGAGGTGAACGGGAACCACGCACAACGGACAGGCATACACGGGATGCCCTGACCGGTTGCCTTGCATCAGGTTCATGCGCAGTTGCAAGACCTTTTCATAGTCGTTTCCGACGGCCTTCCACGCGGGCAATATCTCGCCGGTGTCGAGGTCCAGCACCTCGTCAATCTCTGGCTTATCAACCAGCAAACCCGGAAAAGAAACTGCGTCCATACCCAAAGAATAACGCCTGCCGATACTGACAGCCATTACTTTGAGGTGTTGCTCTGTGCGCTACTCGCTGGGAGCGATCAACTCGAACGGTGTCGCATCAAGCTGATCCGCTAGCAGGCAGACGATGCGAAGCGAGGGATTGCCGATTCCTCGTTCAATTTGCGAGACGAAGGTCCGGTCTACGCCAGCCTCCAAGGCCAGGGCCTCTTGGGACAGTCCGCGCGCATCTCTCCGTGCCTTGATGCTGGCAGCCAAGCTCTGTCGGGTCTTCTCGAAAGTGTCTTCTTGCACCCCTTGAAGTTAGGGTTTTCGAGACCAACAGTCCACGGAATATAATCAACAGACGTTAAGGCTTCAGAGTGATTGCACGCTGGGTTTCCACTCCAACCGACCGTTGCCGTTGCCTGTGGAGCCGCCTAGAGGTAGGCTGAAAGAAGCGCAATTCATCCGCTGCTGGGAATACTTGGCGGCACGTTGAGAGCAAAAGGACACCGGAAAAGGAATCGACATGACCAGAATGGGTGACACCGTCGAAATCATCGGCAAGACCCGGATGCTGGGTGATGCGCAGTCGCGCGCCTTGGAAGCCGAGTCGCAACGCCACAGTGCGGTCAGCGCAAAGCATGCGTCGGACATGGCAAAGCAACGTGCGGAACGTGAAGCCCGCGAGGCGAAGGCGAAGAACGTTGAGTTGGCGAATGAGCTCCAGCAAGTGAAACAGCAAATGGCGCAGTCACTGAGCGAGAAAGATGCCCTCATTTTGGAATGGATGCACAGCAATGAGGCATTCAAGCGGCTGGCCCAACAATATGGCAAAAAGCTTGACGTCACTGATGAGCAGCAAACTGATGATTACCGGCATACTGTTGTCGATGTGTCTGAGGAAAATCCCAAGTTTGCCAAGACAGAGCTTGTTGATAGGGTTAAAAGGAATCTTGCGAAATAAGAAAAGCCCTCTTTCGAGGGCTTTTTGTTAGGCTGGTGGCTGGTCCGGCCCCTGCTGTTTGATTGGCGGATTTGCTGGCTCTGCCTTTCCCTGTGTCGGAGTGGTTGTCTGGGTTGATGCATCATTTCCGGCAGGTTTCCCTTGATCCGTGGTTGGCTGCTGTGAAGCATCTGGTGTCGCGGTTTTCGGATTGCTGGCAAGTTCAGTTTCGATGAGCGAAGCCCTACGTCCAGCTTCATCGCCACTCTGATTTAACTCGTCGGCCTTTTCACGATTGCCAAGCACGTTTTGGGCGTCACGGCCTGCCTTGTAGAGTGCCTCGGCCTCTCTAAATGAAGCAGCGGCCTGCGGACGTTCTGCAGTCCCCGAGGTCAATGAATGGTGCTCAGCAGACTTTTGCGCGCCAGCCCCCCTTGATTCCAGACTGTCAGCAAGCTTATTCGCTGCACTCATTTCCATCGCCGCTGATTTGTTGTGCTTGGCTGCACCTTCTTCATTGCCTGCCGATGAGAATGATTGCGCCACATCAGCATGCTTCTGCGCGACGGCGAATCGATCAGCCACGGCCTGAACGGTATCGGCAGGTTTAGACCCCGGTCCATTGGCAGCGGCAGCCGATGTTGAAGCAGCAGCGGACATGCCTGACAACTCCATCGAGCCACTGCGAGCCTCAGAAGCAGCATTCTTCTTCTCCGTCATTTCGGACCGCAGATTCGCGTCATCGCGTTGTTTGCCCATGGCAAGGTTGCGGCCAGAGGCATCCGACACCGATTGGGTTTTGCTCGAAATATTGCCGACGACCGCACCCACGTTCCCTTTGGCCGCTTCGGCTGACCCGCCGCCCCATGATCCAAGCTGCTCATGACCACCGCCAATCCAACGCAACAATTGATCTGGCACGACATGGCACAGACCGAATAGCTTGTGAAGCATGTAGGTCAACGTTCCGAAGTAGATGCCAACGCCGATAACCAAAGTAACGACGCCCACGACAGATTCGCCCATGGAGCTGAAGAACACTGGGAAAAACACCTGATTGAACAATCTGATGATGTGCTCCACGCCGATAAGTGAAAGGATGAATCCAAACACGATCAGGGCGGGTCGTAGAGCCAAGCCAAGCAAAAGCATGTAGGCCTGCTTCGACCCACCCATGATGTCGTCGCCGCCCGGCGTGAGCTTCATGACTGCCGCCAGCGGTATCGCAATGACTGCCTCGGCGACGAGAATTAGCCAGCCCAATGCTGTGCCGAAAAAGATGATGAAGGGCAGGACAGGAAAGTAGACCGAAGCCATCGAAGCGAAGACGATCAACGATCCAAGCAGGGTCAAGATGAGCAGGCCGAAATACATGATTGGTCCCGTCAGGGTTCCAAGCGAGGCCACGCCAGCGGTTGCCATGAGTCCTCCAGCAAAAAGGATCGCGCCTTCTGCTCCCACCATCAAGTAGTCGCCAAAATCCTTGAGAGCCATCATTGGGTGACGGTTGGCGTCGAGCTGAAAGCCTTTGGCCATTGGCTCCAAGAAGTGATGGAACGTCTTCTTGGCCCACTGGTCCATGTCGTTTCCGCTTGATCCACTGCTGGCGTTGTTTTCGATGCCGTATGCGCCTACTGAGTGCCCTAGGACGCCATCAAGCTTGGAATAAGAACGTGCGAAATCTCGATCTTGATAGTTGGCCCCGGCTGCGCTGTTGACCGGCGCGACGGATACGGGCGTTGACGATGCGGCCTTGTTCACGATGTCTTGCAGTTGAGAAGATCGCATAAACCAAGACCCTGCCAATATCCAGCCATCCTGAGAGGCGGAATTTTTGACGGGCGTCAGAGCGTCGCCGCCGCCGAATACTGATCCAGCGGCGGTCGAAACGGCGGTTTGATACGCATCAGCAGCCTGATCGAGTATGGATGCATCGGCAGCGGTGGGCGCTTCGTCGAATGCTTGCGAAACGACTGCGGCTGCCAACGGCTGTAACGAGGCTTCAAGTTGCGCGGTTGCCGTGATGTGAGCAGTTTTGATTGCTGTCGCTGCGGCTGCTCGCTCTGCATCTGTGGAGCCCAATTGAAGAATGCTCGACATGTTCGGACTAATCACAGGTGGCTTGATTGCTGCGTAGTTCACAGCCCCGCATAGGCTGGGATAGTCCGTATTCCCATACAAGCGACCCTTGCCGCCAGGCTGGTTGGAACCGGCAAAGGTGTTGGACCAAATCATCGCTGTCGGACCCAAAGCTCCCGAAGCCATCTTCTTGCCGGTTTCCACGCACACGAGGTTTAGCAAGACCCCCTTTGCGAACTCTCGGGTTGCAGGCATTGCCACTTTGGGCGCCATGCCCGCGCTTGATGTGAATCCGTTCACATAGGAAGTCCAAAGCTTGTCGGCCAGCCCCACGCCTTGAAGAGTGATCCAGCCCACGAACAATTGGGCGACACAAAATCCACTCGCCACTGGCATGACCAGACCAACGCCAAGGACGGTTCGGATTGGTAGCCACATGCTGCTCCACTTCTTGCCCAGCATTTCCCCGTCATGGGCGGTCTGCATGGTTCCGAAGACCAAGGTGTAGGCGGCAAGCAAGCCACCCACGGTCAAAGCTGCGGCATTGAACACCTTGATGGCGCCCATCAGTCCAGCCGCGGCGGGGCCGCCAAACAGCTCACCAAAAATGGGCTTTAGCAGCATCTCGACCGACTTGTCGCCCGCGACTGGTTCAAAGAACGATGGGGCCGCCCATGCAAGCTCTGGCAGCAGAGCCGCCAAGAGAACGAAGATGATTCCCGCAGGCCACCTCGCGGTGTTGATCGTTGTGTTCTTCATCATTTCTCCCCTTGTTGTTCTTGTTTTGCTGGGCCGGTCTGGTCGGAGTCGAATCCGTGTTCGTTTGGCGACCACTCCCGCGTCAACTCGCTCAGTCGAAGAAGCCTGGCCTGCTCTCGCTCTTCTTCGATGCGCGCGCGTTCCGCTGCCTCGCGCTCGTGGCGCTCCCGCACGATCTTGTCCTCCCTGTGAATTCGGTCGGAACGTTGGAAAGGCCTGCAAATGGCCTCCCACCAATCAAGTGATTCACCCCATGTCAAAACAAGTGGGATGGCAATTGACAGCAGCGCAAGCGCCCGAATGATTGGGGACTCAACTTCAATATCCCAAAGCTCGAGGGCGTAGAACGCGAAAGAACTGGCAAGCAATGCCGTGAACAGGCTATCCCGCCACACGTCCCACGTCGCGGATCGCATGTGCTTGTTGGCTCTGGATGCCAGTCCCCGAATGTCCATCAGGATTGCCCCTGCGGAAGCTTTACTCCATGGGCAGGCTGCTTGACGTATTCTTCAATCCAAGCCCGGACCAGTTTGGAATATGTGGCGCCATCGGCATCGCACTTGCTGACGAACTCATTGCGAAGCGACTTTGGCACGCGAACGTGAATGTATGCCCCCTCGGAAAGCTTTTCGCGTTCCAGCCGTTGATAGTCATCTCGTGGCTTTCTTTTATCCATAGATAGGCCCCTCCTATTTATGTCTTCTCACAGCTATTCAATCGGTTCAAGAACCTCGCGCCAAATCTGACGCGAGGTATCGAAAAGATTTGCTGCGCCGGGGTTGACTAGCTCAATTTGCAGCGCTAACTTGGATATGCCGCAAAACCGACTTAAGCAATTGGAACTCGCGGTTCCAGAAGGCCCGAATGAAAATTCGGGCCTTCGCCTTTGTGATGTTGACATTGCCGTCGTGATTGATATGGTCAGTCCGCTTAAGTTATGTTTTGGTTTTCGGTGATCCGCACGGGCGGACGGAGCGGCAAAAATTCAACTGGGCGACAAGGCGGGATTCATCCCTCTTGGGCAGTTGCATCAAAAAGGTAGCAAGCTTGAGGGCTGTGCATAGCTACCACCCGTGGCAGGAGACGAGGACGGGGCACAGGCGCGGCGGATCGCGCAGGGATAGAAATCCCACTTCGTTATTAGAGACACGGTCGCCCGTGCCCTCGGCTGGTGGATGGTGTCAAAGGTCCATTCAGTGAAGCTTTCCAAGGAAGCGCGACAGTTTTATTGGTTGCGCGCCCCGTCAGGGAGGCTTCACTGGTTCCAGGTATCGACAAGGAGAAAAAGGCCTAGCGGCAACGGATAAAAGCAGAAAGAGAAGCACTACTAAACTGGAGTAAAGCGACTGGCCAACTAGAGAGAATAGCCGGAACGGCGTTAGGCATAAATGGTTATGCAATGCATATACCCACGGAGAATCAGCCGTTTACATCCAATAGTGGACAGGCATGCAAATGAATAAAAAAATAATGGGCGGCGAAAATCAACGAAACTGAAGTTGTGGAGATTTCGGCGACGCGCTACCATCGAAGGCTTGCAAAGACCAACGATTTTCAGAGGAGCCGCCATGCCAACGAACAAGAAGCCTGGACCGAACACGATGGGGTTCATGGTTGCCGGGGACGCCTACAAGAAGCTCCCTCGCGCCTTCGGTCGAGCACAAACCGTGAGCAAGACGGTGGCAGAGCCACAATCCGAGTTGTCCAATGAACGGATTTCCACCGAACAGCTCGCCGCGCTTTGGGCGCTCGCGCCACAGTCGGTGCAACAAGCTTGCGGGGGCGTTCCCGCCCACCTCTCCCAATCTTGATCGCCTCGGTCGAGCATGGCGCTGCCATACATCAAGCCTCTGGATATAGTCAGGGCGAAGATTCCCAAACCAACAAATCTTGGCGACCCGACAAAACCGGGCGACTTGCATCCTGTGCTGGTCGTGAGAGTCATTTCCGAAATTGACGACACTTGGGTTCACTGCGTATTTGGGACGGGTCAGCGGACGTTAGATAAGGTCGGTGGTCAGCCCTGTGACGAATACGAAATGGACGTGGATGCTGGCGCAATTACACGCCTGACAGTGCAAACGCGCTTTTCGTTCAAGGAGCACGCTCCGCTGAAATATTCACCCGAATGGTTTCCCGAAGAGACATTGGACAAAGGTCGGCTGCCTCGGGATCAAACCGATACGGTGAGGGTCTTGATGGCGAAATATCTGCCGAGCGTTCAAAAGCAACTGCCACCCCCCTCGAAATACGCGGCTCCCCCGCCAGCCCGAGCTGTTCAGGTCATCGTGAGAAAGTCACGAGCGCGGCTTCAGTCAGAAGACCAATCAGACAAACCGTAGAGCCATGTCGCCTTGGCTCGCGGCAAGGCAGACAACCTATCAGGTTCCACCAAAAATGTTGGATCGCCGATGAAGCACCATCGATCCCACCAAAATCGCGGCGAACGGCCCCGCATACCAAGCTGTCATTTCGCCCACAGTTGCATTGCCAATGTTCTTGGCAAACAAGAAATTCATGAATGCCCATGCGGCAAGCGTCAGAATCAGTATTCCAAAGTCGGCTAGCCTTGAAGACGAACGAGAAAGTATCCGAGGGGCAGCAATGGCGATCCATAGCAACAGGAATAACGCGCCAATAAACGGAATGCCTGCGCCACCCGATAGCATCAATATGGTGGACACGCCGCTGAGCCATTCGGTTCGAGCATGTTCGACATCGGGGGACACTTGGGACATGAGGCACCTTTTAGTTTTGAAGACGTTCAGCTTTCAGGATCAGCCAATGCGATGAGCATTCAGCCGTCAACAAAACATACAAATCCGTCCTCCGAAGTCAATCGATTCGATCCAAGGCATTCATGAATCGGTTTAGCGATTTGGTAAACATCCGCCCCTGAGCTCTGCAAAGCGCTTCAACGCGAGCGGCCTTGATCCCTCTCACGGTCGCGCGGTTTCGGAAACTTGGGAATGATGAACTGAGTGGGCAGCAAGCCCGGATGCTTGTATGGCGCAGTCGTTTGCTTCTGTTCGGGTTTTGATTCGGGCGACGCCTGTGGTGCTGGTTTGGGTGTTGGAAGTGTGTTGGCGACCACCGTGCGCGCGCTGCGCTGTTCAGCTTCGAGCCGCCAAAGCTCGTCGGCCAAGTCCTTGTGGCCCGCTTCACGCGCTAGCTGCGAGGCGGTGCGCTTTGTGGAGTCCAAAGCGAAGATGTCCGCGCCGTTATGGGCAAGCATCATGGCCGTCAAGTTCTGACCCTTTAACGCGGCAACCTGCAAGGGCGTCTGTTTGAATTTGGAGGTGCGGACTTCGATGTAGGCGCCGTATTCCATCAAGAGTTCAACCATCTGCGCCCGCCCGCGTTGGGCTGCGGCGAGGATTGGAACCTGATCGTTGCCCAAGGCGTCCGGATCGACGCCTCGTTCGAGGAGGGCCGCGGCCTCGTCGTATCGGCCCGCATTGATGGCTTTGACCAAGTCAATGGACCCGCGCGCGTCGATTTCCCTTTCCATGGCCAAGCCCTTGCTCTTGACCTTGATCGCCTTGGGGGCCTGAGGCTGGGCCGCGCCGGTCGGCGTGGCTTGGGCCTCCTTGGCTTTGGGAGTTGGGGCAGTCGCAGTCGCCGCGGGCGTCTGCGACTTGGCTTGGGCTTGGGAATCGGCGATACGCTCGGACACCATGCGGTTGTCGGCGGCGGTGGAAGCCCGTTGGACCCAACGCTGGCGGGCGTCCTCGGAGACGAAGATATGGCAATCGTTCTTGTGGCGGGTGGCTCCGACATAGGCGAGGCCCAGGTCGGCGACCTGGCTGCCCTCGGCGATGGCGTAGACGTTGACGGCGGTCGATCCTTGGCTCTTGTGGTAGCTGTGGGCGTAGCCCAAAGCGAAGGTCGAATAGTCGGCGGCGGACCAACGCAGCAGCTTGCCATCGTCGGTGCGGGCGGTGATGTGGGCTGACCCGTCGCGCTCGATGCGGATGTCTTCGATGAGGGCGGCGGTGCCGTTTTTGGGGCTTGCGGGGCGGTGGGTATCGACGTTCATCACCCCGGCTTTTTTGCCCGCGTTTTGCAAAAACATGATCTTGTCGCCCACGGCAAGTTCCTGGCGGAATTTACCCCCATCCTTGGTCGTGAGTTCGATCTCGACGCCCTCCCCCAACTGGCCCGCCTCCTTGCGGGCATTTCGGATGGCTTCATTGAGTTCGCCCACGGTCTCGACCAGTTCGGCCAGAACCATCTTATTCATGGGCGAGGCCTCGTCAGCAATCCAGCGGCGGGCGAGCTCAGGCACGATGGCCCCTTCGTTTGAAAGCGTGGTGAGCCGCCCCTCCTGCTCGATCATGTCCAAGGCTTCCCCGGCCTTGCCTTCGCGGAACATCTTGCCGATGGATGAGCCGAGGGCCTTGGCGTTCATCTGACGGCGGTTTTCGGTGATGCTGGCCATGCCCGCGGCCTCGATGGCCTTCTCGAATCCGCCGCGCATGCCGATTGCGGCGAGCTGTTTGCGGTCGCCCACGCATACGAGCTTGGCCCCCGCATTCACGGCATGCCTGACCAGCTTGGCATAGGTGGGTGAGGCCAACATGCCGCATTCGTCGATGACCAAGACGGTTTGAGCGTCGAGGGCCTTGCGCCCAGCCTCCAAGTCCATGAGCAAGCGGGCGCAGGTGTCGGCCTCGCCCAAGCTGGCTGCGAGGGCTTCGGCGGCCTTGCCGGTGGGGGCGGCGCCCATGACTTTGAGGCCCGAGGCTTTCCAAGCCTCGGCGGCGACTTCCATGAGGGTTGATTTGCCAGTGCCCGCTTCGCCTTCGATGTTGGCGAGCATGCCGGGGCCGCTGACGATGTGGCGGGCGGCAGCCCGCTGCTCGTCGGTGAGGCGGTGCCCGGTCTTGGCTTCCCACGCCTCCTCGGCTTTCGCGCAGGTCTCGACGAGGATCGGGGTCTCAGGCTGGCGCCCGGCGATGATCTTCAAGTTGGCCACCAAGCCCCGTTCGAGGGCCAAGCAAGCGTGGGTCGTGTATTGGGCGCCGAAGCCGTTGTCGCCTTGGACAAACACCAACTTGGATTGAATCCATTGGATGGATTTGCGGACATCGTCGATAGGCTGTCCACGCATGGCGCGGGCGGCGGCGAAAGCGATGTCGTGGTCCTGGAGGATGCCGTTGCCGTCGATGGCTTGATCGAAGAGGGCTGTCACTTCTTCGAAGGCGCGGCCTAGGATCGCTGCCTTGTCGTCGAGTGCAAAGGCTTTGGCGTCGATGGCGGCGTGGAAGCTTGCCATGTCCAGCCCTAAATCGTTGGCCTTCTGGTCCCACATGGCCCGCATTTCCTCGTGGGTGAGCTTCTTCTCGTCGCGGGTGGACAGGGCCGCCGCGTTCTTGGCTTTGACGGAGTGGTTGGCCCCCTTGGCGTCCAAGGCTGCGGCGATGTCGGCGGCGCGCTCGGAGAAGCCTTCGAGCTGCTCGGGGGTGGCGAGCCCCGGAATGGTGGCGACAGCGTATCGGGTCTTGGTCCGGGTGTCGGTGCTTTCGCGCACGTCGAAGGCGACGGCGCGGCCCCTGAGGGCGTATTGGCGGGCGAGCTCGCTTTGGTAGAGCTGTCCGAGATAGGCCTTGTTGCGCATGATGGGGCCGACATCGATGGCGCAGGTTTTTCCGTCGGGCAGGACGCCTACATTGAAAAGAAATCCATGTCCATGTTTGTGCGGATCGCCCGAGCGGCTGTCGTCGTGCTCGAAAATCTGCATGGCGATCTTCACAGGCCCCTCGTGCCCGGCGTATTTGGGGCGGGCGAGGCGCTCGATCTCGGAGACCACGAGCCTCCATGCAGCCTGTCGCGCCTCGTAGTAGTCGGCCTTCTGGGCATCGGTTCCGAAGGCGTGCACGAGGGAAAAGTCCTTCGGATCGTCCATGGTGATGTCCCATCCTTGGCGGTGGTCCTTCCCTGCATTCTTGGCCAGCGGCGCGCCGGTGATGGCGTGGAAGCCTTCGGCGAGCAAGCGAGTGGCGTCGCGATTGAATGAGCCATCCGCCAAGCCCATGTCGGCAAGACCTGATCCGCATGCCCATATGCCCAAGGCGTCTTTGTGGTGGTAGTCGGTGAAGCCTGGGGCGTTCGTATCGCCCGCGAGGTATGCGAGCTGCCCGCCGCCGCCCTTGGCCCGCGGCTTGAATGCGACGATCCTCCCGATCATTTTCGGCCTCCGCTCTTAGGTCTGGCGGTTGGCGGTGGCAAGGATGGCGGCCCATCCTTCGCTTGCTCGGCGTGACCCCTATCCCACATGGCGTCGAAGTCAGCCATGAGTTCGGCGCGCGTGAAGCCGTTTGCAAGTAAGGTGGCGTCGCCCGGATGGCTGGCCGACTTGGAATCGGGGAGCGCCATGCGGGCGGATTCGGCCGCGGTGATGCGAGGCGACTCGCCCGTCGCAAACTCGGGGTTTCGGCGATGGTCTTCGGGAAGGACATAAGGCAGCTTCTCGATGTCGTCGATGACCTTCTTCGGGAAGCCATCGGGTAGCTTGTCCGGATTGAATTCGGTGTCGGGCGGGAAACGGTGGAAGCCAAGGGCGGCGGCGAAGTCCACCAGCGGGCCTTCGGCATAGGCGAGCAGGTCGTGAATCTGTGCGAGCGTGGTGCGCTCCAACATGCGCCGGGTCATCTTTTCCGGAGTGAACTGGGCGACCACCTCGGGCGGCTCATTCCAAAGCTCCAGTTCGTCCTCGATGAAGGTCCACTTAAAATGCTCGATGACGATCTCGTCCGCGGCGCGGACGGCGACATTCAGGTGATCGACCTTGCCTTGCAGCCGCTCGCATTCGGCGCGCGATTCGCGCAACTGCTCCCGAGCCTCGCGCAGCATCTGCGCCTTTTTGTCGGCGATGGCTTGAAGCTCCGCCGCGTCAGCGAGCTTTCGTCGCGCGCCCGATAGGCGCCGACGAAGCGTTTTGTTTTCGTCGTCTCGGTTGCCGACGGCTCGCAAATGCCCCAACGCGGCGAGCCCCGCCAGGCTGCCTGCGATCAGGGAGCCGAAGAGGATGTCCGCCGCGCCGAGGGCAACTTGGATCATGCAGGTGGACTCCTCGATTCTGAGTTCGATTCCGTCTTACCCGCCGCCCGCTCCTTGTCGTAATGGGCGAACATCCGGTCGCGGATGGCCTCGCGGGTGAACCGCGACGGGTTCATGCCTTGGGCCGCGGCGACTTCGCGCATCGCGGCGAGGTCCCGCTTTCTAATCTTGATGTTGAATACAACGTTCCTTAGTGGGGACTCCTCGGGGAGCGTTGTGGATGCCTTATTGCGGTTGGGCTTGGGGTCCGACATGGCGGTCGCCTCCTGGCGCTTCTTGTTGTTATGTGTCCATGTTTGCGCGCAAAAGAGGCGAAGTCCAGAGCCTTTGGCGCTGGGCAGCCGGAAGGTAAGACGGATACGAAAACACCCGGTAGGGGTTCTGTGTATAAAAAGAAAATGGCTGTTTTGACATGCCGGGCGAGGACCGAGCCCGGCCAGCATTTGTGAAATTCGGTGGCTGCGGGGGTCCGATTGACCCATGCCGATTGCTTGGCCCGCATGTGCCTGTTTACAGGCCATCCCCGAGCATCGCGAGGGGTGGTGGCTCAGGCCTGTTTTTGAGCCGAATCGCCGCCTCGACTTGTCGGTAGGCTGCGATGGATGCATGTCCATGTGAACAGTTTGTGAACATCGACGAACTTGGCGATGCTGTTCGGTTCGATGCATTTGCATGCGAACTGCATGAGCGGCATGCCGACGAGCGGCATGGCCTTGGATCGCGAATTGGGCGTGGATTGCCCGCGTCGCCCGGCTCCTCCCTGGCGGTCGGAGCCGGGCGACATGCTTGCGGCGCTCGTTGGAGCCGAGCGGCTCCAACGATTTTCAACTTGGGTTTTGGCGGCCCTTGACCGTGGCGAGCCGAAGCCTGCAGCTCATCGCGGCGACCGTGTTGACTGGCCGACGTGGACTACTTTGCACTTGTCGAGGGCTTTACTTGCGGTTCCCGATTTGAGAGGTTGATGGTCTCGGAGAGGAAAAGACGGAGGCCACATGAAAGATAGCGATATGGACGCGGGAAAGCTGGCGGCAATGCCCTTGGATCAATTGGAGAAGCTCGCAGGCCCCGTGTTGGCTGCGTTGAAAGCCAAGAAGGATCAAGCCGCCAAAGAAGAGCGGGCACGCCGCCGAAAGGAATACGACAAGGCCCGCCGCAAAGCGACGGTGGCCGTCAGCTTCCGGCTTGACGACAAAGCGTCTGCCGACGCGGTCCGCACCTTGATCAACAACATGAAGGCCGCAGCCAAGTTGAATGGCCGCACGGTCGCCAAGGAAGTGGACGCCGCCAAAGACAGGTTGCCAACCGGCAAGCGCAAGTCGCGGAGTCAAGGTGCGGACAAGACAATGCCGCCAGCAAGACCAGCGCCCACCGTTACGCCAAAGCAACCAATCAAACCAAAGGAGTAAACATGGCGACAACCAATAATCAAATGGCTGAACAATCGGCAAGCCCTATGTGCGAGAAGCCAGGAAACTCAAAAGATCGCAATGGCCCATTGCTGATCATCCTCGGCATGATCTGGCTTACCTTGGCAATCTATGTTTGGCACTCATGGGAGGCCAAAGAGACCTGCGCTAAATCACTCCTGCCAGCGATAGAAAAAACGCAGTAACAAGCACAAGAAACGTTCCCCACAATGCCACCTTGGGCCAAGAAGACTTATTGGGCTGAACTTCCCAAAAATGGGCAACCAGTGCAACAGGAATGGCGCACGCGACAAAGACCAAGGCAGCAGTATTCATGTAAATGCGATAGATAGTGGTGTAGCCGAATTATTACGCCCAGTCACCACGAATCAAAAATCAAAACAAAGGAGTGAATATGAATTCGACTGATCAACAACTATCAGAGACTGGAATTCACAACCCGACAAACAAAGGACATCGACTTCAACCAATGAAGGAGGTTATCTTCATCGGAGCAATGATGGTTTGCGCCGTCACAAGTTCCTACATCGCCTATAAATTGATGTTTGACGAAAACGTGATTTGTCACTTCAACCAAGGAACAACCAAAGCACAGCCCGCACTGACAAGCCCAAAGCCATAAACTTGGGTTCGATGGTGAACCCGACGAGCGTCGATTTCAGGACTCGCACAGGCGTTTGAACGCTGCCTCGCGGGCTGCCGCTGGCGGCTTCAACTCATACTGGAGCAGGCTCCGGGCCTTGCAGGCTTCCGGGTGCTCGAACATGGCGGGCGACAGCAACCCGGCCAACTCCTCATCCCAAGGGTGAGAGCCGTTGAGCAGCACGGACAGCGGCCCTTGCTTGTCCACCCGATACCCTGCCTTCACGAATAGTGCCACTACGTTCCGGTCGCCCTGCTTGATGGCCTTCATAAGCCCATTGGCATCATATGCATAGCCACGTGCCGCCAAGTCTTTTTGAGGATCAATCGAGCCCGCCACCAATGCATCGAGCTTGGTATTGGCTGCATCGACCCCGAGTCTGATATCAGCCACGTCCCGACTGAGGCCGAGCATGCTTTCTTGCAGACTCCGCGCGGCAGGGACGCTGCTGGCAATGATTCCACCTTGTGTTGTGTGGGCCACGGATGCGAATCCAGCAAGCGACACGCCGACCAAACCCAACAGGCAGAGCCGCCATGCGGGCCGCTTCCAAAGCGGCATGCTGCCCTGTTCCATGCCGATGCCCAGCTTCGACAGAACTTTCCCCATGGCTACCGGGAACGCGGCGGCGGCGAGCATTGCCACCACCAGCATGGCCGTGAGCGAATAGACGCCGGTTGCGATGCCAACGAACTTCGGTGTTATCAGGAAGTCGATGGCCGCGACGATGGTCGAAGCGAACAGCACCACCGCGTTCACTGCTGTCAGGTGATGCCGAATGAAACCGTAGAGGCCCTCAAAGGGCCTTGATTGGGCGGCGTCCAAGCTCAACACCTCAACGTTCGTTGATCTCTTGACGCAAGATTTCCATCCAGCGGGCTTGCGTCGCCTCGTCTCTCATCTCGATACGCCACTTCGGGTTGTCCACATCCCGAACGGTCACGAAGAACCCGGTATTCGCCGCCGCATCACGCTTCATGCGCTCGCTGGCCCCCATCGCGGCAAGACCGCCGGATACACCAACGCCCACAGCCGCACCGGCCGTTTCCTTGATCGACTGCCACTCGCGAATATCAGCATACGGATAGGTCTTGCAAAAGCCACCCATCAACAGCGAAAGGGTCTTGCCCTGCTTGTTGATGGCAATGCCCGTGCCCTCTTCAGAATGATCGAACCCCGCCCCTTGAGCAACGCCCGCCGCTTGCAGCATGGCTTTGTGTGCCGCTTCGCGACCGCCTGCCCGCTTGATCAGAGACCAAACCAGCAATCCTGTGGGGGCTAGTCCCGCCAAGACAGCGACGAACCCCATCCGGGTCATTTCCATCACAAACAGCCCCACGACAAGGCCCCCGACAATCGCCCCCGTCCACATGAAACCCATCGCTTGCTCCTTATCCAAGTTGGTTTATTTGCTTGTCGCGCCTGAATGCAACGCGGATTCTACCCAGCAGGTTGACACACAACCTTTTGAGTCCTTCAAACAAAGGAGTTGAGACACGACCATCCAAGTTGATTGGAGTTACACATGGATTCAGCACGACAGCGACAGATCGCCTCGGCTGTCGGCTCGTGCATCGCGCGCAGGCGGCAAGAGGCCGGATTCACTCAGGAAGAGGCCGCCGCGAGGCTCGACATCGGCAACGAAGCCGTTTCAAGGATGGAGCGCGGAGTCGCCGCGCCCACGCTCGGACGACTCTTCGAGTTCGCCGACCTCTACGGATGCCGAGTGGATGAACTTTTGCTCGAAGCCAGCGACCGCGACGCGGACCAAGCCGCTGCAATCGCCCATCAAATCGCTGGGCTCTCCCCTGCGGATCGTCAGCTCGTCGCGGGCATCGTTGAGCAACTGTCCACGCATCTGCGCCAGAGGCCAACGGACAAGCGCAAGCCCTAGGCTCCCGAAGCACACATGGCGGCAACGTTCAGTCGGCCAATCGGTGTCGAGCAATGCCCAGAATATTTACGGCACGCAGGCCAACCGTAGGGGTGGGCGTTCGGATTTCATGGAGCCCAGCCTCGAGGTGGATGCGAAGGCCAAGGAAATTTACGACCACTACAAGGATGCGTTGAGGAAATTGCAAGTTTGAATACCGGCATCCAAACGGTTACGTCCTGCGTTCCGCTATCTGGATGCGGTTAGATGATGTCTCTTCGCGTTTTCAAATCAGCCTTTGGTTTGGCAGGTTTTTTGGCTGCTCTCGCCACCGCCCTGTCAGCCCGAATCTCCTTTGCAAAGGCTTGAACATCTTTGAGCAATGCGGTGTAAAAAAAGATCTCAAGTGGACGATCTGGCCAGGACAAAAACTGTCGGCAAAAATCAAGAAGCATCTGCTCGTGGACATCAATTCTTGCTTTCTCATCGCTAACGTCTTGAATGAATACCCACGGAGCTTGTTTTGCGTGTTCAAGGAGTTTCTCGAACGTTGGCTCTTCGGAAGCTTTGCCCTTATACAGGTATCGCCTGTGAGTTTGACCACCTGCTTTGAAAAGAATGATTGCGGAGTGCGCAAGGAGAAAGGCGGCCTCGGCAATTGACGACGACGCTTTGAGTTCCAATCGGCGGCTCATATCAAATCACATCCCTTGTCTTCAAGCCTGCCTTGGGCTTAGCAGGATTATTTCGTGGCATCCCCTCGCTAATTTCAGTGGCTTCAAGCCCGCTGGCGATGCCTTGCTGCAGATTGCTCAGAACCGATTTAATCTTGACCGCTAATTCTTGGTGGGCTGCCAGATTCGACCAGCGCTGGCTTGCCGCCTCCGTCGCTGGCATCCAAACGATTTCCCATTCACCCAGACGCGCGATGACCGTTTCAATGGGCGTGTGCTCGACCATCCCCGCGACGCCGCCATCGGCGGGGTCGATGTAAAACGCATGGGTTTCGGCCAGGTCGAAGATCGTCGCGAAGACGTGGCCCTTGAGCTTGGCGGCTTGCATGGTCGATGAAACCATGCCGCGCTGCCGCCAAGCCAGGATGTCAGGCTTGAAGTAGCGGACGTGTTGATTGGTTCCCTCGGGCGCGGGCTGCGAGCCATCGCGACGGATGCCGCCTTGGAAGTAGTCGGGGCCGGTGCCCTTTGTGCGCAGGCGCTCCAAGGTTGCCACCGAAAACGTGATGAAGACTGCGGCCTCGGCTGTTTTGAGGGGGTAATCCTCCGGCAAAGCTTTGATTCGTTCCCAAGCTTCGAGCTGCGCGAGGGTCGGTCCGACAGTTGCCATGTTGTCTCCGGGTCGAATTGTTTTTGTGGTGAAGCCAACATCATAGCCAGCGGCCCTAACCGTTCCGCAGCACCGCTAGACATGAAACGATCTGACACCCTTCTTTGCGTGTCAGTTCTTGCTTGCAAACATGGACCGACTTGACTTCATTTAGCCAATTTGCGAAAAAAAAACGCATCAACTTCGAATCCATCTTTCGTAGTCCTCGGGAATCATGAAGCAGGAAACACCAATGATCAACGCGCCGCACACCAAAGCCCAAATATCAAAGAGCGTCCCTCCCGCCGATGCCGTTCCAGCAAGCCAAAGCCCAACGCTCGACAAGATGAGTAGCGCGACATCGACAAACAAAGCCCAGCGCCCCAGACGCCCCATGCGACTCAGGGTTGCATTGGCGGCGTTGGTCGGCGTGGAAATGATCATCCTGAGCCCTCTCAACACCTTTGGCCATTCGGCGATGATGACTGCGATGTGCGCAATCATGATTCCAATTTCTATAGCGTGTTTCATTGGGACTTTCGAATGACTCGTCTAGGGTGAGCATAACCAGCGGTCGGATTGGCGGGCGATTTCACGTCGCTGCCCCTTAAGACTCTTTAACTTCTCCCGCAATTGGCTCCTTTCGTGGGCGCCCCGTCCTTGCCTTGGCGGGCACGCAGACATGCGGATCAGGAGCAGGCAGCGGAGGCCAGTCGACGGGCTTGAGCGAGTTGTAGACGTTGGGTGCGGTGGCGAGGATCGCTTGCTCGATGCGCGTCATCCAAGTCCTCAACAACTCCCATTCGGCCTTGGTATAGGTCGCCGTCACATTCGGGGCCGTGTGGTTGAAGAAGCTGCGCTTGATGGTGTCGGGAACATCAAGCGAGGTCATCACGGCCCCAAAGGATCGCCGCAAATCGTGGCGGTTGAGTTTGACCAGTCCCACTTCATCTCGAATGCGGTCGAGCAAATCCTTCACGTCCGAATAGTGCCCGCTCTTGGACAGCTTGTTTTTCGCTGGAAAAACGAACTGGCGGGACTTCGCGCCAAAACCCCTACGAACAGCTTCCTCGGCGGCGGAAACTTGCCTGTGCTTCAAAAGCTCCAACGCCATGGGGGCGATGGGCATGCGGTGATTGCGCCCATTCTTGGTGTTGTGGAAGAAGACATAGGGGCCGTATTGGGGATCGGCATCCAGCCAAACATGGCTGGTATTTCGACGGGTAGGCGTTGGATGCTCTTGTCCCGGCTTGTCGTTCGCGCTTTCCGGCAGCAGTTCGCCCCACACGCACTGCGCATGCTCGGATTTGCGGCAACCCCACAGCAGCATCAAGATCGCGTAATGGATGCCGGTTTCGTTGTCGTTGGTGTTCTTCTTGGACCAACAGGCTTCGAGGAAGGGGCCGAGTGTTGTGGTAGGTCCAAGGGGGTTGCGCTTGCTCTTTTCCTCCCGCTCTTTGTCGAGTTGGGTTTGGTCGCGGAACATCTTGTCGTGAACCAGAATCTCAAAGAGATTCTTATCCAATAGCGGCTGGCGATTGGCGGCGTGAGCGTCGAACTTCTCCCGGTCGATGTTCCAGTTGATGGCCGCGATCACCCAACGGAAACGTTGTTCGTTGGCGGTGGCCAGCGCCTTGTTCTCGTTGAACTTGTTGGTTATCTCTTCGGTCGAGAAGTCGCTGAGCTTTCGGTCGATCCACTTCCATTCGGTGAAGCGGCGGACCACGCGGTCGTGGACCTTCAAGGTTTCGGGCTTGGCGGGCTTTTGCGTGCGGGTGGTCAAGTGGGTGCGGTAGCGCTCCAACGCCATGCCTAAGGTGAACTCGCTGGCGGCGACCCTGCGAGCCTCCACATTGGGATTCTTGCCCGTCTCGAGCATCTTCAAGGCCATCGCGGCGGCCTTCCTGCGGACCGCGTCGATGGTGTCGAAGTCGGCCACGTTGCCGACGGTGGGCATGATGGAGCGGCCCAGCACTTTGCGGCGAAGGATGTAGGTCTTCTTGGCCGCGACCCTCACGCCGAATCCCGGCGGCGCCGACTGGTGGCTGTCCCAAATGATGTAGCTGGGGACCATCGGGCCAGTCGGCTTGCCCGCCTCGTCCACGGGCGGATTGGGGCCGAACAAGAGCTTGCCCGTTTTCTCGTCGTAGCCGATAGGCATTTCGGAGAGCCTAAACCCTTTGATAATCTTGAGGTCGAGGTCTTTCTTGAACGCCGGATTGCGTTTGACTTCCGCGTCGTCCTTTTTGGTCGCCATTGCTTCACTCCTTGGAGCCTTGCATCTGCCGCAAAGGGGGACTGCGAATCGTCCTCAAACCCTTGTGGCGCTTGGTTTTTCTTCCAGTCCCCATGCGCGGGGGACTGGAATGAAAAACTAGAGGATACTCGACTTTGGCAGTCCCCAACGAGCACCCATCAGGAGAGCGGAAGTTGAGGGAACTTTGAAAGATTTGCAGGAACTTGAGGGCAGCGGATGACGCTAAGTGATTGATGTTAAAGGAAAACGACCCCGCCAAAGAAGCCCCAGAGGAGGCCTCCAAACACACGCCGATGATGGCCCAGTACCTCGCCATCAAGGCGGCGTTTCCGGCCACGCTGGTGTTCTACCGCATGGGCGACTTTTATGAAATGTTCTGGGCCGATGCCGAAAAGGCCGCCCGCCTGCTCGACATCACGCTGACCACGCGCGGCCAGTCCGCCGGACAACCGGTGGTGATGGCGGGCGTGCCCTTCCATTCGGTGGAGACCTACCTGGGCCGTCTGCTCAAGCTGGGCGAGTCGGTGGCCATTTGCGAACAGGTGGGCGAGGTGACCGGCAAAGGCCCGGTGGAGCGCAAGGTGGTGCGGGTGGTCACGCCTGGCACCGTCACCGACACCGAGCTGCTGAACGACAAAACCGAAAGTGTGCTGCTGGCGGTGCACCCCGGCCCGCGCCAGACGCTGGGCCTGGCCTGGATGAGCCTGACCCAGGGCACCGTGCACCTGGCCGAGTGCAGCGCCCTGCCCGGCACGGGCCAGGGTGGCGACGATGAACTGCAGGCCTGGGTGGCCCGCCTGGCCCCCACCGAGCTGCTGTACGGGGCCGACGTGAGCCCGTCCTTCGAACAGCGCCTGTACGCCCTGCCCCGGCTGCTGGCCGGCTCGGGCACCCGGCTGAGCCTGACACCGCGGCCCGCCTGGCAGTTCGACGCCAAGCTGGGCCGCCAGAAACTGCTGGCCCAGTTGCAGGCCGCCAGCCTCAACGCCTGGGACGCCGAGGACCTGCCCCGTGCCCACGCCGCCGCCAGCGCCCTGCTGGACTTTGCCGAGCACACCCAGGGCCGTGCGCTGGCACACGCCACCCAGCTGCGCGTGGCCAGGCCCAACACCCTCATTGACCTGCCCGCCAGCACCCGGCGCAACCTGGAGCTGACGCACACCCTGCGCGGTGACACCGCACCCACGCTGTTCAGCCTGCTCGACACGGCCCAAACCAGCATGGGCAGCCGCTGCCTGAAGCACTGGCTGCTGGAGCCCGAGCGGGACCGCACCGCCGCCACCCAGCGGCTGGCCGCCATCGCCTGGCTGCGGGGGTGGCGCAACGGCCAGGGTCTGGACGAGCTGCGCCACGCGCTGCGCGCCTGTGCCGACGCCGAGCGCATTGCGGCACGCGTGGCCTTGCGCCAGGTGCGCCCGCGTGAGCTGGTGGCCTTGGGCAACACGTTGCAACACAGCCATCAAATTTCGCAGCTGCTAAGCCATGCACAACAAGCGCTGGATGCCAATTTTTCATCAAAAATACCCACTGCACCCCACGCCGCTGCCGGATGGCCCGTCCTGTTGGCACAACTGGGTCAGCACCTGCTGCCCCCGCCCGACTGCGCCGAATTGCTGCTGCGCGCCGTGGCGCCCGAGCCCGCCGCCCTGGTGCGCGACGGCGGTGTGATCGCCAGCGGTTTGGATGTCGAACTGGACGAGCTGCGCGCCATCCAGACCAACTGCGACGGCTTTTTGCTGGACCTGGAAACCCGCGAACGCGCACGCACGGGCATTGCCAACCTGCGCGTGCAATTCAACAAGGTGCATGGGTTTTTCATCGAGGTGACGCAAGGCCAAATCGACAAGGTGCCCGACGACTACCGCCGCCGCCAGACCCTGAAAAACGCTGAACGCTTCATCACCCCCGAATTGAAGGCCTTTGAAGACAAGGCCCTCAGTGCCCAGGAGCGCGCCTTGGCGCGTGAAAAGTGGCTGTACGAACAGCTGCTGGACCAGTTGCAGACCCATGTGCCCGCACTGGGGCAACTGGCGCGTGCCCTGGCCGCGCTGGACGCACTGGGCGCGCTCGCTGAACGCTCGCTCACGCTCAACTGGTGTGCGCCCGAGTTTGTGCCGCAGCCCGGCATCGAGATTCGCGCCGGGCGCCACCCGGTGGTCGAAGCGCGCCTGGCCGAAAGCAGCGCGGGGGCCTTCATTCCCAACGACACGGCCATGGGGCCCAAGGCCCGCATGCAAATCATCACCGGCCCCAACATGGGCGGCAAAAGCACCTACATGCGCCAGGTGGCCGTCATTGCGCTGCTGGCCAGCATGGGCAGCCATGTGCCCGCGCAAAGCTGCCGCCTGGGGCCGCTGGATGCCATTTACACCCGCATTGGCGCAGCAGACGACCTGGCCAACGCCCAGTCCACCTTCATGCTGGAGATGACCGAAGCCGCGCAAATTCTGCACAGCGCCACGCCCCACAGCCTGGTGCTGATGGACGAAATTGGCCGGGGCACCAGCACCTTTGACGGCCTGGCCCTGGCCAGCAGCATTGCCCGCCACCTGCACGACAAGGTGCAGGCCTGCACGCTGTTTGCCACCCACTACTTTGAGCTGACCGAGTTCCCCGCCACCCACCACTCGGCACACAACGTGCACGTCAGCGCGGCGGAAAGCGGGGCCGACATCGTGTTTCTGCACCAGATCGAACCCGGACCCGCCAGCCGCAGCTACGGCTTGCAAGTGGCCAGGCTGGCCGGTGTGCCCAGCGGGGTGGTCAACCACGCCCGGCACGCGCTGGCCGCACTGGAGGCCCAGAGCGCCAGCCACCAGCAGCAGGTGGACCTGTTTGCCCCCCCACCGGCCAGTGCCACGCCCGAGCCCAGCGCCGTGGAAGCCGAAGTGGCCCGCCTGGACCCCGATGCCCTGAGCCCGCGCGAGGCGCTGGAGTGGGTGTACCGGCTCAAAAAACTCGCCAGCCCCGCCCGCCACGGGTGACAGAAAGCCCTGTGCTGCACCGCTTCCCCTACACTTTGCGGCTTTTCCGACCTCTGCCACCTGACCCACTCCCGCTTGTTGAAGCGCGTTTCCCATGACTTACTGCGTCGCCGTCAAACTCAACGCCGGGCTGGTCTTCCTGTCCGACTCCCGCACCAACGCTGGGCTGGACCAGATCAGCACCTTCCGCAAAATGATCGTCTACGAAAAGCCGGGCGACCGCTTCATGTGCCTGCTGTCGGCCGGTAACCTCAGCATTTCGCAGTCGGTGCGCGAAATCCTGCAGGTGGAAAAACTGGCCAACGGCGACGAGGAACCCCTCACCATCTGGAACGCGGCCAGCATGTTCGACGCGGCCCGTGTGCTGGGCTCTGCCGTGCGCCACGTGTACGAGCGCGATGGCGCCGCACTCAAGGCCGCGGGGGTGGACTTCAATGTGTCCATGATCTTTGGCGGCCAGATCAAAGGCGAAGGCATGCGCCTGTTTCAGGTGTATTCGGCGGGCAACTTCATCGAGGCCACCAACGAAACGCCGTTTTTCCAGGTCGGCGAGAGCAAATACGGCAAACCCGTGTTGGACCGCGTCATCACCCCCGGCACCCCGCTGGACGAAGCCGCCAAGTGTGTGCTGGTGAGCATGGACTCCACGCTCAAGTCCAACCTGTCGGTGGGTCTGCCGCTGGACATGGCGCTGTACGAAGTCAACGCCTTGCAGAGCGACAAAATCACCTGCATCGACAACGACAACCCCTACTTCCACATGCTGCACGCCACCTGGGGCCAGAAACTGCGCGAGGTGTTCGACAGCATTGAAGACCCCACCTGGGACGGCAGCCCCACCGACGTGCCCCTGATGTGCCACAGCGCCCGCAGCCTACCCCTGAAAAAAATAGGCAATGAACAGGAAAAGCTGATTTGAAACCGCTGGTCGTCTTCAGCCACGGCAACAGCTTTCCGGGTGGCACCTACCGCCAGGTCCACGAGGGCCTGCGCCAGCAGGGTCTGGAGGTGTTGGTGCTGGACCGTTTCGGCCACGACCCGCGCTACCCCGTGACCAGCAACTGGCCCCACCTGGTGCAGCAGTTGGCCGACCTGGTCGAGCAGTCCATGCACACCCACAGCGGACCGGTGTTCCTGCTGGGCCATTCGCTGGGGGGGTTCGTGAGCCTGATGTGTGCCAGCCGCTTCCCCAGCCTGGGCGGGCGGGGGGTGAACGGCGTCGTCATGCTGGACTCACCCGTGCTGGGGGGCTGGAAGGCCAAGGCCCTGGCTGTGGCCAAGCACACCCAGGTGGTGGGGGCACTCTCCCCCGGCAAAGTCAGCCGGAAACGCCGCCACCACTGGCCCGACGAGGCGGCTGCCCGAGAACACTTTGCCAGCAAGCGTGCGTTTCAGTTGTGGGCACCCCAGGTGCTGGACGACTACATTGCCCACGGCACCGAAGATGTGGCCCTCCCCCAGGGCGGCACCCACCGCGCCCTGCGCTTTGACCGCGACGTGGAAACCGCCATCTACAACACCCTGCCCCACAACCTGGACCGCCAGCTGCGCCAGCACCCCGTGAATTGCCCTGTGGCGTTCATCGGGGGCACACAGTCCAGCGAAATGAAGCAGGTGGGCATGGCCATGACCCACAAAGTGGTACGCCCCGTCCAACACCCCGAACGCCTGCGCATGGTCGAAGGCACGCACCTGTTCCCCATGGAAAAGCCCGAAGAAACCGCCCGTGTGGTGGGCGAAGTGCTGCGGGGGTTCTGAAGCGCATCAACGGGCAGGTGCCTGCGCGGCTGTGCCCGGTTCAGTCGCCCCACCTGGGCCAAAAGAATCGGGCGTCAGCGCCCGGGGGTCCATTTGGAGCACCGCCTGCGAGCCGCTGCCCATCAGCACAAAGTCGGCCTTGTCCTCGGTGGGAATGGGGGCTGCCGCCCGAATGCGCTTGAGGGTGTAAAGCACCAATCCCACCAGCACGGCGGCAAAAAACAGCATGAGACTGGCGGCCCCCAGGCCATCCATCATCACCCCCGCCAGCGTGGGACCCAGGGCAGACCCCGCGCCGTGCACCAGCAGCAGGCCACCGGTGAACTCCAGCAAACGGGTGGAGTCGATCACGTCGTTCACGTGGGCAACGGCCAAGCCATAAATGGCGAAGATCATGCCGCCGTAGCCCAAGCCGATCAGCACCAGCGACGACGGCCACAGGCGAGAGGCGAAGTAGCCCGCCACTGCCAGGCCCGCCGCCACGGCGCAGACCCAGGCCAGCACCACCCGGCGGTCATGCGTGTCGGAGTAGTGACCCACCGGCCACTGGAACAATGCCCCACCCAGAATGGTGACGGCCATGAATGAAGCCACGCCCGAGTCGTCCAGACCCACACCCTGGGCAAACGCGGCACCCATGCCAAAAAAAGCCCCGCTGAGCACACCCGACGCAAACACACTGGCCACGCCCAGCGGCGAGGCGTCGTAGAGGTTGCGCAGGCTCAGGCGCGGTGCGGGCACGGGCTCGGGCTCGTCCACCGCCGTCAGGGTGATGGGAATGAGCGCCAGTGAGAACATCACCGACACCATGGCAAAGGGCACAAAGCCCAGGCGGTCGCCCACCAGAATCAGCCACTGGCCCAACGCCAGCGCCACAAAATTGACCGTCATGTAGGCGGCGAACACCTTGCCCCGTTCTTTGGCCGGTGCAATGGTGTTGAGCCAGCTCTCCATGGCCATGTACAAGCCCACCAGGCACACACCAGTGACCAGCCGCAGCAGGCCCCAGAACCAGGGATCCGTCCACAGGGCATGGAAGATGGGCATGGTGGACGCGATGGACGCCATGGCGGCAAACGCCCGGATGTGGCCCACCCGCCGAATGATGGCCGGGCAGGCGTAGGTGCCCAGCACAAAGCCCACGTAGTAGGCCGACATGACCAGCCCCAGGGTCAGGCCGGAAAACTCGGCCAAGCCTGCGCGCAAGCCCACCACCGAGAACAGCAGGCCCACGCCCACCACCAACAGGCCCACACCGCTCAGCAGCGACGAGAGCGGCAACAACAAATGACGCAAAACCCAAACCCTCCTTCAGCGCTGTGGGAGCACCGCCGGGTGCCACGGGTTCCCGGCCGACCTCAATCGGCCCAGGTCACCCACCCCAGATGCGCGCTCACCAGAATGAAAATGCCAAACGCAATGCGGTACCAGGCAAAGCCGTTGAAGGTGTGCGTGGCAATGAACTTCAGCAACCAGCGTATGCACAGCCAGGCGCTGACAAACGCAAACACCAAGCCCACACCGAACACCGGCGCATCGGCCAGGCTCAGCAGCGCACGCTCTTTGTAGAGGCTGTAGGCGCCCGCGCCAATCAGCGTGGGAATGGCCAGGTAGAAGGAAAAATGCGTGGCGGTCTGACGACTCAGCCCCATGAGCATGCCGCCGATGATGGTGGCACCGCTGCGGCTGGTGCCGGGAATCATGGCCACACACTGCACCAGCCCCACCTTGAGGGCATCCATGGGTCCCATCTGGTCAACGTCCAGCAAACAGGGAGCGGTGTCCGCCCTGGCCTGACGGGCTTCCGCCCACAGGATGATGAAGCCCCCCACGATGAAGGCCGTGGCCACCACCGTGGGCGTGAACAGGTGCGCCTTGATGGCTTTTCCAAACACCAGGCCCAGCAGCACGGCTGGGGTAAACGCAATGGCCACGTTGAGCGCAAAACGCTGCGCCTGGCGCTCGGTGGGTAACGCCAGCACGGTGTCGCGCAGCTTTTGCCAGTACACCAGAATGACCGCAAAAATGGCGCCGGTCTGAATGGCGATGTCAAACACCTTGGCCTTGGCATCGGCAAAGCCCAGCAAACTGCCCGTGAGGATGAGGTGGCCGGTGCTGGAGATGGGCAAGAATTCGGTCAGGCCCTCGACCACGCCCATGATGGCGGCCTTGATCAGCAATGTGATGTCCATGTGTGGTTCTCCCTTTTGGCGTGCGTGGTGATCAGGCCTGGAACACGCCGCTGAGCAGCTCAGGCAGGCGGATCACCGGCATGCGAAAACCGCAAGCCTGTGGGTGACCGCCCCCACCCATGCTCTCGGCCAGTGGAATGACGTTGTAGCTGCGCACCGCCCGCAACCCGCCCTTGACCAGCCCTTTCTCGGACACGTGCCACACCAGGGCGAAGCTGCCGGATTTTTCACTCAGGATGTTGCCCACCAGGCTGTGGAACACACCGGGCGCATTGACCATCAACCCTACCTCACCGTTGAAGACGATGGGGCGTGCGTCGTTGGCAATGTCCTGTGCCAAGCGCTGGAACTTGTCGTCCATGGCCTGACCCCGGGCCACAAAACTGACGAGCGTGACCTCGTCCATCCGCATCAGGTCGGCCCAAAGGGGGAACGATTGTTCTTCCATGTCCAGCGCGGCCAAGTAGGCGGCACTGTCGGGTTGCTGCCACAACCACAGGTCGCGGTCCTCCACCATGGCAATCAGGGGTGGCGGCGCCTGATCGGGGTAGAAAAACTCCCAGGCCAAGCGGGCGCCACTTTTGCCCATGTCGAAGTGCACCACGCCGCAGCGGCAGCTGAAACCAGCGAGTTGGTCTGCCGCGCTCTGGTGGTGGTCCAGCATCACCAGACGGTGGGCCTGCACATCGATGGCCGACAACAACTCGGCAGACAGCGAAAAGTCCAGGATGTAGACAGTGCGCCCGGCCACATCGGGCAAGTCGGCCAGGGTTTTCACCTCGCCATGGTCCAACCCCCGGCACTCCACCCCTTCGCCGTAATACAGCCAGGCCACCAAGGCAGCGGCAAACCCATCGGGACAGCCTTTGCCGTGGTAGAGCACCAGCGGGCGGGGGTCAGCGGGGTCGGGGGCCACGTGCAGGCGCAGTGGCAACAGGGTTCGGTGAGGTGTGTTCATGGGGAAAACGGCCGTGTGGCAAGTGGGCGTGCCAGTGACTGGCAGCAAAGCGCCGAGTTTATGCGGACCCGGCGCCCCGTCTGGCGCAGCCACCTCCATCACGCACGACCCCACACCGCTTCAGCTGACGCCACCCCGTGACTGACCCCAAGTTGACAAAATACATTTGTCAAAATATAATTGACTGGCTTTGTTGCACTTAAACAACAAATAAAACCAAAACCGATCGCACGGTTCCCTCCCCTTCCCAGTGGCGCCTGGCGCCGGTGGCCCACCCACTTTCCATCTGGAGCAACACACATGATTCGCACTTCCCTTTCCCTGAGCCTGATGGCCACTGCCCTGACCCTGGCGGCCTGCGGCGAACAAAAGCCCACCGAACCCACCGTGGCGGCCAAGCCCACCACCGCCCCTGCCGCGGCCACCGCCAGCTGCGGCAAGGTCACCGTGGCCAACATGAACTGGCAATCGGCCGAAGTGCTGGCCCACATCGACAACATCATCCTGAGCAAAGGCTATGGTTGCGACGTGGAGCTGATTCCCGGCGACACCATGCCCACCCTGACCGCCATGATGGAAAAGGGCAAGCCCGATGTGGCGCCAGAAGCCTGGGTGAACGCCGTGCGCGAACCCCTGGACGCCGCCGTGAAAGAAGGCCGCCTGCACTACGGCGCCCAGGCGCTGAAAGACGGCGGCGTGGAAGGCTGGTGGATTCCCAAGTACGTGGCCGATGCCAACCCCAGCATCAAGACCATTGACGATGCCCTGAAGCACCCCGAGCTGTTCCCCGCCCCCGAGACCAAGGGCAAAGGCGCGGTGCACAACTGCCCATCGGGCTGGAACTGCCAGATCACCACGGGCAACGTGTTCAAGGCCTGGGATGCGGCAGGCAAAAACTTCAAGCTCATCGACACCGGTTCTGCCGCGGGCTTGGATGGCTCTATCGCCAAGGCCTACGAGCGCAAACAAGGCTGGTTGGGCTACTACTGGGCGCCCACGTCCATCCTGGGCAAGTATGAAATGGTCAAGCTCGACGCAGGCGTGCCACACGACAAGGCAGCCTGGGATGCCTGCATGGTCAAAACCGAGTGCGACAAGCCCACCAGGAGCGACTGGGCCCGCGCCGACGTGTACACCGTGGTCACCGACCGCTTCAAACAAGCCGGTGGCCCTGCCTACGACTACCTGAGCCAACGCGCCTGGGGCAACGACACGGTCAACCAGCTGCTGGCCTGGATGAGCGACAACCAGGCCACGGGCGCAGGCGGTGCCAAGCATTTCCTGAAAAACAACCCCGACCTGTGGACCACCTGGGTCCCGGCCGATGTGGCTGAAAAAGTGAAAGCGAGCCTGTGAACATGGCTTGGATGAACGATTTCCCATCCTTGGGAGACGATCAGCTCAGCCTGCTCAGGCGCAGCATTGACGGCGTGTTCCGCACATTCACCCGCAACCACGGTGAAACGCTGGAACTCCTGTTCATGCCGCTGCGCGACTTCCTGATCGCCACCGAGCGGCTGCTCACCCAGTCGCCCTGGCCGCTGGTGATGGCCGCATTGGCCGCACTGGCCTGGCTGGCATCTCGCTCCATCAAAATCACACTCAGTGTGCTGCTGACCATGGGCGCCATCGGTTTCATGGGCATGTGGGAAGACACCATGAAAACCATGGCCATGATTTTTGTGGCCACCGTGGTGTCGCTGGCGGTGGGCTTGCCCATTGGCATCCTGATGAGCCGCTCCGACAGGTTTCAGCGCGTGGTCAACCCGGCGCTGGACGTGATGCAGACCATGCCCAGCTTCGTGTACCTGATTCCGGTGGTGATGCTGCTGGGCATTGGCCGCGTGCCTGGCCTGATCGCGGTGGTGATTTACGCCATTCCGCCGGTCATCCGCTTCACCAACCTGGGCATCCGCCTGGTGGACAAAGACCTGCTGGAAGCCGCCGACGCCTTTGGCTCCTCGGCTTGGCAAAAAATGCGCATGGTGCAGCTGCCGCTGTCACTACCCACCATCATGGCGGGCGTGAACCAGACCATCATGCTGTCGCTGGCCATGGTCGTGATCGCGTCCATGATTGGTGTGCAAGGCCTGGGGCAACCCGTGCTCAAAGCCATTTCCAACCAGTACTTCACCATGGGCGTGCTCAACGGGCTGGCCATTGTGGGCATCGCCATCTTGCTCGACCGCGTGTCTCAAGCCTATGGCAAACGCCTGCAGAAACATTTGGAGGTGGTCCATGGTTGATACCCCCAACAACGTCAACAGCCACGTCAGCACCAACGCGTCGCCCGTCGGCATCGACATCCAGGGCCTGTACAAGATCTTCGGCCCCACGCCCGAGAAGTTCATGCCCGCCGTGCTGGAAGGCATGAGCAAGCAGGAACTGCGCGAAAACCACGGCCATGTGCTGGGCCTGCGCGACATCAACATCCAGATGCCCGCAGGTGGCATCCAGGTGGTGATGGGCCTGTCGGGCTCCGGCAAAAGCACGCTGATCCGCCACATCAACCGGCTCATCGACCCCACGGCGGGCAAGGTCCTGGTCGGCCCGACGGACCGGCAGGTCGATGTGGTGCAGATGGGCCCCAGCGCCCTGCAGCACTTCCGGCGCGAGCAAACGGCCATGGTGTTCCAGAAGTTTGCCCTGTTCCCGCACCTGACGGTGCAGGAAAACACCGAATACGGCTTGCAGGTGCAAGGCGTGGACCGCAAGACACGCCGGGCAGCGGCGCTGCGCTGGATCGAGCGCGTGGGCCTGAAAGGCTACGAGGACAGCTACCCCAACCAGCTCTCGGGCGGCATGCAACAGCGCGTGGGCCTGGCCCGGGCACTGACCAACGATGCCCCCATTTTGCTGATGGACGAAGCCTTTTCAGCGCTGGACCCGCTCATCCGCACCGACATGCAGTCGGTGTTGCTGGACATTCAACAGGAAATCGGCAAGACCATTGTGTTCATCACCCACGACCTGGACGAAGCACTGCGCCTGGGCGACCACATCGCCATCCTGCGCGACGGTGAAGTGGTGCAGCAGGGCACGGGACAGCAAATTGTGCTGAAGCCGGCCGACGATTACATCGAGAGCTTTGTGCGCGACGTGAACCGGGGCCGCGTGGTCCGCTGCCGCACGCTCATGCAAACAGGGCCAGCCGTGGAAGGTCCCACGGTGGATGCCAGCTTGGTCATTGAGGAAGCTGCCCGCTTGCTCAGCGCCGAGGGCAAAGAGGTGGCCAATGTGGTCAACATCAAAGGCAAACACGTGGGCACCATCGCCATGAGCGACATCATCGGTGCCATGGTGCCCCCACGTACCGAGGTGGCCACCGAGGTCTGAGGCCTGCGCACAGGTTCAGAGGTTCGCCAGCGGGATGCCCGCTGCGGCGTCGTCGGCGTGCAGGGCCGGAATCAGCTGGCTCAAGCCCGCCGAGAGTTGCGCCAGCGTGGCCGGTGGCAGCTGGCGCAACGCCTCGGGCAACAGGCCCTGACTGGGCCCGGGCACGGCTTTCAGCACGTCCAGGGCCGGGCCTTCGAGGTACAGGTGCACGCTGCGGCGGTCTGCTGTGGACTTTTCCATGCGCACCATGCCGCGCTTGACCAACTGGCGCACCAGGTTGCTGGCGGTGGACTGGTGTATGTCCATGGCCCGCGCCAGCCCGTTCATGCCCAGTCCTGGCTGGCGCTGAATTTCGCTCAACGCCCACACCTGGGCACCCCCTACCCCAGTCTGTTTTTCCATTTGTTGAAAGTGGGTGCGCACCGCGTTGAACACGACGCGAAACTGTCGCAACACCAACACCGCAGCGTCGGTGGGGGCGGCTTCGGTCGGCAGGGTGGCGGAGGCAACAACGGGTGGCTGCTTTTTCATGGTGGGGGATGTCATTCGTAGCGCAAAGCAGCAATCGGCAGGAGTTTAGACGCCCGCCGCGCCGGGTAATAGCCAAAGAATACGCCCACCAGCGCCGAAAAACCCACGGCCAAGGCCACCGCGTCGGCGCTCATGACCACCTGCCATCCAGCAAACTGGCCCACGGCCCAGGTGGCACCAAACCCCAGCAGCACACCCACCGCCCCACCCAGCAGACTGAGGGTGACGGCCTCGATCAGGAACTGCGCCAAGATGTCTTTGCCCCGCGCGCCCACCGCCATGCGCAGGCCAATTTCGCGGGTGCGTTCGGTCACGCTGACCAGCATGATGTTCATGATGCCAATGCCTCCCACCACCAGACTGACCCCGGCCACGGCCGACAACAGCAGGGTCATGATGCGGCTAGACGCCTCCTGGGCCTGCAAAATTTCGGTCAGGTTGCGCACATTGAAGGGGTCGTCACCGCCGGGCTGCACCTTGAAGCGCTGGCGCAACAGGTCTTTGATGTGCTCTTCCGCCAGGGCCATGCTCTGACCCTCGCGCACCTTGACCGAGATGGCCCCCACGGTTTTCTGGCGGCTGGCGGTGTTGCCACCCCAGATGCGGTTGCGCAGCGTGGACAGCGGAATCATGATGACGTCGTCCTGGTCCTGGCCCATGCTGTTTTGGCCCTTGGTGTCCAGCACACCCACCACCAGCACCGGCACACCGCGCACGCGCACCATCTGGTCCACCGGGTCCTGGTCGCCGAACAGCTCGCGCACCACCGTGGCCCCCAACCAGGCCACCTTGCCCGCGCGGTCCACCTCGGACGGGTCAAATTGGCGGCCCGAGCGCAGCGGCCAGTCGCGCGCCTCCAGGTAGTCGTTGGTGACGCCAAACACACTGGTGCCCCAGTTGGTGTTGCCCCACACCACCTGGCCGGTGGTGCGGGAGGTGGGCGCGGCCACCTGCACCTCGGGCACCTCCAGTGCCATGGCCAGGGCGTCCTCTTCGGTCAGGCGCTGGTTGCTTTGCGCACCCAGGCGGGTGCCGCTGCTGTTCACCCCGCCGTTGAGCACCAGCATGATGTTGCTGCCCAGGCCCTTCATCTGGGCCTGCACGCGTTCGGTGGCCCCCCGGCCCACGGCCATCATGGTGATGACCGCGGCCACACCGATGATGATGCCCAGCATGGTGAGCAGGCTGCGCAGGGCGTTGGCGGCCAGAGCCTTCCAGGCGCTGCGCCAGGCGGCAAAAAAGTTCATGACGCCTCCTCGGGTGTGTCCGCTGGCGCTGCACCGCCGACCGCAGGTGGGCGGTTTCGCTGGACGCTGTCTTCAATGATGAGACCATCGCGCACCACCACTTTGCGGCGCGCCCAGGCGGCGATGTCGGTTTCGTGCGTCACCAGCACCACCGTCATGCCCTGGACGTTGAGGTCGGTGAGCAAGCGCATGACTTCCTCGCTGGTGGCGGTGTCCAGCGCGCCCGTGGGCTCGTCGGCCAGGATGAGCTGGGGGCTGTTCACCAGCGCCCGGGCAATGGCCACGCGCTGCTGCTGACCGCCCGACAGTTCGGCGGGGGTGTGGCCGGTGCGCTCGCCCAGACCCACACGGGCCAGTGCGGCGTGGGCGCGGCGGTGGCGCTCGGCAGCCTTGATGCCCGCATACACCATGGGCAATTCGACGTTTTCCAGCGCGCTGGTGCGCGGCAACAGGTTGAACTGCTGGAACACAAAGCCAATGCGGCGGTTGCGCACGCTGGCCAGCTGGTCGGGTGCCATGCCCTCCACCGCCTCGCCCGCCAACGCGTAGTGGCCGGTGGTGGGCACGTCGAGACAACCCAGGATGTTCATGAGCGTGGACTTGCCCGAACCCGACGCCCCCATGATGGCGACGAACTCTCCCTCGGCAATGGTCAGGCTGACACCGGCCAGCGCGTGCACGGTCTGCCCGCCCAGGGTGTAGGTTTTGGTGAGCTGGCGCACCTCGATGAGCCCCGCCCCCGGCACCGCTGGGGTAGTGGCGCTGGCCAAGGGGGTGTGGCCGTGCGGGTGGGCGGTGGGGTGGGCGCTCAAGGCACAGCCCCCGCTCAGAACGGCATGCGCGGTGCGCCACCGGTGGGTTTGGGCGCACCCGCCGCCGAGGGCTGACCCGTGATCACCGTGGCCCCCGGCTGGAACACCTCGGCCAACGGCGAATTGGGTGGCACCAGCAACTCGGTGCTGGTGCCGTCGCTCAGGCCCAGGCGCACGTCGTAGGCCACGGCCTTGCCATCGGCACCGGGCACAAACAGGCGTCCCCGCGTGGTCTGACGCCCCGCACTTTCGGCCACCAGGGCGGCGTATTTGGGCCGCTGCTCGGGCGTCAGCACCTCGGCCACCTTGGCGCGGATGTCGCCCAGCACGCGCTCGCGGGCCTTGGCGCGCTGGTCCTCGGGCAGCTCGCGCAGCTTGCCAAACTCGGGGCGGGCGGCGGTGTAAACGGCGTCCACTTTCTGCTGCTGGGCGTTGTCCAGCGCCAGCTCAGTGACCAGGCGCTGGCGGAATTCGGCCAGCGCCGCCGCGCCCGCCCCACCACCCGCTGGCGCGGCAGGCGCAGCGACAGTTTTTGAATCTTTTTGGCCTCCGTCGCTTGATGGTATTGGTTTGTTTGCTTCTGTATTTTCAGCCGTCTTCACCGGCTCCACACCGGCCATGCGCACCCGCAGCGCGGCGTTGGGCACCTTGAGGGCGTCGGCCCGCACATCGGTCACCACGCGCACGTTGGCGGTCATGCCGGGCAACAGGCGGCCCGAGGCGTTGGAGAACGCAATCACCGCCACATAGGTCACCACGTTGCTCACGTTCTGCCCGGCTTTGCGCACCTGGTTGACTTGGCCCTCAAAGGTTTGACCCGGGAAGGCATCCACCGTGAAGCTGGCCTTCTGGCCGGGACGAATGCGGCCCACGTCGGCCTCGTCGATGCTGGCGTCCACCTGCATGTCCGACAGGTTCTGCGCAATCACGAACAGCTCGGGCGCCTGCAGGCTGGCGGCCACGGTCTGGCCGCGCTCCACCGTGCGCTTGATGACGATGCCATTCACCGGCGACTTGATCTGCGTGCGCCCCAGGTCCACCCGCGACTGCGCCAGCACCGCCTCTTTCTGGGCCACGCTGGCCTGCGCGGTCTTGATCTGCGCCTCGCTCACACCCAGTTGCGCCTGGGTGGACTTGAGCGTTTCCTCGGCCGACTGCAGAACGGCCCGTGTGCGGTCGGCCTCGCTCTGGGCAATGAAGCCCTGCGCCACCAGTTGCTGGTTGCGCTCATGCACCCGGCGGGCCTCGGCCAGGTCGGTCTGCGCACGGGAAATGGCCGCCCGGCTGGCGGCGGCGTTGGCCTGCGCGGTGAGCACCGTGGCGCGGGCAGCATCCACATCGGCCTGCGCCGAGCGCACGCGGTACTCGTAGGTTTCGGGGTCGATCTCGGCAATCAGTTGCCCGGCCTTGACCTCGGCGTTGAAGTCGGCAAACACGTTGCGCACCTGCCCGCTGATCTGGCTGCTGACAGACACCTGGGTGACCGGGTTCACCGTGCCCGATGCCGACACCGTGGCCTGCAGGCTGCCCCGCTCCAGCGTGCCCGTGCGCCAGGCCACCACACCGTTGGCCGACTGCTGCGACCACCACCACGCACCGCCACCGCCCGCCAACGCGAGCAACACTGCAGCCGTCATCCAGGTTGATTTTTTCATGTCGGGAATTGTAGGAAGGCGGCCGTACACCGCCGGTGCGGCGGGGCTTGTTTGTGTATCTGGCAGGTAAAGATCCCCCGCTGGCGCCCGCTGCCCTTGGCACACCCTTCGCGCTCACCACCGGCAGCTGGCACCACCGGGGCTGCGTTTGGTCGCAAACCACTGCGTGTCCGCCAGGGACCAGTGCCACAGTTCACCCCAAGCCCGCACACCGGACGCCAAGTACACGACACCCCGCCAAGCACCGACGAGCCCACCATGCAACTGACCCCCACCATCGCCATCCACCTCGCCGCCGCACTCGGCGCCCTGGTCCTGGGCCCTGTGGCCATTTGGGCGCGCCAGGGCCACACCCTGCGACCCATGATGCACCGGGCTGCGGGCTACGCCTGGGTCACGCTGATGCTGGCCACAGCGGTGTCGGCGCTGTTCATCCGCGACTTCGCCCTGCCCAACATCGGGGGCTACACACCCATTCACCTGCTGGTGCCACTGAGCTTGGGTGGGTTGTTCATGGCCTTTCGGTTTCTGGTAGGGCACAACTTGGTCGGCCACCGCAAGACCATGCAGGCTCTGTACTGGTCAGCTTGTGTGGGCGCTGGCGTGTTCACGCTGCTGCCTGGTCGGTTGTTGGGCCAGCTGGTGTGGGGCCAGTGGCTGGGCCTGCTGTGAGCGCGCACAGCAGCTGCACCGAAGCCGTTGTGAAAACTACACTGCCCCCATGACCACAGCTGCCCCCTCAGAAGCGTCAAATCCAACGCACCCAGCCGAGCAGACGGCCCACCCAGCCCACACACCGTGCTCACCACGCACCCTGTTCAAGGGTGCGGCCATCACGGTCGGGGTCAACAGCGGCATCGCCCTCATGCTGTGGTGGGCCAACACCGGCCCGCTGGACGAGCAAATGGTGTATTCGCAGGCCATTGGGTTGTCCATCTGGGCGCTGATCAACGCCGGGGCCCAATGGTTGGGCCGCCAGGGCGACCCCGGTGGTTTCCCCACGGGCTGGCGCATGGCGCTGCTGGTGCCCAGCGGTGTGCTGCTGGGGGCCGCCATCGGCACCACGCTGGGCAACCTGTACGCAGACCACCCGGGGCTGCTGCTCAACGCCAACCCGCGCATGGCCTGGATGCTGCTGGTGATGACCCTGGTGGTCGGCAGCGCCATGACGCTGTACTTCTACCTCGTCGGCAAAAGCAACTACCTGCAAAGCGAACTGGAGCGCACCCAGCGCCAAACCACCGAGGCCCAGTTGGCGCTGCTGCAAAGCCAGCTGGAGCCGCACATGCTGTTCAACACCCTGGCCAATCTGCGCGCACTCATCGGCCTGGACGCCGACAAGGCACAGGCCATGCTGGACCACCTGATTGCCTACCTGCGCGCCACGCTCAGCGCCAGCCGCAACACCACGGGTGTGCACCCACTGTCCACCGAGTTCGAGCGCCTGGCCGACTACCTGGCCCTCATGTCCGTGCGCATGGGCCCACGCCTGAGCACCACGCTCGACCTGCCCGATGCGCTGCGCGACGTGCCCGTGCCTCCACTGCTGCTGCAGCCCCTGGTGGAAAACGCCATTCGCCACGGGCTGGAGCCCCAGGTGGCGGGCGGGCAGATCACCGTCAGTGCCCGCCTCGACGGCCCCTGGTTGACGCTGACCGTGCGCGACACCGGCGTGGGTCTGGCGCCGGGTGACCCACACCACGGCTTTGGCCTGACCCAGGTGCGCGAGCGCTTGCGCACCCAGTACGGCCCAAACGGAATACTCAAATTAGTAGCAAACTTTCCACGTGGAACATGCGCTGAAGCCACTTTTTCCATAAAAACACCATGAGCATCCCTCCCCACCCAGATCCGGCGCGCCCCACCGCCCTGCTGGCCGAAGACGAGCCCCTGCTGGCCGCCGCCCTGCGGGCCGAGCTGGTCGCCGTGTGGCCCGAGCTGCAGGTGCTGGCCACGGTGGGCGACGGCCATGGTGCGGTGTCACAGGCCTTGGCCTGGCAGCCCGACGTGCTGTTTCTGGACATCCGCATGCCCGGCCAGTCCGGGCTGGAAGCCGCCGCCGAGCTGGCCGATGCCTGGCCCGAGCACGGTGCGCGCCCCTTCCCGGCACTGGTGTTTGTCACGGCCTACGACCAGTACGCCTGCCAGGCCTTTGACCTGCAGGCCGTGGACTACGTCCTCAAGCCCGTGCAGCGCACCCGGCTGCAGCAAACCGTGGCGCGCCTGCGCACCCGGCTGGCGGCACCCGCAGCGTCCACCACCCAGGCCGACGCCACGCCCCTGCCCCACCACCCCACCGACAGCGCCCCCGGCGCCGAACAGCTGGCGCAACTGGCCGCCCTGCTGAAGCAGACGGGCTTGCTGGCCCACACCGGTACACAGGCCGCCGCGCCCACCACGGCCATGCCACGGCTCACCGTCATACCCGCCAGCGTGGGCAGTGGCGCGGGCAGCAGCCTGGTGATGGTGCCGGTGGCCGAGGTGCTGTACTTTGAAGCCGCCGACAAGTACGTGCGGGTGCTCACACCCGAGCGCGAGGTGCTGATACGCACCCCCCTCAAAGAGCTGCTGCCCCAGCTGGACCCCCAGCATTTCTGGCAGGTCCACCGGGGCACGGTGGTGCGCGCCGACGCCATCGCACGCGTCAGCCGCGACGACGCGGGCAAGCTGTGGTTGCACCTGCGCCAGCGCACCGAGCGCTTGGCGGTCAGCCGCCTGTACGCCCACCTGTTCAAGGCCATGTGACTTGCAACGGACCTGGACGGCCCGAAGTGACGACGGGAGAACGGCGGCGGGTCAGGCCAACTGACGGGCCATGCCCCCGGACGCCCAAAGGCTGCCATCCGCGCTGGCCACCAAGGCCTCCAGCCCGGGTGTGCGCGCCACCAGCGCCTTGGCCGCCAACACACCCGACACCATGGTGGCGGTGCCCATGCCATTGACGGCGGCCAGATCGGTGCTCAGCAGCACCACGCCATGGGTCCCCCTTGAGGGCTGACCATTGCGTGGGTCCAGGATGTGGTGCAGCCGCTGTCCCTGGTGCATGACAAAACGTTCGTAGTCACCCGACGCGGCCACCCAGCCTTGCGACAGGTGCACGGTGCCCAGCAACCGATCGGGCTGGCGCGGATCGCGCACACCCACGCGCCAAGGTCGGCCCTGCAAGTGGCCACTGACCAGCACGTCCCCCCCACCGTTGAGCATGGCGTTGCGCACCCCGCGCCGCTGCAACTGGGCCATGCCCGCTTGCAGGATGGGCAGCTTGGCGATCCCACCCAGGTCCAGGCGAGTGCCACGGGTGCGGAGGTAGGCCGTGCCCCGCGCCGCATCCAACACCAGCGCATTGGCCTGACCCACCAGCTTGAGTTGCGCTTGCACGCGCGCCGCCGTGGGCCTGTGGCTGGGGTTGGCACCTGAACGCCAGTCGCCCAAACTGCCCACGGTGGCGTCAAAGGCACCGCCGCTGGCCTGGTGAGCGTGTTGAGCCATGGCCAGCACCGCCATCAGCTCCGGCGAGACCGGAACAGGTTGCAACCCCGCCATCAGGTTGATGGCGTTGAGTTCGCTGGTGGGCTGAAAGCGGCTCATGGCTGCCGCCAGGCGGGACATTTCCGCCAGGGCGGCATCGGCGGCCTGGGCCAGTTGCGCAGGGTCGGGGCCTTGCAGGGTGAGGTCCACCCGGGTACCCATGAGCGGGTGCGATGCCCGGTGCACATCGGATGCCGCGCGCACGGTGGGCACCCACAAACCACAGGCCAGCAAGGGCAGCGCCATGGCCAGGCACCGTCGTCCGGGCACCGGCAAGGTGGGAGTCATCGAGGACATGGGTGGCACCTCGCCAAGCTCACTGGGACTGGGCCACCATGAAATCAACAGCGGCCTTGACCTCGTCGTCGGACAGGCTGGCGCCACCGCCGCGCGCCGGCATCATGCCCTTGGCGCCCGTGTATCCCTCAATGGCGTGCTTGTAGAGGGTGTCTTTGCCCTGGGCGATGCGGGGGCCCCAATCGGCCTTGTCACCTGGCTTGGGCGCACCGGCCACGCCAGCGGCGTGACACAGCGCACAGGTTTTGCCGTACACGCCCTTGCCCAGGGCGTTGTCGGCCACCACGGGGGCCGGGGCGGCAGCGGGTGCCGGGGTCGGAGCAGCCACAGGGGCAGGCGCGGGCTTGTCGCCGCAAGCGGTCAGAGACAGGGCCAGAAAAGCGGCGGACAGCAAAGCAATGGGGTGTCGCATGGGGTAATCCAAAAAAGTGAACAACAAAACCGACCGCCAAACCGTGACCACATTCGGCCAGCGCACCAAGATTGGGCGCGCAAACAAGCTATCAAATAAGTAGTCTCTTATTTAGCGTCGGCGCATTGTTGACTGTAAATGTATCCATTCCCCAAAACACACCCGAATCGACAAGCCTTGACAAATATCAATCAGCAAATTGGCACTCCGCATACCTATACTGACCGCCATGACGACTTTCAGATCGATGTTTCAACTGCGCTGCTGGACGCTGGCGTGGTTCGTTCTGACGCTGGTTGCGGCGGCTTTGTCGCCCCTCGCGCAGGCCCAGCCGACGTCGTTCGTTTGCTCCGCCAATGGCCAGGTCAAGTGGGTGGTGGTGGAGGACCCCGCCAGCCCCTCAACCACACAGCACCAGCTCGATTGCCCCCTGTGCATTCTGGCAGACGCCCCCCCGGTGAGCCACCCCTCGCACTGGCCCTCGTGGTCAACAGGTGCCAGCCCTGATCAGCCCATTGACATCACCCCCGCCGTGGTCGCCATGGCCACGCCACCGCCTGCGCGGGGGCCTCCAGTTTTTTCCCTGTCCATCCCAAAGAGGTCATTACCATGAACGAAAACACCCCCGTCCGTCCCGATACCGCGGCCATGGGCCGACGCCGATTCATCAACACCGCCGCCTTGGCGGGGCTGGCAGTGGGCGTGACCGCCTGCAACAGCAAACCCGACTCAGCACCTGCGGCGACACCCGCCGCCGCGCCAGCAGCGCCAGCTGCCGCCCATGCGGGCTCCGGTGCCAGCGCCCACCTCAAACCCGGCGAGCTGGACACTTATTACGGCCTGTGGAGCGGTGGCCACACCGGTGACATGCGCGTGCTGGGCCTGCCTTCTGGCCGCGAGCTGCTGCGCATTCCCTGCTTCACCCCCGACGCACTCGTGGGTTGGGGCATCACCAACGAGTCCAAGAAAGTCATGGGCACCAAGGCCGATGGCTCGTTGCGCTACACCGTGGGCGACACCCACCACACCCACGCCTCATACAAAGACGGCAACTACGATGGCCGCTACGCCTGGATCAACGACAAGATCAACAGCCGCATTGCGCGCATTCGTCTCGACTACTTCGTGTGCGACAAGATCACCCAGCTGCCCAATGCCCAGGGTTTCCACGGCATTTTCCCGGACAAGCGCGACCCGGTGGACCCTGCCATCAATTTCACCACCCGCGTGTTCTGCGGCGGTGAATTCTCCATTCCACTGCCCAACGCACCGATTGAAGACGCCAGCAAGTACCAGTCGCTGTTCAGCTGCGTCGATGCCGAAACCATGGAAGTGCGCTGGCAAGCCCTGATCGACGGCAACTGCGACCTCGTGGCCACGTCCTACGATGGCAAGTTGGCCGCCACCAACCAGTACAACATCGAGATGGGTGCCAAGTACGAGGACATGATGGCCGCCGAGCGCGACGCCTGCCTGTTCTTTAACATCGCCCGCGTGGAAGCCGCCGTCAAGGCCGGCAAGTTCAAAACCATCGGCAGCTCCAAAGTGCCCGTGGTGGACGCCACCCGCAAGGCCAACGCCGATCCCAAGACCGCGCTGTCGGCCTATGTGTCGGTGCCCAAAAACCCCCACGGCGTCAACGCCAGCCCCGACACCAAGTACTTCATCTGCGCCGGCAAGCTGTCGCCCACCGCCACCGTGATCGAGCTGGCCAAGGTGCTGGACTGGTTTGACGGCAAGCTGGAAAAAATCGACTCCGCCATCGTGGCCGAAGTCGAGCTGGGCCTGGGCCCGCTGCACACCGCCTTTGACGGTCGCGGCAATGCTTACACCACGTTGTTCCTGGACAGCCAGGTGGTGAAGTGGAACGTGGACGCCGCCATCAAATTCCACGCCGGCGACAAAGCCGCCAAGTACGTGGTGGACCGCATTGACGTCCACTACCAGCCAGGCCACATCAACGCGTCACAGTCCGAGACCGTGGCCGCCGATGGCAAATACCTGGCAGTGGGTTGCAAATTCTCCAAAGACCGCTTCCTGCCCGTGGGCCCGCTGCACGCCGAAAACGAGCAGCTGATCGACATTTCCGGCGACAAGATGGTGCTGATGGCCGACCACCCCGTGCGCGGCGAGCCGCACGACTTCATCATTTTCAAACGCGACCTGCTGCGCCCCAAGCAGGTGTATTCCCTCGATGATTTCCCGCTGGCCATCAAGGACCCCAAAGAGAGCGGCGTGTTCCGCAACGGCAAAAAGGTCACGGTCAAGATGACATCGCTGGCGCCAGCCTTCAGCATGCGCGAGTTCAAGGTCAAGAAAGGTGACGAAGTCACGCTCATCCTGACCAACCTCGACAAGATCGAAGACCTGACGCACGGTTTTGCCATCCCCAACTACAACGTCAACTTCATCGTCAACCCGCTGGAGACGGCATCGGTCACCTTCATGGCCGACCAGCCGGGCGTGTTCTGGTGCTACTGCACCCATTTCTGCCACGCCCTCCACCTGGAAATGCGCACCCGCATGATTGTGGAAGCCTGACACGCAGCCCCCGGGTGGTGCCGCGCCTGGCGCACGGCACCACCCACAACAGGACCATCTGATGCTTTTGACAGGTCTGCGACCCACCCTGGTGTGGCTCGTTTTCTGCCTTCTTTCCCTGACCCCTGCGCTGACCCCTGTGGCACACGCGGGGGCTTACGAAGCGGAGTTGCCCGCAGACTTGCACAGCGCCCAGAACATGTGTGCGCTGCTGCCGTGCGTGGACGTGTTTCCCGGCGCCACCCATTTTTCAGACCGCAAGGGTCAACCACCCTACGTGGAGGCCTACGACAACGCCAGCGATGCCAGAAAGCTGCTGGGTTACGTCATGCTGTCCACCGACATCACCGACACCCCCGCCTACTCGGGCAAGCCCGTGGTCACGCTGATCGGCATGGACACCCTGGGCAAGTTCGTGGGCGTCAAGGTGCTCAAGCACTCCGAGCCCATCTTGCTGCTGGGCATTCCAGAATCCGCCCTCGAGAATTTCAACAACCAGTACCTGGGCAAGTCCGTGGCCGACAAAATCGAGGTGGGCCAGTCCCGCCCCGACGAAGACGTGCTGGGGCTGGACGCCATCTCGGGCGCCACGGTCACCGTGATTGCACAGAACCAAGTCATGATGGCCTCGGGTTCTGCGGTGGCGCGCCAGGTGGGCATCCTGGCCCCCACGGTGCGCGAGCCCGCGCGTTTCCTCACCAGTGGGCAGCGCCTGAGCTGGGACCAACTGGTCCAACTGGGCGCGGTGAAACGCCTTCGCGTGTCCACCGAACAGGTGGGGCTGGAGCGCAGCCCTGAGCCCTTCATCGAGTTGTGGTTTGGCGACCTGAATCACCCCGACATCGGCAAAAGCCTGATGGGCGCCAACAGCTGGAACAACCTGCGCCAACAGCTGAAAGAAGGCGAGCACGCGCTGTTCGTGATCCGCACAGCCGGTGCCGAATCCTTCAAAGGCTCAGGCTTTGTGCGCGGTGGTCTGTACGACCGTGTGCAGGTGCGCCAAGGTGCAGATGCCTTCACCTTCCGCGACCTGGACGCGCTGAACCTCTACGGCATTGAGGCAGCGGGCGCGCCAGCCTTCACCGAATCCATCATTTTCATCGTCCGCTCGTCGTCGTTCTCGGCGTCCTATCCCTGGAAACTCAGTTTCTTGGGCAACCGCGTGGACCGCGCCACGGGCACGCGCAGTTTCACCAGCTTTGACACCCCTTATTGGCTGCCCGCATCGGTGCTCGAGGGCGGTCGGCCCGTGGTGACAGAGCCCGATGCCCCCTGGGTGCGCGCCTGGAAAACCCGCGCCGTGGAAATTGCCCTGTTCGTGCTGCTGCTGGTGGCGGTGACCGTGGTGTACGCCCTGCGCGAAAGGCTCACCCGCCTGTCCACCCACAAGAACAAGTGGCCCGTGAATGGCTTCAAGTACACGGCATGGGCCATCAGCATCTTTCTGGTGGGTTTTGGGGTGCTGGCACAACCGTCTATCACGCAGGTGCTCACCTGGTTTCACGCACTGCTGTTCCAGTGGACGTGGTCGCTGTTTCTGACCGATCCGTTCATTTTCCTGTTCTGGATCTTCATCATCGTCACCGTGTTCCTGTTCGGACGCGGCCTGTTCTGCGGTTGGATGTGTCCGTTCGGATCCCTGTCCGAGGCCATCTACAAAGTTGCCCGTGTGGTGGGGTTCAAGCGCTACCAGCGCGGTGTGCCCCAGGTGTGGCACGACCGGTTGAAGTGGCTGAAGTACGCCATCTTCTTCGGCCTGCTGGCGGTGTCCATGTTTTCCATGGGGTTGGCTGAAAAGCTGGCCGAAGTGGAGCCCTTCAAAACCACATTCCTGGTCGGCATCACCAACCGGCCTTGGCCTTATGGCCTGTTTGTGGCTGCGCTGCTGGGTTTGTCCATCTTCATAGAGCGGCCATTTTGCAAGTACCTGTGCCCCTTGGGGGCCTCCTTGGCCATGCCCAGCACGTTCCGCTGGTTCGGGCTGCGCCGCAAGCAAGACTGCAACAGCTGCAAAGCCTGCGCTGTGGGTTGCGGCGCCCAGGCCATTGACGCCGTCGGCCGCATCGACCACCGCGAATGCCTGCATTGCCTGGACTGTATGGTGCTGTACACCGACACCAAGGGCTGCCCGCCGCTGGCCAAGGAGCGCAAGCGCCGCGAGCGCGATGGTCTGGAGATCAGCCCCATCGGGCGCGACGGCTACTTCATTCCCATCCACGCGGTGGGTGGCACACCACACGCCCACATCAGCGATGCCGTGGCCCAAGGGCCAGACCCCCGTATGCCAACGCCCCCTGTGCTTCCTCCCCACAAAGTGGGCAGCAAGGGCTGGCACTGGGTTTGGCTGGAACTGAGCGACCATCTGTGGCCCTGGAGCGCCGAAGGCTGGGCCTCGCAACGTGCGTTGCAGGTGGCCGGTTTTTCACTGGCCTTGGCCGCCAGTGTGGCCTGGGTCATGGCGGGCATGGGTCAGTTGTCGTTCGGTGCCATCATTGCGTGGTGGTTTGGTTGGAGCGTGTACGAGGTACTGATCCGCATGTCGGGTCGGCGCTACGTCAAGGACGGCCCCTGGTGGCAGGACCATTACCGCGAAGCGGGTTGGATGGACATGTTGAGTTACGTGGGTTTCAAAAATTTGCTGATCGGTGCCACGTTGTTCCTCGCGCTCAAGGCCATGGGATGGCTGTCGGCATGAGGGGGCACTTATGGGTCTGGATTTTGTGTGTGTGCGGGTGGATTGCCCCGTCGTTCGCAGCCACCGTCACCGTGCGCCCTGGCGACGACCTCCGTGCAGCGGTGCAGCGTGCTGCCCCTGGTGACACCATTGAAGTAGCCCGGGGCAGCTACCGGGTCAATCTGGTCATTGACAAGCCGCTCACCCTGCGCGGCGTGGACCGGCCCACGCTCAGCGGCGGCTTCCAGGGCGACACCATCCGCGTCACCGCACCCGACGTGACGCTGGAAGGCCTGATCGTCCGTGACTCGGGTGACAGCCTGAACGACCAAAACGCCGGCATTTACCTCTACCCCGGCGCCCACCGGGCAGTGGTGCGCAACTGTGACTTGGTCTACAACCTGTTCGGGCTGTGGATAGAAAAAGCCAACGACGTGCTCATCGAGTCCAACCTGATTGTGGGCAAGCGCGAATACAACTCCTCGCAGCGCGGCAACGGGGTACAGCTGTACAACACCACAGGCGCGCGCATCCTGAACAACCACATTGGTTTTGTGCGCGACGCCCTGTATGTGGACGTCTCGCACGATGCCATCTTTCGGGGCAACAAGCTGCACCACAGCCGCTACGGCACGCACTACATGAACTCCTACCGCAACCTGTGGGAGGACAACGACACCTACTACAACCGTGGCGGACTGGCACTGATGGAAGTGCGCGACCAGGTGGTGCGCAACAACCGGGCCTGGGGCAACTCCGACCACGGCATCATGCTGCGCACACTGCAAGACTCCGTGATCGAGCACAACGTGGTGGCGGGCAACAGCCGCGGTTTCTTCATTTACGACGTGGAATACGCCACCCTCAGAAACAACCTGGTGGTGGACAACGTGGTGGGTGTCCACCTGGCCGCAGGCTCTACCCGCAACGTGGTCGAGGGCAACGACTTCATCGGCAACCGCGAGCAGGTGCGCTACGTGGGCGCCCGCGACGAGCGCTGGGGCGTGCAAAGTGGCAACCACTGGAGCAACTACCTGGGCTGGGACCGCGACGGCAACGGCCGGGGCGATGTGCCCTACGAAGCCAACGACATGGTGGACCGCCTGACCTGGCGCTACCCCAGCATGAAACTGCTGCTGGCCAGCCCAGCGGTGCAGGCGCTGCGCCTGGTGGGCCAGCAATTTCCGGTGCTGCGCGTGCCCTCGGTGGTGGACCCCCAGCCGCGCATGCAACCGACACACAAAGAATGGAGTGAGTGGCGTGGCAAACATTTCCCCCGCTGAAGACGGCCTGGCCGTGTCGCTGCGCGGTGTGAGTAAGCACTACGGTGCGCTGCACGCGGTGGACGGCGTGGACCTGTCCATTGCGCGCGGCGAGATCTTCGGTCTCATCGGGCACAACGGCGCGGGCAAAAGCACGTTGTTCAAGATGATGCTGGGCCTGGTACCCGCCACCAGCGGTGACATCTTGGTGGGTGGCGCCTCGGTCAGTGGCAGTGGCTTTCGGGCCGCCCGCCGCCACCTGGGTTACCTGCCCGAAAACGTGGTGCTCTACGACAACCTCAGCGGCCTGGAGACCCTGCGCTTCTTTGCCCGCCTCAAGCACGCGCCCGTGGCCCAGTGCCAGCCCATTCTGGATCGGGTGGGTCTGGCCCATGCAGGCACACGGCCCGTGCGCGAGTACTCCAAGGGCATGCGCCAGCGCCTGGGCTTTGCACAGGCCTTGCTGGGTGCGCCGCAGGTGCTGTTTTTGGACGAACCCACCAACGGGCTGGACCCTCAGGCCATTCGCGACTTCTATGCCACGTTGCGCACGCTGCAGGCCGAGGGCGTGACCGTGGTCATCACCTCGCACATCCTGGCCGAGCTGCAAGAGCGGGTGGACCGCCTGGCCATCATGGCGGCGGGCCAGTTGCAGGCCGTGGGCAGCGTACAGGCGCTGCGCGAGCAAACCCGCATGCCCCTGGTGTTGGAGTTGCAGGTTGCAGCCGCCCATGTCCCACTCGTGGCCCAGGCCCTTGCCAAGTCCATCGGCCTGGCAGCTGAAACCACGGCCACCGGCCTGCGGCTGCGCTGCCCCCGCGAGCAGAAGATGGCTGTGTTGGCGGCCATCAGCCCCTTGGGCGCACAGGTGCAAGACCTGACCCTGCTGGAGCCGTCGCTGGAAGACGTGTTCTTTGGCTTCTCAGATTGAAGGGACCCCATGGAACCGACCCAAATTTTCACCATCGCGGCCAAAGAATTTCGCGACCGCATGCGCAACCGCTGGGTGCTGGCCGTGGCGCTCGTGTTCACGGTGTTCTCACTGGTCATTGCCTACTTTGGCGGCGCCCAGCAAGGCACGGTGGGGTTTCGCTCCATCGAGTTCACCATTGCCAGCCTGGTGAGCCTGGTCATCTACCTGATCCCGCTCATTGCGCTGCTGCTGGGGTTTGACGCCATTGTGGGCGAGCGCGAGCGGGGCTCGCTGGACCTGCTGCTGTCCCTGCCCATCACCCGCCTGGAGCTGCTGCTGGGCAAGTACCTGGGACTGGCCGCCGCACTCGCCCTGTCCACGCTGGCCGGGTTTGGTCTGGTGGCCGTGCTGCTGGTCAGCCAACTCAGTTGGAACGGCCTGTTTCACTATGTCGGGTTCATGCTGAGCTCGGTGCTGCTGGGGCTGGCGTTCCTGAGCCTGGCTGTGCTGGTGTCGGTGGTGGCGCGTGACCGCACGCGCGCATCGGGTCTGGCCATTGCCACTTGGTTTTTGTTTGTGCTGGTGTTCGATCTGGTGCTGCTGGGCATCCTGGTGGGCACCGGGGGGCGCATGGGGGGCGACGTGTTCGCCTGGCTGCTGCTGCTCAACCCCGCCGACGTGTTTCGCATCCTGAACATTTTTTCGCTGGACGACGTGCGCACGCTCTACGGCCTGACCAGCATCGTTCCCTTGTCACTGGGCAGCCCGGTGGTGATGGGCGGTGTCATGCTGGCCTGGATTGTCGTGCCCCTGGCTCTGGCCCACTGGAGATTCAAACCATGACCACCCCTTGCGCCTGCCGACGAGGCACGCCCTCCCCCGGCCACACCAACCACCACCGCCGCCTGCTGTGTGGCTTCACCGCGCTGCTGGCCGTCGGCGGGGTGGCCGCACTGGCGGGCTGCGGCGACACCGCGACCACCAGCCAGACCCTGGCGCCCGTGGAAATCGACCGTGCGACCAGCTGCGAGCTGGACGGCATGCTGCTGGCCGACTTCCCCGGACCCAAGGCGCAGATTCACTACGCCGGGGCGCCTGGCCCCGTCTTCCTGTGCGACACGGTGGAAATGTTCAGCACCCTGCTGCGGCCCGAACAGGTGCGCCAGGTGCTGATGGTCTATGTGCAAGACATGGGCAAAGCCGACTGGGACAACCCCCGAGGCCACTGGATGGATGCCAAGGTGGGCTTCTACGTGCTGGGGGGCAAACGCCACGGCTCCATGGGCCCCACCATCGGCAGCTTTTCCCAGGAGGCAGACGCCCAGGCCTTCATCGCGAAATGGGGTGGCCAGTTGATGCGCTTTGGCGAGGTCAAGCCCGACATGGTGGACCTGAGCGGCGGCGCCCTGCACGACACCCGCATGTGAGCGCCATGGCCCACTGGTCGCCACGCAAACACTGGCTGGTGGGGGCCACACTGGTCACCGCCGCCGCCGTGGCGCTCATGGCGGCCCAGTGGGGCCAAGGCTGGCCTGCCGTTGTCCCGCCCACCGAGTTGAGCGACGTGTGTGTGGTGGCCCCACCCACCCGCTACGACCCGGCTTGGGGTGTGGGCCTGCACGACCCCCGCCCCATTCCGGCCGATGCCCGTTGCCCGGTGTGTGGCATGTTCCCAGCCCGCTCACCGCAATGGGCCGCCCAAGTGGTGTTTGAGGACGGGGCCACGCAGTTTTTTGACTCCCCCGTGTCGATGTTCACCTACCTGGGCGCCGTGGAGCGTTACGCGGCGGGGCGCTCGGTCGGGCAAATCGTGGCGCAGTACGTCAAGGACAGTTCCACCGACCGCTGGTGGCCCGCACAGCAGGCCTTTTACGTGAATGGCTCCAACGCCTTGGGCCCCATGCGGGCCGGCAACCTGCCCGCGTTCGCCCGCGAGGACGATGCCCAGCACTTTGCCCAGCAGCGCGGCGGGCAAGTCATGTCGGCCCACCACATCACCCCCGCCCTGCTTCGCACCCTGGCGGGACACGCGCACCACGCCCAACCGGGGGCCCGCTGACCGCACCGCAACATGCACAAACCTTTCCAGCCCGACCGGTGCGCGCCGCCCCGGCCGCCGGGTCAGGCCTTGGCGGGCACCAGCAGCCCGCGCTGCACCGCTGGCCTGGCCACAAAGGCGGCCAGCGCACGGGCCACCTGGGGAAACTGGTGCCAGCCCACCAGATCACCCGCGTCATAGCGCACGATGAGGTTGCGCACCCACGGAAAAATGGCGATGTCGGCCACCGTGTAGTCGGGGCCCATCACCCACTCGCGCCCGGACAGGCGCTGCTCCAGCACCCCCAGCAACCGCGCCGCCTCGGCCACGTAGCGGTCACGGGGGCGTTTGTCTTCGTAGGCTTTGCCCGCAAAAAAGTGGAAAAACCCCACCTGACCAAACATGGGGCCCACGCCGCCCATCTGGAACATCAGCCATTGCAGGGTTTCGTACCGGGCAGCAGGGTCTTGCGGCAGCAGGCGACCGGTTTTGTCGGCCAGGTAAAGCAGGATGGCGCCCGACTCGAACAGCGCCAGCGGCTTGCCGCCAGGGCCATCGGGGTCCAGGATGGCCGGAATCTTGTTATTGGGGAAGGTGCCGACAAACTCGGGCGAAAACTGGTCTTGGGTCTCGAAGCTCACCGCGTGCGCCTCGTAAGGCACGCCCGTTTCCTCCAGCGCAATGGACACCTTCACCCCATTGGGTGTGGGCAGCGAGTACAGCTGCAAGCGCTCGGGGTGGACTGCGGGCCACTTGCGGGTGACGGAAAAGTCGGACAGCGGTGTGGGTGCAACAAGGCTCATGGGTGGCTCCATTGGGCGGATGAGGCAGGTGAGGCAGGTGTGGCGGGTGTGTAACGGGCCATGGTAGTGGGCTTGGGCGCACTTGGCACGCGGGCAGGCCAAAAGCCTTGGCGTGGGTGGGTTGGTGTGGTGTGGGTGGGTGAGTGCTCAAAAAGCCCAGGCCCCCATCACATACCCCTGGCGTTGCACCGGCAGTTGGCGCACCACCGCGCTGGCGGGGCCGCCACTGGTGCGCCACCCCGCTTCCAGCTTCACACGGTCGCCTTGCCACGTCAGGCTGGCGGTCCACAGGCGGCCACCGTCGGCGGGGTGCCACAGCACGTCCAGTGCGGGTTGCCAGGCCCCCTGCGTCCAGCTCAAGCGGGCAAACAGGTTCTGGCGGTGCAGGTTGGCCGAGGCGCTGTTGGCATTGAACGCACTGGCCTGCCACGCCAAATTGCCCGCCACCGCCGTGGCTGGCACGCCCAGCGCGCGCCAGGTGGGCAGGCCCCGGTTGCGGGCCGTCCACTGCCTCCATTGGGCGGGCGAGAGCGCCGTGCCGTCGTACCAGGCCTCGGCCAGCAGGCTGACCTGGTGCTCGTTGGTCCAGGTGCCGCCCACCAGCGCCTGGGTGGCACTTGCGCCCAGCGCAGGTTGCCACGGGTTGTTGGCCAGCAGGGCCGTGCCCGGTGGTGCAGCAGACGCCGTGCTGGCGCTGGCCAGGGTGTCGAAGTGGGCCATGTGCCGCACGGAGGCGTGCAGCTCCAGCGCGTCGCTGGCCACCCACGACGCGGCCACCCCCGCGCTGCCCGCCGTGCGGATGCCCCAGCGGGCAAAGCCGTGCCAGTCCACCTCGCCTGCGCGGCGGTACACGCGGGCGGCCAGGGCGGGTTCCTCGGCGCCGGTGGCGCTGCGCCCGTGGGTGGGATTGACCGCCACCAGGCTCCAGGCGGTGTCGGCACTGAAGTGCTCGGCCATCAGCAGCGGGCGGCCTTGCAGCGTGGCGGGCACCAGCGTGCGGCGGGCCTCTTGCTGCACCAGATCGTTGGGCCGAAAGGCATAGCCCACGTCCCAGCTCACCACCTGTTTGCCCACGCTCCACTGCCACGGCCCGGCGGCGCCGGAGGCCACCGCCTCGTTCACCCAGCCTTGGGTCTGGCCCGGACCACCCTCGGGGCGTTGGGCTTGCAGGGTGACGCTGGTGTGCAGGTGCACACCGTCTGCACCGCCCAGTCGACCGGTGGCCTGCCACTCGGCCTGCACGGTGGCCGCAGAGGCCTGTGCCGGGGCCAAACCTGGCGCCAGCGCGTTGGCCTGCGCCAGCGGCCCTGCGCTGGCTGCCTGGCGACCCGCCCAGGTGCTGCGCAGCTGGCCCGACAGGTCTTGCGCCTGCACGCTGCCCGCGCACAGCGCCCCCAATGCAGACGCGGTGGCCAGCCAGGTGGCGCAGTGATGAAGGGGTGCCATGTTCACTCCAGGCTGGGGTTGCGGGCCAGAAACATGGGGTTGAGCCACTCAGGGGGCACGGTGCGCGGCTGCCGACTGAGGTAGGTCACGCGGGTCTGGCGCTGGTTGCCGAGCTGGTCGGTCAGCACCATGTCGGAGACCTGCCCGGCCTTGTCCACCACAAAGCGCGCCTGCTTGGCCAGTTTGTCGGACTGCACGTACAAATCGGCCCGCACCGGCTCGTGGCGCTGCGTGCCCAGCCACAGCGTCATGCGCTGGTAAGTCACCCCCTTGCGGCTGGCCACCAACTCCAATCGATAGCACATAATTGAATATACATAAGCGCCAGAGGCACTTTTTATTGGTTTTTTAACTTCAACCGGCGCCACGGGCACCTCGGCGGCGGGCCAGCAGGGTTCCTCCCCTGCCAAGGTGGCGGTGTAGTCGCCGCTCCAGCTCAGGGTGGCGATGTCGCCGGTGCTGGCATCGCCCAGCAGCTTTTGCATGGGCGTGATGCGCAGCGGGCGCTGGCTGCCGGGCATGAGCAGCCAAAAGTCGTCGCCCAGCATCAGCACCTTCTGGCCTTTTTCGGCCGGGCTTTGCATGAGCACCAGCGTCTGACGTCCCGCTTGCGCGAACACCGTGTAGCGGCGTTCCTTGTCGGGCGTGCCGTCGGGGCGGTGGGTTTGCACCAGCGTGTCCACCTGCAGGTTGTCTGTGCCTTGGGCCGAACCAGCCACGCCCATGCGGTAGCGGTCGGCGTCTTTGAGCAGGGTGGCCACGTTGGGCGCAGGGGGTTGGGCGTGGGCCAGGCTGGCCAGTGCGGCCAACGCGAGGGCAAACAGGTGTTTCATGGCGGGGTGTCCTTCAGGTGTGGGCCAGTGCGTCCACCACTGGCTTGTGCACGGTGTGGCGGGCCACAGCGACGCTGGCCAGGGTGGTCAGGGCGACCATGGCCAGCAGCGTGGCCAGGTACAGCGTGGGATCGATGGCGATGTTCAGCGGGTAGCCCACCGAGCGGCCGGGGGGTGGTGGCATCTCTATGGGCACCACGTACAGCAGCAGCGACACGCCCAGCGACAGCGCCGCCCCCAGCAGCGCGCCCACGCCACCCAGCAGCATGCCCTCCATCCCCAGACTGCGCAGCAGTTGGCCTGGCAGCGTGCCCAGCGCCCGCAGGGTGCCGATTTCGCGGGTGCGCTCGATGATGGCCATGGCCATGGCGTTGGTCACCACAAACACCACGATGACGGCAATGATGAGCCCCAGTGCCCCGAAGATGCGGTTGTACAGCCCCTTCACCGCTTGGTAGAAAAAGGCCTGCTGCGCCCAGTTTTGAACCTCCAGTGCGGGAAACTGGGCCGCCAACCGCGCCTGGGCAGGCGGGGTGGACGCCATGCGGTCCAGGAACACGCCCAGGCTGCTCACGCGGTCCGTCACCAGCAGGCGCTGGGCCAAGGCCACGCTGGTGTACACCAGCCGCTTGTCCATGTCGGGCACGCCGGTGCTGAACACGCCTTTCACCCGCACGTCCATGGCGTTCATGGCCCCTTCGGTGGTGCTGGCCAGCAGCGTCAGGCTGCTGCCCGGCGTGGCCTTGAGGCTGCGGGCCAGCGCGTCGCCCAGCATGACCTCCGGCTCGCCCGAATCAGAGGCCAGCACCTGCCCGCCGGTCATGGTCAAAAACGGGCCTTTCACGGCGAACTCGTTGTCGGGGTCCACACCCACGGCCATCATCACGGTGGATTTGTCGCCGTTGCTGATGAGGCCGCTGAACACCACCTTGGGCAACACCTGGCGCACCGCGGGGTCGGCCAGCAGTTGCTGGCGCAGGTTGGCGACGTCGCTCAGGCCGTGTTGCAGGGGCACGTCTTCGTCGGTGGTGAAGCTGGCGGGCGTGCCCAGCACCAGGTGGCCGGTGTCGCGCGCCGCCGCCTGGGCCAGGGCCTCGTAGGTGAACAGCGCAAAACCCCCGGCCAACAGAATGGCGGCGGTGCCCAGCGCCGCAATGGTCACGGTCACGGCCGAGCGCCGACGGTTGCGCAAGGTGTTGTGCATCGCAAAGCGCAGCCACAGGCCCCATTCGCGAATGGCGGTGGCTGAGTGGTGCCGGGTGTGCTGGGTGGGTGGGGTGGGGTGGCTCATTGGATTCTCCCGTCGAGCAGGGCCACCACACGGTCGCAGCGGGCCGTCAGGCGGCTGTCGTGGGTGGCAATGACAAACGCCGCGCCTTGGGCGTGGCCGCGCTCGCGCATCAGGTCCAGCACCTGGCTGGCGGTGTGCGAGTCCAGACTGGCGGTGGGCTCGTCGGCAATCACCAGCTTGGGGTGTTTGACCAGGGCGCGGGCAATGGCCACACGCTGGCGCTGGCCGCCGCTGAGGGCGTCGGGGCGGTGGTGGGCATGCTCGCTCAGGCCCACAGCGGCCAGTTGGGCGGCCACGCGCTCGCGCCGCTCGGGGCCGGGCACGCCCGCCAAAAACAGCGGGTAGTCCACGTTCTCAGCCACGGTCATGACGGGGACCAGGTTGAAGCTCTGGAACACAAAGCCCATGGCATCGCGGCGCAACAGGGTCAGCTGGTCCTCACTCAGCCCATTGATGCGTTGGCCGTTGAGCACGATGTCGCCGCTGTCAGGCGTGTCAATCAGCCCGCACAGGTTGAGGATGGTGCTTTTGCCGCTGCCCGACGGGCCGGTCAGGGCCAGCAACTCGCCACGCGACACGCTCAGGTCCACCCCTTGCAAGGCGGCAATGGTGTGCTCGCCCAGACGGTAGGTTTTGTGGACGCCGTGCAGGGCGACCACCGGAGGCTGCACGGCGCTCATTTCGCCCCCCCTGCCAGACCCGCCTTGGCCACGGCTTTGTCCACCGCCGTGCGGAAGTCGGCGGGTGCGCCACCCAGCAGCGGGCTGGACTGCACGTCTTTCAACAGGCGCTCGCCCCGGTCGCGGCGGTTCATGAAACCGGGCACGGCCAGAAAGGTGTTGGCCGCCACCAGCTTCACTTCCAGCTCAGCGGGCGTGCCGCGCAGCAGGGGGGCTTGGTGCGCGGGTGTGAGCAAGGCCAGCGCCTTGTCGAGCTGGGCCAGGCCGTCTTCGGCGTGGGCCATTTTTTTCCAGGGCAGCCAGGTGGTGGTGGCCAGCATGGCGGTGGATGCCCCGCTGTATGCCAGCAGCACGGGGTGGGTGGGCTCGGCCTTCAGCAGCTGGCCAAAGGCCTGCGCGGCGGGCTCGGTCGCACGGGCGTCGCCACCGGTGGCGCGCTCAAACAGGGCATACGCGGGGGTGAACTGCGCGTCGGTCAGGGCCTGGGCAGGCCACGCGGCGGCCAGCGCCACCGCCATGGCCACCGCTCGCCAAGTCAGGCTGGGCAGCCAGCCCCGGGCGGGCAGCGGCACCACCCGGCCAACAGGGCCAAGACCAGCAACAACAGAAGGAAAAACGGGGGTAACAACAAAAGAGACAACGGGGGTGAGTGGGGGTGTGGACATGGTGGGCACCGGTCAGAAGTGAAACAGTGCCGCCAGTGTCTTGACCCCTGGCCTGGGGCGCATCCCCCATGCGACGAACCGCCGCCAGCGCCCCCCGAAATGCCCCCCCACAGGGATGAGTGGCACCCCGCCACCCACCCCCGTTCACGCTTCAACGGTGCCGATCCCAGCCCCGCTGGTGGCCCTGGTACGGGTATTGGCTCTGGTACGGGTATTGGCTCTGGTACGGGTATTGGCTCTGGTACGGGTCCTGGCCCTGGTATTGGTACTGGGGCTGTCGGTGGCCTGAGGAGCGTCCGCCGCGGTCATCGCGCCAACCGCTGTGGTGCTCGTTCCAATGGCGGCGGTGCCCGTGCCAGCCGTGGTGGCGCGGTGGCGGTGCCGGGGTGTACTGGGGTTGATACACCACCACAGGGGGTGCCACCGCGTACACCGGTTGCCGCACCACCACCATGGGCGGTGGGGCGCTGGCCACCTGCACCACCGCGCCAGGGGCGTGCACCCCAATGGACCACACCACATCACCCGCCTGTGCAGGCCGCCAAGCGGCGCTGCCAGCCCAGGCCAGCAGCGCCAAGCCAGCGGCCAGCCACCAGTTGCGCCCACGGGTGGTGGGCACGGTCGCGTCGGTCAACGGTTGGGTGTGAGGGGTCTGGCTGTTGGCCACCAACAGCCCGGGTGAAAGGTTCATGGCAATCTCCTGAAATGGGGGGCATCAACCCCAGGCCGCCATTTCAAGCGCAAACGGCCCTTGGGGAGCCAAACGGCCAACCCCAACCGTTGCCAAACGTAACCGGCACACCCACTGCCCGGCGGTGGGGTGTGGGCCTTGTCAATGCGCAGCGGTCACCGGGCGGGCGTGGCCGCGCCGCCGGGTGGCCAGCGGCGCAAAGGGGCCTCCACCCAGCGGTGAAACAGTGCGCCCGCCCACACACACGCAGCCCACGCCAACAGCACGCCACCGGTTTGCACCCAGGGATCGGCGGGCAGGAACCGAGTGAACACCGCATTGACCACCAGCGCCACCGGGAAATTGAGCAGGAACACAGAGTAAGAAATTTTCCCCAACCACGTGAGCAAGGGACTGTCGGGCCAGCGGTACAGCCAACCCCGCCCCTGCGCCACGCCCAGCAGCAAGGCCACCGCCAGCGCCAGGGCAATGCGCTCCCGGAAGTCAAACAGCAGCGACACCACCGTCAGTGCGGCCATGGTCACCAGAAACAGCCCCCGCCATCGGCCACCGCCCAGCTGGTTGGCCCAGAAACTGAAGGCCCCCAGCGCATAAGCCCCGAAAAAGTAGGTGGCCCAGCTGTCCCATTCCGGGTCGATGTTGAAGCGAAACAGCGACCCCGCCGCCAACCCACCCACCAGCACCAGGCCCGGCCAAGAAAAGCGCCAGCCTGGCGATCGCCCGGCCACCACCGCCGCCTTCACCCCACCCGAGGCACCCCAAGCCGACACCCGCCGAGCCAACCATAACACCCCCAGCAACAGGGCGTAGAGCTGAAAGTCAATGGCCACGTACCAGACCCCTGCCGACAGCGACTCCATGTCCAGCAAACTTTGCAGCAGCAACACATGGGCCGCCACCTGCCACAGCGTGGGAGGCGCGGACACCGAGGGGTGCTCCATCCACACCCGGGCCAGCTCCGTGCACAGCATGGCCAGCACCAACGCCACCAGGTAGGGCAGGGCAATGCTTCGGTAGCGCTGACGCAGCAAGGGCACCAGCTTGTGCGCCAACAGCACACCGTGCGGGGCCAGCGAGCGAACCGCCAAATACCCACCGATCACCAGAAACACCTGCACCGCCATGCGGGCATCCTGGCTGAACCAGGTGACCAACCAGGGCAGCAGTTGGTGTGTTCCATCGCTCAGCGGTCCATAGAACGCCAGGTGGTGCAACACGATCATTTGCGAAGCCACCGCCTTGAGCGCGTCAATCAGCGGCATGCGCACGCCAGCAGCACCCACCACCCCAACGGCCTGTGTGGTCATGCCAGTGGGTGAACCGAAGGGCCCAGCGGTTTCAGCACCGCAGGCAGCCACTGCGCCAGGCGCGCATGGATGGCCTGCTCGTGGCGCTGCCACCACACGCCCAGCGCCACCACACCCAAGCCCAGCAGGGTCAGCGCAAAAGTGAAACCCAGCGAATCCTGAAACACGCGGGACGACAGGTGGCCCAGGTAAATGGCCACGCCCAAACCGCCAAACACCGTGAACACCCGCCGCCCGATGGCCGCGCCCCAAAACACCAGCACCACGTTGATGGCGGCGTAGGCCAGCTTGCTCCACTCAGAGTCGCTCTCGCGCAGGCTCAGGCCAGCCCAGAACATGAGTGTGCCCAGCACGTACAGCCAAAAGGCAAAGTCCTGCCGGTCGTCGGCCTGGGTGGCCAGGCGGGTGCGCAAGTCCACCCACACGGCCAGGGCACAGGTGGCCAGGCCAAACACCAGCGACACATCGCGGGTGAACGCCCAGTCAAAACCGTCCTTTTGCATGAGCAGGTGGGCCACGTCCATGTTCAGGTACCACAGCGTCACCGCCACCGGCATGACCATGAAGGGCAGCTTCATGAGCCTGAGCATGGTCACGGCCGCGGCCAGGGTGGACAGCTCCAGCATCAGCCAACGCCAGTCAATGCGCTGGTGAAAAGAGCCAAAGTGCTCGCTGCCCCCCTCTGGCCACAGGCCCAAGCCCACCTGCACACTCCAGACCAGCAAGGGCACCAGGCACACCGCCAGCGTGGCCAGAATGCCCGCAGGGATGGGCAGCGCCCGCGCTTTGAGGTGGCTGGCCACCTTCCAGGCCAGCGCCAGGTAGCCCGCCGCCAGCGCCGCACTGCCCCAGGGGCCCAGCACCTCCCAGCCCAGCGTCATGAACAGCGACATGGCACCAATGGTCAGCAACCCACCAAAGTAATACAGCACATGCGAGAACGAGAACCGGGCGCGCTCCACCCGCTGCGCCGGGGTTGGTGCGTTGTGTCGGCGGTGCACGCGACGGGGGTTGCCGGGGTCGGCCCACTCGGCCCACAGGGCATGGGCCTCGTGTGGCAGGATGGCACCACGGCGAACGGCCACCTCGATGTCAGACCAAGACAACTGAACCTGCACATGGGGGGCAAACACGTCGCCCACCTTGGTGTCCAGCCAATGGGTGGACTCGTGGGTGGCAATGGTGTCGGGGGCGTCGTGCTGCATGTTGAAAAGCCTGTGGAACAGGAGGCTGGCGGGGGGCCTCTCATAGAATCCGAACATGAATTCTCCCACCCCCAAAGCCCCCCCCGTCAACCCCGGTGTCGGCCACCCAGCTGGCGCGGCCGAGAGCCCAGGTGACGACGCCGCCAAAGTCAGCAACTTTTTGCGCCAGATCATTGAAAAAGACCTGGCCCAGGGCACCTACGCCCAGCGCCGCTGGGCAGGCACCCCGGGAGACGCCGCCCACCACGCCGCAGGCCCGCTGGACCCAGCCAAAATTCGCACCCGCTTCCCGCCCGAGCCCAACGGCTACCTGCACGTGGGCCACGCCAAAAGCATTTGCCTGAACTTCGGCCTGGCACGCGACTACGGCGGCGTGTGCCACATGCGCTTTGACGACACCAACCCCGAAAAAGAAGACACCGAATACGTCAACAGCATTCTGGATGCCGTGCAGTGGCTGGGCTTTGGCTGGGAAGCCAACGGCCAGAACCATTTGTTCCAGGCCAGCGACTACTTCGACTTCATGTACCGCGCGGCGGAACACCTGATTGAAGCCGGCCACGCCTACGTGGACGAGCAAAGCCCCGAAGACATGCGCGCCAACCGAGGCGACTTTGGCAAGCCCGGTGTGGACAGCCCCTTTCGCACACGCACGCCCGAAGAAAATTTGAAGGTTTTCAGGGCCATGCGACACGGTGAATATGCCGATGGCGCTATGGTTTTACGCGCCAAAATCGACATGGCCAGCCCCAACATCAACATGCGGGATCCGGCCATTTACCGCATCCGCCGTGCCACGCACCACAACACGGGCGACACATGGTGCATTTACCCCATGTACACCTTTGCGCACCCCATTGAGGACGCGCTGGAGCAAATTACCCACAGCATTTGCACGCTGGAGTTTGAAGACCAACGCCCGTTTTACGACTGGCTGATGGACCGGCTGTGCGAGGGTGGCCTGCTGGCCGCCCCCGCCCCCAAACAGTACGAATTTGCCCGGCTGAACCTGACCTATGTGGTCACCAGCAAACGCAAGCTGGCCGCGCTGGTGAACGAAGGTAAGGTCAACGGCTGGGACGACCCCCGCATGCCCACCATCGTCGGCCTGCGCCGCCGGGGCTACACCCCTGCCGCACTGCAAGCCTTTGCCGAGCGCATTGGCGTGACCAAAAGCGACAGCTGGATTGACTACAGCACCCTGGAAGGCTGCCTGCGCGAAGACCTGGAGCTGAAAGCCCACCGTGGCATGGCCGTGCTGAACCCCGTGAAACTGGTGCTGACCAACTGGGACGAGGTGTTTGCAGCCCAAGGCGGCGCAGCCTACCTGGACCCCTGCACCCTGCCCGCCCTGCCCCACCCTGTTGAGGGCGCAGAAAACCCCGTGCGCCACTTTTCAATAGGCAAAGAAGTGTGGATTGAGCGCGAAGACTTTGAAGAAGTGCCCCCCAAGGGCTACAAGCGGCTTTATCCGCCCCGGCCAGGGGCGGATGGCCAATTGCTTCCCGGCAACACCGTGCGCCTGAAGGGCGGCCATGTCATTGAGTGCACCGGCTGCACCAAAGATGCCAACGGCACCATCACGCAAGTGCTGGCCACCGTGGTGCCCGACACCAAAAGCGGCACCCCCGGCGCCGACAGCGTGAAGGTGAAAGCCGCCATCACCTGGGTGGGCGTGGCCGACGGCGTGAGCGCCGAAGTGCGCATGTACGACCGCCTGTTTGTGGACGCCCAGCCCGACGCGGGCGGGAAAGACTTTCTGGAAAGCCTGAACCCCAACAGCCTGAAGGTGGTGACTGCGATTGTTGAGCCGTCACTGGCCAACGCCCAGCCCGACCAGAAGTTTCAGTTTGAGCGGCATGGGTATTTTGTGGCGGACCGGGTGGACCATGCGGCGGGCAAGCCGGTGTTTAACTTGGCGGTGGGGTTGAAGGATTCTTGGGGGAAGTAAAGGCTCGGGAAATCTCCCCGCCACTTCCAACTTGAATGATTGCTGGTTTTAATACAGGGAATAATTTTGAGCATTGAACATCGGAATATATTGACAGCCTTTCAACCTGCGAAGGAAATTTCAGACCCAAAACGTTTTGCAGGACGGCGAATAGAACTCGAGGCAGGTGCAGAATTACTAGCAGGCAAAGATCACATTTTTATATATGGACCACGCGGCATCGGAAAATCTTCTTTAGCCAAACAACTTGAAATAATTGCCAAGGGAAACTCGGAACTACTTGAAGAGATTGATTCGCCCTTAAAGGACATGAAGTTCTCTTTTGCCACATGTTTTTTAACAAGAGATGCGTCAGTCACAAACATCAATCAGTTGCTTTATAGACTGATGATCGATCATGAAGGATTCGAAAAGTATAGTGAAATTTTTCATAAATTCGGCGCTGTCTCAAGCTATACCATGGGTCAGCAACTTGATGCGAAATTAGTTGCTGATTTCTGGAAACGTGCCGTCGCAATTGCCGAAACAGCAGAAGATGGATTACTAATATTTATTGACGAATTCGAATTAATCCAGCATCACGACGGCTTCTCATCTCTTCTAAAAGCCGCCCCTAAAGGAGTAATATTCGCAATTACGGGAATTGCCACAACCGAGCGCGAATTGGTTCGTGATCACAAGTCGATTGATCGCCAATTGGATACTGGGAAATTGCCAGTAAAAACAATGGAACCAGCCGAGCTACTCCGAGTTGTTGCGACTGCAGAAGAACTCATCAAGAACGAGATTCTTTATCACGAGGAGGCTAAAACAGAATTGATTCGTCTTGTTGCCGGCCAACCCTATCTTTTGCATTTAATTGGCAGAGAGTCCCTCCTACAAGCTTTTAGAGCTAAGAGAAAGACCGTTTCCAGTCAAGATCTCCACGATGCGCTAACTGAAATTGCCGCAAAAAAAACTGATTCAGCACTAGAAAATCAATATTTAAAATCAATTGGAAATTCAGCTCAAAGGGAAATCGTTCTCCGCGCATTTGCAAGAACGTGTCGACCAAACACTCATACCTCACTGGCCTATCCAATTGCTGAGGGTCAAGGCGTTACAAACGTTTCATATTATGTGACGGATTTGCAGAAGGCAAATTTTGGAGAGCCACTTAAAAAAGTTAATGAAAAAGTATATTCATTTCGTGACCCTTTGTTTCAAGCTTATGTTGCCGCAACACCTTGTCGCCTCTCTCAAGAAAAGGTTGTTAACGACGCAGCGACAACATCCCCAACTGGTCAAAGTTTTGAAATCCTACATATCTCCGACACACATTACGGGCAGGCACACTTCTTTTCAAACTTGCCATCTGCGAAGGATAATTTACCATTAGACGACAAACCCAGTCTCGAGAAGTTTATTGGCAAAGCCATTACTAAAGAACAATTAAATCCAAAACTGCTTGTAATCAGCGGGGACTTGACTCAACGTGGAACCACCGCCGAATTTGATTTGGCTAGAAAGTCTATTTCTGCAATTTTAAATTTTTTAAAAGACGCCGGAGTCGAAACAGAATTGATCGTTACACCGGGCAATCACGACGTAAATTGGGGGCTACAACAGGGAGACTCCGACCCTAGCATGGCATTTGTGCCATATATTCACTTTCGGAATTCGCTATTAACCCGGGGTCGAATAGACTTGCCCATCAAGCCTGAGCGCTTGTACGAAGTGAGTGCGCATCAGTTTGGCGATGTAAAAGTCATTATTGCAACATTTAATTCTGCTGTTTTAATTTGCAAAGATGACCAACGCGGATACATCGGCGAAAGTCAACTAGACAATGTCTTTTTAGAAGTAAATGCGTTAGATCCTGAGATTCAAGCTGTGCGCATTGCAGTTTTTCACCATCATCTCGTTCCGGTGCACTCTATCGAATCAGAAATTGCATCAGAATTACTACTAACAGATGCATCCAGTGTGAAGAAACGACTATTAAAGGAACGCTGCTTTATCGCCTTGCATGGGCATCGGCATCAAGGGCATGAAGAGATCGTCGGAGATGGCGAATCATCTCTCGTTGTAATTGGCTGTGGTAGCAGTGCAGTTGCCATTCCAGAAAGAGGATCACAACCACTGCAATTCAACAGTATTTCTGTACAACTACTTAGTCGTCCCTGAAATATTCATAACTCCTTGATTTTGAATGATATTTCGGTGTT